>NZ_CAAF010000073.1 GCF_000359125.1 Mesorhizobium sp. STM 4661 | reverse complement strand
AACACGCCGACCCGAAAGAGATCAAGGCGAGGTTGGCCAAGGTTGAAGCAGAAGCCGCCGGGCGCCCCGGAGATCGCGCAAGTCCGTCATAATAAAACCAGCGCCTTGAGTGACGAAAGCGGCATTTCTGATCTTAGAGGTCAATTCCGCCGCGCTTGCACAGATCGATGACCGTAACTCGAGTGGCTTCGTCCTTGCCTAAGAGAACCAACATGAAGCGGCCACCAGGTTCCATGACTCCGATAAACGGAATTGAGCCGGCTTCTGCCCCGATCACAAAGCCACAGACGTTCAGCAAGTCTTTATCGGTGCGTGTAGCCTGCACTCCGGAAAATTGGGCCGATGATGGAACTTTCGAAACCTGTCGGACGGCGGCCTCCATAGTCTCCACTTCCGAGTGTGAAAGTGGATAGAATTCCCCATGCTCAATCTCGCCGGCATGGACCGCCCCCGCGCCGCCAGCGAAGATAATGCCCGCCAAAAGCCGCCGCATGAATTCCTCCCTATCGTCCTACACAGCATCGCGTAAAGGCTGCCATTATTGGCCCTGGGCAAAACAGAACTCATATACGCGTCGCAGATCCTCGTCGGTCACCCTGACCCAGATATGCTCGGCAGTGCGAACTCTTACTTTGCGGCCAGTAGCGTCGCGCGCTGCCTCCTCTGGCGTTCCGGCCCTGACCACGTGCCACGTGGTGATCGCATCGCCGATCATCTGTTCAACATAGTATTCTCGCACGGGACACCCGTTTAGATCGACCTAGAATTGAACATTCCACCATGCCACATGTTCCAAGCGGGTGATTGATTTTTAGGGTCGGAAGTAAACCGATGTTTGCATACTAGCGGGCGAATCAATTCGCTAACCGGCAGTTAAGGACCTAGTTTTCAGTATCGCCCGCACCTTGCACGGCAAACGGACGCTTGGAAGCCAACTTAGGTGCTCCGCCATACCTGGGTCGGCACCAATACTGGCCCTCGAACCGACCGAGCTTGACGAGATCGACCCCGACATTTCTGAACGGGATCACCGCCCGCGAGAGATGCCGCGTCGAGCTGCCGATTGGCCTCTAGAAATTGCTGGCTGCATTTTGTTGATCGATCGCTCTGGAACAAAAACTGCGAGACAATGTTGGGGAGACGTCGGGAGCCCCCGTCAGGCAACCGATAGGCGACCTACAGACCCAACCCATTCTTCGGTCGCTTGGGAGCCCGTCGTTGCTTACGGGCTTTTTTCTGCTTTAGCGGAACCTGATATTTAGCGATTGGTTTCAATAGCGGCAGCACCCCTCGCTGCTGGTCAAGAACGGCAAACCTTGATCGGGCCCGCTTCCCTGCCAGAGAGGCGGGCCCACCGGGCTGCGACCGCAGGAACGCCAAGTACGAACGAGCCACCAGTAAGAGGCAGCGGGCTCTTTCTTTATGCCGCTCGGCGATAGCCGGCCGCAAAGTCCTCATGGGCGACCGTGAATTCAAACACGGCGGACGCTGTTTCATCGACCACTCGAAACCAATGCCCTTCGGAGGTTCGGGGCGCTATCGGCGCCCCGTGGCACCCTCCACGGCAGCGATTGCTGAAGTGGCTGTGACGGCGCTTCGAGCGACAACTTGATCGTCGACCATCTCCTCGACTTGGTAGGTTGCCATAGGCGTCTCCTTTGGATGGGAAAAGCGCGCTTGCTCCGCGAACGTTCGACAGAGTTGCCGGGGCAAATCAGGCGTCGTGATCAAGCGAGCGTGACCTGCGCAGGGGGTGAAATGATCGCCTCGTGTGCAGGCGGGCAATTGCGACGTTTCCTAATTTTCGGGACTGTCCGGGTGCTTGGCGATAAGCTCCCTGACCTCCGGGTCGTCGGGCATTGTTGTTTTCTCCTGCCCTGAAAACAGAGATGCAAGCTTAAAGTTTCCCGGCGGCAGCAGGTATAGGCCAACCGCCCTAACTGGCATCGGTTGCCGGAGTTGGATCGAGTTGCTTGGCCGCAGGGCTGCCACCGGACTTTTGTGCCTGCACTATCCTGGCCACTCTCAGCATAGCTCCGCGATGGGGTCCTACCAGCTCGATGAGCATCAGCGCCTCGTCAACGGTAATCCCAGTCTCTCGGGCGAGCGCATTCGCCTGAACTTCCTTTTTGCGATCAAGGTCGGCCAGTTCGTTGCCCATTCCCCGTAGCCCCTGCGCTATCAAGCTAGGAACGCCAGAGTTGTTCCCACGAAGTTATGTCGAGTACATTTCTGGAACCTAATATAGCCGTGCGAATTGAGTTGCGTTCGGGTTCGGGAGGGTTGCGTGCAGGACCAGCGTTTCGAGGAGCCGGTGCGGGTAGCGCTCGGCAGGTCGAGAAACACCGTCTAAGCAGTGGAACGGGTTGCCCAGGCCGCCGACATCCTTCTAAATCGGTGGCCGGCGAAAACAGGTAAGAAGCATATCGCGGCGGGAAAGGCCTGTCTTGGCGCTCTTGAAGGGCTGAAGGAAGCGCGTTTTGCCCGGGCCGCGTTCATCAACGCCGCGATTGAAGCGGACATCCTGGTTGAGCGGGATCCGTTTAGGTGACGTCTGGCGCGCCCATAGGTCATTGCGCCATTTACGGGGAGGGCAATGCAAATGGCGGTGGCTAAGAGTGACCAGGAGCGTGTCACACTTGGATGTATGGCGTTCAGGCGCGAAAGGACGGCAAGGAGCGTGAAGTTCCGCCGTTTTGGAAGAATACGCCGACGCGTGGCTCCGAGGCTTTGACGCGTGCCCGTGGCAGGTGTTGGTAAGGCCAAGCCCGTGGGTGACCGGCTGGAGGCAGAGCTTGACGAAACCGGCGTCAGCGAGCCGCCCGCCGGAACCTAATGCCGTCAGCCGGCTTAAGTGCGATGAGCAAACGCGGCATTAACTTCCTGCACAAGTGGATTGAAAACAACGTTCCCGAGACGGCGAAAGCTGATGTGGTTTCGATCGACGAGCTGACGCACAAACTGATTGCTGACGCCAAATCGGTCGGGATCAAGCGCGACGAAATCGACGAGGACGTCGACAGTCTCTACCGGACAATCCTCGATGCTATCATCCATTTTACCCCGGGGCTGCCGGAGTAGCGCTGGGCGGCAGCGTGACCACTGCCGCCCTATATGGGCCTCAAGCGTGGTGTGCACGCGGTCCAGCCGTCATGACCGGCATCGCGATATCCTCCATCAGGATATCCTTTTTCCGGGCAAAGGCGACAAACACCCCACGCGCGGTTTCGGCGTCAACGTCACCGGTCAGCGCGGCCTTGCAAGCACGAACGGCAGCCCTTTGTTCAGGACTGTTTCCGCACCATTCCTGCGCAAACTGGTAGGCGTCGATGACGGTGTTCAGTTGACGGGGAAAACCAAGGCCGACCCATACCCGGATCGGCTTTTCGAACGGCTTCGAAAGCATCATGACCTCCCATTTGAAGCGGTTAGGTGGCCAAGCCACCGCTGTGACCGGACTTAACGGCCATCCAGGGCAGTGGAGTCGCGACTTCCTCAAGGATTCTAGCAGCCTTTGCGAAGCCGGCGAATGCCTGCCTTGCCGCGGACAACGGGTAGTCACCGTCGAACGCTCTTTGGCAGGCACGAAGAGCCGTATCGTAAATAGGCCCGCGGCGGTTCCTGGGCCACTCGTAGAGAAATTCCAGCGCGTCTTCGAGGCAAGCAATCTCTTGGATGAGACTGGTTCCGTCCTTCACGAAAACGGGGCTATCGAACATCCGATCGTTCATCAGATCCTCCAAGTCGAACGAATTGTCCTGTTTCTGAATAGGCGCAAGCCACCAGCGGCCTTCGCCCGCGATCGATATGTGTTTCCTCCTGGTCCTCGTCAAGATATGCCATGGGTCTGTCGGAGATCACAGATCCGGAGCCTTTCATGTGCAATGACTACGAGCAGCATATCGCCTGGGCCGAATATTGCCGGATGATGGAGTCGCTGGCACTCAAGATCCCCGCCCACCAGACCGAGCTCGATCTACCCAAGGCGGATGACATTCGCATCAACGACCCCGCGCCCATCATGCGCGCCGCCGGCGACACCATCGAACTGGCCTCGATGACCTTCGGTTTTCCGCCGTCCGGACCAAAAGGCGGACCTGTCTTCAACTTCCGCTCCGAGGGCCGCCAGTTCGGCAACAGCAAGCGCTGTCTCGTTCCCGCGTCGGCGTTCTTCGAATTTACCGGCACTAAGTACCCCAAAGCGAAACATCGATTCACTCTGAACGGCTCTCCGTTCATGGTCATAGCGGGGCTTTGGCGAGAAGGTGTCGGCAACAAGCCGCCTACCTTCACTATGCTGACGACCGATCCCGGACCGGATGTCGCGCCGGCAGGTCGTGGTGCTTCAGCCTGAGAACTGGACGGCTTGGATCAATCTGACGAAGCCAGAGGCCGAGCTTTTGCGACCCCTGCCAACAGGCTCGCTCGCTGCCGAGACGGTGCGCGCCGAACGCGCATGACTCAATTGCGCAGGATCTCGGCCACGCTCAGCGGCCGCAGCTCCAGAATGCTCTCATAGTTACCCTGGCCGGCGCTGGACGGCGTGCGCGCCCATTCTCCCGGTCTCGCCTCGGATCGAATATGACCCCGTCAAGGAAGGCCGCCGCCGCCTCTCGATCGGCGAAGCAGTGTAGCCGTCACTGTTCCTACTTGCCGTCCCCCCAAATCGCGATCACCGATCCTGTCCGACACGAGGCCTCTACTCGTTGTCAGCTCTACGGCATCCGCTGCACAGGATGCGGCGCTCCCTCGCGTATTGCAGTTGTTCTCAGAGGTATTCCCTCAACGATCCTGCTGCCGATCCTCCGAAGACGTTTGTTTGTTCGACCACCAAATCACGTACATCGATCCGATCTTCACAACCGGGACGCGCCGTTCGCGTTCGCGAGTCCGCAGTTCTCGATAGGTCTTCACCTTCAGGGTGCCTTTCGGCAACTTGATCCGTAACGCCATCTGATTTTCCATGATTTGTGCAGCGCAGCATGCTGGTTCCAAGAACGCAGGTCAATTCACGACTTGCTGAATATGCATTGTGCGCCGATCTCGGGCTAACCGATCCGCTTCGTGAAGTCGTGGCGGCGCCAGCGAACATGTGAGAGCAAGTTCGTTTCGTTGACGATGCCGGCTTGGAAGAGAGTTAGCGTGGTCGAGGCCAGAATCTCGTCGTCTAGTAAGGTCTTGTCCCATTTGGCGTCGGCGGTAACTTGGTCGACCGCCCGCTACGTCAGTCTCACCTTTGCCACGCTGTCCTTGAAGTCTTCCTTGGGATCCCCCATGCCGAGGAACATCTTTATTCCGGCCACGACGCTGGAAGCATCTTTCCAGATCTCGGCCTGGGTCGGATCGAACCGCAGCAGACAGAGTTTGGGATCGTCCTTCCCTTGCTCAAACCAGGCCGCGACAAAGCGATTCCACAGTCGATCGATTGTGGCGCGGTCATTGTCGGTCTGTAGAGTACCGTGGACAGTCGCGAAAAGGTCATGGCCTTTCGCCGCGTAAACAAGGGTCGCTGCTTTGACGCTTGAGGCGTTTTCTGCAAGTTCGGTATCCTTGGCGGTGAAGAAGTAAATGACCTTCCGATCACCGTCGAACTGCGCTGTCATGGGCCGAGGATCAACGCCGGGAACCCCGACCATGGCCGTCATATCTGACCGGATTGACTTCCAGAACTGTCCTTCGAATTCGTGATTGTCGTGCATATCGTGGCTCCTGTGAGACAGCCAAACGCCGCGGTGTTGCCAAGGTTCCTATTCTTGCTGGAATCGGACGCCGGAGCGCAGCCGGGCCACGTTATATAGGACGGCGACATCATGGCCCGCTGATTGCGTGAGCACTCACCGTACCTGCCTGAGCTTTCGCCTGGCTTCTTTGATCGCAGTTTTCTCTGAGCCGGTTGAGAAGGACTTGCGTCGCATCGCCGCATCTTCCTAGGCGCATGGCCAGTGCCTCAATCGTCCACATGTCGACCCGGCGATCTCGCTGCTTTCGGGAGAGCATCGCTTGCGGTCGTGGAAAGAGCTGCTCCTTGCCATTCGTCGTCCATCCTAATGCCCCTGGAAGGGCAAGTCGGAATGATTCGGAACGATTGAGATTTCTGGCCGACGCGGTGGTGAGGGTGTGACGGCGGAAAAGGGCGGGGGGCGCTCAGCATTTGCTTGAGGGAAGCTCATGCTCCGCCGTCACCAGCCTCAACCGTTTCGACCGCCGATGGTTCCAGCGACAATGCAACACCGCACGAGGTGACGACGAACAAGTCCAAGACCCCATCACCGTTGACCGCAATCAACGGCCAACACCGCGAGTTTGATCAGTTAGCTGTGGCTGTAACGCCTGTTGTGACGCGGCCGCGTGGCCAGCGTTTTGTGGCGTTACTTCTTCTTTCCTGTGTTGAACAGTGGGGAGCAGATCCTCGGTTGCCGGCTGCTCAAGCATTGGATTTGGCGGCATTGCAAAGTGTTGAGGCATGGCGCGGGCTCCATCAGTTTCGATCTATCGAACGACCGGAGCCAATGTTGAGTTCCAGCGGCTGCTTGACGTCAGTGCTTGAGGAAATCCTTGCAGTGGCCCGGTCCGGCCGGGCTGTCAGCAACTCACGATGGAACCTTTGAAGGGCAAGACGCATTAAAGGCGTTGCATCAACCGGGGCTATGATGGGGGTCAAAGTCGACCACGATATCGAGGCAAGCCTACAGCGCTCCGAGCTTCTGGCGGTGCTGGGCGATTGCATTCGAGAAATTAACGACCCCGGTGAACTGGCTTATGCAGCCGCAGAGTTGCTTGGCCGACAATTCAACGTCAGCCGCGCCGGCTACGGTACGATTGATCTCGAGCGCGAGACGATTACCATCGAAAGGGATTGGAACGCGCCGGGCATAAAGAGCTTGGCGGGAATTCTTCACTTTCGGGATTACGGCTCATATATCGAAGACCTGAAACGTGGCGAGACGGTCGTTTTCGACGATGCGGAAATTGATATACGCACGAAAGACCATGCCGACGCATTGAAGGCGATCAGCGCTCAATCCGTGATCAACATGCCGGTGACAGAGCATGGCGGCCTAGTTGCGTTGCTCTATCTGAATCACGCTGAGCCTCGGCAGTGGACACCCAAGGAAATCGAACTGATTTCCGAAGTTGCGAACCGCATGCGCACCGCGACCGAGCGGTTGCGTGCCGAGCGGGGCCTGCGCGACAGCGCCGAGCGACTGACCTTTCTCGATTTGCTCGGCAAGGAAACCGCTGATGCGACCGACGCCGACGCCGTCATGCAAGTCACAACCCGCCTGCTCGGAGAACACCTTTGTGTCTCCATCTGCGCCTACGCAGACATGGAGTCGGATCAGGACCATTTCAACATCCGCGGCGACTGGAGTGCCCCGGGTTCGCCCAGTATCGTCGGCTACTACAGCTTGGCGGATTTCGGGCGTCTGGCTGTAGCCAACCTGAGCGCCGGCCGGCCGCTTGTAATCAACGATAACCTCGCGGAACTGGCGCCCGACGAAGCAAAGACGTTCCAGGATATTGGTATCGCGGCAACCATCAGCATGCCGCTGGTCAAGCAGGGTCGGCTGACCGCTTTGATGGCGATCCACGACAAGCAACCTCGTTTGTGGTCGCAACGCGAACTGGCCTTGTTGACTGAGGTGACAGAACGCTGCTGGGCCCACATAGAGCGGGTGCGCTCCGAGCAGGCGGCCAGGGCTAGCGAGGAGCGTCTGCGGCTGGCGACAGACGCGGCCGCCATCGGTACATGGGACTATGACCCCGTGAGGAGGGATCTCCGATGGGACGACAGGTGCAAGGCTCTGTTCGGGCTACCACCCGACGCTGAGGTCACCTATGAGGACGCATTTTTGGCGGGTTTGCATCCCGAAGATCGAGATCGGGCGGACGAGGCGGTGCGGCGAGCGCTCACGCCCGGAGCAACTTCGCGGTATGACATCGAGTATCGCACCATCGGCCTGCGCGACGGAAAAGAGCGGTGGATCGCAGCCACGGGCGACGCATTCTTTGAAGACGGAAGAGCGGTCCGCTTCATCGGTACCGTTATCAATATAACCTCGCGAAAGCGGGCGCAGCGCCATCTCCAGATCATGAACGCCACAGCAGCCGCGGTGGCGGCGGAGCTCGATCTGGAACGAATCGTGCAGACAGTCACGGACGCCGGCGTGGAATTGTCGGGAGCCCAATTCGGGGCGTTCTTTTATAACGTGATCGACGATCAGGGCGGCAGCTACATGCTCTACGCTTTGTCAGGCGCGTCCCGCTCGGCCTTCGAGAACTACCCGATGCCCCGCAATACCGCCGTCTTCGCACCCACTTTTATTGGAAGCGGCGTGGTTCGCTCCGACGACATCCTGCAAGACCCCCGCTATGGCAGGAACTCACCAAACAAGGGAATGCCGAAGGGTCATCTTCCAGTACGCTCTTATCTGGCGGTGCCTGTCGCATCGCGCTCAGGCGAAGTGCTTGGTGGGCTATTCTTCGGGCATGCCGAAACCGGCGTTTTCGGAGCCGAACACGAGTCCGCGCTACTCGGACTTGCAGGACATGCCGCGACTGCAATAGACAATTCCCGATTGTTCAAGGCGCTGCAGACCCTCAACGCCACGCTCGAGCAACGCGTGCTTGAGGCTGTTGCCGAGCGTGCCAGAGCGGAAGAGCATCTTCGGCAAGCACAGAAGATGGAAGCTGTCGGCCAACTCACCGGTGGGATAGCGCACGACTTCAACAACATGCTTGCGGTTATCATCGGTGGCCTTAACCTTGTGCAACGCAAGCTCAGAAAGGGTGATACGAACGTCCAGAGTTTTGTTGAGGGGGCGATAGAGGGCGCGCAACGTGCGGCGGAACTTACCAAGCGGCTTCTGGCTTTTGCGCGTCAGCAACCGCTAGCGCCGAAACGCCTCAATCCAAACCGTTTGGTTGGCGGCATGAGCGAATTGCTGAGCCGGACGCTTGGCGAAACCATTGAGGTTGAGACTGTGCTCGCCGCAGGCCTGTGGCAGGTGAAGGTCGATTCTGCGCAGCTTGAAAACGCTCTCCTAAACCTGTCGGTCAATGCCCGTGATGCGATGCCTGCGGGCGGAAAGTTGACCATCGAGACGTCTAACGCTCATATCGATGACCGATATGCGAGAGAAAACGCAATCGCCTCCGGCCAATATGTGCTTATTGCCGTCACCGACACCGGGACCGGAATGTCGGAGGATGTCAGGGCCAAAGCATTCGATCCGTTTTTCACCACCAAGGGCGTTGGCAAGGGGACGGGCCTGGGACTCAGCCAAGTCTATGGCTTCGTGCGGCAATCAGGCGGTAGCGTGAAAATCTACTCAGAACCAGGCCACGGAACTACTTTGAAAATTTACCTGCCGCGCTCGTATGACGGGGTGGCGGAGGAAACTGTCTCGAGACCGACAGAGGAGCATCCGGGCCGCGCGGATGAAGTCATTATGGTTGTCGAGGACGAGGAACGTGTCCGTCTGATGGCAGCCGAGGCGCTGCGCGAGTTGGGCTATTCGGTCCTTGAGATGCCCGGTCCGCGAGAAGCGCTGGACGCAGTCCAAAAAGGGCAAGTGCCGTCGCTCCTGTTTACGGATGTCGTGATGCCGGAGATGTCGGGACGTGAACTGGTGGACAAGGTCAAGGCGACACATCCTGACCTCAAAATTCTCTATACTACCGGCTACACGCGCAACGCCTTTGTCCACAACGGAACTCTGGACTTTGGGACAGAGCTCCTAAGCAAGCCCTACACCATCGACGAATTGGCGGAGAAGGTTCGCGCGATCCTCGACCGGTAGGAGGCGTTCGGAAATTCTCTTCCACGATATTCGGTCCGGGAGGCGGTGGTCGGCCACACCGCGGAGGAAAAGCCCAGCGCAGGCCAGGCCGATTGGTTTGCCCCACCGTCAGCCCCTCACCACTGCGTCACATCACGATACGGGAGCGGTCTCGGCAATCAGGCCCGCCACTGAACGCCAGAAGGTGCAGACGCCGGCCCCGCTATCGCTGCCACAAAAAGGGGGCGCTGCCTTATGACAGCGCCCCCTATACTTTTGATTAAAGGCGATCGCTACCAGCCCTGCTGACCATACCAATCATCGACATCCTTCCGGACGCGATCCTTCTCGATACCGTAGCGTTCCTGGATCTTGCCTTCGAGCTGGTCGCGCTTTCCCGCGATCCGATCGAGATCGTCGTCAGTGAGCTTACCCCACTGTTCCTTGACCTTGCCTTTGACCTGCTTCCAGTTTCCTTCGACGCGGTTCCAATCCATGGTCCGTAACCTCCATTGTTTCAGAGAAACTGAAACGGGTGTCAGCCCGGGAGGTTCCGATTAAATCAAAGGTTCAATTGAGCAAAAAGCGCGGCAGACGTAGAGCCTTGCAACAACCCACATGTCGATGAGGATTCCAGTGTATCGCTCCGGACCAGGGCCAATCGCTCGCGGCCGTAGATTCGAACGTGCTCGCGCAGGAACCGAACAGCCATCCCGGCATTGAGGGGACACATCTGGGAGGCTCAAATGCAGATCGTTCGAACTGAAGTGGCCAAAGCTACTGCACTGGACGGGCAACAGGTCCTCCGCGTCATCTTTTGCGGCGAGGGTGGCGAGTGTGTCACCGTGGATATGGCGAACGGCGATGGCACAGATGGTGATCCCGCCGCGCTAGACCGAGCGAAAGCGATTTTGATCCAGACCGCTACATTCGGCCTTGCCGCTAACGATTACGACGCAACAAGCAACGGCAATTTTGATGAGGTCGCGGTTACGTCCGCGAGCGATGAAACTGGCGACGTGTATATTTTTGAATATCGGGGCGCAATCACGACCTCCCCGAAATGAAAAGCGTTTGCGTTGCTTCGCCGGCCGCTGTGAGCTTGCACGAGTCGACGCATTGGGCTCGATGCGATACGCTCGGCTGGAGGCCCGGTGATGACGACGGACGACCAGACGTACGCGTTCAAGAATGCGCTCGATGCCCAGGGCGAGCGTCTGAGGACCCTTGAGACGCTGTTCGACCCGGGCACCATCCGCTGCCTAGAAGCGCGAGGGGTGGGGCCGGGCTGGCGTTGCGCGGAGGTGGGTGCGGGCGGCGGCTCGATCGCCGCGTGGCTGTGCCACCGCGTCGGTCCCGAGGGGTCGGTGCTTGCAACCGACCTCGACACGACGGTCCTGCGCGAACTGGCGCACCCGGAGCTTGAGGTTCGCGTCCACGACCTGCTCACCGACGAACTGCCCAAGGATGAGTTCGACCTCGTCCATCTGCGGCTGGTCCTGGGATGGCTGGGCGATCCCCGCTCCGTGCTGCCGCGGCTGATCGGCGCTCTCAGGCCGGGCGGCTGGATCGTCGCCGAAGAGATCGACTTCGTGTCGGCGGTGGCCGATCCCCGGATGGAGGCCGAGGCAGCCGCGTTGTTCGAACGCGTCCTGCACGAGCATAACGCGGTGCTCGCTGCGCAGCACCGCTTCAACCCGTTCTATGGCCGCCGCGTCGCGGGTGACCTCGCCGACGCCGGGCTCGCGGAGGTCGGGTGCGAGGGCCGGACGACGATGTGGTGCGGGGGCGAAGCCGGTGGTCGCATCTGGCGGCTCACATTGGCCCAGCTGCGCGAGTCGATGATTGCCGCAGGGCGCATGACCGCGTCCGAGATCGACGAGGCGATGGCGCTGTGCGATAACCCCCGTCTGAGCATGCTAGCGCCGGTCGTGATGGCAGCCTGGGGCCGGCGCGGGGTCGCGTAGTCCCAGCTTTCCGGCGCGGGGGACTCTGGCGCCGGCCGCTACTTCCTGGCAGAACGTATCGCCAATCTTGAAAGCCGCATTGCGAGGCGTGACGACGAGATTGCCGAACTCAAGGAGGGTCGCTCGACAGGAGATGAAGCAAACTTGCAGATGGTGCCTTTAATGGCCGCCACTGCCGAATGGGGAGATGAAGAGAGCGCATTCGCTAGTAGCCTGTTCGCACGCACCGAAGAAAAAATACGCCTTTGTCAGTCCTAAGGTGAAGGGTGCCTGCGGCGCCATTTGCTGCAGCCGATCTGACGACGGTGTACGGCGGCCGCGTTGATCTGATGAAGCTCAAGTTCGATTGCAGCCGCTCGAAGCCACAGATCAAGATCACGCTGCTGAGGTCCATCCCGAACATCTGCCAAATCGGTTGATGGTGCACAAGCCGATAAAGATCGATGGCAATATTAAGTGGTTCACTGAACGGTTTCGTGGATGAGCATATCGGTCACTGCATGCCCTGCGGCTAGGCAAGGTTATTGCGACAGCCGCAGGGCCTGGCCGGCGATCTCTGGCGGGGGGCGCCGGCCTGTGTACATGGGCTGATGCAAATTCGATGCGAAACATCCGATCGAATTAAGCGCCGACAGACAACGCTGACCCGAAATGGGTCACATCGCTTGGCATCGCAATTGCAAGGATTTTGTAGGGGGCTTTGCGGGGTGGAGGGCTCGTCGGTTCGCAAATGGGCCGGCGGGCTCTCTCGCAGATAGGCAGCAGAGCAGCATTTGCCCCAATGATCGGAGTTTAATAATGCCAAGCTACGTCGTCGAAGAAATACACGACAGTGCGGTAACAGCGTCTCAAGGCATTGTCGCGCCTTCGGCGTTGAGAGCTGCCGCCAACGCGACTGGCCGCCTGATCACCCTGTGGTCTGGCGAACCAGCTTGTGTGCGGGTGACTGAAATAGGGATGCGGCGCTCACACACTTACGCTTATTGCACTAGTTTCTAAGGGCGAGCCTCTTGACGCTATGCCCTTCGGCTGCGCCTTCAATTAACCGCTTGTTGAAGTCCAGTAGATGAAAGACCTATTTAACGCCATGACCGGGCGTCAGAAAATGGGTTTGGCTGAGACACTGATCAAAGAGTGGACGCTACCCGCCGCCTCCACGCTTGGATCGTCGGTGAGGGCCAAAGGAATTCTTCTCGAAGTTCGTACCCGTCTTCCATTGGCAGCGAGAAAGTGGCTCAAAGTCGAGGCTGGAGCACTCGTCTTGCGCGTGGCGGAGGGCGCCGATGATGATGATATTCAGTCGTCTTCGGCAAAAGTGTCCAAGACGCTCGAGGACATCGAAGGCCTGCCCGTCATTCCCCGTGAGGTTGAGGACATCCTGACGATCTCAGCGACCGAACGGCATCGGTGGCTTAAGGATGGTCGCTTGCAAACCGCCGGCACACGGACGGTGAAACTTCGAGGGCGCGCAAGGAAGATAACCTTTCACGTGTTCGACCCACGTCACATCGAGGACGTGCTTGATCGTGACCTGGTTGCAGTCTGGCGCGAAGAAGACGCCAAGACTGCTGCGGAGAACAGGCGAAGGGCCGCCGGGAAGGCGGCCTTGACCAAGGCGCGAAAGACCAGCCGCAGTGACCCATCTCCAACTGACAACATGCGGGACGAGATTTCGCGTCAGAAACTGCGGGGCTGGGAAGAGTTCGATAGCGATGGGCTACTCCGCTGACCCTGCGTCGGTGGCGAAGAAGACACATGCACCGTTTGAACGATGCACATCGACGCCGCTATTGGGTACAGTAAGGGTTGCCCTCCTTTCATCGCTCGAAAGGCGAAGCCGGCATGCGAGAAACGTAACTCAGAATGGTAAGCGAATCTCGTCGGTCGGCGCGGGCAATGGCCAACCGATGTCCTTCTGAACCTCAGGCGGCAGGCTGTTCAATGCGCGTATCGTCTTTTTGTTGGCGCGAGCACGCCGAAGCGCGGCCCTAATACGACTGAGGCTTTTAAACATGGACCCGTTAGCTCCTAGGTTCGGGGGCGAAGAGCCTTCCCTGTGATCTTGGTGCTGGATTTGCGCCGAGTTTATATCCAAGCAATTGCGCGAAAGCGGTGAAGCGCTTCACAAAACAGGTACTCACAATGAAATTTGCTCACGAACAACGAAATTGATTGCGCCCTTGTAGCGGGACGTCGCCAGACAAGGCTTGTTGAGGCCGTGTGGCATATGAGGACGAGGTTGACCGCTTCTTAGCTAGGCCAGCGCCATATTAGCGGCAGTGAAAGTTGGTCAGCGTCTCACAGGGATCCAAGCCGCCTGCTACCTTCCCCGCCAACACAGATTTCGCATCCGTTGGGCTACCATATGCGGGACTTAGACCTCCCAATTGGGGTCGTTGCAGATGATGTCACACTGGGCTGTTCGCTAACGGCTCATGCTTTTGGGAAACGGAACCAATTGCCGATCTCCAGCTTTCATTCAGGCGCACTACTCGCCGCAGCAACAAAAAGGGGTCCCTGCATGGCAAGCACATCCGACAAGATCAAAGGCAAAGCTAATGAGGTCGCCGGTAAGGCACGTCAGGTTGTTGGGAAAGCCGCAGACAATCATGAGGAGCAGATGAAGGGCAAGGTCCGGGAAACCAAAGGCAAAGCCCAGGTCCTCAAGGGCGAAGTAAAGGATGCGGTGAAAAAGGTCGTCGATAAGGCTTAGGTTACAAGCTGCTTTCACCTTCCAGCCCGCGGAGACGCGGGCTTTCATTTAAGGACCGACATGTTGAATCAAAAACTGGTGGCAGCATCCCTATTTTTCGCACTCACTACAGGGATCTGCTCTGCACAGTCCTCCGACCCAGCTGTTGCCGCCTGCAAATCCACCGGTCTGTTGGCTTTGCAGGAGAAGTCAAAGGACATTAGCGATCTGGTCGTTGATATGGAAAGCGTTGCCGTGAGCAAGGCCGATACTCGGGTGGAAGATGTGCAGGTCAAAACTGTCGTTCTCGGTGAGGCCTACATTGCTCGAAACGGCAAGACCGGCACCCCCGACCGCTTTGTTTGCCTACTTGGGGAAAAAGGCAAAGTCCTCCTGACGTTTTTCACTGCTCAATGATGGACTTTGCACACCTGGTGTCGTGACGTAACCAAGCGATGACACATCGGCGTAACATCTAGCTCCAACCTTCACATGGACAACTGACGCGGCGCTAACATCGCACTGCTGCTTAGGTCGGCAAAGCCATCGCCCGGGACCACGTCGAGAATTACACCGCCCCTAACGCCAGCATTGTCACTCCGGGACTATTCCAACGAATTGTGACGTCTGCTTTTAGGAACCTGCATAACAGTCCGCTATGACCGACATGACGCGCATATCAGACATCAGCAGCTTACCTTCTGCGCGCCGGTCGCCTCATTCGTTCCGCATCATCGATCGGAGAACGGCTTGCATATGCTCTGCGAGGTCGAGTTCACCGCGCGCCTCAACCTCTAAAAGATATCGGGCCTTGGCCAGGCGATCCCTTTCCCTAACCGCAGCGTAGCCGCAGATGGCGAGCAGCGCCCTCTCCTCCTCCCGGCTGGCTCTGTGGGAGCCGCTGCTACCACCGCCTATGTCATGCAGGGCCTTACCGAACGCAGCATAAGCTGTCTTGTGCGCCTCAACCAGCGCTCGCAGATTATTGGAGGGCTCTTGGTGTCGGCCCGGCGGCTCTGCACCGGGCGCCGTTGCCGCAACCGTCGAGGCGACCACTGCGCTGCCGGAGTGGAAGAGCAAGACGCGGCGATTGATCCTAGACGTGGCAAACTCTCCCATTTCCTTGATAGCGATCAGGCCAGTGACGTAAAACCACTAGACCGTAACACGACGGGTTGCGCATTAGTGTCAGGATGGATGGACCCCTGGCAGCCGACAGCCAGTGCGGCTGCCCCCGCGTTTGCAGAGCTGCCAGCCATGGCGGAGCAATCATCACCGACAACGAGGAAAGACTCGCCACGTTCTTTCATACGCCGCGACCGGCACATGACGCATATTACGGACCGCGAGCTAAAACCCCATCAGTTTAGAAACGACTTCTGCGACGGCCAGAGCAGCAAAAGCGTGTGCGAGGCAGAAAATTCGAAGGGCTTCCTAGAACCCGTAGCCAACAAATTCACAACAAAAATAATGATATGATGGGGAAATTCTCCCTTAATTTTTTGCATCTCTAAGCTTATGAGAGGTCCTGCACGAGGCCGCGTCATGCCCACCGATAGCCAATACATTCTCGAAAGCATCAACCAGGGATGCGCGACGCTTACGGATGACGAGTTCGTCATCGACAGGCTGGTAAAGTACTTCGGTAACGGGAGGATCCGGTGGCACGTCGAAGTCCGTGGGCATCGCATCGAACTAACGACGGGCCAGATCAAGAATCAGCCTACCTTTCGAAGGAAGATACTCGAACAGGCTGGTGTGCTGCCGCCCCAGCGTGTCGGGGCCAACTACCGGCGATGGGCTATCGACCTGAGGAAGAATGCCATCGAGCTTCCCTGGCGGGACAGGCCGGTCGATGCCGGTTTCGCCATTGATAGGCTCGCCAGCCATGGGGATGGGCGCTGGACGGTTGAATACGAAGGCAAGGCGATCAAGTTCACGACGACCAAACTTCGGAGGCAAGTCAGTTTCCGCAAACGCATGCTAGCCAAGGCCAAGGTGCTGCCGCCTCAACTGGACCCGGCTGCCTATCGGAAGTGGGTGGACTGGCTCATTCAAAACACCACTGAGGCTGCATCGCAGGCCGAGGATGCCTCGATGACAGAGAAAAGCTGGCTTGATGACCTACCGGAGCTAGCCGGCTGGCGAAATGAAGCACCGCCCGAAGCGACCAGCTAG
Organism: Mesorhizobium sp. STM 4661; assembly: GCF_000359125.1. Classification (GTDB taxonomy): domain Bacteria; phylum Pseudomonadota; class Alphaproteobacteria; order Rhizobiales; family Rhizobiaceae; genus Mesorhizobium. The sequence goes on along the minus strand of NZ_CAAF010000073.1, from coordinate 272,436 downwards.
GGCGGCAGTTTCCTAAGCAGAAGCAATCGAGCCAAAGGCAGCGGACGGTGTCCTGATCTCTAAAGAACAGCTTGATCTGGTGCTCCAGACAGCGCGCCTGACTCGTCCATATGCGTCCGACCTTTCCATTATGCCCGTCTAGAAAAATCGCCCGAAAGCCACCTATCTACGGAGCGTGCGTTTCGTCCGTGCTTCGTGCGTGGGTGACGAATTTCGTTTAAGAAGCGACTTTTACATTCACTGCAACGGAGACAGTTTTCCCTGCTTTTCAAGACAAATTCCCTGATCGTTTTGCAAGGGAATTTGATGTCTAAGCAATTGAAATTATGTGCAATTCTCGACTGGAATCAGCCGGCTCATTGCCTTTTTGCCAAATTTCCCTGATTTTCGGCCGTTATCAGGGAATATCAGCCAGAGACGGGTTCGCTGCAGACTGCCTCCACCACCAAAACGACCGCGTAAGTGGCTGATTTTTATACTATTTTCTGAAGGGGGCCACGACGTGGACTCGACCCCCCCTATTTCTGACCAAGCACTTATTGGTCTCACGTCCGCCAGTAACGAAGATGTTGAGGCAGACAACTGACCCCAATCTGATCGTTTGTTGGGGGCGTGTGCAGCGCGTCGCGCCGATTTTCTGGAGTGATAAGCCGCGCCCGACGCGGCGAATTCGTAACCCTACTCGGCGGCCGTCTCCGATGGCGCCTCTGCCGGCTCCGAAGGCTCGGCCTCGGCACAGGGCTTGCGCCGTGAAAACAGCGACCTGAGCGTGACGTAGAACACCGGCGTCAGGAACAGGCCGACGAAGGTGACGCCGAGCATGCCGGAGAACACCGCGGTGCCGAGCGACTGGCGCATTTCTGCGCCCGGGCCCGTTGCGATCATCAGCGGCACGACGCCGAGGATGAACGAGAAGGCGGTCATCAGGATCGGCCGCAGCCTGAGCCGGCAGGCTTCGACGGCAGCCTCGGCGGCCGACAGGCCGCGTTCCTGCGCCTGCCGCGCGAATTCGACGATCAGGATCGCGTTCTTGGCGGCAAGCCCGATCAGCACGATGAGGCCGATCTGCACGAGGATGTTGTTGTCCAGCCCTCGGAACGACACGCCGAGCAACGCCGCGAGCACGCCGAGCGGCACCACCAGCACAATGGCGAACGGCAGCACCCAGCTTTCATATTGCGCCGCCAGCGCCAGGAACACGAACAGCACCGACAGTCCGAAGATATAGACAGCGGCATTGCCGGTGTTGCGCTCCTGATAGGCGAGCTCGGTCCATTCATAGGAGGTACCGGCCGGCAGCGTCTTTGTCGTGATCCCTTCCATCAATGCCAGCGCGTCGCCCGTGGAAACGCCGGCCGCGGCGTTGCCTTGCAGCGGCACCGAGACGTACATGTTGTAGCGCTGGACTAGCGCCGGGCCGGTGACGTCGCGGATCTCGATCAACGTGCCGAGCGGAACCAGCGCGCCGGTCGCCGAGCGCACCTTCAGTTTCAAGATGTCGGCGCGATCGAGGCGGAACGCCTGGTCGGCCTGCGCCCGCACCTGGTAGACGCGCCCGAAAGCGTTGAAGTCGTTGACGTAGGCGGTGCCCAAATTGATCGACAGCGTCTCGAAGATGTTGGGGATCGGCACGTTCAGGATGCGCGCCTTGTCGCGATCGATCGCCAGGAAGAATTGCGGGCTCGACGCGGAGAACGTGGTGAACACGCCCGTCAGCCCCGGCGTCTTGTTGGCGTTGCCGGCGATTTCGTAGGCAAGCGCCAGGATCTGCCGCATGTCGGCGCTGTTGCGCTCCTGGATCTGCAGCTTGAAGCCGCCGGCATTGCCGACGCCGCGGATCGGCGGCGGCGGCAGTGCGATAATGAAGGCTTCCTTGATGCCTTGCAGGCTGCCGAACAGATTGCCGATGACCTGGGTCGCCGACTGGCCGGCTTTCAGTCGCTCGTCAAACGGCTTGAACCTGGCGAAGATCACGCCCGCGTTGCTGGCGTTGGTGAAGGTCGCGCCGGAGAAGCCGGCGAAGGCGACTGCGTAGTCGACGCCTGGCGTTTTCTGGATGATCTGCGACGCCTGCTGGATGACCGCATCGGTCCTCGACAGCGAGGCGCCGTCCGGCAACTGGACGACGACGATCGCATAGCCCTGGTCGAGCGACGGAATGAAACCGCGCGGCACCGTCTGCACCATGTAGACCGTGGCGTAGATGAGGGCCGCGAAAACGGTCAGCATGGCGGTGATCGCTATCCACGAGCCGACTAGCACGCGGATGATGCTCGAATACCGATGGGCGACCCTGTCGAAGCCGCGATTGAAGCCGTCGGCGAGCGCCCGTCCGAACCGCGCCAGGAAAAAGCGCGGCGGCGCCGCCGCGGCGTGGTGCGGCTTGAACAGCAGTGCGGCCAGCGCCGGCGAAAGCGTCAGCGAATTGAATGCCGAGATCGCCGTCGACACCGCGATGGTGATCGCAAACTGCAGGTAGAACTGCCCGGAAATGCCGGGGATGAAGGCTGTCGGTACGAACACGGCTATCAGCACCAGCGAGATCGCGATGACCGCCGTTCCGACTTCGTCCATGGTCAGGTGCGATGCCGGATTGGGCGCCAGCCCTCTGGCGATATTGCGCTCGACGTTTTCGACCACGACGATCGCATCGTCGACGACGATGCCGATCGCCAGAACGAGGCCGAACAGCGTCAGCATGTTGAGCGAGAAGCCGGCGGCGTAAAGCACTGCCAGCGTGCCGATCAGCGACACGGGGATCGCCACGATCGGCACGATCGCCATGCGCCACGATTGCAGGAAGACGATGATGACGATGATGACCAGCACCATCGCCTCGAGGATCGTCTTGTAGACCTCCTCGATCGACTCGGCGACGAACTCGGTCGGATTGTAGACGATGTCGTAGCTCAATCCCTTCGGGAAGTCGCCTGAAAGCTCCTTCATCTTGTCCTGGATCTCCGCGGCTGCGGCGAGCGCATTGGTGCCCGGCCGCTGGAAGATGGCGAGCGCCACCGCCGGTTTGCCGTTGAGATAGGAGTTGGTGACATAATCCTTGGCGCCGAGCTCGATGCGCGCCACGTCCTGCAGCGAGATCAGACGGCCGTCGTCGGTCGATTTGACGATCACGTATCGGAAGTCGCGTGCGTCGTTGAAGCGGCCTTGCGTGGTGACCGTGTACTGGAACGCCGTGCCGGTGTTGGTCGGCGGCGCGCCGATCGAGCCGCCCGACACCTGGACGTTCTGGTCGCGCAGCGCCTGCACCACATCGCCCGAGGTCATCCCCAGGGCGGACAGTTTTTCCGGATCGAGCCAGATGCGCAGCGAATATTCGCGCTCGCCGAAGATGATGAGGTCGCCGACGCCGTCTAACCTGAGCAGTATGTCGCGCACCCGCGAGCGGGCGTAGTTCGAGACGTAGAGCTGGTCGTAGGTATTGTCGGGCGACAGCATGTGCACGACCATCATCAGGTCGGGCGAGCTCTTGGTGGTGGTGATGCCGAGGCGGCGGACTTCTTCGGGCAGGCGCGGCTCGGCGACCGAAACGCGGTTCTGCACCAGCACCTGCGCCTGGTCGAGATCGGTGCCCAGCTTGAAGGTGATGGTCAGCGCCATCGCTCCGTCGCCCGACGAATAGGACGACATGTAGAGCATGCCCTCGACGCCGTTGATCTCCTGCTCGATCGGCGTTGCCACCGTCGCTGCGACCGTCTCGGCGTCGGCGCCCGGATACTGCGCGCGAACGACGATGGTCGGCGGCGCGATCTCGGGATATTGCGCGACCGGCAGCTGGGTATAAGCAATCCCGCCGAGGATCAGCAGGACGATCGAAACGACCGATGCGAAGATCGGACGGTCGACGAAGAAATGTGCGAACCTCATGGCTGCAACTCGGCGGTCTCGGCCTTGGGCGGCAACGTCACCATCTCGACCTTCACCTTGGTGCCGGGCCTGGCGTGCATCAGCCCGTTGACGATGATCGTCTCGTCGCCGGTCAGGCCCCCGCGGATCACCCGGTAGCCGTCGAGAAGCGGGCCGGTGCGCACGGGCTTCGCCGACACCATCCCGGCCTCATCCACCAGGAACACGATGCGGCGATCCTGATCGGCGCCGATCGCCTCGTCGGGCACCAGCACGCCGCTATGCGGCAGCGACCCCGGCACGTTGATGCGCCCGAACATGCCTGGCTGGAGAATGCCGTCGGGGTTGGGAAACCTTGCACGCACCCGCATGGTGCCGGTCGCGTTGTCGATCCGGTTCTCGGCAAAATCGAGCTTGCCTTTGAATACCGCCTCCGCGCGGTCGGCGACGCGAACCACCACCTCGAGCCCGCCGGCGCCTTCCTGCATGCTGCCGCCGCGCTCCTTCGCGTCGCGGGCGTAGCTGAAATACAGGCGCTCATCAACGTCGAAATAGAAGTCGATCGGGTCGCGCGTAACGATGGTCGTCAGCAAGGTGGAATCCGGCTGCACAAGGTTGCCGACTGACACCAGCCGGCGGTCGATGCGGCCGGACAAGGGCGCCTTGATCTCGGTGAATTCCATGTTCAGGCTGGCCGTCGTCAGCGCAGCCGTCGCGCCCTGCATCTGCGCCTGCGCCGAAAGGTATTCCCGCCGGCGGTCGTCGACCGTCGCGGTTGAGATATTGCCGGTCTTAGCGAGTTCGTCGGCGCGATCCAGCTGCATCTTGGAGAATTCGAGCAGACTCTTGGCGACGTCCACTTGCGACTTGGCGGCATCATAAGCCGCCTGGTACGGACGCCGGTCGATGGTGAAGAGCAGGTCGCCCTTGTTGACCAGTGCGCCGTCCTGGAAGCTGACCTTGTCCAGATAGCCGCTGACGCGCGAGCGGATGGCGACCTGGTCGACGGCTTCGAAGCGCCCGACGAACTCGTCGTCTTCGACGATTTCACGGACCACCGGCTTGGCCGCCGTCACCTCGGGTAGCTGCTGGTCCTGCGCAAACGCGGTGCTGCTGGATGCCATGCCGAGCAGGAATGCCGCCGACACGGCGGCGCGGGCAAGCCAGCCGGCCGATCGACAGGGTCGCCCGCCCGCGTCGCCATGCAATTGCCCATTCTCTGGGGTGTCCATTTGCGTCCTCGCTCGCTGGACCCGGAGGTCAATTGATCCGCTTCTACGCTCAGGCTTTTCGTCGAGATCAGAGCACTGCAGTGTTGTGCATGGCAACATGATCATTTTCCATGTGGGCTGAAATGTCCACCCTGTGGCTGCCCCGCCACCGGCCCAATTGCCGCCGGTCTGGAGCGTGTCTCCGAACGTTCGCAAACGAGGTTAGCTACAGTCGACTGTTTGGCGTCACGGGAGCATGCGGAACGATACGGGAAGATTTCTGATTTTGGCCCACGAAAAGCCAACAAAATCAACGATGTTGATACGCCCTCCGGGCCCACCATTATCGTTATTTTTCAATAATTTAGCTTAATTTATTTGCCTCGGTTAGCCAATTCAGGTTGGCGAACCACCATACATCCCATTGAATTCCTTGATCTATGGTGGGCTCCCGAGGACCACGCCATTGGCAGCTGCCAAACGACCACATAAATTTATTCGTTTTTGACCAATACGCGCCGGTGGATTCCTGTAATCTTCAGAAAAACACCGGAACAACCGGGCCAAACAGAAAGGTCGGGGAATGAAATACGTCGTCGATACGATCGGCGGTCCCGCAGGCGGTGATGCCTGGCAAGCCGCTGTTACCGAAGCCTATTTTCCGCTCGACACCGAGTATCGGAACCGTCGTGAATTTTCAGGCACGCTGGAAACCTTCTCCCTCGGGCTCGTCAGCGTGTCTAAAATGCGCTGCGATGCTGTAAGCTATCGCCGCCATCGCCGCCACTTCCTCAACGAGCGTGACGCCAGCCTGCTCATCACCATCCCGGAGATGTCGGAGGTGAATTTCTCGCAAGGGTCGAGGACCGTCAATTGCGGTCCGGGGGGCTTCCTCCTTGAGAGGGGAGATGCGCCTTACGAATTCTGGCACGGCAAGCCAAACGCGCTGTGGGTCCTGAAGGTGCCGTCATCGAGCGTTCGGGCACGGATCGGATCCGCCGAACGGCTCAGTGCGCTCAGTTTCGACGCGACCCAAGGCATCGCCGCGCTCTTTCTCGATACGGTGCGAACCACGATCGGCCATGTCGATGAGATCACTGAAGTCGCTCGTGAGATGATGGGCAGGCACATCCTGGAAATGCTGTGCCTGTCGATCGTGAGCGACGATCGCGTGCTGGACAGCAGCATCTCGTCGATCCGGGCCGGCCATTTGCATCGCGCCGAGCAGTATATTCGCGACAACCTGAAGAATTCTGGCCTCGGCCCGCAGGCGGTGGCTGATGCCTGCGGCATCTCCCTGCGTTACCTGCAGGTTCTTTTTCAGGACAGCAACCAGTCGATCAACGGCTTCATCCGCGACGCCCGGCTTGAACTTTGCTCCGAGGAGCTGATGTCGGTGACCAACATCAGCAGCGTTGCCGAGATCGCTTACCGCTGGGGCTTTGCCGACCAGTCTCAGTTCTGCAAGCACTACCGGACGCGGTTCGGTTGCGCACCGACCGATACCCGTCGCGAAGCAGCGAACCGGGCAGGCCGCACTTCGACCTCAAGAGACCGGCACTAGACCCGACGAAATCCGGGCCAATTCCACCATGTATTACGACGTCACCCCGGCAAGCGGCGGCGAAAGCCGGGCCTTGCCCGCAAAGCCCCTGCGAAGGAACTGTCATGAGCCGAATAAGAGTTGCCGTCGATGTCGGAGGGACCTTCACCGACATCTGCATCATGGACGAAGATAGCGGCGCGATCCGCATAGAAAAGACCGCCTCCACGCCTGACGATCCCATGCAGGCCATCATGAACGGCGTGGAGCAGGGCCGCATCGATCTTTCCCAGGTGACGATGTTCTCTCACGGTACGACGGTCGCCACCAATGCGTTGATCACCCGCCGCCTGCCACGCACCGCAATGATCTGCACCGAGGGTTTCCGTGACGTTGTCGAGATACGTCGCGCCAACAAGGAAGACCTCTGGGACACCTACAAGGATGTCGCCAAGCCCTATATCCCGCGCCGCGACCGGCTGACAGTCCGGGAACGGGTCAGTGCCGAGGGCACGATCCTGGAAGCGCTGAACGAGGAGGCTGCGCGCCGCGTCGCGGAAATTCTCGTGAAACGGCAGGTCAAGTCCATCGCCGTCTGTTTCATGAACTCCTATGTCAACGGCGCCAATGAGCGCCGCATGCGTGAGATCCTGAAGGAGGCAATGCCGGATCTGCCGGTCTCGATCTCCTCGGAGGTCATGCCGGAAATCTTCGAGCACGAGCGTTTTTCCACCACCATGGCGAACGCCGTCTGCGCCCCGGTCGTCGTCGACTACGTGTCGCGTCTGGGAGAAAAGCTTGCCGCGGCCGGATACAAGCGAGATCTCCTGCTCCTGCACAGCGGTGGCGGAGTCATGACACCCGCAAGCGTCAGGGATTTCTCAGCCCGGCTCGCAGGATCGGGCATCGCTGCCGGCGCGATCGCAAGCCGCTTCATCGGAAATCTCTGTGGCTTCCCAAACTCGATCGGCTTCGACATGGGCGGCACCAGCACCGACGTCTCGCTCGCATGGAACGGGGAGTCGCGCATCACAAAAGACTGGTACATCGAATTCGGATATCCGATCCGCTTCCCCTCCATCGAGGTGCTGACCATCGGTGCGGGCGGCGGGTCGTTGGCATGGCAGGACGAAGGCGGCAGCTTGCGCAACGGACCGCAGTCCGCCGGTGCCATTCCAGGTCCGGCCTGCTACAAGAATGGCAACCGCACTGCCACCAACACCGATGCCAATGTCGTGCTCGGCCGTCTCGGCACCAGCCTTGCCGGCGGCAAGATCACGCTCGACCCTGCCTTGGCCGCCCGGGCGGTGCAGGAGACGGTGGCGGCACCCTTCGGCATGGAACTTCACCAAGCGGCCGAGGCGATCATCGCCGTCGCCAACGCCAATATGGGCAATGCCGTCCGGCTTCTCTCCATCAGCCGAGGCTATGACCCACGAGACTTTGCACTCGTCGCGTTCGGCGGTGCAGGCGCTTTGCACGGAGCGGCCGTGGCGAAGGAGCTTTCGATTCCAACCGTGATTGTGCCGCCCAATCCCGGCGTCACCTCCGCGCTCGGTTGCCTTCTCGTCGACGTGCAGCACGATTTCTCCGAAAGCTTCATGGCCGATGCTTCGACTGTCTCGCCTGCCGAGATGCAGATAGCGTTTGTTCTAATGGAGGAACAGGCCGTTGAGCGTCTGGCCCATGAGGGCGTGGCGCAGGAAGACATGGCGCTGCAGCGTACGGTCGAGATGATGTACCAGGGCCAGTGGCGCTCGCTTGCGGTGTCGGCGCCGGCGCGGATCGAGAGCATCTGCTCACTGATCGAGGCGTTCCACAACGAGCACGAACGCGAGTTCAACTACCGCCGCGAAGAGGCGCCGGTGTCGATCTTCCGCATCGCGGTCAAGGCGATCGGCATCGTCCCGAAAGCCGAGATACCGCGCCACGAAGTCTCGCAGCATGTGCCCGAGCCTCTCGGCCGCCGCGGCGTCTGGTTCGACGGCGTATCTCATGACGCGGCCGTGTATGAGCGTGACCAACTCAGCGCCGGCGCTGCCTTTACCGGGCCTGCCATTGTCGAACAGTTCGATTCCACCACCGTGGTTCCGCCGGGAATGAGCGCGACCGTCGATGGCTTCCTGAACATTCTCATCGTGACGAAAGGCTGAGACATGACAAAGCTGATTGAAACGAGCCCTGGCCTCGATCCGGTAACGTTCGAGGTGCTGAAGAACTCCTTCATCACCACCGTCGACCAGATGGCCGAACAGATGCTTCGCACCTGCTATTCCTTCGTCATCTACAACCGAGACTTTTCGAACGCCCTGCACGACGCCGATGGCAACTCCGTCGCCCAGGGCAACTACGACATCGCGGTCCATGTCGGCACACTGCACAACACGTGCAAGGAGGTGATCCGGGTCTTCGAAGGCGATATGGCACCCGGCGACGTCTACGCAATCAACGATCCTTATGCCGGCGGTACGCATTTCAGCGACGTTCGGCTCGTCCGGCCGATCTTCGACGAAGACAAACTGATCGGCTTCTCCCAGTCGAACGGCCACTGGTCGGATCTCGGGGGCTCCGTGCCGGGTTCCTTCGACGTCACCGCCCGCGACATGTTCCGCGAAGGCCTGCGGATCACGCCGGTGCGCCTTTTCCAGCGTGGCCGCTTCTGCTCCGATGTCGCCAACATGATCGCGGCCAATACGCGCGATCCGGCATCGATCATTGGCGACATCCATTCCCAGGCGCAGGCGACGCAGGCGGCCGAGCGTGAACTGTTGCGGCTGGTCAAGAAGTACGGGCGCGACCAGGTCATGCGCGGCATGGAGGAGGTTCAGGACTACGTCGAACGTGCCGTGCGAAAGCGTCTCTCGGAGCTGCCCGACGGCACTTGGGAGACGGTCGACTACATCGATCGGGATCTCGGTGCCGGCGAAGGCATGATCCCGATCCGCATTAAAATGACGATCAAGGGCGACACGATCCACTACGATTTTACGGGAAGCCATTCGACCATTGCCTCGATGTACAATTCCGCGCCGGGCGCGACCTTCTCGGCCGTGGTCGCCGGTATGAAGACCTTCTTCCCGGACCTTCCACTCAACAGCGGGTTTTACCGGATGATCGAGGTGACCGCGCCGAAGAACAGCGTCGTCAGCGCGGAATGGCCGGTGGCGGTGACCGGGTTCCTGATGCCGTTCGAAAAGATCATGAACGCGATCTTCGAGATGTGGTCGAAGATCATGCCCGAACGCGCTATCGCCTGCGCCTTCAACCTCGAATATCTGCTGGCCGGGGGACGGGACGCGCGTAAACCCGAAAAGCCGATCTTCATGTTCTACGAATGGCTGCCCGGCGGCTGGGGCGGGCGCAACGGCAAGGATGGTGCCGATGTCACCACTGCCTGCTTCGGAACGGGGCTGATGTCGCAACCGAACGAAGGCAACGAGCGGGTGAATCCGACTCGGACGATCGAGTTCCAGATCAAGCAGGATTCAGCCGGTCCCGGCAAATGGCGGGGCGGCGTCGGCGTGCAGAAGACCTCGTTGTTGCTTGAGGCCGAAAATGCCGTCATGTCCTATATTTGCGACCGCGAGCGCGCTGTCGTCTGGGGTGTCGAAGGAGGCCTGCCATCGATGCCCCACGGCTTGACCATGAAGCGCGCCGGAGAAGAGACCGAGACCTGGCTCGGCTCCGTGTTCTCCGATTACTCCGTCTACACAGGCGACCAGTTCGCTCGTCCGACGGCCGGCGGCGGTGGTTTCGGCGATCCGCTGGAGCGCGAGCCCCGCAAGGTGATGGAGGACGTGATCGACGACTACGTTTCTCTGGAGCGCGCCAAGACTGACTACGGCGTGGTGATCCGCGAAATCGACCGCGACCTGTGCCAGTACGAAATCGACGAGACGGCAACCGAAGCCTACCGTGCCGACATCCGGGCGAAACGGAAGGACCGGGCACGTATGGATCCTGAGGTGGTCGCGCGCAAATACCGCTCCGGCGAGATCGATACGCTCGATGCGGTTCGGCACTATGCCGTGATCCTCGACTGGGAGACTGGCGAACTCCTTCCCAAAACCACCGCCCAGTTCCGTGAGAGCTTTGAGAAACGGACGGTCGCCCACTGGGCCTGAGCGCTAAAGAGCGCGCCGCAAACCTTGGGGGCGCTCGCAGGATGCCAGAGTTATCTGTTTTTTCGATACCAAATTCAAAGAATTACTATTTCACAGGAGCCTGAAGCTGGAGCAACAATGCCGCAGCGCCGCGAAAGACGGCTGCTTCCGAGGGGTATGACAGATGGCACCAAGCGTGGAACGATTGTTCACCGCAGCCAGTACTATTGAAGAGGCATTGGCCGCCCGCCGGCAAGGTGCGGCGGTGCTTGCCGGCGGCACCTGGATGATGCGTGATCCACGGCGCGGGGTCGACCTTCCCGAGGCGGTGGTCGCACTCCACCGAATACCGGCCTTGTCCAAGGTCGAAATCGAACCGGACCATATCGTGATCGGCGCAGCTGTTACCCACGCAGTACTTGGCCGCGCGTTGCACGGGGCAGCGGGCTTCGAAGGTCTGGTTGCCGCGGCGGAGGGTGCGGCCAATCCCGGCATCCGAAGGGTCGCCACCGTGGGCGGCAACCTTTGTGCCCTCGACTTTGCTGCCGCCGATCTCGCCCCTGTGCTTCTCGTCTGTGAGGCGACGGTGGAACTGGAGACGTTCGAAGGCCCAAAACTCCTTGGTATTTCGGATTTCCTCAAAGGCAGGCATACGCTGCTGACAAAAGCGATTGTGACGAGAATTCATCTGCGCCGCGACCTGATCGCAAGTGCTCATATCCGCCTGCCGCTTCGGAAAGCCGGCGACTACCCGGTCGCCATCGTCTCCCTCGCGGTGGACAAAGACAAACGATGTCGCATTGCCGTCGGCTCGGTGGAGCCGGTAGCGCGGCGCTGGACGGCGCTCGAACAGGCCATGGAGGCAGGCCCGGCCTGCGCGCTCGATCCGGAACGCGCCGCCGGGCTTGCACTGGAGCACAATGATTTTCAGGGCCGCGACGGCAAGGAAGCGGAGGGTTGGTACCGGCGCCAGGTTCTTCCGCCGCTGGTCAAGCGCGGTGTTGCCGCACTTCTCAAGACCGAGGGCCTGGCATGACTGTGACATTCCGGCTGAATGGCGAGGACTGCCGCTTTCATGGCGATCCGATGACGCCGCTTGTCGACATCTTGCGGCAGGAACGATTCCTGACCGGGACCAAAGCCGTCTGCCGCGAAGGCTTCTGCGGCGCGTGCACGGTGCATGTCGACGACGAAGCGATGCCGTCCTGCTTGAAGCCGGTTGGACTCGTCCAGGGATGCGCGGTGACGACCATCGAGGGATTGAGTTCCGGAAACCAGGCGCCGCACCCGCTCCAGGCCAATTTCGAGGCGGCCGATGCCGTGCAATGCGGCATGTGTTTTCCGGGAATGGTCATGAGCCTTTCGGCGTTCGTGCGTGACAATCCGCATGCGAGCCGTCCCGAAATCAAGGCCGCGATGGTCGGCAACATCTGCCGCTGCACGGGATATGAGCGGATCGTCGACGCCGTGGCCGACTGCCTCGACCAAGCGCGGAAGGCCGGCCAGTCGGTGGGAGGCATCAATGTCTGAGCTGTCCGCCACGGTGATGAATCTTCCCCGCCGCGATGCGCAGGACAAGTTGCGCGGGCGGACGAAATACACCAACGACCGGATTCGTCTCGACATGTTGCATGCCGTGCTGCTGCGGTCGACTGTTCCCGCGGGGCATATCCGCAAGCTTGACGTTTCGGCGGCACTTCGCTGTCCTGGCGTGCGCGCGGTGGCGACCGGCGCCGATGCGCCGGGGCTCTACGGCATCGGCATTGCCGACCATCCGCTCTTGGCCATCGACACGATCCGCTATCACGGCGAGCCAATCGCCGTCATCGCTGCCGAGACGGAGAAGCAGGCGCGGGCGGCACTTGCCGCCATCATGCTCGAGGTTGAGCCGCAGGCACCGGTCTTCGCCATGGCCGAAGCGCTCCAGCCCGCAGCCCGTCTCGTCCACGAGGGCTGGCGCGGCTATGATGTGATCACGCAAGGCGGTGCACGTGCCGGCAACATCGCATGGGAGGCAAAATCCAGTCGCGGCGACGTCGACGCTGCCTTCGCCCGTCCCGATATACGCATTGTCGAGAGCAGTTTCACGGTCGGCCGGCAGAGCCATGTGCCCTTCGAACCGCGCGTTGCCATCGGCTCCTGGGAGGACGGCCGTGCTCACATCCAGACCTCGACGCAGGTGCCTTGGACAGTGCGCAACGTCACCGGAAGGGTCATGCAGCTTCCACCCGGGCGTGTGCGGGTCACCGTGCCCCCTGTCGGTGGCGGGTTCGGCCTGAAATTCGATGCTTCAATCGAGCCGATCACGGCACTTCTGGCGCGGATGACCGGGCGCACCGTGGTGCTGGAAAACACCCGGCAGGAAGAGATGGCAACCTGCCTCTGCCGCGAGAATGCGGAAATCCGCATTCGGTCCGCTGTCACCGCCGAAGGATACATCGCCGGGCGCGAGGCGGTCGTGCTGATGGACTGCGGTGCGTATGGCGGCGAGCAGGTCTTCCTGACGACGATGACGGCGCACACGCTGGGCGGCAATTACAAGGTCGGCGCAACGCGGCTCGTCAGCCGCGCCGTATACACCAACACCCCACCCAACGGCGCTTTCCGAGCTTGCAACGGCGTCTACAACACCTTCGCGTTGGAGCGACATACCGACGAAATCTGCGATGCGCTAGGCTTCGACCCGATGGAGTTCCGGAAGAAAAATGTTCTGGGAGATGGCGATCTCGGTGCCACGGGCCAGGTTTTCGAGGCCGACGTGCTGGGTCCGATGCTCGATCGTATGGAGGCGTTGCGTGCCAGTACCGGAACTTCAGAAGCGAAAGCCGACGGCAGGCTCTATGGAATTGCGACTACGGTCGGCACATGGTTCGTTTTCGTCGGGCCTTCGGCGGCGACGGTGAACTTGAACGCCGACGGCAGCGCAACGCTGGTCACGTCTGGTGTGGAGATCGGATCGGGCACGATGGTGCAATCCCTGCCGCAGATCGTGGCTGGGCAGCTCGGCCTTGCTCCCGACCAAGTGATCGTGCGCGAAGCCGATACCGACGCAGCCGGCCTCGATGTCGGCGTTGGCGGTGGGCGCACCACAGTGTCCATTGGTGCTGCGAGCATCGCCGCCTGTGCAGAGGTGCGGGAGAAGCTGCTGCAGACCGCCGGTGAGATGTTGCAGACCCGGCCGGAGGACTTGGTGCTGCGGGACGGCCGTGTCGAGATCACGGGACGTCCCGGTTCCGGTATGTCGATACCCGCCGTCGTCGCCCATGCCCAGGCCATCACAGGTCCGATATCCGGCAGCGGCGCGTTCGCGGCCAAGAACACTCCGGCAATGTCCGGCTGCGCCATGGGGCACTTCATCGATGCGCTCGACATCCCCGTCTTCGTCGTTCACGAGGCCGAGGTGGCGGTTGATCCGGACACCGGTCATGTCGAGGTGCTGGCCTATCGCGTGGTTCAAGATGTCGGCCGCGTGCTCAACCCGCGCGCCATCTTGGGCCAGATACAGGGCGGCGTGGTGCAGGGGCTGGGCTATGCGTTGCATGAGGAGGTGACGCTCACCGCCGACGGACGCATCGCGCAGGACGATTTCGAGACCTATCGCCTGCCGCTGGCGCAGGACGTGGTTCCGGTCGCCGCCGACCTCTACGAGGGCGCACCGTCGATGGGGCCGCTCGGCACCAAGGGCGCGGGCGAGGTGCCAATCCTGGCCGTGGGCGCGGCGATCGGCTGCGCGGTGGCACGCGCCATCGGCAAGCCGGTGCGGCAGCTGCCACTGACGCCGCCGCGCGTGCTTCGACTGCTGCACGAGCGCGAACCACCGCCGGAATTCCCGCACATCGCCCCCGGCTGGGCAGCAAACACTCTGGGCTGAGGCAGGCAAACCATGGTCACCCTGAACTGCGACATGGGGGAAAGTTACGGCAACTGGCGCTTCGGCGACGATGCCGGCATCATGCCTCATATCGATTGCGCCAACATCGCCTGCGGCTTCCACGCCTCCGATCCATGGACGATGCTGAAGACCGTGCGGCTCGCGCTTTCGCATGGAAAGCAGGTTGGCGCGCATCCTTCCCTTCCCGATCGTGAGGGGTTCGGTCGGCGCGAAATGAAACTTCAGCCGGAGGAACTGACAGCCGCCTTCCTCTACCAAATCGGTGCTCTGACAGGGATGCTGGCCGCCGAGGGCGGGCAGCTCAGTCATGTCAAGCCGCACGGCATCATTTACGGCATGGCCGCGCACGACATGGACACTGCCCGGGCAATTGCCGCGGCGGTCAAGCCGTTCGGCGTCCCGCTCTTCGGCATGGCGGGAACCTGTCACGAGACGGCAGCAGCTGAACTCGGCGTTGCTTTCGTGGGCGAGTTCTTTCCCGATCTTACCTACGCTCCCGGCGGCAGCCTGATCATCCCCCGCGTACAGTCGGCCATCGACCTGACGCTTGCCGAGCACCGCATGGTGGGGGCGCTTACCCGACGCGAACTCGTCACGACAGACGGCACGGTCCGCCCGGTCGACTTCGACACCGTCTGCATCCACTCCGATCCGCCGAATGCGCGCGACGTCGCCGCGTTGATGCGGCGGGTCATCGACACCCATTCCAAAGGCCTCCCATGATTCATTTTTCCGAATCATGAAGGCTCCACGCATGGGATCGAGGAATATCTCGAACTCACAACCCGAACCATTTCCACAAGCCGCTGAGGACTTCCATGGAAGCGCTTTCCAACTCTCTCGTCGTCGCCGACATCGCTACCACCATGCACCCCTACACCAACCTGCGTCAGCACGAAAAAACCGGGCCGCTGATCATTAGCCGCGGCGACGGCATCCGTGTGTATGACGAGCGCGGCAAGGAATATATCGAAGGGCTCGCCGGGCTCTGGTCGGTGGCCGTCGGCTTTTCGGAAAAGCGGTTGGCCGACGCTGCCTATCAGCAAATGCTGAAGCTGCCTTACTACCACACCTTCTCCTCCAAGGCGCATGAGCCATCCATCCGGCTCGCGGAGAAACTCGTGGAGATGACGCCGGCAAACCTGACGCGTGTCTTCTTCACGTCGTCGGGCTCGGAAGCCAACGACACCATCGTCAAGATGATGTGGTTCATGAACAACGCGCTGGGCCGGCCCAAAAAGAAGAAATTTCTGGCACGGACCAAGGGCTATCACGGCATCACCGTCGCCTCCGGCAGCCTGACGGGCCTGCCGATCAACCATCGCGACTTCGATCTGCCGGCGATTCCCGTTCGCCACCTGACCTGTCCGCACTTCTATCGTTTCGGCATGGAAAGCGAAGACGAAGCGGCGTTCACGGCGCGTCTGCTCGCCGAGCTGGAAGCGGTGATCGCGGAAGAAGGGGCTGACACCATCGCAGCCTTCATAGGAGAGCCGCTTATGGCAGCTGGCGGCGTTCTGCCACCGCCGGTCGGGTACTGGGAAGGCGTGGAGAAAATCTGCCGGGCAAATGATATCATTCTAATAGCAGATGAGGTGATCTGTGGTTTCGGGCGGCTCGGCACGCCCTTTGGCTGCCAGAAATTCAGCTTCACGCCTGATATCATGACGCTTTCCAAGCAGATCACCTCCTCCTACATGCCGCTGGCCGCGGTGGTGTTCTCGGAGGTGATCTATCAGGCGATCGCCGACAACACCGCAACGATCGGCAATTTCGGCCACGGCTTCACGGCGTCGGGTCATCCGGTCGCCACGGCAGTGGGTCTCGAAAACCTCGCCATCTTCGAGGAGCGGGACTTGATCGGAAACGCGGCCCGCCTTGAGACGTCGTTCCAGGCCGGCATCCGCTCATTCACCGATCACCCGCTTGTCGGCGAAGCGCGGGGCACCGGTCTGATCGGCGCCGTTGAGCTGGTGGCAGACAAGGCGACGAAACGCCCCTTCGCCAAGGTTGGGCGCGCAGGGACTATCGCGGGAGGGATTGGCCAAGAGGAAGGCCTCATCTTCCGCGCCATCGGCGACCAGCTCGCGCTCTGTCCGCCGATGATCTCGACAGAAGACGATGTGAAGGAAATCATGACGCGCATGGGCCGGACGCTTGAGCGCCTGACCGGTGCGGTCGCCAAGGAAGGACTTGAATGACCCGCATGAAAGCCGAACCGGTCGTCCATATCGACGACGAACGCTTTCGGGTCACCGAATGGCGCTTTGCCACCGGGGCCGAGACCGGCTGGCACATCCATGGTCATGACTACGTCATCGTGCCGCTTACGGACGGCAAGCTCGGTCTCGAAGGCCCAGATGGCGCGCAATCGCAAGCCGCGCTCGCCCAAGGGGTGCCCTATTCGCGGCGGACGGGTGTGGCTCATAACGTCATCAATGCCGGCGATGCGCCGCTCGCCTTCCTGGAGGTCGAGGTCGTGGAGGCTGGCGACCTCTCAGCCAGGCGGCTCGCCGTGCTCGACCGGTTCCTCGCGGCCTGGAACGGCCGCGACGTGGGCGCGCTGATGGACTGCATGGCTGAGAATTGTGCTTTCCACGGCTCGGCTGGTCCCGATGCCGAAGGGCGCAAGCATATGGGGCGTGACGCCGTGCGTGTCGCCTATGCAGCACTCTTCGATGCCTTCCCGCAAGCCGTGTGGACCAGGGGACGGCACGTCGTGACGGGCGACACCGGACTGTCATCCTGGCGCTTCGTCGGCACCACGGCAGCGGGGCGGCAAATCGAAGTCGACGGCTGCGATATCTTCGCTTTCTCGGGGGAGCTCATCGCGCGCAAGGATTCCTACCGCAAAGCGCGAGGGTAGCGAAAATCTGAATTCATCGGGCGACAAGGGCGGTCCAAGCGGGGGCGGTCCAAGCGGGCCGCCCTCATTTTTTGCCCAAAGGCAACGTCCTCAAAAGACGAAAGGCCCCGGTCATCCCAACGGGAGCAGGGCCTTTCGCATATGAAGGGCCGAAGTTATCCGGCCCATCTTCCATTACTTGAGCAAGGCTTCCATCGGTACCGGCTCGGAAATCGTCCAGTTGCCTACAACACCCGGTTTGCCGGCCTTGGTCTCGACGATCAGGTAACGCGTCTGGTTCTGGTGATGCAGTTCCGGCGTGAAGGTACGAGGCCCGAACAGCGTCGGCTCATCCTTCATCTTTTCCAGTTCCGCGACGACTTCGTCGGCATTGGTCGTGCCTGCGCGCTCCACCGCCTTGGCCCAGAGGTCGACCATGACGTAACCCGGAAAGACATACTGGCTCGAGGGATCGGCGCCTGTCTTCTCCTTGTACGTGGCATTGAACTTCAGCACGGCCGGATTGGGATCGTCGCCATAGATCGATCCCTGAACGGGGACGTAGAAGTTCGTCAGATCAGGCACAGCCGAGAGCCAATAGCTACCGTCGACGCCCGAGCCGTTCAGGATCATGGAGTTGATGCCCGCGGCGCGAAGCTGCTTGATGGCCGAGACAGCGCCCGGCATCATCGTGCAAAGCATGATGGCATCCGGCTCCTTCGGCAGAGACTTGATGCGGGTGATCTGTGCGGCGATGGAGGCGTCCTCGTTCTTGAAGGTGTCTTCACCGACAAGCTTCGCGCCCTGGGTTTCGAGCTTCGGCATCATCCAGTCGAAGCCGTCGCAGATGCCCTTGTTGTAGGCCGTCCATGTATCGAGCAGACGGTAGAAGTCCTTTGCACCCTTTTCCTTGAATGCCCACTCGGCCATGGTCGCTCCCTGCACGGCCGCCAGCACCGACGCCGAGAAGCTGCGCGGGCCGACGCCCTGGATACCGGCCTTGACCGATTCCGCGCACAGGAAGAAGGAGATATTGCCTGCGTCCTCGGCCGCGAGCGCAGCCGGCGATCCGAAGTCGTAGTCGCAGGAGACGACCACGAGATCCGCGCCCTGGTCGAGCACGGAGAGGCCCGCCTTGGCGCCTTCGGCACGGTCGGACTTGGTGTCGGCCTTGACGACCTCGATCTGCTTTCCAAGCAGACCGCCGGCCGCGTTGATCTCGCCGATGCGGATCATGGCCGCTTCCTGGGCGGGCTTGTCATAGGCTTCCATGAAGCCCGACTC
The DNA here is from genome assembly GCF_000359125.1 of Mesorhizobium sp. STM 4661. GTDB lineage: Bacteria > Pseudomonadota > Alphaproteobacteria > Rhizobiales > Rhizobiaceae > Mesorhizobium. Next base: position 253,697 of record NZ_CAAF010000073.1, on the reverse strand, counting down.
CGCAGTGGCGAACCCGATGACGATAGTCTTGTCATCGGCCAGGGCCGGGTATGCGATGGAAATCGAGGCCAGAGCGGTTGCGACAATTCTCATTTTGTATGTCATGCACGTCTCCTTTTTGCTTTCCGGTCGGCTTGTGCCGCCGGTCACTTGTTGCGGCTGCCGAGGGTTAAGGTGAGCTCGCGCCTGCCCATGAGTCCGGATGGGCGAAGCGCGAGGATCACGATCATGATGACGCCGAGGGCTATTTCCTGAACCCCTTTCGGGAGGGCGAAAGTGGACTCGCCGAGCGATACGCCTGCCTCCAGCCAGCGCAGCGCCTGGATGAGGGCGGACAGCAGGACGACACCCACCACACCCCCCGACAGGCTGCCCATGCCGCCGATGACGAGCATGGAAAGGGTGATGAAGGTGAGACCGAGATAGAAGGTGTCGGGTGTGACCACGCCGATGGAATGAGCCATGAGCGCACCGCCCAGTCCCATGACCGCGCCTGATACGACGAAAGCCACCAGCCTTTCCTTGGGAATGTCGACACCGGAAGCCGCGGCGGCGGTGGGCTCGTCGCGGGCAGCACGAAGGGCCAGGCCGGACCGGGAGATCGCGTGCGCCCAGGCGATGAAGATTGCGACCACGGCGCCGATGAGATATGGCCAGATCACGCGCACGATCGGAATGCCGACGACAGAAGAAGTCGCTCCGGTCACGCTCTCCCAGTTGGAATAAACTGTGTTGATCATGGCGAGCATCGCGAAGGTCGCGATCGACGCTGCGATGCCCGATAGCCGCATCAGCACCCGCCCGAAAACGAGGGCGGCGAGGGCGGCGAATAATGCCGCCAGCACAGCCGATTGCCAGTAAGGCAGACGGGTTTCCAGCAGCCATTCGGGCAGTCCTGGCAGCGAACCGCGCTTCATCATCGGGTTGATGGTGAGCCACGCGGCCGCGTAGGCGCCAAGGCAGGTGAAGCCGATATGCCCGAAGCTGAGAACCCCCGAATTTCCGATAAAGATGTATAGCCCCACGACGAGGATGACACGGACGAACACGTCGATCACCGTCTGGTTGAAGGGCCGCGATCCGGTCATCACCGTGATCAGCGCGATGGCCAGCAGCAGCAGCGAAAGCAGGACCGGCGTCAGGACGGTACGGCGGGCAAGCGCGAAGCGTGCGGGCTTTCGCTCGGCAACTGCGGCACTGGGAACGGTAGAGTTGGCAAGGGAGGCGGCGGCACCCATGAAATCAGACCCTTTCCTTGGTGCCGCGCGCGGCAATAAGCCCTTGCGGGCGGAAGAGGAGAACGAGGATGACCGCTCCATAGACAAAGGCATCGCGGAATGGCCGGGCGTCGATGGGCAGCATGACTTGCATGATCACCGACGCGGCACCTAGCAGGAAGCCGGCGAGCACTGCCCCCCCAAGGCTGCCGAGGCCGCCAATGACGGTGGCGATGAAGGCCATCAACATGATCGAGGCGCCCATCTGGATGTCCAGCGTGCCTGTCTGGATGCCAAAGATCAGCGCAATGGCGGCGGCCAACGCGCCGGAGAGGGCGAACGCGCCCATGATAACCCGGTTCGCACGCACACCCAGCATGCGGGCCATCGAAAAGTTCTCGGCCGCGGCCCGCATCTCCAGGCCGAAGCGGGTTTGACGCAGGAACAGCGTCAGGCCGATCAGGATGACCATCGTGGTGACGATCGTTATGAGCTGGAGGAGGGGAAGCCGGGCACCAAGGATCTCCACCGGTTGGGATAGTTCGGGCAGCAGCGAGATCGATTTCGGTCGACTCGAGAACAGCATGAGCAGGAAGTAGCGAATTACGAAACCGAGCGCGAAGGAGGCGATCATCATGGTTGCCGGATTTGCCTGGCGGAACCGCCTGAAGACGATGATTTCGCACAGCACCGACAGCCCGGCCCCGCAGAGGAGCACGAAGGGCACCAGCAGGTACCATGGCAATTGGCCAGCGAAGACGATGGCCATTGCGTCCGTAGACGGCCACAGCAGTGCGAAGACGCAGAAGGCGATGACGTCGCCATGGGCGAAGTTCACGAGCCGCATGACGCCGAAGATGAGGGCAATGCCGAGCGCCCCGAGCGCGTAGAGCGAACCCAGCGAAAGTGCGTCGAACAGGATCTGGAGCATCTCAATGGTCCTCGTAACCGAAATAAGCAGCCTGGATCGCCTCGCCGTTGCCGAGCTCCCGGGCGTCGCCATCGAGCACGATCTGTCCGCCACGCATCAGGATCATCCGCCCACCCACCATCATCGCCCGGGCCGAGCTCTGCTCAACGATCAGGAGCGTGAGCTGACGCTGAGCGCGCAGCGCGATCAGCCGCTCGTAGACCTGGTCGTTGATGTTGGGGGCGAGGCCCAGCGAAGGCTCGTCGATGGCTACAAGCCGCGGATTGGTCATCAGCGCGCGTCCGATGACCAGCATCTGCTGCTGCCCGCCGGACAGCAATCCGGCCTGTCCGTGCCGCCTCTCTTTCAGCATCGGGAAGGTTGCGTAGACGGCTTCGAGTTCGCCGGCCGCGCGGCTGCGCCAGCCGCGTTCGCGGGCGTGCATGCCAGTGCCGACCAGAAGGTTCTCTTCGGTCGTCAGCGAGCCGAAGACATCGCGCCCCTCCGGCACCATCGAGAATCCGAGCCGGGCGATGTTCTCCGGCGCCTGGCCGGTGATCTCATGGCCCGCAAGGTCGATCCGGCCGCCCGCCACCGGCGTCACACCGGCGATCGCGCGCAGCAGCGAAGACTTCCCGGCCCCGTTCGGGCCGGTGATGAACAGGATTTCTCCCTCGTCCATGGAGAAGGAGACGTCGCGGACCGCCGTGAGACGGCTATAGCGGATCGTGATATCGGAAAGGGCGAGCAGGCTCATTCCATCACCTCCAGCACAGGCAGGTCGGTGTTAGCGGCTGTGCCCATATAGGCGTGGCGCACCTTCTCGCTGTCGCGGATCGCCGCGGGCGGGCCTTCCTCGATGATCGCTCCGGAATCGAGCACGACGATATGCTCGCAGAGGCCGAGCACCAGCCCGACATTGTGCTCGATGAGCAGGACACCGCAGCCGAGATCGCCGGCGATGTGTCTTATCAGGGCCGAAAGCTCCCGCGCCTCCGGCGTGCTCATGCCAGCCGCGGGCTCGTCGAGCAGGATGTATGCGGGCCGTCCCATCAGGGCACGGCCAATGGCGACACGGCGCTCATCCGTATAAGGCAACGTTCCGGCGATGCGGGAGCCCAGCGCGCCGATGCCTATCCAGTCGAGCATCGCTTCGGCTTCGGCGATGGCAGCGCGCCGGCTCATTCCGAGACCAACGCCGGTTACCTCCAGGTTGTCCAGCACAGGCAGGTCGCGGAAGAGCCGCCCACCCTGGAAGGTGCGGGCGATGCCGCGCCGCCGGACCTGATGCGGCTTGAGACCCGTGAGTGCTGCCCCGTCGAGCTTGACGGTGCCTTCCGTCGGAGCCTGGAAGCCCGTCAGCACGTTGACGAGCGTGGTCTTGCCAGCGCCATTCGGGCCGATGAGACCACTGATGCGGCCAGGTGTAATTTGGAGGTCTACCGATGACAGGGCCTTTAGCCCCGCAAACGACACCGAGACGTTCTCCGCGCTCAGATGACTCATGTCCCTTTCCTTCTTTTTGCCGACGGAAAGGCGCGAAGCATCCGGCCTTGCGGCCAGTCACGTTGCCAATGTCTTCCCCTGTCGGTTCCGGCGGTCTCTAACGGACTGCTCGGATGGCCAAATTCACGCCGTTGCCCGGCGTCGTCTTGTCGTTTCGCGCACCGGATTTTGTCTTCCGCCACGCGCGGGTCGGTTTTGACCGACCGATCTCCTCACCTCCGGCTCCTCCGCCGGCATTTTCCCGGCTGACGTCAGCCGGCCAGATACCCTTCAGCACGCGCCAGCGCGGCGCGCTGTTCCGCTCGCGCGGCAAGCGCGTCTTCCAGCGTCACCGGAACGAAGCGCGCCGGGGTGTGCGGCTGGAGCTGGGCGATCAGGTCCATGTCGGCCGATATTACCACACCCAGCATCATGTAGCCGCCACCCGAAACCGCGTCCCGGTGAAGAACGATAGGCTCTGTGCCACTCGGCACCTGGACGGATCCATAAGGGTAGCAGGCATCGACGATGTTCGAGGGGTCGGAGCCTGCGCCGAAAGGCTGCTCGCGCTCAACGAACTCCAGCGGCGTTCCTCCACGGAAGCGATAGCCGATGCGGTCAGCTTCGGGCGCGACCTTCCAGGTTTCCTCAAAGAACCGATTGCCGGCAGCTTCAGTGATCCGATGCCAGTACATGCCGGGAAGCATTCTGAGTTCCGCCGGACTGTTCCGCGCGCGGCGCAGATTTGCAGGCAGCGAAAGACCGGCCTTGCCGGAACCTTCGCCGACGGGAAGCTCATCGCCCGCCTTCAGCGCGCGGCCCTGATGGCCGCCGAGTGCGCCCAGGATATAAGTCGAGCGCGAGCCGAGAACCACGGGTACGTCGATGCCGCCGGAGATGGCCAAATAAGCGCGCGCGCCGCCCTTGAGGAAGCCAAAGGAAAGCCGGTCACCCGCCTTCACCGAAAAGCTTTCCCAGGTCGGCCGTTCCTCGCCATTAAGTTTGGGTGGAAGCTCTCCACCGGTGACGGCGATGACTGCTGATTGGGTGAATTCGAGTTCGGGCCCCATGAAGGTGGCTTCGAGCACCGCAGCACCCGGATCGTTGCCGACAAGCAGGTTTGCGATGCGTGTGGCAAAGCGGTCCATGCCGCCGCCTTCGGGAATGCCGACATGATAGTGGCCTGGTCGGCCAAGGTCCTGCACGGAAGTGGAGAGGCCGGGAGAGATTACCTTAACGGCCATTGATAAGCTCCATCAGCTTTGCATTGGTGCCGTAAATATCGCCGTTGAAGTCCGTCAGGCTGAAGGTGCACTGGCGAACCGTCGGCTGCCACCGATTGGCTTCGATTTCCTCGAGCGTGGCGTCGTAATCATCGCGGCCAATGGCCTTGAACTTCACGATGTCGCCTGGCTTGAACAGGCACATATCATCGGAGAGGTAGCGCACCTTCCTGGTAGGGTCGTAGATCGGAGCCGGGGTTATGCCATACATCTGGTAGCCGCCGGCGCCGCGCACCGAATAGATCGCCGCAAAGCAGCCGCCATGGCCGATGGTGAGCTTGGGAGTGTCAGTGCGTGGACGCAAATATTTCGGCGCCTGAATCTGTTTCTTGCGCTCAACCATCTGGTACAGGAAGGGCAGTCCGGCGACGAAGCCGACCATGGATACGAACCAGGGCTGGCCGGAATAGGCCGCGATAAACTCTTCTACCGTGGCGTAGCCGCTGATGCGTGCCGAATATTCAAGATCGGTGGAGGACGGGTCCTGATGGCGCTCGCGGAAGCGCAAGCAGGTTTCACGCGTCCATGGATCCTGGAAATAAACCGGCAGTTCGATGATCCGGGTCTTCAGCACCGGGTCTGCCTTTGAGGCCGCCTCTTCCATCGACTTCAGTTCGCTGAGCAAATCCTGCGGCTTGACGATGTCGGGGTTGAAGCGAATCTGGAAGCTGGCGTTGGCTGGGCATATCTCGGTGACGCCTAGGATGCCTGCCGTACGGACCGCGTTGGTCATCGAAAGGCCGGTAAAGAACGAGGTGAGCGACATTTCCTCGGACACCTCGCCGAAGATATGTTCGTCACCGCCGAAGTTGAATCGTATCGACATCGGTCCTCCCTTAGCCCGCCAACGCTGCGGCGTTTTCGCTGAGCCAGCCTTCCAGCCAGCGGGTATGCACGTCTCCTGCCCGCACCGCAGGATCGGCGGCCAGCGCAAGAAACAGCGGCTTGGTGGTCTTCAGCCCGCCGATCTTCAACTCGTGAAGCGCGCGGATCAGGCGGACTATCGCCGCCTCGCGCGTCTCTCCATGCACGATCAGCTTGGCAAGCAGCGAGTCATAAAAGGGTGGCACCTGATAGCCTTGGTAGAGCATGGAATCGAAGCGTACGCCCGGACCGCCGGGAATGCGAAGCTCGGCCACCTGCCCGGGAAAGGGCGCAAACTCCTTCGCCGGGTCTTCGGCATTGAGCCGTACTTCGATCGCATGCCCTTTGACGGAGACATCGCCCTGCCGAATCCGCAGCTTCTCGCCGCCGGCGATGCGAAGCATCTCTGCAACGAGGTCGATGCCGGTGATCGCCTCGGTGACCGGGTGCTCAACCTGAATGCGGGTATTCATCTCGATGAAGTAAAAGCGGTCGGCTTCATGGTCATAGAGATACTCTACAGTGCCGGCACCAGAGTATTTGACCGCCTTGGCCAAAGCGACCGCCGAAGCGCAGAGCTCCTCGCGCAGCCCGTCGGAAAGTGCGCGTGATGGCGCTTCCTCCCAAACCTTCTGGCGTCGCCGCTGCAGCGAGCACTCCCGCTCGTAGCAGTGGATGGCATCGCTTCCGTCTGCCAGTACCTGCACTTCGATATGGCGGGCCTTGCCGATCACCTTTTCCATGTAGAGACCACCGTCGCCAAAGGCGGCGAGAGCTTCTGCTTCGGCCTGCGGAAAGGCTTGCTCGAATTCGGCGAGCGAGTTCGCAATGCGGATGCCCCGCCCGCCGCCGCCTGCCGCTGCCTTGATCATCACTGGAAAACCGGTTTCGGTCAGCACCTCGCGGCCAGCCTTGAGGCCCTCGACCCGGCCCGCCGAGCCTGGCACCACAGGGACACCTGCAGCGGCAGCGGCCGATCGCGCCGAGACCTTGTCTCCCATCAGCCGGATCGCATCTCCCGACGGGCCGACGAAGACCAATCCAGCGCCTGTGACCGCGTCGGAAAACGCGGCATTCTCGGCAAGGAAGCCATAGCCAGGATGCACGCTGTCGCAGCCGGTGTCGCGGGCAGCCTTCAGAAGCGCTTCGACGTTGAGATAGGACTTCTTTGCTGCGGGTGGGCCGATGTTGACCGCTTCGTCCGCAAGCTGGACGTGGAGCGACTCGGCGTCCGCGGCTGAGTACACCGCCACAGTGGCGATCCCCAGATCTTGTGCGGCCCGGATGATCCTGACCGCTATCTCGCCCCGGTTGGCAACCAGAAGCTTTTTCAGCATCAGTCGAGATCCGCAAGAGGTGCGCCGGCCATGATGGGGTCCTCATTGTCGGCAATAAAGCGGATGTTCGTACCGGCCGTCTCGGCCCTCACTTCGTGGAACGACTTCATCACTTCGATGAGACCGATTACATCTCCGGCGGAAACCGCGTCGCCATCCGCCTTGTAGGGCGGCTGGTCTGGCGAAGCGCTCCGATAGAAAGTGCCGGGAAGAGGAGAAAGAATCTGGGCCATAAAAAGCTCCGGAAAACTGCAGACGGACTAATTTGGAACCGCCTGTGCGGGCGGTTTCGGTCGACTTCAGTGCCAAGGGGCGATTGCGGTGCGCACGGCCCTGGCTATTTCGATGGCGTTCGGCGTATCGGAATGCACGCAGATGGTTTCGCAGCGTACGGGGAAGAAACTGCCGTCCTCTGCCGTTCCCTCGCCCTCGCTGATGGCGCGCACGCAACGCTCGGCCATCTCTGCGGGGTCCTTGGCGTCATGAACGCGTGTCAGGATCAGCTTGCCGGAGGCATCGTAGTCGAGATCGGCATAGAACTCGGCGACGAATGGGATACCGCGCTCTTGATAGATCTTCTCGTGCAGGGTGCCCGTCATGCCGAAGAGGGGTACGCCGAAAACCTCTGCCGCGTCGCACACGCCATGGGCGACTGCCTCCTGCTGCATGGCCATGAAGTAAAGGCTGCCATGCGGCTTGATATGGTGGAGTTCCACACCCTCGGCCTTGAGGAAGCCGGCAAGCGCTCCCACCTGGTAAATAATGGTGTTTCTGACTTCGTCGCGGGTCATCCGCATCTCGCGCCGGCCGAAACCCTGAATGTCCGGCAAGCCTGGATGGGCGCCGATCTTTACGCCACTCGCCTTGGCGCTGCGGACGGCGGCGTGCATGTGATCGGGATCGGAAGCGTGAAACCCACAGGCGACATTCGCGACGTCGATGATCGGCATCATGCCCACATCATCGCCAACCTTATAAAGGCCAAAGCTTTCGCCCATGTCACAGTTTAGCGTCACCGCCACCGCATTGTTACCCCTCGAAGCTGCCGTCTTTGCGGCGTTGCAGCATTTTTTGCGCATGCGGGGGCATTTGTGAAATAGTAGTTTATTGATTGTGATATCAAAAAAACAGATAAAGGTTCTGGGCCGGAGTGCACCATGACCATCACCTTGAAACAGCTCGATTATTTCATCGCGACCGCCGAGAGCGGACAGGTCAGTCATGCCGCGGTGGAACTCAACATCTCACAATCGGCGGTCACCGCGGCGATAAAGACGCTGGAGGCTGACCTGGGTGTACGGCTTTTGGAGCGTAACCACGCTGGCGTAAGGTTGACGATGGAGGGGGCGCGGTTTCTTGAGCATGCGCGTGTTATCACCGGGGCCGTCGCAGCCGCTGTCCGAAGCCCGTTGCGCGATAGGAAAGGCCTAGCGGGCAAGCTGCGGCTGGGCATGACCTACACGGTCGTCGGCTACTACATGTCGCGCCACTACGCGCGGTTCCGAAAGACCTATCCCCAGATCGAGGTCGAGGTGCTGGAACTTCCCCGGGACGCTCTCGAAATCGGCTTGATGTGCGGGGAGATCGACATGGCGGTGATGCTGGTGTCCAACCTGGCGCACACCGAGGAATTGGCGCAGGAGGTCTTGATGCGGTCGAACCGCCGGCTCTGGCTTTCGGCCGATCATCATCTGCTCGCGCGGCAGGAAATCAGCCTGGCCGATGTGGCGGCGGAAGATTATGTCATGCTGACGGTGGACGAGGCACGCACGACTGCCGCCCGTTACTGGGATGCCGCGGGGCTTTCGCTCCGCGCAGTCCTTACCACCAGTTCGGTCGAGGCCGTGCGGTCGCTCGTGGCTGCCGGCATGGGCGTCACTGTCCTGTCAGACATGGTCTACCGACCATGGTCCTTGGAGGGGCAGCGCATCGAAGTGCGCGGGCTTGTCGAGCCGATCCCCAGTATGGATGTCGGCCTGGCTTGGTCGCGTGACAGACAAATCGACCCGGCGGCGGCGGCCTTCCGGGCCTTTATGTCCGTGACCATGGGCGGCGGCGGCTAACCGCCGGCCCGTCAGACAGGCGCTTTACCTTAGGCTCGCTGGTTGAACAGCGGGTAGCCTACAAGCACGGAGCGTGCCGCAAGCGTTGCCATAGCCGCCTGAGCAGGTCGCCCGGAATGAAAGCAAGCGACCCATAGGCCACGGCAGGGCTTGCCAACACCCTCGGCACGCGCGCCATAGGAGCCGGCACGACCCTCGGCCCGAATATGACCTGGGCTACATCGCTGCCGAGACGATCCTGCATCAAAACCGATCATCGCGGAACCATACGGAACGACACGGGAAGATTTTTGAATTTGGCCCGCGAAAAAGCCAATGAAATCAATACCCATAGGATATCCTCCGGGCCTACCATAACCATTATTTATCAATAGGTTAGCTGTCATTTTTTGTCCGGCTAGCCAAGTCAAAGCAGGCGAACCATCATGCATCGCGTTGATTTCATTGATTTATGGTGGGCTCCCGAGGACTGGCGTGAAAGGAATATCTGTCAGACACGCTCTTTCGACCGGTTCCAGACAGTCACGTGGTGGCCTGCCTTGGCCAGTGCCTTCGCGACCGCTGTCCCCATACTGCCAACGCCAAGCACGGCAACGCGGTGGCTGGTTGTCTGCGACGTCTGCATATGACTGCTCCCAGTGATCATGTCAGAGGCCAATCGAAAGCCGGCCCCATCTTGAAGTTGGCAAACTCCGTGCCAAGCTGCGAATATGCGAAAGTTGCAACGATGTCCTAGGTTGCCGATAAGAACCGTGATCGCTACCAAACGCGCATTGCGTCTTCGGCCCTGCAAGATCCCTATCGGGCATGACGGGGATGGCTTGATTCTGGGCGGCAAGCCGTAAGCTTCTCGTCGGATCGAACGACCATTCGGCCGGGTGCCAAGTCAATCGATCGCGCGGCGTCGCGAGATGAATTGCCCGATCAACACCGTCGAGAGCGCGAACAGCCCAAGCAGAGTGAACACCGCGTTGACCGACGGGGTGAAGCCGAACCGCATCTGATTGAAGACCCAGATCGGCAGTGTCTGTGACGGCCCTGCCAGAAATAGCGTCACCATCACTTCGTCCGCCGACAGCGTCACGCCGAGCAGCATGCCGCCGATTGCCGCGCCGCGTATGAGTGGCAGCACGACGTGCACGAAGCTCTGCAAGCGGCTCGCGCCGAGATCGAGAGAGGCTTCGAGCAGCGAGGGATCAAGGCGCCGGAGCCGAGTCAGCACCAGAAGCATGGTGATGGGCATGATGAAGCTTGCCTGGCCAATGACGATTCGCGCCAGTCCCGGCGGAACACCCACGATCTCCGTTCCAAGCACCATGACGATGCCGAGGACGACCGAAGGCATGGCAAGCGGCAGGGTCAGCAGGAGCTCGATGGCGCGAGAATAGAGTAAGTTGCGATAGTGGAGGATCAGCGCGAAAGATGTTCCGACGATGCTGGAAACGAGAACGACGCAGACGGCGACCACCAGCGAGCGTTGCGCGGCTGCTATCAATCCCGAATTGCCCGCGAGTTCGGCATACCATTTGAATGTCAGGCGCTGCAGCGGGAAGGCCTGCAAGGTAGAATCGTTGAACGAGAACACGACCATCAGCAGCAGGGGTGCGTAGAGGAAGGCGACGACCACGCCGTAGAGGATGGAGCCGCCGATGAAGCCGAGGCGCGGCCTCGCACCTGGCGGCGGCCCACCCGAAGGCGTCTCGTCTCCGGAGAAGACCCCCCGCTGCGGGCACGACCACAATGCCACGCCAACGACCACCGATACGGCCACGATGAGCGCGATCGACAGGGCCGCTCCGAAAGGCCAGTTGCTGGCGATGCCGAATTGCGAGGAGATCAACACGCCAAGCGTGGTTCCGTTGATCCCGCCGACCATGGACGGCGTCACATAGTCGCCGACGGTCACCAGAAAGGCGAGGCTGAAGCCGATGGCCAGACTGCGCCGGGTGAGCGGCCAGATCACGTGACAGAAGGTCTGGACCGTCGTCGCACCCAGATCCTGCGAGGCTTCGATCAGCGATTGCGGGATCTTCTCGAACGCATTGAGCGTTGAAACGAAGATGAACGGGATGGATATGTAGGCGAACGTCAGCACCACCGACGAGCCCGTGTATAGGAATGCCGAAGATGGGGTATCCAGGATTCCACTCGACACGAGCGAGGAGTTCAGCACCCCGTTCTGGCCCAGGATGAGCCGCCAGGAAAACACCCTCATCAGCAGGCTGATCCACAGGGGGACGAGCACCAGCACGGTTAGGATGGAGCGGTTGTTTCGCACCGCCCGGCCGACGAAACAGGCCATGGGATAAGCTGCCAGCGCGCCGAGGAACGCCCCCAGCAGGCTGAACTGGAGCGTTTTCCAAAGCAGGCGCCAGAACCCGGCCGAGTGCCACAGGCGCACGTAGTTGCCCAAGGTCGGCTCGAACTTGATGCGCCCTTCCGCGACTGACAGGAAACTCGTCCCGATCAGCAAGAGGTTCGGGATCAACACGACCAGTGCCAGCCATGCGTATACCGGCACCTGTGGCAGGTCGATACGGAACCTGAAGCGCGCGGGCACGGCTGGTGTGGCGAACAGTGCCATGTCGGCCGATCTAGACATGAAAGACGCTTGCGTCTGCGAGATCGAGGCCGATGGAGACGGCCTGGCCGGCAACGATGCTGTCGGCACGGCCGGCCGGCAAGCTGCCCATGATCCGCAAGTCGCCACAACGCATGTCGACCTCGATGTTGGTGCCGAGAAAAAGCACGTTCTCTACGATACCCGAAAGCCTGCTCGTCCCTGAGTTCTCCTTGGCGGGGTAGATGTGGACGTTGTCATAACGCACGGCCACACGTGCCTTGCCAGACTTGTCGCCGCGCATTTCCGGAAACGTCACCCCGCCGATCGATCCGACATAGGATCCGTGATCGGCGGTGAACTCTACCGGCAACATGTTGGAATTGCCGACAAACTCGGCCACAAACTCGGACCTCGGCTTGAAATAGAGGTCTTGGGGTCTTCCTAGCTGCGCGATCCGGCCCTCGCGCATAACCAGGACCCGGTCGGACATCGAAAGCGCTTCGCCCTGGTCGTGCGTCACATAGACGAAAGCTATGCCGAGCTCCTTCTGCAGTGAAACAAGCGTATGCTGCATCTGCTGACGCAGACGCAGGTCGAGCGCGCCGAGCGGTTCGTCGAGAAGCAGCAATTGCGGCCTGGAGACGACGGCACGGGCGAGTGCGGCGCGCTGCCTCTGACCACCGGAAAGCAGATGCGGCAAGCGGCCGGCCAGCGGTTCCATGGCGACGAGTTCCAGCGCCTCCGCGGCCTTCCTTGTCCGCTCGAGCTTACCCATGCCGGACATTCGCAATGGATACTGAACGTTCTCACCGATCGTCAGATGCGGGAACAAGGCATAGCTCTGGAACACCGTGCGAAGGTCGCGACGGTTCGGTGGCAGATGCGTGACATCGCCCCCGGCCATTACTACGCGACCCTCATCCGGCTTCTCGAAGCCCGCGATTGTCCTCAGGATCGTCGTCTTTCCGGAGCCGCTTGGACCGAGGATCGAGAAGAACTCGCCCGCGGCCACCTCGAATGACACTCTGTCGAGCGCCCGTTTGGTGTTGCCCGGATAGGTCTTGGCGACATTCTCCAGGCTAAGCACGTAGCTTCCGACTGCTTGCTGCATCGCAGTGGCTCCGGTTCTGGTTGCCTGCCGCAAGGTTCAGAGAATACCTGATTTGAAATCGTTCCAGATCTGCAGGCGACGCTCCAGGTCCTCCGGCTTCTGGAAGACGACGAGCTTGTCCCAAAAACCGGAGGCCGCGGAGTCGATGATGTTGGTGATCTTCAATGCATCCTCGCTCATTCCGGCCGCACGTGCGGATTCCGCGCTGAGCACGCCGTTGTTGGTCGACTTGGTGATGAAGCGCGATTGCCACTGGGTGCTGAGATTGTCGTTCATGAATTTGTAGACGATTGGCCGGTCGCCCTGCGGCGAGATCGTGGCGCAGTCGATCCAGGTAGGTGTCCCTTCCTTCGGCAGCGCGTATTTGAAGTTCTTGCCCTTGGCCTGCAGGGATGTGACCACGGCAACGTTCTGGCAGTAACCGATTACAGCCTCACCTGCCGCATAGATGGTCGCGGCGTCGTCGAAGCCGCGGGCAATGACCCGGATCTGGCCATGGAGGGCTCGCAGCGCGTCCGTGCACTTGCCGAATTCCTCTTCAGTCAGGTTGAAGGGATCCTTGGCTCCGATATAGAGCGCGATCATCGGAAAGGTGATCGTGCAGTCGTCGAACATGTTTACCTGGCCCTTGTACTTCTCGTTCCAGAGCGTCGCCCATGTATTGCTCTCGGCCTCGGTGACGACGTCGGCATTGTACATCAGGGGCTGCGTGCCCCAGTTGTATGGCACGCCAACCGTCTCGCCATCGACCTTCGTGAAGTCCTTCCATGGCAGATGGGGAGATATGTTGGACGCGTTCGGCAGTTTGGAGATGTCGACCGCCTTGATCAGTCCGGCTTGCTTGAAGCGCGACAGCGAGCCTGTTTCGACATAGAGGATGTCCGGCTGGACCGCGCCCGAGAATGGCTGCGAGAAGAGTTCGTCCACGGAGCCGATGCGTACGGCACGCACTTCGGTGTCGTTGGCGCGGCCCCATTCCTGGATCCAGTCGTCGTCGTGATATGTTTCCCAGGTCAGCAGCAATATCTGCTCGGCAGCATTCGCCGGGCGTATGATGTTCGGCGCAAAAAGCGAACCGGCGATCGCCGCGCCACCGGCTTTGAGGACAGTGCGACGGCTGACAGCGGCTTCATTCAGAAGTTTTTTCATGCCCAGGTCCTTTCCCATGTTTGTGCCAGGAATGGAGCAAACGCCGTGCCAGAATTTCGTCGCGACGCCGAAGGACTGTCGCCGAGAGTTTGAACAACCACAAGCCATTGATTCCATAGGCTGTTGCTTCAGGAGCGTATTGCCGGGCTGGTTCATTGCCGCAGTCCTGGAGTCGCATCCGTGAAGGATCAGTCTCTTACGTGAGACAAGGGTTTTGGGCTGGGTGCGGCCGCGCTAGCCAAACCGCTGCGGCGAAAAGGGTTCGACGGGCACTCGCGGAACCTTGCCGGTGATCAGGTCTGTAACCAGGTGCCCGGTGTTCGCGCCGGCCGCCATCCCGATGTGGCCATGACCGAACGCGTAGACGACGTCGCGGGTACGCCGGGAATACCCGATCACGGGCAGCGAGTCCGGCATGCTTGGCCGAAAGCCCATCCAGACGGAAAGGCGATCCTCTGGATAGGTCTCCGCGAGGCCGGGAAAGAGCCGTTTTCCGAGCTTCAGCAGGTTCCGCGCCCGCCTCCAGTCTGGCGGAGCCTCGAGCCCGGCGAATTCGACGGTGCCGGCCAGTCGGAGACCCGTTTCCATGGGCGTGGCCACGAACTTGCCGGAGGTGTCCAATATCGGCAAGCCCGGGCTCGCCTCGGGGCTGCGGACGATGATGTGGTAGCCACGTTCGGTGTCGAGCGGGACGGAATCGCCGAGCTGTGTTGCGAACTGTTTCGAATAGGCCCCCGCGGCAACGACGGCGCGGTCGGCTGCGACAATTCCACCGTCAGTGCATAGCCCGGCAAGCCGCTCCCCGGTGAGATCGAAGCCTTGGACTTTGGCCCGCTTGATCTGCCCGCCGTTGCGAAGAAAGGCGTTGGCAAGGGCGGCGACGAAGCGCTGCGGATTGACCGTATGGCCATTGCCCGGGAGGAGGACACCCAACTGATAATCCCGAGACAAGGCAGGCTCCAGCTGCCAAAGGGCATCGCGTTCCAGCACCGTGTAGTCGATCCCGTTCCTTTTGCGCAGCTGCCAGGCAAAAGCGTCAGCCTCGAAATCGGCACGTGTCAGATAGACCATAAGGTGCCCGTCGCGCCGCAGCAGGTCGAGGGCGCCTGCGTTCTCGACCAGCGGCAGGTAGACATCTGGCGAATCCCGCAACAGGCCAGCTAGCGCGGCGGCTTGTTTCTCGACCCGCTGACGCGAACCCGCTTGCAGAAATCGCAGCAGCCAGGGCGCGATCCGAGGCAGGTAGGCCCATCGGATCGACAGTGGGCCGAGCGGATCAAGCAACCAACCCGGCACCTTGGTTATATTGCCCGGCATCGACATGGGGACGACCGATGATGGATTGAAGCATCCGGCATTGCCGAACGAAGAGCCGTTGGCGATTTCGCCCGGTTCGACAATGGTGACTGCGAAACCTTCGCGCAGGAGCCAGCTTGCCGAGCAGACGCCGATGACCCCTCCGCCAATCACCGCCACATGGATCTTGCCGTGCGTGGGTGCGCTCTGCATGGGACCACTCACGAGGTTGCTCCGGCCGATGTCGAGCAGCGGAGCCCGTCGAAGCGTCCATCAATATAGACGAGCGGGTGAAGGTCGTCGTTGATCAGCCGTGTTTCCACCACTTCGCCGAAAAGCACCGTATGCGTCTGCACCTCGACCGCTCGGTGGATGCGGCAGTCGAAGCTCGCCAGCGCGCCGGTCAGCGCCGGTGCGCCGGTGGACAAGGTCTCCCATCTGCATAGGTCGAAGCGGCGATGCCGATCCTCGGATGAGCTGAACAGCCGCGCCGTTTCCACATCCGCCTCGCTCAACACGTTCACACAGAACCGGCCAGATGCCAGCATGAGGTCGTGGCATGAGACGGATTTGTTCACGCAGACCAGAAGCAGCGGCGACGGATCCGCGGAAACAGAGGTAACGGACGTCGCCGCAAAGCCGTGCGGTTTTTCGCCATCGATGGTCGTGACGATTGAAACGCCGGCGGCCAGTCGGCGCATGGCCAGCTTGAACTCGGCCAGCTTGAACTCGATTGGGTCAGGCATGTCAGTCTCCTTCAAACTCGCGCAGGCGGCGTCCGGCGGGCAAGCCAGCCAGTGACGTCCCGTGGGTTGAAAAGAGCAACGCAAGTCACGTGCCAGCTCGGCGCGTGCGTCAATCGCGCGGAAAAGTCCGTCACTGCTTTCCGGCAATCAAGCGTGGGGAATTAAGCGCGCACGACCTTCCGCGCGACGATCTCATGCGCGCGCATCTTGCGGTAAAGCGTGGCCCGGCTCATATCGAGCGCCTCGGCGGTTCGGCTCACATCGCTGTCCAGCCTGTCCAGTGTCGACAGGATCATCCGCCTTTCGGCATCGTGCAACGCCTGGCGCGGATGCGCAGCCGAGTTGGGCATTTCCGGAGCACCCGATGCCGGTGACGCGAGGTCGGTCAACAACAAGTCATCGACCTCTATAATGCCGTTTTCGCAGACGCGCCGGGCACGCTGCAGGACATAGCGCATCTCGCGAATATTGCCGGGCCAGGCGTAAGTCTCGAGCACGGAGATCACCCCGGGACTGAGTTCGACCGCTGGGCTGATCTTGTCGGACGCGAGCAGGCGATGGGCAATGCTCAGAATGTCCTTCCGCTCACGAAGGGGTTGCATATCGACCACGACACCGGCCAACCGATAGTAGAGGTCGCGCCGGAACCGGCCTTGGGTAACGGCGGCCGAGAGGTCATTGTTGGTGGCGGCGATGACGTTGATGTCGACCGTCTGGGTCTTGGCCGAGCCGAGCGGACTGACTTCCCCGGTTTCCAGAACCCTAAGGAGACGCGTCTGCAGCGACAGCGGCATGTCTCCAATTTCATCGAGGAACAGCGTGCCGCCATCGGCCTGCTTCAAGCGGCCGACGTTGCCTTCCCGCTTGGCTCCGGTGAACGCGCCGGCCCCATAGCCAAACAATTCGCTGTCGATCAGTGTCTCCGGAATGGCCGCACAATTGAAGGCGACGAGCGGCTTGTGCGAGCGATCACCTTCCCGGTGAAGCGCACCCGCCAGTGTGTCCTTGCCGACGCCGGTCTCGCCGAGAAGAAGGATCGGCAAACCGCTGCCGGAAATGCGACGCAACAGCCTTGAAAGAACATTAAGACGAGGATGCGAACCGAGACACTGTTCGATCGTCGGCCCTTCCGAGTGAGCTACGTCGGTCGCCGGTTCGATGGCGGGGGAGGTGGCGGTTGACGGCGATTTTGCGACGGCACGTCTGCTCATCGCCGGCTTCGGGACTATCACTTCCGCTTCCCACAGCGCTTCGGATTCGATCCGCCTCAGGCCCAGCAGCCTACCTTCCCTTGTCACGCCGTCGCGCGCTTCGGGCGTGTTTTGAAACAGCTCCCACAGCGTCGCTCGGTTGAGCCGCTCGGCGATCGATCCGAATATGTGACGCGCCTGCTTGTTGGCGCCGACAATGCGCTGCTCGTCGTCCAAGGCCAGCAGAACGGTCGGCCCGTCGCCCCGGATCTTCAGGATTGAGCTGCCGGGGAAGTGATTGAGAAAGAGCTGGTTGCTGAGCCGCTCGGCGGTATTCATCGTCAAGTCGGCAGCCAAGGCGAACGTATCGGAAGTGATGCGCGGATCGCCCGTCGCAACGTTGAGAACACCGATCATTTCTGCGTCAGCCGACGTCACCGGTGCGGCGATGCAGGAAATGGAAGAGTAGGCACGGAAATAGTGATGCCTGCCCAGAACCATGACCGGGCGTCGCTCGATGATGCATGTTCCGACACCGTTCGTGCCGACAGCACCCTCCGCCCAGATCGTGCCCGGTCGCTCGAGCTTCAGATCCTCATCGTTTTGAGGATCTCCCCGGTAGCGAAGGATGATGCCGGCCATGTTGGAGAAGCTGGCACAAAAATTCGAACCACGCAGCGTCGATTGCACGAATTCCAGTTCATTCTTGATGGTTTCGAGGCTTTGATCGAACGGTTCGCAAAGTTGGACAACCTCTCGGTCGCTCAACGAAGACAGGCGTGGTTTGGCATTCGGATCGAAGTGATATCGCTCTTGGCAGCGTTGCCAGGAGCTATCGAGACTGGCCAGTCCGCTGATTGCCGTTGACTGCGCGACTACGCGGCCCAATGCTTCCATACGGAGCCTGTCCTCTCTAACGCATCGGTCCGTAAATCAGGATCGGTTTTCGGAAAGCACGATACGAAGATTCAAAATACTAGAGCATACTTCGTGCGTCAAAGTGGACGCATGTCGCCTTGGTGTCCATAAACTATGCAGCTTTGAAATCTGCCGTCAAGATAGGCAATTGGCTTCCTCGGTGAACGCGCTCCGGCGCTGTCTCCAGCACTTCGCCGCGGTTGTCTTGATGTGGCGTCAGAAATGAGACGAGTTTCGCTGCGGCGAGACGGCTTGCCCAAAATACGGTGTGGATTTCTCTCTCATCGCGCGGAAATCCGGGCACGCGCTGCTTCTTGCGATAATGGCACGGGCCTTGCTCCGCTTTCCTTGCCTGAAACGAGGAAGGGGATTGCGATGAAACTCGCATTTTTCATGATGCCAATGCACAACATGAACCGCGATTACCACACGACCTTGATGGAGGACGTGGAGTCGGTCGTGCTGGCCGAGAAGCTCGGCTTCGAGGAATGCTGGGTTGGCGAACACTACACTTGCGAAATCGAGCAGATATCGTCGCCAATAACGTTCCTGGCGTTCATCGCAAGCAAGACCAAGACCATCAAGCTCGGCACCGGGGTTCTTCCTCTGCCGCTCTATCACCCTGTCATGGCCGCCTCGCACATTGCCTTGCTCGATCACCTGACGGAGGGGAGGCTCATCCTCGGTGTTGGCACGGGCGCTTTGGGATCCGACTTCGAGGCCTTCGGCCTGCCCGACGCGAACCGTCCCGAAATGATGATGGATTCGCTGGACATCATCCAGAAAATCTGGGCCGGCAGCGCGCCTTACGAGATCAAGGGCAAATATTGGAGTGTCACGCTGAAGGATAACGTCTGGCCCGATCTCGGCGTCGGGTCCTTTGGCAAGCCCTATCAATTGCCGCATCCGCCGCTTGCGCTGTCGGTCAGCAGTCCCAACTCCAACTCGATCCGCATCGCCGCGCAGCGCGGCATGATGCCGATTTCCGCGAATTTCGTTGCCTCCTGGGTCGTAAGGACCCATTGGGAGACCTATGCCGACGAGTTGAAGAAACTGGGAAAGAAGCCCGACGGAAGCCAGTGGCGCGTGGCGCGTTCGATTTTCGTAGCGGATACGGACGAGGCGGCGGAAGCCTACGTGAAAACGCCGAACGGCGCCTATGACTGGTATTACGACTATATGTTCACCGTGTACCAGCGTCTCGGTGCGGCCAAATTGCTGGCACCGACGCCCGGAATGGACGAGAGCGAGATCACCTACGAGAAGGTGCGCGACAGCTTCGTCATCTGCGGCAGTCCTGAAACGGTGGCCCGCAAAATTCTCGAATTGCGTGACGAGGTTGGACCATTCGGCACGCTCCTGATGACAGCGCACGACTGCAAGGACAAGGCGGTAATGCACAAGTCCATGGAGCTTCTTGCCGCCAAAGTCATGCCGGCGGTTAATGCCGCGCTGCACAGCAGTCGCGTGAAGCGGATTGCCTGACGGTTCATGGAGAACGGAGACAGGAATGACGGCAGCCGGAAGTGATGTCCTGCAACCAGGCAGGCTGTGGTGGAACTGGTTCGGCGAACAGTATTTCGTGCCCGCCCACACGGTCTCGCCCCGCACCGAGGAAGACGTGCGACAAGCCGTTGTCACGGCGGCCAGGCTTGGATTGCCGGTGCGGTCCTCCGGCAAGGGGCATGCCAACCCGGCCGTCGTCCCGACATCGGGTGTCCACATCGACTTCAGCACCTTCAGCCAGGTGATAGCTGTCGACAAGGACTTGATGCGGGTGACCGTACAGCCGGGCATCAGTGTCGGCGAACTTAGCCGCTACCTGCGCACTCAAGGCATGTCGCTGAACAACCAGGGCGACATCGACACGCAATCGGTTTGCGGTGCAATCATGACAGCGACGCATGGCGCCGGCATCACCTTGCCCTGCATGTCGGCGCAACTGATCGCCGCAAGAATCGTGCTTGCCGACGGCAGCTTCCTGGACCTTTCGGCGGAAGCCGACGGCGAACTGTTCAAGGCGTTTCAGGCGTCGATCGGCATGTTCGGCGTGGTCGTCTCCATGACGCTGCAGGCGGTTCCATCCTTCAACATCCTCAAACGCTCCTGGAACGCCGATATCGAAGACTGTCTCGGCGGCCTCCACCAACGGCTGGAAGACAACCGTACCTTCTGGTTCTTCTGGCTGCCGAGGCGCGAATCCGCGGATCTTTTCGTCTTGCCGAGCGGTGTCCCCAACAAGGCCAGCCGGGATTACGACATCTGTCACATGCGCAGCTACAATGCCGTACCCGTCGATGAACCCGCACCAGCTTCCGAGCCAGGCGCACAGTTCGACCACAGCTCGGTGATCTTCCCGAACATCTATGAACCGAACTTCCGCGAGATCGAATACGCGGTTCCGTTCGACGACTTCGAGGCGACCTTCGACGAGGTCCGTCACCTCTTCCTGACCAAACACACGGACTTCACCTTTCCGGTCGAATGCCGGCCGGTGAAGGCTGACGATTCCTATCTCAGCGCCTATGCCGAGCGCGACGGCTACGCGCTTTCGGTTTCGGGACCACTGGATGTTTCGACCTGGACAATGCTCAGGGATGTCGACGCCATTTTCGAGCGACATGACGGCCGACCGCACTGGGGCAAGCATCACTTCATGACCCCCGCCAGGCTGGAAAAACTCTATCCGCGCTACGATGCCTTCAAGAAAATGCGCCGTGAGATCGACCCTGCCGGCATGTTTCTCAACGACCATCTGCGGGCGCTATTCGCATGAATTTTGAAGCGGCGCCGTCGGACCTCAAGGACAACACCATGAATCAGCACAATCTCGGACGGACAGAAATTGCCCGTAAATTGATCATCGACGGGCAATTCGTCATGCCTGTCGATGGGCAGACGTTCGGAACCTACAACCCGGCCACCGGTGAGTTGCTTGCGACCGTTGCGCAGGGCGACGCGCGGGATATCGACTTGGCCGTCGCGGCGGCAAGGCGCGCTTTCGAAGGCCCGTGGTCGAGATTCACGCCATTTCAGCGCCAGGAAGTCATCCTGAAATTCGCAGACCTTGTCGACAGGCAGTTCGAGGAATTCAGCATGCTCGACACGCTGGACATGGGTATGCCGATCACGTTGACGCGCGCCCGCCGCCAGCGCGCCATTGGCATGATCCGTTTCTATGCATCCATGTGCACCGCCATCGGCGGCCGCACGCTTCCTAATTCTCTGCCCGGTAACGTTTTTGCCTACACGCTGAAGGAACCGGTGGGTGTGGTGGGTGCCATCACGCCGTGGAACGCGCCGCTCACCTCCACGATCTGGAAGATCGGACCCGTGCTCGCGACCGGCTGTACCATGGTTCTGAAACCGGCCGAGGACGCTCCGCTAACGGCCTTGCGGCTCGGCGAACTGGCGCTGGAGGCCGGCGTTCCGCCTGGCGTCATCAATGTGGTGCCGGGGCTGGGTACCGTGGCGGGGGCAGCACTGGCTGGCCACATGGACGTCGACAAGGTCGCGTTCACCGGATCGGATGCGACGGGACGACGGATCATTGAAGCGAGCAAGGGCAACATCAAGCGCCTCATGCTTGAGCTCGGCGGCAAGTCGCCTGACATCGTGTTCGCGGACGCGGATCTGGACAAGGCCGTCGCGGGCACGGGGATGGGCATCTTCGGCAACAGCGGTCAAATCTGCAGTGCCGGATCGCGGCTGCTCGTCGAACGGTCGATCTACGACGCGTTTGTCGAGCGCGTGGCAGATTTCGCCAAGGGGCTGAAGGTCGGCAATGGCGTTGAAGCGGAGACACAGATCGGTCCGGTCGTATCGAGCCGGCAGATGCAACGCGTCCAGTCCTATCTCGGGATTGGCGTCGACGAAGGCGCCGAGGTCGTCACCGGTGGCAATCGACTTCTCGAGGGTCCGCTTGCGCAGGGCTACTTCCTAGAGCCGACAGTGATGAAGAACGTCGGACATACAATGCGGGTGGCTCAGGAAGAGATCTTCGGGCCAGTGGTCACGGCCATCCCGTTCGACGGACCCGACGACGCAATCCGCATCGCCAACGCCACCGTTTATGGGCTGGGAAGCGGGATATGGACGCGCGACGTGGCCAAGGCGCACACCGTCGCCAAGGGAATCCGCTCCGGCACGGTCTGGGTCAACTGCTATGGCATGCTCGACCCGGTCATCCCGTTCGGGGGCTACAAGATGAGCGGCTACGGGCGCGAATCCGGGCAGGATCACGTCGAGGAATATCTCGCGACCAAGGCCGTCGTGCTGCAGAACGGGTAGGGGATCCAAGCATGGCGATCAAGCGCACGGACTTCACGGGCCGGTTCCATCGGATCGTCGAGGTTGGCAACATGATTTATCTCGCTGGCGTCACCGCCAGGAATGCACATGAGGATGCGGGTGCCCAGACGTCAGACATTCTGACGCAGATCGACGAACTGCTCGCCAAGGCGGGTGCTTCCAAGCGAGATATCGTCACGGCGAATATCTGGCTGGCGGATATTGGCGATTTCACGACCATGAATGCATCCTGGGATGCCTGGGTGGAAAAGGAACATGCTCCCGTGCGAGCGACCGTGGAATCGAGACTTGCACGGCCTGAGTTGAAAGTCGAAATCCAGGTTCAAGCGACCAGGGCCAGCGACGATTGACGGTTGGCGATCTCACCCACGATTTTCACTGATGCGAAGTGGTATGCAATTGCATGGCGTTGCGTATCATTCTCGGGCGCGAATTGGGATCGTCGCCTTCGCCGTAATCGACCTCCTGCTGCCCAAACGCTTCAAGGAGGTAAGGTTCCAGCCGGCAGGCGCCTGACCTTCGCGTCCATTCCGTGATCCGCCGCTCAGACGGTTTTCAACATGCCGCCGTCGACATAATACGTGGAGCCGACGGAATAGGACGCGCGCTCAGAGCACAGGAACACGAAGAACGAGGCCAGCTCCTCCGGTTTGCCAAAGCGCCGGATCGGCGCGTACTCGTCGGCAACGCCTTGTAGATAACCTTCCCAGTCGCCGCCCGTATCGGTGGTCAGCTGCTTTGCGGTCTTGATCCAGTCAGGCGTGAGGATCAAGCCCGCATTGACCGTGTTGACCCGGACGTTGTCCTTGACGACCTCGTTGGCGAGCGTCTTGGAGAACATCATCAGTGCCGATTTGGTGACGTTGTAGATCGGCTCGTACCAGAGCGGCTGCGTCGCGCAGATCGAGGCGTTGTGCAGCACGCCGCCGCCGCCGCGCCGCTTCATCCCCGGTACGATGCCGCGCGCCAGGCGGACCGCCGCCATGACGTGCAGCTCCCAATAGTGCTGCCACTTTTCGTCGGGCGCCTCCAAGATCGTCTCGTTGCTTCCCGAGCCGGCATTGTTGATCAAGATGTCGACGCCGCCGAGCGCTTCGGTCGTGGCGATGAGCGTGTCGCAGCCAGCGGCCGTGGCGACGTCGCAGACGACCGGCGTCGTCTTGACGCCATGAGCGCTGGCGACTTTGGCTGCCTCGTCCTTCAGGCGGTCGCCTTGCCTGGCCGCCATGACGATGTCGACCCCTTCTTCAGCGAGTGCATTGGCGATCGCCAGCCCGATACCGACGCTGCCGCCGGTGATCACGGCGACCTTGCCGCTGAGATGCATGTCCATGTTGGGTCTCCACGCTATTTGACGATGGGTATCTTCGATCGGTCGATGGTTATCGCGACCGCCACGATCAGGACGACGCCGAAGACGATGTTCTGCGCGAAAATATTGACACCGAGGAACGTCATGCCGATGCGCACGACCGAGATGATCAGCGCGCCGACCAGCGTGCGCCAGATGCTGCCGACGCCACCGGTGATCGCGGTGCCGCCGACGACCACCGCTGCGATCGACGGCAGCAGAAGCTCGGCGGCAAGCGTCGGCGAGCCGCTCGCCAGCCTGCCGGCAAGAACGACGCCGGCGAGCGCGGCGAATCCCCCCGACAGCACGAACGCGAAAATCTTCTGCCGACCGACCTTTACGCCCGAAGCATAGGCCGCGGGCTCGCCGGCGCCGATGGCCGCGCTGTATCGCCCGAAGCGCGTATGGGCTTGCAGTACATGCGCAACGATCAGAACAACGAGTCCGATGATGATGACGCCCGGTGCGCCGAAGACAGTGCCGGTGATCCAGCTCTGGTATGAGCGCTCGGCATCGGCCAGCATGATCGAGCGCTCGCCCGATATGACCAGCGCACTGCTGTAGAGCACGCCGCCCATCGCCAGCGTTGCAATGAACGATGGAATCTTCAACCGGACGTGGGCGATGCCGGAAAGCAGCCCGGCCAGGAGCCCGAGCCCGATCGCCAGAGCGAAGGCGCCGTAGCCGAAGCGTGCCACCGTGAGCGCAACGACGACGCTCGCCAGCGACGCCATCGACTGGATCGACAGGTCGATGCCGCCGAGCATGATGACGAAGGTGACACCCGTCGCGAGGATAAACAGCACGGCGGTGTCACTGGCGAGCTGCAGCAGCGTGGCCGGCTGCAGGAAGACCGGCTGCAGTGCTCCGACGAGAATGACCAGGATGACGAGCGTCGTCAGCGGTAGCCATTGCCGCAGCCGGTCGATGCCCAGCCTGTCGACAAATGTGCTCATACCATGTGTCCGATCAGGTCGACCTGGCGCGGCTTTGCGCCGGGATTGGCGGAGGCGCGGTGGGTTATCTCGCCATCGCGCATCACAAGCACGGTGTGGCTGAGGCCGATGGTCTCCTCGAGCGTGTCGGAGGTCAGGATGACGGCGAGGCCTTCCGTGGTAACCGCACGGACCAAATCGTACACTTCTTCCTTGGCGCCGACGTCGAGCCCACGCGTCGGATGGTCGAGGACCAGCACTTTCGCCTTGGCGTTCAGCCATTTCGCCAGCACGACCTTCTGCTGGTTACCGCCCGACAGATTGAGACAGAGCGTGTTGATGCTGGGTGTGCGGACCTTGAGGCGCTCGACCCAGCTGATCGCCAGCCGCCGCTCCTCGCGCGCGTCGATCAGGCCGTGGCGGCTGAGGCTTTCAAGGTCGGCGAGCGTGATGTTCGCGGCGACCGGCAAAAACAGCACAAGGCCCTCGACGCGCCGCTCGCGCGGTATGTAGCCGATGCCGCTGTCCACCGCCTCGGCCGGGCTTCTCAGCGTGACCTCGCGGCCATCGACGGCTAGACGGCCGCTGCCATGCGGCGCGAAACCGGCAAGGGTGCGTGTCAGTTCCTCGCGTCCCGAACCGATTACTCCTGCAATCCCCAGAATTTCACCCCGGTGCAGTTGGAACGAGATGTCCCGGTAGGCGCCAGCGAGCGACAGGTTGTGAGCCTCCACTGCAATCTCCGCGCGGTAGGTTTTTTGCAGCGGCTCCCGGTAGTACTCCGCCTGCAGGCTGCGGCCGACCATCAGTTGGTGTAGCTCGGTGACGTCGGCCTCTGCGGCGTTGCGCTCGGCGACCACGGCGCCGTCCTTCATCACATAAATGCGGTCGGACAGCTCCAGTACTTCGTCGAGCCGGTGCGAGACAAAGATGAACGACGCGCGCGACTTCAGCGCCCGCACCCGCGCGAACAGTATTTCGATCTCGGCGCGTTCGAGAACGGATGTCGGCTCGTCGAGCAGGATGATCAAATGCCCGGCCCCTCGTTCCTCGAGCGTCAGTGCCTTGGCGAGCTCCACCATCTGCCGCGACGCAAAGTCCAGGTCCTCGGCGCGCGCGCGTGGGTCGACGTCGACCTTAACCTTGGCGAGCTGCCGGGCGGCCGCGTCGTAGAGCGTGCGCCAGTTCATGATGCCGAAGCGGGTGAACTGCTTCTCGTTGCCGAGGTAGATGTTTTCCCCGACCGAGAGGTTGGTGAGCAGCGACTGCTCCTGGAAGACCATGCCGATGCCCTGGCTGTTGGCGTCCGCGGCGTCGAGGAAACGGGTCGGCCGGCCGCCAACTCTTATCTCGCCGGCATCATGCTGATAGACGCCGGAGAGGATCTTCATCAGCGTGGATTTCCCGGCGCCGTTTTCGCCGATCAGTCCGACGACCTCGCCCGGTCTCAGATCGATCGATACCTGTTTCAGCGCGTGGACGCCAGGGAAGCGCTTGTCGACATTGATTAGCG
Source organism: Mesorhizobium sp. STM 4661 (assembly GCF_000359125.1). Classification (GTDB taxonomy): domain Bacteria; phylum Pseudomonadota; class Alphaproteobacteria; order Rhizobiales; family Rhizobiaceae; genus Mesorhizobium. The sequence continues at coordinate 227,455 of NZ_CAAF010000073.1, read as the reverse complement.
ACAGCACGGGTTCGGGCGACGACGCATTCATTTGACGATCCGCATCAGCTTGCGGTCGATCGAGAGGGCGACCGCGGCGATGATCATCAGGCCTTGCACGCCGATCTGCACGCTCGGCGGCACGCCCATCAGCACCATGCCGTTGGCGAGCACCACCACAATCAGCACGCCGACCAACGTCTGCAGCACGCTGCCTTGGCCGCCGGAGAGCGCGGTGCCGCCGACGACGACCGCGGTCACCGTGGTGAACAGGCGACCGTTGCCGATCTGTGCATTGCCGAGGCCGAGCTGCGCAGCTGCGAGGATGCCGCCGATGGCATAGAAGACGCCAGCCAGCATGAACGCCATGATACGCACACGCGCTACCGAAATTCCCGACAGCGCCGCCAGTTCCTCGCCACCGCCCAGCGCGTAGATATGGCGGCCGAGCCGCGTGTAATTCTGGACGACGAGCGCCACGCCGAGGCAGGCGAGCGCCAGCCACACCCCCCGTGCGAAGCCTAGGAAGCGCTCGATCGCCAGCCCGCGGATCATTGGATCGTTGATGCGGATCGCCATGCCGCCGAGCAAGGCATTGGCGGCACCGACGCCGATGAACCAGATGCCGAGCGTCGTCATGAACGACGGCACCTTCAACTTCACGTGGATGACGCCGTTGACGAAACCCACGGCGGCGCCGATGACGAGCACGGCCAGCACCGCGAGTAGCCCGTAGTCATTGCCGTTGGCGCCATTCAGCACGAGCATCGACAGGATGACGGCCGCGAGCGTCAGCACGCCTTCGACCGAGAGGTCGATCGAGCCCATCAGGATGATGAAGGTGGCGCCGAGACCGAGCACGAGCGGGATCATCGCCGCCTGGCTGATACGCACGAAATTGCCGAAGCTCAGAAAGTTCGGATTGATGCTCGCGATGATGATGCAGAGCAGGACGAGCACGATCACCGGCGCCCACGATGCCAGCCGGAAACGGCTGACGTGCTTTGCGGGCGTCGCGTCGGGGAGCGCCGAGGTCGCGGATGTGGTTGGGGTGCTCATCGTGGGCTGCCGATCGACGCAGGCACCGCGGCTCGGCCGCGGATGCATGAAATGCTGCCAGGGGGGCGGGGGAAGAGGGCGCGGACGGCATAACCGCCCGCGCCCGTCGGTTCAGTATTTGATCTGCCCGCTCACGCGACCCCAGATGTCGTTCCAATCAAGCCGCGGCTCGGACTTGATGTTGCTGTCGTAGAAAGACTGCGCGTTCTCGGCCGTGATGATGACGCCGGTGCCGTAGAACTCGCGGTGTTCCTGACCTTCCTTGGATGGATCGAACTTGCCGGTCTTGGCGTGGTAGCCGATCGACAATCCCATACCACCTTGCCAGTACGGGTCCCAGGCCACCGTGCCGGCCAGTTCGCCCTTCAATATGGCCTCCACGGCCAGTTGAATGCCGTCGATGCCGGTGACCGGCACCTTGCCGGCGCGGCCGTCGGCACGCAGTGCCTCGACAGCGGCAAGCGCCATGTCGTCGTTGGCTGCCCAGATGCCGCCGATCTCGTCGCCGAACTGCGTCAGCCAGGCATTGGTCTTTTCCAGCGCTTCGGTCGCCGACCAGTTGGCCACCTGCATGTCGAGCAGCTTCACGTCGGGATTGGCTTTGAGGGCCTCTTCCAGACCGGCCTTGCGTTCGATGGCCGGCACGTTGGACTCGATGCCGCCGAGCGCCACGATGCCACCCTTGCCGCCCATCGCCTTGATCAGGGCCTCGGCCATCGACTTGCCGTAGGGCACGCCGCTGAACGAAATGTGCGCGACATAATTCGGGTCGAAGTCCCAGGGATGCAGATCGGCGGGCTTGTTCCACTGCGTCACGACGTAGGCTCCAGCCGCTTTGCAGGCCTCCACGATCGGACGGGCATCCGGGCTGTCGTTGGGGTCGACATTGATGACGCAGTTGCCGCCGGTCTTGGCCAGGATCGCCTTGATGTCGGCGATGCCCTTTTCGCTATTGCCTTCGGTCACCAGCGTCACATATTCGGCGCTGACCGATTTGGCGAAAGCTTCGCCACCCTTGTTCCACGTTGCGTGGTAGGGGTTGGACAGCGACCTGATCGAGTTGACGACGGTTGGCGCGCCCTGCGCAAAACCGGGGCGCGTGATGATCGCGGGAAATGCCCCGGCCACCCCGAGCAGGGTGGCGCCCTTCAGAAATTCACGCCGTCCGAACGGACGGCCAAACGCAGTTGTAGTAGTCTTCCTCACCATAGGTCATTCCTCCCGAACGGAGGGCGCCTTGGCCTGGCGTCCTCTTGCTCCTCCAGGTCGGCAGTGTGCTCCAAAGGGTTCGCAGCGGCGTCCTGCTTCCGGGCGTCCGGCGGCTGTTCCCACCAAACGCCTGCACCGCACCATGTCGCACATTGACGAAGCCAATCCGGCGATGCATAGCTATGCACGGCCCAAAAACACTGTCAATGCCCAGCCAGGGCGGCGGCTAAGAATGAGCCGAATCAGGGTTGGCGGCTCGCACGCAAAACGGTACGGACGATTGTTGGCTGCGGGGAAGACGTGAGATGACGGCCGAGAAGAAGGCCGCAACGCCGGGGGCGGAGGACGCGTCGCCGGACAAGGACTGGCCCCGGGACTCCCTCAAGAAATACGCCTCGTCGATTGACGTCGCGCGTGTCGCGGGTGTCTCGCAATCGCAGGTGTCGCGTACCTTCAGCGGCAGCAGCAAGGTCTCCGAAAGCACGCGCAAGAAAGTGCTGGAAGCGGCGGAGCGGCTCGACTATCGGCCGAGTCTCATTCCCAGGATCATGCTCACCCACAAGTCGAACCTCGTCGCCATCGTGGTCGGCGGACTCTACAACCCATTCTATTCGGCCGTCCTCGAAGAGTTTATGATCAGGTTCCAGGCCGCCGGTCATCAGGTGTTGCTGGTTCACGTTCCAAACGACCACGCGCTGGACGACGTCATCCCCAAGCTGGCGAGCTATCGCGTCGACGCCATCGTCAGCGCGCTGGCGATCCTGTCGCCGGCCGGTGCCGCGACGCTCGCCAAGTTGAAGATCCCGGTGATCGCCTTCAACACCGCGGTCAACAACAGATGGGTCACGTCGGTGTCGAGCGAGAATTTCCAGGCCGGGCAAACCATCGCCGACCTGTTCATCGCGCGCGGCGCCCGCTCGTTCGGCTTCATCTCGGGTCCCTGGACAAGCCCGGCAAGTGCGCGGCGCCGGGAGGGATACGAGGAGCGGCTGCGTGAGACGGGTGCCGGCCCGCCGACTATTGCGCGCGGCGACTACCGCTATGAGGGCGGCTTCGCGGCGGCGCTGGGCATGTTCGGCGGCTCGTCCCGACCCGATGCCCTGTTCTGTGCCAACGACCTGCTGGCGATCGGTGCGATCGACGCGCTCAGAGAGCGGCTTGGCTTGCGGGTGCCGGACGACGTCCTCGTGGCGGGCTTCGACGATATTCCCGCGGCATCCTGGGCTTCCGTCGACCTTACGACTTTCACGCATGACGCGGCGGCGATGGTGGACGAGACGCTTTCGATCGTGCTGTCGGCCGAAAACGGCAAACCGCTCGCGACAAAACCCGTCGTCGTTTCGGCGCGGCTGATCGAGCGTGGGACAACCAGCAAGGACCTAAGGTCCTAACCGGATGGCGCGCGAATCCTACGACGGGTTCATCCAATTCGGCGAAGGCGCCGTGCGTACGGCTTCGATATCGACCGTGTCATAGTCCACACCCCAGCGCATGATGCCGCTCACGCGCTCCATGACATGGATTGGATACCTTCCGTGCGTGCCCAGAACGGGCGCCACGTCGCGTTAAACCTCCTTGGCACGACCTGCAATCACATCGGACGCATTCGTGTCAAAAGTCCGTCCTTGTCCCAGAACTGGTGTTTCAGTGCAGCCAGGACATGCACAATCACTAAAAATTTCGCCACTCTAAACAAGAGCCAGTGCACATTGCCTGCCCAATCTCTCAGGTTGGGCATGAAGGCGACTGGGAATAATTTGAAGAACGTTACGTGCTCAACATTCAGCCGTTCCGCGCCGTATGGCACAATGGCCAAGAGACCCGTCACGGGAATTGCAACCATCAATGCATAGAAGGCCCAATGGGTGGCGTGAGATACCACGACCTGCCAACGGGGCATCGTTTGGGGCAGGGCAGGTGGTGGATTTCCAAGTCGCCATAGCTGACGCGCCAAGCCGAGCAGCAAAATCAGAATCCCAAATGACGCATGGGTCGAAGGTGCCCACCCTGCGAGAGACGCGCCACGTGGCACTTTCATATAACCCTGACCGATAAAGAGCATGAACAGCATGAGAACAGCGGTGATCCAGTGCAGCCAAATGGCGGGTTTTGCGTAGCGTGTGGTTTGCCTACCCATAATTATTACTCACAGCGGTTTCGCGAACATCAAGTCTCGCCTCGCATAGAATTGATTCAAGACTAGTCTTTCGCTCACAAGGATATGCCAACGAGCATTATTGAAAGAATGCTTCGGCGCTGATTTGGGGAAAGCTGCTCGCTCCCCATGTACTCAGGAGGTATCCAAGAATGATGAAGGGCGTATTCCAGAGCATTACGCCGATCATGGTCGCTGCAAGGAAGGGCAGGAAGGTAACGCCGGCCGTGCCCGCGGAGAGTGCCAGATAGTTGCGGACAACAGGTATGACCTGGCCAAAAAGCGTGATGGGAAATTGTCTGCGTCGGTAAGCGATTACAAGATGATCGTAACGGCTCATCGGCAGAAGTGCGTATCGGCCGAAGCGCTGAATGAATCGACGAATGGTTTGAGCCTCGACGAATCGCCCTAGCGAGTACATGGCCACGGCGCCGAGCGTGGAGCCGGTTGTGGTCGAGAGCGAAACCAGCCATGCGTCAGCGGGATCTCCCGCCACGGTCACTCCGACGAAAATCAGGAAAGCCGATGACGGAAACATCGGCACGAACTTTTCGGCAAAGGTGAAGAGCACGAGGCCGACCATGCCACAACCGACGATGGACGCAAAAAAAGACTGGTCCATGACAGATCACACCTGTTCGGCGCTACGCGGCCGCCTTTTGGTGAACCGATAGATCTGTGCTGGCGGCACGTTGGCGAGAACCCAGCTGATCCTCTGGGCCTTGAGGTCCAGCTGATCGAGCACGTAGCGCGAAACTGGGCAGCGCAAGCTGTACGTGAACTGATAGAACGCACCCCCGGGGCGGAGATTGCGGAATGCCCCGTCGAGTATGGCGAACGCCTGCCGCGTCGGCATGGAAAGTATGGGCAGGCCGCTGACCACCGCCCCGGCTTTCCCGACCTTGAATTGCTGGCTCAAAGCCGCTGCAGCATCCGCTTGCAATACGGTCGACTTTGGAAATCTGTTTCTCAGCAAGGTCGCGAAGTTGGCGCCGTACTCGATCAATACCAGCCGGTCCTCTGGCACGCCGTTTTCCATCAATTGTCGGGTGAATACACCGGTGCCTGGCCCGAGTTCGATGACAGGAGCCTGGTCGAAACCAATCTCCCTGGTAATTCCCTCCGCGAGGGCTTGTCCGGATGGAACGATCGACGCCACGCGGAGCGGGTTCGACATCCAGGCGCGAAAGAATGAAACCGTATCTGACAAGTCGACTCTCCATGATTTCGCGGCGAACCAAATCGCCCACCAAAGAGAGGCTACCGAAGAAATCGATGGCGTATTTCAAGTGATGTTAAGAGATATTGCTGGCTATCAGAACCTTGGTTGCAGCCTTGCTCGCCGTCGAATATTCGGGGGCAAAAGGCCACAGAACTACCGGCTCAAACTTCGGCAACGGCTGCTGGCTGCCAGTTTTTCGCAGTTCCACGCGTGTGGCTGTGCTGTCGATCGTGGCGGGTAAATCGATGCGGACCGTCAAGCCGCTTGGAGTTCCGGCGAGCAATTGCATCGAGCCGCCATGGCTTCGCACGATGTCATTGACAATGGAGAGGCCGAGGCCAAACCCTCCGGGACCGTTGGCGGGGCGAGCACTACTCGCCTTGAAGAACGGCTCAAGCACCTTTTCGCGAAGATTAGCCGAAATCCCTGGACCGTCGTCGGCCACGAATATCTGTACTGATCCATCTGAATGGACGACGAGCCGGACCACGACAGCACCAGCGAATTTTGTGCCGTTGTCGATCAAATTGGTGATGGCACGCGTTAGAGCACGAGGCTTGCACAGATAGGCAAAACGACCCGGCCCCTCGTAGGTCACCGCAAACCCAATATCGGCAAAATCCGCGCAAACGGTTTCGACAAGGCTAGGAAGATCGGCTTTTACCGGTGCCTCCGCATTAACATTTTTGCTGAGATAGGTGAGCGTTTCCTCGATCATGTCATTGATGCGCTCAATGTCCTTCAGCATTGCGATGCGCAGATCAGGTTGGACCGAGCGCTCAGCTCTGAGTCGCAGCCGCGTCAAGGGCGTTCGCAAGTCGTGACTGATGGCCCGCAACATGTGGGTGCGGTCGTTGATCATCCGCCGGAGGCGATCGCGCATGTCGTTGAGCGACGTGGCGAGCACTCGCATTTCCCGCGATCCGCCCTCCTCGAACGGGCGAGCCTGACCTTCGTCCCGGTCGATCGACTGCGCGGCGTCGGCAAAGCGCGTCAACGGCCCCGTAATCAAGCAACCGGCATAGTAGGATGACAGCATGACCAGCAGGATGGCCACCAATGCCTTCTGCATGAAATTGAGCTGCTTGTCGCTGAACAGCGGAGCCGGACCGCCGAGCGCGGGCGCGAAAGCCAGGGCGGTATCGTTGTTCACCTGCGCGACGAGAACATTGGAAAGCGCGCCATCCCGAGTTCTGTCGCGCAGCACCGAGTGCAGCGAATCGGGAAGAAGCCCCCGTGCGAGGTTGCGTACATCGCCGTCGGCAACCACGTCCTGGGGTGTGCCATCAAGTTCAGCCGCTGATACGACCTCGACGGGCAGCCCTGTCTTGCTGACCGCGTCGAGGATTGCGGCGACCTGGCCCGGCGCATCGGATGCCCGCACCTGGTCGACGACGGTCTCGATTGTGATCGCAGTCCTCTCCGCGAAGGAGGTGCTTTCATAGGTCGTGGGCGCCAATGGCTGGATCGCAACGAGGAGAAGCGCCAGGACAATGATGGGGGCCACGGCCAGGGCGGTTATTTGCCTGCCAATCGGGCCAGATCGAAACCAGGCGGTGATCATAGCGGATCCACCTCCGGAGTGAACATATAGCCGCCCAGCCGCACCGTCTTGATGAAGGTAGGCTCACGGACATTTGGCTCGATCTTCTGACGAACGCGGCTGACATGAACGTCGATACTGCGTTCCACAGGGCCGGCGAGACCGGCATGGGTGAGCGCAAGCAATTGCTCGCGTGTCAGCACGCGCCCCGGGTTGAGGCAAAATGCCAGCAGCACGTCGAATTCCGCTGTGGTCATAGAGACATGCACATTTTCGGGGCTGCGCAATTGGCGCGATACTGGATCGATGCGCCAGCCGGCAAAAGTCAGCGGCTCATGGCGTTCGCGACGCTCCGCCCCATAGGACGAGCGCCGCATCAAGCTCCGGATTCGGGCAATCAGTTCCCGCGGATTGAACGGCTTTGTAACGTAGTCGTCCGCGCCCAGTTCGAGCCCAACGATGCGATCGACATCATCTCCGAGCGCCGTCAACATAATGATCGGTGTCTCAGCCGATGCACGCAGTCGCCGGCAGATGTTGAAGCCGTCCTCCCCCGGCAGCATGGCGTCGAGGATGATCAGGTCAAAGGCCTGTCGGCGCATCGCACGATCCATGTCCGTGGCGGATTCGGTCGCCACCGCGTGAAAGCCATTCTCGGCCAGCATCTCGATCAACATCGCTGCGATTTCCGCGTCATCCTCGACGAGAAGGACGCGGATGATCGCATCAGGCGCAGCCACGTGCTTTTGGTGAGTGGTCATGGAAATCACGTTCTTTCTAGCTTTCCGGCCTTGGGCCCTCTCTGTTCAATACTTTCCCATGCAACTGCTGTCCTTGTCATCTCGGCAGGTATTTAGTTTTGTTACAAAGCCACCAGACATCGACCGCACCACCTGGCGGAGATCATTACCGTTTGGAATGTCGACCTGCTCCTCTTTAGAAGGAAGCGACGTAGGGACTTGTCGCGACGACGCGCGGTTCGCTGTTGGCAAAAGGATCGGTGGGCATGGTGGACGATGCATAAAGCAGTGCGAGGGCGGCAAAAATCGCGCCAGGAATGATGCTGCCGGCGATCATCAGACCAATGGGTCGGAAGCTGGATCCGGTATGTCGGCGTCTGGCCATGTCGAAATCTCCTGAACTATCAGTGACAGCGCGCTTTCGCGGCCATTCTGACCAGACAATCGACGATTTTGGGGCCCAACGGCGTTAGCAAATGTTAAGAGATATTATTCGAAACCTTTGACGCCGAAATTGGCCGGGAACTTGTCGGGTTTCTTCTTTGGGTCGCCAGACCATACGAAAGACATGGTTTGGCCAACCACCCGCCAACCATTTGCTTTTGCTGGAAAGTTCCACCATTCCCGGCTGAAATCGTCGATTACGCATAGGATTCGGAACGGGGACAATTCGTCAGCGCGTCCGAGACGACGTCGCGGTTCCAGAGCCGGTTGGCATCCTGCCCGGTGCTTAAAGCCCCCGCCGCCCACCCGCACGCTTAGCCGTTCTTCGTGATAGGGCCGGTAGCCAACATAACTGATATTCCACCAACGGGTCTGTCTCGGGTTCTCCAAAAAAGGGATGTTCGTTCCAGCTCGATGCCGATCGCGCAGGTCCGCATCCGCGGATCGACATCGGCCGGTCTGGGAGGTCCGAAAAAATGGGGAAGGCGCGATTGTCGCAAGAGGGCGTGGTGTTCGCACTGGCCGTTGCGATGTTCGCGGTATTCGCGGTCACGCTCAACAATTTCCTGACCGCCGGCAACCTCATAGCGCTGGTGCGCAGCGTCTCGATCCTCGGCATCCTCGGCCTCGGCATGGGGCTGGTGGTGATCGGCCGGGGGATAGACCTCGATGCGGCCCGCGGCGGTCTCGTCTCGGCCCTGATGGCGCAATGCGGTGTCGAAGGGCCGCCGCAACCGCTCGAAGGGCCGCGCGGCTTTCTGAAAGTTTGCTCGGACCAGCCAAGGCCCGAACTGATCGAGGGCGGACTGGGAAGGGATTGGGAGATCTTGCGCAACATGTTCAAGCCTTACTCCTGCGGAGTGGTGCTAAACCCTGTGATCGATGCCTGCCTTACTGCCCGCGCCAATCCCAATTTCTCCGCTGGCCGGATTGCAGAGGTCGTCGTGCGCGGTGCCCCCTTGCTCAAGGCCCGCGCCGATCGGCCCGAAGTCACCCACGGGGCGCGAGGCGCAAGTGAGCGCCCGGCATGCGGTCGCCGTCAGCCTGCTGCGCGGCCGTGCGGGCGCCGAAGAATTCAGCGATGCCGCCGTGAACGATCCGCAAGTGAAGGCCCTGCGCGCCAAGGTCCGCCCGGTCGAGATCGATGCCGGCACTCCGGTCGAAGCCGCTCATGTCTCGATCCGATATGCGGACGGCTCTTCGGTCGAGGTAACCGAAAAAGCCGCAACCGGCAGCCTTGCTCGACCTATGTCGGACTCAGCGCTCAGAGAGAAATTTGCCGCGCTCGCGCATTACGGCTGCCCGACGCTCGCCGTGGCTCCGCTTGCCGACACGCTTTGGACCCTTGCCGATCTTACAGATGCAGGTGCTCTCATGGCGCTCGCCCGGCCTCATCCCGAAGTGGCTCGCCCATGAGTTCTTCTTCGGTCCGAATCCTTTCAAAGGGCGAGTTCCCGCTTCTTTTCGAGAACCAAAGCTATCGCCATGAACCTACTCCCAAGGCTCAGATCGAGGTGTAGCCCACGTCGGCGCTGACAATGCTGCCGGTCATCAGGCTCGATGCGTCGGACGCCCCGAAGAGAACGACCGACGCGATCTCGTCCGGCCTGCCCATCCGCTTCATGGGCCATCACCTCCAACCAGGGTTCCAGCTACCTGCTTTACGCCATTGCCGCGCCGATAATCGGCGGCGTGAGCGTGGTTGGCGGGCGTGGCAACATTATCGGCGTGCTGGGCGGTGTGCTGCTGCTCACCGTCATCCAGGTCGGCCTCGCCATCATCTCCGTGCCGTCCTTCTATGTCGGCATGATCGGCGGCTATGCGGCCGATGCCGAGGACATGCTCTTTCCGCTGGCGCTGGGTGCGCAGGGCTCGTGCCAGATCGGCGGCAACGTGGCCACGAATGCCGGCGGCATCAACGTGCTGCGTTACGGCATGACGCGCGATCTCGTTCTGGGGCTCGAAGCCGTCCTGCCCGACGGCAGCTTGTGGGAAGGCATGACCGGACTGCGCAAGGACAACCGCGGCTACGACCTGAAGCAGCTTCTGATCGGGTCGGAAGGAACACTGGGCATCGTGACGGGCGTCGAAGTGAAACTTTTCCCACGGCCAGCCAATGTGGAGACGGCCTATCTCGGCGTGGGTTCCTTCGCCGACGCCATGGCGCGTTCGGCATGGCGCGCCGCGTGTGCTCCGACCTTTTGACAGCCTTCGAGGTGATCGGCTCCGAATGCATTGCGTTTGCCACGTTGAGCAACGCCGAAACGCTGGTGCCGCTGGAAGGCGAGTGGCCGGTGCATGTCCTCATGGAGCTTGGCTGCAGTTCCGCCATCGACGGCCGTGCGCTGCTCGAGGCGTTGCTTGGCGAGGCGTTCGCGGCCGGCCTGCTCGGAGACGGCACAATCGCGCAGAGCCGCGCCCATGCGCGCGCCTTCTGGGCGATCCGCGAAGACCTCGTGGAAGGGCAGGCTAAACGCGGCCGGCACATCCGCACCGACCTGTCCGTGCGCTTGAGCGATGTGGCGCCGATGATCTAGAAGTCCCGCAGCTACGTTCTGACGAACTGGCCCGGCTGGGAGCCTATCGCCTACGGCCATGCCGGCGACGGCAACATCCACTTCAACCTTCAACGTCATGCCGCCGACGGGCCTGTCGGCCGGGGAGGTGCGCGAGCGGGGCACGGACCTGTTGGACGGCCTCTACGGCATCGTTCGCGGCTTTTCTGGCTCTTTTAGCGCCGAGCATGGCGTCGGCCGGAGCCGCCGTGAAGTCTACTGGGAGTGGCTGACGCCGGAGCACCGAAAAACTATTGCCGCGATCAAGGCTGCTTTCGATCCGCTGGGCATCATGAATCCTGGTTGCCTGATACCCGACTGATGAAATGCCAGCGTCAGGGCATGCCCCCTCCGGGAAGTTCCCCACTCAGCGCGTCGTGTAGCCACCGTCGATGACGAGCACTTCGCCTGTCACGTAGCTGGCTGCGTCCGAACAAAGGAACACGGCCGCCGCCGCGATTTCTTCGGGCTGGCCGACGCGGCCCATCGGCGTCATGCGTCGCCAGATCGGAAACCACTCCGGGTTCCCGATCCCGCCGCGCGACATGTCGGTCTCGATGTAGCCGGGCGCCACCGCGTTGACGCGGATGTTCTCGGCCGCGACCTCGCTTGCCAGACTTTTCGTCATCATGTGCACCGCAGCCTTGGAGCTGTTGTAGGCGACCTGGTTCTGCGGAATGTTGGAGACGATCCCCGATATGGAGCCGACATTCAGAATGGCGCCCTTGCCCTGATGTCGCATTGGCGCAAGTGCGGCGCGGCAGCACCGGAACACAGCGTCGACATTGATGGCCATGATCCGGCGCCACGTCTCGTCGGGATAGTCGCCGCTGTCGCCATGGATGGCGATGCCGGCATTGTTGACGAGGATGTCGAGCCTGCCCCCGCGAGCGATTATGTCGGCGACCAGTCGGTCGGCGGCGGGGGCATCCTCGAGTTCGGCGGCGATGAAGTCGAAGTCGACACCCGCGTCGAGAAGGGTCTGCTCCGACTTCTTGCCGAGGCTTCTGCCGCTTATGACGACGCGTGCGCCGACCTCACCCAGCGCCCTGGCTATAGCGAGGCCGATACCGCGGGTGCCACCGGTCACCAGCGCCACCTGTGAATCAAGCCGGAATCGATCGAGGATCATGGGTGTCTGTCCTTTGGAGACGGGAGCGCCTTCAGATGTCGACGCTCTGAGGGAGGATAACCAAGTCGCGAATGGTGACGTTGCGCGGCCGGGTGAGCATGAATAGCACCGCTTCGGCCACCTCGCGAGGCTCCATCAGGGACCATCCGGATATGGCATTCCGGCGATTGCGTGCCTTTCGAAGGGCTGGAGGAAGAGGTGGCGACGCTGCGGCCGGACATCGCGCTGCTGCCCGTCAATGGCCGCAGGGCGGACCTGTCCGCCAACGGTGTGCCTGGAAACTTTGACCTGGCGGAAGCCATTGCCATCGCCCGGGCGGTCGGCTGCGGCGACATGGTTGCCCATCACCACGGATTGTTCGAATTCAACAGCGTGGCTCCCGCGGCGATCGACGCGGCGCGACTGACCGATGGGCTGTGCATGCACCGGGCACGCGAGGGATTTGTGCTTGAGAGCGCGGCGGCATCCGCCATGCATGCCCGATGAAGGGTTCGGCGGCCGATCTCGCTTGGGTCGCCGCGAGGGAATTCCTGGTTGCTCTCTACCAGCATGTAAAACCGCCATCGACAGGCACGACGGCCCCGGTCATCAGGCTGGCCGCGTCGGAAGCGAGGAACAGCACGGCGCTGGCGACTTCATGCGCTTGCCCCATTCGGCCCATCGGCGTGTCGTTCAGCCAGGTCTCGATCCGCGTGCTGTTTTCCGGGTTTGCCAGAACCATCGGCGTTTCGATGTAGGTTGGCGCGACCGCGTTGACGCGCACCCCATGTGGCGCCCACTCGGCGGCGATCGAGCGGGTCATGTGATGGACGGCGGCTTTCGAGACGTTGTAGGGCGTCTGCGGTTGCGGCCGATTGCAGATCGTGCCGGACATCGATCCGAGATTGACGATCGAGCCACGCCGGGCGGCTATCATGTGCCTGCCGAACGCGCGGGAGCACCAGAAGACGCCGTTGACGTTGACGTCCATCATCCGCAGCCACAGTTCGTCGTCGACATCCTCCGATGAAATGCCGCTGCTGCCGATGCCGGCATTGTTGACGAGGATCGAAGCAGGAGTGCCTCGGGCGGCCAGCATGTCGGCGATCTCGGTCATTCTTGCCGACGATGTCACGTCACCGATCACCAGCTCGGCCCTATGGCCTTTCGCGACCAGCTCATCCCTCCCGGCACTGCCGATCTGCTCGTCCGGTTCGATGATCACCAGCAAAGCTCCGGCCTCGCCCAACGCTTCGGCGCATGCGAGGCCGATACCTCGGCCTCCGCCGGTCACCACGGCGACCTCGTTGTCCACCCTGAAGCGTGCCTGGTACATGGTCCTCCTCCCAATTCCGATGCCGGCTTGCTGTCAGATGTCGAATTTGGCCGGCAGAATGACGACGTCTCTGATCGTTACCGTCCTCGATCGCGTCAGCATGAAAACCAGGACCTCGGCGACTTCCTTCGGGTCAAAAAGGGTCCCCGCGGCGATCGCCCGCTCGAGGTTCTCCTTCGGCCAGTCGTCAACGAGGGGCGTCAGCACCGGTCCGGGGGCGATCGCGCCGACACGGATGCCGTGTTTGGCGACCTGCCGCCTCAGCGCGTGGACGAACGCCTGAACCGCGTGCTTGGAAGCAGTGTAGATCGGCTCCCACGGCACCGCGGTGTGGCCGGCGACGGAACTGGTGACGACAATGTCCCCCATGCCCCGCTCGATCATGTGCGGCAGAACCGCATGAATCGTTCGGAATACGGCATTGACGTTCAGGTTCAGCATCCGGTCAAAGGCGTCCGGATCGCCATCGATGAAATCGCCGCCGATATAGGCGCCGGCATTGGCATGGAAGGCATCGAGGTGGCCGGCCTTGTCCAGAATGCCGGGCATCATGCCTGCCACGCTTTTCGGGTCGGTGAGATTGACCACCAACGGAATCGCATTCTCGCCGAGATCGGCGGCCAGCCTGCGCAGTTTGTCTTCCGCATAGTCGATCAGGACCACTCGTGCGCCCGCGTCGAGACAAGCATGGGCGCAAGCAAGGCCGATCCCCGACGCCGCGCCCGTGATTGCAATGACCTTTCCAAAGAGTTGCCCGCTCATTTTCGTCCTCCATCCGTCGGATTGCTTTCAGTGTCGAGCGCCTCGCCCGTGCAGGCGAAGCGGTACTCGTCCAGGCTGCGCTGGATCGAGGCGATCAGTAACGAGGTCGGCTCGAGCGGTTTGCCTGCAAACGCCTCGAATGCGGGCAGATGCTGTCGGAACAGCGTGGGTGGCACCGTCTTGCCGCGCAGGGCCGCGGTCAGGCTCGCAACCGCTGCTTCCGCTTCCGGCTGGTTCCAGTAATAGCGGATGCGGTCCGAGAAAGAGTAGTGACGCTGCAGGCGCTGTTCGGCTTCCGAGCCGTGATAGTGGCCCTGCCAATTGGCGGGTTCGGCCAGCATCAACCGCTCCATGGCCTGATAGAGCGGACGCGCTCCGTAGTGCGGCAAAAGATCGGTCGCGATAAGGTCCAGCCCGTAGAGCGCCTCGCGCAGCACGAAGGTCAATTCCGGCCCCACCTTGAGGATCGGAAAGCCGTCCTCGACCAACTGGCGCAAGGATGTTCGTCCCTGGTAGTCGGTCGAATGCGCCTCGAAGACGAGGCCTGGCTCTTGTTCAAGCAGTTGCGTCAGCCCGCGTGCCTTGGCGGGATCGTAGAGGACCACATTCTCATTGCCGAACTCCACGCCTGGCTGGACCACCAGCGCGATGACGCGTGAGAACGCATCGGCCAAGCCTTGGCTGAGGAACAGGTCGCGATGAACATCGATCGTATGCGTCGCCGCCGCCATGCTGGTTGGCTCGATGTCGCTGATCGCATGGTTGGCGCCGCCGGGCGCCGGCACTTCGGTGCCGATGATATAGACCGGCGCCTCACCTCCCGCGGCGCGCGCCGCGCGCTCCGCCGCCAAGGCCAGCCGCGCCGCACGCTCCGCCGTCGTGGCGTCGTCGAGCCCGGCAGGCTCGCCGGCGCATCCCATCGAAGCATCGAGGTGGATCTTTCGGAAGCCGGCGGACACGTATGCCGTGACCATCTCTTCCGCCTTCGCCATCGCCGCGCCGGCATGTTCCCTGCGCCACGGATTTGGCCCAAGGTGATCGCCACCGAAGATGATCCTTTCCGTCGGAAGCTTTTCTTCCGCCGATATTTTCTGGACGAGACGGACAAAATCGCCGGGCAGCATTCCGGTGTAGCCACCGAACTGGTTGACCTGGTTGCAGGTTGCCTCGATCACCAGCGTGTCGGAGAAGCGTGCGGCGTTGCGCGCTGCCGCCCGGATGACCAATGGATGCGCCGAGCAGACCGAGGTGACGCCTATCGGCGAACCCTCGCGCCGCGCCACCGCCAGGCTTCTCAGGAGACCGGTCATGGGAGGTTTCTCGGGGTCACGGCGATGAATTCGTCAAGCTGCGGGCGTGAGGCGGCACCTTCCATCGGCCCTTGGACGGTGACGTTGCGAGCGCCCGCGGCATTGGCATATTCCAGGGCTTTGAACACAGGCATGCCGAGGCGGCGGCAAGCGACGTAAGCGCCGCCAAAGCAGTCGCCAGCGCCCGTCGGATCGACTTCCGCGACCTTGAAGGCCGGGCAATCGACACGTGAACCGTCGGCGCCGAAGAATGTGGAGCCATGTTCACCGCGTTTGAGAGCTATCTCAGTCACGCCGCGGGCCAAGAGCGCGGTGACCGCGGCGGATTCACCACCAACTCCAGCCGCCATGAACAATTCGTCGCCCGAGGGCAGGACAAGGTCGGCGACATCGATGAGCCTGGCGAAGCGTTCCTGCGTCTGCCCGAGCCCGAGTAGTTCCTTGCGCAAATTAGGGTCGAGTGAAACGGAACCGCCGCGTTGCTTGATGACACCGATGGCGTAGTCCATCATCTCCCAGACTCCCGGGATGGCGAAGGCGGTACCCATGACATGGAGATGTCCGGCCCGCGCGAAGAGCGCCTTCGCCTCAGCCGTCAGTCTCACCAACGCGGCCGCGGATTTTCCGATGTTGTAGACAAAGTCGCGCGAGCCGTCGTCGCGATAGCGAACAAACGCACTTCCGGTCGGATAATCCGGGCTGACCGAGATGGCCGATACATCCGCGCCGTCGGACCGGAGCCGTTCGATGTTGATGCGGCCGAAATCATCATCGCCGACCGAGGCAACAATTGCCGCCGAGCCGCCAATCTTCGCGCATTGATCGATGAAAATCGCCGGCGCGCCGCTGGGGTAGGGGCCGATGAGTTCGATCGGTTCGAGGAAACCGTCGCCACGGCTTTTCGCCATGATCTCCACCAGGATCTCGCCGATGGCGACAGTTGGCCCCAGTGCATCCGCCGCGAGCTTGGTCTGACTTGAAATCGCATCTGCAGGCATCGCGTGGCTCGGCTATTTGGGCACTTTCGACATCGGAACACGCGCCAGCCGCAGGTCTCGCGGCGGCCGCGCGCCAGTCCTTTTCGGCAGCGAACGACAGCCCGAGACGGCTACGGTCAGAAATGCGCGATTACTCCTCCAGAAGGCACACTATGAGCGTTTGTAGGTTTATGCAACATATTAATCGGCCGAGACCATGCAGTGATTGCCGCCATTGTGAAATCGTTTGCAAAAAACGACTTCACATCAGCCTTCGTCTTCCTCCGGCTCTTCGAGTTCCGCCGTGTCATCGGCGAAACGCTGGCTCTCCAAAGACAAATAACGCTGGTGCAACATACAGGCCGCACCGAAGGCGGAACCGACGGTTCCTTCATCGTTCACTGTGATTGATGGGAACGGGAAACTGGATTCCTGTATGGCATGGATGTGTGCAGCCACCCTGGCGGTCATCAAAGGATAGAGCGCGGCGACCGAACCTCCCAGTACGATCCGATCGGCGTCGATGATCCGGCAAGCCTGCACAAGCCCAATTGCCAAGGCCTTTGCCCACTGCTCGGCAATGGCGACGGCGCTGGGCAGCCGATCCTGGACATCGGCAAGGAAGTTGCCGAATGTCGGATGATCGAGGGCGGAGGTCTTGCGGTACTCCCCCATGATATTTTCAAGGCCGATCATTTGTTCCAGATTGCGGCGCGGGCCTGGCGCGTCGCTGATAATCAAGTGCCCGATCTCGCCTGCCAGCCCGTTGGCGCCGCGAAAAAGATTGCCGTCAATGATGATGCCGCCGCCGACACCGCTCTCCATCACGAGAAACAGCGTCACGCCTGAATGCGTCTCGCTACGCCTGTAGGTCGCGCCGATGGCGAATGCGTTGGCATCGTTTTCGGCAAGGACCGGAACGCGCAGCGGCAGGGCGTCTCTCACCAAATCCGCGAGATGAACATTTCGCCAGCCAAGAAGCGGTGCCAGGCGGATCAGGCCATGCTTGTCCATCTGCGCGGGAGTCGATACGCCAAAGCCTTCGCATCGCTCCAGCTTTGACGCCGGGATGGATTGAAGAGCCAGGCTAACCGCGCGTTCGACCGCGGCCTCTACGCTGATCGAGGGCCCATCGAACGGTTCCACATTCGTCGAAACGATGTTGGTCCCGAGATCGATCTCGACCGTGCTGATATGTTCGACACCGATCTCGACCCCAAGGAAGAATATGGCATTCGGCACGAGTTCGAGCATGATGCCGGGGCGACCGACCCGGGCATAGCCCGGTAGTTCAGGCGGATCCTCAATTGCTTCGCGCACCAGACCGTCAGCCGTCAGGCTGGCGATGATATGCCCCGACGAAGAGCGGTTAAGACGCAATTTGCGTGCGAGTTCGGCTCGGCTGAGACGCCCAAACTGATGAAGGGCCTTGAGAGCCGCCACTTCATTGCTCTGTCGAATTCTGCGATGCGAACTGGCGGTCAGCGCCGGATCATTCACGTAGGTCTCTCCAGGCTACCTGCGATCTGCCGCACAATCAGATCCTCGACTATGGCCGGGCGTTCGTCGTTCGCCGGCGAACCGCCTCGTTCATTTTCAGGTCGATGAAGGCCTTGGCATGCTTTGCCAGCGGCATGTTGTCGGTCCAGGTATCGCGCCAGATGGCGCATGCCAGCGAAAGACTCTCATCGACCACGGCGCTGGAGAACGATTCGAAAGTGATGTCGCGCTCGTAGCCGATGTCGAGCAGGGCATCGAAGATGCGATCGAAATCGATCACCCCGTCGCCGAGATAGCCGCGATTGCTTTCGCCGATGTGAAAATAGCCGATCTTGTCGCCGGCCAGACGAATGGCCGCCGCTGGATTCGCTTCCTCGATGTTCATATGGAACGTGTCGAGATGGAGCGTGACGTGATCGGAGCCGGTCGCCTTGATGAAGTCGAGGCCCTGAGCCGTCGTGTTCAACAGGTTCGTCTCGAACCTGTTGACGACCTCGAGGACCAGATCGACCTTGGCCTTCTTTGCTGCTTCGGCCGTCTTGGCAATGGCTGCAACGCTGTTCTTGCGGCCGCGATCGCTTGGCATGGTCGAATATTTCGTATGGGCGGAATAGAGTATGCCGCCAAGTTTGGTGCCGCCGACATCTCGAACTGCCGCGACAGCGCCCGCCAGCAATTCCTCGCCGGCCTTGACGACGGCAGCATCCTTGCTCGACACATCGGCGCCCACCGGAAGACCCATCGTGACGGCGATTTCGAGGCCCAGCGACTGAGCCTTCCTGGCGAGGCGGTCGAGGTCGAACTTTTCGGGTCGAAGATACGCGAACTCGATCAGCTGGTAACCGCACGCGGCCGAATTCTCCATCGCCTCTTCGAGCATGACCTGGGTGCCGCCGCCGGTCCAAACGAATGAATGAATGCCCAATCTGCGCATGCGGACCTCCTCCTAGACGCAATCTATCTCTCTATCTCTTGGACGCAATCTATGTTGCGTAGCACAACAAAATATCCAAACACGCTTCATGTCAAGGTCAGGTGAAATATGAAATAGTCCGCTTGAATCTTGCTGCCTGAACAAAAATGATTGACAGCTTAATGGAAAACCCTAATTTGTCCTGTTAAGCAACATATAAGTTTGGCAAAGCACCAGACGTAGAGGAGGAGGATCATCGAGCCGCGCTTGGAACGCGCGGTAGCTCAGCTTATGTTTCGCCCTATGGCATCGTTCAGTGTGTTCGGTGATGTACTATGTTCGGTGGCTTGGGCGCGCTGAATGATCCACAGTGCTTGTGACCATTGGCCCGGTAGACGACGGTTTTCGAGAACTCCGGGCAAAGGAGGCGTTGGCTGCCACCGAGGGTAGAGGCCCTTGCGGGCTGTGGGAAGGCTGCGGATCAAGGAAAGCGAAGCGCTGCGTTATCGGGAAGGAGCCACTCAATGAAGCCCGCTCAGAAGATCGTTCCGGACTTCGAAATGATTATATGTCCGCCGGCGGAGTCGTTCCGCTGGAACATGCATGACTATCCATTTTTCAAGGCCAAGTGGCACTATCACCCGGAATACGAGTTGCACCTGACGCGAACGACTTCGGGCGTCATGATGGTGGGAGATCATATCGGCAAGTTCGCTCCAGGGTGCCTGGTCCTGACCGGACCGAACGTCCCGCACAATTGGGTCAGCGATATTGAACCCGGGAAGCTGGTTCGCAATCGCGACATGCTGATCCAGTTCAGCCGCGAATGGGCTGATCGTGTCACCGGCTTCTGTCCCGAACTCGGAACCATCCGGCCGCTCTACGATGACGCCGTCTACGGAGTAGAGTTTCGCGGCGCTACCGCTCTCGCTGGGCAGCGGCTGCTCGCACAGATCGGCGCCGCCCATGGTGCCGAGCGTGTTGTGTTCTTTCTGCAATTGATGATCACGCTGGCCCGCAATCCCGGCGACCGCCGCAGGCTCTCGCGGCTGGCGCCCACCTCCGCGCAGGCGGAATTGCCGCCGGAACTGGACGTGGCAATGCGCTATGTTCTGGACCACTACAGCGACGATATCGACCTGCCGTTCGTTGCAAGGCTCTGCGACCTGGAACCGCAAGCATTTTCACGTTTCTTCAAGCGGCAGACAGGTCATACCTTTGCCCGTTACGTCATCCTCGCGCGCATATATGCCGCCTGCTCGCTGCTGACGCAGACTTATCGGCCGATTACCGACATCTGCTTCGAAGTCGGGTTCAACAACATCGCCAATTTCAACAGACAGTTCTTCAAGATCTGCGGGCGCACGCCATCGGACTACCGGCGCAGTGCCCACAAGATCGGGACTGAGGCGCGCGCCGATCCGTTCAGGGAAATCCGCACCTGGTCGGGCGGCGCACGCGCTGTCGGCGAAAAAGTATAGATCGCCTGCAAACCACGCGTGGCAGGGGGGATGTCCCCCGCACTAAGTTCATCGGAATGCCCATGGGAGCGAGGTCGCAGAAGACACCTGATGTCATGGCTCTGCGAAGGCAGAACAAATTCTCGAACGCCGGCGAATCCGCATTGCCGAGCTTTCATCAAGCACCGGTCGGGGGAGGAGGTATTTGGCGGGAACCACAGCCGCCGTTTCATTGTCTTGAGGGTGCTGCATCATGGCAACCGCGCTATCGGAGGGATGGCGAGTGGGGCCACGACCGGCTGGTCGGAGGTGCGACGGGGCCACTGCATTTCGAGCGTGTGAACCTGATCTGAAACGGGTTTCACTAAGGCCTTGATGGCGAGGAGGTGCCGGTTCCGGAGGGATAGGAAACATTGCCACGACCGCAAAATGACGGACTGACAGTCAATGTTTTGTTGGAGGAGTGAAAAATGAAACATGAACTCAGAATGGGCCTTGCCGCATTGGCGGTGGGGCTGATGACCAGTGTGATGCCCGCCAAGGCCGATTTCTGGTCGGACGCCGGTGCGAAATACAAGGGTGTCACGCTGCGCGGCGTGACCGAAAGTACCCCGCCCTCGAACTACATCAAGGACGTTCTTGCCCCCGCTTTCGAGAAGGCGACCGGCATCAAGGTGGAAATCGAGACCACCTCCTGGGACCAGATGTACGACAAGGCGATCAAGGACATGGAGGCCAAGACCGGCATCTATGACATGGTCTATATCGAGCAGGACATCATCTACGCCTACCTTGCCCGGGACTTCCTGGTCGACATCACGAAATCCCTCAAGGACGACCCGTCGCTGAAAGCGCCGGATTACGACGAAACGCGTTTCACGACATTTGCGAACTATTTCAAAAATGCCGACGGCGATCTTTTCGGCATTCCGATGGAAGCCTTCATCAAGCTTTACCTCTACCGGACCGATCTCTTCAACGATCCGGCGATCAAGGAAGCCTTCAAGAAGGAAACCGGCAAGGACCTGGCGCCGGCAAAGACCCATGAGGAATACACGCAGATCGCCGAATTTTTCACCAAATGGGGCAAGGACCACAATCTGGAACTGTGGGGCACCACCGCGCAGGCGCATACCGGCCACCCCGCTTCATGGTATGAGTTCTTCGAGTCCGTCGCGCCTACTTTCGGCGTCTACAACTGGGGTATCGACGCTTCAAAAAACTACTCGGCGTCGGTCGCCGATGGCGGCACGATGAACAGCGACAAGGCAAAGGCGGCGCTCAAATACTGGCTGCATTTGCGCGATATCGCCCCGCCTGAATCGGCCGCCAGCACGTGGACCGAAGTCGGCACGACCTTCGCGGCGGGACGTGCGGCACAGGGCATGGTCTATGGCGAGAACGCAGCCTGGATCGCCTCCGACGCGGAAAAGTCGAAGGTGGTCGGCAATGTCGGCGTCGCCCTTCCTCCGGTCGAACCGGGGGTGATGGAGGACGCGGAGTCCGGCAAGGGTTACATCGGCTACTATGACGGTGGCGCTTTCGGCCTTCCGGTCACCTCGAAGAACAAGGAAGCGTCGCTGCTGTTCCTGCAGTATATCGGCCAGGATTCGGTCCAGGGTGATTGGGCGGTAGCGGCACCGCGCATCACCAACACGGCGACCTATGACGATCCGAAAGTCATCGAGATGGATAAGAAGCTCAACGGCTACTACACCATGCTCAAGAACGACGGAAAGCTGTTTGCCGGCGCTCCGCCCTATCCGTTCCATGCGCAGGTGCGCGAAGCAACGGCGCCGATCTTCTACAGGATCCTGTTGGGTGAGGTGTCGCCCGACGATGGGCTCGACCAGATGGCTGCCGCCGCCGAGGCGGAATTGAAGAACCTCGGCTATCGCAAGTAGCAGAGCGAAGCAGACTTCGGGCCGCCGTGAAGCGGCGGCCCGGGCACGCATTTTGTCGCCTCGCGAAGTTCGTAAGAATGCCGCGGATATGTGCCCTTCCGGGAGAGTGGTTTCATGCGATCAAACAGAGTGGGATGGCTGATGCTCGCCCCAACGATTGCGATCCTGGGGGTCTTCGGCATCGTCCCATTTCTGTACGTGCTCTACGTGGCCTTCCATCAATGGAACCCGTTTGGCGCAAATCCCTATATGATCTACAATGGCGCCAACAATTTCCGCCGCCTCGTGTTCGACAACGAGTTCCTGACCTCCATCGCGTTCACGCTGAAGTTCGCCTTCTTCGCCGTTCTGAGCGAGGTCGTCCTTGGCTACTTTCTGGCCCAGCTGTTCATGAAGGAGTTTCCCGGCCGGGGTTTGTTCCGCACGATCCACACCCTGCCTCTGATCGTGGCGCCGATCGTCGTCGGATCGGTCTGGCGGCTAATGACAACGCCCAGCATCGGCATCATCCCGTATCTTCTCAAATCCTGGTTCGGCTACGACCTTAATATCGGTCGTGACGCCACCATGGCCTTTGCGCTGACCGTCATCATGGATATCTGGCACTGGACGCCACTGGTGACGCTGACGCTGCTTGCGGCACTCGTCTCGCTGCCCAAGGAGCCGTTCGAGCAGGCTCAGATCGACGGCGCCAACCGATGGCAGATCTTCTGGCACGTCACCTTGCCGATGATCCGCCCGGCGATCCTGGCGACGGTCTTCATTCGCCTGATGGATGCGCTGCGCACCGTCGACGAAGTGTGGATGCTGACCGGTGGCGGCCCAGGTGCGGCGACACGCTATCTCGGCCTGCACATCTGGAAGATCGTGTTTCCCAAGACCGACTACGGCTACGGCTCGGCCACTTCGATCATCGTCCTGTACCTCACTTTGGTGATGTGCTGGCTGCTTTATGTCGCCCTTGTCGCCCGCCGCGGCCAGAAGAGAGCTTCCTGATGCGCGCCAACCGCCCGGTTCTTTCCATTCTGCTGTGGACCTTGCTCAGCCTGTTTACGCTGTTCCCGATCTATTGGCTGTTCGTGATCTCCGTAAAGCCGGCCGTCGAGCTGTTCACCACGCCAAGCGTGCTGCTCGAAACCGTCTACTGGAAGAACTATGTCAAGGTTCTCGGCGACGACACGCTGCGCCGCTACATGTTCAACTCCATCGTTATCTCGACCGGCAACGCGGTGCTGGTGACCGTTCTGGCGTTCATGGCCTGCTATGCGCTGTCGCGCTTCGATCTGCCCGGAAAGGAGAACATCTTCTTCTGGACGATCACCAACCGAATGGCGCCGGCCGCCGTATTCCTGCTGCCCTTCTTCCTGCTTTTCACGCAGGTCTTCGTCATAGGGGAGTGGAAGCTCTACGACACGCGCACGGGCATGATCCTGCTCTACTGCACCTTCAATCTGCCCTTCGCCATCTGGACGCTCAGGCCGACGATCGACGCAATTCCCAAGGAACTGGACGAGGCCGCGACTGTCGACGGTGCAACGACGTGGCAAGTGATCCGCGAAGTGATCTTTCCGCTTGCGCGGCCCGGTCTCGCCGTCACTCTGATCCTGACCTGGGTGTTCGCCTGGAACGAGTTCCTGCTCGCCGCGACGCTCACCAGCTTCAATGCGCGCACCATCACCACCGGCCTGTCGGAGTATGTCACGACGACCGGAACCGAATGGGGCACGATGGCGTCCATTGCGATCATCACGCTTATCCCGGCCCTGTTGATCTTCTCGGTCGTCCAGCGGCACATCGTGGCCGGCCTGACCTTTGGCGCGGTCAAGGAGTAGTGCCATGGAGCACATGGTCGATCTCGATGCGGTGGATGACGAAGCCAACACCATCGTCGCAAGCCCGCAACGCACCGGCTTCCTGCCGATCGTCACCAACTGGTTCGACCGGGTTTTTGTCGGCATCTATCTGTTCGTTGCGCTCGAACTGTTCTGGATGAGGTTCCTCGAACAGTCGATCCCATTGTCGGTCTGTCATCTGCTGGCGATCGCATTGGGTGTGCTGATCGTTTGGCGTGGTTAGCGCGGAACGACGATCGAGAGAGAAGAGGACGGGAAGCAGGCTCATGAAGTCATTGGTGCTGGAAGAAAAGATGAAACTGTCGCTGCGGGATTTCCCGATCGAGCGCGAGGAGGTGCTCGGCGTCCGCGACGTGCGCATCAAATTGCATACTGTCGGCATCTGCGGCTCGGATGTGCACTACTATACGCATGGCGGCGCCGGCATCTTCCAGGTGAAAGCGCCGATGATCCTCGGCCATGAGGCGTCAGGCATTGTCGTGGAGACGGGAGCCGAGGTGACGTCGCTAAAGGTCGGCGACCGGGTGTGCATGGAGCCGGGCATTCCCGACCCGAACAGCCGCGCGACGCGCATGGGCCTGTACAATGTCGATCCGGCGGTTCGTTTTTGGGCGACGCCACCGATCCATGGCGTCCTGCGGCCGACCGTTGTCCATCCGGAGAATTTCACCTTCAAGCTCCCCGACAACGTCTCGTTCGCGGAGGCGGCCATGGTCGAGCCACTCGCCGTCGGCGTCCATGCCGCCACCAAGGCGCAAGTGAAGCCGGGTGACATCGCTCTGGTGATGGGCGCCGGGCCGATCGGCCTGGTCACGACGCTGTCCGCGCTGGCGGCGGGCTGTGCACGGGTCTTCGTATCGGATGTCGACGACACCAAGCTCGAACTCGCGGCGAAGCTCGGCCCGATCACGCCGATCAACGTCGCGCGTCAGGATGTGGCCAAGGAAATTCTCGCCGCGACCGATGGCTGGGGCGTGGAGATCGTGTTCGAATGTTCGGGCAGCCCACGCGCCGCGGAAGGCATTTTCGATCCGCTCTGTCCGGCTGGCCGGGCGGTGTTCATCGGCGTGCAGATGCATGACATCAACTACGATGTCGGCAAGGCGATGGTGCGCGAAGCACGCGTCGAACACGTGTTCCGCTATGCGCATGTTTTTCCGCGCTGCGTTGCCATGCTGTCTTCAGGCGCGATCGACGTGAAGCCGCTGATCACGCGCACGTTCGAGTTCGAGGACAGCGTTCAAGCGTTTGAAATCGCCGCATCCGCCCCAAAAGGCGAAGTGAAGATGCAGATTGCCTTGCCGCAATAAAGGGGATGCGAGTTGGCTGAAGTCACCGTCAGGAACATCGTCAAGCGTTATGGAAGCGTCCAGGTCATTCATGGTGTAAATGTCGACATCGCCGATGGCGAGTTCGTCATCCTCGTCGGCCCGTCGGGCTGCGGCAAATCCACCTTGCTGCGCATGATCGCCGGCCTCGAGGCCATATCGGGCGGCGAGATCAGCATCGGCGGCCGGGTGGTGAACGATGTCCTGCCGAAAGACCGCGACATAGCGATGGTGTTCCAGAACTATGCGCTCTATCCGCACAAGAACGTCGCCGACAACATGGGCTTCTCGCTCAAGATCAAGGGCAGGCCGAAGGCCGAGATCGAAGCCAAGGTGAAGAAGGCGGCCGAAATCCTCGATCTGGGCAAGCTGCTCGACCGGTTTCCCAAACAGCTGTCTGGCGGGCAGCGCCAGCGTGTGGCCATGGGGCGCGCCATCGTGCGCGACCCCCAGGTCTTCCTGTTCGACGAGCCGCTGTCCAATCTCGACGCCAAGCTGCGTGTCGCGATGCGTGTCGAGATCAAGGAACTGCATCAGCGCCTCGGCACGACGATCGTCTATGTCACCCACGATCAGATCGAGGCGATGACGATGGCCGACAAGATCGTGGTGATGCGGGACGGCAAGGTGGAACAGGTCGGCGCACCGCTCGATCTCTACGACAATCCGGGTAATGTCTTCGTCGCCGGTTTCATCGGCTCGCCGGCGATGAATTTCATCAAGGGCAAGATCGGTTCGAAGGACGGCAGGCAGGTCTTTGTGTCGGACGCCGGATCCGTGCTGCCGGTCGAAGGGCGCGCGCAGGATGGCCAGCCGGTCATCTACGGCATACGCCCCGAGCATATCGACATCGCGCCCGACGGCTTGCCGGCGACGGTTTCGGTGCTGGAGCCGACCGGATCCGAGACGCAGATATTCGCCAAGTTTGGCGAGGATCCTATTGACGCCATCGTCAAGGACCGGCTCACCGTCCGTCCCGGTGAAGAAGTAAGGCTGAAGATCGATTCGCGCCGGGTCCACATCTTCGACAGGCAAAGCGGAGCTCGCCTGTAAACTCTTCAGCGTGCCGTCGCTGTCGACTAGGCCGGAAACAGGAACGCGGCGCCCGGATCGAAGAAGACCTGCCTGTGGCGCGGCGTTGCCTCTTGCGAGGCCATGGCGGCTGAAGTTGGCCGGATGTCGATCTCCTGTCCGGCGGCGGTGCGTGCAACGATGCGCCGGCGCTCGCCGTAGAAGGCGACATCGACGATCTCGACGGCGAGTTCCGCGCTCGTCGGGCTCCGCTCGAGACGAAACGCTTCCGGCCGGATCATCAGCCTGGTCTTTTGTCCCCGTTCGAACCTGCCGTTGGCGCTTATGCCGGAAACGAGCGAGCCGTCGCCGAGGCGGATTGTTGCCGCGCCGCCGACGGTTTCGAGATGTTCGGCGGCCAAAAAGTTCGAATTGCCGATGAAGCCGGCGACGAAATCGGTCGCTGGCCGCAGATACAGGTCCTCGCCGGTGCCAGTCTGCTCGATGCGGCCATCCCTGAACAGTGCGATCCGGTCCGACAGATGCAGCGCCTCTTCCTGATCGTGGGTGACGTAGAGAATGGTGACGCCGGTCTCGCGATGGATGCGGCGGATTTCGGCCTGGATCTCCTCGCGCAATTTCTTGTCGAGCGCCGACAGCGGCTCGTCCATCAAAAGGATCGGCGGGTCGTAGGCCAGCGCGCGGGCCAGTGCGACGCGCTGTTGCTGGCCGCCTGACAGCGCGCCCGGCAGCCTTTCGGCGAAGCTTTCGAGCCTGACAAGGCCAAGCATGTCGGCGACCTTGCGCTTGACCTCGGCCTCGGGACGGCGGCGAACGCGGAGCGGGAAGGCGACGTTTTCGGCGACGCTCAGATGCGGAAACAGCGTGTAGCGCTGGAAGACCATGCCGATATTGCGTTTGTGCGGCGGCACCGCAAGCAGCGACTTGCCTTCCAGCAGGACATCACCGGAGCTTGGATCCTGGAAGCCGGCGATCGCATAGAGGGTCGTCGACTTTCCCGAACCCGATGGGCCGAGGAAGGTCAGGAACTCGCCCTTGGGGATGTCCAGCGTCACGTCGTGCACGGCGGTGAAGGCGCCGAACGCCTTGCGTAATTTGCGTATGGAGAGGAAGGGCTGGGTCATGTCTGGAACCTTCGGCGCAGCAGTGCCGTCACGATCATCAGGGCAAGCGTCAACCCGACCAGCAGGCTGGAGGCGGCGGCGATCACCGGGCTGAGATCGGCTCGCAAGCTGCCCCAGATCTTGACGGGCAAGGTCTGCAAGGTGGGGCTGGCCATGAAGATCGCGACAACGACTTCGTCCCACGATGCGAGGAAGGAGAAGATCGCGGCGGAGAAGATGCCGATCCGGATCGACGGCAAGGTTATCCTGAGCTTCGCCTCGAGCGGGCTGGCGCCGCAGACGATTGCAGCGTCCTCGATCGACTTGTCGAAGCCTTCGAGCGCCGTGGCGATCGGAATGATGGCGAAGGGCAGGGCAAGGACCGTGTGGGCAATGACGAAGCCGATGGTGGTACCGCCGAGACCAAGGCGGAGGAAGAATGCATAAATGGCGATGGCGAAGACCACCACCGGCAACACCATCGGCGTCAGCAGCAGGCCACGCAGGATTTCGCGCCCGCGAAAACGTCCGCGAACCAGCGCGAACGAGGCGAGCAGGCCGATCAAGACGGCAAGCAGCGCCGTCATCGTGGCGATCCTGGCGCTGGTGAGTGCTGCTTCGAGCCATGACGGATCGGCGAAAAGCTCCTGGTACCATTTGAGCGTCCAGCCGGGCGGCGGAAAGGCCAGCCAGCGCGACGAGCCGAAGGAAAGCAGCACGATGAAGACCACGGGGAGCAGCAGGAAGGCGGCGACCAGCGTGGTAAAGCAGAGGAGAGCAACCCTCAGCCATCCCATGCGGTCATAGTCGAGCAGCATTTCACGCGCCTCCCGTGGCGCGCCTGGCGCCGACAAGGCGCAGTTGCAACGCGTAGAGCGCCATGGTGACGACGAGCAGGATGAAGGCGGCGGCGCTGCCCAACCCCCAATTGAGCAGCGACTGGATCATCTGCGCGATCATTTCGGCAAGCATCATGTTCGATGTGCCGCCAAGCAGCGCGGGCGTGACGAAATAACCGAGCGACATGACGAACACCATCAGGCCGCCGGCGGCGATGCCTGGCAGCGACAGCGGCAGCAGGATGCGGCGGAATGCCTGGAAAGGGCTTGCGCCACAAAGCGCGGCGGCGCGAAGCGTCATCGGATCGATCGCCCGCAAGGTGCCGACCAGCGGCAGGATCATGAAGGGCAGCATGATGTAGACCATGCCGATGGTGACGCCGGTCAGATTGTTGATGAGCGGCAGCGGCTGGTCGATGATGCCTGACGCCATCAGCGCCCGGTTGATGACGCCGGTGCGCTGCAGCAGCACCATCCAGGCATAGGTGCGGGTCAAGAGATTGGTCCACATCGACAGGATGATGACACCGAAGACGATCGAGGCGAGCGCCGGCGGCATGATGGCGAGCATCCAGGCGACCGGAAAGGCGACCAGCACGGTGACGATGGTGACGACCGCGGCGACCAGGAAGGTGTTGAAGAATACCCGCGCATAGGTGCCATCGCCGAGAAGGGCTGAATAATTCTGGAGACCGGGGGCGGGTTCGGTGACGCTGCGCAGCAAAAGCGCCAGCACCGGGACGACGAAGAAGAGCCCGATCAGGATCAGCGCCGGCAGCAGGCTGCCGAGGCCTCCCGGCATCCGCATCGTTGCGATGCTTCGCTGCGTTTCCACCGACATGGCGATACCTTGGTACGGAGCAGGACGGCCTATTCCGTCCCGCTCCTTGTCATGAAAATGCCGGGCGCTAGAGCGGTTCATCGTTTCAAGGAAACGCAGAACCGCTCTATCTCTTTGTTCTGGCGCAATTCCGGACGGAAAACCGTTTCACACTTTTCCTGGAATTGCTCTATTTCGCCTGCCACGCATACCAGCGTTCGGCGATCTCGTCGCGGTGCTCGGCCCAGTAGTTCATGTCGAGATTGATCTGCCCGTCGACATGGGCATCGGGCAGCGCCTTGACCGCATCGGCGGGCATTTCGGCCTTTGCCTTGGTGTTGATCGGCGCGTAGCCGCTTGCTTCGGCGAACTTGGCCTGGCCGGCGGCACTGCTGGCCGCGGCCAGGAACTTCATTGCCGCTTCCTTGTTCTTGGCGCCTTTCGGCACGACCAGAACGTCGGCGGCCGTCAGGTTCTGGCTCCAGGATGCGCCGACATCGGCGCCGTCCTTCTCCAGCGCAAAGACGCGACCGTTCCACAACTGGCCGAACGCTGCCTCGCCGGACGCGATCAATTGCTGCGATTCCGCGCCGCCGCTCCACCAGACGATGTCCGACTTGATGGTGTCGAGCTTCTTGAAGGCACGGTCGAGATCGAGCGGATAGAGCTTGTCGGCCGGCACGCCGTCGGCCAGCAACGCAATTTCGACGACGCCGGGCGCCGACCATTTGTAGAAGGTGCGCTTGCCCGGGAATTTCTTCAGGTCGAACATGTCGGCCCAGCCGGCCGGTTCGCCTGACACCGCGCCCTTGTTCCAGGCGAGCACGAAGGAATAGTAGAAGCTGCCGACCGCATGGTCGGTGGTGAAGCGCGGGTCGAGGTCGGCCTTCGGCACGGCGGTGAAGTCGATCGGCTCGAGGAGGCCGTCCTTGGCCGCCTTGATGGCGAAATCCATCTCGACGTCGACGACATCCCAGCTCACATTGCCGGCGTCGACCATGGCCTTCAGCTTGCCGTAGTCGGTCGGGCCGTCCTGCAGGACCTTGATGCCGGACGCGGCCGTGAAAGGTTCCGCCCATGACTTGGTCTGGGCTTCCTGGGTCGTCCCGCCCCAGCTGGTGAATACCATGTCCTCGGCCTTGGCGGCCGTCGTGGTCAGAAGTCCGGCAAGGATGCCGGCGAAGATCAGTTTCATGTCGTTCTCCTCTGTTTGTTGTCGTTGTTCATTGCACCGCCAGATCGTTTTTGCCCGGCTGTGTTCCCTGGTCCGCGGCGTTTACCGCATGACGAAGGGATCGGGGATCGGCTCGTCCGAGGTGCGGATCCAGACCGATTTCGAGCGCGTGTAGTCGCGGATTGCGTTCATGCCGCCCTCGCGGCCTAGCCCGGACTGGCCGTAGCCACCGAATGGCACCAGCGGCGAGACGGCGCGGTAGGTATTGATCCAGACCACCCCGGCGTGGATACCGCGGGCCATGCGGTGCGCCTTGGCGAGGTTGGTGGTGAAGACGCCTGACGCCAGGCCGAATTCTGTATCGTTGGCGAGCGACAGCGCATGCGCCTCAGTGTCGAAGGCCAGCGCGCTCAGCACGGGGCCGAACAGCTCTTCGCGCGCGCAAGCCAAGGTCTGATCGGGCGCCTCGATGATCGTCGGTGCGTAGTAGAAGCCGGCAGCGTGACCCTTGGGTTGTACCCCGCCGGTGACCAGCCGGCCGCCATTGGCGAGACTTTCGGCGACGATCCTTTCGATCCGTTCGCGCTGGCGCGAGGTCGCGAGCGGTCCCATTTCGGTCGCAGGGTCTTGTGGGTCGCCGATCCTGATGGCTTCGGCCTTCCGCTGCACCCGGTCGAGGAATTCGTCCTTCACCGAGCGCTCGACCAAAAGCCGCGAGCCGGCGACGCAGCTCTGGCCGGTGGCGGCGAAAATGCCGGCGACGACGGCGTTGGCGGCACTGTCCAGGTCAGCATCGGCGAAGACCACGACCGGGCTCTTGCCGCCGAGCTCGAGCGTCGTATAGGCGAGGTTCTCCGCCGTGTTGACGACGATCTGCCGGGCGGTCGCCGGGCCGCCGGTGAAAGCGACGCGGGCGACGAGCGGGTGGCTGGTCAGGCGGTGCCCACAATCGTGGCCGAAGCCGGTCAGGATGTTCACGGTGCCGGCCGGGAATCCGGCTTCGTGGACGAGCTCGGCGAAGGCGAGCAGCGGCGCCGGGCCGTCCTCGGAGGCCTTCAGCACAATTGTGCAGCCCGCGGCCAGCGCCGGGCCGAGTTTGACCGCCGACAGGAAGAGCTGCGAGTTCCACGGCACGAGAGCGGCAACGACGCCGATCGGCTCCGGGCGGATCGTCACCTCCATATCCGCCTTGTCGATCGGCACAAACGAGCCTTCATGCTTGTCGGCGAGCCCGCCGTAGTAGCGATAGTAGTCGCCGACATAGGCAATCTGGGCGCGGGTCTCGCGGATGATCTTGCCGGTATCGCGCGTCTCGAGTTCGGCCAGCCGATCGGCGTTGGCAACTACCAGATCGCCGAGCTTGACCAAGAGTTTGCCGCGCGTGGTCGCCGTCATCGATGCCCACGGGCCGGAGCGCAGCGCCCGGTGCGCGGCTTCGACGGCCCGGTCGACATCGGCCACAGATGCCGCGGGCATTTTGGCCCATGGCGCACCAGTCGACGGATCGATGCTGTCGAAGGTCGCCGCAGCGTCCACGAAGCTTCCGTCCATGTAATTCCTGAATTCGATGGTGCTCATCGCGATCCCACTTGCGGCTCGGAAAAAGCCGGCATCACCTTGTCGATGAAGAGCTGGAGCGATTTCTTCTTGCGCCGGTGCGACAGGCCGCTGTCGATCCAGATCGAATACTGGTCGTAGCCTTGGGCTTCATAGGTCTTCAGCCGGGCGATCACCTCGTCGGCTTCACCGATGACGAGATTCTGCCTGATCTTGTCCGACGCGTATTGCGGCATGGCCGCGATCTCGGCCTCCGTCAGCGGCTCCAGAATACCCTGATGCGCCGGCTTCTTGTTCTGGAACCAAGCGCCGAACTGGCAGTAGAATTGCGACAGGTCCTGCGCCAGACGGTCGGCTTCGGCTGCGTCCTCAGCCACGAATGTGTGCATCAGAAGCATGATTTCCGGCCGCGGCGTTTCCGGATGGACCTGGCAGGCGGCGTTGAAGCGTTCCATCAGGCTCGCCACCTCGCCGTCGCCGGAGGCAAGCGGCGTGACTTGCACATTGCATTTGCTGGCCACCGCGAAATCGTGCGAATTTGGATCACGCGCCGCCACCCAGATCGGTGGATAAGGTTTTTGCAGTGGCTTGGGCGACGAGGTGGTGGACGGGAACGACCAGAACTCGCCGGAGAGTTCGAAATCGCCATCCCAAAGGCCTCGGATCGCCGGCACCATCTCGCGCATGCGCTGGCCCGCGCCCCACGCTTCCAGCCCGGGGAAGAGCCGCTGATATTCATAGCTGTAGGCGCCGCGCGCAATGCCGATATCGAGCCGGCCGCCGGTGATGACGTCGGCCATCGCCGCCTCGCCGGCGAGCTTGATGGGATGCCAGAACGGCGCGACGATGGTGCCGGTGCCCAAGCGGATGCTTGTCGTCCTCGCACCGAGATAGGCGATGTTGATGAACGGGTTCGGCGAGATGGTGAATTCCATGCCGTGATGTTCGCCGATCCATGCGGTCTCGAAGCCCGCCTGCTCCGCGAGGAGCACAAGCTCCTCCAACTCCGCCAGCAATTCGGAATGCGACTTCGCCAGATCCGAACGCTCCATGTGGACGAAAAGCGAAAATCTCATCGGTCTCACCCGTGGCCGGAGTGAAGGGTTGCGGCAGGCGCTGGTTTGGCAAGCGGCCGGACTTCGCCTTCGACCTCATTGCCGACATAGACGCCGAATTGATCCTCGGTGCGTTCGCGCGCGTAGCGGTCAAGCATCGAACGCACCGCCGGGTCGGCGATCTTCAGACCGGCGATATGCTCGATGTCGACAAGCCTGACCCGGCGATCGTCGGAGTAGGGGCCGTCAACCGTGCCGCGATAGTAGACATGTGCGCGCGAAGGGTCGGCTGCATCGTCCCATACCGCGAACAGGAAGCCGAGCTGCGCGTCGATGGCCCTGGCGGCAAGGCGCCCCTTGAGACTGCGCGCGTCACCGGCTGTGCCCAACCCACGCCCGGCCGGCAATTCGTGAAACCCGTCGGCGGTTTCGAAGAACAGAACACGGCCCTCATTTTCGAGGATGGCGCCGACTTCGGTCTCAGGGGGTGCTGCCGCAAGGGCCTCCTGGCTGAGGCCGGGCGTGACGTAAGCGCCCCGGCAATAGCCAAGCGGCTGTGCGCCATTGTGACTGAAGTCGCGGACGCGGCCGATGAGGATCGAATGGTCGCCGGCGTCGACCAGTTGCTCCATGCCGCAATCGAATACTGCGACGGAACCGTCGATCAGCGGATTGCCGGTCTGGCCCGGCTGCCAGGCGACGGCGGCGAATTTGTCCACGGCCTTGGATGCGAAGATGCCGGATTCGGTCTTCTGGCTTTCGGACAGGATGTTGATGGCGAAACCTCTGGATGTCGAAAACGCGCTATGTCCCAACGCTTTCTTGGCGATGCAGACAAGCACCAGCGGCGGCTCGAGCGAGACCGAGGTGAAGGAGTTGGCGGTGAAGCCGCGCGGTTCGCCTTCGGCGCCGATCGTCGTGACGATGGTGACGCCGGTCAGGAAAGAGCCCAGCGCCCGCCGGAATTCGGTGATGTCGAATGCGGGATCGACCCCGGCGCTTGCGGCATCCGTGGGGTTTTCGAGAAAGACGTTGATATGCTGAGTCACTTTCTCAGGCGAAGCTATTGTCATCATATGCTTTTCGCCGTTCAAGACCAGGCATCGGCCGTTCGGTGCAAGCCGTGCCATCGCGGCCGACATTGCGGGTGTCGAATTCCTGTCTTCCGATCCGGTCATGAACAGTGCCGGGTGGCTAAGTCCAGCAAGGCGGTCGCCGTGCTCGGCGTCGGCATGGGCAAAGAGACGGTAGGTGCGGGCATAGCCTTGCGCGTCGACGCTTTCGAGTGCGGTGCGCGCCGTCGAGGCGGCACCGGCCAGATCGGCCGGGATCGGATCGCCGAACCAGCGGGCAATCGTTGCGGCAATGGCTGAATGATCGCTGTGATGACCCAGCGCCGCAGCGCGTTCGCGTACCGCCTGCGCCAACGCCGGAGGGCGGCGGAAGACCGCGTTGAGGCAGACGACCGAGTTCACCCGCGAAGGGGCGCGAAGCGCAATTTCCTGAGCGACCAGCGCGCCCATGGAATGGCCGACCACCGATACGCTATCGAGGCCAAGATGGTCGAGCAGGCGGATCGCCTGATCGGCGAAGTCCCGAAGTTCGGCATTTTCCGGCGGCAAGGGCGAACCGCCATGGCCGAGCATGTCGATGGCGATCAGGTCGTGGCGATCCTTCATCATCTCGATTTGCGGCTGCCAGATCGAAGCACTCATGCCAACGCCGTGGATGAGGAGAACCGGCGCGCCGGAACCGGCCCGGATGAAGCCGGTGCCATCCGGAGCCGTGCCGCGAACCCATGCGGAGGCGGCGTCAGCCATGCAGATCTCCGACCTCCTTCAAATCCTGATAGCGGTCGCCGATGCGGTGATGCGGGCGGCCACCGATGGAAGCGCCGAGCGCCACCACCAGTTCGTCGGGGGCGGGCGCATCGCCGATCTGGAAATGCACGGTCAGATAGTGCGAGCGGCGGCCCTCGTCGTTCTTGTCCATTAGCGGGATTATGATCGGCGTGTTCGGTCCGCCGCGCAGATTGGTGAAGGCGAGGTAGGTCTTGGCGCCGACGGCGCGACGATAGTGATTGCCGAAATGCAGCGTATGGATCAGCGCCGATGCGTGCTCGATCTCGCCTGACGTGCCTGAGATGGCGGCCTTGCCATAGGCTTCTATCGCCTCGCCTGAGCCAGCGATCGCAATGATCTCGCGGGTCAGCGTTTCGCCGAGCACCGGAGCGATGGCCCGGATCTCTGGAGAAAGATCTTCGGTGAAACCGCGGCCAGCCCAGGGGTTCGTCAGCACCGCGGCGACACCGATCAGGCGCAGCGGCCGGGGTGCTGCCTTCCCACCTTCGATCAAGGTGTTCTCGACATAGGTCACGATCTTGCGAATGGCCGGCTTCATGCAAATCCTCGGTCGAAATGGCGCAACAGGCCGTCGTCATCCCTATCGCGTCTTATGGTATACCATGTTATGGAGAACCATGAACCTTGTCAATCAACCATGGAATCTGTTTTTGTGGCGGGGCGAGGAGCGGAGAAGAAATGGCTGACGATACGCTTCGGATCGACCGCTCTGCCAAGACTCTGCGGACGCTGGCACTCGAGCGCATGCGCGAGGCGATCATGGACTTCCATTTTCAGCCCGGCGAAAGGCTGATCGAGCGGCCGCTTTGCGATCAGCTCGGCGTCAGCCGTTCGGTCGTGCGCGAGGTTTTGCGGCAATTGGAGGCGGAAGGCCTCGTGCAGATGATACCGGGCCATGGGCCCGCCGTGGCGAAGCCCGATCTCGGCCGTACCGACGAGATCTACGAGCTGCGCGCCTTGCTGGAAGGCATTGCGGCGCGGGCTTGTGCGAACTCGGCCACCGACGGGCAGATCACTGTACTCGATGGAACGCTGGAAAAGCTTCTCGAAGCCTGGGCGTCGGGTGCGCCGGTCGAAGTGATGCGGGCGACGACCAGATTCTACGAGGCGCTGTTCGATGCAGCGGACAAGCGCATTGCCTGGGAGATCGTCACCGGACTGAACGTTCGCATCAACCAGCTGCGTTCGATGACGATTGCTTCGGAGAACCGCCGCGAGCCGGCGATCGCCGAAATGCACGCGATCATGGACGCCATCCGGTCACGCAAGCCGGAGGCGGCGGAAGCGGCGGCCAGGCGCCATGTCGAATCCGCCTGGCGGATCGCCCGCAACGCGCTTCGCCTGGGTCCAGTGTAATTTAACCTGCAAAAAACAGCCTCGCGCGAGCGGGACCGTTTTTCGCGCAGCGCAGCGATTGCGGGCTAAACGATCAGTTCTTGTCGACAGGCTTCGACCGCATCCGCGAAACGGTCTCGCGCTCGGCCCGCTTGGAGCGCATCGGCGGCAGGCCGCGGTCGATCAGGTCCATGTCTTCCAGCACCATGTCGCCCATGCGCTTGAAGGCGATGTCGAGCGCGCCGGCCCGGTGGGCGGAGCGCAGGAAGCCGGGCAGCGCGCGCACGGGATGGTCCTTGGCCAACGGCTCGTCCGGAAACACGTCGCTGGCGGCGACGATGTGGCCGCTGCGAACGGCATCCATCAGCGCCGGAAAATCGACGACACCGGCGCGGCTGAGCAGGATGAAAGCCGCTCCCCTGCGCATTTTCGCGAAGGCGTCCGCGCCAAGGAACCCCTGGTTCTCGCTGGTGACGGAAGCGACGACGAAGACGAAATCGCTCTCCGACAGGACCGTATCCAGCGTGGTCGACTCGACGCCGTTCTCGATGAGGATCGACGGCGGCAGCCACGGATCGAAAACCTTGGTCCGCGTGCGAAAGGCTGACAGCAGCCGGTTGAGCGCACGGCCGAGATCGCCGAAGCCGATGATGCCGACATCGGCGCCGGAGAGCAGCCGCGCCGTCTTGTTGCCGTCGCCGCCCCACAGCTCCTTGCCTTGCCGGAAGGCGAGGTCGGCATCGACGATGCCGCGGGCGAGGTTGAGAGCCATGGCGAGGCCGAGCTCCGCCACCGGTTCGGCGAACACCAGGCCGGTGGTGACGACATGGATGCCGCGCACAAACAGCGTCTCGTAGGGCATGTTGTTGATCAGGTTGCTCTCGACATTGAACACGCAGCGCAGCGCCTTCATCCGCTCCAGCACCTCTGGTGCGATCGGCGGCTGGCCGACAATGTAGCGCGCCTCGGCCAGCACATCCGCCGGCAGCGCGGCGACGTCCTCGGGCGTCGTCTCGACGATGCGATATTTCGCCCTGAAGCGCGCCAGCTGCGGCGGCGTGAAAATAAGGTCGAGCGTGCGCGGTTCCGGCGCGCTGATGACCAGCGGCAATGAATGCGACATTTCTCCTCCTCCTGCGCCGAAATCAGGGCATCCGTGCAAATCTGACTATTCGATGATTGAGCGGTTTACCAGTGTTGCCGCAGGCGCCGAGGAATGGCTGCCGAAGGGTGATTGCCCGCAAATTCACCCGAGAGGGTGCGCGAGCGCGACGATGTCCTCGACATTCTGGTGGGAGCGCGCGAAACGCTTGAGCACGAGCGGATCGTGTCCAGGAACGATATGGGCGGGTGAGCTGGCAAGCCTCTTCATCCGCTCCACGCCCAGGATCACGTCGCTCAGCCGGTCGAAGACCGGAAAGGGCTTTT
This sequence comes from Mesorhizobium sp. STM 4661, assembly GCF_000359125.1. GTDB lineage: Bacteria > Pseudomonadota > Alphaproteobacteria > Rhizobiales > Rhizobiaceae > Mesorhizobium. The sequence continues at coordinate 189,890 of NZ_CAAF010000073.1, read as the reverse complement.
GGCGTTCCATATTGGCATAGAAGTGAGCGGCGTCGGAGGCGATCCCCACGGCGCCATTATCGGTCTCGACGCGAACGACCTGCAACCCGCCATGGCCGCCGACCTTGTGCAGCGTGATGCCGGGCGCGATTTCCGATTCCGGATCGTGGAAGCAGACCTTTCCGTTATAGACACGCCGGACCATGGTGGTGACGTCCTCGACTTCGAACGGATGGCTCATCGCGTGATGGCACATGCAGCGGCCCGTCGCGAATTCCATCTCCGCATCCTGCAGGTGGAAGGTCGCGTTCGGAAACAAGTGATGATTGCCGCAATGGTCGTAATGCATGTGCGAAATGATCACGTCGTTTACGGACGCATGATCGATGCCGATGGCGGCGAGACCATCGTCGACCGGCCTGACCACGCTGCGGCCACGCTTGTCGCCGGTCGGTGCGCTTCTCGCCGACGATTGCCCAAACGAAGTAGTCCAGCGGCATGGCAACGTCATGCGTGTCGCCGCCAAGGAAATTCTCGTTCGACCGGCGCTCGAAATGGCCGTAGCGCACGGCATGGATTTCATAGCGTGCGGCGTTGCCCATCGTCAGTTCGCTTCGGCAACGCTTGGGGTCTCGGCCGAGCCGACTTGCACATGCGCCCAGGTTTCAACCGTCTTGACCATGCAGGTGAAGTCCGAATCGGGCCCGTAGAGCTGATTGGTTACGCTCAGCAACTGGCGGACCGCGCTGCCAACCACCATCGGCACGCCCATCGCCTCGGCCTCGTCGACGCAGAGCCGCACGTCCTTGAAGGACAGGCCCGTCGCGAAACCGAAATCGAAAGTGCGCGGCAGCACGGATTTCGGAAATTTGTCCTCGGTCGCGCTGTTGCGACCACTCGATGCGTTGATGACATCAAGCATGACCTTGGGGTCGAGGCCCGCCTTGACCCCCATGACGACCGCCTCGGAGGAGACGGCAAGCGCGGCGGCGGCAAGCAGGTTGTTGGCAAGCTTCATGGTTTGGGCGGCACCCTGAACCTCGCCCATGAAGAAGATTTTGCCGAAGTTCTCGATCACCGGCCTTGCCGTTTCGAAGGCCGCTTTCGGACCTGACACCATTACCGCGAGCGTGCCGTTGCGGGCGCCCTTCAAGCCGCCGCTGACCGGCGCGTCGATCATGGCGATGTTCTTTGGCGCAAGGCCTTCAGCAACCCTGGCGGCCGTGCGTGGCCCGGTCGTCGATATGTCGATGAAAATCCGAACCGATTTGCCCTCGGCGATACCGGCTTCACCGAGCACGACCTTTTCGAGGATCTGGGGACTGGGCAGGCTGGCAAAGACGATCTCGGCACTATCGGCAACCTCCCGTGCGTTGGCCGCGCCCCTGGCGCCTGCCTTGACAAGTTCCTGGACCGCCTTGGTGTCGACGTCATGGACCGTCACATCGTAGCCGGCCTGGATGAGACGGCTCGCCATCGGCGTGCCCATTTTTCCGATACCAACAAAGCCGATTTTCATGGTCGACATGATCGCTCACTCCTCGTTCGGTGCACATTTCCCATAGAGTTTGTCTCGATCTCGCGGATTGCATTCATCAGATGATATCCACGGAGGCCTCGGTTGCCGTATCGCGTGGCGGCCGCGGCACGAGAAGTTCCGCAATATCCAGGACCTTCAATTTGTCCGTCACGCCAAGCGCATCGATGGCCGCGGTGTACATCACCTTGTCCTTCGGGCAGGCCACGACGAAATAATCGATATCGCCAAGGCTCAGCGCTTCGCGGATACGGTTCTCGCTCGGCCGCTCGGTGACGCCGTCATCGCCTTGCCAGATGCGGCCGCCGCCGGCGCCGCAGCAGAAGGAATTCTCGCGACAGCGCGGCATGTCGTGAAGCGTGTAGCCGGCCGCGCGGATCAGGTCGCGTGGCGCATCGAAGCCGCCATTGTAGCGCCCGAGGTAACGGGATCGTGATAGGTGACCTTGCCGCCATCGACCACGGCGAGTTCGAGCTTTCCTGCCTTGATGAGCTCGGCCAGCAAGGCGGTATAGTGCAGGACCTCAAATGCCGCGCCGAAATGCCGATAGTCGTTCTTCAGCGCATTAAGGCTATGCGGATCGGTGGTCATGATGCGGTTGAAGGTGCATTCCGCGATCGCATCGATGTTGGACTGCGCGAGTGTCTCGAACAGGCCCTCTTCCCCGGCGCGCCGCACATCGTTGCCGCTGTTGCGCTCGGCATCGAAGAGAATGCCGAAATCGACACCGACGGCGGTCAGCAGTTCGGCCACCTTGCGGGTGATTTCCTGAACGCGCGGATCGTAGGAGGCGTAGTCGCCGACGAACCACAGCACTTCGACGGGTTCGCTGCGTGCGTCCTTGACCGGAAAGCCGAGCTCCCTGGTCCAGCGCGCCCGCATCTTGGAAGGCTTGCCCATGGAGTTGCCGAGACGGGTCAGGTTCGACAACGCATCCTGGAGGCCGGGGCTGACGCGCCCTTCGTCAACCAGATGGCGGCGCATGTCGATGATCTTCGGCAGGTGCTCGATCTCGACCGGGCACCTTCCATGCAGGCGCGACAAGTGGTGCAGGCCCACAGCGTCGCTTCCGAAATGACGCCGCCGACCAGCGGAAGCGCCGACGGCCCGGCGGCCAGCGCGTCGCGCATGTCGGTGATCAGCATTTTGGGACTGAGCGGCAGGCCCGCGGCATAGGCAGGGCAGACTGCCTGGCAGCGGCCGCATTCGGTACAGGAGAGAAGGTCGAGCTGCTGTTTCCAGTCGAACTGAGCGAGCTTGTCGACGCCTGGATTTTCACGCTCGCGCGGTACCGCCGGCGCGGTGCCGCGCGCTTGTGACAGCCATCCGGTGGCCCCTCGATGCTTGCCGCTTTGTTGTCCTGCAGGTTGAGGCGGGCTACCTGCTCTTTACGCGTCCAGATCGATCAGCGCGATGCCCAGTTCCGGACGCTTCCTTCGACGAAGATGGCCATGCGTCAGTCGGCGGTGACCAACGCATTTGAAAGCCTCGAGGTTGCCTTGTGGCTCCTTTAGGGGTCGGAGATGGATCGTGTCGGGCGTGGCCTTGCGGCGCCTAATCGCCGCCAGATCCATGGGACACTTCGGAATCGGGCAGAATTCCAAAGTCCTGCGATTTAGCGCCTTGCGACGCCGTCAAGAATCCTTCCGCAGCAAGACCGCGACGCAACAGCTCTCTCACTGCCGCCGACCTGCTTGGCATGCGCTTTTCGAAACGCCAGTTCTCAAGAGCGGCGAGTTCCTCGGCCGTCAGCATAATCTGCAATCGTTCAGGTCGCTCCAGGTCGGCCATGTCAGCCCCTCCAGCATATCAAACGAGACGAGTTAGTAAGTACCTCGATAACAGTAGAGTTAGTATTCATCTCAGAATACGTCAAGAGGGGATGTAAGGTGGTTGGCGTGCAAGGCGAACGATGGGAGACAGACGTGGATTGCGCAATCGGCAAATTCTGCTAACTAATTGATTTTATACACGAATATTTAAATTTTTTCTTGTCAAGCGCGCACTTAGAGCGCATGCTGAATCATGAGGGAAAACAGTTCCTCGAAGGAGGTTTTCCATGCGTTTTGAATATTCGGCTCAGCTGCGGGAGGATCTCAATGCCCAGGTTCTGGCCGCGTTGCGGTCCAAAGGCATCATAAATGTCGCCGCGGTCGCGGAAGAGGTACGACTGCGCAATCTCGCCGAAAACATAGCCCTTGAGGATGTCGAGTTTCTCGTCATGCAGGTCGCCCAATTCCACGGGGCACCCATGGAATTCGACGGCTTGACCGTCGTGGTGGGGACGAGCAGGTCACTGCCAGATTCGGGTTTAGAACTTCATGGCAATCCGAGGCCTGATATCGGAGACGAGTCCATTCAACTCGATGCTCACCAGGCGCAAATGCAGTAGGGCACTCGCGCGACGGATTCAAGAAAGCGGCTGACCGGATCGCTTGCTCAATATCCGTGCTTCGCGCAACAGGGAGTTGCGGTCGGTACCGATCATCGTGATCAGATCGCTCGCCTGGTCAAGGGTGATGCCGGTCTCCGCGGCCAATGAGCGTGCCAGAGCAGTCTTTTCGCGCATCTTCTGCTTGTCGTCGTCCATCGCATACGCCTCCTGATACGGAAGGAACCGCGGGCGGGAGCGATAGTTCCCTTCAAGAGGCGCCAGAGAAAGCGATCCGGCGAACGCGAGGCCGCCTCGTGTACCTGGATAGCCTCTTGTTTGTCGACTTTGTCGACGCCAGCTGCTCGCGCCGCATCAGGAGCGGCGGAATGCGAAAAGCTCTGCATCCGTGTCATCGCGGCCGCCGATTGCAGACGCAACGATCTCCGAAGCGATCTGCGAGAATGTGATGCCGTTGCCGCCATAGCCCATCACGGCATGAACGCGCGGATGACCGGGTAGGGCCCCGATATAAGGCAGCCCCGATGTCGTGGTGCCGAAGGAGCCGGCCCAGGCAAATTCGGGGCCGACGTCGAGCCTTGGGAACAGGCTGCCCAGTTTTGCCGCCAGGCGTTTGGACTTGTCGGCGGTCAGCGCATCGCGACGGGTCTCGTCGGTGAAATCCTCATCCTCGCCGCCGCAGATGACGCGGCCGTCGGCGGTTGCCCTGATGTAGAGGTAAGGATCCGACGCTTCCCAGATGAGAGCGGCGCCTGGCCAGATCTTGTCTGCTTGCCGTCCAGTGGCGATTGCCCAAGTCGAAACTATGCGGTGTGCGGTCGCCGGTATGAGATCGGTCAGTTCGTAACCCGTTGCCAATACCAGATGCTGCGCCGTGATAGTCGGCCCGAGGCTGGTGCCAACGCTAATCTGGCCACGGCCATGTTCGATGGCTGTCGCCTCGACCGGCGCATGGAAACGCGCCTTGCGGACCAGCGACCTGAGCAGCAGACCCGCGGTGAGCTTGCGCGGGTCGAGCGCAAGATTGCCATGGCTGAGAATGGCGGCGGCGCGATGGATGCCGAACCTTTCCGCGAGAGCCTGGCGGGTCAGATAGGTTGCGGCGATTCCGGCTTGTCGGCGGGCCTCCGCCTCCTCCTGCAATTCGGCCGGACGGAGCAGATTGCCGGCAAGATAAAGGGAAGGCAAACAGGTCAGGCTGCAATCGATGCCGAGTTCGGCAACCCGTCCGCTCAGATTAATTACCGCCAGGCGCGAGCGCCGCCATGCCTGTTCGGCATCGGCCTTTCCCTTGCTCGCCGAAAGTTTCGTCAGGGGTTGGTCAAGCTCGAACTGCACCAAGGCCGTCGTCGCCGAGGTCGATCCCTTCAACGGTCCGCGCCGGTCGATGCAGATCACCGAATGGCCGGCGCGCGTCAGCGCCTCAGTCGCCATGGCGCCACTGACCCCCATGCCGACGACCAGCACGTCGGTCTTTACATCCCGCGTCAGTTTTCCCGCCGGCACCGATGATGCGCGATAGGAGAACCAGACGGGCCGTCCGCCTCTCAGGTCGAGTTTGCGCTTCACCAACGCCTCCGATTTTTCAGCAAAAGCCCGCCGACCCCTAGGGAGCGGCGGGCTGGCCCGTCTCGCGGCAGGTTAGATGCGCCCGAGGACGACGAGAATGATGACGACGAGCAAGACGAGCCCCAAACCGCCGCCGCCGTAATAGCCGGTCCCATAAAATGGCCCGCCGCCCAAGCCGGAAAAACCGCCCAGCAGGGCGAGTATCAAAATGATGATGAGAATGGTTCCAAGGCCCATATTTCCTCTCCTTAATGCGGCCGCGCCACGTATGTTGCGCGGGTGCTCAGCATGAAACTCGCAAGGCAGCCTTCCTGTTCCCGGATGGAGAGCGCCGTTGCGCCGCGAAGTCGACAGGAACGGCCCGCGGCCTTGTCGATCTCACCATTGCTGACAGCGGTCATCCGCGCCTACGATGCGCGGCAGGCCTTTGATCTGGCCGCCGACAAGAGCCGAAGCATGAAGGTTCAACTGCAATTTTTACCGCCTGACGATTGGCCGCCATTTTGGGAAAGACGCTTTGACCGACCTATCGCACCTGTTCGGCCTTGCCGGCAAAACCGCCTTCATTTCGGGATCGAGCCGGGGCATCGGCCTGGCGCTTGCCAAGGCCCTCGGCAAGGCGGGTGCCGCCGTCATCATCAACGGGCGCGATGAAGATCAGGTTCAAAAGGCCCTGGGATCCCTGAGAGCATTAGGCATCGAGGCGATCGGTTCCACTTTCGATGTCACCGTGGCTGAGGATGTCGAGCGCGAAATCGGCAGGCTCACAGCGGAATTCAGGCCGATCGACATCCTCGTCAACAATGCCGGCATGCAGCACCGGGCACCCTTCGCCGATTTCCCGGCCGACATGTTCGACAAGTTGATGCGGACAAATCTCTACAGCGCGTTCTACCTCACCCAACCGGTCGTTCGGTCGATGATAGGCCGCAAACAGGGTTCCATCATCAATATCTGCTCGGTGCAGAGCGAACTCGGGCGCCCCTCGATCGTGCCATACACCGCATCGAAGGGCGCCATGAAAATGCTGACCAAGGGCCTTGCGGCGGAACTTGGCCCGCACGGCATCCGGGTGAATGGTTTGGCGCCCGGCTATTTCCAGACGGATATGAACGAGGCGCTGGTGAAGGATGCCGAGTTCTCGCGCTGGCTGGCTGGCCGGACGCCATTGGCCAGATGGGGCGAGGTGGACGAACTGGGCGGCGCGGCGATCTTCCTGGCTTCCAATGCATCGAGTTTCGTGACCGGCCAGATCATCTATGTCGATGGTGGAATGACCGGCTCCGTGTGAGTTCAGCGCGGGTCTCCCAGACATCTCCGGATCGCGCCATCATCAACGCTCACCGCATCAAAGGCCGAACCGGTCCTTCAGCCGCCCCGACAGGATCGCCGCCCTCACACCCAGCGGCCAGAACCGGTGGAACCCGATCCTCTGCACCGGCGATATCGGCATCGGGAAGGGGGCGGTCTCGTCGCCGCGAAGACGTTTAGCCAGGACGCTGCCCATCGCCGAGGCCATGGCAACGCCGCGACCATTGTAGCCGAGGCAGATCAGGATGCCGTCTTCCGGCTCGTGCACGTGCAAGAGATGATCCTTGGTGATCGCGACCCGGCCGTTCCAGCCATGTGTCCAGCGTGTTCCGGCAAGCGCTGGCCAGAGTTGCCGCGCATAGTCGGTGAGGTAGCCGATGGCGGAAGCATTCTCGATAGGACGCATTGGTCCCCGGCCGCCCATCAGGAGGCGGTTCTGCGCATCGATCCGGTAGTAGACAGTAATGTTGCCGGCCTCATAGACGACCTGCCTTTCGGGAAGGATTGCCCCGGCAACCGGGGACGGCAGCGGTTCGGTCGCAGCGATGGCGCTGAACACCGGAACGAGGGATTGCTTCAGGCCCGGCCAGAGAGTGCCGGTATAGCCGTTGGTCGCGATGAGAACCTTCTCGGCGCTGAGAGAACCGTTGGCGGTTTTGAGGAGCCACCGTCCGGCCTCGCTGCTGAGCGAGAGGACCTCGCTGTCGCCGAAGATCCGCGCGCCGGCATTTTGCGCCGCGGCTGCCAGACCAAGGGCATATTTCAAGGGATGGAGATCGCCGCCGCGGGCGTCGAACATGCCCGACATATATCTGTCCGTGCCGGTTCGCGCCGCCATCGCCTTTGCGTCCAGAATGGCGACCGGCATGCCTCGCCGCTCGCATTGCCCGGCCGTGGCCCGCACCGCGCCGGCCGGCTTCGGGCGGACGGCGGCACGTATTGTGCCGTTCTGCCGGGCGTCGCAGGCGATCGACAGTCGCTTGATGAGATCGAAGGTGAAGTCGGGCGCGCCATGGGAGAAGTCGACCATGCGCGGCCCGAGATCCGTGCCGAACCGCGCCTCTATCGTGTCGGGATCGTATTTGAGGCCGGGATTGACCTGGCCGCCGTTTCGGCCCGAGGCGCCCCAGCCCGGCTGGCGGGCCTCGATCACGGCGACGTCCTCGCCGGCTTCAGCCAGATGCAAGGCCGTCGAAAGGCCCGTGAAGCCGCCGCCGACAATGGCGATCCTTGCCCGCTGCGCACCGGCCAGGGCCGGGTAGCTGCCGGTGCCGCCGGCCGTCTCGCGATAAAGGCTTCGAGGCGGTTCGCTTTCGAGCATAGGCGATGCTCTTACGAAACAGCGGCTGGCGAAACAAGCTCTTCCTCCGCACCCAAGGCGTGCCTTCCTATCCGGCCCTGACGATACGAAACCCTTCGAGTTCCGCCACGATGGGCAGACCTTTCCACCGCTCTATGTCGTGCAGGATGATCAGTTGCCCAAGATCGCCGCCGATCTCGGTGTTGATGCGGTCGATGGTTTTAAGCTGTTCCCAGACGCTGCCGACGGCATTGTTCAGCGGCGCGTAGACGCCGTCATGCTTGTGCCCGGTGATCTGCCGGCTCGAATAGACGCAGTCGCCGGAGATGACCAGCCTGCCGCGCGCCGACTGGACGATGACGAATTGCTGCCCGATCGTGTGGCCGCTGCCCAGCCGGACATGGATGCCCGGCAGCACATCGTCCTTGTCGCCGTCGATCAGCGAGACGCGGTGTTCGACCGATGCATCGAGGGCGGCGCGCAGCGTATCGGGATCGATGATGGCGGTGAGGTGACCGAAGCGGGGAGGCAAAGCGATTGCCTCATACCAGGAAAGCAACTCGCTTTTCTGGATGTGGAGATTTGCGTTCGGGAATTCGGCGATCGATCCCATGTGATCGAAATGCGCATGGGTGACAAAAATGTCGGTGATGCCGCTGGGTCCAATGCCAAGCTCGGCCAGCATGCGAACCGGAGAGACCCAGTAGGGAATGCCAAATTTCAGCGAGAAGGCATCGCTCGATTCCTGGATGAAGCCGGTGTCGACCAATACGTTGCGGTCGCCGCGCCGCAACAGGACGAAGGAGAAGGGCAGATCGACCTTGCCGTCGTCATACATGCCGGCGACGAGATCCACCCAGGGCTGCTGCCGCGATCGGGCGAACTCGATGACATAAACGTCCCAAGGTTTGTTCTCGCTTGTCATCGTTTCCTCCTTCAGCGCTCCGCCAGCGAGCGGCCGAGACTGGCCATACCCACGGCAATGATGAGAATGGCGCCCTGCAACACATACTGCGAGAAAGTGGGGGCGCCGAAAATGTTGAGGCCGTTGAAGCCGAAGGCGATGATGAGGGCACCGACCAGCGTGCCAAGCACATGGAATTCGCCGTCACGCAGCGTTGCCGAGCCAAGAAAGACCGCGGCGAAGGCGGTGAGCAGGTAGGAGTCGGCGGCACTTGCCGTGCCGCTGCCCAGCCGCGAGGCAAGCAGGATCCCGGTCAGCGCCGCGCACATTCCCGAAATGACGAAGCCGAGGATCTTGATGCGGTCGACATTCACGCCGGCAAGGCGGGCCGCCACGGCGTTGCCGCCGACCGCTTGGATCTCCTGGCCGAGCGGTGTCCGCTCGACCAGGAGCCAAAGCCCGCCGAGAACGAGGATCATGACGATGATGTTGTTGGGGATGCCGAACAGCCAGCGGCCGAGCGAGAGCTGGAGGAATGCCTCCGGCACGCCCGCGACAATGGGAACGCCGGCGGAATAGGCGAAGGCAAGACCAGTCAGGATCGTGCCGACGCCCAGCGTCGCGATGACGGAATTGACCTTGATCTTGGTGACGATGAAGCCGTTGACGAGACCGATCACCGCGCCCAATGCGATGACGATGACCACGGCAAGCGGGATCGGCAGCTTGTCGTGGACGACAAGACCGGTGATCAGAATGCCGTGCAGGCTGGCGGCGAAGCCGATGGACAGGTCGAGTTCGCCGACGACCACGGCAAGCGTCAGCCCGCCGGCAATGATCATGGCCAGCGAGGCCTGGTTCAGTACATTGGTGAAATTATTGACGGTGGGAAAGGCTTGCGGCGACAGGATCGAGAAGGTGACGATCATCGCCAGCAGTCCGATGATTGTTCCGTAGCGGGCAAAGATGCCGAGCACTGCCTTGGTTCCGGGCGACAGACGCCGGGCGCTAATCGCAACATCGCTCATGCCGGATGATCCTCCATCAGTGCTTGCGGGTCGACGTAACTTGCCTCGACGATCGCCTTTCGCGACACGGCCTGGCCGGTCAGTTCGCGAACGATGCGGCCTTCCGCCATCACCAGCACGCGGTCGCACAGATCGGGCAGTTCGTCCGGTTCCGACGAGATCACCAGAACCGCCATTCCGGAGTCCGCCTGCTGGCGGATCAGCCGGTGGATCTCTCCGCGCGCGCCGATGTCGACGCCTCGCGTCGGCTCGTCGAGGATCAGCACTTTCGGCGTACGCTGCAGCCAACGGCCGATCGCAACCTTCTGCTGATTGCCGCCGCTGAGGCGGCCAACGGGCGTGCTGGCATTGCGCGCCTTTATCGACAGCGACCGGATCATATCGCCGGCCATTGAGGCGCGGGCGCGGCGGTTCATCAGCGGCAGGTATCGGCCGTGCACAAGCTTGTCGAGATTGGCGATGCTGAGATTGAAGGCGATGCTCTTGGACAGGAACAGCGCTTCGGCCCGGCGCTCCTCTGGGATCAATCCAAGCCCGGCGCGGACAGCCGCCGCCGGGGAGGCGGGCTGATAGGACCGGCCCGCCAGCCTCATCTCGCCGCTGTCCGGCCGGTCCGCTCCGAAAAGCAGCCGGGCAAGTTCGGTGCGCCCGGCGCCGACAAGGCCGCCAATGCCCAGCACTTCGCCGGCGTGAAGCCTAAGGCTGACGCCGCGAACTTTCGGCGCCCGCGTCAGCTTGCTTGCCTCCATCACGACATTGCCGCGCGGCCTTGCCGCGACTGTCCTTTGCGGGTTCCGGATGGCGCCGCCGACAATCGCCTCGACCAGCGCGGGCCGGTTGAGCTCTTTTCCGGCGAGCTCGGCCACGGAGCGGCCGTCGCGAAACACCGACACGCGCGAGCAAAGGTTGAGGATCTCGTCCAGCCGGTGTGAAATGTAGAGCACCGCCACTCCCGAGGCCGAGAGATCGCGCACGATCGCAAAGAGCCGTTCCGCCTCGCTCGCGGCCAGCGATGCCGTCGGTTCGTCCATGACGATCAGCCGCGCCTTGCGCACCAGGGCACGGCAAATGTTGATCAGCCATATCTCGGCCGTCGAAAGGCCCTTCACGCTGGCGTTGAGCGGTGCCGATATGCCGACGCGCCTGGCGATCGGCGCGACGTCGCGCGCGATCGCCCGCCAGTCGGTCAGCCCAAAGCGCGATTTCTTCGGCACGCCCAGCATGATGTTCTGCAGCACGGTCATGCCCGGCACGAAGGCCAGTTCCTGGTGAATGAAACTCATGCCGAGTTCGGTGGCCCGCTGCGGCGTGGCGATCTCTCGACTCTGGCCGTCGATTTCGATACGGCCGGCGTCAGGATGGTTCAGTCCGGCCAGGATGCGGATGAAGGTCGACTTGCCGGCGCCATTGGCGCCGACAAGACCATGGATTTCACCCGGCGCAATGTCGAGCGACACACCCTTCAGCGCCTGTGCGCCGCCAAAGGCCTTTGCGATATCGTGTGCGACCAGGAACGGAGTTGTCATCGGCGCCGCCTGCTGCGGCGCACCCCTTGTGAACGCCGCCTGCAAACCAAGTCCTACTTTATGGCTTCCGGATGGTCCTTGAGAAAGGCGTCGACGGTTTCCTTGGTCACCAGCACAGCCGGGACTTCGGCAGCCTTGGCCTGCCATGCGCCGCCTGCGTCCTTGATGTCCTTCAACATCTTGACCATGTTGTAGCCCTCGGTGAAGCTGTCCTGCCAGGCCGTTGCGGTCATGAAGCCGTTCTTGATGTTCTCCAGCGCCTGGGCATTGCCGTTGATGCCGTAGACGAGCACGTCGTCGCGGCCTTGCGCGCGCAGCGAACCGATGGCGCCGATCGCCGGGTCGTCCCAGCATCCCCAGATCGCCAGGTTTTCCTGGCCGGCCGGATGCGAGGCCAGCCAGGCATTGGCGTATTGGGCGCCGTCCTCGAAATAGCCGGGAATGCGCACTTCGTTCTTGGTGACGGTGATACCGGGATTTTTGGCGACGATCTCGTCCATGACGACTTCACGGTTCCGGCAGACTTCGCCGGTCCGGTAGGTGAGGGCCAGTATCGAACCCTTGCCCTCCATTTTCTTGACCATCAGGTCGACGACCGGGATCGCCATCGGGCCGCCCGAGCCATTGGTGGCGGCAACGGTCGAGCCAAGCCCGCCGCCCCAGGTCACGACGGGTATTCCAGCGTCGCCGGCGGCAGCCAGACCGGCGCCGATCGACGAATAGGGAAACACCATGTCGATGATCGCATGCGCCTTGAGCTGCGCGAAATTCTGGATCGCCGAGTTGGCCTGATCGGCGCTGCCGGCGGCATCGACGACATTGGTCTGCCAGCCAAGCTCGTCGGCGGCCTTCGTGGCACCCTGGATGTAGCGGACATTGTTCGCTTCGGTGGCGCTGATCGACACGATGCCGAGAAGCGGCTTGTCCTGCGCGGCAGCGCCAGCCGTCGCCAGCGAAAGCGCTCCAAGCGCGATGATGCAAGCAATCTTTTTCATGTTTTTCCTCCCTTCGTCTGTCTGCCGTCAGAGCCTCGTTGACAGCAAACCGTTTCGCTAACGTCCCGCAAAATGCGGCTCAATGCAAGCGTGAATCCGCTGGACACAGCCATAAATCTAAACCAGACTTAGCGAAACGATTAGCTATCAAGGCAAAATGGCCACCATCAAAGACGTTGCCAGAAAGGCAGGCGTGTCGACTGCGACGGTCTCGGCGGTCATGAACGATTCTGCCTTTGTCAGCCCGGAGCTGAGGGCTCGCGTCGTCACCGCCATTCGCGAACTGCGCTATGAACCGTCGCTGGCTGCCCGCAATCTGCGCCGCAGCCGCAGCCAGCTGATCGCCCTTGCGGTGGCCGATCTCTCGAACCCGTTCTACGCACGCATTGTCTGGTCGGCGGAGGCAGCGGTCGCGGCCTGGGGCTATTCGCTGGTTCTCTTCAACAGCGATGAAAAGCCCGACACCGAACGGCGCATCCTGTCGCGAATTCGCACCCTAGGTTGCGACGGCATGGTTCTGGTACCCGTGGGCGCGGCCAATCAATACCAGCCGCATGAGTTCGAAGGCATCGCAACCGTGCTTCTCGGCCGCTCGATCAAAGGCAACAGCGCCGATACGGTGACCATCGACAATTGGGCCGCCGGCAGGCAGGCCGTCGACTATTTGCTCGATCTTGGACATCGCCGCATCGGCTCGGTCACCGGTCCGATGCAATTGTCCACCAGCAAGGGCAGGCTCGACGGCATGATCGACGCGATGGCGGCGCGTGGGCTTGCACCGCAGCCCGGCCATATCAGGTCCGGCGAATTTCGCGAGGAAGCCGCCTATTCGGTTGCCCGCGACATGATGGGCTCGCCCGATCGCCCCACGGCGATCTATGTCGCCAACGGTGTCATGGCGATCGGCGTGATGCGCGCCATTGCCGATCTTGGCCTGCGCTGTCCGCAGGACGTCTCGATCGCCTCGACGGATACGGTCGCCGGCGCCGGCGGCCTGAAGCCGCGCCTGACGAGAACGGAACACCCCATTGCCGACATGACCAACGAAGCGCTGCGCCTGCTCGTGGACCGCATCGAGGAGAGGGGGTCCGAGCCCGTGCGCAACATCGTTTTTCAACCGGCCCTGATCGTCGGCGAAAGCTGCAGGCCGTTGCGCGCGGATGCCGGCTGAGCGGCAGGCTCACTCTCCGTCAGCACGAGGTCGGGGTCGAGGAAGTCCATGCTGTAGATGTTGCGAACCAGGCCTGCCTCATCGATCAGGAAGACGCGAAGGATATGGCTAAGGCCACCGTCCGGGTCCCCGCGGATCGGGATCCGGTGCAACCGCCTGGTCGTAGGCCGCAAGGATCGGACGAAGTGCGGCCTGGCCGGGTGCGGTCACGAAAAGCCATTGCGATCCGCCGTCGCCAGGATCGCGCCAGAGCGCGCCATAGTCGGCCATGACGGCTGGCGTGTCGTGATCCGGATCGAAGCTCATCGATACGAGGCGCACTCGGCGGTTGAGTTCGGGATAGTGGCGGACAAGCTCGCGCAATTGCGCGAGCTGCGGGTCCGGTTCACGCATTGGCTTCGGAGAGGGAAGCGGCGGTGGCGTGGGGACAGGCGTGGGCGTTGGTTCGGGAGTTGGAAGAATGGCCATGAGTGATTTCCTTCCGCTTGGCGCTCTCTGCCTTGGCGCGTCATCGACTTCGGCAGAATGCGAATCTTCGGATTCGCCACACCAGGTTTCGCTCTGCGGCTGATGCAGGCAGAACGACCGCGCCTGCCTATGGTTCCGATTTGAGCCTCTGATGATCCTGCGGGGATTGGGCGCGCTCATGGCAAGACGGCAACCTCAGAAAAGTGTGATCGACTGGTGCGCGCATGAGGGCCTTGCCGACCTCACGCAGCGCCATAATTCCATTGGGGCAAATTCACCTGCTGAATAGGAGGCGGCCGTGAAGCACCAGACACTTGACCAACTGCATGCCGTTGCCGACGTTCACGCTGAAGCAACATATCTCGTGGAGACCAGGAGCCAACGTCTCGAACGCTGGGCGAAGCTTCTGGAGCAAAATCCCGATCGGCGCCTCGAAGCGTTTGCGGGCACCGAATACAAACCCGCGGAAATACGCGAAATGATGCGATACGACGGCTCGCCGATCACGGTTGCCTTCGAGGATCCGATTTTTCGCGCGCAAGGCTTGACGGATGACACCTACGGTGAAGCCAGGCGCTTCTTCGAGCTGACCGACTGGCAGTTGCACGACATCGTCTGCCATTGCCATGTCGGTGCCACGATAAGAGCGCGATGGGCGGCGTCTCGCGTGCGGGCGGCGATGTCCGAGAGGCTCGGCTTCCTCGCCTGGCTACGGGGAACGTTCGCGTATTGACGTGAGGTTGCGCACGCAGCGGGCATTGACGCTGCGTGTGGCGGTTTGGCTTGTTGTTTTGCCGCATTTATGCGGACGCCAAATGATTCCATTTGGCTGCAAAAATGCTCGAGAGGCGGCGAGATGATTTCCACCGCCTCTTGAACGGTGCTGCCCTAGCCAATGATCTCGAATCCCCTGGGCTCCCCACTGGGATCGACGTTTTCAGATGTCACGCTGGAAACCGAGGCTCCGCCCGGCCCTTTCCAGAACCTGGTCATCATCGCCGAAACCGCGCCCTCGGCTCCGACGATCAGTGCCGTTACGGATCCGTCGTCCTCGTTGCGGACCCATCCGGCAAGGCCGAGCCTTTCGGCTTCGCGGAGCGTCCATACGCGAAAGGAAACGCCTTGCACCCTGCCGCCGATGCTGACGCGGATTGCCCTGCGCTCTTCGCCCATGGTTGCCTCCATGCGGAAGGGTCAAGCCGAATGGCCCAAACCGCCCGGATCAGGTCGTTGTCTGGATGATCAGCGTCAGGGTGCCATCGCCATCGACGTTGGCCGCGACAACCTGCGAGGAGTTGAGCCCGTTTGCGGCAAGCGCCGATGTTGCCTGCGGCGAGGCATCGATCGAGCTTTGCAGGGCCTGCAGATCCTCGGCACTGGTCTGGGTGATCACTGCCTCGGCTTGCGTCTTGAGATCCGGAGGCAAATCCTCGATGGCGACGATCGCGACGCCCGTAAAGCCCTGGTCGAAGAAGCCCTGATCGGAGGGGTCCGGCTGGACTTGATCAGGTAGCGTTTCCTGGCCCTCGGGGGCGCTTTGGGGAAGCTGCGGTTCGATGAATTGCGCGTGGACCGGCTGCGCCAGAGCGAGCCCCGACAGGGCGGCAATCGTCATCAGCATGCGCATGATCGTTCCTTCCGTTTTGCTTGAGGAGGATCTCTTGCTGACCACACAACCATTGCGCCGAACTATGGTTCCGATGCTACGCGACGGAGAACCGGTCGATGACCCATAGCCATGTGCCGTCGGATTGGCGGCGGGCGACCTCGGCGGTGATGGTGCCGTCGGGCAGGTGGGTTGAGGTGAGCGCCAGGTCCCCGTTGACAACGGCAGCTGCCTGATCTCCGACGGCAAATTTCCGGCCCGTTGCGGTGATGTCGGCAAAGAGTGCCCGGATCGCTTCGCGGCCAAGCGTCAATTGGCCTTCACCATTGTCGACGACGGCATGCGGCTCGAACAGGGCCACCATTCCGTCGATGTCTCCTGCCCATTGCCGGGAAATCAGCAGGCGCTCTAGATCCTGGGGATCACGCGCTGGCACGCGACTCGGCTCATCGGTCATGGCACGCCTCCTTTGGCAATCCGGTCAGACGACGATACTGGTTTGAATCAGCGGTAGGTGAAACCTTGAATCAAAGTGGCGCTGCAATCTGTTGAAATTGCGCGCGATTTTGGTTTCGAAGTTAATGCCGTCTTTGATGCAGGAGTTCCAGCTCTGCCACGCTCTTTAGTTTGAGCATCGGATTTTCCCAAAACGCTTCACACTTTTGGGTCCGATGCCTCAAGCCACGACGAATTCCTCGTGGGTGCGCAGAAAGCGCAGAAAATCCTCGCCGCCGAGGATCAGGTCGCGCTCCATCGCGGTACGGGCCTTCGCCGAATCCTTCTCGCGCAGTCCTTCGATCACGCGCTCATGCTCCGCCGCGCCGACATATTTGTGCTCGCCTTCATTGAAGAAGACGGTGAGCATCGGTCCCATCGAGACCCACAGGCTTTCAATGTGGGAGACCAGCATTTCCATGCGGGAAAGCCGGTAGACGGTGAAATGAAAGTCCCTGTTGTAGCGGAAGGACTGTTCAGGGTCGCCAGCCCGGTCGGCCTTCTCGAACACTGTTTGGATGCCAGTCAGCCTGTCGATGTCCTCAGGTCTGGCATGCTCAGCGGCAAGGCCGGCCGCCAGGCCCTCCAGCGACAGCCGAATGGTGCGCACTTCCATGTAACGCGCCAGCGTGAGGGCCGGAACGGTGACGAAACGGCCCGAGCGCAGTTCGAGGCCGCGTTCGCTGACCAGCCGCAGGCAGGCCTCGCGGGCAGGGGTGACGCTGGTGCCGAGCCGGTCGGCCAGATCCTGCATCACCAGCCTCTGGCCGGGCCGGAACTGGCCCGCGATCAATCCCTCGCGAAGCGCGACATAGGCGCGCGCCGAAAGATTGCCCTGTTCGAGCGGCTGAATGTTCACGGCGTCGTTCTCCTCGACATCCCTGTTTTATGCATGTCGTTGTCCCGGTCCTAGCGTCTCCTGCCGGCACTGATTCTACAAGATACAGCCAATAGACGCGTTTTTCCTTTTGTTTTCTTCTATGCGAGCAAAGACTGCGCCACGCTCTCGACGCCCGCGGCGTCGAGTTGATAATGCCTGTAGAGATGGGTCGGCGGTGCGATCAGGCTGAACTCGTCCTTGATGCCGCGGCCGGCGACGCCACCAGTGAGCCCGACTGCCGACGCGCGGTCGCCATGGCGCTCGAGATCGGCAAGGGCCGCATCGCCGGGTTGGTCAACAATGCCGGAACAGGCGCGAGGCTCGCCTTCGACCAGACCACGCTCGCCGACTGGGAGCGGACGATAACCGCCAACACGACCTCGGCCTATCTGTTCACCCGCCATGCGCTGGCGGGATTGCGCGCCGGCCTTGGCTCGGTGGTTATGATATCCTCGGTCGCCGGCCTCGTCGGCGAGGAAGGCCTTGCGATCTACACGGCGTCCAAGGCAGCACTCATCGGTCTCGCGCAGGCGCTGGCGCTGGAATATGGTTCACAGGTTCGTTTCAACACGCTGTGCCCCGGCCAGATCGCCACGCAGATGATGGCGAACACGCTCGCCATTCCCGGCCGCCGGCAAGCGCTGGAAAGCCGCATTCCGGTCGGCCGCCTCGGAACGCCCGAGGATGTGGCCGAGACGGTGGCCTGGCTGATGTCGCCGGCTGCAAGCTTTATCAACGGCGCGGTGATCAGCGTCGATGGCGGGGAGACCGCCGGTCTCATGGGATCTAAAGCGCGTCGCGTGTGACGAGATTCAGCGCCGCGCTTTAGGTCTTTGTTTTTATGCATATCGTTGTCCCAAAACCGCTGCGCACTTTTGGGCGATATGCATTAAAGCTGAGCTTCGATAGCCGCCTTGTCTACAACAGACCACACCTGCACGATCTTCCCGTCGCGGAATTCATAGATCACGTTCTCCGAGAAGGAGACTCGCTTGCCGTTCAAGGGGAGGCCGAGGAAATTTGCCTTCGGCGAACAGTCAAAATCTATCCGGCTCGCTATGTAAGGCGGATCGGCAATCAGCATCCGGACGTTGAAATAAAGGTCCGGAATGTCATCGAAGTCCTTCTCCAGCATCTGGCGATAGCCTGACAGGCCAAGCCGCCGGCCGTTGTGGATCGCGTCGTCATCAACGAACTGTCCCAGCTGCGGCCAGTCCTGCTGGTTCAGGCAGGCGATGTAGTCGCGGTAGATGTCGGAGAGGGCGGTTCCGGTCACGGCAATCTCTCAATGTCCGGCTGCAAATTTGGCACCCCGGTTTTGAGCCTGGCCAGTTTGAGCGAGGCGCTGCGCGACGTGATCGGCGATCGCCAGGCTGGAGGTCAGGCCGGGGCTTTCGATGCCGAACAGATTGACCAGGCCGTCAACGCCGTGGACCGAAGCATCCTGGATGACGAAATCGGCATTGGCTTCGCCAGGGCCGGAGAGCTTCGGCCGGATGCCGCTATAGGCTGGCTGCAGGGCGCCTTCGGCAAGGTCCGGCCAGTATTTACGGATCTCGTTGTAGAAACGCTCGCCGCGTGCGGGGTCGACGCGATAGTCGAGCGTATCCGTCCATTCGACGTCCGGCCCGAAGCGGGCGACGCCATCGAGATCGAGCGTCAGATGCACGCCGAGCCCGCCGGGTTCGGGCACGGGATAGATGAGCCGCGAAAAGGGGGCACGGCCGGCGACTGAGAAATAATTGCCCTTGGCATAGCGGAGTTTTGGCACGAATCGCGGATCGAGCCCGGCGATCGATTGGGCAAGCGCCGTGGCTTCAAGTCCGGCGGCATTGACGAAGAATTTGGTTGCGATTTCAAAGCGCTCGCCGCTTGTGCTGTCGATCGTGTCGAGCACAATCAGTCCACCCTTGGGGAGCCCACCCTCGATGCGACCGGAGACGATGCGGGTGTTGAGGCAGAGCGCCGCGCCATGCTCCTCGGCATCACCCAGCAAGGCGAGCATCAAGGCATGGCTGTCGATGATCCCGGTGGAGGGCGACAACAGCGCTGCCGTGCAGCGCAGCCTGGGCTCCAGCGCGAGCGCCTCGGCGGCGGTCAAGGGCACCAGGTCGTCCACACCGCAAGCCGATGCATTGGCCTGGATGGTCGCAAGCACCGGCTCCTGGTCGGCATTCGCGGCGACGATAAGCTTGCCGCAGCGCGCATGCGGGACCGCGCGCTCCTCGCAGTAGCGATAGAGCATGTTCCGGCCGGCCACGCAGAAGCGGGCCTTCAGCGATCCGAGCGGATAATAGATGCCGGCGTGGATGACCTCGGAGTTGCGAGAACTGGTCCCGGTGCCGATGGCGTTCGCGGCATCGAGGATCAGCGTGTCCATGCCGCGGCGCGCCATGTCTCGCGCGACCGCAAGGCCAACAACGCCGGCGCCGGCGACGATGCAGTCGACATGGTCCATGCTCAGGCGGTCCCTGCCTTGACGTCGTGCCTGCTGACGAGCCGTTCGAGGATCACTTTTCCACCTTCCGTTATGTCGGCGACGATCGCCCGCTCGGCGGCATCGGCATCCTGCTTCTCGACGGCGGCAAGCACGGCATAGTGGTTCTCGATCATGGCCCGGCCGCCCTCATGATAGGACTCCGCGATCAACGGTCCCATCTGCAGCCAGAGCCGGTTCAGTATGCCGCGCAGCACCACCATGTCGGCGATGTCGGCGAGCGCGAAGTGAAAGGTCTGGTTGAGCGCCAGTGCCTCCGTCCAGTTTTTATCGGCGATCGCCCGTTCGTTCAACGCAATAAGGCTGCGTAGATGTTCGACGTCCTTGGCGGCCGCCCTGAGCGCGGCTTCCCGCGCGGCGAGCCCTTCGAGCTTCAGCCGGATCTGGCGGATTTCGCGATAGCGCCTCAGCGTGATGACGGGAACGCGCACCTCGCGCGCCGATTTCTGCACCAGCGCCTCGTCCTGGATCAGCCGCAGGATGGCATCGCGGACCGGAGTCACGCTGGTTCCGAGCGACTGTGCAAGGTCACGGATGGTGAGCCGCGCATCCGGCGCGAACCGTCCCTTGATCAGCGCTTCGGCGACACGCGCATAGACCGTTTCGCCCAAATTCTCGCGTTCGAGGGTCTCGAAGCTGAAAGTCTGCATGTGTCTCCGCCCATTCCTGCCAGGCCCGAGGAAAGGGCTTGACACTATATCTTATAAGAAACATGATGCATCAAAGAGCATAATGCAAGAGGAACGCCGATGCGCGCCGAAGGGCGGGCAGGTGGCAAAATATCCCCGGACGCATTGAGACAGGACCTCCCATGGACGCTCGACCCAATTCCCCCGAAGCCTGCGACATAAGCTACCACATGCATGGCTACACCAATGCCCGCAAGCATCAGGAGTCCGGGCCGCTCGTCATCGAGAAGGGTGACGGCATCTATGTCGAGGATCTGGCCGGCAACCGCTATATCGAGGCGATGGCCGGCCTCTGGAGCGTCGCGGTCGGCTTTTCGGAGAAGCGGCTGGTCGACGCGGCGGTGCGGCAGATGTCCAAGCTGCCTTACTATCACGACTTCGGCTCCAAATCGCATTCGCCGCTGATCGATCTCGCCGAAAAACTGGTGCAGATGGCGCCGGTGCCGATGAGCAAGGCGTATTTCACCAATTCGGGCTCCGAGGCCAACGACACGGCGATGAAGATGATCTGGTACCGGTCGAATGCGCTCGGCCAGCCGGCATGCAAGAAGATCATCAGCCGCAAGCGCGGTTATCACGGCGTCACCATTGCCGCGGCGAGCCTGACCGGGCTGCCCAACAATCATATCTCGTTCGACCTGCCGATCGCCAACGTGCTGCACACTTCTTCGCCACACCATTGGCGCGAGGCGCTGCCGGGCGAGAGCGAAGAGCAGTTTTCGAGCCGGCTTGCCGACGATTTGGAAAAGCTGATCCTGGCCGAGGGACCGGAAACCATCGCCGCCTTCTTCGGCGAACCGATCATGGGCGCCGGCGGCGTCATCGTCCCGCCGGCTGGCTACTGGCGGAAGATCCAGGCGGTCCTGTCGAAATACGACATCCTGCTCGTTGCCGACGAGGTCATATGCGGCTTTGGCCGGACAGGCGAGATGTTCGGCTCACAGACCTTCGGCATCAGGCCCGACATCATGGTGCTGTCGAAGCAGATCTCTTCGTCCTACCTGCCGATCTCGGCGCTGCTGATCAACGAAAAAGTGTTCGAGCCGATTGCCGACGAGAGCAATCGCATCGGCACTTTCGGTCACGGCTTCACCGGCGGCGGTCACCCGGTCGCGGCGGCGGTCGCGTTAGAGAACCTGAACCTGATCGAGGAACGCGACCTCGTCGGCAATGCGCGCACGGTCGGCGCGCATATGCAGAAACGGCTGCGCAAGCTGGCTTCGCACCCGCTCGTGGGCGAGGTGCGCGGCGTCGGCCTGATCGCGGCGATCGAACTGGTCGACGACAAGGCGAACAAGACACCCTGGGGCACCGTCGGCGCGCTGGGCGGGCTCGTCAACGGGTTCCTGCAGCAGAACGGCGTGATCTCTCGCAACATGGGCGATGCGCTTGCCTTCTGCCCGCCGCTGATCATCACCGAGCCGCAGGTCGACAGCATGATCGATGCATTTGAAAGATCGCTCGAAGCGGCCGCCAAGCAGGTCGGATCACAGGCCTGATTAGGCCTTTCGGGGTGGGCCGCAACCCCTATTGGCAGACTTGTCGCTGCGTTTACACATAAGATATAAGATGTAAGTTTTTGTAAAAGGCGCGAAAAGACTGATTGGATAGCTGACATCCGCGCCGATCAATTTCTGCACCAAGCTGAGAGGCGATGCCGGACCGGTATTCGTGACGCTGTCGGAAGCCTTCCTTCGCTTCGGCGCGCCGCAAGGTCATGTCGCGCTCGACCTGACCGTATCGGCGAACAGTCCGAGCTTGCGGTAAGCACGTCGAACCGGTCGGTCAGTCTGTTCGCGCGCTATCACCCTCGTAGCCGCGGCGCCAATAGGCGACCACGAGATGCGCGTCGCGCGCCAGCTTCCGGTCTTGCCTGAGGTGGGAGCGGATGGCGCGGAAGTTCTTGTGTTCGCAGCCGGCCCAGGCGAAGACGCTGCGCCCGTCCTCGGGCCAACGGACCTCCCGGATCGCATCCTGAAGCAAGGTCGATTTGCCGGAGGCCACGCCGTTCCTGTGCAGCCACCTTATGTCCAATGTAGCCTGCGAAACCAGCTTCTGTTCCTCGCCGCCATCGGCGATTTCGATGCGGATGACGGCGTGCACGCCTGCCGGCAGTGCCTCGACGATGCGGCCGATCGCGGGCAGGGCGGTCTCGTCGCCGGCAAGCATGCACCAGTCGGCCGCGGGGATGCCGCCGCCACCCGGCCCGGTCATGCCGACGATGTCGCCGATCCGTGCATTGGCGGCAAAGCGTGCGCCGGGCATGCCGTCGCCATCATGCAGGACGAAGTCGATATCGACCTCTCCCTTGTCGACGTCGATGCGGCGGATCGTGTAGATGCGCACGTCAGGCCGTCGTTCGGCTTCGGGCCATGAAGGGCGGCCATCCTCGCCGGTGACGGGCCAGGCGGGTACGGCGCCATCCCTTGGCAGAAGCAGACGGACGTGAAGCCCACCCGTCGCGAAGCGTCCGAGGTCGCTGCCGGCCAGGGTCAGCCGCCGCATATGCGGCGTCACGCTGGCGGTTCGCACAACGCGCATCTCACGAAAATAGGGTAGCGGCTGGCCCGCCGCGCCGTCGCCGCGCCAGACGATGGTGGGGTTCTCCGCCGATGCGAAATGCAAAAGATGCTCGGCGATGGAGAGCTTGACGTAGGCCAGGGATGTCTCGTCATGGCCCTCTGCAAAAACCTTTAGGCAGCGCTGGCAGGCCTCCATGCTGGCGGAGCCGAAAGCCGTGTCGATGCGGCTGCGGGCGCCGTCGATAGCGACGTCGCCATGGTCGGCAAAGTGCGCGCAAAGCCGCTGCATGATGTCTTGCGGAGATGACAGCGCGATCTCGGCGGACGCCTTGAGGTTTCTCGGCACGTCAGCCATGACGCGGCACTCCTTTTGCAAGCAGATGGACGAGATACGGTCCGCCAAGCAGCGAGGCGAACAGGCCGACGGGCAACTCGTATGGAAAGGCCGCCATGCGCGACAGCCAGTCCGATACGATCATCAGCAGCGCACCGACCAGCACCGCGCCGGCGAGTTGGGCGCGGGCGCGGGCAAAGCCGACCAGCCGTGCGAGGTGCGGCGCGATGAGGCCGACAAAGCTCAGCGGTCCGACGAACATCGCGGCAAGTGCGGTCAGGATCGCGGCGAGAACGATCAGAGTCAGCCGTCCGTTGGCGACGGGCAGGCCCAGCCCGCGCGCGGTGTTCTCGCCGAGCGGCAGGATGTCGAGCCAGCGGGCGGCGAGAAACAGCGGCAATGTCAGCAGCACCAGGCAGGCGACCATGAGCCAGGCATCGATTCCGGTCGCCTGGCTGGTCGAGCCGCTGAGCCAGCGCAGCAGCACGTAGGACTGCGCATTTCCCATCGCGATCGTGGCGGTGATGATTGCGCTGCACAGCGCACTCAGGGCGACGCCGGCCAGCAGCAGCCGCTCGGCGCCGAATTTCGCTCGCGCGCCGATTGCCAGCATGGCGATCAGCACTACCAGCGAGCCGAGAACGGAGCCGGCGAGTTGCCAGCCGGGCGCGGCCGTCACGCTGAGCGCCAGCACCGCGGTCAGGCCTGCGCCGGCGCCGGTGCCGACGCCCAGTACCTCGGGGCTTGCCAATGGATTGCCGGTGACGCGCTGGATCACCACGCCCGCCGCCGCAAGCATGGCGCCGGCGGCCGCCGCCACGCCGATGCGCGGCGCGCGCCAGGCGGCGAGATCAGAAAGCATCTCGCCGCCGGCGACCGACCAGCCCGCCGGCCCGCGCCCGAGAACGAGCGCCACCCCCGCCGCGAGAAGCATCGCCAGCAACAACAGCAGGACGATGAGAAGGGGATGGCCGGCCTTGCGCGGGGAAGCGCCATGCGCGCCAAGGTTCGGCCATTCGAGCATGCGCAGTCTCGGCAGCAGCCAGAGCAGAACGGGACCGCCCAGAAGTGCGGTGCCGGCACCGGTCGGAATGCGTTCGCCACCAGTGCCGGCCGCCAGTTGCACCAGCCCATCCGTCAGCCACAGCAGGATGGCGCCGATCAGGGGCGCGGCCAGCAGCTTTTGCCGCAGCGTTCTCGCGCCCGAAAGCGTGGCGAGCGCGGGCGCCGCAAGGCCGACGAAGCCGATAACGCCGACCTCGGCGACCACGGTGGTGGCCATCCATACCGCAAGTGCAATGACGAGAAAGCGGCTGCTGTGACGCGCGATGCCGAGACTGCGCGCCGAGGCGTCGTCAAGGCCAAGGATCGTCAGCGGTCTGAGCAGCAACAGGGCGGCGCCGGCGCCGACCGCCAGCCTAATAGACAGCGCCACGGCCGGTCCCCAGTCCTGCTGGACCAGCGATCCGCCGCCCCAGATGAACAGCGAGAACAGATAGTCGCCATTGGCGAGGATCAGGGCGGCGCTGATGGAGCTGGCGGTTAGCGCCACCATCATTCCGGCAAGCACCACCGAGACAGGCTCAAGCCCGCGCCGCCAGGTCAACGACAGCACCAACAGCACCACGGCGATGCCGCCGGCAAAGGCGACCGGCCCTTGCGACCGCTCCATCAGGAACGGCGCGTAGACGGAAGCCGCCGTCATGGCCAGCTGCGCGCCCGCCGAAATGCCGAGCGTCGACGGTTCGGCCAGCGGGTTGCGCAGCACACGCTGCAGCAAAAGTCCGGACAGGCCGAGAACGGCGCCTGCCAGCACCGCCACCGCCGCGCGCGGCAGGGTGCTGTAGAGAAGAATGATACGGTCGAGATCGATGCCGTCGCTCGACAGTGCGCTCGGCCACTGCATGCCGACGCGCCATGCGAACAGGAGTGCCGCCACTCCGGCCAAAAGACCCCAGAGTGCGATCGGTGGCAGCGCATGGCCAGTCGTGGCGGGCTCGGTCATGGCGCGGTCAGCCATGCGTCTGCCCGGCAAGCGCCGCCGTGGCCAGGCGTGCGAAGCGGCGCGCCGAGGGCAGGCCTCCGAAATGATTGATCGGTTCCAGCACGGCGACACGACCTTCGCGGACCGCCAGCAGTGCGTTCCACAAGGCATTTGCGGGCAGCGAGCGGCCGACATCGGCCGGCAGCGGCGAGACGACGAGGATCGATGCATCGGGAACGCGCGCCAGCGCCTCCAGTCCGACCGGCGCTGCGGCGCTGTAGTTCGTCTCGTCGGCCCAGGCGTTCTTCATGCCGAGACGCAGAAGCACGTCGCCAAACATCGAATCCCGGCCAAAGGCACGGAAATGGCGCGAATCGCCAAGGCTGATGAAGAAGACCGGCCGCCCGGCGGCGGCTGGCAGCGCGGCGCGCAATCGGGTGATCTCGACTTCCGTCTCGTCGACATAGCGTTTCGCCTCGGCCTGCCGCCCGAGCCTTTCGCCAAGCGTCAGCATAGCGGCCTCGGCGAGCGGGTAGGGTGGCACACCGGGCGTGTAGACCGCTTGCGCAAGCACCGGCGCGATGGCTTCGAGCATGGGGCGCTGGTATTCGTAGAAATTGGAGATGACGATGAGATCCGGCGCGACGATGCGCAGCAGCTCGTAATTGGGTGTGCCGCGCAGTCCGAGATCGGTTACCGATCGAGGGACGGTCGGTTCGACCGCGATCTTGCGGAACTGGATGAGTTCCGTTGCCGCGACCGGCTCGATGCCGAGCGCCAGCAAGGTTTCCAGCATGCCCCAGTCGATCGCCGCGACGCGCGGCGGCGCTGCCCTGGCGGCGATCGGCGACAGCAGGGTCGCTAGGCCAAGCCCGAGCACCCGCCGCCGGTTGGGGAAGGGGATTATCGCCAAGGTCTATCTTCTTGTTTGACCATGATCTTTTCCGAAAACCGGTTTCCACTTTTCGGGATCATGGTCTGCAGCACACGACTACCAAGTCGTATGGGCCTTCAGCTTGAACGAGCGGCCTTCGCCATAGGAGCAGGCGACGGCGGTGGTGGTCTGGCAGCTGGAGACATAGGTCTTGTCGAACAGATTGGTGATGTTCAGGTCGACGCCCCAATTCTCCTTCTCGTAGCCGAGCTTCACATCGGCCAGGGTAACGGCCGGCACCTTGTTTGTGTTCGCATTGTCGGCCCATGAATGGCCGATATAACGCACGCCGGCGCCGATCGAGATGCCGTCATACCAGTCGCCGCGGAAAGTGTAGTCGACAGAGGCAGAAGCCATCACCTCCGGCACGATGAAGGGCGTCTTGCCGATGAGCGCCGGGTTGGCGTCCTTGGTGATGTCGATGTCATAGGCGGTGAAAGCACCAGTTACCCTGAAATCCTCGGTGACGTTGACCTTGCCTTCCAGCTCCACGCCGCGCGAGCGCATTTCGCCGGTTTGCATCTGCGTAAAGAGGGTGACGTTCGAAGGCACGTTCTGGCGCGTCAGGTCGAAGAGCGACAGGGTGAACAGGCCATCGATGAAGGTCGGCTCATATTTCACGCCAACCTCGTATTGCACGCCCTCTTCCGGCTTGAACAGATCGCCATTCGCGTCGGTTCCGATGATCGGGTTGAAGAAGGTGGCGATGCTGGCATAGGGGGTGACGCCGTTGTCGAATTCGTAGGCAAGGCCGGCACGGCCGGAGAAATCGCCAACGGTGTTGCTCTGCGAACTGGAGCTCGCCGAGTAGTAGGTCGGGCCGTTATCGGCGCCAAGCCAGCCGCGGTCGTAGCGGCCGTTCAGCGTCACCAGCCAGCCATCGCCGAAGCGCAACTGGTCTTGCGCGTAAAAGCCGAGCTGCTTCTGCGTCAGGTCCTGGTTGAGATAGCTGACACGCGGCGTCAGCGGCGCGCCGTAGACAGGGTCGAAGGCGTCGATCGGCGGGGTCGTCCCAAAGAGGGCTGACGACTGCACCTGGTCGATGTTGTAATATTTGTAGTCGATACCGGCCAGCAGCGTGTGTTCGATGGGGCCGGTCTCGACCTTGCCCTCGATCTGCAGGTCCGACAGGAATGTCATGGCATCGGTATTGTGGCCGAAGTTGATACGGTTGAGCTGTGTCGCGCTCGCCCACCCGTTGGGATAGACGCTGACCTCGTCGATGGAAGCAGCGCTGAAGCGCATGTTGGAGCGCACGGTCCAGTCATTGTCGAAAGTGTGCTCGAACTCGTAGCCGATCGAACCTTGTTGGCGCTTGTAGAGATCGACACTCGGTTCCGTGAAATTGGCGTCGGGATCGATGCGGCCGTAATTCACACCGCCCACAATCCTGTCGACGACGGTTCCTTCATAGGGCAGAAAGCCGCCGCCATTGTGGTTCTCATCGATGTGGCTGAAATTGGCGAGCACCGTCAGCCGGGTCTGGTCGTCGGGCTGCCAGGTGATGCTGGGCGAGATGAAGCCGCGCCAGCCATCCTGCAGGTCGCTGTAGGTATCGCCGCCGGCGACGCGGCCGTTGACGCGATAGCTGACGACACCGTCGCTGGCGACGTCGCCAATGTCGAAGCCGAGATAGACATTGCCGGCATCGTTGACGCCGGTCTCGACATAGCGCTGCCTCCCGTCGGGACGCTTGCTGACATAGTTGACGATGCCGCCCGGATTGCTGCCGCCATAAAGCACCGAGGCCGGGCCCTTCAGCACTTCGATGCGCTCGAGTCCGAAGGAATCGACATAGAAGCCGCCGAACGCATAACTGAACAGTTGCAGCCCATCCATGTAGACGCCGGTGTCCGTCGCCTGGAAGCCGCGGATGAAAATCCAGTTGGTGTCGCTGTCGGGACCGAAGGGCTGGGTGAAGACGCCAGCCGTGTATCGCAGCGACTCGTCGATCTTCTGGGCGCCCTGATCGTCAATTTCCTGGCGGCCGATGACCGAGACGGATTGCGGGATCTCCTTGAGCTCGGTCGCGCTCTTGGAGCCGGTCCTGGTCTTCTTGGCGACCACGCCGTCGACCGGTCCGGTCGCGCTGTCGCCGGCATCGCCCTCGACCACCACGGGTTCGAGCTGGGTGGTGTTCCGCTCATCCTGCGCGAACGCGGTCACGGGCGGGAGCATGGCGATGGCGGCGCCTGCCAAAAGCAGCTTGATCCGGCGGATTCTGTTCATAAGGCAAACCCCAGGTTCTCTAGACATATACCTGACTGTTTACCTCAACTTATGAGCGGATCATTGGACGGATTTTCGCGGTTTGTCGGTTTTTGTCCAAAAGGCGGACATTGCGACGTCATGCTGCGGGAAATGTCACTGGCGTCGGTGAGCGGCCATCCACACGCCCGGCGTCAATCCAACGATGGATTTGAACACCCGCGTCAGATGCGCCTGATCGAAAAAGCCGGAGGCTTCGGCGATATCACCGAGCGACGCCTGTTCATGCGCCATCATGGCCTGGATTTTCCTGATCCGCGCCTGCATCTGCCAACGGTGCGGCGGCACGCCCGTGGCTGCCTTGAAGGCGTGGCTTGTGGCGGTTTCGGACAGGCCGGTCAGGCCGGCGAGATCGGCGAGGCGAATCTTACCCAGGCAATGCGCGTCGATGTAGTCGGTGACCAGGCGCAGCTTGCGGCGGGACAGCGGCGCGCGGCGCCGCTGTCCGTCCGGTCGGCCTATCTCAAAAAGCCCGGCGAACAATGCGTTCAACAGGCCTTCGCCATAGAGATCGTGCATCGGCAGGCCGCTGTCGCATTCGGCCGCGATCAGGCCGGCAAGCGCGGCGATCCGGTCGTCGCAAAACTGGAAGCGCGACACATGCAGGGCTTCGCGGTCGAGGCTGCCGCCGAAGCGGCGCGTCAGTGCTGCCTCGTCGAAGTGCAGATCGAGATGCTTGATGCGGCGCAGGCCCTCGACCCGGCCCCTGATCGGCACTCCCGCCGGTATGTAGGCCATGGAAAATGCCCGGTCGTGGCGGCGCAATCCGCCCCGCGCGCCCTCGACGAAAAAGGCGCCGTCGCCGTCCACCTTCAGCGTGACGAAGAGCCGAGGGTCGGGAGACACATAATAGCCTTCCGCTTTGTCCCCGCACGAAACGTCCCAGAGGTCGGCGACGACGCCGTCCCAGACATGCCCTTTGAGGCCGCCTATGACTGAAAAACCCTGAATGCGACTTTCCATGCGCGGAGCGAAGGCCACTTCCGTTTCCCTGTAATGGCATGATCTCTCGGCCTTGATATATTTCATGATGGAAATTATCAAGTTTTATAGAGGCAACAGCGGGCAACCGGTCCGAAGTTTGGCGAAAGCCGAAGTGACATCCGATCTCCCCCGCAAGGTGGGAGATTGGCAGCTTCGCCGATGGCGAGCTTTTGGACTCTAATTTCGTGCTGCTTCGAGGCGCGCGCGAAATTCCTCGAGCTCCGCCTCGGCAATACCGGCGACTTCGGCGTCGCCGGGATAGCTCCCGCCGGCAACCTCCTTGCGGAAGCCCGATAGCGCCTCGACCCGCGCGTCCCTGACGGCTTGGTGCAAGGCGGCCAGATTGCCCCAGGCACGCGCGTGGCGCGGCAGGCGGACGCTCTCACCGCAAATGTCCGAGGTAAACAGGAAGATGACGTCCGCCGCAATGCCCGAGCCGAGCGACACCGTGACGAGCGAGGTGCGGCGGTTGATCTCGGCCATCACCTCAGCCGCGATGATTTCGCATTCGACGGCGAAGGCGCCGGCATCCTCGAGCCGCCGGAAGCGGTCCCATAGTTCAAGCGCCTCGGCCGAGGTCTTGCCGACCGCCCTGATGCCGCCGACCCAGGTGGATTTGCGGGGCACGAAGCCGAGATGCCCCATGACAGGGATCTGTTCATTGGCGAGCAGCCGGACGCTGTCATGGCCGCGCCCGGTGATCACCGCATCGGCGCCCGAGGTGATGGCGCCGAAGGCAGCGCGCAGGATCTCGTCGCGGGTAACCGCGTCGGCGAAGCCGAGGGCAGCGGTGACGAAAACGCGGCGCGATCCTTCGCGCACGCGCAAAACATTGGCGGCGCGGCAGACGATCATCTCGACGCCGGCTGCCTCCGCGGCCTCCGCTTCTTCCGCCGTTTCCCCCGTCACCTGGGCGGCGTGGCGCCCACTTCCCTTGAGCGCGCGCAGGTCCGCGACGGTTACGCTGCGCTCGACCTCGCGGCCGCCGAAATCGAAGATGCGCGGCATCTCAGCCTTTCATCTTCTTGGCGTAGTAGTCTGGCGCGACGACACCAGGCTTGGAGAACCAGGCCGGCACGTCGACGCCCGAATAAAGCAGGATGTTGCCCCACGGATCGAAGGCGCCGGTGCGCACGATGACCTTGGCCTTCGCCGCCATCTCGCCGAGGATGGTCTCATGCTTGGTGGCCTCGAAATCGGCGTCGGGGAACAGCCGCTTCAGCTTGGCCAGCAGCGGCGCATTGTGCACCGGCAGCGTATCGGCATAGCCAACACGCTCGGCGATGAAATTGGCGGCGATCGGCGACAGCACGGTTTCGAGGTCCGGCACGTCAGGCGAGACGGCGAGGTCGATGCGCCAGGCGCTTGAGGGGATCGGAAAGCCCGCATCGCAGACGATCATCAGATCGCCATGGCCCATCGAGGCGATGGCATGCGAAAGTTCGGCATTGAGCAGCCGGTTTCGGTTCATGTCGTTTCCTTCCATATTGTCTTCATTGCCTGGGCGTAGAGCGCGTCAGCTTTGGCCCGCTGGGGCAGGCCGGGAATGACGCCGAGTTCAGTGCAGGCGATCGCGCCGCAGACGACGCCGAAGCGGACCGCCTCGACGATGTCGCGGCCTTCGGCGAGCGCCACCGCGAAGCCAGAGTTGAACGCGTCGCCGGCGCCGGTCGTGTCGACCACGGTGACCGGCACTGCCGGCACCATAATATCGAGCTCGTCAGTCAGGATCAGCGCGCCGCTCCGGCCCAAGGTCACCACGACGTTGCGGACCCCGCGGCGGCGCAATTCGCCGGCGAGCTCGCGCGAGGAGCGCGCATCGTCGGCCGGCAGGCCGAGCAGAATGCGCAATTCGCTTTCGTTCGGGGTCAGATAGTCGACGGCGGCGAAGATCGCGTCGGGAAGCTGGCGTGCCGGCGCGGGATTGAGGATGGTGCGGGCGCCATGCTTGCGGCCGAGCTCCATGGCGCGGGCGGCAGCAGTAATCGGCACTTCGAGCACGGTCATGACGACATCGCTTTGCGCGATGCGCCGCTCCGCCGTGTCGACGGTCTCGGCATTCATCAGCTCATTGGCGCCCATGTCGAGGATGATGAAGTTCTCACCCTTGTCGTTGAGGATGATGAAGCCGACGCCGGTGGCGCGCTCGGCGCGCGTCGTTACCAGGCTCGCATCCACGCCCTCGGCGGCATAGAGGTCGGTGGCGATGCCGGCCAGCTTGTCGGTGCCGATGATGGCGACCAGCGACGAGGCGGCGCCCAGCCTTGCCGTGGCGACGGCCTGGTTGGAGCCCTTGCCGCCCGGCCCCATGTCGAAATCGGTGCCGAGCATCGTCTCGCCGAAAATCGGCAGCTTGGGCGCCCGCATGGTGAGCCCGACCGCGAAACTGCCGACGATTGTGATCTTGGGCGTGATCTGGGGTCTGGTGGTCATCAATGCCTCGTTCAGGGCCTCGTTCAGGACGCCATGGCGCGCGCTAGGATCGCTTCCTCGTTGATGCCGGCGCCGGTCAGCTCGCCCGAGACCCGGCCGTTGCGCAGCACCAGAACGCGTTCGGCGTTCATGATCAATTCCGGAATCTCCGACGAGATCATGACCACCGCCACGCCTTCGCCGGCAATGCCGCGCAGGATGGCGTAGATCTCGGCCTTGGCGCCGACATCGACGCCGCGCGTCGGCTCGTGCAGGATGAGCACGCGCGGGTTGGTGACGAGGCTGCGCCCGAGGATGATCTTCTGCTGGTTGCCGCCGGACAATGTCGCCAGTCTCTGGCCAAGATGTGAAATGCGCGCGTCGAGCCGGGCGACCTGCGCACGGGCTTCGCGGCGGACCGCGCCGCGCCGCATGAAGCCGGCAAGCGAAAAGCGCGGCAGCGAGGCGGAGACGACATTGTTGGCGACGCTCATCGCCAACAGGGCGCCGGCGCCGCGCCGGTCCGCCGGCACCAGGGCCATGCCGTTGCGGATGGAGGCGTGCGGGTCGGCGGCGCGCAATTCCTTGCCGTCGATGGTGATGCGGCCGCTACGGCCGCACAGGCCGAAAAGGGCCTCGCCAAGCATGTCCTTGCCGGAATCCGGCAGGCCACCAATGCCGAGGATTTCGCCCGCGCGGGTGTGAAAACTCAACTCATCCAGTCCAGGCGCTGTCAACTTCTCGACCGACAGCACGATCGGCGCGCCATCAGATCTTGCCTCGGGTTGCAGCGACCATTGCGCGGCCGTGTCGAGATCGCGGCCGACCATGGCGCGGATCAGCCGGTCTTCCGACAGGCCGTCATTGTCCAGCGTCTCGATGGTGCGGCCGTCACGCATCACCGTGATGCGGTCGGCAAGGTCGAGCACTTCCTTCAGATGATGCGAGACGTAGATGACGGTGACGCCTTCGACGCGCAATTGCCGGACGATGTCGAACAGCCGCTCGCTCTCGCGTTTGGAAAGTGCCGAATTGGGTTCATCGAGGACGAGCACGCGGGCGCGCTGGCGGATGGCGCCGGCGATCTCGACCAGCTGCATCTCGGCGACGGAGAGCCGGCCGACCCTGGTATCGGGATCGAGCTTGCCCATGCCGAGGCGGGACAAGGCTGCGCGTGCCTCGCGCCGCATCGTGTCGCGCGGCACCAACGACACCGCCGAGCGCGCCGCCATGTCCGACATCATGATGTTGTCGGCGATGGTCAGCGTCGGGCAGAGCGCCAGTTCCTGATAGACCACGGTGATGCCGGCGGCCCGGCTGGCCAGCGGCGAGGCGATGGTGGCTTGCCTGCCGTCGATGCGGATTTCGCCGCTGTTCGGCTGCAGGTCGCCGGCAAGGATGTTCATCAAGGTCGATTTGCCGGCGCCGTTCTCGCCGATCACGGCGTGCACTTCACCGGGACGGAAGTCGACGGAAATGCGGTCGAGCGCCAGCACGCCGGGAAACCGCTTGGTCAGTCCGGAGATCGCGACGATGGGGGCAGGCGTCTGGTGCTCGGTCATGGGGCTGGCAGAACGAAGAGCTGCCGACCTCAGGGCCGGCAGCTCCCGTTACGCCGGCATGTTACTTCTTGGCGACCTCGGCGATGTTTTCCTTGGTGTAGACGCCGACGCCGGTGTCGAGGTTTTCGATCGGCTGACCCTTGAGGAACTGCACGATCAGGTCGACCGCGGCAAAGCCCTGCTTCTCCGGCGCCTGGTCGATCGTCGCCTGGACATTGCCGTCCTGGACGAGCTGCACCGTCTGGTCGAGCAAGTCGAAGCCGACCACCTTGACCTTGTCGGCGGCGTTGTTGCGTTCGACCCAGGTGCCGGCGGCCGGCGTCGAGCAGCATTCAAGCGACAGCACGCCTGATATCGCCGGATTTGCCAGCATGGCGTTCTCGATCGCGGCATAGATCTTCTGCGGGTCGGTGCCGGTGTTGAGCGTGGAGACCACCTCGATGCCCGGCTCGGCCTTGAGTGCTTCGCGCGCGCCCTTTTCGCGGTCGAGCGACCACTGGGCGGCGGCGTCGATCGTGGTGATCATCACCTTGCCCTTGCCGCCCAGCACCTTGGCCATCAGCTTGCCGGCCTCGCGGCCGGACTGGACGAGATCCTGTCCGGCGAAGGCGAGGCGCTTGCTCTCCGGATTGTCGGTGTTGAAGGTCACCACCGGGATGCCGGCGGCGATGACGCGGTCGATCAGCGGCGCCAGGGCGTCGGTCGAGACCGAGGAGATCGCCAGGCCGTCCATCTTGCCCATCAGCGTCTCGATCTCGCTGATCTGGCCGTCGGCATCGGCGCCGACGGGACCGATGAACTGGGCGCTGACCTTGTCCTCCTTGGCGGCGCGCTCGACGCCGGTCTTCATGAACGGCGCGAATTCGTTGGAGACGTCGTGATAGGAGACATAGATGTCGAGCGGCTGGCCGGCGGCGATCTTGGCCTTGATGCGGTCGGCCAGCGCGAAATCGGCGAGCTTGGCGCCGGCATGGGCCGACAGCGGCAGCAGGCTGAGTGCGGCTGCGAGAATGACATGTCTGAGTTTCATGGATAGTCCTCCCTTGTTTGGCCCTTGAGTTGACCTGTTGGTTGCTCTGCTTTCAGTTGGTCCGGCGCGTGCTCCATTTGTCGATGCCGACCGCTATGATGATGACCAGGCCGATCATCAGTTCCTGCACGAAAGGCGATACGCCCATCAGCACCAGCCCGTTGCGCATGACGCCGATGATCAGCACGCCGAGAATGGTGCCGAGGATTGTGCCTTCGCCGCCCGACAGCGAGGCGCCGCCGACGATGGTGGCCGCGATGACGTCGAGCTCCAGCCCGACCCCGGTGCGTCCGGCCTGGCCGCTCGGCAGGAAGGCCATGCTCAAAATGCCGGCGAAGGCGGCCAGCACACCCATCAGCACGAAGGCGCAGATCTTGACGGAGTTGACGGAGATGCCGGAGACGCGCGCCGCCTTGGTGCTGCCGCCGACGGCGTAAACGCGGAAGCCGAAATTGGAGAAGGCCAGCACCACCCAGGCAAGTGCCGCGATGATGACGAAAAAGACGAGCTGCATCGGGATGATGCTGAACAGATAGCCCTGACCCATGAAGCCGAAAGACTGCAGGACGTCGGGAAGGGCGCCATTGCGGGCATTCACCGTCACCGGCTGGCCGTTGGTCAGGATGAGGGCGGCACCGCGCACGATGGAGAGCATGCCGAGCGTCGCGATCAGCGAGGGCAGGCGGCCATAGGTGGAAAGCACGCCGTTGATGAGGCCGATGGCGACGCTGGTGAGCAGGCCCACGCCGATCGCCGGCAGCAGCGCCCAGCCGGCGATGATCAGCATGCCGGTGGCGAGGCCGGAGAACGCATAGGTCGAGCCGACCGACAGGTCGACTTCGCCGGCGATCAGCACGAACGTCATGCCGACCGCCATGATCCCGAGCAGGGAGATCTGGCGACCGACATTGAGCAGGTTCAGCGATGTCAGGAATCCGTCAGTGGCGAAGGACAAAAACAGGCACAGCGCGAGCAGCGCGATGAACACGCCCGCCTCACGCGCCCGCAACAGCCGCGCCAACGTCAATCGGTCCGTGGCTGGCGAGCGCGCGCCGGTCCTGACCGCATCGGCCATACAGCATCCTCCCTGCGTGCGGCGAGATGCCGGTCGCGAACCGGCTCCGCCACTCTTCTCCCGTTCTTCCCTCATCGACCCGGGCTGAGCTCGCGCACGGGTCGATGCATTGAGCCCGATCATCCCAAACAGATTCAGGATGCGACTCTATCTCTTTGTTCGACCTGATCTTTTCCAACCCCTAAGCTTGGGGATCAAGGTCC
Organism: Mesorhizobium sp. STM 4661; assembly: GCF_000359125.1. Taxonomy (GTDB): domain Bacteria; phylum Pseudomonadota; class Alphaproteobacteria; order Rhizobiales; family Rhizobiaceae; genus Mesorhizobium. The sequence goes on along the minus strand of NZ_CAAF010000073.1, from coordinate 154,235 downwards.
GGTGCGGGCGTGACCGCCCACGCCTTGTTTTCGGTGTCAGGACGCCTTGCGGAAGGAACCGGCCGGCACCTTGCGCAACTCGTCATAGTTTCCGTATTCGCGCACCTTCTTGAACGGCGCGTTCTCGATGGCGTTGTAGGAGCAGATGTAGCCCCAGCGATAGGTATCGGAGCGGTTGGCGTCGGAGCGATGCAGCAGATTGCCGTCGAAGATCAGCGCGTCGCCAGCTTCCATCTCGACATAGATATGCTCGTAGCGCTTCAGCGCCGCTTCCAGATGCTCCTGCTCGACATTGGTCTGGTCGTTCTCGCGGATATGGTTGAGGCGGCCGAGCTTGTGCGAACCCCTGAGCACCTGCAGGCAGCCATTCTCGCGGGTCGCCTTGTCGAGCGCGACATAGATGCTCATCATCTCCGGCGCGAGGCAGCCGTAATTGTACCAGTAGCCGAAATCCTGGTGCCACTCCCAGGCACCGCCCTCGTTGGGCTGCTTCATCGTCATCTTGTGGCTGTAGAGGTAGATCGGCTTGCCGACCGCGGCCTCGGCGAGATCCACCATGCGCTCGTCGCGGGCGAGCAGCCCGTATTTGTCGTCCTCGGCCTTGGTCCACATCTTCAGAAGCGTGGTCTTGCCTTCCTTGTCGCCCTTGGCCATGACGGCGCCGCTTTTGTTTTCCGCTTCCAACTGCTTGCGCGCGTGGTCGCGGAAGTCATCGACCTCCGCCGTGGTCAGCAGCCCCTGGCGGATGATGTAACCGTCGCTGGCGTAGCGCTCCTTTTCAGCCTTGGTCATCGCGAGCATCGTCTTGCCTCCCTGGTCTTCGCGAACGGGGCCGTCATTGGCGCGGTGCGCCTTGAAGCCCGGAAGGCGAGATTTCGGGCTGATGAATGCCGATCTCGCCTGCCTCTTGAGAGCGACCATAGCTGCGCCCGACCGGGAATAAAATGGACAGCAGAGCGCAGTTTTTGTATAAAACGCGCATGAGGGCAAGAACGTCGGTTATCGAGAGTTTCCACTATGTGCCGGCCGCCGGCTGGACGCGCACGGCGTTCAGCGTGCTGCGCGCCGGCAAGGTCGTAGCGGCGCCGGATTACCGGATAGAACGCGCGGCCTATCCCGGCCAGGACATCCTCTACTGCCTGTCGGGCCGCGGCGTCGTCGAGACGCTGGGGCAGCGGCTGGAAGTGCGCCCGGGGCAACTGGTGTGGATGGCGAATGAGGCGCCGCATGTCCATGCCGCCGACGAGCACGACCCATGGAGTCTGCTCTGGTTCAGGCTCGATGGGCCGGACCCGGCGATCCTGCGTCGCAAGCTGTTCGGCGAGGGCAGCTTGCGGACCGTTTTCACCGAAGCGATGAACCCGGTTCCCTGGTTCGAGCGGCTGTTCGCGGCGCTGCGGCGGCGCGACGCCAGCCTCGACCTCAGGCTCAACCAACTGGTCGCCGAGTTCGTGCTTTTGGTCGACCGCGCGCTGGCCGGCGCCGGCACCGACGATTTGCCGAAGGCGCTGGCCGCCGCCGTGGACGCGATGCGCAGCGAACCCGGATTCGCCTGGAACGCGCCGGACCTTTTCACGGTTACCGGCCTTGGCCCTTCGCAGATCCGGCGGCTGTTCCAGAAGCATCTGCGCACGAGCCCGCATCAGTGGCTGATGCGCGAGCGGCTGATGCAGGCGCAATCGCTGCTGGTGCAGAGCGATCAGCCGCTGGCCGAAATCGCGGAGGCCTGCGGCTTCTGCGACGTCTATCATTTCGGGCGGGAGTTCAAGCGCTCGGTGGGAATCTCGCCGGCCGCCTGGCGCCGCAGCGAATTGGGCACCGGGCCGGGATACTAAGCCCGGCCCATGGCCGCCCGCAGCCGCAAGCCGCTCGGAACTTGCGATATCTCTAATATAAGGGCACACTTCCAATCTGGACGGGGAGAGAACGGCTCATAAGCAAAGCGGGAGGAAACCATGAACAGCATGAGCCTCACTACACTCGAACGCGGCAAGACGACGATCGATGCCGCGGCCCTGGAGGCGCTTTCGGCGCAATTGCGCGGCACGGTGCTGAGGGAAGGCGATGGCGCCTATGACGAGGCACGCAGCATCTGGAATGCCATGATCGACCGGCGGCCAGGGCTGATCGTGCGCTGCGCCGGCGCCGCCGATGTCATCGCCGCCGTGAACTTCGCCAGGGAAAACCGGCTTCTCGTCGCGGTTCGCGGCGGCGGCCACAACATTGCCGGCAGTGCCGTCTGCGACGGCGGCCTGATGATCGATCTTTCGCCGATGAAGTCGGTGCGGGTCGATCCACCGACGCGGCGGGTATGGGTGGAGCCCGGTGCGACGCTTGCCGATGTCGACCAGGAAACACAGGCCTTCGAACTGGCGATACCGACCGGGATCAACTCGACCACCGGCATATCCGGCCTGACGCTGGGCGGCGGCTTCGGCTGGCTGACGCGGAAATTCGGCCTGACCATCGACAATCTTCTCAGCGCCGACGTGGTGACCGCCGATGGCAAGCTGATGCGCGCCAGCCAGACCGAGAATCCGGACATGTTCTGGGCGCTGCGCGGCGGCGGCGGCAATTTTGGCGTCGTCACGGCTTTCGAGTTCAAGCTTCACCGTGTCGGCCCACAGGTTCTGTCGGGGCTTGTCGTTCATCCCTTCGCCGATGCCCAGGAGGTGCTGCGGGCGTATCGTGACGCGCTCGAAGTGGCACCGGACGAACTGACCTGCTGGGTGGTCATGCGGCAGGCACCGCCACTGCCCTTCCTGCCGGCCGAGTGGCACGGCAAGGAGGTTCTGGTTCTGGCCATGTGCTATTGCGGCGATCTTCAGGAGGGAAAGAGAGCGACGAAAAGGCTTCGCGCCATCGGCACGCCGATTGCCGATGTCGTCGGTCCCAACCCGCTCACCGGCTGGCAGCAGGCATTCGATCCGTTGCTTACGTCAGGCGCCCGCAACTACTGGAAGAGCCATGACTTCACTGCACTTTCCGATAGCGCGATCGAGGTCGTCACGGCAGCGATACCAAGGCTTCCGGGGCCTGAATGCGAAATCTTCCTTGGCCATGTCGGCGGCGCGGCGGGCCGGGTGAAAGCCGACGAAACGGCGTTCCCGCAACGCAGCGCGCATTTCATCATGAATGTCCATGCACGCTGGCGCGAACCGGGAATGGACAAGGCCTGCATAGACTGGGCGCGCGGTATCTACGAGGCGGCCAGGCCCTATGCCGCCGGCACGGCCTATGTGAACTTCATGCCCGAGGACGAAGCGGATCGGGTCGAAGCGGCCTATGGCGGCAACTATCGGCGGCTTGTGGAGATAAAGCAGCGCTACGACCCGCTGAACCTGTTCCGCATGAACCAGAATCTGCGGCCGAAGCAAAAACTGCAGGCCGCATAGTATCCGTAAATACTCGATTGTGGCCCGCATCCCTGGCGCGGGGGCGGGCCAGTTAGGGATTGTCGCCAAGAAAATTGCGGCTAACCCTAAAGGTCTAACACCCACTAACACCCACCCTTTGCTTGACTCGGTCGGCGAAAACGGGCAGCAAAGCCTGATATGGAGGGCAATTTTGCCACTTTCATAGTCATGAAGGGTGCTTTTTTCGAAGTGACCGCCGCCCAATCGGCGATCGGTGGAGGGATTGGTTAACCAACTTTGTCCATCTTTTGAATCAATCGGCAACAGCAGCGAAGGGTGCCCGGGGGCATCAGGCGAACTGTGATCGTAACGGATGCGAGGGCGCAGGCCGGCAAGCCGATTGAGAGTGTTGTATGGCGTTTGTGTATTTGAAAAGCCGGGGTGACGATCCTCAATCTGGATTGACTTCGATGAGACCCAGCCTGCGTTGGGTCGCGGTTCCAGCCGTCGGCGCGGTGGTTGTTTTGTGGTCGGTGGCAACCATGGCCGGCCTCTACTCGGTGGGGACATCGCTCACCGCCGCTTCCAACGGCCTGCCGCAAAGCCTGCTTGCACCGCGCACCATCGCGCTCGCCGATCAGCGCCGCACGCTTCCCAATTCATGGGCCAATTCAAATTCTTGGGCCAATTCATGGGCGCCGCAGCTATCGAGCAGCCGGCAGGCGTCGCTGCTCAATCGATGCGACGCCGGCTGCGTGCACGCCGCCGGCAGCTTCCTGCACGAGGGCAAGGTGGCGCGTATCGAGCCTTTGGCGTGGTCGAACGAGGCCGCTCCTGTCCGCGACCGCTTCGACAGCGTGGTGGCGAAAGCCGCGTTGTCGCCGCAAAAGCTTGCCGCCGCCTTTGCCAATGCCTCTTCTCCTGGCGCACCATTGGCGCTCGCCAGCTTGCCGGTGGGGGCGCGCTTTGCAGAGTCCGCGCGGATGCCCGACCAGCGCGGTCCGGCATCTGAGCGCTTCGGGCCCGAGGTCGCGGAGATCGAACGATCCTCACGCCTGGCGCTGGCGCTGGCGAACACGTTGCCGGAACAGATGATCGAGGTGCTGCCGCCGGCGGCGATGGCAAATGACGCTGTTGCCCCGCAAGAACCGCAGCAGGGCGAAGTACAGGTGGCCTCGCTGCCGCCGCAGGACGAGATGCCCGACAGCATTCCGGTGCCGACCTTCCGTCCGCAGGCGAAAATCGAGGAGCCCGAGGTCGAGGCTCCCAAGGCACCGAGCGCCCAGCCGGCTAAGCCTTCCAAGGCCGCCCAGACACCCAAGGCCCAGACACCCAAGGCCAAGGCAAGCAAGGTCCAGACGGCTGATGCGCCGCAAGTCGAGACGCCCCAATCTCCAGGAGCCCTGTCGCCGCGCAATTCGTCGCTCGCCGCCCTGCCAGGCGTGCAAGGCAGCCAGGGCGCGCAGGCTACGCAAGGCAGCCCGGCCAGCCGGGCCACGCGAGCCAGCCAGGGCACGCAAAGCGGCCCGGGCGAGCCGGCCAAGCGGTCGAAGGCTCAGGCCGAAGGGATGTTGGCCTATGCCAAGCCCGACATGCCCGAGCGCGGCGTCGGCGGAGCCTTCAGGAACCTTTTCACCAGGCCATCGCCATCCATGGGCAGCGGTGTCGCCGTCTACGACATTTCGGCGAAAACCGTCTATATGCCGGACGGCTCGCGGCTCGAGGCGCATTCGGGACTGGGCTCGATGGTCGACCAGCCGCGCTTCGTTCACAACAAGAATGTCGGCCCGACGCCGCCCGACACCTACAATCTGACGCTGCGGGAATCGCGCTTCCACGGCGTCGAGGCGATCCGGCTGACGCCTACCAGCGGCAGCAACAAATATGGCCGCGACGGCCTGCTCGCCCACACCTACATGCTGCGCGGCGGCCGCGCGGAATCGAATGGCTGCGTCGTCTTCAAGGACTATGCCCGCTTCCTCGCCGCCTTCAAGAAAGGCCAGATCAAGCGCCTCGTCGTGCGCGGCTAACCAAGCCGCTGACGCGCGTCGCGTCGGAAGGGCTCGGCGCGCAGACCTGCAGCGGCGCAGGATGAAAGCCGCCACAGCCCCCCGATTGTCAGCAGCCGCCACTGAAACCGTTTTCATTCCCGGCCGGGCAGACTATGACTGGCCGGGGCGGGTCGGCTCCGGTTTCACCAAGAGGATGTCATGACAATACGCGCTGTCGTCTGGGGCGAGAATATCCATGAGCGGACCAATGAGGTGGTCGCGGGCATCTATCCCGAGGGCATGCACGCGACGATCGCCAATGCGCTGAAGGTGGACTCCGCCATTTCCGTATCCTGGGCGACGCTTGAGCAACCCGAGCATGGCCTGCCGGCCGACCGTCTGGCTGAAACCGACGTGCTCGTGTGGTGGGGGCACAAGGACCATGGCGCGGTCGCCGACGAAATCGTCGAGCGCGTGGCGCGCCGGGTCTGGGAAGGCATGGGGCTGATCGTTCTCCATTCCGGTCATTTCTCGAAAATCTTCAAGAGGCTGATGGGCACGCCGTGCACGCTGAAATGGCGCGAGGCCGGCGAGCGCGAGCGGCTCTGGGTGACCAGCCCCAGCCATCCGATCGCCGAGGGGATCGGCGAGTATTTCGAGCTCGAAAACGAGGAAATGTATGGCGAGCAGTTCGCCGTGCCGGAGCCGCTGGAGACGGTCTTCATCTCCTGGTTCCAGGGCGGCGAAGTGTTCCGGTCGGGGCTGACCTATCGGCGGGGCGCCGGCAACATCTTCTATTTCAGGCCGGGGCATGAGACCTATCCGACCTATCACGACGCCACCGTGCAGAAGGTGCTGCGCAACGCGGTGAAATGGGCGCACAACCCGCAAGGGGCAAATCCGGCCGTACTCGAGGCGCCGAACGTGCCGGTGGAAAAGGCGCTCGAGCCGATCGTCGAACGCGGCGGCAAGCTTCATGCCGCCGGCGAAGCCGGCTTTCGCTAGGGGGACAAAAATATGCGTCTTTTGATACTTGGCACCGGCTGGATGGCGCAGGAGCACGCCAGGCAGTTCGGCAAGATCGATGGCGTCGAACTGGTCGGCGCCGTCGATGTCGACGCCAAGCGTGTCGACGAATTTTCAGACGGCCACGGCATTCCCAACCGTTTCACCTCGCTGGAGGATGCGCTGGCATGGGGTGAGTTCGACGCGGCGGCGAACGTGACGCCGGATCGCATCCACCATCCGACCACGATGATGCTGGTCGCGGCGGACAAGCCGGTGCTGTGCGAAAAGCCGCTGGCCGAAAACTTCGAGAAGGCCAGCGAGATGGCTGACGCCGCCGAGCGGGCCGGCACCATCAACATGGTCAACCTGACCTATCGCAATGTGGCGGCGCTGCAGAAGGGGCGCGCCATGGTGCTGGCCGGTGAAATCGGCCAGGTCAGGCATGTCGAGGCGTCCTATCTGCAGAGCTGGCTGGTGTCCAAATTCTGGGGCGACTGGCGCACCGACCCGAAATGGCTGTGGCGCCTGTCGCGCGGCCACGGCTCCAATGGCGTGCTGGGCGATGTCGGCATCCACATCCTCGATTTCGCCAGCTATGGCGCCGCACTCGACATCGAGCATGTGTTCTGCCGGCTGAGAGCTTTCGACAAGGCGCCCGGCAACCGGATCGGCGAATACGACCTCGACGCCAATGACAGCTTCGCCATGGCGCTGGATTTCTCCAACGGCGCGTTCGGCGTGGTGCATGCCAGCCGCTGGGCGACAGGCCATCTCAACGAATTGCGGCTGCGCATCTACGGCGACAAGGGCGGCATCGAAGTCGTGCACAATCTGAACGGCTCGGAGCTGAAAGCGTGCCTGGGCGAGGACATCGAGAACGCCAAATGGCAGGCTCTCGATCCCGGCTCGGTAGCGACCAACTACCAGCGTTTTGTCGATGCGGTGCTGAGCGGCGTTCAGGCCGAGCCGTCGTTCCGCCATGCGGCCGAACTGCAGAAGGTGCTGGATCTTGCCGTCGTCTCGGACGAGAAACGGGCTGAGCTGAGGGCACACGCCGACACGCAGTGATATCTTTCGAGGAGGAGCCAGCCATGGTCACGCGCCGCGCCGAATGTTCCTGCGGTCAGCTTTCCACAACCTGTTCGGGTGAGCCGGTACGGGTTTCAGTATGCCATTGCCTGGCTTGCAAGCGGCGCACCGGCAGTGCGTTCAGCTTCAACGCGCGGTTTCCCGAGGACAAGGTATCGATCCAGGGGCGTTCGGCGGAGTTCATGCGCATTGGCGAGCAGGGCGGCCGCGTCACCTATAGTTTCTGCCCGGACTGCGGCACCAGCGTCCATTACCGGATCGACACACAACCCGGCCTGGTCGCCATCCCGGTCGGCGCCTTCGCCGATCCTTCATTCCCGCCGCCCTTCCAGTCCTTCTATCACGACAGCCGGCGCTGTCAGTGGGTCGAGGTCCGTGCCGAACCGTTGGCCACCTTCGGCTGACGTTTTAGACGGTTCAGCCTGCTGATCCAGCGATCGCTTGTTCGATAAACCGGAACCGTTCACACTCTCCCGCATTCGATGGACTGTGAACACGATGACTTCCAACAATGATCCGGGCAACAATGATCCGGGCGGATCGCTGGCAGGCTGGACGATCAAGCTCGGAGAGTCGCCAATAGTAGGTACAGCTATCCACAGCGGCACCGACGTGGGTAAGGCTTGTCGATCGCTCATGTGTCTCTCCGATTCCGACCGGCGTCGAGAAGAGGACCCGTTCACCGAGCGCTTCATCGCCGATTTTCCCACCCAGATCATCGTTCATCGGTCGCGCTTCCAAGTAGATCTGAACCGCGCGCGCGACGCCGCGGTCTACCGGTCGCCGGACCAGTCCTGGGGCCTGAGAGTCTGGCGTGAGCAGCCGGCCGACGACATCGTTAAGGAGTCTCTCTCCTTTCACGACGCCTTCTACGGTGAGCTGAACCGTGTCCTTGCCGGTATCGAGAAGCGCTATGGCAAGTTCGTTCTTGTCGACGTCCACAGCTATAATCACCGGCGCGACGGACCGAAGGCTATGCCTACGTCTCGCGACGTCGCACCCGATATCAACATTGGCACGTCTTCCATGGATCGCGAGCGCTGGGCACCGGTCGTCGGCGCTTTCATCGAGACGCTTCGCGGCCAGCGTCTCAACGGCGAGCCGATCGACGTGCGCGAGAATTTGTCCTTCCAGGGCAAGGGCGAACAGACCCGTTTCGTCCACGCCAATTTCTTGGAAAACGGGTGCGCCATCGCGGTCGAGTTCAAGAAGATTTTCATGGACGAATGGAGCGGCGATCCCGACTGGGAAGCAATCGAGCGGCTACGCGCCATGCTGGCGTCCACGGTGCCCGTTCTTGAGGCCGCGCTGCGAGGCATGACATGAAGCCGAAGCTCGTCGAGCCCGCGTCTCCGCGGGCGGAGATCGAAGCGGACCTGGATGCGCTTTTCCGGGACGGCAAGCCGATCCGCCGCGAGTTCGGCAATGGCAACCGTTTGCACATGGATCGGCCGCTGCCCTTTCTGTGTGTCCATGTGGGGTCGCATCAGGATGCGGCGTTCCATGCCGTCTCCGCCAACGCGTCCTATCTGATCGCGGCCGACATTGGCCTCGCCGGCGAGGTCGCGCGGCTGGTGGCGCGAAGGATGCGCGATCACTGCGGCGCCTTCCTCGTGCTGGACATCGGCGAGTTGACCGAAGACCGGTTCCTGACGGAGGATGTTCCGTTCCTGCCGCCTTTCGAGATTGCACTGGCCTGCGGCGACACGGCGGCGGAGAAGGCGGCACTCGAGCGCTTCGCCACCGCTGCGTCCGCACGCGAAGCAAAGTACCGCACGCCCCGCGTGGAAGAACTCAACCCCACGACACGCGCCGAAGCACGGCTCTGGGATGATCTCGGTGACGAGGCGTGCCTGACGGTACGCTTCGCACCGATCTACCGGGTGCCAGGCACGAAGCGCGTCTACCCTGAACTCCACGACCTCGTCGTCGCCAACATGGTCGATTCCGCGCTTCAGGCCGTCAGCGCCTTCCTGAAGGCATCAAGGCTGGAACAGCCGGCAACCCATCGTTCGCTGGGGCGGCGCGCCTATATCGACGCAGTCGTGCGCGCTGATCGGGCGATCGACAACGTCGCGTCGACATTCGATTTTCTGCTTGCCGTCACACCGATCAATGCCGAACCAGCATGGCTGGAATTCCAGGCAGGCGCCTTCGAGCGTGTGCCCGTACTGCTCTACAGGCCGCTCGAGTTCGAGGTCGCCGCCCAGAAACGGAAGCTCTATTCGGTCTCGCTCGATCATCTGGAAGATCCGCTCCTGGCCAAGCTGCTCTCCGAAAAGCAGCAGGAACTCGATCTGCAGCTGTCGATGCTCGCGGCACGCGAAACGCCGCGCTTCGTCGAACTCGGACGAGCACTCTATGGCAGCGTCGAGCCGGGCTTGGCGGCGAGGGCACGCACTGTTCTCGAAAAGATACCGCCAGTTGCTTCGGCGGCCCGGCGGAAGGGCCTGGGCGCCGACGCTGTCGCCGCGGCCGCGCGAGACATGATCGCCGGATACCGGGCAGCCTATCCCGAATTCGATGCTTCCGTGGAAATTCGCGGCGACCTGCCGGCCGGCCTCCTTGTCTCTCGAAACCGGCTGCTGGTTTCGCGCGATACGAACCTTCCACCGGAGCGTCTGACTGCGCTGCTCAATCACGAGATCGGTGTTCACCTGCTGACCTATTTCAACGGCGATGCGCAGGGGCTCACCATCTTCCGCAACGGGCTCGCCGGCTATGAGGGCATGCAGGAGGGACTGGCCGTGCTGGCGGAGTATCTGGTCGGTGGCATGACGGCAGCGCGGTTGAGGCTGATCGCGGCCAGGGTCATCGCCTGTCGGGCGATGCTCGACGGCGCAACGTTCGAGGAAACCTTCCGCATTCTCCACAGGGATTTCGGTCTCGACGAGCGCAGCGCCTTCAACGTCGTGCTGCGTGTCTATCGAGGCGGGGGCCTGGCAAAAGACGCCATCTATCTGCGCGGCGTGGTGCAGGTCCTCGATCATCTGAAGGGTGGCGGCAGCCTCACGCCGTTCTGGATCGGCAAGATCTCCGCCGCGCATTTCGGAGCGATCCAGGAACTCAACGCGCGCGGCTTGCTGCGGGCGCCGCGCCTCGAACCTGCGTTTCTGTCTTCCGACGCGGCGCGTTCGCGCCTCAAGAAAGCGATGGCGGGAATCGGTCCGATCGATATGGTTGAAACCTGAGCGGAGTCTCCTCGATGCGCATTGCGTTCTTTGTCAATTCCATTGAGAGCGAGACGCCCGGCTACACGACGACAGCGTTGGCGCTGGCTGCGGTCCAGCGCGGCCATTCCGTCGTCTATGTTGAACCCGGCGACTTCATACTGCGTCCGGATGACAGTCTGGCTGCCAGCGTCGCGGTTCTGCCGGACGCTCCCTACAAGACATCAGACAGACTGCATGCCGCCCTGAAGGATGCCGCGAAGCAGAAAAAAACCTTCGCGATAAGCGATATCGACATTGTGTTTCTGCGCAACGACCCGTCGCTGGACGCAAGCGATCGACCATGGGCCGCCAACGCAGGCGTTATGTTCGGGCGGCTCGCGGCGGAACGCGGCGTCATTGTCGTCAACGATCCGGACGGTCTAGGGCAGGCACAGAGCAAGCTCTACCTTCAGTCTTTTCCCGAGGCGGTCAGGCCGGCTACCCTGATATCGCGCAGTATTACCGAGATCCGCGCATTTATCGACAAGCACTCGAAGGGCTGCATCGTCAAACCACTCCAGGGGTCGGGGGGCAAGAACGTCTTCCATATTGCGACGCCTACCGATTCCAACCTCAACCAGATTTTCGAAGCGGCCAGCGGTGACGGCTATCTCATCGCGCAGGTCTACATTCCGGAAGCCAAGGCTGGTGACGTGCGTCTTTTCCTGCTGAACGGCCTGCCGCTGGTGCGCGACGGCAATTACGCAGCCTTTCGCCGCATTCCAGCCAAGGGCGACATCCGGTCCAACATCCATGCCGCCGGAACAGCCCGCAAAGTCAAGGTAACGGACACGATGTTGGGCATTGCCGAGATGGTGCGCCCCAAACTGATCAACGACGGCATGTTTCTGGTTGGGCTCGACATCGTCGGGGACAAACTTCTGGAGATCAACGTCTTCACGCCAGGCGGGCTGACACGGCTCGCCGTCATGTACAAAACGGATTTTGCCACAAGTGTCATCGTTGCGCTGGAGGAGAAGCGGACGCTGCGGCTAGCCTATGGAAAAACCATGACAAATTCGCGGCTGGCGACGCTGTGAGGGACGCGGGGAAGACGCGATCTGATCCGAAGCAGACTTTCACAGGTGGTCGCTTTCATGCAGCACCCCAACCGTCTCATCGAAAAGACAGACGATGAAGCTCAGCAAGTCCCACCCGATGCGCTCAATGATCCGCCGACGGGCGCGGTCATCCCCGGTCAGATCAAGGCAGGCTCGGACGCACCGGAAGGCTTTCTTCTCGCCACCTTGTTGAAGCGGCGATGAGCTGGCCGACATCTGCCGCCTCGGTCTGATTCACCAGCGCCACAGATGTCGGGGCAGCTAGAAATCGGCCCTATGCCGCTATTCAATTTCGCACCGAAACGTCTAAATGATGCAACAATATGTCTTGAGTTGCACCAATTTTTGATGTACATGCATCGTTGTCGCTATGTTGTGCAACTAAGCGCAAAGGACCAACATGGATTATTTCACAATCGTGCAAGCGCTTTGCCGAGCTGCGATAGCCGACGCGTCGCCGGCCTCGCGCAAGCAAATCGAGCGCTTGCGCGACGCCTTGGCCAAGGAAGGGGATTCAAAGCAGGCCGCCACGCTTACGAGCATCCTTACAATGGCGGATCGGACAAAGGAGCTTTCGCCGAGCCGCATTGAGCGTTCTAAGGCTCAAATTCCTGGCGAGATACTGCGTCGCAACACGTCCGTCCCTGTCGATCGAGAGACGGCCGCAGCGCTGGCTGACGTGATCTTCCCGGCGGACATTCAACCGGCCGCGCCACTGTTCAATGCGACGGTCAGCCAGGCCATCGGGACTATCATCGAGGAATGGGCCAATTTCGATGCCCTGACCGAGATCGATATCCGGCCATCGAAGACCTGCCTCATCTATGGCGCGCCAGGCACCGGCAAGACGCGGTTGGCGTTGTGGATGGCTCAGCAGCTTGATTTACCAATCGTACTGGTGAAACTGGACGGCCTCGTATCGTCCTTCCTGGGGACCACGGCACGTAACATCGGCAATCTGTTCACATTCGCGAACCGCCATCGTTGCATTCTCCTGCTGGACGAGTTCGATGCGATCGCGAAGGTCCGCGATGACCCGCAGGAAGTGGGGGAGATAAAGCGCGTCGTGAACGCGCTGCTGCAGAACCTCGATGCGCGCCGGGATGTTGGTTTCACCATCGGGATCACCAATCATCCCAAGCTACTCGACATGGCCGTCTGGCGGCGGTTCGAGGTTCAACTCGAAATCCCCAAACCGGACTTTGAGATGAGAAAGGCGATTGCGGCGTATTTCATGCCGCCCGTGAAAGCTCCCGACATCCATTTACGGCTGATTGCGTGGTTTACCGAGGGGTCCACCGGGGCGGAGATTGAATCTCTCGTGCGGACGTACAAGAAGGCCACGACCGTTCGAGAAGAGGACAGGCGGGGATTGCTCGACACGTTGCGCCAGTTCGCAACGTTGAACGCGGCCCGTGTTCAAAGTGAGCGCCGCGCGCTGCTGTTTGACGATTCGAGCAATTTGTTTCGCGCGATGCGGGACGATCCGATCCTGGGCTTTTCAATGGCCGACATTGGCGAGATCGCCGGCAAGGACAAGTCGACAGTGAGCCGCCAGCTCGGCCGAGCAACCAAGTCCGGTGAGGGCGAGGTGGCGAATGGCTAGCCCGATCCAGATTGTGCTCAATCCAGAAAATTACGAAGAAGCCCGCGAGGCTGGCGGCGGTGGCGGGCGAAAGGATTTCTTTGCGCACCGCGATGCCGAGTTTGTGATCCATAGAAACGCCCTGCTGAGCCAGCTTGACACGATTTCGGGCGTGCTCAGCGCTCAGTCGCAGGGCGACGTCGGCTATGTGAAGGTCGTTTTGCGCCGCGATGCATGGGCCAAGAGTCATCGGCCTGTTGCAAGCCTCTTTCGCGACAATCGCACGCCCGTCGTGGGCGGTGGCGATCTCGGCGTCATGATCGTCGAAGCGAGACCCGGCACGCTTCGGCAAGTCGCGGCTGAGATGGCAAGGGCAGAAACCCACACCGAGATGCGGTTCAACGAACAAAAGCAAAAGGATGAGCCACATCCGTCCGCGCGAAAAAGCGAGACAGGCGCGATTGACCATATAGAGCTTTACGGGCCGGCTGACCGTCGCAGCTTTTCAGCAGAGGAGGCCGTTGCGTGGCTTTCAAACCCGATGACCGGAAGCGCCTATCAAGTTGAGTTGTTTGACAACCCACCGCCGCGCTCCGAGTGGGATCGCCTCGATGCAGGTCACCGTCGCCTCGCCGAAAGTTTCATCGCGGGCTTCAATGCCCTGGAACGCGGACTCTCGGTCGAGCGGCTGCCAAGTCATCGGAACAAGCAGCCGATCCTTTCGGTCCGGCTCGACCAATCGAGCAATCATCCTGTCCTGCGGTTGAATGAGGCGCTGGTCGGCGAGCGTCGTCGCGAACTGGCTGTGTTTAACCCCGACGTCGATCGCCATGCCCGGCTTCTCGCCTTTCTTGACCGCCATCCACTGGTTCGGCGGATCGAACTGCCTGGCATCGTTGTTCGGGCTGTCAGTCCGTCCGCGCCAACCCAGCGCTTTCGACCAACCGATGTCACCATTCCAGTCCGTGATAGCCGACGCACTCATCCCCGCATGGGCATTATTGATGGTGGAATCAGTGAGGCGCTGTCGGACTGGGTGATCGGCCGTTGGGACATCCTCGCCGACGAAGACGTCGATCTCGCTCATGGCACCTTCATCGGTGGTCTGGCCGCCGTCGGTGGCGCATTGAATGGCGCCGCAACCTGCCCGGAGCCGGACGGCACGGAGTTGGTCGACCTTGCCGTCTTCCCGAACGAGCGCAAGGCTGGGGCCTTTGCTTCCTATTATCCGGACGGCCTGCCGCAGTTTTTCGACGAGATGGAGTCAGCCGTCTCGGATGCCCGCGCTCGCCACGGGGTGCGGGTGTTCAACATGAGCCTCAACATCCTTCAGCCCGCCGCACCGGACCGATACAGCCCTCACGCGGCGCGGCTCGACCAGATTGCGGAGACCAACAACGCGGTGGTGTTCATTTCGGCCGGCAATATCCAACCCCAGGATCTCCGCGCCGAGTGGCCCGCAGACTCCACTGCGGCTCTCGCTAGCTTGGTCAACGTCCGCAACGACGGCTTGCTCACGCCTGCGGAAAGCGCCCGCAATGTCGCTGTGGCCGCGCTGAATCCGCCAGGACATGACGGCTGTGTGCCCTTTGCACCGACGCGTTTCAGCCGGCGGGGGCCTGGCCTGCGCGCCGGGGTGAAGCCTGACCTGGCCCATATTGGCGGATCGGGTTCCCAGCATCCGACGCTCGGGCATGGGTTGTTCTCGATCCTGCCCGACGGAACGATCATCGACGGATGTGGCACGAGCTACGCTTCGCCGCTTGTCGCAAAAACCGCCGCCGTGCTTGACCACGCGATTGAGGGAGAGGTCTCGCGCGAGACTCTGATCGGTTTGCTCGTCCACCACGCGCAGATGCCGGTGCCATTGCAGGCCACGGCGCTTGCACCCATTGCGCGGCACATGGTCGGCTTCGGCATGCCGCCATCCGCTGACCGGATACTCGAGACCGGCGACCATGCGATCACGCTCGTCTTCGCATCCCGAATCAGGCGCGACCAGCAGATCAACTTCCGGTTTCCATGGCCCGCCTCGCTGGTCGGTCAAGGCGGCAGGTGCCGCGGCCGAGCGAAGATCACACTCGTCTCTACGCCACCGCTTGACGCAAGATTCGGTTCGGAGTTCGTCCGCGTCAATATCAACGCGACACTGCAGCAGGAGCAGGCGGGCGGTGGATGGAAAGGACGGCTTGAGCCGCTCTATCTCCCCACGAAACGCGAATCGCCGGCGGTCGAAGCGGAATTGATTGAGCACGATCTGAAGTGGAGCCCGGTCAAGGTTCTCGCCAAGACGTTCCCGCAAGGCGTCGGCCCATCTTCGAACTGGCGCTTGTTCGTCGATTACCTGACCCGAGCAGGTGAGGCGATGCCCGAGGAAGGTGTGCCCTTCACAGCTATCGTCACGATCAGCGATCCCGATGCCGAGCAGCCGGTGTTCAACGACATGCGTCAAAATCTGCAGGCCCTCGGTACGCAAATCGCCGATATTCGGACAGCCGCGCGGATTACGCCGCGTATCTGATCCTACAAACCAAGCATTTCGAGGAGGTAACCGTGTCGAAGTCAGTGTCTCTCAGGTCGGGGCGAACCTTTGCAACCGTCACCGCTGCCAAAGAGCATTTTTCCCGGATTTTGGATGACCGAGAGATAAAGCAGCAATTTGGCGAGGACGATCTGGCCGATATTCGCGCAGTCTATGATGACCACTGTGCCAGGACCGGTTGGGAGTTGAAATCGCTTCCCGCGTCTTTCTATCCAACTTACGATCGCGGTCCAGGCTATACGACTCGATGTTTTGGCGTGACCTACGAAGACGGGACGACGGGTAGTTTCTCGATGGACAAGGCGCTTAGGGCGATCGCGGCGTAGAATCCCTTCGGCCGCGGGATTGTGGCACCGGCTCATCACGGAGATGAAGCAAGGGTATTCCGCAACCCTGCGCACGGTTGGCGGCAGCCAACTTTTGGATTTTGGCTCTAGTGCCTTAGAATCTTGCTGAGGAAGGCCCGGCTGCGATCGGTCTTCGGCGCGGAGAAAAACTCCTCCGGCGTGCCGCTTTCGACGATGGCGCCGGCGTCCATGAACACGGCGCGCTGGGCGACCTTGCGGGCAAAACCCATTTCGTGGGTCACCACCATCATGGTCATGCCTTCCTCGGCGACCGCGACCATGACGTCGAGCACTTCCGAGATCATCTCGGGGTCGAGCGCCGAGGTCGGCTCGTCGAACAGCATGATCTTGGGGCGCATGCCGAGGCAGCGGGCGATCGCCACGCGCTGCTGCTGGCCGCCGGACAGTTGTGCTGGATAGGCGTCGACCTTGTCGGCAAGGCCGACCTTGGCGAGCAGCTCGCGCCCGGCCTGCTCGGCCTCGGTGCGCGGGATCTTGCGCACATGGATGGGAGCGAGCGTGACGTTCTCGAGGGCTGTCTTGTGCGGATAGAGGTTGAACGACTGGAAGACGAAGCCGATCTCGGTGCGCAGCCGGGTCATGTTGGTGGCGGGGTCGCCGAGGCGCTGGCCGTCGACCACCAGGTCGCCGTCGCGGATCGTCTCCAGCCCGTTGATGCAGCGGATCAAGGTGCTCTTGCCCGAACCGCTGGGGCCGCAGACGACCACCACCTCGCGTGGTTCGACGCTCAGCGTGATATCCCTGAGCACATTGAGCGCGCCGAACCATTTGTTGACGCCGCGAAAATCGATCATGCCGGTTTTGGTCATATTTGCCTGACCCTTTGGGTTCGATGTCACAACTGCACCTCGCCATGGGCCGCGCCCATGCGCTGCTCCAGCCGTCTCGCCAGCATGATCAAGGGATAGCAGACGATGAAATAGCCGAGGCCGACGAGGAAGAAGACCAGCAGGCCGTTCGGCACACGCTGCACCACCAGCCAGCCGACGCGGGTGAGGTCGGTGAGGCCGATGGCCGAGACCACCGAGGAGTCCTTGATGAGCAGCACATATTGCCCGACCAGCGGCGGCAGCACGATGCGCATCGCCTGCGGCAGCACCACTTGGCGCATGCGCTGCCAGCGCGACAGGCCGGACGCGAGCGCCGCCTCGACCTGGCCGGTCGGCACCGAGCGGATGCCGGCGGCGACGATCTCGCAGATGAAGCAGGCGGCCAGATTGGTCAGCGCGATGATGCCGGCGGTGAAGGCGTCGAGCTCTATGCCGAGTTCCGGCAGGATGAAGAAGATCAGGAAGATCTGCACCAGGAACGGCGTGCCGCGGATCAGGTCGACCCAGGCGCCGATCGCCGCGCTGATCAGCCGGTTGCCGCCGGTTCTGAGGATGCCGAGGCCAAAGCCGAGCAGCGTGCCCAGCACCAGGCTGATCAGCGACAGCACCACCGTCATGCCAAGGCCGCGCAGGGCGAGGGGATAGCTGCCTGCAAGGCTTTGCAGCTGCTGCCAGATCATGTGCTGCTCCTTGCCGGCTGCAAGCCGAGCCAGCGGCCGGACAGCGCCGCCAATCCCTTGAGGCAGTAGTAGAGCAGGAGATAGAAGGCGGCGATGGTGATGAAGCCTTCCGCCGGCATGAAGCGGTCGGAGGCGAGCAACTGGCCGGCGCGTGTCAGCTCGGCGACCGAGATCAGCGACAAAAGCGCGGAATCCTTGACCAGCACGATCGCCTGCCCGAGCAGCGGCGGGATCGTCACCTTGAACGCCTGCGGCAGGATGACCAGTCGCATTCGCTGGACATAGGTCATCCCCGACGCGACGCCGGCTTCCACCTGGCCGCGCGGGATCGACAGGATGCCGGCGCGGATGATCTCGGCGACATAGGCGCCGCTGTTCAGCGACAGGGCCAGGATGCCGACGACGAGCTCGGGCAGGACGAAGCCGAGGCGGGGCAGGCCGAAATAGAGAAAATAGAGTTGCGCCAGCAAGGGCGTGGCGCGCACCGCGTCGATATAGGCCTTGGCCGGGACGCGAAACAGCCAACCGCGCTGCAGGTTCATGGCGCTGAGCACGATGCCGACGGCAAGCGCCCCGGCAAAGGAAATCAGGGACAGCCACACGGTCGTGACGAGACCCTGCCCGAACAGCGGCAGATACTCGACGATGGTGCGGAAGCTGAAGTTTTCGAGCATGGGGCGGTGACTGGTGAATGGGCAATAGTGAGTAGTGAGTAGTGAGGGTGTCCGGAATGGCTATTCACCATTCCCTGCTCCCTAACTGCTAGTTCCTACTCACTACTCACTACTCACTACTCACTACTCACTACTCACTACCTCCTATTCGTCAGTGGTCCTTCTTCCAAGCGTCGGAATTGACCCAGTAGTCGAGGTTCTTCTGCAGGCGGCCGTCGATGCTGACCTGGTCGAGGAACAGGTTCATCCAGACCAGCAGGTCCGGCTCGTCATAGCGGGTGGCGAAGGCCAGCGGCTCCTTCGACAGCAGATCCGGCATGATGGTGAAGCTGCCGGCGGGATAGGCGGTCGACTGGCCCTTGACCGCCGAGACGTCATTGACGCCGCAATCGGCCTGGCCGTTGTTGACGGCGTCGAGCAGCAGCGGGCCGCCGCCCTTGTAGCTCTTGATGTCGGCGTCGGGGAAGGCGTTCTTGGCTTCCTTCTCGCCGGTGGCGCCGAGCAGCACGGCGATCTTGGTGCCCTTGGCCTTGCAGTCCTCGGTGGTCTTGAACTTGCTGTCGGCCTTGGTGAAGACGGTGCTGCCCGTATACATGTAAGGTTTGGTGAAGGCGACCTTCATGCCACGCGCCAGCGTCGGCGTCATGTCGGCGACCAGAAGATCGGCCTTGCCCGACAGCAGCGCCGGGATCAGCCCGTCCCAGTCGAAATCGAGGAAGGTGATCTTGACGCCCATTTCCTTGGCCATCAGTTCGGCAAGCTCGACCGAACTGCCGGTGCGTTCGCCGGCGGCGCCAACCAGCGAGAAGGGCGGTCCCTGCGTCTGCACGGCGACGCGCAATTCGCCGCGCTTGGTGATGTCGTCGAGCGTTCCGGCGCTGGCAGCAGTGGTGAGGCCGGCGAGCGCAAGTGCGGCGATGAAAAGCTTGGCAATCTTCATTGGGCATTCCTCCTGTTGTTGTTGTTGTTCCACTTTGTTGTTTTCACCCTTTTGGGGGTGCTTTTTGAGCGGCAGCGCCGTTGCCGGCGGCGGCCACCGTTCGAAAATCTGTCTCCTCAGTCCCAGCCGACCGTTTCGGACACCCGGATGCCGCGCCTGGCCAGTTCGTCGAGGAAGCGGCGGTCGGGTACATGCAGCAGTGGGTTGAGCAGGCCGGGCGTGGCGATTTCGCGCCGCGCCAGCATCTGCGCCACGATGCTGGCGGGATAGCCGACGCCGAGGCTCATGCCGAACAGGCCGGAGGCGAGGTCGCGTTCGATGATCAGGTCCGAGGTCACGGTCTTGCGGCGGCCGCCCTCGCTGCCGGCAAAGACATTGCGCATCACGCACAGGTCCTTCTCGTCGGCGCCGTACTGCAGTTGCGGCCCGAGCAGCCGGCCAAGGAATTCGCGTGGGCTCGAGCCGGTGCCGGGCACCTTGTCCTCGGAGAGGAAGCCGAGCTCCTTCAACGGCGCCCAGAAGGCCGACCATCCCGGCCAGCGCAGCGAATAGCGGCCCGAGCGCTGCAGCCCTCTGGCGGCGGCCAGCATCTCGACATAGTGCGGCGCGTCGCCATTGGGGAAGGCTTCCAGTTGGCCCAGCCCCGCGACCTCGATCTCGTGGATGAAGCGGTTGTCGTGCTGCCGGCCGGCCGGCACCTCGACCCGCTTGCCGTCTTCGATGAGCACGCTGTCGCGGTTCTGGCTCACCAGAACCATGTCGAAGTTCCAGCTCACCTTGTAGCACAGGGGCTTGGCCATCGCCTTCGGTTCGGGAATGCCGCCGCAGTAGGAATCGATCGAGGTGATGGCGTCGAACTGCCGGGCGGCGTGGCTGTAGAGGACAAGGTCGATACCGGGGTCGAGCCCGCATTCGGTCATGATCGAAACGCCGGCCTTTTCCGCCGCCGGTGCCAGATCGGCGATGGCCTTGCCGTAATTGGTGGTGACCAGCGGCGTGCGCGTCGCGATCGCCGCCTGCACGGCATCGCGCATCAGCGGCTGCGGCAACAGGTCGATGACGGCGTCGACATCCGCCAGCACATTGGCCAGCGCCGGGCCGATCGCTCCTTCGGGCACGACGAAACGGACACGGGCAAGGTCGGTCAGGCCGCCAAGCCGGGCAGCCCCATCCGAGGCGGTATCGACGCAGACCACGTCTTCGACACCGTCGCTGGCGACGAGATCGGCGATCGCCGCCCGGCCTTGCAGGCCGAGGCCGCCAAGAACCGCGATCTTCATGGCGTGTCCTTACGCGCAACGTCTTCCGACCAGCAGCCTTCCGGCAGGCTCACCCATTTGTTGCAGGAGGCCATGACGACGAAGGTTTCGCTGCGCACGACCTCACCCGGAATGCCGGCGCCGGGGATCAGTTCGCTGGTGATGCGGTAGAGATCGGCGACATCGCCGGCCACGGTCACGTCGACGATGATGTCGAAGCGCCCGGTGACCACGGCGGCCGAATTGACAAAGGGCAGTTCGGAAATGCGCTGCGCCAGCTCGCGCGCACGGCCACGCCCCTGCGCATTGATGCCGACAATGGCCGAGATCAGCTCGGGGCGCTCGGTCAGGTTCAGCAGCCCGACGATCTTGAGCAGGTTGCGGTCAAGCAGATTGCGCAGCCGCGTGCGCACCGTCGGCACCGAGATCGCCATAGTCTCGGCGATACGGTTGATGCCCGGTTGGGCATCCTGCGACAGCAGTTTGACCAGTCGCCGGTCGGTCTGATCGAGATGTTCCCGCAAAGGTCGAGCTTTCATAAACGAGAAGAAATTGATGATTTTTCTTTCTGATATGAAAATACATTACGGGAAACTTTTAATAACAGCAAGAGCTGCGCAGCGATCAAGCCTGCGCTGTGGGTCGAACGACGATCTCGCTCACATCGACGTCGGCCGGCTGCTCGATCGCGAAGGCGATGGCGCGGCTGATCGCATCGGGGGTGATCGCGATTTCGCCCATGCGGTTTTCCATCTCCGCCTTGATCTTCGGATTGGTCATCGAGTCCGGGAAGTTCGTCTGGACGAAGCCCGGCGATATGTTGGTCACGCGCAGCTTGGGGCCGGCTTCAAGTCGCAAGCCTTCGGCAATCGCCCGAACCGCATTCTTTGTTCCGGCATAGACTGCCATTGTCGGGTTGATGGTCAGCCCCGCAGTCGAAAGAAGGTTGATGAAGTGGCCAAAGCCCTGGCGGCGGAACACCGGCAAGGCAGCTGCGATGCCGTAGAGCGGGCCCTTTATGTTGATGTCGATCATCTCCTCCCAATCCTCCACGCGCAGTTCATCGAGCAGGGAGATCGGGCCGATGCCCGCGTTGTTGATCAGAACATCGATCTTGCCGAACCTGTCGCAGGCAAGAGCAACGAGCTTCGTGAGATCCTCTCGCTTCTTCACGTCCATCGCCAGACAGGCTGCCTCGCCGCCCGCGCTCTCGATACGGTTGACGAGCGCTGCAAGACGATCAGCACGCCGTGCCCCGAGCACCATCTTGGCCCCACGCTCGGCCAGCAGGAGCGCAGTTGCCTCTCCTATGCCGCTGCTTGCACCGGTGATTGCGATGACTTTTCCTTTCATTCCAGACATGATTGTCTCCTTTCAC
This sequence comes from Mesorhizobium sp. STM 4661, assembly GCF_000359125.1. Lineage (GTDB taxonomy): Bacteria > Pseudomonadota > Alphaproteobacteria > Rhizobiales > Rhizobiaceae > Mesorhizobium. The sequence continues at coordinate 132,262 of NZ_CAAF010000073.1, read as the reverse complement.
CATCTAATGTTGTGAAAGGCTGCTGGATTATCTATGCTCGAAGCTCCATTGTTTCGTCGCGATCGTCCAATTTTGCCATGATTGACCCCTTATCCGATGTGCTCTCGCTTCTCGACATCGCGAGCGCGCGCTGCACGCGTCTCGAAGCGGGCGGGCGATGGTCGTTCCGTTTTCCGGCGAAACCCGCGCTGAAGTTCGCGGCTGTTCTTCGGGGTCAATGCTGGATCAAATTGCCCGGCGAACAACCTTTTGCGCTCAGCGCCGGCGATACCTTTCTGCTGGCGAACGCCCCCGCCCATGTGATCACCAATGATCTTTCCATGAGGCCCGAAGACGGAATCTCGTTCTTCGACTGGAAGCATTCGAATATCGCCCGCTACGGGGGCGATGAAACGGCGTTGATCGGGGGAAGCTTCGTCTTCGAGGGCGGCAACGCGCAGCTGCTGCTCGATGCCCTTCCCAAATTCATGCACATCCCCGAAAGCGATCGGGCAGCGACGATCCTGCGCGGCTCGCTGGCGGTGCTCGACGAAGAGCTCGATGCGGCGTCGATGGGCTCGACACTGATGACACGTCGCATGGGCGACGTCCTGCTCGTGCAGACGTTGCGGGCTTACGTCGCCAAGCAAGGCATCGACAGCATGGGCTGGGTCGGCGCGTTGACCGACCGACGCGTCGGTGCCGCCCTCAGCCTGATGCACAATGATCCCGGCCATGGCTGGACGGTAAATGAGCTTGCCACTTCCATCGGCATGTCGCGCTCAGGCTTTGCGCGCCGCTTCAAGGAACTGGTCGGCGTGGCACCGCTCGACTACCTGACGCGCTGGCGGATGCATCGCGCCCGGGAAGCCATGCGTCGATCCGGGGCTTCGGTTGGTGGTCTGGCGCAATCGCTTGGTTACGCCTCCGAAAGCGCTTTCGGCAATGCGTTCAAGCGTGTGTTCGGGCGTTCTCCGAAGCGGCTCTTGCAGAGTGAAAACGCAGAGTAACTCGCCCTGTGCCGTACCACGCCTGACCTTGGCGCGCGGCAGGGCCGCCGCTATCTGCCTGCGCGAAATATCGCGACCGCCGCGGCCGTCAGCGCGGCATTGCCGGACGCCGTCGTTCCGTCCGGCAGCGCCCCGCCGTCTTCCAACCCGACGCGTGTCGACCAGTGTCGCTCCGCAGCCCGCTGCACGAACGGCCAGACCGTGGCGTCGGACCCATGCAGAAGCATCGCCCGCCGTATTCCGGCCCGTTCAAGCACTGCCTCGATGCCAGCCGACACGGCGAAGGCCTCGTCCAGCGTCTGCTCCGAAATCTCGATCAGGATGCGCAGCACGCGCCCGCCATGGTCGAGGCCGACCAGACGCTCGGCGTCGGCGATCGATGCAAGCCCCGCCTCGACGCCGATGCCGCGCTGGCGCAGGCTCTCCATCACGAGCGGTGCCGCCGGCTCGCTGAGATTGACCGAGGCATAGTCCGGCAATTTGCGCCAGCCGGCGATGGCCACAAGCGTGCGCTCCTCGTCGTTCTCGATCCAGGCGCCGGTGGAGACGCCGATCAGCGTTCCCGGGCAGGCGCGGCGGAGCGCGAGCACCGTCGGGTCCATTGCTTCTGGCGCCAAGCTTTCGCGGCCATTCGTCCCGCGCGCATGGATGTGCAGCTCGGCCGCACCGGCGGCCACACAGGCGGCGCCGTCGCGCGCCATGGCTTCGGGATCAAGCGGCAGTTGCGGGTGAAAGTCGGCGCGGCGCGCACCATTGATGCAGGTCTGGACGATCATGGAGATGGCGGTCCGGTTGCGGTTGCAGGCAATCTAGCGCAGGGCCGCGAAAATCGGAATCGGTGCGGCGAAGACTCCTGACAGACGGAGACGGCAAAGCCTGAACCAATGTGACAGAATGTGCCGCTATTCCCTTGCTTCAGTCCGTGCCCAAACCACGGCGCCACGCATCACGCTCGTTTTCATTCGATCAGAAGCAAGCCGCGCTTTTTGTCGCCATCGCTATCGACTGTGTCCATTGCCGTGAACAGGCGTTCGCGCTCGATCAGCCATGGCTTGTAGCGTTCGTTGACATCGAGGACGAAAACCATGTCCTGCGCCTCCAGATATCCGCCGATCGGCGAGAAATGGCCGCTGCCGGCGCCGAAGATCTTCTCACGGGTAAAGTTGATGATGTAGCGGCGGCTGGGATCATTGGCGCGCTTCATATGTTCGCGGAATTCCTCGGCGGTCAGATTCCGCAGCACGGAGACTTTCCGCCCGGTCTTCGTTCGAGCAACCTCGGCGACCTCGTCGAGTGTGAGCCCTATGATGCAAAAGCCGGTCCAGCACTTTCCCGTCCCCTCGAGGACGTCCGCTTCGGTTGTCTCCTCTTCACCGATCGAGCGGAATGTATTGGCGACGCTTGCCGGACCGCACCGTGACCGGTTTGATTGCCATTTGACGTCTGCATTGAAAGTGGCGGCCACGGGCAGCTTCCAGGCGCTGTCGATCAATTCAGGGGTACGGGTCACGGATGACTGGATTGCCTCTGGCGAGACCGCCGATTGACCAGCAATCAAGAACGCGCCGCCGCACAGCAGGGCAACGCCGGCAATCGCACCGAAAGCAAGACCGCGCTTCATGGGCTGAACCTCGAAGCAGTGTCGCGAAAAGACAATGGAGAAACGGCGGCACAGCGTCAATCAGTGCTGCACTAGGTGTGAGCTTTCAGGAGGTTGTCCATTCGGACGGGACCGAGGAGACTGGAGTTACCAAGCTTCAGCACTCACCGGAGGGTCCGAATGAACATCCACAAGAATGCCCGTCTCACGCCGCTGCGTCGAGAGGAGATGGCGCTGGCGGACCTCTTTCAGACCGGAAAGACCGGAAAGATCGACGCCAAGATGCACAAGCGCATCCTTGTCCGGCTTGACCGTCTGGAAGTCTCGGAAAAGCCGGAAGACATGAACATGCCGGGCTTCGACTTCCATTCTTTGAAAGGCTTCAACCCGACCCGCTATACGGTGCATGTCAACGGGCCATGGCGCATCACATTCGAATTCGACGGCAATGATGCCGCCCAAGTCGATTTCGAACAATATCATTGAGGCGGCAGATTGGAGCAGTCGATTTATGAGCGTGTATGAGCCGACGCGTCCGATGGAGCGCTGCCCCTCCCACCCTGGAGCGCTGCTTGACGACATCATCCCGGCAACCGGAAAGACCAAGGTGGAAATCGCCAATCTGCTCGGAATCTCGCGCCAGCAGCTCTACGACATCATCCGCGAGAAGAAGCCGGTGTCGCCGGCCGTCGCCGCTCGCCTTGGGAAGATGTTCGGCGATGGCGCCGCGATCTGGCTCAGGATGCAGGCCGCTTATGATGCCTGGCACGCGGAGCGCGAAGTGGATGTCAGCGCCATCCCGACGCTGCGTGCTGCCTGAGATGTAACAGGCTTGTGAGCCTGTTTTCGGTGCATGGCTTGTTCCGGCCGCATTTGAAGGTCAGCATTCGCCATGCCTTCAAGGTGCCTGTCCGCTTCGGTTCCGACCTGATCGCGACCGAAGCCTTTCAGTCGGGCCCGGTTGCGGTGTCATCCCAGCCGAACCGTTGGAGCCCTTGCTGCCGTCAACCATGACCCAGGCGGCAGCTCTCGAAGGCTATGGCGGCCTCGGCATGAAGTCGCAAAGCAAGAGACGTGACCCGTCCTGATGGAAGGCGCCAAGCTTTCACTCAGGGAATTCATGGGACGCGCTTGAAGAGGGAGCAGGCCCGCGTGCGGGTTTGCCGAAACCAAAGCAAGATGCGAGGTCAAATGCGATGCAGTCTGTCCAAAACAGGATTCCGGTATCCATCATCATCCCGAACTACAACTATGCGCGTTTCCTCGAGCGAAGCATCGACAGCGCCCTGGAGCAGGACTACGACGATGTCGAAGTCGTCGTCGTCGACGATGCCTCGCAGGATAATTCCACGACAATCATGAAATCCTACGGGGAGCGGATCCTCGCCTGCCCGCGGGAGAAGAATGGCGGGCATGCCGCGGCCTTCAACACCGGCTTTGCCGCAAGCTCGGGCAAGATCGTGCTCTTCCTCGATGCCGACGACTATCTCTATCCGACCGCCGTTTCCACGATTGTGGACACCTGGGACGCGGCAACGGCCCAGGTGCAATCCAGGCTGCATATCGTCGACGAACGACAAGGCATCAAGCGACAAGGCATCAAGGATGTCTTTCCGCCGCCCGAACTGCCTTTCGACAGCGGCGACGTCATGCCGAAGCTCCTGCACAAGGGGCGTTACCAAACGACCGTGACCAGCGGGCTGGCCTTCGACCGGACGACATTGGAAACGATCATGCCGATACCGGAGCCGGAATTCCGCCAGGGCGCCGATGGCTATCTTGCAACGCTGGCGCCGCTTTACGGGCATGTGCAGTCCGTCGACGAATGCGTCGGCGCCTACCGGATCCACGGCGCCAACCATTCGGTCTTTGGCGAGAAGCTCGCCGAGCGGGCGCGCTGGCGGGTGAGGCACGATTTTCGTCGCATGGAGGCGCTGTCCGGGCAGGCGTCCGAGGTCGGCGTGACCATCGTGCCGTCGGATACGGTCCGCCACGATCCGGTGCATCTTGAAGAGCGGCTGGCATCGCTCTGCGCGGACCAGCGCCAGCACCCGGTGGCCGGCGATTCCCGGCTGGCGCTGGGGGCTGCGGGCGCCGTGGCCAGCCTGGAAATGACGGCGTCTCTGCGCCGGCGCGCCGTGCTTGCCGCCTGGTTCCTGTCGGTCGGCGTGCTGCCGCGGAGAATGGCCACGGCGGTGCTGTCGTGGAAGCTCGATGCCTCGTCGAGACCGGCATTCCTGACCCGGCTGTCCAAGACCATCCGTCACGCGATGGGGTAGTTTCGATCGGAATTCGTTCTGAAAGGTGGAACTCAGCTGCCTGCCATTTGCGGCCAGGCCGGGCACCGGCCCGACCTCCAGCGGCTGAGGTCGACAGTCCCGGGAGGGAGTAAAATTCAGAGCGGAACAATTCAATCAACCGCCCATTGTTGCTCCGAGGGTTCAATCCAACAGGAGAACATAATGGCCAAACAAAAAATGCTTGAAGACCTGTTTCACGATACGCTGAAGGACATCTATTTTGCCGAGAAGAAAATCCTCGCAACCTTGCCCAAGATGGCGAAGGCGGCCCAGAGCGCGGATCTGAAGGCCGCTTTCGAGAAGCATCGCAGCGAAACCGAAGGCCACGTCGCCCGCCTCGAACAGGTGTTCGCAATCATCGACAAGAAGCCGCAGGGCAAGACCTGCCCGGCAATCGTCGGCATCACCGACGAGGGCGCGGAAATCATGGAAGAATACAAGGGCTCGCCGGCGCTCGATGCCGGGCTCCTGGCTGCAGCGCAGTCGGTCGAACACTATGAGATTTCGCGCTACGGCACGATGCGGACATGGGCCGGCGAGCTTGGCCTGAAGGATGCGGTTGCGCTTCTTGAAGCGACGCTGAAGGAAGAAAAGGCAACCGACGAGACCCTGACCGGGATCGCCACCACCGCCGTCAATCAGCAAGCAGAAGCTGCCTGATACAATACAGGCCCGCCGGTGTTCGGTGGGCCTTTCCTTTTGGAGGTCTACGATGACCAACACCCCGTCCAAAGACCATCGCATTTCCGACAAGGAAGCCTTGCGCATCGCTGAGCAAACGGATGTTTCGCCGCAGCAGGCCAAAGACCTTGCCAAGGAGCACGGCAAAGCCAAGGGTGAGCAGGAAGCCCGAAAGACCAAGGACGAGGGCTGACGCTCGATACGTCCAGACATGACAATTGCCGCGCGCTGACTGCCGGCTTAATCATCCGATGATTCACGACGACGTATGTCAACTTGTATCCGGACGACCTTGCCATGCTTCAACGCGTGTTCGGCGAAGTCTGCGCCGATGGTTGCCATGCCACCAATTCGGTCGAAGCCGGGCTGATTGCCGGCACGCTAATCGGCACGAGCGATGAAGCGATGTTGCTGGCTGAACTGCGGTTGCGGCAGCAGAATTATATTCTGAAAACCGGCTAGGCGCGTTCTAGTCCGCTCGAGACCCTGCGCCGTCAATGACCCCCGCGCAGCCTGACCACGACGCTGCGCATCGCCAGCACCAGCACGGTGATGATGATCAGGATCACCGAGAGTGCGGCGATCGCCGGGTCGATGTTGTCGCGCAGGCCCATCCACATCAGCCGGGGCAGGGTGATGGCGTTGACCGAGGTGATGAACAGGGTGACGCCGATCTCTTCCCAGGACAGCACGAAGGACAGCAATGCGGCGGTGACGATGCCGAACTTGATGTTGGGCATGATGATGCGGGTGGCGCGCTCCCACACCGTGGCCCCTAGGCCGCGCGCGGCGAGGTCGATGCGGCGGTCTAGCTGGCTGAGCGAGACCAGGATCAGCACGGTGGCGAAGGGCACCGTCATCACCGCATGCGCCATGGCGACGCCGAGCCAGGTGTCGTAGCCGAAGAACGAGCTGAAACCCGAGATCGAGGTGAGCAGGAAGTAGAGCGTGATCGCCGACACCACTGGCGGCACCACCATGGGCAGCAGCACGAAGCCGACCAGTGCGGCGGTGAAGCGTGGCTGGAACATCCAGACGCCGAGGCTGAAGCAGAGCGCCAGCACGGTCGAGAACGCGCTGCTGACAATGCCGATCCGGATCGAGAGCAGGATCGACTGGATCCAGCGCGGATCCTCGATCAGCGCCCGGTAGTGGCGCAGCGACAATTCACCCGACGGCATCGCCAGCATGCGGCTCGGCGTCAGCGATACCGGAATGACGGCAAGCAGCGGCAACAGCAGGAACAGCGCCACCAGGGCGGCGAGGACCAGCGAGACGGGACCGGGGCGATAGGTCGGCATCAGATCAACTGCTTTGGTCTGACATAGCGGAACAGCAGCGCCATCAGCGCGCCCACGAACAGCACCAGCACCACGCTGATCGCCGCACCCAGGCCCCAGTCCGGGCTCTGGAAGATGCGGAGATAGATCAGCTCGGCGATCATCACGCTGCGGCCGCCGCCGAGGATCGCCGGTGTGACGAAGAAGCCCAGCGAGAAGACGAAGACAATCATCGCCGAGCCGATGATGCCGGAACGCGTCATCGGCACGAAGATCGACCAGAAGGTGCGCATGCGGCTGGAGCCCAGCCCGCGCGCCGCGAGCAGCACGCGGTCGTCGAGGCTGCGCATGGAGGACGCCAGCGGGAAGACGGCGAAGGGAATGAGGAAATGCGTCATGCCGACGATGACGCCGAATTCGTTGCGCACCAGCGCCAGCGGTTCGGAGATGAAGCCGATCGACTGCAGCCAGGTATTGATCAGGCCGCGGTTGGACAAGAGCGCCACCCAGCCGAAGGCGCGCGTCAGCACCGAGATCCAGAACGGCACCAGGATGCAGAATTCGGCGATGAGGCGCTGTGCGGGCGTGCCGCGGACCCAGACGACCGTGATCGCGTAGGCGGCGGCGACCGAAACGATCGTGACGATGGCCGCGATACGCAGCGTGCGGATGAATACCGACTGCACCAGCGAGTCGGTGGCGAGCGCGCCATATTGGCCGAGCCCCGGCGTCGGCAAAGTGAAGCTCCACTTGACGACGCCGAGGAATGGCCAGGCATAGGCAAGGGCGAGAAACAGGAGCAGCGGCGCCATCAGCAGCGCCGCGCCCGTCCTGTCGGAGCGGGTGCCTCTCATGCCGGTTCGATATCCCGCCGATCAGGCCGGGGCAATCGCATATGGGAAATTGAGGCTTTCGCCCTACGAATACCCCCACCCCTAACCCCTCCCCACGGAGACTCCGCAGGCGCTGATCTTCGCAAATTACCGAAGTTTTCGACATTGAACATGAAGATGAGTAAGGCGCGCGGCAGCTTTCCCTCCCCCTTGTGGGGAGGGTCAGGGTGGGGGTCTTCTTCGCAAGAATCCATATGCGATATCCCGCCGGTCAGGCGGAGATGATCTTCGTGTACTCGTCGAGCGCCGGGCCGTAGTTCTTGGCGTACCAGTCCATGTCGAGCGCGATCTGCTTCTTCATGTTTTCGGGGTCGACCGGGTTGATGCGCTTCTTGTCGGCGGGGATCAGCGCATCCGCCGCCGGGTTGGCCGGGCCCTGGCCGAGCTTGTCGAACATGATGAGCTGCTTTGCCGGATCCTGGGCGCTGGCGATGAACTTCATCGCCGCGTCCTTGCCGCCGGGGTTGCTCTTGAGCACTGCCAGCGCGCCGGGCGAGATCAGGCCCTGGTCCCAGATGAACTTGATCTTGCCGCCCGAATCCTGCTCGATCAGCGAGGCTCGTGTCGACCAGACGATGGCCATCGAGGCCTCGCCATTGAGCAGCACGCTCTGGCTCTCGGCGCCGCCGCCCCAATAGGCCACGACATTCTCCTTGAAGGCGGCGATCTTGTCATGCGCGCGCTTGAGGTCGAGCGGGTAGAGCGAGGCCGGCGCGATGCCGTCGGCCAGAAGGGCTGCCTCCCAGCTCGAAACACCCCATTTGTAGAGCGAGCGCTTGCCGGGGAATTTTGCGACGTCGAAGAAATCGGCCATGCCTGTGGGTGCGTTGCTGCCGTATTTCTCGGAATCGTAGGCGATGACATAGGAGAAGAAATAGGTCGAGGCAGCGTATTCCCAGCCAAAGCCCTCACGCATCTTCTTCTTGTCGACGACCGCGTAGTCGATCGGCTCCAGCGCGCCTTGGGCGCCGAGCGTTATGGCCGAGAACGGGTCGACGTCGACGAGGTCCCAGGTCGGGGCGCCGCTCTTGAACTGCGCCGCGATCGCACCCTCGGTCGGGCCGGAGCCGTCCATCTTGACGGTGATGCCGGTGTCCTTGGTGAAAGCCTGGCCATAGGCGGCGTCATAGGCGGTGATGGCGTCGCCGCCCCAGTTGACCAGCACCAGTTCCTTGGCCTGCGCGAAGGCGCCGGTCGAGCGCAACAGCATCGGCGTGCCGGCGAGCACAAGTGCTGCAAGCTGCGTGAACTGCCGGCGCGAGATCTCGCCGCGCGCCGCTCTGGCGGACAGCATCTCGATGGAGTGTTTCCTGGTGTCATTCGTCATGTCAGTTCCCCTTTTTTTCGTTGGTGTTTCTGCTAGTTACCGCGAATCCCAGGTTCATCACTTGAAGATTCGCAAATCGTCATTGCCCTCCGTCCGGTAGGAGGAAGCCTTTTTCCGCCGGCCAGGTAAGCCAGACGGAATTGCCCTTGCTGAGCGCAGCAGCGGCGACCTCGTTCGGCACGGAAACGGTTACCTTGGCGCCCTTGCGCGTCGTCAGATCGAGCCTTGTCGCTGCACCGAGATAGGTGGAGGCTATTGCCGTGGCGGCGATGCCGTTTTCTCCCACCGCAGCCTCGCGCGCGATCGACATGTGCTCGGGCCGGATCGCCAGGATAGCGTTGCCGCCGACGGTGGCGGCGTTGCCGCGCAGGCTGACGGCGCGGTCCTCGCAGAGGCCGGTGGCGCCATTGTCGGCATTGCGCACGCCCTTCAGCGGCAGCATGTTGATCTCGCCGAGGAACTCGGCGACGAAGCGGTTGGTCGGCCGGTCATAGACCTCGTCAGGCGCGCCGACCTGCAGCAATTTGCCGTGGTTGAAGATGGCGACGCGCGACGACAGCGCCAGCGCCTCGCTCTGGTCATGGGTAACGAAGACGAAGGTAGTGCCGGTTTCCTGGTGGAGGCGCTTCATCTCGGCCTGCATCTGGCCGCGCAGGCTCTTGTCCAGCGCCGAGAACGGCTCGTCGAGAAGCAGAACGCCCGGCTCGAACACCAGCGCGCGCGCCAGCGCCACGCGCTGCTGCTGGCCGCCGGAAAGCTGCGCCGGCAGCTTCTTCTCATGGCCCTTCAGCCCGACGCGCTCGATCATCTCGCCGACGCGCCGCTTGATCTCGGTGGCCGATTTCTTGCGCACCCTGAGCGGGAAGGCGATGTTGGCTTCGACCGACATATGCGGGAACAGCGCATAGCCCTGGAACACCATGCCGGCGGCGCGCTGCTCAGCCGGCCGCTCGGTGATGTCGACGCCGTCGCTGAACAGGCGGCCGTCGCTCGGCTGCACGAAACCGGCAAGGATCATCAGGAAGGTGGTCTTGCCCGAACCGGACGGTCCGAGCAGGGTCAGGAACTCGCCGCGGCCGATATCGAGCGTCAGTTCGTCCAGCGCACGGAACGAGCCGAAGCTCTTGCCGATCCCGATTGCCTTGATCTCCGCGGCCCGGCCGGGTTGCTGCATCCTGCCTTGTTCCTCACTCCGGTTGAAATCGTAGGGCAGGGCGGCGGCTCACCGCAACCGAATAGTTTTCGCCGGACCGGCAAATTTGATTCATCTATGGAGGTGGCGCTGCTGATCTCCCTCCTTGAGGGGGAGATGTCGCCGAAGGCGACAGAGGGGGTCGTCTCGCGTGGAGCCCGACGTGCTCTTCTTTGAAAGCCAGACTTGGCCGAACCCAGTCGGTACCGACCCCCTCTGGCCGCTTTGCGGCCATCTCCCCCTCAAGGGGGGAGATTAGCTAACCTCCGACAGCTTCGACCTCAGCCACCCCGCGAACGCCTCAAGCACCGGGTGGCTCGCCTTCGCGTGCTCGGACACCAGGAAATACGAGCGCGGCGATTTGATCGCGATGTCGAAGGGGCGCACCAGCCGGCCTTCGCTCAGCGCCCGGCGGCTGGTCAGTTCGTCGCCCATGGCGATGCCCTGGCCGGCGATCGCCGCCGAAAACACCAAATTCATGTCGGAAAAGAAGATGCCGCTTTCCGGATCCGGGTTCTCGACCCTGGACAGCGCCAGCCAGCGCGCCCAGTCCTCGGTGTCGCCGAGATGCAGGAGATTGGCGCGCAGCACGTCGGCCGGCTTGGAAAAGCCGCCGACCTTGTTGAGCAGCGTCGGGCTGCAGAGCGGCGTGAAGGAAATCTCGCACAACAGCTCGGCCGCCCGGTTCGGCCAGTTGCCGACACCGAAAGCGATGAAGGCGTCGGCGTCGGCATTGCTGACATCGTCGAGGCGCCTGGGCGTCAGGATGCGCAGCGCGACATCGGGATACATCTGCCGGAACTCGCCGATATGGGTGCATAAAAACAGCGAGGCGAAGCCCGGTGTGCAACTGACGGCGAACGAGCCGCCGACGCCGGTGCCGGCATGGCGGCTCACCGCGTCGCCCAGCACGGTGAGGGCCTTGCGCACATCGCTGGCGTAGCGCTGGCCGCGCGGCGTCAGCGCCACGCCCTTGCCGATGCGTTCGAGCAGGTCGAAGCCGAGGTCGCGTTCGAGCAGGCGAAGCTGGTGAGAGACGGCGCTGCGGGTGAGGTGCAGTTCATCCGCCGCGCGCCAGACGCTGCCATGGCGGGCAAAACTGTCGAGGGCGCGCAATGCCTGGGTGGAGGGTATTCGCAAGAGGCCTCAGGTGAACCGAATTTGCATGAGCCGGGAAAACATATCACTTTTTAGCGAGGCGCTTCACTGCTTTCTTCTGGTCATGGAGAAACCGATGACCTCGGCGCAAGCGACCGCGCTTGCCTGTCTGGATGATATCCAGCCGTTGCTGTCGGCATGGACGCGGATCATCTTCGACTTCGGCGAGACCGCCTGGCGCGAGTACCAATCCGCCGCCTGGTATGTCGAGCGGCTGAAATATGAGGGCTTCTCCGTCGAGGAAGGCTCCGGCGGCATGCCGACCGCTTTCTGCGCCCACTGGACCAACGGCGCCGGCCCGACCATCGGCATGTATGCCGAATATGACGCGGTGCCGGGCAATTGCCAGGACGCGACGACCGTGAAGCGCCCCCGGCCCGGTCTCGGGGGCGAGGCCGGCGGCCACACCGATCCGCATTCCGGCCTCGGCATTGCCAGTCTTGGCGGCCTGCTGGCGGTGAAGGCGGCGATGCAGCGCCACGATATATCAGGCACGCTGCGCTTCACCGGCGAGCCGGCCGAGAAGGTGCGGGGATCGAAGCCGATCCATGCGGCCAAGGGCTATTATGACGGCCTTGCCGGCATGATCTCCTTCCACCCCTTCTACATGCTGCCGCTCTGCAACACGGCGCGCTGGGACACGCATTGCGGCGCCGCCTATGCGATGATCTATCGCTTTGTGTGCGACGAACCCGAAAATTGGGTTCGCGCAAGCGATGCGGCACCCATCCCGCAGGCGCATTCGGCGGTGCGCGCGCCCGGCGCCAACGATGCGCTTTTCACGATGTACATGGCGTCGAAGACGTTGCGCGACTCCATGCTGCCGCATCAGGGCGGCTGGTCGATCAGCGAGGCGATTCTCACGGCCGGGCAGGCGACCGCCGACAATCTGCCGGCGGGGCTCGCCGAGATCCAGTACATGATCCGCGTGCCAACGCTTGCCATGGCCGAGCAGGTGACCGCCGTGCTCGACCGCAACGCCGAGGCCGCCGCCAAGATGAGCGGCTGCCGCCACGAGCGGCACTGGGTCTCGAAGTCGCGGCCGGGGCTCGCCAACCATGCCATGGCATCGATTGCCTATGAGGCGCTGTCGGCCGTCGGGCCGCCGCACTGGGACGAGACCGCGAAGACAATTGCCCGCGAAATCCAGATCAATGCCGGCGGGGTCGCCAGCGAGGAGCCTTTCATCGAAGAACTGGAGCGGCTGATCAAGCCCGAGCAGGCGGAAGCGATCCTGCGCCGCGACCTGCCGCCGTCGCAGGTGAATTCGACGTCCGACGACTACGCCGACATGTCGTGGCATACGCCGACGGCAAGGGTCTATGTCGCCCGCCCGGCGCTGCGCTCTGAGAACGGCCACGCCTATCCGGCCTGGGCAATGAATGCGCTGGGCGGCATTCCCGAGACCATCGATCCGATGGTCACCTGCGCGGCGAAGACCGTCGCGCTCGCGGCATTGCGCCTCCTGGAAGACGAAGCCGCCCGCGAGGCGGCGATGGATGAATTCGTCAGCCGCACCGGCGGCGGCGTCGGCGGGTCGAACTGGATCGCGCCGCTCTGCGACTACGAGCCGCCAATCGGCTTTCGCTGGCCGGAATATGTCACCACTCCGCGCGGACGCGACTGGTGGATCCCAAGCAACCAATCACCCCATGCTGCCTCACGAGGAGAAACCCATGACCGTTCATGACCGCATCGTCGCCGAACCGTTTTCACTGCAGCGCCGCAACCCGGCCGGCGGCACCACGCCGCTGACCAGCTGGGGTTTCGCCAACGAGACCGACGTGCTCACCGACGTGCTGCTCGGCTCGCCCAATTTCCTGCGCCACCTCTCGACCAGCTCGCTGTCGAGGAAGCATCTGCGCGAGGCACCCTGCAACGTCCAGATCGCGCAGGCGCAGCACAAGGACCTGGTCGCCGCCTACGAGCATTTCGGCGTCAACATCCACTGGCACGAGCCGACGCCGGAACTGCCGATGCAGGTCTATTCGCGCGACTCCAGCGTCATGACGCCTTACGGCGCGTTCATCACCGCCATGGCCAACTGGTGGCGGCGCGGCGAGAACTACGCCGCGATCCGCACCTACGAAAAACTCGGCATCCCGATCTACGACATGGTCACCGCAGGCACGTTCGAGGGCGGTGACTTCAACGTCATCGAGGACGGCGTGGTGCTGATCGGCTGCGGCGGCGCCCGCACGCAAGAGGAGGGCGCCCGCCAGGTGCAGGCCTGGTTCGACAAGGAGGGCTGGGAGACCCGCATCGCCTTCATCGACGAATACTACGTCCATATCGACCTGATGGTGGTGCCGATCGCCGAGAAGCTGACGGCCGTCTGCCTCGCCTGCACCGAGCCCGGCATCGTCGACTGGCTGAAGGGCAAGGGCCACGAGATCATCGACGTGCCGTTCCAGGACACGATCGCGCTCGGCTGCAATTTCATGTCGCTCGGCAAGGACCGGGTGATCGCGCCGACGTCGAGCCAGACGCTGATCGGAGAGCTCAAGGCGCGCGGCTTCGAGGTGGCGGCGGTCGACATGAGCGAGATCTCCAAGACCGGCGGCGGCATCCACTGCATGGCGCAGGCGCTGAAGCGCGAACCGGCGTAGGAAGCAGCCGCGCTCGCTCGCCTGCCGTTCCGTGATTCCGGTCCGACGCGTTGTTCCATTTTTCACAAGATGGACAACACGTTTGATCGGTCTTACGGTTTAGGTCGAACCAGCGGAGATGTTCGCGGCCCCCCATGAACAAGGTTGACATCAACAATAAGGGTAGCGACGAGCGTTCGACTGCCACCAGCCTTTTGCGGCTCGGCACACGATTGAAGCTCTCCCGGCAGACGCGCGGCCTGACCTTGAAGGCGCTCGCCGCTGCTGCCAATTGCTCGGAAAGCCTGCTTTCCAAGGTCGAGAACGGCAAGGTCTCGCCCTCGCTTCCCATGCTCCACAGGCTGGTCGAGGTGCTCGGCACGAATATTGGCTGGATGTTCGAGGAGTCCGACGGCGAGGAAGGCATCGTCTTTCGGGCTGGAGCGCGGCCGTTGATCGCACTCGATCCGCTTCGGCGCGGCGAGGGCATTTCGCTCGAGCGTGTCATTCCCTATTCGCCGGGCCACCTCTTGCAGTGCAACATCCATCATATCGAGGCGGGTGGTGAAAGTGCCGGCCCGATCCAGCATGCCGGCGAGGAAGTCGGCTATGTCCTGGAAGGTGCGATCGAACTGATGGTCGGTGAAAAGACGTTTCGCCTGTCTGCCGGCGATTCCTTCGTTTTCAATTCAGAACTGCCCCACTGGTACCGCAATGTCGGCGATGAACGCGCCAGCATTTTCTGGGTGAATACGCCAGCGACATTCTGATTTGGCGAGCTTCGTTGTCTTCGCCGATGCTAATTCAAGTCGCTTGACAAGAAATCAAGTATCTTGAATTATGGCGGAGCGCTCAGGCGCCAGGTGAGCCCGATCAAGGGCCTTTTTCGCAAAACCAAGGGGAACCGGAATGCGTCTTACCAAGATCTTTTCAGGCTGCGCCGCAGCCATCGCCATGACCCTCGCCCTCAGCTCCGCCTCCGCCATGGCCGAGACCTATGCGCTCGTCACCATCAACCAGCAGGCCCTGTTCTTCAACCAGATCAATGACGGTGCAACGGCCGCCGCAAAGGCTGCCGGCGTCGACCTCGTCATCTTCAACGCCAACAACGTGCCGAGCGCGCAGAACGACGCGATCGAAAACTACATTACCCAGAAGGTCGACGGCATCATTCTCGTTGCCATCGATGTCAACGGTGTGAAGCCGGCGATCACCGCGGCCAAGGCCGCCGGCATTCCGGTGATTGCCATCGACGCCCAAATTCCCGATGGCGACAACGTCGCCTTCGTCGGCGTCGACAACACCAGGGCCGGCGAGGATATCGGCAAGTTCTACGCCGACTACGTTAAGGCCAATATGAGCGGCACCGCCAAGATCGGCGTCGTCGGCGCGCTCAATTCGTTCATCCAGAACCAGCGCCTCGACGGCTTCAAGAAGGCCGTCGCCGACAGCGGCCAGAAGGTCACCTTCCTCGACACGGTCGACGGCCAGAACGTGCAGGACGTAGCACTTTCGGCCTCCGAAAACCTGATGACCGCCAACCCCGATATGACGACGCTTTACGCGACCGGCGAGCCGGCTCTGCTCGGCGCGGTATCCGCCGTCACCAGCCAGGGCCGTACCGGCGACGTCAAGGTATTCGGCTGGGACCTGACCAAGTCGGCGGTACAAGGTCTCGAAGAGGGCTGGGTGGTCGCCGTCGTCCAGCAGGATCCGGCCGGTGAAGGCAAGGCTGCCATCGAAGCCTTCGTCAAGCTCAAGAAGGGCGAGAAGATCGACCCGATCATCAATGTTCCGATCACCATCGTGACCAAGGAAAATGTTGGTCAGTTCAAGGACATGTTCAAGTAATATCCTCCCCTGACCACCGGGCTGCGCATCGACCTGAAGGTTGCCGCGCAGCCCGGAGATCGATTGAACTTGTCGTCCAGAGAACTGGAACCATGATGAGCGATGGCGAGACCTACCGTGTCAGGATGACCGGTGTTTGCAAACGGTACGGCCCTATCCAGACACTGGACGATGTTTCGCTGAACCTGAAGCCTGGCGAGGTGCTCGGCCTTGTCGGCGACAATGGCGCCGGCAAATCGACCTTGAGTAAGGTTCTATCCGGGGCGGTCATCCCGGATTCCGGCACCATCGAGATCGACGGCAAGGTCGTATCCTTCGCCTCACCGGCCGATGCCCGAGCCGCTCGGGTCGAGATGGTCTACCAGGATCTGTCGCTCTGCGACACGGTGGATGTCGCAGGCAATCTCTTCCTTGGCCGCGAGCCGCGCAGCCGCGTTCTCGGCATCCCCTTTCTCGACAACAAGCGCATGCATGACGAGACGCGCGAGATGCTCGACCGGCTCGGCATCGTCATTGCCGACACCAGGCTCAAGGTCGAAAACCTCTCCGGCGGGCAGCGCCAGTCGATCGCCATCGGCCGCGCCGCCTCCTTCGATCCGTCGGTGCTGATCATGGACGAACCGACGGCCGCCCTCGCAGTGGCGGAAGTCGAGGCGGTTCTGGATCTCATTCGCGCCGTCAGCGCCCGTGGCGTCAGCGTCATCCTCATCACCCATCGGCTGCAGGATCTGTTCCTGGTCTGCGACCGTATCCAGGTCATGTATGAGGGCCGCAATGTCGCCGAACGCAAGATCGGCGACACCAGCATCGAGGAGGTCGTCAACCTGATCGTCGGGCGCAAATTTGTCGCGCGTTCGGCGCGCGCCAGCCGTGATGAGGCAGCACAGCCATGAACGTCACCTCATCGCCTGGGAATATCGGCGCCTCGCCGCCCAAACGCGCCCACAACAGCACCTGGAAGGACGTGGCGATAGCCAATGGCAGCGTCGTCTCCATCGCGCTGTTCTTCATTGTCGTCTGCGTGGTCTTCTCACTGATCACCAACTCCTTCCTGACGATGCCCAATCTGCTGAACATCGTGCGCCAGTCCGCGCCGCTGCTGATCGTTGCGGCAGCGATGACCTTCGTCATCACCGCAGGCGGCATCGATCTCTCGGTCGGTTCCGTGCTGGCGCTGACGGCAACGCTGTCGGCCGTCTTGCTGCAGACTGGGCTGCCGTGGCCGCTGGTCGTCATCGCCATGCTGGCGCTCGGCGCGACGGTCGGCGCATTGCAGGGCTTCTTCATCGCCTATGAGCGGATACCGGCCTTCATCGTCACGCTGGCTGGTCTCTCCGTCATCCGCGGGCTGGCGCTGCTGATCACCGGCGGCTATTCGATCCCCGTCGAGCCGACCAGCTTCTTCGTGAATATCGGCAGGGCCTGGCTTCTCGGTGTGCCGGTGCCGGCACTGCTCGCCCTTGTCGTTCTGATCATCGCCTATCTCGCTTTCAATCAGACGCCGTTCGGCCGCTATGTGACCGGCATCGGGGCCAATGCCGAGGCCGTGCGCCGCGCCGGTGTCGATACACGCTTCATGATGCTCTTCGTCTATATCCTGTCCGGCATGGCGGCGGCGGTGGCCGGCATCATTCTCGCAGCCCGACTCGGCTCCGGCTCATCGAATGCCGGCCAGGGTTTTGAACTCGATGTCATCGCCGCCGTGGTGCTTGGCGGCACCAGCCTGTTCGGCGGGCGCGGCACGATCATCGGCACAGTGCTCGGCGCGTTGACCGTCGCGGTCATCGGCAACGGCCTGATCCTCGCGCATATGTCGCCCTTCCTGACGCCGATCGTCACCGGCACAATCATCCTCGTTGCCATTTGGCTGAATTTCCGTCTGTTCAAGGGCGCAACGCGGAGCCGCTGACATGGATCATCTGTTCGACGACAAGCCAATCAAAGACAAGCCAGGGGAACGGGCGCCGATCGGCGTTCGCTCCGGTACGGTGATGACCGTTACCGGACCGGTTGCGATCGCCGATATGGGCGTGACGCTGATGCACGAGCATATCCTGCTCGACGGCGCGACATCGTGGAAATGCCCCTGTCATCCCGACGAGAAAAAGATCGCCGAGCAGCCGGTCAGCATGGAGATCATTGGCGAGTTGCGGATGAACCCCTACATGAACCGCGACAACGTCTCACTCGACGACACCGACCTGGCGCTTTCGGAACTGGCGAAATACCGGGCGCTCGGCGGCCACACCGTGGTCGATGCGACCAATATCGGCATTGGCCGCGATCCGGTGAAGCTGGCACGCATCGCCCGTGCATCCGGACTGCGGATCGTCATGGGGACGGGCTTCTACCTGCAGCACACCCACCCCGACTGGCTGAAGGCGATGGACGTCGACGAGGTCACCGAATTCCTGGTCAACGATGTCGGCGGCGGGACGACGCAGCCCGACATCATGGCCGGCATCATCGGCGAGGTCGGTGTCAGCAAGGATTTCACCGGCGAGGAGCGCAAGTCGCTGCGCGCTTCGGCCCGTGCCGCGAAAATCACCGGTGTGCCGCTGACCATCCATCTGCCCGGCTGGGAACGGCTGGCGCATGACGTGCTCGACGTGGTCGAGGCGGAAGGCGCCGATCTCAGGCATACGGTGCTGTGCCATATGAATCCGAGCCACAACGATCTCACCTATCAGAAAAGCCTCGCCGCGCGCGGCGCCTTCCTGGAATACGACATGATCGGCATGGATTTCTATTATGCCGACCAGGATGCGCAATCGCCTTCCGACGAGCAGAATGCGCAGGCGATCCGCTCGCTGATCGACATGGGGCTGATCGACCGGATTCTGCTGTCGCAGGACGTCTTTCTGAAGATCATGCTGACGCGCTTCGGCGGCTTCGGCTACGGCTTCATTCTCAAGCATTTCGTGCCGAGATTAAAGCGTCACGGCGTCGAGCAGTCGGCAATCGACCGCATGCTCGTCGACAATCCAAAGACCGTGTTCGCCGCGAGCCTCTAAGCTGCGGATCAATTCGACATAGGGGGTAAACATGTCCAGGAAGAAGGTTCTTCTCGCAGGCGAATCCTGGGTCTCGACCGCGACCCATATCAAGGGCTTCGACCAGTTTCCGACCGTGACCTATCACACCGGCGCCGACGAACTGCTGGCCGCGCTGAAGGATGGTCCGTTCGACGTCACCTTCATGCCGGCGCATGAGGCGCAGCGGAATTTTCCCCAGACCATGGAAGCGCTTTCGGCCTATGACGCGGTCGTGCTTTCCGATCTTGGCGCCAACACGCTGCTGCTTCACCCCGACACCTGGATCCACTCCAGGCCGACGCCGAACCGGCTGCGCCTGCTGCGCGATTATGTCGGCAATGGCGGCGGTCTGCTGATGTTCGGCGGCTACTACAGTTTCCAGGGCATCAATGGCGGCGCGCGCTATCACAAGACGCCGGTCGAGGAGGTTCTGCCGGTCACGTGCCTGTCCGTGGATGATCGCGTCGAGGTTCCGGAGGGCTATGCGCCGGTCGTTGTCGGCCAGCAGAGCCATCCGATCCTCAAAGGCCTGGGCAAGGATTGGCCGATCCTGCTCGGCTTCAACGAGGTTACGGTCAAGGACGGTGCGGAAGTTCTCGCCACCGTGTCTTCCGACTACCGTTCCCTGCCGCTGCTGGTGACCGGCAAATATGGCAAGGGCCGCACCGTCGCCTGGACCTCGGATGTCGGCCCGCACTGGCTGCCGCCGGGCTTCATCGCCTGGAGCGGCTACAAGACGCTCTTCGAACAGATGCTGGGCTGGGCAACAGCCAAGGACTAGCCATGCGCGTCCATGTCATCGGCAATGTCTGCGTCGATACGACGTTTCGGCTGGACCGCTTTCCGGCGGCGGGAGAGACGCTGAACGCGTCGGAACATTCCGACGGACTTGGCGGCAAAGGTGCGAATCAGGCGGTGGCCGCGGCACGCACCGGAGCTGATGTTCGTTTCCGTGCGGCGATCGGCAATGATGCGGCCGGCGCATGGATAAGGGAGCAGTTGAGCCGCGATCTCGACGTCCGTCATCTGGCGACGCTGCCGCTGCCCAGCGACCGTTCGACAATCATCGTCGATGCGCGCGGCGAGAACCTTGTCGTCACCGGCGCCAGTTGCGCCACCGCTTTCGATCCCCTGGCCGACAGTGGCTTCGTGCGCTCGATCGAACGCTTGGATATCATGGTGATGCAGGGCAACCTTCACCCCGATGCAACGACGGCCTGTCTGCGCGCGGCGCGCGCGTCGGGAGCCTTGACGATCTTCAATCCTAGCCCGCTCGCGGCCGGCCATGCACCGCCTTTGAGCGCCGTCAGCTTCGCTGTCGCCAATGCGGGTGAGGCGGCGCAACTGACCGGCGCCAGCGATCCTGCGGCCGCGGTCCGCGAATTGATCCGTCAAGGTGCCGGCGCCGCGATCGTGACGCTTGGGGCGGATGGCTGCCTGGTTGCCGATGGCGAAGGACGGATCGAACAGATCGCGGCGCCCAGGGTGGCGGTGGTCGATACCAGCGGCGCGGGCGATGTCTTTTGCGGCTGCCTCGCCGGCTGCCTTGCGGACGGCATGGACCTTGCTGCGGCAGCGCGGATCGCGGTACGCGCCGCTGCCATTTCGGTCGGGCGCGCCGGCACGCTCGAGTCCTGCCCCGACAGGCGGGAGATGAAAATGCTCATGGAAACGACGGAAGCGGAAAAGGCATGACAAAATCCCCCAAATCCATCGGCTCCAAACCAATTGGCCCCAAACCAATCGGTCAAGTCGCGGATGATGCGTTGCAGTCGATCTTCGGCAGGAGCAAGGTGGCGATCGGCGTCGTTCATCTCGCACCCCTGCCAGGCGCGCCGCGTTATAGTGGCGAGGCGGTCGAGGCCATCTATCAACGCGGCCTCGACGACGCGAGAGCCTATCTGCATGGTGGTTGCGATGGCGTGATCGTCGAGAACCACGGCGACGTGCCGTTTGCCAAACCGGATGATATCGGGCCGGAAACCTCCGCCTATATGTCCGTCGTTTCCGACCGCATCCGCCGCGAACTCGGGAGGCCGATCGGAATCAACGTGCTGGCCAATGCCTCCATCCCAGCGCTTTCGATCGCCAGCGCCTCGGGTGCCTCCTTCGTCCGCGTCAATCAATGGGCCAACGCCTATGTCGCCAATGAGGGCTTTATCGAAGGCGAAGCGGCGCGTGCCATGCGCTTCCGCGCCAGGCTTCGGGCCAACGGCATCCGCATCTTCGCCGATGCCCATGTCAAGCACGGCGCACATGCGATCGTCGGCGACCGGCCGGTCGAGGAACAGGTCAAGGATCTGGTGTTCTTCGATGCCGATGCGGTAATCGCCACCGGCCAGCGCACCGGCCACGCCGCTGACCTCGGCTACATCAGGATGATCAAGGAAGCAGCCGGATTGCCGACGCTTGTCGGCAGCGGTGTAACGGCTGACAATGCCAACGATATTCTCGACATCGTCGACGGCGTGATCGTCGCCAGCTCGCTCAAATATGACGGGGTCTGGTGGAACCAGGTTGAACCGCAGCGGGTGAACGCCTTCATCCGCGGCCTCAAGCGATGACTTTGCAGCCGGAAATTGACGGCGAGAGATTGCTCAGGCGGCTCGATGCGTTCGCCCGGATCGGCGCGACGCCGGCCGGGGGCGTCAACCGGCAGGCGTTCAGCGTCGAGGATCGCAGCGCCCGGCGCCTGCTGGCGGAACTGGCGCTCAAGCGCGGCTTCCAGGTTTTTCAGGACGGCATGGCGAACCTCTTCATCCGCCGCGAGGGCTCGGATACCACGCAGTCGCCGCTCTTAATCGGCAGCCACCTCGACAGCCAGCCGACCGGCGGGCGCTTCGACGGAGCGCTCGGCACGCTCTGCGCCTTCGAGGCGCTCGAAGCACTGGAGGACGCGAAGGGGCAAACCCGAATGCCGATCGAGGTCGTCGCCTGGGCCAATGAAGAGGGCAGCCGCTTCGCGCCCGGCGTCATGGGCTCGATGGCATTCACCGGCGCGGATATTTCCTCGTGGAAATCCACGGTCGGCAGTGACGGCGCGTCCCTCGCAACGGAACTCGATGCGACGATCGCTGCATTGCCGGAGGCGGCCGCGCGGCCGATCGGCATGCCGATATCGGGCTACATCGAACTCCATATCGAACAGGGGCCATCGCTGGAAAAGGAGCGGATGCCGATCGGCGTCGTCACGGCCGTCCAGGGTACGCGCTGGCTGGAAGTCTGCATTCAGGGGTCTGCCGGTCACGCCGGCACGACCGGCCTTGCATACCGTAGGGATCCGATGGTTGCCGCCGTTACGGCGATGCACAGGCTGCAGGCAACGATCATGCCGCTCGACGCCGACGCACGGCTGACAGTGGGCCGGATCGCAGCCCAGCCAGGATCGATAAACGCGATACCGCAATCGGTGATCTTCACCGTCGACCTGCGGCATCCGCAGCCGGAGCGGCTCGATGCCATTGAGGCCGAGGTGCGCCAGGTCTGCCGGGCGGAGGCCGAGGCCCGGAACTGCACGGCAGCGATCGCGCGATCGTTCGATATGCCCGGGGCAGCATTTTCGCCGGATATGATCGATGTCGTCGAAGAAGCCGTCAATTCTCTGCGGCTACCGCACAAGCGGATGACATCGGGCGCTTTCCATGACGCGCTGTTCATCGCCCGCGTGGCGCCGGCTGCAATGATCTTCGTGCCGTGCCGCGACGGGCTCAGCCACAATGAGGCCGAATATGTGGAGCCTGCTCATGCAATCACCGGTGCGCGGGTCCTGCTGCAGGCAGCCATCGTGGCGGCCTCTGCGGGCAACCGTTATAGATGATCATTCACCACCGCCGGCGAAGTGGCGGCGGTCGACATGAGCGAGATCTCCAAAACCGGCGACGGCATCCATTGCATGGCGCAGGCGCTGAAGCGCGAACCGGCCTGAGGGGCGACACTGTTCATCGTTCCAGGACCGGCGGGCGGTACCTCGCCGTGGCTTAGCGTGATCAGCCGGGGTTGCCACCAACGAATAAGGTCGGCCATCGGTCGGCCGTATCTCTAGATCACGCCGACGCGCATCCAGCGTCCTGGTGTCCGGCGCGATCTTGCCAGGCGGAGATTGCACGCCGTGCGATCGGTGGCATCTTGCTGGTCGGCAGTTTCGATTTCACGACAAGCGGTCAGCGGCAAGGGACCCCCAATGACACGATCGACGGCGTTACCCCTGGCGGCGATCGCCGTCATGGCGGTGATTTTCATCTTCGACACGGTGACCGACATGGAGATCGCCGTTGCGGTTTTCTATGTCGCGGTCGTGCTGTTCTCGGTCGGCTTCCTGCACAGGCGCGGCATCATGCTCCTGGCGTCCGCCTGCATCGCGCTGACGGTGCTGAGCTACTTCCTGACCCAGTCTGGCTCGCCACGGGCCGGTCTCATCAATTGCGTCATCAGCATCGCGGCGTTCGGGCTGACGACCTATCTGTGCCTGAGGACTGCTGCCGCGGAGGCCGCGGCGCGCAACGCCCAGGCGCAGCTTGCCCATGTCACGCGCGTCACCACGCTGGGCGAACTGACGGCATCGATCGCTCACGAGGTCAACCAGCCGCTTGCCGCGATCGTTACCAATGGCAATGCCTGCCAGCGCTGGCTGGCGGCGGAGCCGCCGAATCTCGGGCAGGCGACAAGCACGCTCGAGCGCATCGTCGAGGACGCCATGCGGGCAAGCGAAGTGGTCGCCCGCATCCGGGCGCTGGTCAAGCGGGCGCCCTTCGTGAAGACGCCGCTCGATCTCAACGAAACGGTGCTGGAAGCCATCGCCCTGGCACGAAACGAAATCGAGCAGAACGATGTTTCGGTGCGCATGGCGCTGGCCGATGGTCTGCCGCCGGTGCCGGCCGACAAGATCCAGTTGCAGCAGGTGATCCTCAATCTTGTCGCCAACGCCGTCGATGCGGTTCGCTCAACCGACGCAGGGCCGCGGGAGCTGAAGATCGAGACTAGGCTGCATGACGGCGACGGCGTGCTTGTCGGCGTGCACGATTCCGGCGCCGGGTTCGGCCGGCAAGACCCCGAGCGGCTGTTCGATCCCTTCCACACCACCAAGCCCGGAGGCATGGGAATGGGACTGGCGATCAGCCGCTCGATCGTCGAGGCGCATGGCGGGCGCATCTGGGCCGCGGCCGGCACCTCGCGCGGCACGGTCCTGCGCTTCACCTTGCCGCAAAGCTGACTGGAGCGCCTTGCAAACCGGCCGCTCCGTGCCCATACCGGAAGACAGCCGGAAGCTTTTCGTCCGGAGGAGCCACAGCCGCCGGATCCGCAGGTGAACGAAGCGCGACCCATCGTCTATGTCGTCGATGACGACGCCTCCGTCCGGCAGGCGCTCGGCAACCTTCTCGATTCGGTCGGGATCGATGTGCGCTCCTTTGGATCGGCGGGCGAGTTCGCGGCGGCTGAAAAATCCGACGCGCCCGCGTGCCTCGTGCTCGACATCAGGATGCCGGGCCAGAGCGGGCTCGATTTCCAGGGCGAACTGGTCAGGTCGGGCGAGGGGATGCCGATCGTCTTCATCACCGGCCATGGCGACGTGCCGATGGCGGTCAGGGCGATGAAGGCCGGCGCGATCGAATTCCTGACCAAGCCGTTTCGCGACCAGGATCTGCTTGACGCCATCCAGGCCGGCATCGAAAAGGACCGCAAGCGGCGACAGGAACTGGCGACGCTGACGCAGTTGCGGGAGCGCCTGGCCACTTTGAGCGCCGGCGAACGCGAGGTTCTGGCGCTGGTCGTCAAGGGCCGGCTGAACAAGCAGGCCGCCGGCGAGCTCGGCGTCAGCGAGATCACGGTCAAGGTTCGCCGGGGCCATGTCATGCGCAAGATGCAGGCCCGCTCGCTGGCGGAACTGATCAGGATGGCCGACATGATCGGCATTTTCACACGCGACCTGACGTAGCCTTGCATCGGATGGGGCCGCCCTTCGGCAACGGTATAGCCGGACTATACGTTGGTATCGTTGCGCTCCGCTTGGCGGCGCCGCGGTTGACAAGTCCCGGCGCCGGGCATAGCTGCGGCCACAGCGGACACTTCGGCGTTCGCCCAAAACCGATAGAGAGAACAATGGACGGCTACCCTAGTAGCGTTCCGGCGGCCGAAATGCGGTCCGCCGGGGCAGCGAAACCCAAAATCTGGATTGCGACCGGCAGAACCTGCCGGGTGAACGCCGTTCGGGCCTAGGCCTGTCCACGTCCACCTCCGGTTCGGTCGGCAGCGATCGAAGGAGGTGAATGATGACCAACACCCTCATCCTTCCCGGCATCCGTGTCAGCGGCATTGCCTTGCGCGGGCGACCGACTGTCGGCCGCCCCATAGCCGCAAGCGTCCGGCCGACCCCGGCACTCGTCGCGTGCTGGTCGAGGAACGCTTCGACCGGCCGCCTCGAATGCCGCTGGGCGCGGGAGCGGCAGGCTGCCCCGGAAGAAGGCGCCAGTCGTGGCACGCCCTTGCGTCTCGTCGCCTGATCGACGCCCGCCGTCCCGCCTGGGCGCGGCGGGCGCCGGCAAGCCAGCGTTCAAACCCTCGTCCGGACAGATGCCATGATCTTCCTGCCACACGACCGTACCTCGCAGCGCGAAGCCGCCCAGCTTGTGCGCAACCGCATCATGCCCAACAGCTACGATCTCGTCGCGCTGGCGATCCTGGCGGCGCTGATCGTGCTGCTGGCGCATGGCGCCAGCGCCATGCGGGCGCCGGCTGCGGTGCTCTCCGCCGCGCCGGTGACGCTCGACATCGCCAACCTGCCGGAATATGCGTTGCGCACGACGCTGCGCATGTTCGCGGCGATCATCGCATCGCTGCTGTTCACCTTCACGGTCGCGACGCTCGCCGCCAAGAGCCGCCGCGCCGAGATGGTCATCATTCCGGCGCTCGACATCCTTCAGTCGGTGCCGGTGCTGGGTTTCCTGACCTTCACCGTGACCTTCTTCGTGGGTCTGTTTCCCGGAAGTCAACTTGGTGCCGAATGCGCGTCGATCTTCGCCATCTTCACCGCCCAGGCCTGGAACATGGCCTTCTCGTTCTACCAGTCGCTGCGCACCGTGCCGCGCGACCTCGACGAGGTCAGCCGCGGCTTCGGCCTCTCGGCCTGGCAGCGCTTCTGGCGGCTGGAAGCGCCTTTCGCCGCGCCCGGCCTGGTCTGGAACACGATGATGTCGATGTCGGGCGGCTGGTTCTTCGTCGTCGCCTCGGAGGCGATCACCGTCGGCAACACCACGGTCCAGCTTCCCGGCATCGGTTCGTGGCTGGCGCTGGCCATCGACAAGCAGGATTTCCGCGCCGTCGGCTGGGCCGTGCTGGCGATGGGAATTCTCATCCTGCTCTACGATCAGCTGCTGTTCCGGCCGATCGTCGCCTGGGCCGACAAGTTCCGCTTCGAGCAGACCGCCAGCCAGCAAAAGCCGCGCTCCTGGGCATATGACGTGCTGCGCGGCGCGCGCCTCGTCAAAATCCTTGTCGCGCCCTTCGCCTGGGTGTGGCAGCGCCTGATGCTCGTCCGGCTGGGCCGCCGCCGGGCCGCGCCCGCTGCCGCCAATCCGACTGTATCGCGGCTCATCGACCGTTTGTGGCTGGGTTTCGTGCTGGTGATTGCCCTTTGGGGCGCCTGGACGGCCGTCTCCTACATGCACCGCACGCTCGGCTGGAGCGACGTCACGGAGGCTTTCGGCGGCGGCCTGGTGACGCTCGTGCGCGTCGTCGTGCTGATTGCCATCGCCAGCCTGATCTGGGTGCCGATCGGCGTCTGGATCGGATTGCGGCCGGCCGTCGCCGAGCGGGTCCAGCCACTGGCGCAGTTCCTGGCCGCCTTTCCGGCCAATGTGCTGTTTCCCTTCGCCGTCCTCGCCATCGTCGCCACCGGGGCGAACCCGTCGATCTGGCTGTCGCCGCTGATGGTGCTCGGTACGCAATGGTACATCCTGTTCAACGTGATCGCGGGCGCCAGCGCATTTCCCGCCGATCTCAAGGAGGCCGCCGCCGTCTTCAAGCTGCGCTCGTGGTCGTGGTGGCGCTATGTCATCCTGCCCGGCATCTTTCCCTATTACGTCACCGGCGCGCTCACCGCCTCGGGCGGCTCGTGGAACGCTTCCATCGTCGCCGAACTGGCAAGCTGGGGCAACACGAAGCTGGAGGCCTTCGGACTCGGCTCCTACATCGCCAGGGCGACCGAAGTCGGCGATTTTCCGCGCGTCGTGTTTGGCATCGCCGTCATGTCGTTCTTCGTCACCCTGTTCAACCGCACGCTGTGGCGTCCGCTCTACGTCTTTGCCGAACGGCGCATGCGCCTCGACTGAGCGACCATCCAACATCGCAACCCAAATGGGGAGACCGATCATGAACGAATTCGTCACCGCCAAGGTCCCGCTCGTCGACGTAAGCGGCGTCTGCCAGACCTATGACAAGGGCAATGCCGGCAAGCTGGTCGTTCTCGACGACGTCGCGCTGACCCTTCACACGGCCGAGATCGTCGGTCTGCTCGGCCGTTCCGGCTCGGGCAAGTCGACGCTGCTGCGCTCGATCGCCGGGCTGATCGCGCCGAGCAAGGGCAAGGTCACCTTCGAGGGCGCGCCCGTCACCGGAACGCCCGACGGTATCGCCATGGTGTTCCAGAGCTTTGCACTGTTTCCGTGGCTCACCGTCCTGCAGAATGTCGAACTCGGGCTCGAGGCGCGGGGCGTCGACGCCGCCGAACGGCGCAAGCGGGCGCTTGGCGCGATCGACCTCATCGGCCTCGACGGCTTCGAAAGCGCCTATCCGAAGGAGCTTTCCGGCGGCATGCGCCAGCGTGTCGGCCTTGCGCGCGCGCTTGTCGTGCATCCCAAGGTGCTGCTGATGGACGAGCCGTTCTCGGCGCTCGACGTGCTGACGGCCGAGACGCTGCGCACCGATCTGCTCGACCTCTGGTGCGAGGGACGCATGCCGATCGAGGCAATCCTGATGGTCACCCACAACATCGAGGAAGCGGTGCTGATGTGCGACCGGGTGCTGATCTTCTCTTCCAATCCAGGACGGGTGATCGCCGAAATCAAGATTAATCTGCCGCAGCCGCGCAATCGCCTCGATCCCGCCTTCCGGGCGTTGGTCGAGGACATCTACGCGCGCATGACCGCCAGGAAAGCCGACGGCGCGCCGGCACGCGACGGCATTTTCCCCGGTTCGGGCATCGCCATGACGTTGCCGCGCGTCTCGACCAACCTGATGGCCGGGTTGATCGAGGCGGTCGCCAACGCACCCTACAACGGCCAGGCCGACCTGCCGCCGCTGGCCGCCAGCCTGCAACTGGAGATCGACGATCTGTTTCCGATCGCCGAGACGCTGCAGCTCCTGCGTTTCGCCGAACTGGCCGAGGGCGACATCCGCCTGACGCCGGCCGGCAAGCGCTTTGCCGAAAGCGACGTCGACGAACGCAAGCGGCTGTTCGCCCAGCAACTCGCCACCTATGTGCCGCTGGCCGCCCATATCCGCCGCGTGCTCGACGAACGCGCCGGCCACAAGGCGCCGGCCCGGCGCTTCCGCGACGAGCTGGAAGATCACATGTCGGGCGAGTACGCCAACCAGACGGTCCGCGCGGTGACGAGCTGGGCGCGCTATGCCGAGCTGTTCGCCTATGACGAGCAGGCCGACCTGTTCACGCTGGAAGATCCGTGAGATCAGCAGACACAGGTTAAAACGTGATCTTCACCGAAGCGACGCTGCGCGTGGCCGGCCCGTGATAAACGGCCTCGATGTTGTTGCCGTCGGGGTCGAGCAGGAAGGCGGCGTAATAGCCGGGGTGATAGGGCCGCTCGCCCGGCGCGCCATTGTCCGTGCCGCCGCCGTCGAGCCCGGCTCTGTAGAAGGCGTCGACCACGGCGCGATCCCCGGCCTGGAAGGCAAGGTGATGGCGTCCGGTCAGCTTTCCCTGGGCCGCCCGGCTGTCCGCGCTCGAGACGAACAGCTCGTCGGCCCAGAAATAATCCTCGGCGCTGCCGCCGATCGGAATATCCAGCACCTTGAAAACCGCCCCGTAGAAGCGGCGGCTGGCCGGCAGATCCCTGACCACCAGATGGAGGTGGTCGATGAGCCGGCCGCGATGAAGTTCCTGGGTTGCCACGCCTGATACCTCCTAATCCCAATGGGTTGGAATCTAGCTCCCGACCGTGCACGGTCAATGCAATGGGAGCGATCGAGGACGTGTCCTCGCCAACTGGATAAAAAATGCAACCGGATTGTCGGATTTCCCGCAGCGGCATCGTCCTTCGGACGCAAACGGCGTGACGAAGCTCGAAAGAGGTCGCGCCGTGTCCAAACGATCTCGGGAGAAAAGCATGAGCCTTTCCTATCGTTGGGTCATCGTCGCGGCGGGCGCGCTGATGACCTGTGTCGCGCTCGGCGCGATGTTCTCGCTGGCGATCTTCCTCGAACCGATGGCGCTCGATACAGGCTGGTCGCGCGCCGGCATATCGAGCGCGATGACGCTGAACTTCCTGGTGATGGGTCTCGGCGGCTTCGCCTGGGGCGCCATCTATGACCGCCTCGGCGCCCGCCCCGTCGTGCTGGCCGGCGCGGTGCTGCTCGGCTTGGCCCTGGTGGTGGCGAGCCGCGCCGGCTCGCTTCTCGTCTTCCAGCTGAGCTACGGCGTGATCGTCGGGCTGGCGGCAAGCGCCTTCTTCACGCCAATGATCGCGCTGACCACCGCCTGGTTCGACACCAACCGCAGCTTGGCCGTTTCCCTGGTCTCGGCCGGCATGGGCGTGGCGCCGATGACGATCTCGCCCTTCGCGCAATGGCTGATCACGGCCTATGACTGGCGCACCGCCATGTTCGACATCGGCGTGATGGCGTGGGTGCTGCTTTTGCCGGCGGTTCTTCTGGTGCGCCAGCCGCCAGTGCCTGCCGCTGATACTGACGCCTCGGGGCCGGTCGCCGAGGGCGCCGGCATGTCGGTGCGCCAGGCGCTGCTGTCGCCACAATTCATCGTTCTGGGGCTGACCTTCCTTGCCTGCTGCGCGGCGCATTCAGGGCCGATCTTCCACATGGTGAGCTATGCCATGCTGTGCGGCGTGGCACCGATGGCCGCGGTCTCGATCTACAGCGTCGAGGGCTTGGCCGGCCTGGGCGGCAGGCTGTTGTACGGCGTGCTTGCCGACAGGCTGGGCGTCAAGCCGGTGCTGATCGCGGGGCTGGCGATCCAGGTCGTGGTGATCGCGGCCTATCTCGCGGTCAGCCAGCTTGGGCAATTCTACACGCTCGCCGTCATCTTCGGCGCCACCTATGGCGGCGTTATGCCGCTCTATGCGGTACTGGCACGCGAATATTTCGGCCAGCGCATCCTCGGTACTGTGTTTGGTGCCGCAACCATGCTGTCCAGCATCGGCATGGCCTTCGGGCCCCTGGCAGGCGGCATGGTGTTCGACGCCTACGCCAACTATTCCTGGCTCTTCATCGGTTCGGCCCTTGTCGGGCTGGGTGCCGCGGGAATCGCGATCGCCTTCCCGCCATTGCCACGCAAGGAGCTGCGGCCGGCGTAGACGGTGCGGATGACGCCCTGACGTGCCCGTTCGCGCAAGACCCGCCCCGGTTTTCCGGAGCGGGTCTGTTGCCTGAGGCGGAACTCGACACATGGCCGCGACAACGATGGTCGCCGCGGCCTGGTGAAGATCGGGTTAACCGACAATTTGATTCAAGTCCGGCTGTGGATATTTGCTTTCGGGTAAGGCCCACCAGCCATCCTTGCCGGACGGTGGGCAATAAGGAGAAGCTCATGAAAAGCGACTTTGCCGCCGCGCACCTCCATCTTGAACGAGCCTGTCATTACCTGCGCGGTGACGACGAGACGAGCAGCGAGGTTCGTGCTGCTTTGGATCTTCTGATCGAGGCAATTGTCGCAGCCCAGTATACGCGGCCGGTCGCGGACGTGGTCGAGTTTCCCAGATCGGCAAGGCTGCGATAGGCCGTGATCGACCCGCTGCGGCGGCACGAAGCCAGCCGATCAGTCATACGTTTCGTCGCAGCCCCTGACATCCAACGCCACCCGGCTCCCGCTTTCCTGGCCCTCTGGTCCAGGGAGGTGGCTGAGCGTATCCTTGCCGCGAGCCAATGGTTTGAGATTGTCTCGGGAAGGGAGATGGCGATGGCTGAGGCTGCGCGTCACGACGCCTGGCAGGCCGGGGACAGCTATGACCTCTATATGGGGCGATGGAGCCGTCGGATCGCTCCATTGTTCCTGGATTGGCTCAATCCGGCGGAGGGTCTGGACTGGCTGGAGGTGGGTTGCGGAACCGGGGCGCTTTCGGCAGCCATCCTGGCGCGTTGCAACCCCGGGAGCCTGGTGTCGCTCGACCCATCGGAAGGCTTTCTCGCCAAGGCGCGTGCCAACGTGCCGGATGAACGTGTCGTATTTCTTGCAGGCGATGCGCAGGCCCTGTCCGTCGAATCCGCCAGCAAGGACATGGTCGTGTCGGCGCTGGTCCTCAACTTCATCCCGGACAAGGAGAAGGCGCTCGCTGAAATGCGGCGGGTCGCCCGCGGCGGAGCAACGGTCGGATTCTATGTATGGGACTATCCCGGCGGCGGCGTGGAATTCATGCGCGCCTTCTGGACCGCCGCGAAGGCCCTTGACCCCGCTGCCGCCGACCTCACCGAGGACAGGCGCTTTCCATTCTGCACGCCCGACGGGTTGACCGATCTGGCAGCCAAGGCCGGTCTCGTTGCCATCGACTGCACCAGGATCGAGATGCCGGCCGTGTTCAGGGATTTCGAGGACTATTGGCACCCCTTCACCCTGGGCGCGGGGCCGGCGCCCGGCTACTGCATGAGCCTTGCACCGGAAGCGCGCCAGAGATTGATGGAGAGGCTCCGCGACAGCCTGCCGCGCGGCGAGGACGGGTCCATTCCCATGAAGACGAGGGCCTGGGCGGTCAGGGCCAGGATTCCTCGGTGACCGCTAGATCTCGTCGTGCCACAACGGGGGCCGGCAACGATATGGCGCTCCGTGCAAAGTTCGGGTTGACCGCTCCCGGGCGCAAAGCGACACTCCGCCTTGGTCGACGTGCAGGATGCAGGAGAAAATGCGATGGACGAGCCCGATCGTTGGCGTCACATGACGAGCGCGCCAAGGGATGGCAGCCGGATCCTGGTCACGGTCAGGCCGTCCGAACAGGGGCCGGCGGAAGTCGACCTGGCTTACTGGTCGCGGGCCGACCAGTTCGGCACCGAGGGCTGGCGCGCCTCCGACTCTTCGCCGGGACGCGTGGTCGAATATGCCGAGCCGGAGCTGAAATGCTGGATGCCGCTGCCGTCAGCCAATCTGAGCAGAGGGTCGATGCCTTCACCCTGGGAAGGCGAGGACGTGCCGCTGCTCGACGGCTCCGGGATTTGAGGCGCACCCGAACGGGCAGCGCGCGATAGGCACTGGTCAAGCGAGCCACCGCAGCTTATTTCGGCCGACGCACCGATCTCACCATGCCGCCGGGTCCGCTGCCGCAGAAGAAACGGTCGCCGCCATCGGATTCGAGCCCGGACACGCCGGTGCCGGCCGGCATGTCCAGCCGCTGCAGAACCTCGCCGGTCCGCGGGTCGACCCGCCGCACGTCGCTCTGGTCGCCCTCCCAGGTGCCATGCCACAGCTCGCCGTCTACCCATGTCACCCCGGTGACGAAGCGGTTGGATTCGATGGTGCGCAGAATTGTTCCTGTCTCGGGGTCGATCTGGTGGATCTTGCGGTCGCGGTTCTGACCCACCCAGAGCGTGCCTTCGGCCCAGGTGAGCCCGGAATCGCCACCGCCGCCTGGCGCCGGGATGGTGGCCAGCACCTGGCCGGTGTCGGGGTCGATCTTCTGGATCCGGTCCTTGGCGAGCTGGAACAGGTGCCGACCGTCATAGGCGGTGCCGGCGTGCGCCGCGACATCGATCGAGCGCAGCGTCTCACCGCTCGCCGGGTCGAAGGCGGTCAGCTTGTCGCCCGAGGCAAACCAGACCTTGTTCCCGTCAAAGCTCACCCCATGCACTCTCTCCACCCCCGGAAAGGGTCCGTATTCGCGCAGGATTTCGGCCGCTGAATGTTTCATGTCTTTGTCCTCACCAAGATGATCGGTCATGCCTTCCTTAACCAGTCGGCAGCGGCGCCGGGAGTAACAAGGTGGTCGTGAATCCCGCCACCGGCGGCGTCATCCAGCGGCGCGCCCGCCCGTCGCCGAACGACTGCACCTTGCCGGCCTCGGCGAGCTGCTCAAGCGCCCGCTGCACGCTGCGCTGGCCGGCGCCAAGCGCCAGCGCCCGCGCCGAGCTCGCCCAGGATTCACCATCGGCAAGGAAGGCGAGCACCGTCGCGTGCCGCTCTTCGATCGGCCGCGCCAGCACCACCACCTCGCCGGCATGGCGCGGCGCCAGCGCAAAGCCTCGCTTCGTCGCACCGATGTCGGCCAGCGTCCGCAATTCGGCGCGCAGCCGGCCGATCTCGACCCGCAGCCGCGCGCGATGCGATTCATCGGCATGCTTGCCGCCGAAGGCCCGCGCGATGAGCGTCGCCCTCGGCACATCCCCAGGCCACGCCTCGGCCAGCGCGCGCGCCAGCGCGAACAGCACCGGGCGCGTGGCCAGCGAGACCGTGGTTTCCTGCTTGCGCGCGGCATAGCGGAAGGTATCGACGACCAGCGCCGGCGACGCCTGCAACGCCTCGACCTCCTCAAGCAGCAGCGGACGTTCCTCACCCTGTGCGATCAGCCGCGCAGCGGGTGTCTCCAGCGCCAGGAACGCGCTGTCGACCTCCGCCATAAGGCCCGGGATGCCTGCCTGGCGCGCGGCATGGCGTGCCCACTCCAACGCTGTGCGCGCTTTTCTCGTCTTGAGGCGCCGCATGGCGATACCGGCGACAGCCAGTTCGTGCGCGGCCCTCGAAGCCGGCGGAAGCGGGCCGGGGTCGAGTCCCGCCAGCACGAACTCGGCCTCGTCAAGGCGGCCAATCAGCAGCAGGCGCCGCACTTCGAGGTGGCCGGCATGCGCGGCGTTCAGCCGGTCGCCATGCTTTTCCAGCGTCGCCCGCGCCGCGTCGAGCGCCTTGGCCGGCCAGCCGAGGTCACGCGAGACCAGCGCGATCTCGGCCTCGGCGACGATGCATCTGGCGCGCGCCACGGCCTCTTTCGGGCCGAAGCCGCGCACGGCCCGCCGCAACAGCAGCTTGGCGCGATCGAGGTCGCCGAGCTGCGCCATGGCGATGCCGCGCAAGGCGAGGGCCGGCGCGTCCTCGCGCAGGGCGATGCGGTCGAGCGCGCCGAGCGGATCACCCGCCGCCAGCGCCAATGCCGCGGCCGTGATCAGCGAGTCCATTCAAATCCCGTCACACCAAATCCCGTCACACTTGTAACTCCCACCTTCCCGCGCAGCGGCGGTACTTTACCTCACGATCAGCAGGCAACAACACGCCGCAACGACAGACTGGCAAAGGAGAAGACCAATGACCAAACACACCGCAATGAAGACACCACCTGTTGTTTCGCAGCAAGCATGGGAGGCCGCGCGCGAAGAGCTGCTGGTGAAGGAAAAGGCCACGCTCCGCGCCAAGGACGCGCTGGCCGCCGAGCGTCGGCGCATGCCGTGGATGGCGGTGGAGAAGGCGTATACGTTCGAGGGGCCCGACGGAAAGGCGAGCCTGCTCGATCTGTTCGAAGGCCGCCGTCAGCTTATCGTCTACCGCGCTTTCTTCGAGCCGGGAGTGTTCGGCTGGCCCGATCACGCCTGCCGCGGCTGTTCGCTGGGGGCCGATCAGGTCGGCAATCTCGCCCACCTGAACGCCCGCGACACCACGCTCGTCTACGCCTCGCGCGCGCCGCAGGCCGACATTGCGCGGCTGAAGAAGCGGATGGGCTGGGAGATGCCCTGGTACACCATCATCGACAGCTTCGACGCCGACTTCGGCGTCGACGAATGGCACGGCCACAATGTGTTCATCCGCGACGGGAAAAGCATCTTCCGCACCTATCTCATCAACAGCCGCGGCGATGAGGCGATGGGAACGGTCTGGAGCTATCTCGACGCGACGCCGCTCGGCCGCCAGGAGGTTTGGGAGGACTCCCCCGAAGGCTACCCCCAGACCCCGACCTACAAATGGTGGAACTGGAACGACAATTATGACGCCGCGCCCGACAAGAAATGGGCCGAGGTGTCCGATGCCGGTGAGGCGGCGTTCCGAAAGGACGACTAGGGTAGTGGATTTGGCACGAGCGCCCGGCGCCGTTCACCAGGGCGCCGGAGCTCTGCTCCCGTTGGCTCGCGCCAGTGGCGCAGCCGGGCTCTGTTGCAGGAGACAGATCATGAGCACGACCCATACAGACGCCGGCGGCGCGATCCCTGGTAAAAACGCAAATGCGGCCATCCTCAGCGTGGCCAGACCTGGCATTGCCGATTGGCTGTGCCTTGCCGCGGCACCGACCTTCGCCCTGATGGCGCTGCTCACCTGTATCCTCAGCGGCGATGCGGCGATGCTGTGCATGGGCGCGAATGCCTCGCCGCTCGCCGGCTTGCCTCTAACCGGAATGCCGGCGATGTATCTCCTGATGAGCGCCTTCCATCTGGCGCCCTGGCTAAGGGTGATTTCCCGCCGGCAGGCCCAATAGGGGCTGCCGACCCTCGCCTAGGCGCTGCAGGCGACGCTGCCAATCTCCCCCCGTGTGGGGGAGATGTCCGGCAGGACAGAGGGGGGCGCCGTAGGGTATCAACATCAATTGACATAGAGCCCCATTCACAACCGGCCCGACCATGCCTCACACACCCTTGCCCCCGCGAAACCGCGCAAACGCCAAGTCGATGCGCAAGGCGATGACCGACGCCGAATTTAAACTCTGGAACGAGCTTCGCGCGCATCGATTGATGGGACTCGGGTTTCGCAGGCAGTTTCCGATCGCCGGCTATATTGTCGACTTTGCGTGTCCGGAGAAGAAACTCGTTGTGGAAGTCGACGGCTCGCAGCACGGCGATGCAAGTCTGGCGGCAGCCGATCAGGCCAGGAAGAAGCGACTGGCGCAGGATGGCTGGATCATCCTCCGCTTTTGGAATGACGACATCCTCGACATCGACAATGTCTGCCAGCATATCGTGATCGAGGCAGGGCTTGCCGGTCCGACCTGATACGCTGGCGGGACAGCGCCCCCCTCTGTCCTGCCGGACATCTCCCCCACTTTGGGGGAGATCGGCAGCTTCTCCGTCGGCTCTTCGAGCTTGACCTCAGAACAAAAACGCGGCCGTGGCCGGGTTCGGCCCGGTGCGGCCGTCGGGCGAATCCATGCCTCGGATGACTTCGAGGTCGTTTGGTCCCAGCTCGAAATCGAAGACATTGAAATTGGCGGCGATCCGCTCCTGATGGATCGACTTCGGAATGACGATCAGCCCTTCCTGGAGATGCCAGCGGATGATGATCTGGGCCACCGACTTGCCATGCTTCCTGGCGATGCCTGCAAGGGTCGGGTCGCTCAGCAGCCGGCCGCTGCCCAGCGGGCTCCAGCTTTCGATGCGGATGTCGTGCCTTGTGTGGTAATCCCTGATGTCGCGCTGCTGAAACCGGGGATGCAGTTCGATCTGGTTGACCGTGGGCGTCACGCCGGTCTCGCCGATGATCCGCTCCAGATGGTCCTGGTTGAAATTCGAGACGCCGATCGACTTGATGCGGCCGGCTTGCCTGAGGTCGATCAATGTCTTCCATGCCTCGACATATTTATCCTGGCTGGGCACCGGCCAGTGGATCAGGAACAGGTCGATCCGGTCTATCCCGAGCTTGCTCATCGTCTCGTCGAAGGCGCGCAGGGCGGCGTCACGCTGGTGCGCGCCGTTGCGCAGCTTCGAGGTGATGAACAACTCGCGTCTCGGCACGCCGGCCGCGCGGATTGCCTGTCCGACCCCTTCCTCGTTCTGGTAGCCCTCGGCGGTGTCGATCAATCTGTAGCCGGCCTCGATTCCCCAGCCCACGACTTGCGCCGTAATGGCGGGATCGACCTGCCACACGCCAAGGCCAATCTGGGGAATGACGGAGCCGTCGTTCAAGGCAATCTGTTCGGGTCTGTTCAGGATAATCTGTTCAGGCATGTTCAGGTCCTTCTGTATCGTTCCGCCCGGCGCGCCAATCTTATCTAGTCCCGGCAATCGCCAAAGCCAGCCGATATCAGGAGAATGTGACGAAACGGACATGAGGCGCCGATCTCGCCGGCCGCTTCGGGTTGACATCGCTCAAGGCCACAATGGATTTCGGGGGTTCTCCCTATTGTCGCGGATTGTATGATATTCTGCGGGAATTTCCTGGAGAAGGCTGCATTGACCAAAAGCGTGGAAGCCGAAGAGGCAAGGGGTTGGTCGAACCTTCTGGTCGCGGCGGAAAAAGGCGATGCGGAGGCCGTTCGATCGGAGTTGGCGGCCGGCGCCGATATCAACGAAATGGACGAAGGCGGCTGGTCGGCCCTGCATCTTGCAGCCCTCAATGCCCGCACCGCGGCGGTCGAAGCGTTGATCGAAAATCCGGCAATCGATGTTAATTCCAGGAACAAATGGAAGAGCACGCCTTTGAGCCTGGCTTCGGCCAAGGGCCACTTTGCCGCTGTTTCGGCCCTCGTCAAACATGCTGGAATTGAGATCAATGCGCGAGCTGACTACTATGGCAGAACGGCGCTGATTGAAGCAGCAAAGAACGGCCATCTGGATGTCGTCAAGTTGCTTCTGGAGAATGGCGCCGACGTAAATCTGACGGACAAGACAGGACGAAACAACGCGCTCATCGAGGCCATCAAGGGGCGGCATTACGGG
Source organism: Mesorhizobium sp. STM 4661 (assembly GCF_000359125.1). Classification (GTDB taxonomy): domain Bacteria; phylum Pseudomonadota; class Alphaproteobacteria; order Rhizobiales; family Rhizobiaceae; genus Mesorhizobium. Next base: position 94,573 of record NZ_CAAF010000073.1, on the reverse strand, counting down.
ATCGCGGAATATTTGCTGGAGTCCGGGAAAGTGAACTTTCTCAACAAGGAGATGAGGCTGAACGCCCTGATCTGGGCCGGCAGCAGCCGTAATCATCATCTCATCGAAAAGCTGGAAGCCGCGATCCATAGGTTCTTCGAGGGCAAATAGCCGCTTCGCTTCCGTGCACTATGTGCCGTCGGCACTCTGGCTTTCCGATGGACGCGTGAGCCGGATCCATGGAGATCATCAAAGCCTCAGAACATCGCTCCGACCCTGGCTGCAAACGTCTGGTCCCGGCTGTCGCCGCCACTGCCGTAGGCCGTGCGGTAATCGAATCCGAGAGTCCAGCTCTCGCCGATCCGTGCATCGAAGCCGAGGCCGACCGTCAGGTATTCGCTCGAAGTCGGCTCGATATCGAGCGCATAGGGCAATGTGCCGATGTCACTGTAGCCCAGGCTGGCTCGGCTCGATCCCTCGAAATCGTGCGTATATTCGAACCGGGCTCGAGGCTTCAACACGCCCCAGTCCATGGCAATGGCGTATTCCAGCCGAAGCCCGAGCACGCCCGAGAGCGTATCCATGGTCTGGTCGCCATAGGTCAGGTCCCAGATGCCGCCGCCGCTCTCGGCGAAGCCGTCGAGGTTCGACCGCGAGGCTTCAAGCCGCCCGTAGGGCGATACCAGCCAGCGCTCCCGTCGGTATTCGTACCCGGCAGAGAGCGAGCCGAAGACCTGCCGTCCGTCCCGCGAACCGGTGGCGATGTCTCCGGTCGTCGTCACGAAACGGCGGCTGTCGAAATCCATGAAGCCGTATCCGATCACGCCGTCGATGAAGATCCCGGGTAACGGCTTGTAGCTGCCATAGGCGGCCATCGACAACGCCCGGGCCCGGCTCTCGGTGCCATTGTCGCCGACATCGGTTTTGTCGCGGCCGTAGCCGAAGCCGAGACCCGCCGCGAAGGACGGCGAGAAGCGGTAGTCGATGCCGCCGCTCAGGCCGACAAGCGTGCTGTCGAGGTCGATGCCGCCATTGTCGCTTTCGGCGAAATTGACATAGCCGCCCGACCAGATCGCGAAGTTGCCGAGAGGATTGTAGGCTTCGCTGCCGGAAGCGGGCCTCCTGGCGTCCTTGCTGCCGGCATCCATTCGTTCGAAAGCGTCGGCGACGGGATCGTTTTCCTTCTGCCCGGCATAGGCTGTCCGACTGGAATCAGGCTCGGCCATGCCGACGTTGACGCTTATGGAATTTTGACGGCGGTCGCCTTCGCATGCAACTGTTCGAGACGCGTGTTGAAATTGTCCGTCTGTGTTTCGGCGAAACGTCTGGCGGCATCTACCTGTGCCTGCAGCAGGCCGATCACCTCGGAATCCCTGGACGGGTCGGGGCGGGCGATCACGGCGAAAGTAATCGTCGCCGCAGGTGACGTTCCAAAGGCGTTCGACAGTGTGAATGCGACCTGAGCCGATCCGGAAAATGTCGGGCTGGCGTCGAAGACCAGGCTTTGCGCTTCGAGACGCAGATTTCCGGCATCGGGATCAGAAACGGACGTGATCGCCGCTGCCGTGAACGGCCCGCCACTCGCGCCTTCCGTCAGGTCGATATTGGCGGTCGTACCCGCCTGCACCTCAACGGTACGCGAGACCGCCACCGGAGCTGGCTTCTGTCGCACAGCATTGACGGTGTAGGTCTGCGTGGTTACGCCATCCTGGGCGGTCACCACGACGGAGATTTCGGTTGTCCCTTCGACAAGGGACAGCGCTGTGCTTGCCGATCCCGGCGTGACAGCCGCGCCGTTGACGGTGATGGTTGCATCGGTCGCAGTCGGGGTCAGGGTAATGCTTGTCACCGCATTGGCGACGTCCAGCTTGTAGACCAGGGTATCCGGGCCGAATGCCGGGTCGAGACTGCCGACGCTGGGGACCAATCCGGTGAGTTCGGCTTTCGGGGAAGCGGCGCGGGATATATCGACCCTGTAGGATTTGACAGTCGTCCCATCTTGAGCGGTGACGACGACATCGACCTGCCTGGAACCGACGGACAGCGCAATGGCAGTGCTAGCGCTTCCGGAAGCGACGGTATTGCCGTCGATGGTGATGCTTGACGCTGCATCGGCCGCGGTCGGTGTCAGGGTAACGGTTGTCACCCCATTGGCGACGTCCAGCCTGTAGGCCAAGGTATCCGGGCTGAATGCCGGGTCGAGACCGCCGACGCTGGGGACCAGACCCACGAGATCGGCGATCGCGCCAGCGCCACGCGTCACAGTGACCTTGTAGGCCTTCATTGTCGTTCCGTTCTGGGCGGTAACGTCAATTGCGATCTCAGTGGCGCCGACGGACAAGGGAATGGCGGCGCTGGCGCTTCCGGAAGCGACCGCCGAGCCATTGACCTTGATTGTCGCGTTAGGATCGGCCGCGGTCGGTGTCAGGGTAACGGTTGTCACCCCATTGGCGACGTCCAGCCTGTAGGCCAAGGTATCAGGGCTGAATGCCGGGTCGAGACCGCCGACGCTGGGGACCAGACCCACGAGATCGGCGATCGCGGCAGCGCCACGCGTCACAGTGACCTTGTAGGCCTTCACTGTCGTTCCGTTCTGGGCGGTAACGTCAATTGCGATCTCAGTGGCGCCGACGGATAAGGGAATGGCGGCGCTGGCGCTTCCGGAAGCGACCGCCAAGCCATTGACCTTGATTGTCGCGTTAGGACCGGCAACCGAAAGGGTCAACGCGACCTCGGTCACGTCGTTCGCGACGGAAACCGCATATCCCAGGACATCCGGATCGAAAGCCGGTGTGAGCGTTCCCTTGCTTGGCTGCAGCTGCGCGAGGTCCGCGTTGGACGAAGCCCGGGTCCACGGCGTGCCGCTCGCATAAGCGGGGTTGCCCTCGCCGCCAATGTTTACGGCGGCATTTGCTCTCACGTCGACGCGCAATGGTCCAAACCCGGCAACAGCGGCATTGACCGTGTATCGAATGTTGTCCGTTGTCTGAAGGGTCGACAGCGTCCCGGACGCGGAATCACCGCCGACCAAAGTGAAATCCTCCAATCTCACACCGGTGACCGGCTCCGAAAACACGATTTCGAAAGTCACGTCGTCGGCATCGGATGGCGGGGTGCCGACAATACCGGTGGAAAGAACGATTGGGGCAATAGCGTAAACGAAGACGCCACTTGTGGAGGCGACATTGTTAAGGGCAAGGTCGGCGGATACTGTTCCGTCGAAATTCCCGATGGTGCCGCCGTTGGCCTGGATCGCCGCGCCGACCTGGATGCCGTCGAGATCGATCTCTCCCGCTTGAACGGTATAGCCGAAGGAAAGCTCCGTCGTTCCCGAGCCGCTCGCATAGTTTGCGAAGCGTGTCGTGCCGCCGATCGTCAGCGCTATTCGCGGCGTTCCGCCAGCAGTGCTCACGGTGACGGCTTCGCTGAAGTTGACGTGAAAGCTCAGGACATCGCCCGCCCTGTAAGATCCGTTTGCGGGAACCGAGACGGACGAGACGGCAAGAGCGGAGGATTGAGCGTGAGAGTTCGTTGCGTTAAAGATGCAACCGAAGACGAAGAGCAGCAGCGCAAGAGTGGCAGTTCCAATCGTCTCGAAGGAAGCGCCGCCGAAAGCGCACTTCTCCTGGCCACAGCGCATGTTGTCCCCGCCATCTGAATCGGCCCAGACATTATGGCCAGATCATATCTGGTGGGCTAACCGCGCCTTTTTGGCAAGCCCTTCGCCTCGGAATGTTGTTCCGGCTTGAAGACACAACGGCCGGCCATCCATGGAGAGCCGGCTTGAAGAGCGGCGCGGGGCGAGGGTGCGAACAGTTCAAGGTGTGGGGGTGCGGTCGAACGCGGTTTGTGTCATTCGAACAGACGAGGACAGTAGCCAAGCCTCTGCCTAGCGTTAACTTGGCCCTATGCGCTCACGATCGGGAGAGAGGTTGAGTCCGTATCCGGCCTGAATGGGAGGCGAGGATCAAAACCCTGAAAACTCCCTTCCTAGTGGTGTTGTACGAGAGGGAGATCCGGTCATGAAGTTCAAAGCTCTGATAAAGCGTGCCGAGATTGTGGATGGAGCGTTCGAGCAGCTCGAATCCGATCTGGCGGATGCGTTCGATGAATGTATCAACCTGGACGATGAGTGGCCGCCGGAGGACGCGATCGATATCCCGGACGAGAATCTCGCGGCAAGGAATGACAACACGCTGCTTGAGTACAATCCGCTGTCCGAGGACGACGCGCTGCCAGAGGACAATTCGGGCGAAACCGCGCGGCGGCTGACTTCCCACGCTCAAACCCGACTGGCTGCATTGAATGCCGTCGATGAGCTCTTCCACGATGCGCAGGAGTATATGGGGGAGATCAATGCGAAACTGTCGGAGATCGCGACCTCGCATCACCTGACAGGCGAATATTTGAAGCTTCTTCACGGCGACATTCTTCGCGCCAACGAATTGGAACTGGCAAATGCCGGCCTGACCACGCAGCAAAGAGCGCTGTCGGACCAGCTTCACGACGCGACCAAGAGGCAGCGCGAGCGCGACAGTGTCATCGAGGCCCTGGAGCAGCGTGAAACAAGCCTGGTCGAGGACAAGGAGGCGCTTCGCGGTGCGCTGGCCGCGGCAAGGCTGGAACTGGTCGTGGCAGGCAATGCGAGCGCAAAACGCGAAGCGGAGTTCGGCGACCTCGTCAAAACGCTTTCGGCCAGGACGGTCGAGGTCGACAGGCGCTCGCGCGAGAACGAGATGCTGCGGGAAAAGCATGTCAGCCTGTCGATCGACCTCGACAAGGCGCTGAAGCGGGAAGCCGAGGCGCGGCACAGGCTGGATGAACTGTCGACGATCCACGCCAATGAGGCGGCGCGGCTTGCGGAGCTGCTGGCAGCGCTCGGCAAAAGCGAAAAAGAGGAGATACGCCTGCAGAAATCGCTCGATATCGCGCAAACCAAGCTGTCGGAGATGACCGAAGCGGCGCGTATCAGGGACGGCGACAGGGAAGCCGAGCTGCAACGCAGTCTCACGGAGATGAGCGGCCTGCGGTCGGAAATTCAGGGCCTGCAATCGCGATTGGAGCTTGCCTCGCACGAGAACAGCGAAGCCGCCAGCGAGATCGCCAGGCTCAAGGTTCAATGGAGCGATGCCGTTGCCGAAAAGCAGATCGCGGAGCAGAAATTGTCCGCGCTCATCAAGGAGAATGAGCACGACAAGATGAGCCTTTCGACGGTGAACGCGAACTTTTCGCAGCTTTCCCTGCAGCAGGCATCCGAACAGATCCAGCTCGATGTCCAGAGGCAGGAATGCGAGGATCTGCGCGCCGAAGTGGCGGTGCTCAATGCTCGGGTCAAAGAGCTGTTGCCCTATGAGCGGCTCCATAAGGTGACAAACGCCAGGTCGCGCGAAGACACCGTGGTCGAGATCACCGGCGCGGTGGCGGAGAAGGCCCGCGCCACCAGCAGGCGGCGCGTCCGTCCAAGCCTGCGCGCCGCGTCATAGCAAGGCGCGACCCTAATCAGCCGGCGCCAGGACCCGGTGGCGCCGGTCTGGTTCCGGCCTCATACGCTGCAAGTGCCTTGGCGACGCCGGCAACGAGGTGTTCAACATCGCTCGCATGTTCGAAGGCGAGCCGGGTTTGTGCAAACTCCAGTGGCGAATAGTCCGGCGCTATCCGCTTGACCTCTGCCATGATGCGCTGAGCTTCCTCCAGGTCGCCGAGTTGCGCGTGGCACCCCGCAAGCCTTGTAAGTCGCCAGGGGGTCTTCGAGGGGACCTTGGACATGCTGACAAGCGCGGCCTTGTAATCTCCAGCCGAGTATTGCGCGATGGCGCGATCATAGTGGTACCAGTCTGGATGGATCGGGTTGATCCGTATCGCACTGTCAACCGCCGCGAGCGCTTCAAGAGGCCTGCCTCTCATCGTCAGCAAGAACCCCATTTGCGCAATCGTATCGGCGTCATATGGATTGAGGTCGAGCGCGCGTTGAAGGTGATGTTCAGCCGCATCGAACCGACGGGCAGAGATTAAAGCCTGGGCGAGTACGCGATGGCAGCGTGGCTCTTCCGGCGCCAAGGTCACCGCACACTCCGCGCGGTCGATCAGTGAATCAAGCAATGCCGGGGATGCCTCGGCATAGCCACCGACAATGAGATCGGCGAGCGCGATGTAGGAATGCGCCAGTGCATAGGCCGGGTCCTTTTCGACCGCAGCCTGGAAAAGACCGCGCGCGGCCTTGTTGTCATCATCACTATAACCGCGCAGACGGGCCAGTCCGCGCAGCAGAAGCTCGTACGCAGCCAAACTGTCAGGAGGCTTTGGAGATGCCTGCTTGACACCTGCGTCGTCGAGCCGAGCGACCAGCCGGTTCACCACACGGCGGGCGATTTCTTCCTGCATGTCGAAGATCTGGCCGCCAGACGCAGAAAAGGTATCGCTCCACAGAACGCCACCCGTCGAAGCGGCAATGAGACTGACGGTGACCCGCATGCCGTCCGCGCGAGTCGTCGCCCTGCCGCGGACCAGATAGGTGGCGCCGAGGCTGTCGCCAACGGAACGCCAGTCGGAAGCCGCATCCGAGACGAATGCAAAGCCGGAATTGCGCGCCAGCACGACGACCGTTCCGAAGCGAGCCAACGCGTTGACGATGTCCTCGGCAAAGCCGTCCACCAGAGGGGTGTCTTCCGGCGCACCTTCATTAGTGAAACGCAGCACCGCAACGCTCGGCTGTCCAGCGCGCTCTTGCTTTGGCGCTTCGAGAAGAGAGAGGATGTAGCCGCGTTTGGCGACCGTGCGGATAATGGTTTGGCCTTCGTCATGGAGCGCCTTTCGCAACTCCCTGACCGCCTGCGTCAGTGAGTCCTCGGTCACGAAGACATCAGGCCACACCGCCGACATCAGTTCCGACTTGGTCGCGACACGCCCGACATTCCTGCTGAGATAGGCCAACAGATCAAACGCCTTGGAGCGCAGAGCAACAGGTTTCCCGTCGCACAGCAGCAAGCCGCGGGCAAGATCAAGCTCGCAACTGCCAAGTGCCAGTACGTGCCCCGGTTTTTCTTGCGACATCGAATGCCGATCTGACCAGCTTGACCAAACGCTGCCCGATTGGGGTCTTAATCGGCGCGGACGTCAAGGGATCAGGAGAATTTGGTTCGCCTTTACTTTGGCTGGAAGTCATGCGCCTCTCCATGGCCATGATCTCCAGCATTTCGAACATTGTTCCAGGCATGGGCGCACAAGGCGACGCAGCCATCACGGTGGATGCAAATTCCAGAAGTTCCTGCCGGGCGGCTTGGCGCGTGTTCTCATTCGGTGACATGTTCGACCTCCCGTTCGTTCTTGAGAACAATGAAGCAGAAGATTGCGCGCGTACCGGAAGATTTCTGAAATTCTGCTGAATCTTGCGGCGTCGATCCGCGCCCAAAATGAGCGGCGCCGCCTGTCGGCCGACGCCGCTTCGCGGTCAAGTCATCGCGTGAACGTCTCGACGATGATGCGTGCCACGTCCGCATGCACGGTCTCGCGTTCTGGTTTCCTGGACGCGAGGGAAGGGAACGCCACCGTAATCACCTCGCCTTGGCCCCGAACCTCAGCCCATCCATCAGCAGCTTGACCAGCCGGCGCGAGCGGTCGCGCCAGTCCTTGGTGTCGGGCGCCGAATAGATGCCGCCGAGCGCATGCAGGACATCGGAGGCGTCGACATCGCCGCGGATCGCACCTGCCGCCACCGCCGCCTCGACCAGCCGTCGCAGCGCCTGCGTCACCCGGCCCGAAATGTCCGAAAACAGCGTCGAGTTGGTGGACATCAGGATGCGAAGGCTCGTCGTCAGGCCGCGCTTGGTGGCGATGTAGTCGACGAAGCGCTGCATCCATTGTTCCAGCGCGACATCGGGCGCTTCAGTGCGGGATAGCTCGTCGGCCGCCTGGCACAACCCTTCCACCTCGCGGCGATAAACCACCTCGACCAGATGCTCGCGCGTCGGAAAATGCCGGTAGAGCGTTCCGATGCCGACGCCGGCCTGGCGGGCAATCTCCTCCAGCGAGGCATCGACGCCATGCGCGGCAAAGGCCGCCGCCGCGACCTCGATCAGCCGGTCGCGATTGCGCTGCGCATCGGCGCGCAGTTTTTTTGTCGCTGTGGCGTCGGGTTTGTCTTCAACTGTCGCGGGCGGCTGCGAAGCCAATTTTTTCTCCACTCTCGAAATATGGGGCTTGAACCCATGCGGGTCAGCCCCCACGTAATAAACGGAGGTGCCTCCGTTTTAGTGGAGCACCCTTATCATATAATCAGGGGACCCGGTATGTCACGTGTTGAAAGCCTGCAAGCCGATGAGAGCGTGATCTCCCCCCTCGTGGGGGAGATGGCCGGCAGGCCAGAGGGGGGCGCTGTCCCGCCAGCCTATCAACCGATCGCAGTCACTCTCTCAGACCGGTTTCCATTTCGAAGAGAGCCAGCTGGCAAAGTTCGCATTCCTTCGCGCCCCCCTCTGCCCTGCCGGGCATCTCCCCCACGAGGGGGGAGATCGGCCTTCATCAGCGCTTTCGCCTTCTAGACCTAGCCATCTGGTGACCTTGCCGCCTCCCGGCCGGGCGCCACATCATCCCCCTCCGCGTCAAGCAACTGGAGCCAGACGCCCCATGACAAGCAAAACCCTGATCCCCATCCAACTTCAAATCAATGGACACCAACACGAATTGGAGGTCGAGCCGCGCGTCACGCTGCTTGATGCCTTGCGCGACCATCTCGGCCTGACCGGAACCAAGAAGGGCTGCGACCACGGCCAGTGCGGCGCCTGCACGGTGCATATCGACGGCCAGCGCGTGCTGGCCTGCCTGACGCTTGCCGCCCAGGCCGAGGGCAGGGTGGTCACCACCATAGAAGGGCTGGCGCAAGCGAATGGCACGCTGCACGCGGTGCAGGCCGCCTTCCTCGAACAGGACGCCTTCCAGTGCGGCTACTGCACGCCGGGACAGATCATGTCGGCCGTCGCCTGCATCCGCGAGGGCCATGCCGGCTCGGATGACGAGATCCGCGAATACATGGCCGGGAATCTGTGCCGCTGCGGCGCCTATCCGCACATCGTCGCCGCCGTGCGCCAGGCAGCTACGGAGGTCGCGTCATGAGGGACTTTTCCTATCTGCGCGCCAGTTCGGTCGATGCGGCACGGCAGGCCTCGGCGCTGCCCGGCGCCATGCTGCTCGCCGGCGGCACCACGCTCATCGATCTCGCCAAATGCGGCGTCGCCGAACCCGATACGATCGTCGACATCACCCATCTCAAGGGGCTCGATGCGATCACGGTCGATGACCAAGGCGCCACCATCGGCGCGCTGGCGAAGATGAGCAGCATTGCCGACCATGCCGACATCAAGAGCCGGTTCCCAGCCGTCTCGGAAGCGCTGTGGCAGGCCGCCTCGGCGCAGATCCGCAACATGGCGACCATCGGCGGCAATCTGATGCAGCGCACGCGCTGCCCCTATTTCCGCGATGGCGAAAACTTCCCCGCCTGCAACAAGCGCACGCCCGGCAGCGGCTGTTCGGCGATCGGCGGTGTGACCCGCGGCCATGCCGTGCTCGGCACCAGCGAAACCTGCATCGCCACCTATCCCGGCGATCTCGCCGTGGCACTGGTCGCCTTCGATGCATTGGTGCATCTCGGCGACCGGCAGGTCGCGGTCGACGACTTTTTCCTGCCGCCTGGCGCCACGCCGGAGCGGGAGCATGCGATCCAGCCGGGCGAGGTGATCACCGCGATCAGCATTCCGGCATCCGCCGCTGCCCGGCGCTCGACTTATCTCAAAGTCCGCGACCGGCAGTCCTACGAATTTGCCGCTGCAAGTGCCGCCGTCGGTATCGAGTTCGAGGCGGACGGCCGCACGATCCGCGACCTGCGCGTGGCGCTCGGCGGCGTCGCCACCAAACCATGGCGGGCGCGCGGCGTGGAAGCGGCGCTGAGGGGCAAGGTGCTGGAGGCCGATACCGTCAGGCGCGCCAGCCTGCTTGCCGTCGAGGGCGCCATCGACCACGGCGCCAACCATTACAAGATTGAACTGGCGCCGCGCGTCGTCGCCCGCGCCATCCTCGAATTGGGAGAAACGGCATGACCGTTCACATGAAAAGACATGGCGATGCTTCCGACGGCGCGGAGGCTGTCGGCGGGCGGCTGTCGCGCGTCGACGGCCCGGCCAAGATCACCGGTGCCGCCAAATACGCGGTCGAGCAGCAACTCGACGGCCTCGCCTATGCCGTGCTCGTCGAAAGCACGATTGCCGCCGGCAAGGTGCGTTCGATCGACACGGAAGCCGCGAAAGCCGCACCGGGCGTGCTCAAGGTGCTGACGCCGGACAATATCCCGCCGCTGAAGACCGCGTCGGACTGGTTCGGCACGCCGCCGCCGGACGCACCCTACTGCCCGCTGGCGCGCGACATCACCTTCTCAGGCCAGCATGTCGCGGCGGTGGTGGCCGAGAGCTTCGAGCAGGCCGTCGCGGCGGCAGCGCTGGTCAAGGTCAGCTATGACGAGGCCCCGGCCATCGTCGACCTCAGCGACGCCAAGGCCGGCGACGGCATCCCGATCGACGCGATGACGAAGGAATGGGGTGACGCGGCGACGGCGTTTGCCGCGGCCCCGGTCAGGATCTGCGCCGCCTACAACACGCCGCGCGAATACCAGGCGCCGATGGAGCCGCATGGGCTGATCGCGCGCTGGCAGGGCGACCAGCTGACGGTGTGGGAGCCGAGCCAATGGCTCGACGGCATGGCGCGTACCTATGCCGAATGGTTCGGCGTGCCGTTCGAGAATGTGCGGCTGGTCTCGCCCTATATTGGCGGCGGCTTCGGCTCCAAGGCGCTGGCGCTCGGCCATGGCGCGGTGGCGGCGATTGCCGCAAGGATGCTGGAACGGCCGGTGAGACTGGTGATGACGCGGCCGCAGACCTTCACCGGCTATGGCGGGCGCGCCGCGACACGGCAGACGGTGACGATCGGCGCCGACGCCGAGGGAAAAATCCAGTCGATCGTGCATCGCGGCGTCAATGAGACGTCGATTGATGGCATGTGGGTCGAGCCGCTCGGTTCGGTCACCTCGATCATGTATCAGACGCCCAATTTCTCCTCGCGGCAGAATGTCGTGCGGGTGAATTCGGTGGTGCCAGGCGCGATGCGCGCGCCGGGCGAGAATCCGAGCGCCTTCGGCATTGAAAGCGCCATCGACGAGCTTGCCTATGAGGTCGGCATCGATCCGCTGGCAATCCGGCTCAGGAACTATGCCGAGCAGGACCCGCACGCGAAGAAGGCCTGGTCGACCCGGCAGTTGCGCGAGGCCTATGCTGCCGGCGCCGAACGCTTCGGCTGGTCGAGGCGCAGCCCTCAGCCGCGCTCGATGCGCGACGGCAACCAGCTGATCGGCTGGGGCGTCGCCGCCGGCACCTATCCGGTGCGGCGCGCCTATGGCGAGGCCATGGTGCGCATCCTTGCCGATGGCTCGGTCGAGGTCGAGAGCTCCTCGATCGACATGGGGCAGGGCACCTACACGATCCTGGTGCAGACCGCCGCCGAAACGCTCGGCGTGCCGGCGGACAATGTCGTGGTCAAGCTCGGCGACTCGCGCTTTGCCCGCGCCGGCGTCGCCGGCGGCTCGCGGCTGGCCGGCGTGATGACCGGGGCGGTGCACAAGGCGGCGAATGCCGCGCTCGACGAGCTGGTCGGGCTGGCGATCTCCGACCCGCGCTCGCCGTTCCATGCGCTGCAGGCCAACACGCTGGTCGTCGCCAATGGCCGCATCAGCTCGCCGCGCGGCGAAGGCCCGGAAATTTCGATTGCCGAGCTGCTCGCCAGCGTCGGGCGAGACCGGATCGAGGCCAAGGGCGACACCATGCCGGCGAATTCGACGGCCGAGGAGCGCTACAAGAACTACACCACCATCGCCATGGCGCTGCCGCACACCGAGGGCGATTATTCCAGGTACAGCTGGTGCGCGCATTTCATCGAGGTGCGCGTCGACGAGGATTTCGGCACGGTCAGGGTGTCGCGCGTGGTGTCGGCGCTGGATTCGGGCCGGCTTTACAATCCCAAGCTCGCCGAAAGCCAGTGGAAGGGCGGCATCATCATGGGCATCGGCCAGGCGCTGCTGGAAGAAGGCATCGTCGATCGCCGCCATGGCCGCATCGTCAACAACAACCTCGCCGACTATCTCGTGCCGACCAATGCCGATATTCCCGACATCGAGGTGATCTCGGTCGGCATTCCCGACCCGCATTCCTCGGTGCTCGGCGGCAAGGGCGTGGGGGAACTGGCCATCGTCGGCGTCGCTCCGGCGATCGCCAACGCCGTGTTCCACGCCACCGGCAAGCGGATCAGGGATCTGCCGATCACGCTGGAGAAGCTGATCTAGGGTGACGGGACGAGTTGGAAAGTTGGCGATCCTTCCCACCCCCCTCTGGCCTGCCGGCCATCTCCCCCGCAAGGGGGGAGATCGGTAGTTGCACCGACGGCTCTTTTTATTCAGCCTTTGTGATTGGCGAAAGCCGAGATGACATCCAATCTCCCCCCGGGGGAGATGTCCGGCAGGACAGAGGGGGGTGCTGTCCCTCCGACCTGTCAAACAATCGGAGCCACGCCGCTACCCGTCGCCGAAGCTCTGAAGCAGACTCATTGCTTCATCTCCGCCAGCGCCCGTTGCAGCGGCGCTGGCGAGATCTGGATCGGTCCTGAAAAAGGCACGTTCATGTCCAGGATCAGGTAAAGCGAACAGGCAATGAGGGCTGCCGCCAGCACGAAAGAGCCTATCACGATGGGATTGCGTGGCGCCCTGAAGCCAAAGCTGCCGAAGATCAGCATCAGCCACCCACCAGCATGACGATCAACGGCCTGGGTATCTGCCCTTCCGATTGCTCGACCAGCACCCAGCGCATCTCCAGCACTTTCTCCAGGCGCTCGCGGACATCCTGCAGCAAGGACGCGCGCGCGGCGTCCGCCGGGACGATCGCGCTCAACCTGGTGCCGATTTCGGTCAAGAGAAGCTCGGACAGCCGATTGGCGACGATCGGCGTTGGCTGGCTGGGCGAGGTGGCGTCGACGACCCGTTGCACATAGGCGACGAGCGGCTGACGGACCGCCTCCGTCTCGGGGCCGTACTGCCTGAGCACCCTGTCCAGAAGGATCAGCTCCGTCGCATAGGCGTGTACGTTGTGGTCGATGGATTCGAAGGTGTTCTTGGCCGAGTTGATCATCAGGCCAAGCACCAGCGAGGTCATCACCACGAACAGGTTGGCGATCAGCCGGACAACGTCGTTGGTGTCGTCCCGGCGATGGTGGGACGGCAATTTGTCATAGATCGTCAGGCTCACCAGCGAGGCCCCGGCTAGGCAGATAAAAACGACCACTCCGATAAGAGCCTCGCGCATGGCCGTCATTGTGCACGAGAAAGATGAATTGCCAACAGCCGCGGCGAGCCGCTTCGCACCGACGCCCACCCGCAAGTGGCGCCGATCGCTTCTGGTCGGACGTAGGCGATCCGTAAGCTGGCATCCGTCACCTTCCGCAACGTCAAAAGCGCGGGGGAGAACGATGTCGAAGCTGCATGCCAATCTCCTTCTTCTGTTTGCCGCCGCTTTGTGGGGCTTCGGCAATGTTCCGCAGAAGACCATCCTGGACCATCTCGATCCGTTGAGCGCGGTCGGCTTGCGCTGCCTGATCGGCGGGCTTCTGGTGCTGCCGCTGATCGCCATCGAGCCCCAACTTCCGGCGAGTGGCCGCTATCGCGCGAGCCTGGCAAGGGTCAGCGCGCTGTTTGCGATTGCCATCGTGCTGCAGCAGATCGGCTATCTCGGCACGTCGGTGACCAACGCCAGCTTTCTGATCAGCACGGCGACGGTGATGACGCCATTCGCGGCGTGGCTGCTGATCGGCGAGCGGCTGACGGTTTCCGTCGGGCTCGCCGCCAGCCTGACGCTGGTCGGCGCGCTGCTCCTGTCCGGCGGCATCGCCAGCTTCAGCCAGGGCGATGTGACGGTCTTGCTGGCGGCCGCCTGCTATGCTCTCTGGATGGTCGAACTCGGCCGCCATGCGCAAGCCTATGGACGTCCGTTCTCCGCCCTGGCGGCGCAGTTTCTTGGCGCGGCCCTGGTGAGCCTGCCGCTTGCCTTCTTCCACGGAAATTTGTCGCCTGCGAGCGCAATCGATGCCTGGCCAGAACTGCTTGTGCTGGGCGTGTTCTCGACCGCCGTCTGCTTCGGCATCCAGACGATTGCCCAGCGCTTCACCTCGGCCAGCCACGCGGCGGTGATCGTCAGCGCAGAAAGCGTGTTCGGCGCGCTGGGTGCGGCACTTTTCCTGGATGAGCGGATATCGTCCGTCGGCATGCTCGGCGCCACGATCATGCTTGGCGCGATCCTCTACCTCGCCCTCTCCGGTGGCGGAACGGCCAAGACGGCGCCCGAAAACGGCACCACCGGTGCTTGCGTTCGCGAGCCGCGACACCTCATCTAGCGCGGCCGGTTGGCAGGAAACGGGTGGTCCGCGCACGTTGTTTCTCCCATCTCTGGTGGCATAGGAAGCCATTGGAGGCAAAGCCATGACCATCCATTCGATAGGTTCGAAAGCCGCGGTCCGGTCGGCGGAAGCGCGGGTCGCCGGATATGATTGGGAAATGCTGGCCGGCGAACTGGGCAACTATGGCTGCGCGATGATGGAAAAATTGCTGACGCCGGATGAATGCCGGCAGATCGCGGGACTCTATCCGGAGGAGGGCCATTTCCGCAGTCATGTCCACATGGCGCGGCATGGTTTTGGCAAGGGCGAGTATCGCTATTTCCGCTATCCCTTGCCCGATTTGATCGGCGGCTTGCGCAGCGCGCTCTATCCGCGCCTTGCCGCGGTCGCCAACGCCTGGAACGAGCGCATGGGCATCGCCCAGCGCTACCCGGCCGAGCATGGCGCGTTCCTAGATCTGTGCCGCGAGCAGGGCCAGACCCGGCCGACGCCGCTGCTTCTGCAATATGTCCCCGGCGACTTCAACTGCCTGCACCAGGATCTCTACGGCGATCTTGCCTTTCCGCTGCAGGTGGCGATCCTGCTTTCGCAGCCGGGGCAGGATTTCACCGGCGGCGAGTTCGTGCTGACCGAACAGCGTCCGCGCATGCAGAGCCGCGCGGAGGTGGTGCCACTCAGCCAAGGCGACGCGGTGGCCTTCGCGGTCCACAACCGCCCGGTCCGGGGCACCAAGGGCAACTACCGGGTCAATCTACGTCACGGCGTCAGCCGGTTGCGCTCCGGCATGCGCCACACCGTCGGTATCATCTTCCACGACGCGAAATAAGGCCTGCCGTCGAATTTGGGTGCGGCGCAGGCGCGTTGGCTGTTTAGGCAGCAAGCATCGCCCGTTCTTCCGCGGTGAGGTGGCGTGCCTTGCCCTTGGCGAGGTCGCCGAGCTGCAATTGGCCGATTGCCACCCGCACCAGGCGGAGCACCTCGATGTCACAGGCGTGCAGCATGCGGCGAATATGGCGGTTGCGGCCCTCGTCGAGGGTGATTTCCAGCCAGGCGGTGCTGGTGCCGCCGCGCAGGATATCGATCGAGCGCGCCGTCAGCTGCTCGCCATCGACCGTCACGCCGGCGCGCAACCGCGCCAGCAGGGCCGCGTCGGGCAGGGCGGCGACCTGCACGTGATAGATCTTGGCGACGTGCGAGGCGGGGTCGAGCAGGCGCTGGGCAAAGCGCGTGTCGTTGGTCATCAGGAGCAGGCCTTCGCTGGCCTTGTCGAGGCGGCCGACCGGCGAGACGAAAGGCAGGTCGAGCCCGGCCAGACAGTCATAGACGGTGCCGCGATCCTGCGGGTCGTCGCGGGTGGTGACCAGGCCGCGCGGCTTGTTCAGCATCAGATAGACCTTGCGCTCGGCGACGACGCGGCGGTCGTCGACCTCGATGCGGTCGCGGCCGGGATCGACGCGCATCGAGCCATTGCGCACGATTTTGCCCGCGACCTTGACGCGTCCTTCGGCGACCAGAACCTCCGCCTGCTTGCGCGAGCACAGGCCGAGCTTCGACAGCGCCCGGCAAAGGCTCACTCCCGGGGGACTTGCGCCCTGAGAGGCGGCTCCGCTGCGCGGCCGGCCGCTGTTTACTCGCGGCGTCATGGGCTTGCGTGATCGTTCCGGCAAGGATCAGGGCTTTCTCGCCGACCCGGCCTGGGCGAGCGTTTCCATGCCGTCGCCGAGATGCTTGCGCAGGACGCGGACGGCCGCCCCGGCATCGCGATGCCGGCAGGTCGTCAACAGGTCGCGGTGTTCCTCCTGCGATTGGCTGCGATAGTTGAGGTTCGACAGGAGAACGCGCACGTAGCGGTCGGCCGCATTGTGATGGGCTTCGATCAGGCCGAGCAGGCGGGCGTTGCCGCAGGCACTGTAGAGCGCCAGATGAAAGATGCGGTTCAGCGTGCCCCAGCGGCCGACATTCGGCTCGGCGTCGATCTGGTTGAGCACATGGCCGGCCTCGTCGAGTTTCTCCCGGGTGAGGTTCGGGACCGAGAGCCGCAGCGCTTCGCTCTCTAGCAATTCGCGGACCGCGAATATCTCCCTGATCTCGGTAGCGTCCATCCTGGCGACATGCGCGCCCTTGGTCGGATGGATCGAAACGATGCCTTCGGCTTCGAGCTGGCGAAGCGCGTCGCGGACGGGCATGCGGCTGAAGCCGAAACGCTCGGCAAGATCGTCCTGGCGCAACGGCGTGCCCGCCGCCAGGCTGCCGTCGGCGATCGATTCGCGCAGCACATTCGCCACCTGCTCCGCCACCGTCAGCGGTTTCTGCAGCAAGCCTTCGCCAAGTCCACGCAAATCGAGCCTCCACGTCATAGCGGCATCTGCCTAGCAGAAAGTCGCTTGTGCGGATATGTGGATTCTCGTATACGAGTATACAAGAGTTGGGTGCTGTATCCGCAAAGGGGACCTCCATGGCGCTCACATCGGGTCATCGCTCCGGCACAGCACCGGGCGCCGGCAAAAAGCCGGTCGATGCGGTCGTTATCGGCGGCGGCATTGCCGGCTGCACGCTGGCCTACGAACTGGCGTCGCGGGGCGTCAAAACGATCATTCTCGAACAGGGCGTGGTCGCCGCCGAATCGTCGGGGCGCAACACCGGCACCTTGCTCAGCGGCCCGCAGAGCGAAGTCGTCGAAATGCTCGATGCCTGCGCGGCGATCTACGCGGAGCTTGCCGAGGGGCCGGTGCCTTTCGAATTCGGCAGAATTGGCCACCTTCTCATCTCGGAGGACGAGGCCAGCTTCGAGGCGGCCGGCGCTGTCGCCGATCGCTACCGGGCCGCCGGCATCGCCATGGAAAAGCTCACCGGCGCGCAGCTCGCGCGCGACCATCCTCGCATCGGCTTCAAGGTGGCGGGCGCATACAGCGTCGGCCGCGCCTGGACGCTGGAGCCCATGGGGGCGACGCATGCCTTCGCCCATGCCGCCCGCGAGGCGGGTGCAGTAATCCGAACAGGGATTCGCGTCGCCCAGATCTTCTCCAAGGGCGGCAAGGTGCAGGGCGTGCTGACGGATCAGGGCATCATATCGGCCGATCTCGTCTTCATCGCCAACGGGCTGTGGATGAGCGACCTGCTCAGGCGCACCGTCGGCGACGGGCCGCTGCCTGGCTTGCCGTTCACCGCCGGCCGCGGCTGGCTGATCCAGCTCGGCAAGCTCGACTTCGAGCTGCCATGGATCGTCGAGGAACTGACCTGGCCGGATCAGGAGGAACTGGGACGGCGGATGAGCCTCGAAGGCCTTGCCGATGTCGCCGCGCGGCGCGACGACCAGCCGGCCGTCGAAGCCATCTGCCTCAATCCGATGCGCGGCGGCGATGCGCGGCTCGGCGCGTCGGTGCAGCCGGCGTTCCGCGACCTCGTCCGCAACACCGACATGGCGAGCCGGATCGCCGGCCGCACGCTGCGCATGCTGCCCGGGCTCGGTTCGCCACGGGTGAGCAACGTCTATCCCGGCAACCGGCCGATGCTCTCGGACGGTCTTCCGGTCGCCGGCAGGACCACCGTCGAGGGCCTGTTCGTGCATGGCGGCATGGGGTCCATCGGCATGCACGCGGCACCGGCCACGGCGCGCTGGCTGGTGGAAGCCGTGCTTTCCGGAGACGGCAACCCAACGCAGGATTGGCTGCGCCCGGACCGTTTTCCCGGCTGGGGGAAATGAGCTTTGCCGCGGCTCCGTCGGTGCGGCAGTGCGATGGAATGCCTCTCCCAAAGATTCACGTCTGGCTTACATCCTCTTGAGAAGGCCTTGTTTCTAAAGCGCGTCGCATTTGAACGGATTCATGCGACGCGCTTTAAGGTCTTGTTTTCATGCATGTCGTTATCGTAAAGCCGCTGCGCACTTTTGCGCGATATGCATTAGGCGAGCTGCTGTCGCCGGCCGGCGCGGGCGGTGCCGCGGTCGTATTGGGAGCAATCACCTTGCTGTCGCCGTCGACCGACAAATCCGAAATCGGCAAGCTGGCGGTGGCAGACTGAGAAACCATCCGGCGACTTCCAGCCTGCGCGCCTTCATCGATTTCCTGCGGCGGGCGAGGGGGGACTGAAGAACCGCAAGGCTTGCGGGACAGCGCCCCTCTCTGTCCTGCCGGACATCTCCCCCACTTGGGGGAGATTGGCAGCTTCGCCGACAGCGCTCCTTTTGCAAGGTTGGTGGTTGGCGAAATCAGTGGTGACGGCCGATCTCCCCCCTTGTGGGGGAGATGTCCGGCAGGACAGAGGGGGGCGTCGTAGAGCATCAGCCTCAGCGAGCAGGCCTTGACGCGACTGACGGTGTTCCGTCTTGATGCACTGCGCCGCAAGCAGCGCAACGCCAGCCGGGAGATCGCTTGATACACTCTCGTTTGCTTCGCTATCTCGACGAAGTGGCCCGCTGCGGCTCGATCCGCAAGGCGGCGGTGACGCTCAACGTCGCGGCGTCGGCGATCAACCGGCAGATCATCGCGCTGGAGCAGCAACTGGGGACGCCGCTTTTCGAACGTCTGCCCGGCCACATGCGGCCGACCGCGGCCGGCGAGGTGCTGATCACCCACGCCAGGGAGACGCTGAAGCATCACCGAAAAGCGATCGAACGGATCGAGACGCTGAAGGACGGCCGTTTCGCCAGCGCCTCGATCGCCACGGTGGGCGGGCTCTCCAACGACATGCTGTCCTATGCGCTGGCCGAGTATCGTCGCGAACGGCCCTTCACGCGGTTTTCCGTCAGCGTGCTGGCGGCCGACGACATCGCGGTGCAGGTCGCCGCCGGCGAGATCGATCTGGGGTTTGCCTTCGATCTTCCCGAAACCCCCAATTTGACGGTGGCCGCCTCGATGCTGAGCCCTTGCGGCGCCGTCGTGCTGCCCGACCATGAGCTTGCCTCGAAAGCCGTACTGCGGCTTGGCGACCTCAGGCGATTTCCGCTGATCATGCCGCAGGTCGGCGTTACGCTGCGCGATCATTTCGACCACGCCTGCGCCGCTGCCGGCCTGTCGCTGGAGCCGGTGCTGGAATCCAACAGTTTCGAGCTGCTCAAGCATTTCGCGCTGCTCGACCAGGGGGTCGCCATCCTCAACCGGATCGACGTGCTGCACAGCCATCTGTCGGGGGCGGTCAGCTTTATCCCGATCGCCGAGCTTTCCCGCTTCACCCAGCGGCTCAGTGTCGTGCATCGCGCCCGCGGCCGGCTGGCGCCGCTGCCCAGCCATCTGCTCGAACGGCTGAGCAGCCTTATCGCCAGCCAGAGCAATTCGTGAAGGCTTCCGCTGCGATGGTGTCAATAGTGGAAGCGGCACTGTGCGATCAGCAGGCCGTCCTCGGTCGGCCGGTACACCAGCCGGTGTTCCTGAGTGAGGCGCCGCGACCACCAGCCTGATAGCGGCCCGCGCAATGGCTCCGGCTTGCCGGTGCCGGTGAAGGGCGTGCGCAGGCATTCCTTGATGAGCCCGTTGAGGCGCACCAGCAGCTTCGGGTCGGTCGCCTGCCAGTGCAGGTAATCCTCCCAGGCCCGCTCGTGAAAGACGAGCTTCACTCCGAAAGCTCGCGCTCGGCTCCCTTGCCCGCGTCGAGATCGGCGATCGCGCCAAGCAGCCGCTCGGCGTTCGCCGGGCTGCGCAGCAGGTAGCACGTCTCCTCATAGGACGCGAAATCCTCCAGCGACATCAGCACCGCCGCAGGCTTGCCCTTGTCGCGCGTGATGAGCACGGGGGCATGATCCGCCGTCACGCTGTCGAGCATGGCGGCAAGATTCTTCCGTAGATCGCTGTAAGAGGTGGTACGCATGGCCTTAATGTACGTATTTGAGTACAATATGCAAGGCAGGATCGCCAGACGCCGCCCGCGTCGAAGGGCAGGGCCGCCCCCCCCCCACCCGGTCCCCGTTGCCTGAAAGGCATCGGGGTGCGCGTTCTTTGATGCTTTGAGGCACGCATGTTTTCGGTCACATTCCCCATGGGAACACAAAGCATGTCGCCCAAAAGTGCGCAGCGGTTTTGGGGCAACGACATGCATAAAAAAGAGAGCAACGCCGCGAAGGCGACGCGTTGCGACCAGCGAAAACGCTGCTCGAACAAAGGGGAACAACAATGACAGCCGATGCTCCGCAACCTCGCAGTCTGGTAACGACCGGGGGCGTCTCGATCGGAGGCGCGCCCGTATCCTACACCGCCATCCTGGCGGCGCTCGTCGCAGTGCTCGCCTTCATACCGGCCTCGATCGTGGTCGGCGGCATGGGGGGAGGGTGGCCGCTGCACGACGTCATCCATCCGCTGCTCGGCCTGCTGCTCGGCCCGATCGCCGGGCCGATCGCCTCGGTCATCGGCATCGTCGTCGGCAATGTCATCGCGCCCTACACCAATCTCGGACCCTGGAGTCCGCTGATGGGCGCCATGAGCGCCTTTGCCGTCGGCATGGTCATGTATCCAAACCGCTCGCTCTGGTATGTGCCCTGGGTCATCACGCTGGCCGCCAACCTGATCTACCTCTGGCAGTCGCTGTCCTTCGGCATCGGCTTCTGGCTGTGGCTGAGCAATGTCTTCACGGTCGACGTGGCGCTGATCCTCATCGCCATTCCGCGGATCAGGAACTGGGCGATCGACCAGATCCGCAATGGCGCGGCGAGCCTGTCTCTCTATGCCGCCTATTTCGTCGTGTTCTTCTTTGGCTCGACGGCGGGCATCCAGCTCAACTGGGTGCCGTCCTTCGCCACCAATCCGTGGCCGGCCGAAGTGTGGCCGCCGCTGATCTTCATCATCTTCCTGGAGCGCGTCGTCTTTACCGCCGTCGGTGCCCTGGTCGCCTTCGCGCTCATCGCCGCCATTCGCCGGTCTCCCATCGCAAAGGCGAAGCTGGCGGGTTACTGATGCCGCAGGCCAACACAGCGCCGGGCGAGGATGGGCATTTGCCCATCCGGGATGGGCGGCCGGAAGGACCGCTCATCCGCTTCGACAATGTCAGCTACCGCTATCCCGGCGCCGATCGACCGGCGCTGGACAAGATCGGCCTGACGATCGGCCGCGGCGAGATCGTCGGCGTGATCGGCCCGACCGGCGCCGGCAAGACGACATTCTGCCTGGCGCTGAACGGGATCGTGCCGCAATTCTTCGGCGGCGAATTCCATGGCAGCGTCCATATCGCCGGCCTCGACGCCATCGAGACGCCGACCAGCCGGTTGGCGCAACTGGTTGGCATGGTGTTCGAGGACCCCGAAACGCAGATCACCGCGACCACGGTGGAAGGCGAGGTGGCCTTCGCGCTGGAAAACCTCAAGGTCCCGACGCCCGAAATCGCCCGGCGCGTCGGCGAGGCGCTGAGAGCGGTGGGCCTCGCCGGACAGGAAACCAGGCACCCGGCCAATTTGTCGGGCGGCCAGAAGCAGCGGCTGTCGATTGCCGCCGCGCTCGCGCTGTCGTCCGATATCATCGTGCTCGACGAGCCGACCTCGCAGCTCGACCCGGTCGCGTCGGCGGAAGTTTTCGCCATCCTGCTGAAATTGAACCGCGAGAACGGCCTGACGGTCGTCATGGCCAGCCACGCCAGCGAGGAGCTCGCCGAAATCGCCGACCGCGTCCTGCTCATTTCCGACGGCAAGGTGGCGGCCGAGGGGCCGCCCGAAACGGTCTTCGCAGCGACGGAGATGCTGGCGGAGCATCGCGTGCGGCCGCCCGACATCGTGCGCAGCTTCGAAGTGCTCGTTCGTGATGGCTCGAGCGCACCTGGCCGTCGCAAACCGTCCGCCCTGCCGGTGACGCTCGAAGCGGCGGAATCGGCCATTGGGGCATATCCGCTTGCCGTCTCGTTGTCGGCCGCCGCCCCGGTGGATACGCGGCGCGATGTCTCCAAGGCCGGTGTCGCGCTGGCGGTCGATGGGCTGATCCACATCTATCCCGATGGCACCGAGGCGCTGCGCGGCGTCGATTTGACGGTCGCCAATGGCGAATTCCTCGGCATTGTCGGCCGCAACGGCAGCGGCAAATCCACGCTGGTGCGGCATTTCCTGCATCTGCTTTCGCCGTCCTCAGGCACGGTTCGCGTCGCCGGCGACGACATCTCGGAATTCAAGGTCAGCGATCTTGCGCGGCGCATCGGCTATGTCTCGCAGAATGCGCATGCCCAGGTCTTCTGCGATACGGTGGCCAAGGAAGTCGGCTTCGCGTTGTCGATGATGAAGCGGCCGAAAGCCGATATCGATGCCGCCGTCAGCCGCTCGCTTGCGGCGATGGACCTAGCCCAGGCCGCCGACCAGCATCCGATGTCGCTCAGTCGCGGCGACCGGCTGCGTGTCGTCATCGCCGCCGTGCTGGCGCTCGAACCGCAAATCCTGATCTTCGACGAACCGACCACCGGCCAGGACTGGCGCGGATCGCTGGCCATACTCGACATGCTGCGGGCTCTGAACCGGATGGGCAAGACGGTGGTGCTCATCACCCATCATCTCTATCTGCTGCCGGGCTACGTCGACCGCCTCGTCGTCATGGATGGCGGCAGGATCGTCGGTGACGGCGCGCTGCGGGACGTCTTCTACGACAATTCGGCGATGGCCGCCGCCGGTCTGGTGCCGCCGCAGACCGTGCGCTTTGCCGAGCATGTGCCTGCCCTTGGCGTCGCCCGCCCGCTTGGGCCGGACGATCTGGCGGCAATGCTCGGCCTCCGGCTGGAGGTCGCCTAGATGGTCAGCTATGCCATCCAGCTTTTGCCGGCCGAGACCATTTTCGCCCGAGCCGACATGCGGGTGAAGTTCGCGCTGCTTCTGCTCGCAAGCTCGCTGATCTTCATCTGGAACAGCATCCTGCCGCAGGCGGCGTTCCTCGCTGTCATCGTCGGGCTGATGTTTTCCGCCGGCGTGACCGCCGCCACCATCCGTAAGCTCACTCTGATCGTGCTGCCGGCGCTGGTGCTGATCACGGTGATCCAGGGCCTGTGGAGCCCGTTCGGCAAGACGCCGGTCTTCACCGTGCCGCCCGGCGTGCCGCTCTTCGGCTCGCTCAACATCTTCTACGTCGAAGGCTTGCTGTTCGGTCTGGTGGTGTGCTGCCGCGTGCTGATTCCGATGCTGGCGTTTCAGCTCGTGTTCATGACCAGCCAGCCCAACGACATCGTGCTCGGGCTGGTGCGGATCGGCGTGCCCTACCGCATCGCCTTCCTGTTTTCGACGACGTTCCGTTTCGTGCCGCTGCTGTTCCAGGAATTGGAAGGGATCAAGGAGGCACAGCGCCTGCGCGGCATCGACATCGACGGCATCGGCATGCCGCGCAAGCTGATCGCGCTCGGCCGCATGCTGGTGCCGCTGATCATGATCTCGCTGACCAAGGCCCAGCTGATGGAAATCGCGCTGCAGGCGAAGGCGTTCAGCGGCTCGGCCGACCGCACCAGCCTACACCCGTCGCGTGAAAGATTGTCGGCCGGTGAAATCCTGGCGATCGGCGCCTGCTTTGCCGTCTTTGCCGGAGCGCTGGCCGGCCGGCTGTTGTTCGGATTTGGAGGTTCGGTGCTGTGAGCATAGTGGCGGCGACTATGACGGCCCCCGATGCCAGGATCGATTGCGATGCCGCCACGCTTGCCATGCTCGAGCGGCAGGCGGATGCGTGGAAGTCCGGCGACTTCTCCGCCGCCGCCGCCGACTGGCATCCTGACGGGGTGCTGACGGCGCCGGGTAACCGGATTCCCTACCATGGGCTGGCGCGCACCATCGCCGATTTTTATCGCGACTATGGCGATCTCAGCGTCACCATCACCACCGCCTTTGCCTCGGCCGATGGCAGGCGGATCGCGCTGGAATGGCTGTGGGAGGTGACGCGGCGGCGCGACGGCGCCCGCAGCGCGACCGAGGACGCCATACTCATCGATTTCGACAGCGACGGGCGCATCCTGTCGTGGCGCGAATATTTCGACACGGCGAGCGCCGTGGAAGATCACCACAGTCCCCAGAGCGCAGCATGAAAGTCCTTGTCGTCTATTGCCACCCTTGCACCGACAGCTTCAACGGCACGGTGCGCGACACGGTGCTGGAGGCGCTTGCCGAACGGGGCCACACGGTTCACCTTCTCGACCTCTACGCGACCGGCTTCGATCCGGTCATGCGCGCCGACGAGTGGCGCGGCTATGGCGACAAGGCAGGCAACCTCGAACCGGTCATCGACCGGGCGCGGGAATTGCTGTGGGCGGAGACGGTGATCTTCATCTACCCGACCTGGTGGTACGGGCTGCCGGCCATGCTCAAGGGCTGGCTGGAGCGGGTGCTGGTGCCGGGCTTCGCCTTCGACATGCCGACGGCGCAGCGCGGCCCACGGCCGAAATTGCGGCACATTCGCCGGGTGCTGGTGATGACCACCTGTGGCGCGACGCCGCTGACGAGCTGGATCATGGGGCAGCCCGGCCGGCGAACCCTGCTGCGCGGCTTCCGCTCCGTCTGCCACCCGTTGTGCTCGACCAAATTCCTGGCGCTCTACCGGATGGACACCGTCTCGGCGGCCGAGCGCCAGGCGCATCTGCAGCGCGTCAGGAAAGCGGTCGCCAGTCTTGGGCACGCAGCTTCCGTGGCTTCGGACGCGGTGCAGAAGGCGCATCGCGTCTGAAGAGATTTCAGGTGCGCCTTACGTTTGCGCATGGCGTTGTCCCGACCGCGGCGCCGACATGCGGCGGCTGATCGGCGGGACAAGCGCGACAGAAGTCAATTCGACCTGGGGTCACTCAGCGTCTCGATCAGGAAAGACGCGGCGATCAGGTCGTCGGCATCGAGCCGCAGCGAGCCTTCACCTCCTCCCATGATGGCGGCGACCTTCTGAAAGGTCTTCATCTCGTGTCTGGAGATATCCGCGTCTTGCATCTTGGCTTTGAGATTGGCGACGCGCAGGCTCAGCGTGTGGGACGTTCCAATTTCACGGTTCGACATAGTGACATGCTCCTCCCCAACCCATGCTTGCTTGCCCGCCCGCCAGTATTCGGTCAGCCTTTTTTCTGCCTAAATATGAGGCATTGCGAATACAGCGCCCCGAACGCCTGGTGCGAAGGAGGTTCCGGTCCGACATGGTCACGAAATAATACGGGACGGGCCGGACGGTCTGTTTAGGCAGCGGTGCGTGGTCGCCGCTGGCCGCGCCGGGCCAGCAAATTCGCGACGACCAGCAGCACGATCGACAGCACCATCATCAGCGTCGCGGCGGCGGTGATCGCCGGCGAGAGTTTTTCGCGCAGGCCGATGAACATTTCGAGCGGCATGGTGCGCTGGTTGGCGCTGGCCAGGAACTGCACCACCACCACCTCGTCGAACGAGGTGACGAAGGCGAAGGCAGCGCCCGAGAGCACGCCGGGCAGGATCAGCGGCAGCATCACCCTGGAGAATGCCGTCACCGGTTTTGCTCCGGAGATGGCGGCGGCGCGCATCAGATTGCGGTCGAAGCCGGTCAGGCTCGCCGCCACCGTAACCACCACGAACGGGCTGGCAAGTGCTGTATGCGCCAGGATGATGCCGGCATAGGTGCTGGCAAGGCCGACGCGGGCATAGAACAGATAGGAGCCGACGGCGGTGATGACGACGGGCACGATCAGCGGCGACAGCAACAGCGGCATGACGATGCGCCGTCCCGGGAATTTCTCGTCGGCGAGCGCGATCGCCGTCATGGTGCCGAGCGTCGTGGCGATCAGCGTCGTGCCGAGCGCAATCAACAGGCTGTTGCCGATCGCCGACTGCCAGCGCTGGGTGCCGAGCACGACCTCGTACCAGCGCGTCGAAATCCCTTCGAGCGGGAAGATGAAGAAGGAACCGCTGTTGAACGACAGCGGCACGGGAATGAGGATCGGCACCAGCAGGAACAGGATCACCAGCCCGCACCACAGCCACAACAGCCCGATGCGGATGCGCTCGCCTGATGTCGGATAGGGAGACAGCATCATGGCCCGGGCTCCTAGACGAGTTTCAGCCGGTCGAGGCCGAGGATGCGGGCGAAGATGCCGAACAGCGCCAGCGTGAAGACAAGCAGGATGAAGCTCAATGCGGCGGCCATCTCCCAGTTCAATTCGACATTGACGTAGTTGGCGATGAAATTGCTGATCAACTGGTCGCTGGCGCCGCCGATCAGCGCCGGCGTGATGTAGTAGCCGAGGCAGAGGATGAAGGTGAGCAGGCACCCGGCCATGACGCCGGGAAAGACCTGCGGAAGATAGACGCGCAGGAAGGCGGTGAACGGTTTTGCGCCGAGCGAATAGGCGGCCTTCATCTGCGAGGGCGGGATGGTGCGCATGACGCTGTAGATCGGCAGCAGCGTGAACGGCAGCTGGATATGCGTCATGGCGATGATCAGGCCGATGCGGCTGTACATCAGGTCGAGCCGGTCGTCGACGAAGCCGAGCCATAGCAAGAGGTCGTTGACCAGGCCGAATTTCTGCAAAAGCACCGTCCAGGCCGCGGTGCGCACCAGGATCGACGTCCAGAACGGCAGCAGCACCGCGACGATGAGGATGGCGGCCAGACCCTTCGGCGCGCTGGCGATGAGGTAGGCCAGCGGAAAGCCGAGGATCAGCGTCGCCAGCGTCACCGCCGCCGCGACGAGGAAGGTGCGCAGGAACACCTGCAGGAAGATCGCCTGGCTCGGCGGCACGCGTTCGATCGAGCCTTCGGCGTTCCAGCGCAGGTCGAGCGCGCTCAAGAGATAGAACGAGGTCACGCTGTGGGTGCCGCTGGCGATCGCCGTCCAGGTGCCGGGCTGCGACCAGAACGGCACGGATTTCACCACCTCCAGCGGCGGCTTGCCGCCGGCGCCTTCGAGCTGGCGCACCGTCTTCAGCACCTGGCTGCGCGCGCCGGGCAGCCGCGCATTGAGGCTCTTGGCAAGTTCGTAAGCCGTGCCTCTGGCCTGGTTGTCCCTGAGGTCGGCGGCCAGCGCCAGGAACGCTGCATCGTCGGGCAGGCCGCTGCCGCTCCAGCCACTGAGCGCCTGGGAAGTCTGCGGCAAGGCATGGGCAATCGTCGGATCGTAGACGGCGCGCGACAGCAACAGGACGATCGGGATGCCGAAGCTCAGCGCCAGCAGCACCAGCAGCGGCGCGGCCAGCGCCAGCGAGCGCAGCCGGTCGCCGAACTCGGCGCGCCGGATCGCCGCCGACACCGACCTCAGGTCGGCGTCGGCGGCCGACCGGCCGCGGGCCAGCGCGGGCCGGTCGAGTTCGCTGGGCTCGAGCGCCGACATCGCTTGCTACTGCGCCAGCCAGGCGTTGAAACGCTTGACCAGGTCCTCGCCATAGTCGCCCCAGAATTCGGTGTCGGCGACGAGGTAAGCGCCTTTCAGATGGTCGGGCGCGTTTGGCAGTTTCGGCAAGGCGTCGGCGGCGACGAAGGCCGCCGCATCGGTGCGCACCGGCCCGTATGTGATGTAGCTGGCGAGCTTGGCATTGTTCTCGGGTTGGCTGATGTAGGCGAGGTATTTGTAGGCGAGATCCGGGCTCTTGGCGCCCTTCGGAATGGCGATCATGTCGTATTCCAGGATCTGGTTGTTCCAGACGATCTTGAACGGCGCGCCGTCCTTGTCGATGGCGTTCTGGATGCGGCCGTTCCAGGCGGTGGTCATCACCACTTCCTTGGAGGCCAACAGCTGCGGTGGCTGCGCGCCGGCATCCCACCAGACGATGTCCTTCTTGATCGTGTCGAGCTTCTTGAAGGCGCGGTCGACGCCTTCCGGCGTGCCCAGCACCTTGTAGACGTCGGCGGGCGCGACGCCATCGGCCATCAGCGCCCATTCGAGGTTCTGCGCCGGGAACTTGCGCATGGCGCGCTTGCCGGGGAATTTGGTGGTGTCGAAGAGGTCGAGAACCGAGGTCGGCGCTTCCTTCAGCACGTTGGGGTCATAGGCCAGCACGTCGCCATAGGCGTCGAGACCGACGCCGCAGTCGAGCGCCGAGCCTTCGATGAATTTTTCGCGCGGCGCGATCCTGGAATAGTCGAGCCGCTCGAGAATGCCGGCGTCGCAGCCCTGCAGCACGGTCGCGGTTTCGACCGTCACCAGGTCGATCGGCACGTTGCCGGTGTCGACCATGGCTTTGACCTTGCCGAGATCGCCGAGATATTCCTGCTCGACGATCTTGGTTCCGGTCTCCTTGGTGAACGGCTCGAACCACGCCTTGCGCTGCGCGTCCTGCCAGGCGCCGCCGCTGGCCATGATCGACAGCTCGTCGGCGACGGCGGCATGGCCGATCGTCATCCAGGCAGAGGCCGCCGCAAGCGCGAGCAGCCGGGTCTTGGTGATTTTCATGTTTTTACTCCCCTGTTGTTTTTGACATCGATCCGCCCGTTCCGGCATCGGCCGGAAAGGCGCGGCAATCACCGGACGCGCAGGAAACCATCACCGGCTCCCCATTCGCCATGGTCGCTTCGGGGCCGACCTTGACGGTCAGCACCTGTCCGTTTTCGAGCCTGGCCAGCAGGCGCTGGTGGTCGCCGAGATAGATGCGGCCATCGACCGTCGCCGCCAGCCTGTTGCCGGCCTGGGCACCAGCCGCCAGGCCGAGCCGCTCCGGGCGGATGGCGACATGGCAGGCGGCACCCTCGGCGACGCCGACGGCGTGCGCGGTGATGGCGCCGCCGCCATCCAGCGCGACGCGGCATTCCTTGCCGATCACGCGCTCGACCTTGCCGGCCAGCGTGTTGTTCTCGCCGATGAAGCTCGCCACGAACGAGCTTTGCGGCGTGTTGTAGAGATCGTCGGGCGAGCCGAGCTGGGCGATGCCGCCATTGTTGAAGACGGCGACGCGGTCCGACATCGTCAGCGCCTCGCTCTGGTCGTGCGTGACATAGACGATGGTGACGCCGAGCATCACATGCAGCTGCTTGATCTCGAGCTGCATATGCTCGCGCAGCTTCTTGTCGAGCGCGCCCAGCGGTTCGTCCATCAGCACCAGGCTCGGCTTGAACACCAGCGCGCGGGCCAGCGCCACGCGCTGCTGCTGGCCGCCGGAAAGCTGCGTCGGGCGCCGGTCGCCGAACTGCCTGAGCCGCACCATGTCGAGCACGCGCGCCACGCGGGCGGCGATGTCGGCCTTGTCGATCTTGCGCACGGAAAGCGGGAAGGCGACGTTTTCTTCCACCGTCATGTGCGGAAACAGCGCGTAGTTCTGGAACACCATGCCGATATTGCGCTCATAGGGCGGCAGCCGGTCGACCGAGCGGCCCTCCAGCGTGATGACGCCATGGGTCGGCCGCTCGAACCCGGCGAGCATGTTGAGCGTCGTCGTCTTGCCCGAGCCGGACGGGCCGAGCAAAGTGAGGAACTCGCCGCGCGCCACACTGAGGTTCAGCCGCGTCACCGCGAAGGCGCGGCCGTCATAGGATTTCTCGACATCGGTGAATTCGACGAAGCCGGCGGCATCGGCTGCTGGCGCCGGAGCGGCGCTGCCGGCCGGCCGTGTTGCCATTGCGGCGCTCACCGGTGGAACTCCGCGGCGCGGCCGGCAAGGCCGTTGTTCGAAACGAAATGGTGCTTGCGCTGCATGTCTCGGTCTCGCGGGACGCTGGCCGCGCAGGGCGGCGAACCAAACTTGTATGCTCACACAATCGATGACTAAGGAACCATAGATGCAGACAAGTTTGCCCGTCAAGCGGCATTTTTCGCAATTGTGTGGGATTATTTCGATCGGATTTTGATTTTTGTGTCAGACAACAGCTATTGTCCGATGCGTTGTCTTATGCTAGATGCCAGTCGTCCCAACACGCCGAAACCGCCAATCCGCATGCTTCAAGACCTGCAACTCGCCTCGGATGAAGGTCCGGTCTATCGCCGCCTTGCCGACGCAATTGCCGAACGGATCGCTGCCGGTACGCTTGCCGTGGGCGACCGGCTGCCGCCGCAGCGCGAGATCGCGCGGGCGCTCGGCATCAACGTCACCACGGTGACGCGGGCACTGTCGACGCTGCAGCAGCGCGGCCTGCTTGAAGCGCGCCCTGGGCGCGGCACCACGGTCGCCGCCCGCGATGCCGGCGAAAGGCCGGGCTTCGTCTCGGCGCCGAGCGACGACAGCGGTGTCGTCGACCTTTCGGTCAACCGGCCGGCAACCTCGGCCTATCTCGACGCGCTGGCGCAGCTTCTGCCGCGCCTGTCCAAGGACCGGCACTACGCCACATTGCAGGATTACCATCCGCCGGAAGGGCCGCTCTGGGCGAGGGCGGCGATCGCCGACTGGATGCGGCCGGTGGCCGGCGATGGCGATCCCGGCCGTGTCGTGCTGGCGGCGGGCGCCCAGCATGGGCTGGACTGCGTGCTCGGCGCGGTGACCAGGCAAGGCGAGGTCGTGCTCGCCGATGAAGTGACCTACCAAGGCATCAACGCGCTCTGCCGGGTGCACGGGCTCGATCTCAGGGGCGTCGCCATGGATCGCGGCGGCATGCTGCCGGATGCTTTCGAAGCCGCCTGCGCGCAGCTTCGCCCGCGCGCGGTGTTTCTGGTGCCGACGCTGCACAATCCGACCACCATTACGCTCAGCGAAGAGCGCCGCCACGAACTGGTCACTGTTGCCCGGCGCCACAATGTGCTGATCATCGAGGATGACGTCTACCGGCCGCTGGCCGACAATCCGCCGCCGTCGCTGGCCAGCCTCGAACCCGAACTGACCGTGCATATAGGCGGGCTGTCCAAGTGTATCGCTCCCGGCCTGAGGCTGGGCTTCGTCGTCGCGCCACGCGCCATCGCCGGCCAGGTGGCGGCGGCGCTGCGCATCAATTGCTGGAGCATCAGCCCGATGGCGGCGCTGATCGGTACGCAGTTGCTGGAGGATGGGACGGCAACGCGCATCATCGAGGCGCAGAAGCAGGAGTTGCGCCTGCGCCAGGCGGTGCTTGGCGACATCCTCGGCGGTTTCGACGTGCAGACCCATCCGACCTCGACCCACGCCTGGCTGCGGCTTCCCGAACCTTGGCGCGGCGCCGGCTTTGCCCGCACCTGCCTGCAGCGCGGCGTTGCCGTGCTGCCCGGCGATGCCTTCGCGGTCGGGCGCGAGCCGGTGCAGCACGGCGTGCGCATCAATGTCGGCGCCGCCCGCTCGCTCGATGATCTGCGCATGGCGCTGAGCACGATGGCCGAGCTGCTCGCGGCCGGCCATTTGCAGCTGCCCGGTTTTGTCTAGGACGCATTCAGGTGGCAGCTTCCAGCGACGTCGAAATCGCCATAGTCGGCGCCGGTGTGGTCGGGCTGGCGACGGCGCTGCGGCTTGCTGGCGAGGGGCACGAGATCCTGCTCATCGATCCCAACGAGCCGGGCTCCGGTGCCTCCTTCGGCAATGCCGGGACGATTGCCGAATATGCCTGCATGCCGGTCGGCAATCCGGCGGTGTTGCGCGCCTTGCCGAAACTGCTGCTCGATGCCGACAGCCCGTTTGCGCTGCGCTGGCCGGCCTTGTTCCAACTGGCGCCATGGCTGGTCCGCTTTGTCAGGCAGTCGCTGCCCGAGGCCACCCGCGCCAATGCGCTGGCGCTCGCAGGGCTGCTGTCCCACGCCTTGCTGGCCTGGGAGGAGATGGTGCAAGAGGCCGGCCTGCGAGATCTGTTGCGCCGCAATGGCTGCCTCTATCTCTATCGCCGCGAGAGCGACTTTGCCGCTGCCGCCGGCGGCCGCACCTTGCGCGCCGAACTTGGCGTCCATCAGGAGGTGCTGACGCAGCAGGAAGTGGCCGTGCTGGAGCCTCGCCTGCAGGAGGTAGAAGGACGCGGCCTGTATTTCCCTGACTCAATGAATGTCACCGACCCGAGCACGGTGATGCGCCGGCTGTTCGATGCGGCGGTCGCCCGCGGCGCGACGCTGGCCAGGGCCGAGGTGACCGGCCTGCGCACCGGTGCCGGCAGTGTCGAGCTCAGCGGTGCGGATTTCCGGGTCAGGGCGAAAACAGTGGTCATTGCCGCCGGCGCACGCTCGCGTGCCCTGGCTGCACAGGCCGGCGACAGCATCCCGCTCGAGACCGAGCGCGGCTACCACCTCGAGTTCTCGACCGAAGCGCCGCTGCTCAACCGGCCAGTCTGTCCCGTCGATCTCGGCTTCTACATGACGCCGATGACTGGACGCTTGCGTGTCGCCGGCACCGTCGAGCTTGGCGGGTTTGCAGCACCGCCAAATCCGCGCCGGCTGGCGCTGCTCGACCGCGGCGTCAGGCAGTTCTTTCCAAATCTTGGCCGGCATTCATCCGAATGGCTCGGCTTCCGTCCGTCACTGCCCGATTCCCGGCCGGTCATCGGCCGTTCCCGCAACAGCCCGCAGGTCATCCATGCCTTCGGCCACGGCCATCTCGGCCTGACGCTGGCGCCGATCAAGGCCCGCCTCGTCGCCGGCCTGATCGGTGGCAGCGGCGATGCCGCCAGCCTCGCAGCGTTTTCGGCGGACCGCTTCGGCGCTTAAACGCGCCGTGATGCCCTTCGGCCGGCCAGTCTCACCTGCTGGCAACCACCATGCGGTTGCCTTCGCTGTCGCGAAACTCGGCCACCGTGCGGCCTGGGTCCCACGGTGCCTCCTGCGGTTCGGTGATGATCTCGACGCCTTTGGACTTCAAAGCCGCGATCGTCGCTTCGACATTTTCGTCGACCAGCACCAGCACCGGCTCGGCGCCCGGCGTATCGTCGGCGCGCCTGACCAAATGCAGGTTCGTCACCGCGCCGGGAAAGGTCAGCTCGATCCAGCGCCAGCCACTATCGCCCATTGGCTGGTCTGCCGCGACCTGGCAGCCGAGATGCCTTGTGTAAAACGCCTTGGCGCGGTCCTGGTCGAACACCGGCAGTTCGGCAAACTGGATATGCATGGTCGTCTCTCCTCTCCTTGATGGCTGCCGCGCAGCCGCCCACAGGTGAAAGACGATGCTGGTGGCCAAAAAGATTCAGCCCATGCCGAGAATCTTTTCGGCAACTCCGGTCGTCTTCTGCTCAGGTCAACCATTCAGGAGATGAACCATGGGCTACAAAATCATCCGCTACAGCGTGAAGGACACCGAGCTGGAAGCGAACCGCGCGCTGGTGGCAAAGGTGTTCGAGGCGCTGGACGAGACAGCACCGCGGAGCGTGCGCTACCTCGTGCTCGAACTCGACGGTGGCGAGTTCATCCATATGGTCGGCGAGGGCAACGATACGTCGGCGCTGACCGGGCTTGCCGCCTTCGAGGCGTTCACGCAGAACCATGCGGAGCGGCGCTCGACCCCAGTCCAGCGATCGCCCGTCAGGATCATCGGCAACTACCATGTCCTCGAGGACTGGAAAGCCGGATAGAATGGATGCCATGAACACTGGTGCCATATAGAATGGATGCCATGAACACAGGAAAATTCGACCGCCCGGCGCTGGAGGGGATGCCGGCCTGCGCCCGAAGCTGCACCGCTACTGCGCCCGCATGGCCGGCTCGGTGATCGACGGCGAGGACATCGTGCAGGAGACGCTGCTGAAGGCGGTGCAGGCGGTCGACGGCAGCGCGGTGGTGGAGCGGCCGGAGCAATGGCTGTTTCGCATCGCCCACAATGCCGCGCAGGACCATCTGCGCCGGCGCCGGCGGGAGAGGTCGCGCATCACCGAGGTCGACATGACTATGATCGAGGATCCCTCCGGCAGCGCCGATGCACGGCTGGCCGCCGCCACCGGCCTGCGCAGCTTCATGCGGCTTTCGCTGGCGCAGCGCAGCGCCGTGATCCTGGTCGACGTGCTTGGCCTTTCGCTGCACGAGACCTGCGAGGTGACCGGCGCGACGCTGGCCGCGACCAAGGCGGCGCTGCATCGCGGACGGGCGCAACTGCGCCTGCTGGCAGCGGCGCCGGAACATGTCGCAACACCCAGGCTCGACGCCGAGGACGAGCGGCGCCTGCGCCGCTATGTCGACCTGTTCAACGCGCGCGACTTCGACGCCGTCAGGGCGCTGATCGCCGAGGATATAAAGCTCGAAGTCGTCAACCGTACCCGCATGCGCGGCAAGGCCGAGGTGTCGACCTATTTCGGCAATTACGACCGCGCGAGCGACTGGACGCTGTCGATCGGCTTCGTCGACGGCCGGCCGGCGATCCTCATACGCAATCCCGGGGAAGCGGACGGCGCAGTGCGCGGCTTCATGCTGGTCGAATGGCGGGACGAGCGGGTCGTCCAGATCCGCGATTTTCGCTACGCGCCCTGGTGCCTGCCGGACGCGGAGATCAGCACCGTGGACGGGTGAGGGGGCTGGGATGGCAGCAAGTTCTTAGAGCGGTTCCGGTTCTCTTGGAACCGGCAACTCGCTCTAACTATCTGTTTTGCCGCATTTGTGCGGACGCCAAATGATTCCATTTGGCTGCAAAATGCTCTAAAGCGCGTCGCGTGTGACAGGGTTCACGCGCCGCGCTTTAGGTCTTTGATTTTATGCATGTCGTTCCCCAAAACCGCTGCACACTTTTGGGCGACATGCATTAGACACGCACGCGGCGCGTCACCTGGCCATTGCTTTCCCAGTATGTGTGTTTCTTGGCAATCAAAGGATCGTCCATTGCCGGTTGAATTTGTCCCGTGGTGCTGACCGCGCGCGAGGTCACCATGTGTTCTCCAGGAGAGGGATTTGCCCAATCCAGGGACCAGATCTTCCAGGCGTGTTCGGCCTCCTCACTGTGGTCGATGGTCGCCGGTGCCCAAGGCCCTTGATCGACCTGCACTTCGACCCGGTCGATCGGCGCCCCCCAGGCTGCTCCAATGATGGTGTAATCCGAGTCTTTCCGGGTAACCTTCGCAGGCGCGGACTTTATCAGCGCTCGCCCGACCGAGGTCTCGGTCCATACGGTCTCGCCGTTGTGGTCTTCCTCCCGGATGGTGACATAGTCACGGGCCATCAGAAGGCTCATGAAGCGGGTGTCGCGAACCTCGATGCGCTTCAGCCACTTGACGTTGGCGATCCCGTACCAGCCTGGAGCAATGAGCCGCACCGGAAAACCATTGGCCGCCGGCAAAGCGGTTCCGTTCATTTCATAGCAGAGGAGATTGTCGGGGTTCATCGCGTCGGCGAGCGACATGCTGCGAGCGAAGTTCTGCTGCATCTTGACGTCGCGTATCGGGACCTCGCCTGTGTCAGTACCGAAAAAGACGACCTCGATGCCCTTCTCCAGAACGCCGGCTTCCTCGAGGATCGGGGCGAGCGGCGTTCCTGCCCAGCGGGCATTGCCGATGCCGCCGGTGAAGAAGGGAAACCCGTGGTTGCCCGAGCATTCCACCGTGAAAACGACCTCCTGCCGCGGTCGTGCCCTGATGTCGGCGAGTGTCAACTTCAGGGGTTTCTTGACCAGGCCTCCGATCTCCATGGACCATGTCTTCTCGTCGATCGTTGGTCGGTTGAAATGCGAGATGCTGAAGAACTTGTCGTTTGGAGTTATCCAGCTATCCAGATCCTCCCAGACAAGCTGCTTCTGGATACCGACCGGATCGGGGTTTTCGGTCGGCTGATCCAGCCACGGAATAACTTCCTCGCCCACCTGCTTTGGAAAAGCGTAGGCCCGACGCGAGGCATAGAGAACAGCAATTGCGGCAAGAGCCGCGCTTCCTTGAACGAGAAGTTCCCTGCGCTGTAAATCAGGCATGTTGTTTACCTCCCAGTTGATCCGGAACGGGCTGTAACCTGCCTTAGGCCGTAGCCTGATCACGGATAAGCGACACAATGTGAGGTCTGCCCAGCCGGAAGTATCCGGACAGGTCAGGCAATCACCGACGCAAGTCAAGCATGTGAAGCATTGGACGAAACACTAGCTCGCGTT
The DNA here is from genome assembly GCF_000359125.1 of Mesorhizobium sp. STM 4661. Taxonomy (GTDB): domain Bacteria; phylum Pseudomonadota; class Alphaproteobacteria; order Rhizobiales; family Rhizobiaceae; genus Mesorhizobium. The sequence goes on along the minus strand of NZ_CAAF010000073.1, from coordinate 58,390 downwards.
TCGCACGCTAAGAGTGCGCCTTTGAGAAGGAAGTGTCCACAACCTGGACGGGACATGATGATGATTGCAGCATTCGAGACCAATTTCCGGTCTTGCCAAGATCGTATGGCGGTGCCGCCGGCGCGGGTGTATGATGGTCTTCTAATATTTCGGGATCAGGGAGGTCGTCATGACGTCTTGGGAGATTAGAGGACGCGAACTCGTCAATTGCACCTGCGAATATGGCTGCAACTGCCAATTCAATGCGCTGCCCGACAAGGGCTACTGCCATGCGGTGGCCGGTATCCAGATCGATGAAGGTCATCATGGCGAAACCGCTCTCGATGGCCTTCGGATCGCGGCGATCTTCAAATGGCCCGGCGCGATCCACGAAGGCAATGGCGAAGCCATCGCTTTTGTCGACGAGAATGCAACCGACCGGCAACGCGAAGCGCTGCTGCGCATCATGACCGGCCAGGACACCGATCCGTTCGCGACGATGTTCGCCGTCTACGCCTCAACCGTGACAAAAATGAATGCGCCGGTTTTCACGAAGATCGATCTCGACCTCGATATCGACGGCCGCAAGGGCCGCATCTTCGTCAAGGACTATATCGAAACGGTCGGCGAGCCGATCCGCAACAAGGTGACGGGCGCGGACTCGCGCGCTCAGATCGTGTTGCCGGACGGCTTCGAATACGCGGTCGCCGAGATCGGCAGTGCTTCGAGCACGACCAGCGGGCCGGTTCAGGTGGACATGAAGGACAGTTACGGCCAGTTCGCGCGGCTGCATCTCAACAATCACGGGGTCGTGCGAGCCTGACGCGCCGCATGGACGGCGCGTCGCCACTGGAACGCCTGCTCAGGCGCGACCGCGTCCTCACGATTGCGGGCGTGGTGACGCTGTGCCTGCTGGCCTGGCTTTATATCGTCGCCGGTGCAGGGCTCGGCATGAATGCGTGGGAGATGTCGAGGCTCGCGCTGTTCCCCCATCAGCAAACTGCCGACACGACCTCCGACATGCCCGGCATGGACATGGGCGGCATGGACATGAGCGGCATGGACATGCCCGGTATGGATATGGGCGGTATGGCCATGGCGACGGACCCGCGGGTCTGGGGAGCCGCGATCTGGGCGCTGATGATCGCCATGTGGTGGGTCATGATGGTCGCCATGATGTCGCCGAGCGCCGCGCCGACGATCCTGCTCTATGCGCGCGTGCATCGCCATGCGCTCGCGCAGGGTCAGATCCAGGACAAGCTCGCGCCCACCGGCGTGTTCATGGCAGGCTACCTCCTGGTCTGGCTGGGATTCTCCGTCGCGGCAGCCGTGTTGCACTGGCTGCTCGAACGCGGGGCATTCGTTTCCGCGACGATGATGAGTTCGCAGAGCCGCTGGCTTTCAGGCATCGTCCTGATCGCCTCGGGCCTGTATCAGCTCTCGCCGCTCAAGAACGCCTGCCTGTCGCATTGCCGGACACCGACGGCGTTCCTTTCCCGCCACTGGCGTCCCCACGCACTTGGCGCGCTGCGTTTGGGCGCACTGCACGGGGCCTTCTGTGTCGGATGCTGCTGGATGCTGATGGCGTTGCTGTTCGTGGGTGGCATAATGAATCTGGTGTGGGTTGCCGCGCTCGCCGTTCTGGTGCTGGTTGAAAAGGTGTTTCCCGCCGGCCAGTGGGTCGGCCGGGCAGCCGGCATCGCCCTGATCGCCTGGGGCAGCGCAACACTTTTGGTCTGACGACCAGCTGGCCGAGGCGAACAGCTAGTTTCCACCCCTCGATCCTTCCGGGCACGGCAGCAGGGCGGGCCCCGACGACTGGGCGATTGCCTAGGATTTTGTCCGGCCTGATCGCTGGGGAGCCAGTCGGATTCCGCGCATCAGAAGCCGAGGCTTCCGCCGAGAATGCCCTCGAGATCGTGCTTGAGCTTTTCGCTCTCGGCGGCAGGCAGCGCCGTCAGCGGCGGCAGCAGCAAGGCATAGGATGGGTCGGCCATCATTTCGGCAACCACGGCCTTGATGCCGGGAATCAGCGGCCCCGAGGCCACGCGCTTTCTGATTGCGGACGCCGTCGCGAGCGCGCCGGCATCGCCGTCGCGCCAGGCGGCGGCGCACAGCCTGCTGGAGAGATTGGCGGTGGCGGAGATGCAGCCGGCGAAGGTGCCGCTCCTGGCCTCCATCAGCGATCCCTCGTCACTCGGGAAGACATCGAAATCCGCGGCCGCGACCGTGCGCGAATAGGCGAGGTCTCCCGATGAATCCTTGAGGCCGCTGAGCCGCGGTCCGATCCGCTCCCGCAACGCCGCCACCAGCGCTGGGTGGAAGGGAACCCCAGACAAAGCCGGGAAATGATAGAGGTAGAGCGGCGTCGCCTGCGCCGCGGTCATTTGCGCGACGGCGCTGAAATAGGCGATCACCCCGTCATCGCCGACGTTCTTGTAGTAGAAGGGCGGCAGCAGCAACGCGCCGGCGAGGCCGAGTTCGCCGGCATGGCGGGTGAGCTCGATCGCGTCAGTGACGGACGCGGCCCCGGTGCCGACCATCAGCCGGTCGCGCGGCAGGGCCTTGGCGGCGGCCGACATCAGCGCCTTGCGCTGGGCAAGACTCATCGAGGTCGCCTCGCCGGTGGTGCCGCACATATTGAGCGCGTCGCAGCCTTCGTCCAGCAACCTGCCGGCCAGGCTGACGAAACGGTCGATGTCGGGTTCGAGGGTCTTGGTGAACGGGGTTGGAATGGCGGCGATGACGCCGCGCAGCCTGTTCTTGCCTGTCATTGCGGATCCCTGGTTCGAGCCCGGCCTGGCAAAAGCAGCCTGGCCCGGGCGCGGCGGATCATTCACAGGCGGATGCGGTTCGTCAACCGGGCGGACAGGGATCGCCCGCGCAGACTCAGAGCTCCTTTTCAGCCAGTTCGCGAAACGCGTCGGGAACGGATCGCGACGGCCCGAGCGCCACCGAGGCATAGCCGACCGCCTCCCAGCCGAAACGGTCGCGGATCTTGTCGATGGCGCGGTCGGCCGTCCAGCGTGCCGCGCCCCTGCGGGTCCCGGGACGGCGGCGGTCGTCGTCGAGGCCGAGCGGCAGTTCCAGTTGCAGTCCCGCCTGGTGCTCCAGATGCGAGACGGCGATCGCCAGCAGCGAGATGGTCTTTTCATGCGGATGATCGACAAGCACCTTGCGCACCAGCGCCTCGGCGATCTCGGCCAGCATGGCGGTTGCCGAAATCGGCTGGTCTAGCGTGACCGAGCGCGTCACCGAGCGCAGATCGGCGAAGCGAACGCGCACCGTCACCGTGCGGCCGGGCCGCGATTTCGCCCGCAGCCTGGTGGCGACCCGGTCGGCCAGATGCAGCAGCGCCGGCACGAAGACGTTCTCCGCGGCGGGTTTGCGGCCAAGCGCCGATTGCGCGCCGGCCGAGCGCGCCCGGCGCTGCGTCTCGAGCTTGCGCGGATCGCGGTTCCACGCCAGCGCATTGAGCTTTTCGCCCGCCGCCGGACCGAGCAGTCGCTCCAGCGACCAGCCCGGCGTCTTCGCCAACTCGCCGATGGTGTTGACGCCGATGCCGGCCAACCGCTCCCTGGTGACCGGGCCGACGCCCCACATCAGCTCGACCGGCAACTCGTGCAGGAACTCAAGCTCATGGCGCGGATCGACCACCACCAGCCCGTCGGGCTTGGCCACTTGCGATGCGATCTTGGCCAGATGCTTGGTGCGCGCCACGCCGACCGAGATCGGCAGGCCGAGCTCGGCCTTGACGCGGCGGCGGATGGCGGTGGCGATCTCGGCCGGCGCGCCGAACAGATGGGTGCAGCCGGCGACATCGGCAAAGGCTTCGTCGATGGAAATGCGCTCGACCACCGGCGTGAAATCGCCGAGCACCTTGATGGCCGCATCGCCCAGCCGCTGGTAATCCCTAAAGTTGCCGCCAACGAAGATCAGCCCAGGGCAGAGTTCGCGCGCACGCCGCCCCGGCATGCCGCCGCGCACGCCGAAAGCCTTGGCCTCGTAGGAGGCGGCAAGCACCACGCCACCGCCGACAGCGATCGGCTTGCCGCGCAAAGAAGGGTCAAGCAATTGCTCGACCGAGGCATAGAAGGCATCGAGATCCGCGTGGAGGATGTTGGCTTCCATCCGAGCCGTTCGCCCGCGGCGGTTCGAATGCCGCATTGTCTTGAGTGGTGGATTTATGGAACATAAAGGGAACAAAATGGACGGATTGTCAAGGCACTCGGTCGCGTGGCAATCGCATATGGATTTTTTTGCGAAGAGGACCCCCACCCTAACCCTCCCCACAAGGGGGAGGGAACGCTGCCGCGCGCCTTTACTTGCCTTTTTGGCGTCGAAAGAGAGGCAATTTGCTGAGGTCAGCGCCACGGAAGTTTCCCTCCCCCTTGTGGGGAGGGGTTAGGGTGGGGGTCCATCGTAGAGCGAAAGCCTCGGCTTTCCACCTGCGATTGCCCTGCCCGCAAGGGGGGAGATCGGATGTCGCTTCGGCTCTCGCCAACCACCAACGCCGCTGGCGCCAGCGCGGGTCCAGGTCGGGTTCACGCCGCTTCCCGTGCCCAGAGGTGCTGGCCGTAGCGGCGGAAGAAGCGCGCCAGGAGGCGCTGCTGTTTGGCGCGGGCGAGGTCTTGCAGGCGCCTTTCCTGGCGCCAGCGCGGCATGTTGCGATAGCTGGCGATGAAGCGGGCGGCATCCTCGATCGCTTCCTCGGCCGACAGCGCCGGACAGATCGCCGCCAGGAACAGGGCCTCGCTCTGTTTCACCCGGTCGACTACCGCCTTGCGCTGGTCATGGCCTTGCCGGGCTCTGGCTATGCCGTCGAGGCGGATGGCCGCCAACGCGGCCAGCATGGCCGGGCTGTCGCCGACATAGCCGCAGTCTTGGGCGAATTGGGTCGCGTCCATGGTCACTTCCTCAATGCCGACGGCCGCGCCTGCCGCCCATCGGTGTCGGTCACGACGGTGGCATTCGCAACAAAAGCATAACTCAAAAATATACACAAGTGAAACTTTTATCCCGACTTGAGCGGAACCGACTCGACTCCCCGGGAAAAACCGCTAATTATGTGAACAAAACAGGAACATAGGGGTGAGATGACGATGACAATGCCGGGCAAGGAGGCGACGATCGCCGATGTCGTTTCGGTCGCGGTCGAATGTATCGATTGCGGCCGCAACAGATGGTGGAAGCCGGCCGAGCTCAGGCGATACGGCGTGAACGGACAGACGCCGCTGGTGGCGCTTTCTGCGCGCCTTCGCTGCTCGGCCTGCCAGGCCGACGGCCTGCCGGGCAGGGCGGTTTCGATCCAGGCGGCATTCATCGAAGAGCATGAGCGGCGGCGCAGGGAGACGCGCAGGCGAGCCGAGCGCGAGGCGCCGCTGGAGAGATCCAGGCGGGCTTGAAGGCCAGATCTGCAATCTCTCCGCAAGGGGCAGGGTTATCGCACGCGGAAAGCCGAGGCTTCCACTCTACGATGTACCCCCACCCCTAACCCCTCCCCACAAGGGGAGGGAGACTCCGTTGGCGCTGACCTCGGCAAATTGCCTGCCGTTCTGCGCCAAGGAGGAAGCAAAGGCAGGCGGCAGCGTTCCCTCCCCCTTGTGGGGAGGGTTAGGGTGGGGGTCCTCTTCGCAAGAATCCAATGCGATCGTCCTGCCCACAAGGGGCGATGGCGTCGCCGTTCAATACCCCAGCAGTTCCTTGAGCGGGATGACGCGGAAGACGCTCTTGATCGCGTAACGGTTGAAGGTCAGCGTCTTCGGCGGATTGTATTGCTCGACGACCAGCTCGCCGGCGGTGCGCTTGACCAGCTTCTTGACGAAGGCCTTGCCGTTGCGCTCGCCCTCTTCGGGCAGCGTCTCGATCACTACATGGTCGCCGGGCACGGCGTCGCGGCCGCCGCAATAGATCATGTCGCCGGGCTCGTAGCGCGGCACCATCGAATCGCTGAGCACATGCAGCGCAAACACATTTTGCAGATGCCTTATGCCCGGCGGGCGCTGGACATAGCCGGCCGTCTCGCCGTTGAAGGTGAAGTCGCCGTCATCGCCGCCGACGGCGGCGCCGAAAATCTTGATGTCCATCGGGCCGGTGGGCAAGGGGGCGGGATCGGTGACGATCTCGGCGTCGGCGACATTGTCGGCATCGTCGAGGAAGACGACCTCGCCCTTGCCCAGCGCCACCGGGTCGACGCGCAGGAAGGCGGCCGTCTTCAACAGGTTCTCGGTCTTGGGCAGGTTGCGGCCGGTTTCCCAATTTCCGACGGCGGCGACATCGGTGTCGTTGTGCTCGGCAATGTGGCGCATCACCAGGCCGCGCTGCTTGCGCGCCTTGCGGATCGCCGCCCCGACCTTGATCGACAATGAGGTTTTCGCCATGGCGCCATCTGAAACATTAGGAATGGTTTTCGTCCATGAAAGAATGGCTTGCATAAATTTTCGAGTTATGCTTATATACGACCATGCACAAGCCGCACCACTCCGTTTCAATTTCGTATCCGTTCCGGCTGTCCTCCTCCCCGGCCGGGACGAAGCCCGAGGCCGACGCCTCGGATCCGGCGCCGTCTCCCCCGGCGACCGGAACGGCCGGAGGCTTCCCGCCTCCGGCCACGAATTTCCTGGGCGGTTCGCCGGTCCTCGGTGAGGGACGTAAATCGTGCATCCGCACCGAGGACGGAGCCGTCATTGTCCTGGACCGCCGGACCGGCAGGGCGGCGTCCGGCGCCAGCCGCGATGCGGCCGAGGCGAAGCTTGGCGGCATCGCCGGCCAGGCCAGCATCGCGCCGCCGGCCGATCGCTGACCGGCCTCCGGTCGGCGCCTCTGACGGGCCTCCAGCCGGGTCTGAATGACCAAAACCTTTCGAGCGTCTCCCGGCGTGGCCGGAGGCTGCCCAACGCGCTGCAACGGATCAAGACAATGGCCGGCTATACCGACACCGAACTGGAAACGATCGCCCGCTGGCTGAAGGAGGGGCTGTCGGCCTCGAAGATCTCCTACCGGTTGAGCGCGCTGCGCGGCGACGCGGTCTCGCGCAATGCCGTCATCGGCATCGTCCGCCGCAACGCCGGTTTGAGCGCCATCGGTTTTGCCAATCCCGGCGGGGGCAGGTCCGGCGGGCGGTCGAGAAAGAACGCGGCAAAGCCGCGCCAGCCGGTAGCGCAAGCCGGATCTGGAGGGCCGGCAAAGCCGCCGGAGCAAGCAAAGCTGCCTGGGCAAGCAAAGCTGCCTGGGCAAGGCGGGTCTGCAAGGGTCAGGCCGTTGAAGCCGGCAAGCTACATCAAGTCGGTTCGGCTGGCGCCGCCGGTTTGGCTGCCGCCGCAGCGGTTCGGGCTCCCGGCGCAGGAGGGCGAGGCCCTCAAGGCGCCGACGCCGCGCCCCGCCCGGCGCCAGCCGCATGTCGCGGCCATGCGTTTCATCGATTGCCTGTTCAACCGCTGCCGCGCGCCGCTCGACCTGACGCTGGAGGAAGACCCCGAAAACGACGCGCCCGGCGCCCGTCCGGGGGCGGAGATGCTGTGCTGCGGCCTGCGCACGCGGGCGCTGAAGAGTTATTGCGCCTATCACGCGGCGCGCTTCCACGACCATCGCCGCACGCTGCTGGCGGATGCTGGATCAGCGCCGCCGGCTGGTCGGCCGTCTTCTGGTCAGGCTGCCGAGCGCTTCGACCGAAGTGTGCGAGCGCTCACTTCGCAAGCTAATCGCCAGGCGCGCGGCTTTGCAGAACCTGGGTTCCTCGCCCCCGCTTTCGCGGGGGAGAGGTGGCTCGGCGAAGCCGAGACGGAGAGGGGGCCTTCGTGAAGCCAAAACCGGATGAGGAACACCACGCGAATTCGCCGCTGTAGGCCGCCCTTTCAACAAATGAGACCGCCAGCTCCAGCGCTGTTCCCCTCTCCGTCTCGGCTTCGCCGAGCCACCTCTCCCCACTTCGTGGGGCGAGGAAGTTCTGCCTTCCAGCAAATCCAACGAGGACGAACCCCATGAGCAAGAAGACCGCCCAGAAGGCCAAAGCCAAGCCACCGAAGCTGCCCAGGGACGAGGCCGAGCAGGTGCGCATCCGCAAGGAGATCGGCCATGATTTCGCGCTGAAGGACGACAGGTTCGGCCGCAAGCGGCTGGCGGCGGGCACGGCCGAGGCGCGTCGCGTCTACGAGGTGTCCAATGACGGCTACACCTCGACCGGCGGCATCGTGCGGGTGCGCACTATCGATCCGCTCACCGGCATCACCTCGCTGTCGCACCAGCAGCGCGAGGCTGGCCTGCGCTACCGCGAGGATTTCCGCATCTCGCAGCAGGACGGCGTCAAACCGACGACCTGGACCGAGCGCGTCGATGGCGGCCGTATCGGCGGCGGCGTCGCCGACCGTATCCTCTCAGCCGGCCGCGCCCACGCCAACGCCACCAGGGCGCTGGCGCACTGGGAAGTGGCCGGCGTGGTGCAGAAAGTGTGCTGCATGGGCGAAACGGTGAAGAGCGTTGCCGAGCAGACCGGCGAGGGCAGGGATGTGGTGACGAAGCTGCTGAAAGTGGGGCTGGATCTGCTGGCCGTGCACTATGGGATGATGCTGGGAAGGCGGGTGGGGTGAGGGGATGCCTCCGAGCTGCTTGGAAGCTTTGCACGGAGTCGCGGCTCGCACTACGCGCGAAACCCGGCTAAGCTTAAACTCTTTGCAGTCCAGGGACGAAATCGTGAAAGCCGTTTTCGACGTGAAGCCGGGCTCTGGCTATGACGATGATATCTCCCGTCGCTATCATTTCCCCGCTCGCAGCAACTATCTGGACGCCGCTCGAAATGCTGTTGGTGATTGGGTGCTCTTTCGCGAACCACAGCGCAACGGCGGCCGTCGCGCCTATATCGCAGCGGCTCGTGTGATCAGTGTCGAACCGGACCTTGAGCGGGCTGACCATTACTATGCGAATGTAACGGACTATCTCGAATTTCCAACGCCCGTACCTTTCGTCAGGAATGGCCGTTATGCGGAGGCCCTATTGCGCGATGTCGTCAACCCCAGCCGTGTTGGTCAAGCTGTGCAGGGCAAGTCCATGCGTCCGATCCTTACGGAGGACTTCGACGATATCGTGCTGTTTGGCCTTAGCGAGACGCTCGATCCCTCCAATGCCAAGAAACTTGATCTCGATATTGTGCCTCTGGACATGCCTTTGCCGATACAACCCGGTTTTGCCGAGACCGTCGATCGCCGCGTCGAGCAGATATTGCTGAACCGAAAAATCCGTGACGCCGCCTTTCGCTTGGAAGTCTGCCGAGCTTACGAAGACAAATGCGCCGTCACAGGCCTGCGTATCATTAACGGTGGCGGCAGGGCCGAGGTTCAGGCGGCCCATATCAAACCGGTTACGGTCGGTGGTCCGGACGTTGTCCAGAACGGTATCGCGCTATCGGCGACCGTGCACTGGCTCTTCGACCGGCACCTCATCTCGATAGATGAGAACCATCGACTTCTGGTCGCGCACAACCGGGTGCCTGGTGAGTTGAGGAATCTCTTCCGCCCGGAACATCAAGGTTTGCATCTGCCATCGGATCGAAAGCTGTGGCCGCACCCAGCGTTCCTGGCTCACCACCGAGAGGCGTTTGCCGGGGCGGTGCACTGATGGCGGAGCCAGCCTAACAACGCCAGCCCCTCTAATCCTTAGCGCGCTCCACATAAGCCCCATCGGCCGTCATCACCACAACCCGCGTGCCGGCTGAGATGTGGGGGGGCACTGTGGTGCGCACGCCGTTGGAGAGCGTGGCCGGCTTGTAGGACGAAGATGCTGTCTGGCCCTTGGTCACCGGCTCGGTGTCGACCACTTCGAAAGTGGCGCGCTGCGGCAGCACCAGCGATATCGCGATGCCATTGTGCTGCGAGACCTGCACGGCCATGCCTTCGGAGAGATAGGGCGCCATGTCGCCGACCACGCTTTCGGGCACCGCGACCTGGTCGTAGCTTTCCGGGTTCATGAAATGGAAGCCTTCGGCGTCATGATAGAGGAAGGTGTGCTCGCGCTCCTCGACATAGGCGCGCTCGACCTGCTCGGTGGTGCGGTAGCGCTCCGATACCTTCACCCCGTCGGCGATGCGGCGCATGTCGAGCTGGGTCACCGGCGTGCCCTTGCCAGGGTGGATGTTTTCGGCAAAGAGGATCACATAAAGCTTGCCGTCCTTATCGACGACGTTGCCTTTGCGTAGGGAACTGGCGATGACCTTCACCACGATTTTCAATCCTGCTTTGGTTCGTTGGCCTTGCCGGCCTGAAACGGTTGATCGGCGCAAATCGGCCGCGCGAGCCGTCGCCCTAGCGCATCTTGGCTTGAACCGCCAGCCTTCTGTGCAAATCCGCTGCGCATGACCGGCGCTTCACCCTGGTGGACGCCCGATGTCCATGCCGACCGCCGGCCGCGGCTGATCCTGCGCAACCGGATCGCCGCCGCCTTTCGCGACTGGTTTGCGCGGCGCGATTTCGTCGAGGTCGAGGCCGTGGCATTGCAGATCTCGCCCGGCAACGAGGCGCATCTGTCGGCCTTCGCCACCGAGGCGATCGGGACGGATGGCACTCGCCAGCCGCTCTATCTCCACACCTCGCCGGAATTCGCCTGCAAGAAGCTGCTCGCCGCCGGCGAGAAGCGGCTGTTCAGCCTCGGCGCCGTCTATCGCAACCGCGAACGCGGCCCCTTGCATCATCCGTCCTTCACCATGCTCGAATGGTACCGGGCTGATGAACCCTACGAGAGCCTGATGCAGGATTGCGCCGGGCTTGTCGCGCTGGCAGCGGAGCAGGCGGGCGCCAGGCGTTTCGTCTTTCGCGGCCGCGAAGCCGATCCGTTCGCCGAGCCGGAGCGGGTGAGCGTCACTGATGCTTTTGCACGCCATGCCGGTATCGACCTGCTCGCCACGGTGGGGGCGGACGGGAGTACGGATCGCGAGGCGTTGCACGCAGCGCTGGTCCAGGCGGGTTTGCGCACCGCGCCCGACGACAATTGGGCCGATCTGTTCAGCCGCGTGATGGTGGAAAAGATCGAGCCGATGCTGGGGCAGGGCCGCGCCACCATCCTTTACGGCTATCCGATCTCCGAGGCAGCGCTCGCCCGGCCGGGTGTGGAGGACGCAAGGGTGGCCGAGCGCTTTGAGCTCTATTGCTGCGGGGTGGAACTCGCCAACGCCTTCGGCGAACTGACCGACGCCGCCGAGCAGCGCCGGCGTTTCCAGATCGAGATGGACGAGAAGCAGCGCATCTATGGCGAGCGCTATCCGCTCGACGAGGATTTTCTTTCGGCGCTCGCGATCATGCCGCAGGCGAGCGGTTCGGCGCTCGGCTTCGACCGGCTGGTAATGCTGGCGACGGGGGCGGGCAAGGTGGAGGATGTGATGTGGACGCCGGTGGCGGAGTGAAAATCAGCATCGGTCCATGCCGGCTTCGATGACGATGTGCTGGCAGACATTGTCGATGTCGCGGAGGACGTCGTCGTTCCAGAAGCGCAGGATGGTCCAGCCAAGCGCCTCAAGTCTTGCGGTTCGCGCGGTATCCAGTCTCGCGACTTGGGCATCGGCATGCTGAGAGCCGTCGAGTTCGACGATCAGCTTTTTATCCGGACAAGCAAAATCGACGATGTAGTTGGCGATCGGCATCTGCCGCCGGAACGACAACCCCATCAGGCGATGCGCTCGGATTTCGTTCCACAGCTTCAGTTCGGCGTCGGTCATCGCCTTGCGCATCTTGCGCGCATTGCCGCGGTTGACCGGAGGCACAGGATAGTGAGTCATCGCCGCCGACCCCCCTCTGCCCTGCCGGGCATCTCCCCCTCAAGGGGGGAGATTGGCTGGCCGCAATGCCGCACGTCGTCCTTCAACGTCGGCGATTGAGGCCGGAACGATGCGAAGGCGTAATCTCCCCCCTTGAGGGGGAGATGTCCGGCAGGACAGAGGGGGGTGCCTCGCGCCATCCTCACTACCGTCCCATCAGCAAACCGACGATCAGCCGCTGCATGTTGCCGCCCTGGCCGAATTCGACGCGGTCGAACTCGCGGCTTGCCTGACGCTGGGTCTGGGAGAGTTCGGAGAGCCGCCGGGTCAGCTCGGTCCTGATCTTCTTGCAGCCGGGGTCGCCGGGCACTGTAAGGCCGACGCTCACGGCTTCGATCTGACGCACCATGTCGGCGATGGCCTCGCCATGCACCTTTTCGTGGGCGGCGATGCCGGCGGCAAAAACCTCCCAGCTCTTCTGGACCGTAGCCGGTAGCGGTTTGGAGGGTTTCGGCAAGGTGTAGGTGATGATGAGCTTCGGCCGGGCCGAAGCCAGCACGCAGGCATCGCCGCGCGGTTGATAGTCCCTGACCCAGGTCAGCTTGAAATTGGTGTACGCGATGGCGCGGGCCTTGCCCTTGCCGATCGTTGGGCCGCGCTCGCCGATCGAGGCATAGAGCTCCGGGCCGGTCTGCCCCGAAATGGCGTAAGTCTCCACCTTCTCGATCGGCTTCCACTGTGCCGTCTGCGCCTGGGCAACCGGCGGCGCCAGCAGACAGGCCGCAAGCAGATATCTGAAAGGCTTCATGCGAATTTCCAGGCCACAACGGGAAGCCGCCCGTAGCAGGGATCGTCAATTCGGTGAAGTGCGTGCCTCGCAGATTTCGGGTTGCTGCCTGGTCCGACAAAGAAAATGGCGGGCTTTCGGCCGCCATTTTCCGTCCGGCAATTCGGCAAGCAGAGGTCAGTTCGCGCCGCCGAGCCTCTGGCCGATCCGCTCACGCCCACCCGGCAATTTCGCTCCGCTTATTGCCGGCCGCGCCACAAGCCCCAGATTCCCCTGTGTTGCCAGCTTGCAGGATGCCGGTTCCCGGCACTGTCCCATGGAGATGACCCACATGGAGGTGAGCATGACACGCGACGACATCATTTCGGTGCTGGGACCGGTCGACGAGGCCGTCATCGCCGACATCGTCTCGACCGGCGCGACGATCGAGGAACTGCGCGAGGCCTTTGCCTGGATCGGCGCCGAGGAGGCGCTGGTGAACGAAGGCCGTCACCTGCCGTCGGCGAGGGTGGCGGCACTGATCGAGCTGCTCGAGACGCCGGACGAGGAAGACGTGGCGTAGCGGAGTGGGCGCTTAAAGCGCGTCGCGCTTTAGGTCTGTTATGCATGTCGTTGTCCCAAAACCGCTGCACACCCTCGGTTCGAGCCCGAGGGCATGCTTTTGGGCGACATGCATTGGCTCACTTCACGGCAGCGGTCACCATGTTGGAGAACAGCGCGCGCTCGAGCGGCCTTTCCAGCGTCCGCGCAAAGGGTGTCGCCATGTGGTGGCGGTCGCGGTAGGCCAGTCTGCCGCCGATGAAGACGCGGCAGGTCTGGGCGTCGCAGAACTGGTCGGTCATGTCGACATAACTGGCGTTCGGTATCGAGCGCACGATGTCGCGCTCCACCGCGGCGGCCGCGTCGTTGGCGGCGTAGGCCCGCGTCTGGTCGCACAGCGACGGTGTTTGCCCTCGCCACAGCGCGCGGGCCACGCAGGTGTCGACCTGCTCGTCGTTGAAGGGCACGTCGCGGATGAAGGCGACCTTCAGCCCGGCCTGGCTGAACGCCTCGATCGTGGCGCGCAGGCCGGCGCGCCATTCCGCATCCTGGCTGTCGGATACTTTGGCGTTGGGCGACATCTTGCGCGAGCTCGCCAGCGCGATCTCCGAGATCACCACCAGGCTCGGCCGCGCGGCGATGATCTCCTTGATCGACTGCGCGCGCCATTGGTCGCACTCGGTGTAGTCGCGCTTCAGCTTGGTGACCCAGATCGTCAATTGAGAGGCCCGGCAGGAGGATTTGAGCCAGGTGAGGACCCGGTAGTTGTGTTTTTCGGCAGCCGCGATCAGCGGCGTCGACCAGTGGTCGGCATGCGAATCGCCGAACAGCGCGATTGAGCCTTCGGCGTTTCTCGGGCCGAACACGCAGGGTTTTGGCGTGACATCCTCGAAGTCGAGAATGCAGCCCCCGGCGCGCGCGGTGGAGGGCAGTGCGGCGCTTTCGGCGATGATACGCTGTTGGGGGTCGATATCGTGCACGGCAAGACGCGCATTGGCGTAAGCTGCTGCGACGCCGGTGCCGGTCAGGAGGACGGCCGGCACCAGCGCCCGCGCCGCATTGGCCATTAGCCAGCCATTGCGGCGGATCGGGTTTTCGATGAAATTATAGGTGAAGATCGACAGCGCCAGCGTCAGCGCCAGACAGCCGAGCCGATCGGCAAGCGACAGCTCCGGAACCATCATCGCGGCATAGACGATGACCGGCCAGTGCCAGAGATAGAGCGAATAGGAAAGCTTTCCCAGCCATTGCAGAGGCGGCAGTGACAGCACGGCGCTCGGCCCTTTTTGCATATTGCCCGAGCCGCTCAGCAGCAACAGCACGGCGCCGGCCACCGGCACCAGCGCCATCACGCCGGGAAAGGGGGCATCCTCGCTGAAGATCAGATAGGCGCCGGCGATCAGCGCCAGGCCAAGCCATCCGCATGCCGCGCCAAGTTGCGGGCGCTGCCGCCAGAATCCTGCCGGCGCCATCGTCGCCAGGCCGCCGGCCGCGAATTCCCAGGCCCTGAGCGGCGAGAAATAGAAGGCCCAGGGCTGCGATATTTCCGTCAGCCAGGCGCAGACGGCGAACGACACCACGCCGGCGAGGCCGATCACCAGGATTGCCGCGCGCCTGCCCGGGCGCAGCCAGGCGGCAAGCAGCAGCAGCGCCGGCCAGGCGAGATAGAACTGCTCCTCGACCGAGAGTGACCAGAAGTGGATGAAGGGGTTGTTCGCCGCATCCGGGGCGAAATAGTCGAACGACCAGCGGATCAGCCAGAAATTGATCGCATAGGCCGACGCGAACATGGCGCCTTTCGAATAGAGCGACTGTTCCTCCGGCGCCAGGATGAAATAGCCGGCGACAAGCGTGGCGAGGATGACGAACAGCGAGGCCGGCAGCAGGCGCCTGGCGCGCCGGGCGTAGAAGCGCCACAGGTCCAGCCTGCCGGTGTCGTCGATTTCCCGCAGCAACTGGCCGGTGATCAGATAGCCGGAGATGACGAAGAAGATGTCGACGCCGGTGAAGCCGCCCGGCAGATCCGACAGGCCGAAATGGAACGCAATGACGCCCGACACCGCGAGCGCCCGCAGCCCTTCGATATCAGGCCGGAACGATGCTGACACGACGAACCCCCGTGTTGGTCGTTGACAGCCCACCCGTTGCAGAACCTCGACTCTATGTGTCGATACCGCAATGCAACAAATCTAACGCAGTGCAACATAGAGGGAGGTTTTGGGCAGCGTCGGCCGACGCAACCTGCATATCTGTCCGGGCTTTAGGTTGTTGCTTTATGCATGTCGTTATCGCAAAACCGCTGCACACCCTCGGTTCAAGCCCGTGGGCATGCTTTTGCGCGACATGCATCAGAGGAGCCAGTCGCTCGCGCGCCGGGCTCCTCCTCTCAGTTGGCACCCATCACGCGTGCGCGTGCGGGTGACGGAAGTCCCAGACTGCCCAGGCCGAAGCGGCGACGACCAGCACGCCGAGGACCACATGGGTCCCCATCGCGTTGACGCTCGCGGCGAAGCCGAGCAACCAGGGCGAGACGATCAGCCAGAGCCCTACAACAAGGTTCAGCCACTCTTCCCACTCGGCGAATGCCGAGAGCGCGGCAAGCGCCAGGGCACCGAGCACAATGCCCGAAATCCAGGCGTTCCACGCAGGATTGGCTTCCGTAACGAAGCCGACGATCCAGGGTGAGATGAACAGGCAGATCGCAAGGACCAGATTGATCCAATCCTGGGCCTTCTTCCCTTCCATCAGGTTTGCCATGACAACCTCCACAGATGAAGCTTGAACAAAGCACGATATTCGCGTGCAAATGCACGCTTAACTATTGATGTAATTACGCTTCAACCGGCCTTCAAGAAGGTGCCCCGGCGTCGTGTCGGCACCATCGCGGCGCGAAAACGCGACGATGATGGCGGCAAGGTCGAGCGGACCGCCGCCAGTGCGAAGGCCGGGCATTCGCGTTGCCGATGTCCGGGGCATCGGCTATTGACCGGCAGCCAATGCCGGCGCAGTTCAAATGGAGCCCGACCATGACAGACCAGACCATCCTCAAATTTGGCGCCGTCGAAAACGCCGAGGCCGGCGACCTCGCGGGCTGGATCGTGGTCGACGGCAACCCGACCATGAAGACCGCCGTCCAGCACACCACCGAAGACGGCAAGGTCATGTCGGGAACCTGGCAGGCCACCCCCGGCACCTATCACGCGACCTATACCGATTACGAATTCGTGCACATGATCTCGGGCCGCATCGTCATCACGCCCGATGGCGGCGCGCCCGTCGAAGTCGGCCCTGGCGATGCCTTCGTGGTCGAAGCCGATTTCAGGGGAACGTGGAAGATCATCGAGCCGGTGACCAAGCACTTCGTCGTCAGGGTCGGCTGATACCGAGGCGGCGCCTCCGGAATTCCTGGAATTGGAAACGTGCAGCTGCAAGGGAATCGGCGCGAGCTAGGCTCGCAGCCGCATCAAGGCAGCCGGGTGCGCGACATGTCGCGCAAAGTTTGACGGTCACTCCTTGATGACCGTCCTTTGCGCATGAGGGCAGCAGCTATTCGTGCGTTTCGTCGCGGCCTGACTTCAATCCTTGAAGCCGGTCGAGTCGAGCAGGGCGACCTGCTTGCCGTCGATATAAAAGCGTATCACGTGCGCGCCGGTATCGATTTCGATACGCGTCGGCTCGATGGCCGCGGGAACCGGCGTGCCATATGTCGCTGCCGCGCGTGAGCCGGCTACAGCTCGCGACGGCCCGTCCGGCCCGAAGGTCAGCAGAAGCAGCGCGGCGGATCCAGCCGCAACCGCGGTGAAGGGGATTTTGAGAGAGGCGATCCAGGACATCGAATTATTCCTTCCTTGGTTGAGGCAGCGGTTCGTTTTGCGGCCGGAGAGCCCGTTTTCGCGGTTGCTCAAAATCGGTCGTGCCGTGACTGCGAGGAGGAAGGGGTTGCGTATTCAAGCTCCAGATAGTTTTCGACGGTTGCCCTTGCCCTGCGCGACCTTAGCGCCGCCCGGCGGGGGCGAAAAGGGCAGGCGCGTGGAAGAGCGTGGAATTCCGCGGATTTCCTGGAATATGGAACTTTAGGAGAAGTGCGGCTTGCAATGAATGCCGTGGGAGCAAGTGCTGGCACATGTTATGCCTTGCAGTGGCATAAAGGGGCGGTGGGATGGCACAGCATATCGCGCAGAAGCTACGGCTGACTTCGGCCCTGCTGGGGACCGTCAGCCGCAAGGACCTGGCGGCGGCGTTCCGGCATGTCAACCCGAAAACTTCGTTCGATCTCGGCCGTGCCGACAAATGGCTGCAGGGCCGCGCGCAACCACGCGAGCTCGGCGTCTACGACGACTGGTCGAAGCTTCTTGGCCTGGAGCAGCCCGGCGCCTGGATTGCCCAAAGCGATCTGCCAGGTTTCACCGCCGCGATCTGCGCCCGACACGGCATCGACAGGACGGAACTGGAACGCCGCGCCGGCGCGCAGTTCGAGGCATCATCTGGGCATGAGGAGCGAGGCCTAGGATTGGCCCTTGCCGGAACCTACGCATGCTATTCGCATGCCTTGTCGCCCTATTATCGCGGCCAGTTGATCAGGGGCAGCCTGTCGATAGAGGCCGGGCCGGGTGCGCACGGGCTGACCGCAGCCTATCGCGAGGTGTTGCCGACCGGGCAACTCCTGGTCGGCGGACTGGTGACCCCGACAAAACGCGGCCTTTATACGCTACTCAAGGAACCCGGCGGCGATGCCCATTTCTTCCTCTGCCTGTTTCCACAGTCACGGCCGGGAAGCGTGCTTGGCGGCTATATGTGTGGCGGCGCCATCATCGGCCCGGAGCCGCAGCCATCCCTGACCAGGATCCTGATCGTCCGCTTGCGCGATCCGGCGCCCGAGGCATGGGGCGGATATCTGCCGCCCAACGGGTCGATCGCCGATGATCTGGCATCGCTCGGCGTGACCATCGAGCAGCCGGAAGTGATCGACCGGCAGCTGGCGCAATTCCTCGTCTCAGACAGCAAGGACGGCGGTGCCAGCCAGATCCCACCGGCCGAGTTCCGCGCCATCCTTGATCTGTTCGACCGTCATTGGCTGCGCCATTCGGGCTAAGCCTGACCTCGTCTTCCGCCTTTGCGGAACCGATCACCATCCTAGGTTGTTGTGTTGCAGGAAGGTGGCCCATGCCCCTCACGGTCCGAACCACGCTCTGCAACATTCGCGACGATCTCCACGCCCCGCGCAGGACGGTGGCTGCCCGTGGCCACATCGAGACGATCCAGGCCATCGATGCGTTGATCGGCGTCGCCGAAATGGAGGCGGTCCGGGCCATCAGGCGGCTCGACCAGGGACTATGATCCCGAAAAGTGGAAACCGGTTTTCGGAAAAGATCATGGTCAAACAAGAAGTCGTGCCTGGCTCAGCAGAAACGAACACCAACGGAAAGAACAATCACAATGAACATCAGGGAGATGACGCGAGAGGAATGCACTGCCATGTTGAAGTCGGCCAGGCTTGGACGCCTTGGCTGTGTCCGAGACAATCGGCCTTACGTGGTGCCGATCCATTTTGCCTTCGGCGACAATTTCATTTTCAGCTTCTCGCTGCTCGGCAAGAAGGTCGAGTGGATGCGGGTCAACCCGCGAGTCTGCCTGCAGGTCGACGATGTCGGCAACGTCCATGGCTGGAAGAGCGTCGTCGTCGACGGCGTCTTCGAGGACCTGCCGAACGCGCCCGCTCTGAATCCGGCGGCTCCCGCCATCGACCAGCAGGGGGCCGTGTCGGATCATGAGCGTGAATTTGCCTGGTCGCTGCTGCAGAAGCACGCCAACTGGTGGGAGCCCGGCTCGCTTAATCTGGGCGGAACGCCGGTCCCTGCCGGCAGCCATCTGTTCTACCAGATCAAGATCGAGACAATTTCTGGACGGCAGGCTTTCCGGTAGGCCCGGAGCGCTAGGGCCTATGTCAAATGACGTACCCATTACCCGGCGGAAGGCGCAAAAAAACCGCGTTCCGGAGGGGGATCGGGAAGCGGGCTCTTTAACGACCGAACGCTTGGGATGTTCGGTATGTCAATTAACACAGCAGCGAAGGGTTGGGTCCACTCAAAGCAAAGTTATTCGATAGACCGGACTGTCTTGCGTTTCAGCCCCTTTTGCGACGTAGCCGGCGGTCACCTCTGTCTTTGTGGGCGGCGAAGGCTGTCAGGACCTCGGCCTTCTCGAGCTTTGGGGTCTTGAAGAATACCAGGGTCCGTCCGAGTTCCGCTGCGACCTCATCGAATTCTGCGGGAGGACGAAACCAAAGAGCCGCCCTGGCGGATGCCGATGCATGAACTCCTAGCCTTGGCTAATGTTCCTGTTTCCACCGCCAGACGGCTGCCGCGACAAGGCTAGAAGTTCCGCCTCGTCGGTGATGCCGGCCATATAGTTGGCGACGATTCGAGACGCCAGTGCTTCTCGATGAGCTTCAGATTCGCCTTTCCGCTTCGCCCGCTCGAACACGCGTCCAAAAAGCCCTACCTCGGAAGGCGTGAAAATGCGGGCCTCTCTGACCTTGCGATTGGTCGGCATGTCCACCCGCCTTCTTCGGGTGCCAAAACAAGCGCCGATTCCTGACGTGCAGCTATGGGACTCGGGTGGGCCGGCGCTCAGCGCCAAGTTAGGGTTGTTCTCGATGCCGTTTAGTACCAGCGTCCACGGCCGTAGAAGCCGCCGCCGCCTAGCAGCAAAACAATAAGAACGATGACCAGAATTGTGGTGATATCCATGTTCGCCTCCTATGAGCGCGCCCGGCCGTGTTCGCCGTGTGCCGCTCTTGCCCTGAGCAGTGCGTGAGTTGTGCCTGTAACCTCAACCAACGTTCCGCAAGCGTTCTTGTTCCAATGAACGGATCAAGCATGGCCGGCCCAACGGGACCGCTGAGTTAAGCGGCGTGACGCCACTCACCGCCGACTAGGAATGGATCAGGCTACGCTGCCCGCGGGATGCGCGAGGTGAACGTCGCCCTGGTCACCGACACGCTGGTGCCGTTGGTGTCGCTGATGACCTCGACCTTGGCCTCGAGCTGCTTGACCAGCGCCTCGACGATGGCTGTTCCGAGGCCCACACTCGGTGCCTCGCCGGCGGGTTTGCCGGCGCCATTGTCCGAGACGGTCAGCTTCCAGTCGCTGCCGGCGGTTTCGTAGGTCACCTGGATCAGCGCCTTGGCCTTCTCCATCGGGAAGGCATATTTGATCGCGTTGAGAACGAGTTCGGTGACGATCAGGCCGATGCTCACCGCCTTTTGCGAGTCTATCCTGCCGCCTTGCGCCGTGACGTTGACGACGATCGGCTGGTCCTCACCGACCATGGAGATGGCCAGGCTGCTGCACAGCTTCGACAGATAGGAGACGACGTCGATCTCTTCGATGCCGGCCGAGGTGTGGAGGTGGCGCTGCACTTCGGCGACCGACAGCACCCGCTGATGGGCATCCTTCAGATGCTGGCGGGTTTCCTCCGAGGTGACGGAGCGGGCTTTCAGCAGCAAGATGCTAGCGATGATCTGCAGGCTGTTGGCAACCCGGTGCTCCATCTCGCGCAGCAGCACATCCTTTTGCCGCAACAGGTCTTCGGTGCGGCCGAGAAGCTCTTCCTTTTCCCTCTCGATGGCACGGCGGGCCGTTATGTCGTTGAAAGCGAGCAAGATGGTGATGGCGGAACTGTGGTCGTAGAGGACCTTGCGAGCGTTGAGCAGCATCGTGCGCGGGCCGATGTTGGGGAAATCATGCTCGACCTCGAAGCCGTCCATGGCGGTCTTCTCGGGGATGATCGTCTCCAGCAGCAGGCGCAGCGCCGGGATGTCCCATTGGCCGTCGCCGAGCGCATAGAGCAGCGAGCCGCGCGTCTGCTCGGGGTCGACCTTGAAGGTCTGATAGAAGGAGCGGCTGGCCGCCAGCACGCGAAACTGCTCGTCAAGCACCAGGAAGGGCTCGGCGATCGTATTGACGATGGCCTGCGCCAGCGTCTGCGCGTCCTCGATATTGGAAATGGGATTGAACAAGGCTCAAAGCCGATCTGGAGGCGCTTTGCCTCCGCTCAGGCACGTCCTTACATGGTTGCCGGGCCGGTGTCGCGAAATGAATCGATCCGATGGTGCCAGTGGCCGAGCCCACCCGTCCCGCCTCCGCCAAGCTCGAGAAGGGCAAATCGGGGCGATCCGACCTCTCCCACGTGGGACGAGGTAAGGCGCCGGCGTCCGGCCCCTCACGTCCAGAAGTAGCGCACCGTGTGGAAGAACACCGGGGCGGCGAAGACCGGGCTGTCGGCGCGGTCCATCATGCCGCCATGGCCCTCGATCAGATGGCCCCAGTCCTTCACCCCCTGGTCGCTTTTGATGGCCGAGGCGACCAGCCCGCCGAGGAATCCCATCAGGCAAGCGATGAAGGCGACGCCGGCCGCCTGGACGACCGAGAACGGCGTCAGGAAGGACAGCAGGGCGCCAAGCAGGCTCGACGCCGCCAGCCCGCCGATCAGCCCTTCCCAGGTCTTCGAAGGCGAGACGTTGGGCGAAATCAAGTGCCTGCCGAACAGCTTGCCGAAGATGTATTGGGCGGCGGCGAGAAAGGTGATCCGGTTGGCGGTGACGCCGGCCCGTGCCAACCGGTCGGCAAGCGGCCGCAGTCTCGCCTGGAAGGCCGGTTTCAGCGCATAGAGCGTCGGCATGTGCGACCCCCCCGGCCGCAGCTCAAGATGATGTGGCAAGGATGGTCAGTTGGTAGCCAAGACGCAAGGGCCGCACGCGCACTCGCGCGTGGTTACAAGTTGCACAAGAGCCTGTCGCAAAGCGGAAAAGCCAGCCACGGATCGTTGCTGAGCAGCGCGACAAAAGCCCCGGTGGAGACCACCGAGGCTTTCAACACTGTAGATTGATAACTACCAGACCCAGACACGCCTGCGATAGCACCGAACGCGCCGCCGGCCGTGGCGCCAATAATTGCGGCAGACCCTTCTCCACACGCGCCGTCTGCGCCGTCTGTTGTATCTGCGCCAATGTCTGCGCCGATAGCCGATCGGCTCCAACTCCGGCTGGGCGTCTCCGTCCTCGAAGCCTTCTTTGTCCTGCGCCTCGAGTTCATCGAGGATGCCGCTTCTGGCGGCTGGAACGCCGGCCACAGCGTTGATGGGGCGAACCGTGCTCGCGAGCGCCGCCGCTCCCGCAATGCCAAACAGTCCTGTCAGAAATAGTCGCCGATCCATGGAAACCTCCCAATCACCTTTGAGCGAGACAAGGTCTACATCTGGACAATAGCGCGATGGTTGTAAAAACCAAGGGCTCGCAACAGAAGTGGTAAACACCTCATATGCCGGGCCGGTGCTACCGGAATGGCTTGGGCGCGCTGCGGACCTGTTCACAACCGATTTTAGAGGCTGTTCAAGCGCGATTCCTTGACGGCCTTGCGGCCGGCCACCTGTTGGCCACCAGTTCGACTGGCGGCCGGCCTCTCAGTCCGCCAGTTCGATCTCCCGATTGCCGCCTTGCCATGGCGGGCATCATTTGCGGCGCACGGCCGGACCAATGTCCGGCCATGAAATCCGCATTCGGCTGCGTTCAGCTCAGTGAAGGGCGTATGCAAAATATGAACTTTACAAATATTTGTATTTATGTGAAGTAATGTTTGCCAAAAGGTCACCCATGACAACCAATCGTTTCGCCACCCGTCTGAATTCCTTTGCCTCGCGGCCGCAGGCCGAATGGCCTGGTCTTGTCGGCAAGCCGTCCATGCTGCAGATGGCGGCGCGCGCGGCGAAGGTCTCAGGGCTGACCGACCTCGACCTCAACTTTCCCGACCATGTCGATGAAAAACCTGCGGAAATGACGCGAAAACTCGGCGATCTCGGGCTTTCCATTAACGGCTTCGCCATGCGCTACTACTCCAATCCGGCCTTCAAGCTCGGCGCCTTCACCAATCCGGATCCCACAGTCCGCCGTGAAGCCATCGACCTGACCAAGGCCGGAATCGATGCCGCCCGCGAGGCCGGTGCCAATCTGATGACGCTGTGGCTCGGGCAGGACGGCTTCGACTATGCTTTCCAGGTGGACTATGCGGCGCTCTGGCAACACGAGATTTGTGGCATCCGTGAAGTAGCAGTGCATGATCCCGACTGCCAGATCAGCCTTGAATACAAGCCCAACGAGCCGCGCTCCTACAGCCTGATGCCGGATGCGGCGACGACATTGCTGGCGATCCGCGATGTCGGCCTGCCAAATCTCGGCGTGACGCTCGATTTCGCCCATGTGCTCTATGCCGACGAGCAGCCGGCCTTCGCCGCCGCACTCGTCGCGCGGCACAGCAAGCTGCTCGGCGTGCATCTTAACGACGGCTACGCCAAGCGCGACGACGGCCTGATGGTCGGCGCGGTGCATACGCTGCAGACGATCGAGCTGCTGCGCCAGATCCGCAGGGATGGCTACACCGGCGCCATTTATTTCGACACGTTCCCCGACATGACCGGGCTCGATCCGGTCCACGAATGTGAAGTCAACATCGCCACCGTCAAGCGCATGCTGCGCATCGTCGATCGGCTGGAGCGGGACAACCGCCTGTCAGCGGCCGTCGACCGCCAGGATGCCGTCGCGTCGCAGGCCATCATTCAGGAAGCCATGCTCGGGCCGGACAGCTGAAGCGTCCTTCGGCATGGACCGTTTTTCAACAAGGGAGGAAAGACCATGAAGTTTCTGCTTGCCACCGCCACCGCCGCGCTGATGGCCCTGTCCATCGGCTCGGCCTTCTCGGCCGACCTCGCGCCGCTCAACTCCGATACCGAGAAGGATCGCATCGACTGGTCGCAGCTCGAGGCCAAGTTCGGGGCGTTCCCCAAGCTGCCCGACGGCACCAAGGCGGGCGCCGTCTCCAAGACGCTGACCAACGAATACTGGCGCTCGCTGGGTGAGGGCTACAAGTCCTTCGGCGACCGTGTCGGCGTTCCCGTCGTCTACCAGGCGGCGCAGAGCGAGGGCGACCAGCTCGGCCAGCTCACCATCGCCGAGGGCCTGGTCACGCAAGGCTACAACGTTCTGCTCGTCTCGCCGCAGACCGACTCCAATTTGCAGCCGATCATGGAACAGGCCAAGGCCGCCAACGTGCCTGTGGTCAACGTCAATGACGCGGTCATCCCGCAGGCCGAGCACTATGTCGGCAATGTCCAGCGCGACAATGGCGTGCGCGTCGCCAAATGGTTCATCAAGAACCGGCCGGATGGCGGCAAGGTCGCCATCGTCGAGGGCCAGGCCGGCGTTTATGCCGCCGTCCAGCGCACCGACGGCTTCAAGACCACGATCAGCGAGGGAGGCAAGTTCGAGGTCGTCGCCAGCGTTCCCGGCAACTGGGACCGCCAGACCTCCTATGACGCGGCCACCAACATCCTGCAGCAGCACCCCGACCTGATCGGCTTCTATGCCAACAATGACGGCATGGCGCTGGGCATCTTCGAGGCGGTCAAGGCCGCCGGGCTGCGGGACAAGGTCGCCGTCTTCGGCACCGACGGCATCTCCGACGCCTATGCCTCGATCCGCGCCGGCGAGCTGACCGGCACCGTCGACTCCTTCCCGGTGCTGACCGGCGAGGTGGCGCTGGAATCGGCGCTGCGGCTGGTCGCCGGGCAGAAGCTGCCGCGCGTCGTCGCCACGCCGCAGGCGCTGATCACCAAGGACAATGCCGACCGTTATTCCGGCGCCGGCGATGCCGTGCGCAAGGCGCTGCTCGAGGACGCGGCGGCGGGCAATTAAGGGCGGGTGGCGGGTGCCGGTCCCCCTGGGCTGGCATCCTTTGCCTGGAGAATAAAACCAATGCCTGTTCCCCGGCTGCAATTCGAGAGCATTTCCAAGGTGTTTCCGGCCGTGCGGGCACTTAACGATGTGTCCTTTTCGGTCGGCGCCGGCGAGATCCATGGTCTGCTCGGCGAGAACGGCGCCGGCAAATCGACACTGCTGCGCATCCTGTCGGGGGTCTACCGGCCGACGGCTGGAAGCGTGCTCATCGACGGCAGACCGGTGACGCTGAACAACCCGGTCGCGGCGCGCGCGGCAGGCGTGGCCATGATTCATCAGGAATTGCAGCAGGTGCCGCGGCTCAGCGTTGCCCAGAACATGTTCCTTGGCCATCCTCTGACACGCGGCGGTGTCTTTGTCGCACGGCGCGAGCAGGAGCGCCGCGCCGCCTCCGCCCTTGCCGCCATCGATCCGTCCATCGACCCGGCGGCTCCGCTCGGCAGCCTGAAGGTCGCGCAGCGCCAGATCGTCGAGATCGCCCGCGCGCTGCTCGACCGTGCCCGGATCGTGGCGATGGACGAGCCGACATCGAGCCTGACGCCGAGCGAGTTCGAGCGGCTGGCGCAAGTCATTGCCGGGCTTGCCCGCGACGGCGTAGCGGTCGTCTATGTCTCGCACAAGCTGGACGAGGTGTTCGGCATCTGCCAGCGCGCCACCATCATGCGCGACGGCGTCGTCGTCGATTCCGTCGATCTGGCAAAAGTGTCGGAGAAGGCCGTCGTTGCAATGATGGTCGGCCGCGAGCTTGCCCAGGAACAGCACCGCTCGCACGCTTCCGGGGATGTCAGGCTCAGCGTGCGCGGCCTCGCCTCGGCGGCGAAGGTCCGTGACGTTTCGTTCGGCCTGCATCGCGGCGAGGTGCTGGGCATCGCCGGCCTTGTCGGCTCGGGCCGCACCGAACTGTTGCGGCTTCTGGCCGGAGCCGACCGGGCATCGGCCGGCACGATCGAGATCGACGGCAAGAGCGTAAAACTTTCCAGTCCGCGCGAGGCCATCGCCGCCGGCATCGGGCTGGTTCCGGAAGAGCGCAAGCGCGAAGGCATCGTTCCGCTGCGGTCGATCTCCAGCAACATGGCGCTGGCCTCGATGAGCGTTTTCGCGCCGCGCGGCGTCATCGATCACACCAAGCTGAAGCAGGTGGCGAGCGAGAAGATGAAGCGGGTCAATCTCAGGCCATTCCTGCTCGACCGGCCGATCCGCCTGTTTAGCGGCGGCAATCAGCAGAAGGCGATCATCGGCCGCTGGCTGGCGGCGGGAACGCGCATCCTTTTGTTCGATGAGCCGACGCGCGGCATCGATGTCGGCGCCAAGGCGGAGATCTACCACCTGATCGAGGAGCTCGCCGCCGAGGGCCACTCGGTCGTCGTCGTCTCCTCAGAGCTTCCCGAGGTGATCCGGCTTGCCGACCGCGTGCTGGTCATGCGCGACGGCGCGGTCGCCGCCGAACTCGACCGGGCAAGCCTCAGCGAACAGGCGATCGCAGCGCACGCCATACCGCAAACGAAGATGCAGGCCGGCCAGACCCATGCGGGCAGGTCGGCCGGACCGCAGGCAAGGCAGTAGATGACGGACATCGGACAAGACACAGCAGCACGACCCCGGGCGGATTTCCTGCACCGGTTTTCCATGCGCGACGCCGGCACGTTGATCGGCCTGGTGGTGATCCTCGCCGTCTTCGGCGCGCTGGTGCCGGGCTTCTTCGCCGAGCGCAATTTGATCAACATCCTGCAGCAGTCGAGCATCAATGCCTGCCTGGCGCTGGGCATGACGTTGGTCATTATCTCCGGCGGCATCGATCTGTCCGTCGGGCCGACGGCAGCGCTCTCGGCCGTCATCTCGGCCTCGATGCTGGTCGCCGGCGTTCCGTTTGTGCTGGCGATCGCCGCCGGTCTCGCCATCGGCCTTGCCTGCGGGCTGCTCAACGGCATCCTGGTCGCCCATGTCGGCCTGCAGCCCTTCATCGTCACGCTGGGTACGCTCAGCACCTACCGGGCGCTGGCGCTGATCTACACCGGCGGCAATCCGGTGCTCGGCCTGCCCCCAGGCTTCCGCGCCATCTTCAACGGCTCGCTGTTCGGGCTGCCAATGTCGGTCATCATCGTGGCCGCCGTGGCGCTGGTCGCCTGGGTCGTGCTCAAGAAGACGCCGTTCGGCGAATATCTGCTGGCCGTCGGCGGCAATGAGGAGGCCGCCTACATCGCCGGCGTGCCGATCGCGCGCACCAAGATCGCCGCCTACATGATCTCGGGGCTTCTGGCCGCACTGGCCGCGCAGATCCTCATCGGCCGGCTGGGTGCGGCCGAACCCATCCTCGGCAATCTCTGGGAACTCGACGCCATCGCCGCGGCGGCAATAGGCGGCGCCTCGCTGATGGGCGGCAAGGGCAGTGTGGTCGGCACCATTCTGGGCGCCGTCATCCTCGGCACCATGCGCAACGGCCTGACGCTGATGAACGTGCAGTCCTTCTATCAGCTGCTTGCAACTGGACTTATAATCCTCGCCGCGATGCTTATCGATCGCGTGACGAGGGGACGTGGATGACCTTGAGCAATCTGGATCTGAAAGCCGTAGGACCGCGCATCCGCATGATGATGCCGCATCTGACGCCGCTGGAGGCGAAGGTGGTGGAAACCGTCTTCGGACGGCGCGGTTTCGACGAGACCATCCCGCTCAAGCAGATCGCCGAGGAGGCGGGCGTGTCGGAGGCGATGGTGGTGAAGATCGCCAAGAAGCTCGGCTTCTCCGGCTACCGCGATTTTCGCACCGCCGTCTATGAATACAGCCGCCTGCCGACCGCCGAGATGCATCAGGAACTATCTGCCGACGACAGTTCGGCCGAGATCGTGCAGAAGGTGTTCCGCACCTCCATCCAGGCGCTGGAGGAAACGCTCGCCATCCTCGACATGGACGATTTCGACCGCGCCGCCGATCTCCTTTACCGCGCGAGGAACAGGGACTTCTACGGCGTTGGCGGCTCCGCCCAGATCGCGCGCGACGTCTCGCATAAATTCCTGCGCATTGGCATCCGCACATCAGTCTACGACGATTCGCACATGATGCTGATGTCGGCTTCGCTGCTGGGCGCCGACGACATCGCGGTCGGTTTCTCGCATTCCGGCAACACCAGTGCCGTCATCGACGCCATCCAGCTTGCCCGCAAGAGCGGCGCCCGCACGCTGGCCATCACCAACTACGACAACTCGCCGCTGGCCGCCGTCGCCGACATCGTGCTCTGCTCGACCGCGCAGGGTTCGCCGCTGATGGGCGAGAACGCGGCGGCGCGCATTGCGCAGCTCAACATACTCGACGCGCTGTTCGTCGCGGTCGCGCAGCGCGACTACCAGGCGGCGGAGCGCAATCTCGGCCGCACCATGGCGGCGGTGACGTCGAAGCGGAAAGACAAGGGCTCATGAAAGTTTGGGGCTCATGAAAGTTTGGGGCACATGAAAGTTTGGGGCACATGACGCCACCGGTTCCGCTCGTCACCGTGTTCGGCAGCCTGCATTGCGACATCATGGTCGACGCGCCGGACCGGCCGCGCAAGGGCGAGACGGTGACCGGCCACGCCTGGCATCCCAAATGCGGCGGCAAGGGCGGCAACCAGGCGGTGTCCGTAGCCCGCGCCGGGGTGCGCGCGGCGATGGTCGGGGCGGTTGGCGACGACGATTTCGGCAAAGCTCTGCTCGCCAATCTCGATGGAGCCGGTGTCGACCGCCGCTTCGTGCGCGTCGTGGCCGGCGTTGGCTCGGGCATAAGCGTGGCTATCTTCGACGCCTGCGGCGATTATGGCGCGGTGATCGTCTCGGGCAGCAATCTTGCTCTGGGCGAGACGGACGTCATTGCGGCGGCCGATCTGGTTGCGCGGACGTCCGTGCTGTTGCTGCAGAACGAAGTGCCGGAGGCGGCCAACATAGCCGCAGCGCGCGCGGTGAAGCAGCATGGCGGCCGCGTCGTGCTCAACGCCGCACCCGCCAGAAGACTGTCCGACGAACTGATCGCGCTGGTCGACATCGTCATCGTCAACGCCATCGAGGCGGAATTCCTGGCCGGCGTGCCGGTCGTCGACACGCTCGGCGGTGCATCCGAGGCGGCGCGAGCGCTGGTCGATTTCCATCCGGCGGCGATCGTCACGGCCGGCGGGGAGGGGGTTGCCTATCGCGACCGCGACGGCCAGGCGTTCGCGCTGGCCGCCATCCCGGTAAAGATCGTCAGCACCCATGGCGCCGGCGACGAATTCGTCGGTGCGTTCGCGGCTGGGCTTGCCCGTGGTCAGCCGATCGAGGCGGCGATTGCCGCCGCCAACGGTGCCGCGGCCTTGCTGGTCGCTACGCCGGAGCGGGAGCGCGAGGCGCGCTGATTGTGCGGGCCTCCCGATTGGCTAGGACATCTTCACCTTCGGCTCCCGGTTCCACAGACGCAATGCGCCAAGCGCGGTTATGAAGCCGGCGACGTCTTTCGGACCGGACAGTGCAATGACGCCTTCGTCGAGACTGTCGGCGATACCTGCCTTTTCGAACAACGGCGTTGCGGCGTCGACGTAACCGATGAACTTGCAATGCGCAAAAGCGTCGGCGACGAAATCGCGTGCTGTGGCTTCCTTGATCAGGTCTGCCATGGCGCCTTTAGCGGAAAGCAACGCGACCGCATCGTAGAGGACGGAAGGACCGCCGCCGATCATCTGCTGTGCCTCGATCAGGCTGCCGTCGCTTGCCTTGGCACCACCGACCTTCGGAGCGATGATCTCGAAGCTGGCGCCAGCCTTGGCCAATGCCGAAGTCAGTGCCTTGAGCAATGCGGCGTCGGTGCCGTCGGTGACGAGAATGCCGAGCTTGCGGCCCTCGAACCGTTCCGGGCCATTTGCTAATATGCTGAGCGACGGCGCGGCATCAAGATCCTGGCGGGTGGCTACGGCCGCATCGGCGGGTTTCGGCATGGCTTTCAATCCGAGATCGGTACCGACCTTCCTGGCAAGACCATCATCGATGTTGAGAAGGTGGGCGACCATCCGCTCGCGAATGACCGGTGTCTGGACCTTGCTGAGTTCGAACGTCAACGCAGCAGCGATGTGCCCTTGCTCCGTTGGTGTCTGGCTAATGTAGAACTGCCGTGCCTGGCTATAGTGATCGGCGAAACTCTCGGCGCGGATGCGCTGCTTTGGGCCCTCTTCGGCTTCGGCAAACGAGCGGAAGCCGCGCTGCGGTGACTCTCTCGGTCCTTCGCCGAAGGAGTTCGGCTGATAGTTCACGCGGCCGACCGGATTGCGCATGGCCATGTGGCCGTCCTGCTGGAAATGATGGAACGGGCACTTTGGCGCGTTGATCGGGATGTGCGTGAAGTTCGGCCCACCGAGCCGCTTCAACTGGGTGTCCAGATAGGAAAAATTCCGCCCCTGCAGAAGCGGGTCGTTGGAAAAGTCGATGCCGGGCGGGACGTTTTGGGTCATGAACGCAACTTGCTCCGTCTCGGCAAAGAAGTTGTCGGGCATGCGGTCGAGCACGAGGCGGCCGACTGCGATCGGCGCGAGGGTCTCCTCGGGAATGAGCTTGGTGGCATCGAGCACGTCGAAATCGAAGCTGTCGGCGAAGTCCTGATCGAACAATTGCAGCTGCAGCTCCCATTCCGGAAAATTGCCGGCCTGGATCGAGTCCCACAGGTCGCGGCGATGGAAATCCGGATCGGCGCCGTTGATCTTCACCGCCTCGTTCCAGGCCACCGACTGCAGCCCAAGCTTGGGCTTCCAATGAAACTTGACGAAGGTGGATTCATCCTTGGCGTTGAGCAGGCGGAAGGTGTGGACACCAAAGCCTTCCATGAAGCGGAAGGAGCGCGGGATGGCCCGGTCCGACATGACCCACATGATCATGTGCATGCTCTCGGGAGTTAGCGAGATGAAATCCCAGAAATTGTCGTGGGCCGATTGAGCCTGGGGGAAGGCGCGATCAGGCTCTTCCTTTACGGAGTGGACGAGATCCGGAAACTTGATGGCGTCCTGAATGAAGAACACCGGGATGTTGTTGCCGACAATGTCCCAGTTGCCTTCTTGCGTGTAGAGCTTGACCGCGAACCCACGCACGTCGCGCGCCAGATCGACCGAACCTTTGCTGCCGGCGACAGTGGAGAAGCGCACGAAGGCCGGGGTCTTCTCGCCGGCACGCTGGAAAATATCGGCGCGTGTGTACTTGGCCAAAGAGTCATAGGTCTCGAAAAAGCCGTGGGCGCCGTAGCCGCGGGCGTGGACGACGCGTTCGGGAATGCGCTCGTGATCGAAGTGGAAAATCTTCTCGCGGAAATGGAAGTCTTCGAGAACGGTAGGACCGCGCGCGCCGATCTTCAGCGAGTTCTGGTCGTCCGACACCGGGCCGCCTTGTGCCGTGGTCAGCACGGGCATATCGCCTTCGGCCAGTTGATGAAGTTCGCCGCCTTCGCCACGCATCAGCTTTTGATCGTGAACGGTAGCAGATGTGCCGTTGGTGTTGCGCGACGATTTGGCCATGACATGTTTCCTGTGAGACGTGCGGGGGCTGCACATCCCCACAATGCATTGCACGTTGGAGGGTTCCGCTGACGTCGCTCGGCGCCGACATGGGTTGGTGCCAACCGTCGGACTGGACCTTTAAGGCGACCGACACTGCTGACGACGGCCGCAGCGCCTTGTCCGCTCCTACGCACCGCCTGGCGTTTTTTCACGGATGAACGTCGCCGCGGATGGCGGAGCCGGCAGGCTTAGTGCGGCGCACCACCACCAGCAAGATGTCGAATACCGTTCGTCGTCATCCAGCGGGCGCGAGCCAGATGCGTCGCCCAGGCCCGGAATGCCCTTTCTGGCTCCCGGATCGGGTCGATGTGCAGAACGGCCTGGGCAACCTCACGCCAGTCTGCTCCGTCGGCCGAGGCATCGAGCAGCCGGACATAGGTCAGCATGCAGTCTTCGTCATAGCCGGTCGGCACCGACGACATCGGCGCCACGTCCGCTATATGAGTCGGCTTTAACATTGCGACCTGCCAACGATGACCAAGGCGGCATCATGACACGCGATAGTGTAGCCAGCGCCCTGTGTTCGAAGGACGCGGACTAGCCGGATTTGTAATTTAGTGGAACCTAATCTTAACGATGCGATTACCATATATGGGTAAACATGAGATCCGGACTGTTGCTGAACACTGGCTGACGGCAGGTCAGCTGGCAGAGGATCCAATGATTGCCGTCAAGGACCGGATACTAGAAGCAGCCGAGAACGATACGATTTCTTTCGTCGTTGCCAAGGCTGAGCAACGGGACGCCGACCTCGTCGAAGCAGCCGACCCCGTCGAGGAAGCCGATACCGTTGAGAAAGTAGAGCCGCAACAGATCAGGCTCGCCGTGAGCTTTTTCCATGATTTAGAAGTGTCTATCCTTGTTCTTTATGCTGTCTACGCCATCGCAGTGGCGGGTGTGGCCGCATTCCTGTTGCTGCAATGGGGGCATGTCTTCTAGGCAGGTCCTTCGGTGACGACAGCAAATTGGTCACCCGTCCACCGGCTGACACCAGATCCTTCAAGCCGAAGCCCGCCATCCCTTGAGGATGACGGAACTCCGCCGCCGCGGGGATGACGGGCCCCGTTGCCTGGGCGCCCGGGCGCCACGTTAGCTACGTCTGCAACTGATGCTCCCGTAGATGCTCAATACGCGGCCGTCGCCGCTTCGTGCATCGGCAAAATAGATGAAGGCCCGCGCTCTGGCGAGGGCGCGGGCCGATCGGGTTGCAGCCCGATCCGCAGGTGGAACCCGAAGGCTCCACTGCTCAGGCATGGTTATTAGACATGGCTAATGTTCCTGCATCGGCCGAACGAATGATGTGACCGCCCCGGAGCACGAGCACGCTGGCAAACGATTCTTTTCGCGTGAAGCAGTGCGCCCCGCAAGCTTTGAGAATGGCGCTCGTGTTTGCGGGGGAGGGGCTCGCTTTCGGGGGGGAAGCCATGCACAGGAAGCAACGCCTCGTCTTTTTGGTGGCGGTCTTTGCGTCTGTTCTGGGCTTTGCGCTGTTGGTGGTGGTCCTGCAAATACTCAGCTCGTTCGACTAGTACCGAGCGGCGCGCCGCCGCCGACTTCGCCCACTGCATGCGCGATCTCGTCGATGTCCATTATCCCGAGGCGACCCGCATCCGCGTCGTGCTCGACAATCTGTCGACCCACTCGCCCGCAGCCCTCTATCAGGCCCTGCCGCCATCAGAGGCGCGCCGTATCCTCGGAAGGCTGGAGTTCCATTACACGCCCAAGCACGCCAGCTGGCTCAACATGGTCGAGATCGAAATCGGCGTCCTGCGCTGT
This sequence comes from Mesorhizobium sp. STM 4661, assembly GCF_000359125.1. Lineage (GTDB taxonomy): Bacteria > Pseudomonadota > Alphaproteobacteria > Rhizobiales > Rhizobiaceae > Mesorhizobium. The sequence continues at coordinate 25,248 of NZ_CAAF010000073.1, read as the reverse complement.
CAGTGCCTCGACCGCCGCATCGAAAGCCGCGACAGCCTCGTTGCCGAGGTCGCCGCTTGGGAAAACCAGCGAAACAACAGCGGCGCCCGCATCAACTGGATGTTCTCCACCCAACAGGCCCGCATCAAATTGGCCAAAGCCTATCCAAAATCAACCGCCAAAGAGTCATAATCCCTGTGCAGAGGTACTAGATAGACTAATGCGGTCTTGGTCGGGCGATCGCCTCGGCAAAGCGCTGGACGAAGCTGTCGAGCAGTCCGCCTTCGGATGCGGCGTTGTGAAAGTCCAGCGGTCGCAAAATAACCATTAACGCCACTGTTTGCGCCGGTCAGCTGCCGGGCTCCGTCACGCCGAACCAGGCCACCAGTCCCAGGACTGCGCCGCTGAGCACGATTTCCGCTTTCGTTCCCAATTCTATCGCGCTTTTGGCGCCAGCCCGTCTGCTAACTCGCGGGATCAGAATGTAGCGGTTCACGATTGCGGCCGCGATCATGACAGCGACCAATCCGATTTTGATCAGGAGCAGGCGCTGATATTGCGAGGCGAAGTCGATTGGAAGTTGACCTAGGATAAGCAGCGTGTTCGCCAAGCCCGAAAGAGCGACCAAGATGACGGCGACGTGCCCGGCGGTCGAGAACCGAATAAGCGCCACCGTTGCCTGCTCGCCCACAGGGTCGCCCAGCCTGGGCAACACCAACAGAACCGCCGGCAGCGAACCGATCCAGGCCCCGGCGGCGAGGAGATGGAGAACGTTGTTTGCCTGGTGCAGACGGCCTATCCAGCCTTCATTCATAGCGGCGTGGCCAGAAAGCGAAAGACTTGCCAGCAGGAGGGCGGACAGCGCGGCGGTGGCCGTTATGCGATGGGCGCCGGAAAGAAGCGCCGTCGCCAGAAGAAGCAGGCCTATGCCGACGGCCTGCACGATCCAGGCACTGCCGATATTGGTTTCGAGCGCAACGGCCGAAAGCAATTCACCATCGAATGCCGCTCCCCAACTGTCGCCGATGATGACCGTGCGAAGCGGCAGGTAGAAAACGCCTACGGCGACAAGCGCGGCCAACGCCGCCTGTCGCGCGCGCCTCAGGCCTGACCAGATCTCCTCGCGCAATCCCGCTGGGACAAGCGTTGCCAAATAGGCCCCGGCGCCCCACAGGAACAGCGCTGCAGCATCGAAGAGGAAGCGACAGACGACAAGAGCGATTTCGGCGCTCGTCAAGGCGCGACATTGAAACTGAAGGTGCCTTGAAGCTTGTGGCCATCTACCGATAACACATTCCAGTCGACGCTGTAGCTTCCGGGGGTGAGCGGTCCCGTGACCGGAACGATAAGGCCCATATTTCCCTCGGCAAGATTCGCTGCGCCGGTCGCGGGCAGACTCCCGTCAGGACCCGAGAGCTTCACGGCACTGAACCTGAGATTCACCTCTTCGGTAAAGGAAAGTTCAAGTTGGGCCGGCGCCGGAACCGTGGAGTCCGCCGCGGGCACCGAGGAGGTCAAATTGGCATGTGCAAACGTCGGCGCGCTGCCGAAGGCAAGACCAAGCGCGGCCCACAATGCAAGCATTCTGACGTATCGTAGCATTTTGACGGAGGATACCTTTTCCGTGGCCTGCAAAACATTTCCACGACAGCATCTTCCCCTGGCGCCGGGGACAAATCAATGCGACAATTAGATCGCAGCCAAAGCCTGCGGCAACGCCCAATGCCACCGCTGGATTATCCAGCTTCGCCAGCTTCGCCAGCTTCGCCAGCATCGCCGGAGATCTCGAGTTTCACCGAGGCGGCGACCGGCGCCTTGGTCGGTGACGAGCTGGGCCGGACGCTACGCCGCGCCGCGCGATCACCGACAACGCCGCTCCGACCGTTATCGCAACATCGGCGAACTAGGCTTTGAGCTGGTGGATGTGCGCACGCTGTTGGCTCTCGAACAGCACCTGGAGGATTCCTGCGAAGACGCGAGCCGCGCTAAAACTTCGGACAAAACTCGCCCGCATGATCTCGGAATGCCGCCGGGGCGCGGTGGCGGAAGCGCCGCGTTGTCGAAGCACTGCACGGAGAGCGGGGAGATCAAAACTGCCATCCAACGGCCTGCGCCATCTGGCTGTTGACACCCGACCGGCGACGTTGCTGGCCCCACCGGCGCAGCGCCCGCGCGTATTCGGATGATGCGGTGATTGTATGTCATGGCCGTCCGATCGAAATCGCGCTCTTCACCGGCTCATGCGGTCCCGCCGCGAGCGAGACGCGACATTCCCCACCATGCGAGCGGAGCCACTACGACGACGCTGGCCATGCCCGGAAAGTAGCCATAGGGCTCATTGGCGAGCATCGGCATGATGAAGTGCGCGAGCTCGGTCAGCCCCATCGATGCAAAAAATGTCCACGCGAGAAAGCGGCCGAACTCCGGGTCGCGCCTGACGAGGAGGGGGATGGCCAGCCACGCGCCGACCGGGATGACGAGAAGCGCGAGGATCAGCCCCAAGGAGACTTCGGGCACCGGCGTTCCCGTGACCCTGGCCGAGACGGCCTCGAAGAACGCCGTGCGGTTCTCCTCGACCTTGTGCAGCAGCACGAAGGCGGCGAGCGTCAACCAGTACGGAAGCCTGATCGAACGCCATGACGCGCCCGGCGGCGCGGCAATCCAGAGGACGAAGCCGCCGAGATAGCCGACGAGGAACAAGAGCGCGTAGAGCGGACCAAGGTAGAGGTAGCCGAGAAAGGGAACCAGGAGGCTGAAGCCGAAAGCGGCGGCGATCAGTGGGAGGCTTCTGTTCTTCATGATGCTGCATCGCCCCGGTCGCGGGGCGTTCCCTTGCCGGGTGACGCTCCCGTCGCGGCCCGGGGCTTGGTGCGACCCCTGTGCCGATGAATGAGCAGATTGGGCACCGCGCCGAGCAGGAAAACGCCGGCGAAGGTCACATAGACGGGCCAGTCGTACTGCGCCGCGAGCAAAAGCGACGCGACGATTCCCAGCAACGCCGTCGGCGGCACGTTGGCAATCGATGGGAGGCGGAACGGCCGCTTCAGGTCGGGCTGCGTGAAGCGCAGCACGATCACGGCCAGGTTGATCGCGGCGAAGACCAGCGTGACACCGAGCGAGGACAAGCTGGCGACGAACTCGATCTTGCCGGCAGCGGCAAATCCGCAGGCCACGGCCAGATAGGCAAGAGCTCCGATCCACGGGCTGCGGCTCGAGCCCAACGTCTTGGCCAGCAGCTTCGGGAGGTCGCCGTCGCGTGCCATGCCGAACAGCAGACGGCTCCCCGACAGCGAGCTGCTCAGCACGGCATTGGCCGTGGCGATGAGCGCGGCGCCGATGATTGGCGAATAGGTACGGCGCCAGGACTCGCCAACGAGCCGCGATACCGACGGCACGTCCTGCTCGGTCATGGCTCTGATGTGGATCATCGCCAACTCACCGTCGCACGCGCGATTTCAGCCAGCGGTCGAAGGCCACGGCGAGGATCAGGATCAGGCCGATGACGATGCTTTGCGTGTAGGACGAGACATTGTTGAACTGCAGGCCGTTCTGCAGCACGCCGATCAGTGCCGCGCCCACCACCGTGCCGCCGACGCTGCCAATGCCGCCGAACAGCGAGGTGCCGCCGATGACGACCGCCGAAATCACCGTCAGCTCATAGCCGATGCCGGCGACGGCTTCCGAGGAATTCAGCCTCGCCGACAGCACGAAAGCGGCAAGGCCGGCGAAGAAGCCGACGATGACATAGACCGAGATCAGGATGCGGTCGACGCGCAGGCCGGACAGGCGCGCCGCCTCGGCATTGCCGCCGACGGCATAGACCACACGGCCGTAGCGCGTGTAGCGCAGCACGATGTGGCACAGGATCGCGGCAATCGCGAAGATGATCGCCGGCACCGGCACCGGGCCGATCAATCCGGTGCCGAACCAGCGCATCGAAGCATCGAAGCCGGAGATCGGGCCGCCATTGGAGATGGTCAGCGTCAGGCCGCGAAACACTGTCAGGCCACCAAGCGTGACGACGAAGGGCGGCACTTTCAGCCTGGTGATGGCAAAGCCCTGGACGCCGCCGGCGACGGCGCCGACCACGACGGCGGCGAGCAGCGCGGCAAACCAGCCATAGCCTTGCGTGCCCGTCGTCGACAGCGACAGCGTGTTGGCCGTGCCGCCCTTGGCCACCACCGCCGCGACCATGCCGCAGAAGGCCAAGAGCGAGCCGACCGACAGGTCGATGCCGGCGGTGAGGATGACGAAGGTCATGCCGAGCGCGATCAGCCCGGTAATCGAGATCTGCCGCAGGATGTTGAACAGGTTGATCGGGTCGATGAAGCTCGGCTTCAGCACGGTGAAGACGACGATCAGCACCGCCAGGAACATCAGCGGGCCGAAGCTCATCAGCAGGCGCGCGACATTGATGCCGCCGCGCTGGGCTTGTTCGGTCGTGCTCGTCATTGCGTCGCTTCCTGCTTTTGGTCGAGCGCCATCAGTTCCATCAGTTTTTCCTCTGTCGCCTCGATGCCGGGCATCTCGCCGGTGATGCGGCCGCGCCTCATGGTGACGATCCTGTCCGACACCGCAAGCACTTCGGGCAATTCCGACGAGATCATCATGATGGCGATGCCGCGCGCGGCGAGGTGCACCAGGATCTGGTGCACCTCGGCCTTGGCGCCGACATCGACGCCGCGCGTCGGTTCATCCACAATCAGCACCTTGGGGTCGCGCGCCAGCCAGCGGGCAAGGATGACCTTCTGCTGGTTGCCGCCGGACAGGCCCTCGATGGCCTGCTCGGGCGAGGCCATGCGGATCGACAGCGTCTTCCTGTAGCTCGCCAGCGCCTCGCGCTCGCGCCGTTCGGCCATGAAGCCGGCGGCGTTCGAGTAGCGGCCGAGGGAGGCGATGGAAAAATTGGTGAGAATGCCGAGTGCGGCGAAGATCGCCTGATGCTTGCGGTCTTCCGGCACCAGGCCGATGCCGAGCGCGATAGCGTCTGCCGGCGATGCGGGTGCGATCGGCTTGCCGTCGAGCATGATGGTGCCGGCGGCAATGCGGTCGGCGCCGAAGATGGCGCGGGCAAGCTCGGTGCGGCCGGAGCCGACGAGGCCGGCGACGCCGAGGATCTCGCCCGCCTTGAGGTCGAGGTTAACGCCTTCGAGCACGATGGCATGCGGCGCTTGCGGATCGCGCATGGTGCGTAGGCCCCGAACGGAGAGCCTGACATCACCCGCGACATCGCGCTGCGTCGGCCTGGCATAGAGCTCGGACGCGGCGCGGCCGACCATCTTCTCGATGATTTTGGGCAGCTTGATCGGTCCGCCCTCGCGGTCGAGGTGGCCGGCCAGCCTGCCGTCGCGCAGCACCGTCATGCGGTCGCAGATGGCGGAGGCCTCTTCCAGCCGGTGGGTGACGAACATGATGGCGACGCCGTCCCTGCGCAGCCGGTCCATGATCGACATCAGCCGCTGCACTTCGGTTTCGGTCAGCGCCGAGGTCGGTTCGTCCATGATGATCAGGCGGCTCTTCAACGACAGCGCCCGCGCGATCTCGACCAGTTGCTGCTCGGCGACCGACAGCGCCGACACCGGCGTCGCCGGGTAGAGGTCGAGGCCGACGCGGGCGATGATGCCGCGCGAGTCTTCCTCCATCTTCCGCCAGCTCACCAGCCCGAGCGGGCCGAGCGGCGCGCGGCCGATGAAGATGTTCTCCGCCACCGTCAGCGTCGGGATCAGGCTCAGTTCCTGATAGATGGTGACGATGCCGAGGCGCTTGGCATCCTGCGGATTGTGCGGATTGAATTCGACACCGTCGAAGACGATGCGGCCGCTGGAAGGCGGCATCACGCCGGACAGGATATTCAGCAGCGTCGACTTGCCGGCGCCGTTCTCGCCGAGCAGGCCGAGGATTTCGCCGGGCCGAACCTCGAGCGAAACGTCGCTAAGAGCCGTGACGCCGGCAAAATGCTTGGTCACGCCCTCGACGGCGAGGAGGGCGGGCGATGGTGATGGCTCCAAGGCTTCGGCTGGCAAAGGATGCTCCTTGAATTGCGATCCACCCGAAAGGCTGGCGGGACAGCGCCCCCCTCTGTCCTGCCGGACATCTCCCCCTCCAGGGGGGAGATCGGATGTCACCCAAGCTTTCGCTAATCTTCGGCGTTGAAGAGAGGGCGACGCGCTGAAACTGCCAATCTCCCCCCTTGAGGGGGAGATGCCCGGCAGGGCAGAGGGGGTGCGACAGAACGCTACTTTTGTCGTTGCGCGCCCTTCGTCGCCTACTTCGTCTCGCCAAGCCTTTCAGCCTTGTCGAGATTGTCCTTGCCGATGACGATCGGCGTCAAAAGCACGAGCTTTTCCTTCGGCTCGGTCTTGTCCCTGGCATAGGCGACCGCGATCTGCACTGCCGTGCGCGACTGCTCGCCGGGGAACTGTTCGACCGTGCCGGCCAGCTTGCCGTCGCGCACGGCGACCAGCGCTTCGGGAAGCGCATCGAAGCCATAGATCTTGACGTCGGTGAAGTTGCGCGCCGCGCAGGCTTCAACCGCGCCGAGCGCCATGTCGTCATTGGCGCAGATGATCGCATCGGGCTTGCCGTTGGCGGCAAGGCCGGCCTCGGTGACGGACAGCGCCTCGGCGCGAGCGAAGTTGGCGGTCTGCTCGAAGACGATCTGGTACTTGTCCTTCAGCGGATCGAGCACGTTGTGCACGCCCTTGTTGCGATCGATCGCCGGGCCGGCGCCGGGCTGGCCTTGCAGATGGAAGAGCTTGGCGCCGTTCGGGAACGCCGCCACCATGGCCTGCGCCTCGGCCTCGCCGCCCTTGACATTGTCGGCGCCGACATGGGCCAGGATGCCCTCGACGCCGTCGACGCGGCGGTCGATGGTGACCACCGGAACACCGGCCTTGACCGCTTCCTCGATGGCCGGGGCCAACGCGTTGACGTCGAGCGGCGAGATGACGATGGCATTGACCTTCTGCACCAGCGCCGCCTCGATATCGGCGGTCTGCTTGGGCGCCGAGTTCTGGCCGTCGCTCTCGATCAGGTTGACGCCTTGCGCCGCGGCCTCAGCCTTGATCTGGTTCAGCATGTGCACGAAGAACGGAAAGCCGAGGCTCGGCACCGAGCCCAGAATGGTCAGCTTGTCCTGGGCAAAGGCCGAGGGAGCGGCCAGCGCCAGTGCGCCAAAAGCCACCGACGACAGCAGGAGTTCACGTCTGTTGATCAAGTTAGTCTCCTCCACATGAGCGCATGACCCCCAAACCGGGAGCGGTTTCGAAGATCATTGCGTCGATTCAAAAATGGAGTGTCCTTTGAGCGCCCAAAGGGACGCAACGGCGCTCCAGCCGGTCCACCGCGACGTTCTCCTCCGCTCGGCGCCGGCGTGGGGGATGCTAGCCAAGGGCAGAGGTTTGCGCAACAGGCCCACAAGGGAGAAGGTGGCCGCAGCGGAGCGGAGGCCGGGTGAGGGCTCCTCCAGAATTAGGCCGCGACGACGGGAATGCTCGCAAATCCCGATTCCATGCGCGATCGTTGAACATGGATAACCGCCGTCAGCCCTTCCTGGCGACCAGCAGGGAAGCTTCACGCTCCGGCGTCGTCACCGAAAAGCCCGCCGGGCCGACCGCGGTGAAAAAGCGATGGAATATCTCGATGAAGACACGCACGAAGAGCGGCTTTGCCGAACCGTACATGTCGGCGACGATCAGCGTCGGCGGCGGCAACTCGTCGAAGATCGGCTTGCGGACGATCTCGTCGCCATCGGCGGTGGCACGGCCGATCGGCCGCATGTTGAGGACGGCCATGCCGAAGCCCGAGGCGACGGCCGAGCGGACCGTTTCGTAGGAGCGCGTGCGAAAGCGCACTTCCGGCCGTTTCGCCAGCACGTCGAACAGGGTCAGAAGATAGGTCGCCGTGTGCGGCAGGTCGAGCAGCACCAGCGGCCGTGCCGCCAGTTCCGCCAGCCAGATGCCGTCGCGCGCGGCAAGCGGATCGTCCGCATTGAGCATGGCGTGGGCCGGCACCTTGCAGATGCGGGTGACGCTGTCGATTCCGATCGGACCGATGTCGTAGAGAATGGCCAGGTCGATCTGGCCGGCGACAAGCCGTTCCTGCAACTGGACCTGATCGGCCTCGACCAGGTCGATCTCGACATCGCCGACGCTGTCGAGATAGCTGCGCAGCATTTCCGGCATGAACAGGGCGCCGAACGGCTCGAAGCAGCCGATGCGCAGGACTTTCGGCATGCGCCCGCTGAGGTCGCCGATCGACCGGTTGAACTCCGTTTCAGCCGCCAGCATGATTCGGGCGGCGGCGACGAAGCGTTGGCCGGCCGGCGTGATGGAGACGCCGCGCGCCGGCCGTCTGTCGAAAATGCGCGCCCCCATCCCGGCCTCGGCCAGCGTGATCGCCGCCAGGATGGAGGACTGCGAGATGTAGAGCGACTTGGAGGCCGCCAGCACGCTGCCAAGGCGGGCGACTTCGCAGACATAGCGCAACTGCCGGATGGTCAGGTTCATGGCTCTTGTTACATTAAATGGCGAATGTTCCCCAGAATAATACATTTTGTGGAAATTAAGAAACCGGCCACACTGCCCATGCTGACAAGGCTGCCAGAAGAGCGGCCGTGGAGTGAGGGGTTCGAACTGCATGCCGAATGGGATCTCTCCCATTGCCGACGCCGATGATCTGTGCCGGCTGAGCGCGGCGGAGCTTAACGCCGCCTACCGCACTGGCGCGCTGTCGCCCGTAGAGGTGACGATGGCGGCACTCGGCCGCGCCGAAGCGATCAATCCGCTTTTCAACGCCTTCACCATGATCGACCGCAAGGGTGCGATCGAGGCCGCCGGCGCCTCCGAGAAACGCTGGCGGGCAGGCGAGCCACTGTCCGCGACCGATGGCATACCGACGACGCTCAAGGACATCGTCTGGGTCGAGGGCTGGAGCGTGCGCTACGGCAGCAGGACCACGACTTCCGCCGCCTATGACAAGGATGCCCCCGCGGTTGCCCTGCTGCGCGGAGCGGGCGCCGTCTTCATCGGGCAGACGACGACGCCCGAATTCGGCTGGAAGGCGCTCACCGACAGCAGCCTCCGCGGCATCACGCGCAATCCCTGGAATGCCGACAAGACGCCCGGCGGATCTTCCGGCGGGGCGGCGGTCGCGGCCGCCACCGGAGCCGGCGTCTTCCACCTCGGCACCGACGGCGGCGGGTCGATCCGCATCCCGGCCTCTTTCACCGGCATCGCCGGATTGAAGCCGACCTTCGGCCGCGTGCCGGCCTATCCGTCGAGCGCGTTCGGAACCGTCGCCCATATCGGACCGATGGCGCGGACAGCACTTGATCTTTCCGCCATGGCCGACGCCATGTCCGGCCGCGATATCAGCGACTGGCAGCAAGGCGTGGGAACGCTTTCGCCACTTGGCCGGATCGAAGACACTTTGCGGGGCGCCCGGATCGGCTACTGGTCGAAGCCGCCTTCAGGAGCGCTGGATTCCGGGATCGCCGCGACCGTCTCTCATGCCTTGACGTATTTCGATGCGTTCGGCGCGACGGTCGAGCCGATTGATCTCCCAGATGGCGATTTTCCGGGCGGCGATCTTCTCGATCTTTTCCAGCATCACTGGTTCACCGGCGCCGCGGCGCGGCTGGCGCTCGTCCCGCAGGGCGAACGGGCAGGCATCGATCCGGGCTTCCTGGAGATCGCGCGGGCGGGGGCGGCGTTCGACGCCAAGGCACTCGTCGCCGCGCAGTTACAGCGCGCCGAATTCGGCGCCGCCATGGACCGGCTGCTCGACGCCTATGATTTCATCGTCTCGCCGGGAACATCGGTTCCGGCCTTCGACGTCGGACTTGAAGTGCCCTTGGGCAGCGGCCTGTCGCGCTGGACCGAATGGGCGGCGTTCAGCTACCCGATCAATCTCAGCCAGCAACCCGCCTGCGTCATCCCTTGCGGCATGACCGCGGCGGGCCTGCCGGTCGGCTTCCAGATCATCGGCGCGCGCGGCGACGATGCCCGCGTGCTGTCGGCGGCCGCCGACCTGGAAGCCGCCTTTCTGCCCATGACCCAAGCCTTTCGCCTGAAGGACTTCGCGTGAGAGATTTCGCATGAGGAAAAGACTCTAACCAACGACAAAAAGGGGAATTTGCCATGATGAACAGACGTGCAATGCTGCAAGGCGTGGTCGGCGCGGGCGCTGCCGGCGCCGCGCTTCTTGCCGACATGAACAATGCCGCGATCGCCCAGGACGCCAAGCCCATTCCGGTCGGTTCGGCGCTGCCGATGTCCGGCATCGCCGCCGCCGACGGCATCGAGTTCAAGAACGGTCTCGAGCTTGCCGCCGAGGAGATCAATGCGGCGGGCGGCATTCTCGGCCGGCCGGTCGAGATCCACATCGAAGACACCAAGGAAATGGGCGCCGATCTGGTCAGCCAGTCGATGCAGCGGCTGATCGACCGCTTCGAGGCGCCGGCCATCATCAACGGTTACAATCTCGGCACCAACATGATCGAGATGGACGTCGCCGCCGACAACGACGTCATCATGATGCACTACAACACGCTGATTTCGCACAATGAGAAGTTCAAGACCGACCCGGCCCGCTACTACAGTTCCTTCCAGGGCGACCCGCCGGAGTTCTGGTATGGACCGGGCTGCCTGAATTTTCTGAAGACGCTAGCCGCGGACGGCAAATGGCAGGCGCCCAACAAGAAGCTCGCCATCATTCCGTCGGCCAACGAATATTCGATCGTCATCGCCAACGCGATCCGCGACAAGGCAGCCGAATACGGGTTCGAGGTCAGCCTGTTCGAGACGGTTCCGTTCCCGACCAACCAGTGGGGACCGACGCTGGCGAAGCTGCGCCAGGATCCGCCGGCGGCGATCCTGATCACGCATTTCCTGCCGCAGGACCTGGCGCAGTTCATGGTCCAGTTCCTCACCGAACCGATCAACAGCCTGATCTACATGCAGTACGGACCGTCGTTGCCCGCCTTCCGCGAGATCGGCGGCGAAGCGGTCAACGGCGTCGTCTATTCGACGGTGATCGGCTGCCTGCCGGACGATTTCTCCAAGCCGTTCCGCGAGAGCTATCGGGCGAAATTCGGTCCGAACTCCGCCTACATCACGGGATCGCAGACCTATGACGGCCTGTGGATGTGGGCGCTTGCCGCGGCAATCGCCGGCGGTCCGGGCGAGCCGATGAACAAGGAGCAGACCACCAAGGTGGCCAATGCCATGAAGCGCCTGGTCTATCGCGGGGTCAACGGCACCTATCGGGCCGATCCCGCCGGCCAGTCGGCCTTCTGCTATCCGACGCAAGTGGCCGATCCGTCGCTTGGCATGCCGCACCAGTTCCTGCAGCATCAGGACTACAAGACCGATCCGAAGCTGATCGCGCCGGTGCTCTATGCCACGGACAGCTTCATCCTGCCGCCATGGATCAAATGAACCAGACATGGAAATGAAACCAACGAAACCGGCCGGGGTTGCGCCCGACCGGTTGCCACCAGGTAAGATGCCAGGGCAAACGAGATGACTGAGGCTGCGGGCCCGATGCTGGTTTGTGACGGTGTGGTCAAACGCTTCGGCTCGCTGGCCGCCGTCGACGGCGTGTCGATGGTGGTCAATCCGGGTGAGATCGTCGGCATTGGCGGGCCGAACGGCGCCGGCAAGACGACCTTTTTCGATGTCGTGACCGGGATCACGCCGGCCAGCGGCGGCCGGGTGCATTTCGGCGACACCGACATTTCGGCCTTTGCTGCCGACCGCATCTGCCAACTCGGCATGGCCCGCACCTTCCAGCTCAATGCCGCCTTCGACAGCCTGACCGTTCGCGAGAACATCGAGATCGCCGCCTATTTCGGCCGGCAGCGGCGAAGGCTGGCCGGCTTTCGCCTCGGCGAGGAAGTCCGGCAGGCAACGATGGAGGCGCTGGACTTCGTCGGGCTTGCGGCCAAGGCCGACGAGACCGTGGCGCGGCTGCCGGTGCTCGACCGCAAGCTCCTGATGATCGCCGGCGCCATCGCCACCCGGCCGAAAATGCTCTTCCTCGACGAGCCGGTCGGTGGGCTCAACGTCGCCGAGATCGACCAGATCATGGCGATGGTGCTGAAACTGCGCGACCAGGGACTGACCATCGTCCTGATCGAGCATGTCATGCGCTTTCTCCTGGCGCTGTCCAGCCGCGTCATCATCATGCACCATGGCAAGGTGATCTTCGAGGGCAGGCCGGACAAGGTAGCCGAGGACCAGACCGTCGTCGAAACCTATCTCGGCCAGGGCACGCGGAAACGGTTGAAGAAATTCTTCGATGAGCAAGCCGCCGCGACGCCCCCCGTGATGGGGACGCCATGATGGGCGCAGCCGCAAAACCGCCTGTCCTGCAGCTCGACCGCATCGTCTCCGGCTATGATGGGCTCGACGTGCTCAAGGGCATTTCGCTGACCGTTCATGCCGGTGAGTTCGTCACCGTCGTCGGCCCGAACGGCCATGGCAAGTCGACATTGCTCAAGACCATCTCCGGCCTCGTGCCGCTGCGCGGCGGGCAGATCAGCATCGACGGCCAGCGCCTGTCCGGCAAGCCACATGAGACGGCGATGCTGGGCGTCGCCCATGTGCCGCAGGGCGACATGCTGTTTGCGCAGATGAGCGTGCTCGAAAACCTGCTGATGGGCGCCTACCTGGCGCCGGACAAGGCCGGGATCACGCGCCGGCTGGACGAGGTCTATGCGCTTCTGCCGAAGCTCGCCGACCGCCGCGGCCAGATCGCCTCGAGCCTGTCCGGCGGCGAACGGCGCATGGTCGGCATCGGCCGCGGCCTGATGATGGGCGGGCGCATCCTTCTGATCGACGAGCCGTCGCTCGGCCTGGCGCCGCTGATCATCGACCAGGTCTACGGCGTCATTTCCGAACTGAGCAAGGCCGGCCGCACCATCCTTTTGGTGGAGGAGAACCCGGCCCGCGTCGAGGATCTCGCCGACCGCCTGCATCTGCTCGACGACGGCGCCATCGTCTGGTCGGGCAAGCCCGCCGAACTGATGGCGCGCGACGAGCTCCTTGCAACCTATCTTGGAGGCTGACGCCATGGTCGATGTGCTCATGGCCATTCTCGTCGCCGGCTTCACCTCGGGCGCGCTCTATGCCCTGGCGACGGTCGGACTGTCGCTGGTCTGGGGATCGATGGGCATGCTCAACATGGCCCATGCGGCGATGCTGACGCTTGGCGGTTACGTCGCCTTCACGGTGATCACCTCGCTCGGCCTGCCGATCGCGCTCGGCTTCGCGGGCGCCATCATCGCCGGTGCCGTGGCCGGCGCCATCCTCTATTTCGCGATCGTGCGCAATCTGTTGAAGAACGACAAGTCGACATTCGAAGCCAACGTCATGATCGCCACGGTCGGCATCGGCATCGCGCTCGAGAACGCCATCCTCCTGACCTATGGCGGACAGCCGCTGAAACAGCCGGTTTCGATCGTCGGCACCTTTCGCCTCGGGCCGCTGACGCTGCCCTGGCAGAACCTGATGATCATCGCGGTCGTCGTCGTCATGATGGTGGTGGTCTCGCTGGCGCTCGGCCGCACGCGGATGGGCCGGGCGATCAGGGCGACGGCGCAGAACCGCGACGCGGCCCAGCTCATGGGTGTCGCCGTCAACCGCGTCTATCTGCAGGTGCTGATGCTGTCGGGCGCACTCGCCGGCATCTGCGGCGTCATGGTGTCGTCGATGACGCAGCTGTCGCCGCCGCTCGGCAACGACCCGATGCTCAAGGCCTTCATCATGTGCGTGGTCGCCGGTCTCGGCAATCTGCCGGGCGCCGTCGCCGCGGCCCTTGGGCTGGCGCTGCTCGAATCCTTCGTCCAGTACGCCTTGGGCGCCCGCTGGGGCTTTCCATCGCTGCTGTTCGTCGTCATTGCCGTGCTGATCTGGCGACCGTCCGGCCTTTTCGGCCGCGCCGAAATCCGGCGCATGTGAGGGCACCATGACAGACACCATGTCGCGTTCCTCCATGTCCCGGTCAGCCAAGACCGATCTTGCCATCAGCCTGGTCCTGATCGCGGCGGCGATCGCGCTGCCCTTCATGGTCGACAGCCGCTACATCCTCGGCCAGATCGTGCTGGCGCTGTTTTATGCAACGATCGCCTCGCAGTGGAACCTTCTGTTCGGCTTCTCCGGCATCTTCTCGCTGGCGCAAATGGCGATCTTCGCCTTCGGCGGCTATGCGACGGCGATGCTCTGCTTCTATTTCGGCTGGAACGTCTGGGCGGCTCTTGTGCCCGGCGCACTGGGCGCCGTGCTGTTTTCGCTGGTCGTGGGCCTCGCCTGCCTTCGCCTGACCGGCGTCTATGTGGCGCTGCTGACGCTGGCGATTGCCCAGACGATGTATCTGTTGATCGTCACCGACACCGAATGCTTCGTCATGGTCGGCTCCGTCTGCCGTCAGTTCACCGGCGGCGCCGTCGGCTTTGCCCGCTTCGGCGATCTCGGCACCAGGGCCTTGCTCAGAGCGCAGTGGCTTGTCGGCAACTACGCCATCATCGCGGTGCTGTTCGCGGTGACAATGGTCTTCACCTACGCAATCGTCAAAAGCCCGATAGGCCTTGCCTTCCGGGCATTGAAGGACAATCCGGGCTACGCGGTGGCGCGTGGCGTCAACCGCTTCCAGGCGCAGCTTCTGGTCTTCGGCATTTCCGCCTTCTTCACCGGCCTGGCCGGCGGTTTTTATGCCGCGCATTTCCAGGCGATCGGCCCCGGCGTGCTGTCGATGTCGCAACTGATGTTCATCATCGCCATCGTCGTCGTCGGCGGCGTCGGCACGTTCTGGGGACCGCTGGTCGGAACCGTGGTGTTGGTCCTGGCCGACGAATTGATGCGCGAGAGCGGCGAGTTCCGCACGCTCGGCCTCGGCCTGATCATCGCGCTGTCGGTGGTGCTGATGCCGAAGGGGCTGGTCGGCCGTTTTGGCGATCTCGTCCACTGGCTCGCGCGCCGTCGCGCCAATCTCGCGGAGAGCCGGCCGGCAGACAGCAAGCCGGCAGTGAGCAACATTGTGCAAAGCCCGGCCCCGGCCGGAAAGTGAGAGACTTACGATGTTCGATACGATCATAGTGGGTGCCGGCTCGGCCGGCTGCGTGCTGGCCAACCGCCTCAGTGCCGATCCGGCCCGCAAGGTGCTGTTGCTGGAGGCCGGGCGCGAGGCGCCGCTGGCCTCGGACGTGCCCTCGGACTGGCCGACCATGTTCAACACGGCCGTCGATTGGGGCTACTACACCGAGCCGCAGGCAGGCTGCCGCGGCCGGCGGGTGTTCTGGCCGCGCGGCAAGATGATCGGCGGCTCCGGCGCGCTGAACGCCATGATCTATATTCGCGGCCTGCCGTCCGATTATGACGGCTGGGCGGCGATGGGCTGCCCCGGCTGGGCGTGGGCCGACGTGCTGCCGGTGTTCAAGGCCTGCGAAAGCAATGCCGAACTCGGCAACGATCCGCTGCATGGCGCCAACGGGCCGCTGCATATCGGCAATGTCCCACATGTCGATCCCAACGAGCTTGCCTGGATCGAGGCCTGCAAGGCCGCCGGCTACAAGCAGAACCGCGATTTCAACGGCGTCGAGCAGGAAGGCGTCGGCCTCTTTCAGTTCACCATCAAGAACGGCGAACGCTGGGGCACCGGCAAGGCCTATCTGCGCCCCGCGCGGGAGCGCCCCAATCTGACGGTGAGGACCGGCGTGCTGGCCATGGGCCTGATCGTCGAGAGGGGCCGGGTCAAAGGCATCCGCTATCTGGTGAATGGCGAACCGGAGGCCGCCTTCGCCGACTCAGAGGTGGTACTGTCCTCGGGCTCGATCGGCAGTTGCCAGCTGATGCTGCTTTCGGGCATCGGCCCGGCCGACGAACTCGCCCAAGTCGGCGTTGCCCCCGTGCACGATCTGCCGGGCGTCGGCAAGGACCTGCAGGACCACATCAACATTCCGATCACCTTCTATACGAAGGACAGGATCGGCGTCGGCGCCTGGACCGACGAGACGCTGCGGCGCGATTTTGTGGAATGGCAGACATCACGCAGCGGTCCGCGTTCCTCGCCCTGGGTGGCGGCTGGTGGCTTCGTCAAGAGCCGACCCGATGTCGAACCGGATTTGCAGCTTTACGGCGCCATCAGCCCGCATCGCGATTATGTGCGATTCCTGTCGTCGAAGCCTGGCATCACGCTGCACACCACGCTGCAGCGGCCGGACAGCCGCGGCGAGATCCGCCTGCGCTCGGCCAATCCGGTCGAATATCCGGCGATCGACCCGCGTTACTTCATCAGTGACGAGGACGGCTCGGACATCGCCACGCTGGTCGAAGGCATCCGCATCAGCCGCCGGATCGCGGCGCAGTCGCCGCTTGCCGAAATGCTCGTCGGCGAGATCACGCCGAGCGCCGAATGCGAGAGCGACGCCGAGATCGCGGAGTATATTCGCGGCCACTGCACGACGCTCTATCATCCGACCAGCACCTGCCGCCTGGGCACCGACGCGATGGCCGTCGTCGATCCCGCGTCGATGAAGGTGCATGGGCTGGACGGGCTTTGCATCGCCGACGCCTCGGTGTTCCCAAGGATGGTCTCGGGCAACACCAACGCGCCGACAATCATGATCGCCGAACGCGCCGCAGCGATGATCCTGGCGGGTTAGGAAGCAGCAGATGACGACGGGCTGGAATTTTCACGAGCTCTATCTCTGGCACGAGACCGGCAACGCCGCGCAGTTCTTTCAGCCGAGCCTGACCATCGAGCCGGGCGAGCATGCGGAGAATGCCGCGACCAAACGCCGGTTCCGCAACCTCATGGAGGTTTCGGGCCTCACCGGGAAACTGTCGATGATTGCCTCCGTTGCGGTGAGCGAGGACGATCTCGCCCTGTTCCACGACCGCGACTATGTCAGCCGCATCAAGACGCTCAGCGACGGGCGTGGCGGCGATGCGAGCTATCTGACACCTTTCGGCCATGGCAGCTATGAGATCGCCTGTCTCGCCGCCGGCGGCACCGCGGCGGTGATGGACGCGGTGCTGAGCGGCGATGTCGGCAATGGCTACGCTCTGGTGCGGCCGCCGGGGCATCATGCCGAGCGCGCGCAAGGCATGGGCTTTTGCCTGTTCGGCAACGTTCCGGTCGCCATCCTGAAGAACCGGGCCAAGCATGGCTTCGAGCGGGTCGCCACCGTCGACTGGGACGTCCATCACGGCAACGGCACCCAGTCCGCCTTCTATGCGGACCCGTCCGTGCTGACCATCTCGATCCACCAGGACGGGCTCTATCCGCATGACAGCGGTTTTCACAAGGAGCGCGGCGAGGGCAAGGGCGAAGGCTACAACATCAACGTGCCGTTGCCGGCCGGATGCGGCCACGGCGCCTATATGTCGGTCTTCGAACGCATCGTGCTGCCGGCGCTTCATCGCTACAAGCCCGATCTCATCGTCGTGCCGTCTGGCTTCGATGCCTCGGCGGCCGATCCGCTGGGACGCATGATGCTGCACAGCGGCAGCTACCGCGAGATGACGCGGATGTTGATGCAGGCGGCGGACGATCTCTGCGGCGGACGCCTGATGATGTCGCATGAAGGAGGCTATTCGGCTGCCTACGTTCCCTATTGCGGCCTGGCAGTGATAGAGCAGTTGTCCGGTATCAGGACCGATATCGACGACCCGTTCCTGCCGGTCTTCGAAGCCTATGCCGGCCAGCCCCTGCAGCCGCATCAGGCTGCTGCTGTTTCCAAGGCGGAGGAACTGTTGGGTGGTATCGAGTGGTGAATAGTGAATAGTGAATAGTGAATAGTGAATAGTAGTCAGTAGTTCAGTAGTCAGTAGTGTATTTAGTCGTTCTTTCGTCACGTATTGTGTGCAATTTCACCATTCACCATTCACCATTCACCATTCACCATTCACCATTCACCATTCACCATTCACCATTCACGCCGGCCGATCGAGCCGGAGTTTGCTTGCCATCATGTTCAGCGGGGGCAGCAGCAACGATATCAAAGGCTTGCGTATCGGTTTTTCGATGAAGAACGAGATCACGAATGAGGCGGACAGCAAGGCCGTGAGCACAATTGCCAGGGCGACCCAGCGGCCGACCGCTGGCGATAGCGCGTTGAGCCAGAGCGTGCCGATTTCCTGATGCAGGAGGTAGAGCGGATAGGTGAGCCCGCCCAGCATAAGCACCAGTGGTGTCGGTGCGATGCGGCGACGCAGGAGCAGAGCCCCGCCGAACAGGCCATAGACGACGACATTGGCGGCAAGCAGCTGTGCAAGCGACGGCGAGAATCCGAAATTGGCCTGCATCCAGTCGGCGCCCGAGGCCACCTCCCTGCACGACAGCAGGAACGCCGCGCCGAGCAGCACAAGCGCCTCGATAGACGAACCCTTGGCGACAATGTGCTGGGCAAGGATGCCGCCGGCGAAATACGGCGCGTATTGCGTGATCAACACGAACTGCAGAGCCGTGCTGTGGATGACCGTTTCGTTGATAACGGAAATCAGCAGCCATGCCGCCACGATCTGCAGCTTCCAGCGCGAGAAGACGCCGAGGAACAGAGCGATCGCGATCCACCCATAGAAAATGATCTCCATGACGATCGACCAGTAGACACCGTCCACGAAGGGTCTGTTGAAGGCCGGGGCGACAATGAAGAGATTGGCGGCCCAGATGCTTGGGTCATATGGAAGGGTCGGATTGGCAGCCAGCGTCTGCACGATAAAGCTGGCGGTCATGCAGACGAGGAAGCCAGGATAAAGCCGGGCGAACCTTGCCGCGGCGAATTCCGTCCAGTTCCTGCCTTCGGCCGACCAGGCGATGACGAACCCGCTGATCAGAAAAAACAGGTTGACGCCCATATAGCCGTATATGGCGAGGGAGCCGGCTTCGGGGTAGCCGTTCGCCAGCAGTGGCGGCAGGTAGGATCCGTGAAAGAGATAGTGGAAGAACAGGACAGCCAAAGCCGCGACCAGGCGCAACAGATCCAGCGACCCCATGCGCTCGGACTTGCGGCCTGTCGCTCCAGACGCCATTACTCCACCCAACCCGATTACCGGCAGGCTAGGCGCGAGCGAAACGGGTGGCAATTAAGCCGGATGGGCTACTCTGGCAGGGCACGGCGTGGCTGCGCGCCGTCGGCGCCAGGCGGCTGGCACCGACGCTGATACATTCCAAGTCCGGCCGCCTGACAGAAAAATAGTGTCGAAATGAAACCTCACGGGCTCACGATTGCCGACATCCGCGCCTCTAGCCCACTTTCGCCTTCTTCAGCACATCATTGACCCTGGCCTGCCAGCCCCTGCCGGTTGCCTTGAACTTTTCGATCACCGCCGGCTCAAGCCGGATGGAAATCTGTTGCAGCGGCACAGCGACGGGTGGGCGCCCCCGGCCGCGCTTGATGCTTTCGGCCAGATCGGGAAACGCTTCGGCAAAAGGCCTGCCCTTGGCAATCTGCTCATCGGTCAATTCCGGGCTGTCGGCGTCGTCCCAATCCTGCCTGGTATAGCCGCGGCCGGGAACGAATTCTTTCATGGGTTTCTTGCGGGTCATGTCAAAAGGCTCCTTTCCCTGATGCTGGCCGGACGCATCGAAACAATCGAAATGGCTTCCGTGCCGAGATGGGCGAAGATGACGACGATAGTGCCGTCGGATAGACGGCCGAGCGCCACATGCCGACCGCTCTTGCCGGGATAGATGGTCGCCGCCTCGAAAAATTCGATGGTGAGATTGGCGAAGTCCATCCCGTGCTTGTCGAGATTGGTCAGGCGCTTGTGCTCATCCCACACGATTTTCACCGGATTATTTGTATCACTAAAAATATGGATGTCAACCATTATTTGTGATACAGAAAAGGAAGTGTCATGATGCAAAGTTGCTTTCCTTCAGTGGTTGTTTTTCCACTTACGAAGGACAAATCCGAAGAGGGAAATTTGCACGGTGCGTGGCTGGCGTGATGGCAGGGCCGGCTCATTTGGGCTTGGTGTAGCCGTCGTTCCAAGCGGTTCGCACCACCCGAAAATTGACAGGCCCCCCGGTCTCGGCCATCCTTGTCCCTGCCGTTCTGTTGTGCGGCGTCGAGCGTATGAGCGAGTCATGGCCAGTTCCGTCACTGCCCAAAAATCCAAGCGCGCCGCGGTGCGCCAGGCGCTCGACCGCCACAAGGTCTACATCACCGCGCAGCGCTTTTCCGCCGGCGCCTACAGCGCGCGGGTTCTGGTCGACGGCGAGGCCTATTGGGTCGACGAATTCCGGTTGAGCCAGCTTCAGCAAGGACTTTCGCCCGCCGAGCTCGAATTGACACCGGCCACTGACGATTGAGCCGCGTGGCATCCATCCTTTCGCACCGCTGTGGTGGAGGAAAATCCGCAATGCTGGCGGGACAGCACCCCCCTCTTTCCTGCCGGACATCTCCCCCGCAAGGGGGGAGATTGGCAGCTTCGTCTTCGGCGCTTCACCTCCAACGTTGGCGATTGGCGAAAGCTGAAGCGACTTCTGATCTCCCCCCTTGCAGGGGAGATGTCCGGCAGGACAGAGGGGGGTGTGAAGGAACGCTGCGCTGGCTATCCGAAGGCGCACTAGCCGCCACTCTCGCCTGACCCATGCCAACTCCCTCCAAACTCGAGGCCTATCGCGCCAAGCGTGAATTCAGCCGCACGCCGGAACCGGCGGGCGGGCTGCTCAGCGACGATGGCAACCGCTTCGTCGTGCACAAGCATCATGCTACCGCCGACCATTACGATCTGCGCCTGCAGGTCGGCGATGTCTTGAAAAGCTGGGCGGTGCCGCGCGGCCCATCGCTCAACCCCGCGGATAAAAGACTGGCGGTCGAGACCGAGGACCATCCGCTCGACTATATCGATTTCGAAGGCGTCATTCCCGAGGGGGAATATGGCGGCGGTCCGATGATCGTCTGGGACACCGGCAGCTGGGCGCCGATGGACGATGTCGAAAAGAGCCTGCGCACCGGCGCCTTCAAGTTTCGCCTCGCCGGCGAGAAGCTGAATGGCGGCTGGATGCTGACACGGCTGAAGCCCAAGCCAGGCGAGGATGAGGGCAAGAAAAACTGGCTGCTGTTCAAGGAGCGCGACCTCGCCGCCGATACCAAGCTCGATATCCTCAGCGAGCGGCCGGAAAGCGTCAAATCCGGGCGCCGCATCGAGGAACTGGTCGAAGCGCCGAAGCCGGCGACCAAGCCGGCAAAGCCGGTGGTGCTGAAACCCGGCGCTTTGCCCGGCGCGGTCAAGGCGCTGCTGCCTGCCCGCATCGAGCCGCAGCTGGCCACGCAGGTGCCGAAACCGTCGGATGGCGTCGATACCGGCGAGACCTGGCTGCACGAGATCAAGTTCGACGGTTATCGCACCATGGCGCATCTGGCCGACAAGGCGGCGCGGCTGATCACCCGCGCCGGCCTCGACTGGACGAAGCGCTATGGCGACTTGGCCGGCGCCTTTGCAAAACTGCCGTGCCGCGAGGCGGTTATCGATGGCGAGATCGTCGTGCTCGACGCCAAGGGCATCAGCCGCTTCGCGCTACTGCAGGACGCGTTGGCGGAAGGCGCCGGCAACAAGCTCCATTTCTATGCCTTCGATCTGCTTTATCTCGACGGCTGGGATCTGACCACGGCGCCGCTCATCAGGCGCAAGGCGCTGCTTTCGCAACTGCTTTCCGGTCTTGGCGCCAATTCCGCGATCCAATTCTCCGACCACGTCGAAGGCGACGGGCAGGGGCTCTATGTCAGGGCCTCCGAACTCGGTCTGGAAGGCGTCGTCTCAAAACGCGCCACCGCGACCTATCAGAGCGGCCGCACCAAGAGCTGGACCAAGACCAAGGCGCTGAAATCCGATGACTTCGTCATCGCCGGCTACACCACGTCAGACGCCGCCGAAGGGCTGGCGGCACTTGGCATGGCGGAATTCGAAAACGGCGAATTGCACTATCGCGGCAAGGTCGGCACCGGCTTCGATGCCGGGATGGCAGGCGAATTGCTGGCCCGGCTGGAACCCTTGCGCGAAGGCGCCACCGCACCCGAAGGCGTGCCGCGCGAGATCATGCGCGAGATGAACTGGGTGCGGCCACTGTTGTCGGCGCGCATCCACTACGCCAACCGCACGTCGGACAATGCGTTGCGTCACGGCGTGTTCCGCGGCCTCAGGGATGTCGGCCTGTCGACGCCGGTCTCGGCGAAACGCAAGCGGCTGATCGCCGAGGCCGATCTCGCGACGATCTGGGTGACCAACCCGACGCGGCGGCTGTTCGGCAAGACCGGGCCGACCAAGCTCGATATCGCGGTCTACTACGCGCTGGTCGGCGACTTCATGCTGCCGCACATTCTCGGCCGTCCGGTGTCGCTGGTGCGCTGCCCGACCGGCAAGCCGCAGGATTGTTTCTTCCAGCGCCACGCCTTCACCGGCATGCCGCCTTCGGTCGTCACCTTCGAGGCGACCAATTCCGAGGGCGAGACAAAATCCTATCTGTCGGTCGAGGGCGCCAAGGGCTATCTGGCGCTGGCGCAGTTCGGCGTCGTCGAGTTCCATACCTGGGGCACCCATCGAACAAAACTCGACAAGCCGGATTTGATCGTCTTCGACCTCGACCCTGGCGAGGGGATTGCGTGGCGCGAGGTGGTGGAGGCCGCGGTGCACATCAGGGGTGAACTGGAGGGTCTTGGGCTGATGCCGTTCGCCAAGACCTCCGGCGGCAGCGGCATCCACATATCAGTGCCGGTGACGCAAAAGCAGAACTGGAAGAAGCTGCATCAGGTGTCCAGCGCCATCTCCACACATCTGACTGCCACGGCGCCCGACACCTTCACCACAACCATGGGCAAGGACAACCGCAAACGGCGCATCTTCATCGACTATCATCGCAATGCGCGCGGCCACACGTCCGCCGCACCCTATTCGCTGCGCGCCCGCACCAATCTGCCGGCCTCGACGCCGGTGAGCTGGTCCGATCTGGAATCCATCGACGCTCCGCAGGATTTGAATTATTCTTCGCTGCCGGGCCTTCTGGCTACCTCGGGCGATCCCTGGGCCGACATGGAAGATTTCGCTAGGGATTTGCCGGTATTGTGAGGGCTCGATGTAGGATTTCGGCGTTATCGTTCGTCCTTCGGACGAACAGCGCTGCAACAGTTCGACAGTGCACGGCCGCGTAGGAGAGAATTCATGGCGCCCAGGGCAAGTTGGAAAGGTTACCTCAAGCTCAGCCTCGTCAGCTGTCCGGTCCGGCTCTATCCGGCGACGAGTGCCAGCGAACGCATCAGCTTCAACCAGCTGCACAAGAAGACCCACAACCGCATCAACATGAAGCCGGTCGATCCCGAGCTCGGGCTGGTCGAGCGCTCGGACCTGGTCAAGGGCTACGAGTACGAGGACAAGCAGTACATCATCATCGATGATACCGATCTCGACGCGGTGCGCATCGAATCCAACCACACGATGAACATCGAGGCCTTTGTCGACGAGGGCGAGGTCGACGTGATCTACCAGGACGCGCCCTATTACCTGGCGCCGGACGGCGCGATGGCGGAGGAAACCTTCGCGGTGCTGCGCGAAGCGATGCGCAAATCCGGCAAGCTGGCGATCGCGCGCCTGGTGCTGTCCAGCCGCGAGCGCGTGGTGACGATCGGTGCGCGCGAGAACGGCATGTTCGTCTGCACCTTGAGGAACCCCAACGAAGTGCGCGGCACGGCTGAATATTTCGGCAACATCCCGGCCGGCAAGCCGGATGCCGAAATGCTGCAATTGGCCGAAGCGCTGATCAAGCAGAAAGAAACCACCTTCGATCCGAAGAATTACGAGGACCGCTACGAGATCGCGCTGATGGGGATGATCCGTGAGAAGCTGAAGGGCCACAAGCCGATCATCGCGGCGGCGCCCGAGCGCGGCAATGTCATCAACCTGATGGATGCGCTGAAGGCGAGCCTGTCGCAATCGGCCAAGCCGCCGGCCAAGTCGAAGAGCAAGGCAGACGATGCGGCGAAGCCCGCAGCCAAGGCCGGTGCGGCCAAGGAAAACCCGCTGAAGGCCAATCTGCTCAAGGCCGTCGGCAAGAGCAAGGCGTGACGGCCCCCGCCGGCGGCGTCTTCGGCGTCGTCGGCGCGCTGGCGGCGTTTCCGCTACGGCTGGCCGCGCGTGAGGTCGCGCGCCAGCAGGGCCAGTTGCGGCGCGGCGTCACCAGGCGCACCAGCCATGTCGTGTTCGGCCGCTTGGTGCTCGCCAAAGCAGGCGATGCCGAGATCGAGCGCCGCGCCGATGCCGAGCGCGGGGCGGGGCGCACGCTTCTCAGCGAAAACGGTTTTCTACGCCTGCTCGGGTTGATGAAGGCGCCGGAGGCCTCGGCGCTGTCCAGGCAGTCGCTCATCGACCAGTCGCGGCTTGTCGCCGCCGACTTCGACCTTCTCAGCCTGTTCGACGCATTCGAGCATGATGGCGAACCCTATTCCTTCCGCGACCTGATCCTGGCCCGCAAATATGCCGGGCTGATATCAGGCGGCGCGACCTGGGGGGCGATCGCGCGCTCCGTGCACCGCTCTGGCCCGGTCGCCTCGCTGACCGCCAAGTCGCTCGCCGTCGGCTCGGCATTTGGTCGCCCGGATGCGATCTATCTCGAGGACGGGCAGAGTGAGCTCGACGGCCAGTTGCTGTTCGATTTGGGCGTGGCCAATTCAGGAATGTATGGCGACGACACGCTGGAAGAATTGTTCGCCGAGGCGGAAGCGGCGGAGGAGGAGGGCCGGCACGACGCCGCGGCCGCCCTCTACCAGCGCTGCCTTTCCATCGATCCAAGCGATGCCATCGCCGCCTTCAACCGCGCCAACTGCCTGCGCGGCGCCGGCCGTGTGGCGGAAGCCGCGAATGACTATGCCCGCGCCATAAGACTCGATCCGGGTTTCGTTGAAGCCTGGTTCAACCTCGCCGGACTGATGAGCGACGAAGGCCGCGAGGCCTCGGCGCGCCGGCACCTCGTCAAGGCGATCGCGCTTGATGCAAACTACGCCGATGCGGTGTTCAACCTCGCCAGGCTCGAATTCGACGCCGGCAATCTGGCGGAGGCCCGCCGCTGCTGGGTGCGCTATCTCGAACTCGATGCGGATTCCGAATGGGCGCGGATGGCGGCCAAGGGGATACAGTTCGTTGATCTGCAACTGGCGCAGAAATCGGCGGGATGAGGGCTTCATTTGGTCGCGCTTGAGCACCCCCCTCTGGCCTGCCGGCCATCTCCCCCGCAAGGGGGGAGATCGGATGCCGCCATCGCTTTCGCCAATCG
>NZ_CAAF010000074.1 GCF_000359125.1 Mesorhizobium sp. STM 4661 | reverse complement strand
GGACATGCCGAAAAACATCCCGGAAATGGAAGCTCGCCAAGGTGGATGGGGCCGCCACGGTTTTACAATCCTGATATCGGCACTGCTACTGACCGCCGCCGCTTGGGGCATCGCTGAGCTTTACGGGGAGCAGGCAAAGACACCAGCTACGGAACAAGGCGGGGTTCCGGCATCTACCGGCTCAGACTCTCCGTCGGGCGATCCTGTAAAATCGAAGACAGACATTATGAATGTCGAACCGGTCGATCAGAACCCCAAGGTCGATAGGAGTCCGACTCCACAATCGAGCACAGGCGGAGACCAATAGGCCCTGCAGCCGGCGCAGCCGGCCGCTCCTTAGCACATCCCCATCTCCATGCGCGACGGGAAACCCGCTCCTGTTATTGAGGCCACCTACGCCTAGACAGAAATGGCACCGTTGAACAGATCGCAGATCAGGACCAGCTTGTGATCCGAAGTTTAGTGCCAAATCCCGGAACGGGAGAGGTCAATTGCTTGGGCGGTGGAGGAAGGAAGCGCTCCGCCCCTTGCACGACGCCACAATCAGGTGCTGCCCGGGACCAAGAGCTGCTAGCTCTGTCATGGTTCGCATCCCGGTTTCCGGTTCTTTAGGATTCTCGCTTCTCGCAGCAATGATGATCGGGTCAGGCCCGATTAACTGGATAAGCTCCAGTGCCTGTTCAAAGGTTATACCGGTTTCTCGTGCAAGCGCTTGCGCTTGGAGATCCCGCGGCCGAGAGCGTCCAGCATCGTCTTTGTCGCCCATCACGGCTTCTCCTGATCATCAGTCAGGAAGCTTTGATGCCGACACTGTTCCCAAGAAATTATGTCAGCGGGACCTTTCATCCGCGAAACCTTCTAGCTGCGGAAACTCGGCCACATGCGAGGTGAGAAGACGTTGTCTCGCCGCGGGATTTTCGCGACGAAAGCTAATGATCGCGCCGACGATTGCTTCTCATCGCTACCGCGGCCCGGAATGCACGGGCAGCCGCGTCACAGGCGATCTTTGAGGGGCCGTTCGAAAAAAGTATCACCTCTGCCGCCTTCTGCGTCAGCCCATACTTTTCGGCGAAGGCATCAGCATCATAGGGATGATCGTGAGCTTCAGGGTCTGCGCTGGCTTGGGCTTTTCCCATTGTTGATCCTATTTCCTGTTCTGGGCTTTGCCGCTTTCTCTTACGACGCGACCAACCATCGCCGGTGTGCTCGGTGATCTCAACGAGGCCGAAATTTCCTGATGAGGCATTCGCTTTCTCCTTGTGGGCGAAAGCACCTACATCCAAGCGCCTTTGCCGGATGGGCGGCGACCTGGCTAGACAATAGAGCCTTTTCGAGACTGCGCGCCCTCATTTGATATAAAGCGCTGCGATCGGAACTTAATGTCGTTAGCCGGCTTGAGGGCGATGAGTAAGCGCGGCATCGACTTCCTGCACAAGAGGATTGAAAACAATGTTCCTGAAACGGCGAAAGCTGATGTGGTCTCGATCGATGAGCTCACTCACAAGCTGATTGCCGATGCAAAGTCGGTCGGCATCAAACGCGGCGAGATCGACGAGGAAGTTGACAGCCTGTACCGGACAATTCTCGATGCCGTTGTGCATTTTGACCCAGGACACCCGGAATAGCCACGTGGGTCAGATGCAGACGGCTAAGCCTGGGTGGCTTTAGACCCGTTCCCGGGAGCCACTGTTGGCCTCTTCACCCTCTGGTACCCAATCGGTCTCGGTGCCCACTCCGGCGTCATCGCGGGAGTGCCGATGCGATCGCGATTGGAGGTGGTTTGAGAACCCAGACCTGCCGCAGCAGGAGGGCGGAAAGGGAAGTTGGGAGGTGGGCCGGCTCTCACCAAGAAAAATTTGAGTCGGCGAGGAACTTGAGGGTCTCGGGCTAGTTCGGCTTGGAGTGGAGGAGATTGCATCATGAACAGCGTTATTTATCTCATCGGCCTTGTCGTCGTTGTGCTTGCGATCCTCTCCTTCCTCGGATTCCATTAGGAGATACCATGCCACGCAAAGACGATCATGGCCCTAAGCAGGCCGATTTCGAAACAGCCAAGAACGAATTATCCGATCGCTTTCAGCAGGAAAAGCAGACTGCGACAGAGACGCTGCATGACGCTCGCGACGAACTCACGAGGAAAGCCGGTGACTACGCTTCGGAAGCTAAGCAAGCGCTATTCAACAAGGCTGAAGGGACACAGCGTGATGTCAGCGCCAACCTGAGCGCCTTTGGCGGAGCGTTGCGAGCGGCAAGCGAGCATTTGGCCAACAGCGACCAACGCACCGCTTCGAAGTTCGTCCTTGATGCCGCAGGCGGCCTCGAGCGACTTTCTTCTTCCGTGAAAGACAAACCATTCGAAGAAGTTCTTGGTGAGATCCAGTCATTCGGCAGGGACAACCCAGGGGCGTTGATCGCCGGTTCAGTGTTGGCAGGCTTGGCGCTCGGGCGATTTATCAAGAGTGCGCCCCAGTCTGCGTCGGCCGAAGCAGCACGGCAGTCGCAAACCGATTGGGCTTCGCCAAATGGAAATGAAACCGGGCAGGATGCCGGCGAGCTTGCCGATGACTGGAGTAATGAAACCCTGGAGCAAACCCCATGACTGAGAACCACGACAGCCGCAGCCTCGCCACGCTTGTAAGCGATCTGGCACAGCAGGTTACGACTTTGCTTCAGACCGAAGGCAAACTGCTGCGGGCCGAAATGTCGGAAAAACTGAGCAAGGCAGGCGCAGGTGCGGTCGAGATTGTCGGAGGCGCTATCTGTCTTCTGGCCGCTTTGGTTGTGCTTTTGCAAGCGCTCGTGATCGCCTTGGCCAATGTCGGGCTGGGGCCCGGATGGTCCTCGCTATTGGTCGGCATAGTTGTCGCGGCACTCGGAGCTATTCTTATGCGCTCCGGAATTGCGAGCATGGCTCCTTCCGAGCTGACACCTGATCGCACACAAGATCAACTCAAGCGCGACGTGCGCGTGATCAAGGAACAAATAAGATGAGCGACAAATCTGCAGCCGAGCTTGAGCGCGAGGCCGACATTGCTCGAGCGAAAGTGTCTGACACGGCGGATTCGATCCGCAACAAGATGAGCCCGGGCCAATTGATCGATGAATTTGCCGGAATTTTCACCGGCGGTGACGGATCCGCAATGCTCGGTAATCTTAGGGCACAGGTCAGGGACAACCCATTGCCACTCACGCTCGTTGGCGCAGGGCTGGCTTGGTTGATGCTTGGAAGCGGCGCGTCGCATGGAAGCGGTGCCAGTGCATCTCAGGCCGGTAGAAACGCTAACGACGTATCCCAGGATGGGGACCGTGATGATGACTTCGGCAATGAAGTTTCCGGAATCGGAGCAAGGGTTTCTGACGCCAGTAAGCTAGCTGCATCAGTAGTAAGCGATGCAGCCGGGGTAGCAGCCAACGCGACAACGGACGCGGGCGAGAGACTAAAGCAGACTGCAGCGCAGTTTGCCTCGAGTGCAGGAGATATGTCTGCTAGCGCGCGGCACACAGTACAGGAAGTGTTCCAGCGCGAGCCTCTAGCTATCGCAGCCCTCGGCCTTGCAATCGGCACCGCGATTGGGGTGATGCTCCCCCACACCGCCATGGAGGACGAGCAACTCGGCGAATACCGAGACAAGCTGCGCGAGTCTGCTCAGAATGTTTTCGACAAAGGTCTGGAGCAGGTCAAGGAAGTCGCGGCCGAGGCATATGAAACGGTCAAGGACGAGGCTGACCGCCAAAGTTCGAGCGGTGACGCGGAGACATTGGCGGGGCGCGTTGGCAACGTCGTCAGATCGACTGCAAACAAGACCGAAGAGGCCATTCGAGAGCGCATGCTCGGGTCGGATGAGGCGTCCAAAACTACATAGCGCACACCGGCTAGGTTTGCGTTAGGCATTGCGGGCTGGCGAGGATCGGAAAGTGTACGCCGCTTTTCAATGCCAATCTATTCGGCCCGCGTTCGCGGTGGTGAACGTGGGCCGCTGATCGGGCGTATCGAATTGCGGTCGAGGCCGAGCGCCAAGTTCGCGAAGCGAAAATACGCACGTCTGCGAGAACAACCGCTCAATGCATCGAAGGCGCCGAAACAGGACCGGTGAGCCGCCGGTCGTGTCC
>NZ_CAAF010000075.1 GCF_000359125.1 Mesorhizobium sp. STM 4661 | reverse complement strand
AGGACTTGGGCCTTTGATCGGCTCCTTGCGAATGATCCATTCGACAATTTCGGCATCGACATGGACGGTGCCCGTCAGTTCCCTGAGCAGCTCTGTTGCGTGCTGGTTCCAGCGGCTCTCTCCCACCAGCCCTTCGGCGATGGACGACCTAAAGGCTTCTCGAACGATATGAATGTCGAATGCGGACACCCGCACGGGATTGTTGTCTTCCATCTTGGCTCCTTAGGGGGCGGGAGCACAGCGAGCTCTCAAGCGCCGGAGCCCATTGATGGCCGGCGACAGAAACCAGGAGACAACCTTCCAGGGACGCTGTCGCGCTCAAATGTTAAGCGGATGGCGGGAACGGGTTTATCGAGGTTCTCGGTTCATGCTGAGATAGGTGGGGTCGAACTCGGCGATTTCCGTTAGTCGATTCCAATCAAGAATGGTGACGTTGTGGTTACCCCAGCTAATCACCCCAACTTTTCGCAAGGCGCCGATCACCCGGTTCATATGCACGACCGAGAGGCCAAGCACGTCAGCCAGTTCGGCCTGCGAAATTGGCAGGTGGAAACTCATGCCGCTGGTTCGCTCCACCCCCTGAAGTCGGACGAAGAGTTCGCACACTAGATGCGCCAGATGAGCTGCCTTCGACCGCCTGCCCATAGCGACTATCCATTCGCGGTGGATGGCCCCGTCTACCAGCGTATCCAGCCACAACAACCGTGTGAGATGGGGAGCCTGCTCGGTGATGGTGCGTAACCGACCGTGGTCGGCAACGACCACGCGGCAAGGCGAAAGCGCAATAATGCCGTGATCCATTGTCTTCAGGAGGAAGGCGTGAAGATCGACAAAATCGCCGGGCACCTGCAGTGACGTAAACTGCCGTCCACCATCCTCCAAGACCTTGTATCGCGCCGCCAGACCATCGAGGATCAGCGTACTATAGGTAGGCCTCGAGCCGGCCGAAACCAGATCCTGTCCGGTCGCGAAATACTTCTCGACGACCATTGCGCCTGCCAGCAGCGCCTTCTCCTCGTCCGAAAGTGCATCGTGCTGGCCAAGGTTCAAGTAGAGTGACTCAAGCATCTCGGCTCCGTGACACACGCCCCCATGGGACTAGTGGCCTGGAGGGTCAGGCTCCGGACGGCCAGTGTGATTTGCATCATACCTGGATGCAGGATCTGCAATGATGCTTCTGCTGGTCGCACTGTTACCCTCGTCTCCTTATGTGGAGCACAACTCTGCCCCCTTCGGAGAGTTCCATCGGCTTGACGACGCGGTGATCGAAGATCGACGGCAAGATTCCACTGGCACATCGAGCATTTCGGGATGAGGGCTCAAAGTCGGAAAGGCGGAAAGCGCGGCCATTTGCGACCACGCCAGGCAATCAGCGCGAAGCTTTGTAGAGCTTGGCCGCGATTTCCATCATTTCTTCGGGCGCATAGTCCGGAGTGAAGGCAGAGGGCACGCCGCTGAGCTGATGGATCTTGCCACCGTCCGGCATCCCTTCGATGACTTCCAGTTCGCCAGGCGGGTCACCGGGCAGTGCCATCTCACCCTGGCCCCAGATTCCGGCGATATCGGTATAGTCCTCAGGGCTGAACGTATAGAGGCGGCGATGCGAGCCTTCGTCGAGGTATTTCTGACACTCCGGAATGTTGCCGAGGTAGATATTGGGGGTTGGTAGCATCTTCTCAATTTCGACGCCTGTCAGATTTTTGATGGCCAGCGCATATGCGTGTGCGTGCACTGATCCGCGCACCAAAAGATATCCGCAGATTTCGCGGCCAGTTGCATCTGTCAAGGATTCGTAGACCCGCAACTTGTGCAGCCGGGCGCCGCATTCGAGATGAAAATTGTGAAGGAGATCGACGATAACATTTCCGGTCGTTGTGACGAAGTCCATATTCCAGGATGAGCCATTGGCGTTCATTGGCATGGCGCCGCCGGCGTTGGAAAAGAAGGCTCCCGCAAGCCGAACGTCCTTCATCGCTTCGTAGGGAGCGCCGGAGATGTCTCCGCCATCCTCCTCATCGGCGCCCTCAAGGTCGGGGCCATTGTTCAACATCGCGACGCCGTTGCTGACCAATTCGACGTGCCCGAGTTCCTCGGCGGTGATTGCAGCGACGAGGCTGTAGAATGGCTTCAGCTTGGACTTGCTGCGAAAATTGAAACTCTGGAACAGGTAATTTCCAAGAGTCGACATTTCACCATATTTTCCGCCCAGCAATTCTTGCAAAGCAGCACCGGCATTGGGATCCGCCAGGGTAGGGGCGGGCAGTTCTATTTGTAATTTATCGACACGTAAAAACATTTCAGTTTCCTTGGTTAGAGTTCACTGACGCGCAACTGCTATGCAACAGTGTTGTTCCCACCAGAAAACGATTGATGTCTATTTGACGATTTTCGGATACGCAATTCGATTTGTTGATTTGCGAAAACCGGTAAAACGTTCGGGCTGATAATAAACGGCATCACGACGGAGAGCTATAACCGCATATATTTCGACTGCATAACTGCATAACTGCATAACGCGAATGTCGACGCGGTTAAGGGGTAGATTCCTGGCAATATAGCTTGCCCCGCCTACAATGGGGATGATGAGGTATTTGGCCATGAAGATATGACCTTCCGACAACCTATGGGAACTCTGCGAAAGGCGGCTGTCGCTATCCAAAGGACCTACCGGCCGAAACTCGGTGCTTCGGCCGGTAGACGCGTAATCAGATCCGGTTGACGTCGCGAGCGCCGTCGCGACCAATTTCATCTGGCGTGTAGTTCTCGGCATCGGCATCAAACGCGGTCCAGCCGTCAGCCTGATATTCAGAGCGACGTTCATCCAGATTCACTTTGGTCTGGCCCAGGATCCTCTCGGCATTAGCGACAAGGTCCTCGTCGACCTTGGCTGTGACCAACGTTCCACCGCGGCGCACCCCTTCTGCATAGACGTTGGCATCCTCTTCCGGCACGCCGGAATCTGTGAGGGCGCCGACGATGCCGCCCGCAGCGCCACCGACGACCGCGCCGCCCAAGGCGCCGACGGCAGTGGCGGCCAGCCATCCGGCAGCCACGACCGGACCGACACCCGGAATGGCCATGATGCCTAGGCCGGTCAGCAATCCGCCGGCACCGCCGATAACGGCGCCAAAGCCGGCACCGCCGGCCGCATCTTCTGCGGCCTTGGAACTGTCACCGTCGTCATACCATTCGGTCGAGTTGCTGGCGACGATGCTGATATCGGAATGCGGAACGCCGCTGGCCTGCAACTCGCCGACAGCATCGGAGGCGTCATCGTAATTGTCGAATAGTCCGGTTACGGTTTTCATGTTTTTGATCTCCTCGATCTCTGTTTCAGTTGGTGCCGGCAACGATGTTGCCCTTGTAGTCCAGCGCCACGGTGGTGTTCTTGCCGTCCTTGTTTGCCTGGCCACGCCAGATGCCCTGATCGTCCTTGGTCAGCTTCGACACATCGGAGAACCCGGCATCCTGGATGCGACTTTTGGCCTGGTCCTCGGTGAAGCTGTTTGCGCCGGAAAGCGGAGGAGTCGGATCTGGCGCGTCACCCACCGCGGCGGTCGGCGTCTCGGAACTTGTCGCTGATGGCTGGGTGCCCATAGTCGTCGCGATCTTTTCGATCATCTCCTGGTGCATCTTGAGCGTCGGGACGGTCTCCTGCGCGAAGGTCTTCAGCTGGGCGTTGTCGCCGTCCTTGGCATAGCTCTCGAATAGCTTGATCGCATCGGAATGCGCATTGCGCTGCATCTGGACATAGGTTCCGTCCACCGGGTCCTTGCTGTTTTGCAGGGCGTCCAGGTCGCTCTTGTGCTTGGCGTCCAATTCCGTCGGCACCGTCAGCTTCTGTTCGCCGGCAATTGCCTCAAGCTTGGCGTTGGCCGCGCCATGATCGTTGATCATCTTCTGCGCGAAATCCTTGACGCCTTGATCCTGAACCTTGCCTTCGACGAGCTTGCTCGAATCCACTTCGAACATGCCGCCGGCGGCAGCCTTGTCGATAAAGTCTTGCGCACTGTCAGCAGCGAAGGCGGGCAGTACAAAGGTCATAGCTGTAGCGGTGGCCAGTGAGGCCAAAAGCAAACGGATTTTCATGAATAATGGATCCTTGTTAGGCACACATGTGCTATGGACCCTAACAAGCGCCTGACGGCTTTGTTCCGAACTATAAGCGATAAAACCAGGTTAATCTCTTCGCTTGGTTGCTCGCATCCGAAGGTAACTTCCCTTCGGTAGACAGGAGCAAGGGCTCCCCACTGGGTTGACCCTTGGTAAGTTTGCTATTGTGCCGCACGGCAACGATGTTGTGCGAGTGCATTGCGCACCACACCGGCCGACAAGGATACGCGTTTGCGAAATATCTCAGATACGATTGCCCGCCTTGCGGCGACGCGTGGCCGATCGGTTTTCTCCGAGCCACCCGGCCATACGCGTTTTTCCGACATTGCCGAGTTCGGTTCCAATCCTGGCGCCTTGCGAGCACGCCTCTTCGTCCCGGAAAAGTTGGAAGATGGAGCGGCGTTGGTCGTCGTCCTCCATGGTTGTACTCAGAGCGCAGCCGCCTATGATCATGGTTCCGGCTGGTCGCAACTCGCGGTCGAGCAGGGGTTTGCCGTTCTCTTCCCCGAACAGCGACGGGCCAACAATGCCAATCTTTGCTTCAATTGGTTTGCGCCTGGAGATATCGGGCGCGGCAGAGGGGAAGCGCTCTCCATCCGCCAGATGATTGAGGCAGTGGTCGTCACGTATGGGCTCGATCATAAGCGAATTTTTATCACTGGCCTTTCGGCAGGCGGCGCCATGGCAAATGTCATGTTGGCGGCCTATCCGGAGGTGTTCGCTGGTGGCGCGATCATCGCGGGGCTTGCCTATGGCAGCGCGTCGACAATCCCCGAAGCCTTTGATCGCATGCGTGGTCATGGCGGCCCGTCCACTGCAGGGATGCAGCGGCTGTTGCGTGAAGCAGCATCCCACAAAGGACCCTGGCCTAAAATCGCTGTTTGGCAAGGCTCGTCCGACGACATAGTCGTGCCTGCCAACGCGGATGCGATCGTGGCGCAATGGCAAGGGGTTCATGGCGTGGGCCATTTGCCGGCGCACACAGAAAAAGGCTGTCGCACGACGAGGCAAATATGGTGCGACGTCAACGGGCAAGAGGTGATAGAGAAGATTACCGTTGCCGGCATGGGACATGGCACACCATTGAAGACAGCCGGTGATGATGGACTAGGCGCGGCAGGGCCATTCATGTTGGAAGTCGGGATATCATCAACGCGCGATATTGCCAGTTTCTGGGGCCTCGGAATGTCAAGTGAGAAGCGCACGACGACACGAGATGCCAAAATGGTAACTGCACCCGCTACGGCCTTGCAAACTAATGGTCTGGCAGAGAAACCGCGCGTGGTTCGAGTTGAACCGCAAGAACAATCGCAGCGACCTGCGCCGCCGCGAAATTCTGCCGTCGGCATCACGAAAGTAATCGAGGACGCTCTTCGCGCGGCGGGATTGATGCGGTAGCTCCCGCCATCCTAGGTCGCCAACATCGGGGTGTGATACAATCAGCGGCCGAGATTAATGTCGCTGATCACGATGGTCTTGCCCGTCGCCGGGTCTTTGTCCATCGTCGTCAGACGCATCCCATTGGCGCCGACCTTTTCAAGCCTCAATTGAGCCGATCGGTCCCCGTTGACCTCTTTCGCCCAATGAATGCCAAGGATCAGGGCGTTACCGGAACGCTTGCCATTCAGACCAGCGGGGCCAGTACTCGATCCGGTGTAGATACCGGTATAGGTTTTGCCATTGCTTTTGACGTCGGCTCCGATCGCCCGCGAGAAAACCACGTAACCTGTACATTTGCCATCTAGCGACAGCGAATTGTCAGTCGCTTGTGAAGCAAACTTGCAGTTTATCGTGATCGGCTTGGAGTCAGCCTCCACCTTGACTGTGCCTTTGCCGGACCAGCTCCCGCCAAACGATTTCAGGAAGTCGGCGTCAGTGGCATGAGCCGGCCCCGCCAGGAAAAACATTGCTGCGACGAGCAACCCAGTTGATTCTTTCATGAGTAATAGTTCCTTCGATTGATTGCGGGGAGCGGATTGGAAAGGCAGGCTCGGGATTGAACCGCCTAAGCGCTCGCTATTGTCTTCTCTACGTCCTGTGCTGAATGACCGGTGAGATCCTTGGCGATTTCTCCGATCAGCACGTCCGAGAGTTTTTGGTGATAGTGCTTTCGAAGTTCCCCAAGTGTTCGGGGTGCAGCGATGATGATCAGGTTAGCGATTTTCCCGCCCAGCACCTGGCGGTTGAGCAACTCGGCAGTTCCAGCAGCGAAACTATCTTCCTCGATTTGACCGTTGTCCGGATTAGCGGAACTGCTCTGGTGACGCGCACCAGATCCCTTGTTCTCGTTAGCCACGTCTTCGACCACCGAGGCTGTCAGCTTGGGATTGGCTTCGTCGCCTGAATTGCGAAATAAGTTCAGCTTCTCGCCGTCAGCCACCGCGACGGTCGCTCCTTTAGGGATGTCCATATTTAATTGTCTCCGAAATTGCGCCAATGGTCGGCTGGTCCAACTGGACGCCTTGTGACGTCAGTCCCAACGCCTCAAATCGCTATTGGATGCCTTGGGTCGGAGCTTTTCGCTGATTGGGCTCCAAGGAGACTGCGTTCCCAGAACTTCGTCGAGCGTCGCAGACTGAACGTATGGGCACCCAATTCTTTTAGTCTGCCGGAGGCAACCATGGGCTATGGCGCTGCGCTTTGAATGCAGGCGAGAGTCATCCGGCACGCGGGCGGTGTGGGACAATGAACGATGGTCAACAGCCGTGCTTGGAGGACGCTCACTTCGGGTAGAACCGAAGACCAAGCCAAAGCCGCTTGCAGCGTCTTGCGTCGCATCTACCGCAATCGATTGGATGCACAATCAATCCGGCAGAACAGCCTTCGGCCCTAGACTCTCCGTCGAACCCGAAGGACGCGCACGCTCGACGGTCGCAGGAACTTTAAGCTGCCTTCCTGAGTTGGTCGGGTCAGAGGAGAGGAATCATGTCTACGAAACCCGACATCCAAAATGCTCGCACCTCCAGACGCTCTTCAAGGAAGAGCCCGGAAGCAGACGCGAGAGGCCAGTCTGAGAAAAACCACGAGGGCGGAAAGAACGATGGCGTTTCGAGCGCCAACCCCGCATTTTTTCTGGCAAGGGCGACGGCGACGCCACGTTCCCTCTGAAGCGCAAAAAGTAGGTCGTCATTGGCGGCGGGCTTACATGTTGCCGAGCCGCGAGACTGCCGCTGGGGCCTCAGGAAGAATCGGACTTCGTGAAACCTTTAGCCACATCGTCCAGCATCCCAAGGGCTGCGCTCTGCTTCGTCGGCTGAAGCACTCGTTGTGCTGCGGCAGCTGCTTTGAACGCCGCAAACGCGACCGCCGGGTTGCACGTCCCGTCCTTGGCTCCGGCAATCAGCCGACCAGCGTCCTTGAAAACAGCAGCTTGCTTGTTGGGCCACTGTGCTTGAAGGGCGATCTCGGCTTCATAGAGCGAAGAAACCACCATTGATTGGCCATCCAGAAACTTAACCGTTAGCGGAAGAAATTTGCCCATGCCCGCATCTCCAATTTTTTTGAGCGGCATAACGGTGCAGGAGCATTTTGGTTGCGAGCAGGAACCTCTCTTGGCGGACGCGTTGCCAAGCACCCCATTGGGATTTCCACCAACCCTCCCCCGATTGGTAAAGCCCGCCACTTCACAGCAATGGCGGGCTTTTTTCGTTTGGGCTGGGAACCTCGATAGCAATGGCGGATCCATTGCCCATCTTGCCGAGTTGGCGCGGGCCATCTCACCGGAGTTTGGACATGCG
>NZ_CAAF010000076.1 GCF_000359125.1 Mesorhizobium sp. STM 4661 | reverse complement strand
TACAGCCGAGGCACCAGGCAGCGGAGCTAGACGCCCAAGCGACGTGCTACTCCGCGGCGCCCTTCGGTAGGAAGCCCTTGGCCTCGTTAGAAGTAACAGCCTCCGGGAGCCTGCGGACGAGTGTGAAAGCGAACCTCAAGGGGATCGATTGAAAGTCGGTTCCTGACAGCGATAGACGCGGCATTGACCGTCGCGCGTCGGGACCGAGGCGGCGGTCGGCGCGTCCGGCGAGTCGCATTCGTTGCCGACCTTACGGACATATCGATCGTAGGTGTTGGGGCCCGTGGTCAGGACTACCGAGCGATGGCTTTTGATCAGGGCCTGCGTCTGTTCGCAGGTCATCGCGCGCGTGTCCGGTCGCGCATCGGCGGCGCTCGTGACACAAACTGCCATCCCGGCGAGAAAGGCGATCGACAGACTTTTCTTAGCCAACATAACGGGACTCCCGTTCATGTCCTCAACATCGCGCGCAAGCTGCGCCCCCGCAAGGGCGCGAAAGCCCTAAGCGGTGCCGGCGCGTCTAGGTCCTGGGAACGGAGTCGCATCCATCGGCGTTACCGGCCAACCAAACGCTGCCAATGATAAGGAGGAACCAGCGTGATCGAGTTGACTGAGAAGGAAAAGCGCTTTCTAAAGCGCGTTGACACGATCACTCAGGTTCCCTGGTCGAACAAAATCACCGCCGCAGATGCCAAAGGCAGGCCCCTGCGTATCGCAAGGGCGACATTTGCCCGATTAAGAGACGACGGCATCATCATCCGATCAACTAGCGACTTCACCTCGAACACCTACGTCATTAATTCTGCGCCCGTGACGCCACAAGTCGAAGAAGTGCAGGAAGCGTCCTGATCGGGCGGGATTAGCAAATCCGCAAGGCCCTCCGGCTTCGCGGCATCGCCTGAACAGCTTCTAGGCGCTGCGTAGTCAATCTGGTTCTACACTGACTTCGAAAATACTTCCCTCGTTTTCATCGACCACCCTGTACCAGTGCCTCTGGAGTGCGCGCGGCGAAACGGCCTTTCCGGTAATCTTTTGTAGCGCCTCAAGAGCGGTCTCAGCGCTTGTCGTATGCGAGGCTGCAAGCGCGCTTCGCCGTCCATTTCGTCAATCTGGTAAAGTGTCATGGAGGCCTCCTGTTCTAGCCCAACTCCAAGGCCTCCGCGGGCCTCCCAGCCCGCCGCCTCAATCGCATTCCGGTATGAGGGACTAACTGGAAATGGGCCGGCACCACCTGGGTGGAAGTATGCCTGAAAGGCGCCGGCCAGGCGGAATTTCCGGCCCGCCACAGTGCCAAACTACCTGAGTCGTTACGTTACGTCATGCTCTGTCGCGGTGGCGAAGGGTTGTGCGTCGCTCGGAACACTCAACCGGGTTTTTTGTCAGCCGGGCCGATCGCTGTTCATGAAGTCGCTTTGACCGCTTCTCTGCCAATGGCAAGGTGATCGTGTTTCCGTGTTGGCGATGAAATGGTCGGCGCGATTCGTTCGATAGTCTTCGTTGTGATCTGACAATTTGATCTCCTTTTTGGGAGATCAACGCCTTGGTCGCAAAGCGGTTCCGGCCACACGCGCCGCCGAGGAGTGGTTGTGACTGCGGCCGGGTAGCGCTAGATGCCTTGACGCCAAGCCGCCGCGCGACATGAATCCAAAGCCTTCGTGATCTCATGCAAGTCATCAATGCCGGACTCGAACACGTTCATAATGCGGAGAGCCAAAGCTTCTCGGGCGTCCCTGTCGTTCTGGAGGCCGGCCTTCTGACAATAGTCGTCAAGGATTTTGGTGAGTTCACGAAGCTGTGCCGAATCGGCTGTGCCTCTGGAGGTCATAACGCATTCTCCCTGGTCGGGGCGAAAGCGTGATCTCAAGCTCGCGAGCTCATAGGCTTCATCGGGGCGCACAATTGGTCATCGCTTTTGCGGGAAGCACGAATACTAAAGAAACCTTGATGACGGGGTGAAGGGTGGCCGGCGCCACTTGGGGAGCGTTGGGGTAGATCCTTGGTAGGGCGCCGGCCGTGCGGATTGGGGATCCGCAATCGTGAAAAGTAGAGGGATGGGCGTAATACGAAATGGCGTGATCGCGGAAGCGCGTCTAGTCGCCCTTCCTTGCCTACTAGCGCGGCTGGCAGTCGCGATACAACACCGTTTTGCAAAAAAAACGGCCCCGTAAGGGACCGTTTTCACGCAGTGCAAATGTTGCCTATTTACTGCCGCCATTCTGCTTGACGCTGCTGCAGAACTCCGGATGGGCATTGGCTGCGTTAGCATCTTTCGCCTCGTCCTCGCAGGCTGTCATCATTGCAGCCTGATCGTCGGGTGACAGCGCCTTCCAGGCCTTCACGAAATCGTCGTTACCGACCATCGTCTTCATGCTGGAGTCTGTGTAGAAGGGCTGCATCTTGGCCGGATCGTCGAGCGCTGACGTGCCCGCATCCCCAGCGGCGAGGGCTGAGCCCGCAGCAATCGAAAGCGCCATGGCGCTGAAGCAGATCATCTTGATGTTCATAATGTAGTCCTCCTGTTGCCTTGAGACCGTTCAAGCAACGATCATTTTCGAAACGACAGGATGGGACGAAGGTTCCGGGTTTCTTACGCGGAACGGCCAAATCCGAGTAAAATATTTCTGAGTAAACCTTGAAACTTTTTTCGGTTTTTTCCGTTTGCGCCGGAGTGTTCATTTCGATCGAAAGTGCGGACGGCTGCCAACTCATGTCCGCGATCACGCAGCCGGCCGCGCATTTTTCTTCGCGCCCAAGCAGCCGACCATGTGCTGTGAACTACAAGGACCGTGCTTATTTTCCTCCCCCTACTTTGCTCCAGACCTTGTAGCCGCCTGTGCCCAAACCGTGGGGTTTTGCGGCGGGGATGCGTAAGGCATCTTCCGCTTTGATGCCGCCTCGAGAAGGCGCGACAAGCAGATCCCGGCCAGACGACCCGCCGATGAAACATGATGGCTGGGGGAGGCTCGCGACACCGGGCTGCCCTGAGGATTCTCAGCCGCCTGTCAGCTTCTGCTTGATCCTGCCAATGACCCATCTCGGAGGGTGAGACCCATGGTGTCTTGCCGCCCCGCTCATCCACCAAAACAATTCATAAACCGCGACGCTTCGGGCCTTCGCGGATCGCCTCTGATCATCTGCCAATCAAGGCCCGATTGGACCTGCATCAGGGGATTAGACATCTTCACATGCAACCAGAACCCAAGTGAAAGGTTCTTGCTGTGATTTGAGTCAACGCGGCATCGCACGCCGTCCGAGGTAGTCGATAAATGGATGTATCCGTTTCGCGGAGTGCGGATGACAACATAAAAGTGGGCAAGAGCGGCTTGCTGCTGGTGCCTGATAATTATGACGCGTTCGCCGTGCGCGTTCTGGCGGCTAGAGGCGCCGTTCGCACCCTCGACCTAATGTATTACCTTTGGCATGACGATCACACGGGTCGCATGCTTCTTCACGAGGTTTTCCAGGCCGCAGAGCGCGGCGTGCGAGTGCGGATGCTCCTGGACGACGTAAATTCCCGCAAAAATGATTCTTCATATCTGGCATTGGGCAATCATCCGAACATTGAACTCAAGTTGTTCAATCCTAGTGGCATTAGACAACGCAGCATCATGCGCGGTGTGGAAGTTCTGCTGCGCCTTTTTGCGCTGACCCGGCGGATGCACAACAAGGCCTGGATCGCAGACGACAACATCGCAGTCGTTGGGGGGCGGAATGTTGGCGATGCCTATTTCGATGCCGCACAAACAAATTTTCGCGACCTCGACGTGCTGCTCCTTGGACCTGCCGTCCAGCAAACCGCTCAAATTTTCGAGGCATTCTGGGCTTGTGAGGAAGCCAAACCGATCAGTGCACTTGGTTCAGACGCCAAGAACGAGCATATTAACTTCTTCGAGGGGATTGACCCTGAAGCTGCTTCGACTCTTCTGAGCGGCATTGGTGATCATGCTTCAATCACCGAGTTCATTGCAGCAAGCAACGACGTCCATTGGGTGGACCGTGTGCGGGTAATTTCCGATCCTCCAGAGAAGGTGCGCGGTTGGAGACGTCGCAGTTGGCTGATGAAGGAGTTACGCCCCATCATTCAGTCTGCGCAGCGCCGTCTCGAAATCGTATCTCCTTATTTCATCCCTGGTAGGAGGGGCTTCGCAATCTTGTCGGAACTCGTCAGCAATAGGGTTGATGTTTCAGTTTTGACCAACTCCCTGGCAGCCACAGATGTCGCAGCGGTTCATGGAGCCTATGCAAACTATCGCAAGCGACTGCTGAGGAATGGCGTAAAACTTTTCGAGCTCCAACCCTTCACGCGTCAACCGTCGATTTCGGTATTTGGGTCCAAGGGTGCCAGTCTGCACACGAAAGCCTTCACCGTTGACGACAAGATCGGATTCGTCGGTTCCTTCAATTTTGACCCGCGCTCGGTGTCTTTGAACTCGGAGATGGGTGTGCTCTTTGAGGATCAGGAATTGGTGGCTGAACTTCAACGCCGATTTCAAACTGAGATATCGGCTGAAACCAGTTACCGGCTTGAGCTGAAAGACAACGTTCTGCACTGGCATGGATGCGACGAGGGTGAACTCCAAGACTATACCAGAGAACCGGAAGCCGGAATTTTTCGTCGTGTCCTGGCGGCCTTGGTCGCCATCTTCCCATCGAGTCTCAGCTGTAACCAGCAAGTGCTGCTTTATGATGGTCCGCACCCGTATCACTCTGCGATCTTTCCCAAAGTGTCGGCGACGACCGCCCCACGTTCACCCATGGGGAGTGCGGGGCCTGTGGTTGAGTCACAGGCCGTCTGATGTTCCATCTCTGCGTTGATGGCGGCACCGGCGATGAAAATAATGACTGAAATCCATGTCCACATCATCAAGCCGACAACGGCGCCAAGGGAACCGTACGTGGCGTTGTAGTTGGCGAAATGCTGCAAATAGAACGAGAAGAGCCACGAAGCGGCAATCCACACTGCCGTCGCGGCCAAAGCCCCCCAGCTTAGCCATCGCCACTTGGCACGTTCCCGGCTGGGCCCAAAGCGATAGAGCAATGAAATGCCGGTGAGCATCGCGATCACCAGGGTTGGCCACCGAGCCAGCGTAACCAGCGTTTCCGTCCATGCATCAAGGTAGAAATAGCGCAAAAGTGCGGGAACAACGCCCACCGTCAGAAAGAGCACGATCGCAATAAGCAGGGCACCAACCGTGAACAATATCGACATCAGGTTCAGGGTCAGGAAGCTGCGTTTCTCGCTTTCCTCATAGGCGATGTTCATCGCGTCGAAGAGGGCCTTCATTCCGCTGTTTGCGCTCCAGAGAGCGATGGCGAGTCCGATGAAAAAGCCGGTCCCCAGTGCGCCTGGATTCTGTCTCGCCAAAGCCTGGAGTTGCCCTCGGATGAGATCGAGCCCGCCCGAGGGCAGCAACCCACCGAGATACGCGACATGGTCTGCGACCGTGATTGGATCCGCGACAAAACCATAGATCGAGATGAACGCGGCCAGAGCCGGGAACAGAGCCAGAAGCAGATAGAATGTTGCTCCTGCCGCCACCAGCAGAACGCGGTCCTTGTTGAATTCTTCCAAGAGCCGCCAGAAAATATCCTTCCAACCCAGACCTGGAATTTGTGATGGCCAAGCCGCATCGCGGCCACGGGCTCCTGGTTCCGACCTAAGGGCTGCCTCGTCGTCTTCTGTTGTTGTCGATGCTCGGGCGGCTGCTTCTCCATCGATTAACGAGGATTGAGTACTTTTAGGATTAAGGCCCGGTGTCGCTTTGAAAGCCATTTCGCTTTCCTAAATGCCACGCTCGACCAGGATGCCGGCGTGCCCTGCCAATGCGAAGGCTTCCCTGGCCTGGTCCGGCGTTGCCTTGCCATCCAGCGCAGCATGCACCACTTCACGCGCGGATTGATAATAGGGGCCGCGTTTAACGTGCGGCCAGTCGATCAGGACCTCGCAGGCGCCGTTGACCGATTTGACCTCGCGCACAGTGCTACCGCCTCGCGGCTGGACGCACACAATACTTTCGAAATAAAAACGGCTTGGCACGATGCCATCTTCGATAGACGACTCTACGAGAATGCCTGGCTCCTTGGCTGCCAAGCTGAAGGCATCGAAAACCTCTGCGTCCTCCCGATGGCCGGCAAGCGCATCCTCGGCCACTCCGCAGGCGTCGCGATGTGCCTGGGATTGGTCAGCGGGCCAATCGGCACTTTCGAGCAAAACGTAAGCCTCGTGCGCAGAAGCAATCCGCCGGGCCTTAGCTCCCTCTCGCAGACGTACTTTCACCGGAATATCGAAGACTTGACCCTCATCGCTCATCCCCAGTGCTTGAACCAATGTCCGAGGCGTGCCTATGAACGCTGGCAGGGCGAACCAGTTCCCACCGCCGTCGGGGTGGATCAACGAACAAAGTACGGCGGCCGCATACCTCCGGTGACAGTATCCACTATGTCGACGTCCACGGCGCGCAGCCGCTTTTGTTCCGGTGATGACGCCTCCGATGTTGTGGGGCAGCCTTGTCCATGCGGGTATAAGGTTCCTCGCCTTCGCCGAAGGCGGCCCAACGTCAACGGCCAAGCCGAGCAATCCACCGCCCGCCGCCGACACCGTCGACCCACAGAGTTCGAGGCGAGCAGTCACGCCCTCCGCTAAGTCACGTATCCGGTTGTTGAGGCGGGCCCAGGGACTTCAGGTTCGATTGGCGGCGCGTCGATCGCTAGGGACTCTCGATCGTGTTCGAACTGCTCAGCCCATTGCAGATCCATTAGCCAAGGTTCGCGCCGACCGATCCAGAGTTCATAGCCGGGGAAAATGTCGCTGGGAGCATCATCGAGAGCACCGATCATGATCTCCGCCTCGTCATCCCGCAAGGATGTCACGCGAGATCCGCAAATTTGGCAAAAACTTCGTCCTTGAAACGTCCCGAGTTTACCGGCTCCTTGGTAAGCAGATCGCGGCCAAACCCCGAAGAAGTTGAATGCGCTTCCGCTCGCGCGTCTGCAATCATGACAGTGGCATAGCCCAACGCGGAGCGGGGCGCCCTTAACCGAGAAGCGAACTGCACCACAAAGGCAGCCACCGTTGCGAATGTCATCTTCGCTCATATGAGAGCTCTCATTGGAGGGTCACTGTTCTCGTCGGGATTCGGGACGGGCTGCTCGTCGGGAAGAAGATCGGGATCAGGTTCACGCACGTCTGGCACCCAGGTTGGCGCGTCCACTGGCGGTTCTTCGGTCGGCTCTGGTTTGGGCGGCATGGCTACTCTCCGCGATTGTCGGTTGGACGCGGTGTCTTGCCGGCCATCGGTCGAGCCGCGTTTTGTCTGGCTGGGAAAGGCTCTGTGAGAGGGCTTTCGCGTTTGGGC
This sequence comes from Mesorhizobium sp. STM 4661, assembly GCF_000359125.1. Taxonomy (GTDB): domain Bacteria; phylum Pseudomonadota; class Alphaproteobacteria; order Rhizobiales; family Rhizobiaceae; genus Mesorhizobium. Next base: position 9,089 of record NZ_CAAF010000076.1, on the reverse strand, counting down.
GGAGCAGCCGCGGTATTGGGGGCAACGGTGGCTTGCCCGGCTTCGTTGACTCTTGGGCTTTTGCGCTCGATCTCGACGCCGGCAACCTCCGGCTCCTTACCGATTGCCTTGTTGAGATTTTTTACCTTGGCCATTCACTTCTCCTTTGCTGGCCAACGACCGGCAGTAAGGAATGTTCCATGTGACGCGGAACTCGCGGCTTGCCGGGCTGTTATCGATCATCCCACTGGAGATTCGAAAATGCCTGGCAATGAAAATCATCGCGAAACCGGAGCAACAAAATATCCCGCCAAAACGGGTGCCGATCCTTCGGATGCGTTCTCTCAGGACGCAGCTGGCAACAAGAAGCCCAAGAGCGGGGTCGGACTGACGCGCCCGGTCAACGAGGTGGACGACAAGACGCACCAGTCAGATGGTCAGAATCCTCCAGGACAGGCAAAGCCGAGCCGCGAAAAGAGCCGGCAATGAACGTCGCCAACCTTCAACTCGAAGGCCTGATGATGGCCTTCGCCTCGATCAATAACGTGCTGGTCCACAAAGGCCTGCTTTCGATCGACGACATCGATACTGCTTTGCGAAAGGTGGAGGCTTCAATTACGGGTGACGAGCGGACCTTTGAGGATATGTCGCCAGCCAATCGCGATGCTATCTGCTTCCCGATCCGGCTACTGCAGATCGCAAACAACGCACAAGGCGAATCGGACGTCCCGTCATTTTCGGAGCTGGCGAAGATGGTTGGGAGAACGAAAGAGCCTTACAACGATCAGATCTGACCGCAGCTAAAGCCAAACTACATTTCGCTGTTCTCGATAATACCGGCTTCGCCATCCCGAACGAGCGTGCGTGGAGCCGTTGGCGTCCTTAGGAGGACTCCAGGTCCTCCTTGGGCGGTCTCGCCATCGCCAAAAAAAGTGACACCTGCCGTTTCAAATGCCGTTTGTATCGCGACGAGTTTATCGGGAGTGGGAACACGCTTGCCGTTTTCAAAATCCCGAACTGTTCCTTCACTCACATTCGATTTGGCCCCAAGCCTTGCTTGGGGCCAATCTAGCAGACCCCGTGCTGCGCGGCATTGCTCCCGGGTCAGTCGGATCACCATGTCTCCTCAATGGGTCTTAGCGTTTAAGCCGTCTTGCGTTTGATCTGAGTAGTCTATTCTTCGGAGGGTCCTGAGCGCGGCGTCCTGATTTCATCGGCGAGCACCTGTAAAGCATCCAACGTTGCAGCCATGCCCGACATCAGCCTTGCGATATCGCCATCTTGTCCGGCTTGTGTCAGCTCGTTAGCCCTGCTCTTCAGGCCAGCGGAAAGTTCCCTAAGTTTCGGGGACAAGTCATGGGTCATATCAGTCTCCATTCGGGTCTGGGTCAACGTGACGAGCGGGCACGAGTTCCAGTGTGACGACTCTTCATTTGAATCGGCCACATGCATTTCGTCCACGTCGAACCGGGTATTCGACGACGCGGTCTGCATGTGCGGATCCTGCCGAGCTCGTCCCTGTCTGCTGTGCTGATCCAAAGCTCCTAAAAGGAGGGACCACGGCAGCTCGCATTTGGCACTCGATCGCCTTCGTCGCTAGCGCCGCTAGGCTGTGTCAGCGAGCCTGGCGAAGAAAGAGCCTCGGTTAGGCGACGTTGCTTGCTATTTTCCGATAATGTCCGTCGCTATTCACATCAGGTAGAGGCACCAGCTCATACTGATTGCCAGGGCCGTAGTGCAGCAACTCAAACGCGCCCCTCTGATCGTCTATAATCAGATCCAGAACTGCGTTCGCCACTTCGATAGGGGAGCGTGTGTGGTCACTTTGCAGCAGTAAATCCCCGCCATTGGGGTAGCGGCAAGAAATCTTGACGGGCGCAGCGGATGAGCCACTGCGTGCCGGGTGACCCTCTTCGACTCTTATTGCTGCCCATGCGCCATGTTTCGCAAGGAGTGGTTGAATGTTGTCTGGCCTTGCTGCGCAGACCGTCAGCCTTCTCAGGGAACAGCGTTCCTCGATGATGGAGATTAGTCGACCAAATCCTACCAACAAGAGTGGCCGCCCGCCGTTCTCGTAAACGCTTTCTTCTCGCCACCAACCGGGGCGATCCAATATGGGATGATCGGTAGACCCATGCTTGGCGAGATCTGCAATCGCATAGGCGACAGCAGTCGGCCGAGGTACTCCTGCGCGTATGTCGAACGCACCATTCTCATAGAACCCATCACGCTTCTGCAACATCGAGTTCCAATCGACCGCGCCAAAAAGCGACCAAGCCGTGACCGCACAGATGTCGACCCCACTGTCTCTTGCTGCTTGCGCTGCATTCCATCCATCGACGAGCCAACGCACCTGTTCGTCGCGAGTGGATCCGTTGTGCAATTCCGTTACCGAGATGGGCAGGTGATAGCGGTTCCAGAGTTCGTTGATCCTTTGCTCAAGGCCTGAATCATCTTGGCAGTTGGACCGAACAGCGGCGATATCGACATACCTGTCGATGCCGTTTCCACCTATTTGCTCGTTGGGATACCGATCTATCTTGTCATCGAGCATTCGGTCGCTGGTCAGGTAATAATCAATGCCGATGACGTCTGGTACGCAAGGTTCTTCGACCAGAGCCGACAAATGTCGACCATCCATCCCGGCATCCAACAGCCGTCGGTAGAAAGAATGCCTGCCATCGACGCGGCCGGCCAGGAGATCCAGGGCCAGCCACCGGCGTTCGTTCTCATGATCCGCTTGGTACGCGAGCCGCCGAGTTGCAAAAACACGCCCGACGTCCTCTGTCTGCACAAGGCGAGCCGACGGGACATGTTTGCGGATCGCCTTCATCGCCAGTGCTATCGCCCGGCATTGAGCGACCGTCAGCTGCAGGCACGTGGCCTCGTCAGTGCCATGCGGATACCACAACCCGTATAGCCCGCTAATGCGGGCAGTCGTGAGCGGCTCGTTGATGGGTGTGTACAGCTCTATCCATGGATAGCGTTGTGCAACTCGGCCCGCATATTGAGCGAGCATCTCAGGAAAGTCGGGATCGAGGATTTGGGTCCATGCTGGACCGCTGCCGTGGTGCATCAGCCCGGCTATCGGTCGCATTCCGAGCTCGCTGATGTGTAGCAGGCGCTTGTCCACCCAATTCCAGTCGTAGGAGCCCGCCGTGTGCTCAACCATTTCCCACAGCACTGGGTAGCGAAGCGTTCGGATGCCGAGGCCAGCGATCAGATCAAGGTCCTCAATCCGGTTTACATGCCCTGTTTCATCCAACTGGTTGCGCACCGCCTCGTGAGTGCGGACATGGCTGCATTCCACGCCGCCCCACATCTCGAGCGGACTGTTCACTCGGCAGCCTCAGCCCGGAGCGGCGCGTTGCTCACAGGCAAATTTTTCTGAATTCGAGCGAAAGTCGCCAACGCCTGACCTACCACCTGATCCATGTTGTAGTAGCGATATGTAGCCAGTCGGCCTACAAACCAAACGTCGGCAGCGGCTCCCGCCAGCGCTTCATATCTTTTGTAGAGGGCCTCGTTCTCAGCCCGCGGCACGGGATAGTACGGGTCGCCGATGTCGGTCGGATATTCGTACGTAAGGCTCGTCTGAGGACTCGTCTGCCCCGTAAGATGTTTGTACTCCGTGATACGGGTGTACTCTTCCGCTTGCGGAAAGTTGACGACAGCGACGGGCTGGAACCGGTCGCAATCAAGCGTCACATGCTCGAACCTCAATGATCGGTAAGGCAGGCGACCAAGACTCCAGTCAAAGTATTCGTCTACAGGCCCCGTATAAATCATGCGCCGAAACGGAATCCTGTCCCGAATCTCCCTGTAGTCGGTTTGCAGCATGATCTTGATTTTGGGGTTGTCGACCATGCGCTGGAACATGCGGGTATAGCCGCCGGCCGGCATGCTCTGAAAACTGTCGCCGAAATAGCGGTCATCGCGATCGGTGCGGGTCGGGACGCGAGCTGTCACCGACTTATTCAATTGAGACGGATCCACACCCCACTGCTTCCTGGTGTAGCCACGAAAGAATTTCTCGTAAAGCTCCCTACCGACTGTGCCTACGACTACATCTTCGGCCGTTCGCACTTCATCCACCGGCTCACGGCGGGACAAGAAAAACTGCTCGAGTTGTTCCGATGTCAAATCGAGATCGTACAGCTTGTTGATGGTGTCGAGATTGATCGGAATCGGTAGTAGCTTCCCATCCACCGACGACAGCACACGGTGCTCGTAAGGCCGCCACGCTGTAAACTGCGAGAGGTAGTCGACAATCGACTGAGCATTGGTGTGGAAGATGTGGGGCCCATATTGATGAACAAGAATTCCAGCCTCATTGTAGCAATCATAGGCGTTGCCGCCGATGTGGCTCCGCCTGTCGATTAGCAAAACGCTTTCGTTCCTCTGCGATGCGATGCGCTCCGCGAGCACACTGCCGGCGAAACCGGCACCGACGATCAACCAGTCGAACATGGTCAGGCGCTCCGCCGAAACGGCAATACGTTTTTGGTCGAGCGAGCTTGCTGGATGCGAGCCGCCATTCCAGCCCACGTTTTCTCCCATGACATGTCCAACAGATAGGCATCCACCTGCGTCAACACGTGGTCGCGAGGTCGAGCCAAAACCGACCGAAGTGTCAGCTCAACGTCATCGGCGTCCACGATGTCCACCAGACCTTCGGCGCCATAGGTCCGCACGACGTCCACGACCGCGGTTGAAGCAAGCGGCACGCCCGCAGCCAGAAATTCCGGTGTTTTGGTTGGGCTGATGTAGCGGGTGGCTGCATTCAGGGCGAAGGGCATCCATCCGACGTCCCAGTGCCTGAGGTACTGGGGCAGGTCAGCGTAATCCTTCCCACCCAGCCAATGCAGATTGTGTGCGGCAGGAAGACCAGCGGGATCTATCTTGACCACCGGTCCGATCATGACGAAGTGGACGTCAGGCATCGCCAAGGCGGTCTTTGCAACAAGGTCGACATCCAGTCGCTCATCAATCACGCCGAAATAGCCCACCCGGGGATGCGGTATTTGTTCCTGGTCGACCGGGTCCTTTCCTGGACCTCTGGCCTGATGAAAGTGCGTGAAGTCGATGCTGCTGGGAAACGGAAAGATCGCTCGATGCATGCTTCGTTTGGCTTCATAGAGGCTCTGGCCTCCAGTAAACACGACGTCAGCACGTTCCAACAGCTGCCTTTCCATCTCGACGAGTTCAGGCGGCGCGTCCTTGAAGGCCGAAAGCTCGTCCATGCAATCGTAGACGCACACCTCACAAAGGAGATGGTCAGTGAAACGCAGTGCCATAGGGGTGTAATACCAGGTGGTCAGCCGCTCCTGGGGGATAGCGGCGACTAACAGGTCGAGGAACCGGCGTTGGGCCGCGTCTGCGTGCAACTGACTTGTTCCAAGGGGAAGGATCGGCGTGACGACTCTGATAGTCGGCGAAACCTTGTTAGAACGCATAAATGCTTGAGGGACGTTCTCAAAAATGGGTTCCTCGAAATAGACTATATTCTTCGTCGTGGAAGCAAGAGTGAGGAGGTGTTGGGGTCGTTGATGTACGAAATTCCAACGTAGATGCGATAAACACAGAATGGTCGATGGATCGTCTGCGGATATTCTTAGGTTTGATTTTCCGACAGCGATTTCCATTTCAAGGCCCTTTCGACTGGAACGGTGGACGTTCGTACAACAAATGTTAATCACAGCGTTGAATTGTGATTTATTACCCAGGGCTCTAACTTTCCAAGAAGGAACTCGTTCCGCTACGAATCCGATTCACTGGTCGATGGCCTACGGACCGGAAGAGATGTCGATCGGCAGGGCCGAGCATCCCAACCGCGAGGGCGCAACAATTGTTAATCGTGCGTTAATCGACGCTATTACAAAGTTAACAATCGATGAAACGAGTCGGGCGCATCGCATAGGAATTGGACAGCGAATTGGTGCCGGACAGCGAGTGAGTGAACCGATGTCGATCGACTTTGAATCGAACGTTTTTCCACTTTTTCATCCAGCTGCTGTGGATGACGTGAAAGATCCTTGTCCCGTCTTCGACGGGAAGCTTTGGCACATGTTCGGCTCAAGCGGCACCGTTACCAGCGAAACCTGGAGAATTCTTCACGCCACCGCAGCTGATCTCTATGGCCCATGGACGGAACACGGGCCCATCGTCCTGCCGGTTAGCGGGTCGGGCGTAGCCGCTCCCGGCGTCATCCATGAAAGCGGCGTCTTTCATATGTTCATTCAAACCGAATTCATGAAGTCGGGCGGCCGTTGTGAGCATGCTGTTTCCAATGACGGATTTCATTGGGTCCTTGTCAGCTCGGCGATTCTCGCCCTGCCAGGCACCGATGAAGACGGGATCTATGACCCGCATCCGGCGATCATCGGCGGCAAGCGTTACATCGTCTATTCGGGCATGCCGAAATTTACAAAGGTGCCGCAGCCGGACGTCTATCTTGCACGCAGCCAGTCTGACTCCTGGTTTGGACCATGGAAGCGCGTAGGCAAGATTCTCGACCACACAGAATTGCCACACCACAATCCGCGCCAGCACCCTGACTATGAATGGGGTATCGAAGGGGCCCAGCTAGTCGAGTTGCCGGATGCGCGAATCCTGCTGAACGCAACGTGCTTCCTGCCTGACGGCCCTCGCGGCAGCAGACAGCGCGTCTTCTTCGCTATCGCCGATCGAGTTGAAGGGCCGTATCGCACTTTCGGTCCGGTGCTTGAACCCGGCGAACCTGGAGAAAATGGGCACTCGACCGTTATCATCGAAGGACGTAAACTGACCCTGTTCTATCAATGCAGGCGAGAAGGCACGAACCATCGTTGGCGCTATGGCATTGCCAAATGCGACCTGGATGGAGCGGTTCTTTCGCAGGTCGCGTGAGCTTTATCTGCCGTTGTCTTGCTTCTCATCTGATGTCTCTCGATCGCTGCCTAATTCGCCGGCGAACCTCCCGACCTCATCAATTATCTGCCTTCTTCCTTGCGGCCGTGGGATTTTGGCCTGTGGCAGCCGATGTCTTGGCGTCCTTAGAGTGGGCCGCTATCGCCGGACCCGCCCCGGTATCCTTGCGCATGTCGCCGGTCTTCTCTTTCTCTGCCGGCTTCTTGCCGCCAAGGCCGGAGAAATATTTGCCGAAAAAGCCCATCTCATTCTCCTTCGAGTTTTGATGCCGGTGCACGATAAGTGGCGGTGGGCGAGCCCGGGTGGTCCACCACCAGGGCTCGCGCCAGGATCAATGGAACCCGTCCTCGTCAGGCTGCTTCCGCCGCGACATTCACGGCCGACTCAGCAAGCTCGGTGAGCGCCTCGTCGGTTGCTTTTTCCTCGCCGAGTGTCAGGTCAAGGAGATTGACCGCTTCGGTCAGGCCGAGTTCGGAAGCCCAGGTGCGCAGAGTCCCGTAGCGAGAGATTTCGTAGTGCTCCACAGCCTGTGCTGCCGCGAGCAGGCCAGCGTCGAGGGCAGGGGTCCCCCTGTATTCCTCCATGATCTCGGCGCCCTCCTCGGTGATGCCCATGATGGCAGCACATGTCTTCGCGGCCGGCTTCTTGCCGATCACTTCGAACACCTCTTCGAGACGAGAAACGTGCTCCTGCGTTTCGCCTCGATGCTTTTCGAAAGCAGCTTTCAGATCGGCGCTCTGCGCCGCCTTTGCCATCTTCGGCAGAGTCGCGAGGATCTTCTTTTCTGCGAAGTAAATGTCCTTGAGAGTGTCATGAAAAAGTTCGTTGAGGCCTTTGGATGATGCCTTGTTCGTCGCCATCGCGTTCCCTTTTTGTTGTTGTCACCGCCTCGTCGACTTGAGGCGCCCCAATAACCGTCCGTTTGCCTACTCGTTCCCGGCGGAAGTAAATTTTATGTGTCGCGGAGCTGAAGCTCCTCGTAGGTGCAAGCCGCCACGATCTCGCCGCTTGCATCTCGAGCCCTTACGGCCCATCCCACCGGTGCCTCAGCCCTATCGAGTGCGTCCCTCCAAAGATCCACTGCAGATCGGTTGACCTCATCCTGAACCGCCTTCAGATTTGGCAAGGATATGCCCGCCATTATCCGGACAATTCCCTTGTCCTGGTACTCAAAAGTGTAGAGCTCAGAAGGTGCCCGGCTCACTGGGATGCCGACATCGGGCCGACCGAAAGCAACAATCTGAACCATCATCTGCTTCGCAGTTTCAACGAGTTCATTGTCTGCTTTGCCCTCGTAGCCTGGGGCGATGGTGACACTCACCGCTTCGCCGCCTTCGCCGAGAAATTCCACGACGTTGCCGGATATGTCCCGGCGTACCACTGTATTCATGAGTTCCATTTGACATCTCCTGTCCGTCCGACAGGCAATGCGTAGAAGGGGTGCTTGTTCCTATCGAAGTTGAAAGATCGCCGGCAGATTCAATCATATTCCAGAATGCTCGGCGGGAACCTGCAGGTGGACATTTGCACTAATAGTCTGCTCGTTTGAGCCGTCCGAAGGCCCGGGGGCGCCCCTTGTTGGTTACGCCGAGCCTATCCAGAGCGAGGCAGTGTTGCATCGGCGGCCAAGAGGCTTTTGATCATCCGTTCAGCTTCGGTTTGCGCTATGCCGATAAGAGCATCAATCTCGTGCATCTCGGCTGACAAGCCATCCTCGGCCAGGTCGCGCCTGATTGCCTTGACCTGATCTCTCGTCCGTCTGAGAGCCGCCAACTTCAGATTTTCTCCAGGGTGGGGGTGACCGTTGGCATTTTCAACCAGCCAGGCTGAGGCCAAGGCAAGCGAAGCACGGAAGATATATGCCCCGTCTTCATCACGCACCTTAATCCAGAAGAGCCGATTGGGACCGTTTGGGAGTTCCTCACGGGCAATATCAGGCAAGACGCTTACCGCGTAGTCACTGACGTCGGATAGGGAACCACAGATTTCTCCGTCCTCGTCGCCTGTAAATTCGTTGCCGTCATGGATATCGAAAAAGTAGCGCGCCATCTCGACTTCCTCCGATGACGAGCGGGAAAAATGCCGTGGTAGAATAAGACATAGCGTAGTGTTAGGTTCCTAACCTCAGGCCTCTTGCGCTGCCCCAAATCTTTTCGGTACACTAGCCGCCGAGTGGTTGTTCGACCGAGGATTCGGATCAA
>NZ_CAAF010000077.1 GCF_000359125.1 Mesorhizobium sp. STM 4661 | reverse complement strand
GTGGCTGCTGCTCGTCGTTTGCGGGAGCGGCCTGTTCGGCGGGTGCCGATTCGGTTTGCTGCTGCTGGTCGCGCTTCTTCCTGCGTGGCTGCTGCTCGTCGTTTGCGGGGGCAGCCCGTTCAGCAGGGGCCGATTCGGTTTGCTGCTGCTGATCGCGCTTCTTGCGCGGCTTCTGCTCCGGCTCCGCCTGCTGATCGCAGGCCTCGCCTTCAGCGCAATTCGATTGCGCCAGGATGATCGGTGCTGCGGTCTGCTGCGAGGGGCCGAACGTGGCGCTGCCTTGCAGCGGGAACGCGCCCAACGGCGCGGATGCCATCAACAGGCCAAGTGCCGTGCCTGCCAGTACCCGTGGTTGGCGTTTCATCTGAAATCTCCTTGTGGCGTCCCATCCCGGCCCAAACTGTCGTCAACCGGATTGGTTCCGGTTTGCGGGCATTAACGGCAGCGGAGGGCGGTTGACCGGCATTTTGAAGGCGACTTCGTGTTTTTCGTATGGTGCAAGGTCGCATTTCGGGCCGTTGCCGCGCTTGACCTTGAAGCAGGCGGGGGCCACATCCCAACGATGGAAAAGCCGTTCTGGAAAACCAAGACGCTCGAGGCGATGAGCCCGGCCGAGTGGGAATCGCTTTGCGACGGCTGCGGCAAATGCTGCCTGTCGAAACTCGAGGACGAGGATACCGGCGAGATCTATTGGACGAGTGTCGGCTGCCGGCTGTTTAACGCCGACACCTGCCGTTGCTCGGACTATGCCAACCGGCTGGCGCGCGTCCCCGACTGCGTCGGGCTGACACCGCAGAATGTGCGCACCATCACCTGGCTGCCCAGAACCTGCGCCTACCGGCTGGTCGCAGAGGGGCAGGACCTCTACTGGTGGCACAGGCTGGTGTCGGGAAATGCCGAGACGGTGCACGAGGCCGGCATCTCGATCCGCGGCCGGGTCAGCGCCAGCGAGACCGAGCTTGCCGAGCCCGACGACTATTTCGGGCATTTGCTGGACGACGAGCCCTAGGGAGCCAAGTCCGGAACCGACTGCGCGACCGGGCGTTTCCGTCCAGATTGTTCAGAAACTGCCGGTAATTTTCCCGTTGTTGCCCCTGTTATTGCCACATGAACCGGAAATGAACGGTTGGTTCGTAAAAAGTTCAGACACGCAAGCGCATTCTTCGCTCATCGGTTCGACCAGGACGGGGCGGAAGCCCTCAACAAGGAGAGAAGACAATGTTCAATACGATCAAGACGGCGACCCTTTCGGCCCTTATCGGCCTCGGCACGCTTGCAGCGGTTCCTGCTCACGCGGACAGCATCTATCTCGGCTTCGGCAACGACAACGACCCCCGCGTCGGCGTCTATTCCGGGGACGATGACGGCTACCGCCGCGAGTACCGCCGTGATCGCGACTGGCGCCGGGCCTGCTCGCCGGAGCGCGCCGTCAACAAGGCCGAGCGCATGGGCTTGCGCCGCGCTCGCCTCATCGACATCAACCGCCGCACGGTCAAGGTCGCGGGCCGCCAGTATGGCGACCGCGTGGTGATCGTGTTCGCCAACGAGCGCGGCTGCCCGATACTCTATCGCTAAGCGTTCGGCACGTTGCCGACCGGCAACGGCCGGGACCTTCTGCGAAGGTCGGTCTGAAGCATGATCTTCTGCGAAGATCAGACCGGAGACACGACTTCTGCAAAGGTCGGTCTGGATCTTCTACGAGATCAGCTTGGAGTAGCGGAGCCCCTTTCCTCTGGAATGGAAGGGTGCGGCTCAAAAAAGAACCCGGAGGACCTGTCCTCCGGGTTCTTTTTTCCGCGATGACAGTCGCGATCAGGCCGTTCAGGCGGTGATCACTTCAGCTCGAACGTGACGGTGACCTGCACGGTGTAGGAATTCTCGCCGGCCTGCACCGGAACCGATGCCCCTTGCACGTCGAAGGCCTTGGCGTTGATCGGCATCGGCGCCGGCGCGACGTTCTGGTCGGTGATCTCCAGCACCCGACCGATGCTGACGCCGGCAGCCTCGGCCAGCGTTTTGGCCTTGGCCATGGCATCGGTGACTGCCTTCTTGCGAGCCTCGGTGACCGTGGCAGCCGGGTTGTCATTGGTGAAGGTGATGCCGCCACCCTGATTGACGCCGAGCGAAACCGCCTTGTCCAGAATCTCGCCTGTCTTGTCGACGTCGCGCACGCGCACCGACAGCGTGTTGGTGACCTGGTAGGCGACGAGTTCGGCCTCCTGGCTGCCGTCCGGCTTGTTGGTGTAGTTGTAGCGCGGGTTGATCTGAATGCCTGCGGTCTGCAGGTCGCGGTCCTTGATGCCGGACGATTTCATCGCCGCGATCACGGCGGCCATGGCGTCATTGTTGGCGTCGAGCGCGGCGCGCGCGGTCTTGGCTTCGCGCATGACGCTGAGCGTGAGCAATGCCAGGTCGGGTGCCACGGTCGCCTGGCCTTCGCCGGACACGACGATGCGGGGTGGAGGCTGCGTGTCGGCAGCGCGGGCCATTGCCGGAAAAGCGATCGCGGCGGCGAGCGCCAAGGGCAAAAGATATCTGGTCATGAAAACTCCTCAGTCTGCGATCCAGTCGCTTTCGTCGAGTAGGGTGAGAATATGGGCTGATTTGGGCGATCTCAGCTACCCCACCCGGAAAGCCTTGTGCGGCTCGGGGAAAAACATTAATCCAGCCACGTGTGGGGCCTGTAGCTCAATGGTTAGAGCCGGCGGCTCATAACCGCTTGGTTGGGGGTTCGAGTCCCTCCGGGCCCACCATCCAGTCCCGCCGTTTTTCGGGGTTTTCGACTGTCCCAGAATAGTCCCGACATTTCCGTGGGTTAGCGCCGAGTAGTGGGCAACACTTGGCTGAGACGCCGCGGTCAGCGCCCAAAACACCTCACTTTTGGTCGTCCGTCTCTGTAGGGCGATTCCGTAGCCAAGTGTTTGCCAAAGCGATGGTCGACTGATCAGCGAGATGCTCGCCGGATGGTTAGAAGCCGAGGAGTGCAGACTGGTCAGTCCAGGCAAGGGGGAGGTCCGACAATCGGGACAGCCGATGCGCCGTTAGTTCAACAGGTTGATCACCTGCAACTATGTTGGCCGCAATTTTCGGAGCGAGGAAAGCGAAGGGCAGGAGGCGGCTCACCTCGGATGTATCGGTGCCGTTGAGCATGGCAACGTCGGTGAGGCTGCGCTTGGCTCCGTCCGTAAGTTGGTGGAGGTACAAGTGGGCTCGACGCAGAAGGTCGATCAAACCACCATCGGGTTCTCCGTTGCTGTTAGATCCGTCCGTAAGCACGATCCGTGTTTCGACGCCGCGCCGCTTCATACCGATGGGACATTCGATGGAAGTTACCTGGGTGCCGTCGTTGGGTGGTGGCAGCTTTCGGTCGAGAAGCAATTCCGATAGCGAGCGGCGATCCAGTTCGAGCGTCAATGACCCCGGTTGGAGGGTGATCCTGCGAACGATCTTTTGGAGCAGAGATCGCTTCACGTCCGCTGTGCTCGACGTCCAGCACAACCGCATCTCCTCGGCTCGCCGCATCGCCGACTGGATTTCGGTCCCTTCGGCCCATTGCCGAATCCAATCAGACAGTTGGGCATGATCGCTGAGAATCCGATTCAGGCGATGCTCAACAACTGATTCAAGTGCTGGCGCTGGAAGACGCCAGCCATCGGACCCGTTTCGGCGCTGGTCGACGAATTGCTTTGAAATATAGTAGCGGTAGCGAACACCTTGCTTGTTGGCATAAACCGATCGCAGTTTCTCGCCGGCTTCATCAAAGAGCAGACCGGTGAGCAGATGAGGTTGCGTGACATTGGATTCGCTTCGCCGCCGCGGCGCCTGAGAGGCGAGAAGTGCCTGGGCCTCCTCGAACGTGGCCGATGTCACGATCGGCTCGTGCTCTCCATCGTAGACCTGATCCTTGTGCCTGATCTTGCCGATGTAGATCGGGTTCGAAAGCAGGTGGTAAAGGTTGCCGCGACCAAACGGCATGGTCACAGCAACTGATCCGTCTTTGCGTTGTCGCGACCGTGTCAAGAGCCCGTCGCTTGCAACCTCGTCGACAAGATCCCGAACCGACTTCAGGGTGAGATAGCGGTCGAACAGGTGTCTGACTGTTTGTGCTTCGGTTTCGTCAATCACCAGCTTGCGGTCCTCGACGCGATAACCCAGCGGCACCACGCCGCCCATCCACATGCCTTTCTTTTTCGACGCCGCGATCTTGTCACGGATGCGCTCGGCTGTGACCTCTCGCTCGAACTGAGCGAAGGACAAAAGTACGTTGAGCGTGAGCCTGCCCATTGAGGTGGTGGTGTTGAACTGCTGGGTTACCGAGACAAACGACACGGAGCTTGCATCAAAAATCTCGACGATCTTGGAGAAGTCCATGAGCGACCGGGTCAGGCGATCGATCTTATAGACGACCACTACGTCGACTTTTATGTCCCGGATGTCCTGGAGCAGTCGCTTCAGGGCAGGACGTTCCATGGTGCCGCCCGAAATGCCGCCATCGTCGTAGTGGTCTGGCACCAGCTTCCAGCCAAGACCGACCTGCGATGCGATGAAGGCGACGCAGGCTTCGCGTTGGGCATCGAGCGAATTGAATTCCTGTTCCAATCCTTCCTCGGTCGATTTGCGAGTGTAGATTGCACAGTTGAGGCGAAGCGTCGTCGTCATAGTCCAAAGAACCTCGGGCCAGACCAATGGGCGCCGGTGATACGGCGAGCGACTGCCGACAGTGATCCGTACGTTTTGCCGTCGAGCACAAAGCCGTCGTCCACAACTTCGACGACATGCATCCGGCCATTCCACTCCCGCATCAGGCGGGAGCCGGCCTTGGGTGGAATAGATCGCGGCGGCGACGTCAGTACCTTGTCCAATGACCCTGGCCGGACTGATGGAACTCCGTCTTGGCGATCCGACCCAGTATTGCCCGGTTGGATAGCATTCACGTTGGTCCTCCGCGCGTTGCCTGTCCCCAGTGTCTTCTTGACGGTCGAAGTCAAACCACCCAAACGCTTGGCTTGGAGATGCCAGACAGCCGATCGTTCAAGCAAACCGCGTTTGACCCCTTTGGGTGGGAGACAGCCATAGGCGTTTGCCCAGGCCGCAGATAGTTCGTCGCGTGTGAGATCGCCGACCCCGGCGATCTCACTATCTAGATCGAGCCGCTTGCGCATCGAGGTCAACCGGCGGTCTTCGCCTCGACAATGCGGTATCGCCGCTGTCCGTCCTTGCCGATTTCGCTCACCACCTCATGCCCAAGCTTCTTCTTGACGGTGCCGGAGAGAAAGCCGCGAACCGAGTGCGCCTGCCATCCGGTCGCATCCATCAGGGTTTGGATTGTAACGCCTTTGGCCGACTTCAGCTTCTTGAGGACCATGTCGGTTGTGGTAAGCGCCGCCGGAACCTCATCCTTGGCTTTCTTGACTAAGATGGTCGCCCCCGATTTTGCGCGGAGCTTCCGGGTTGGGGTGCTGTTGTCGACGGTGGACGCCGTATCAGCGGCTTCCGCATTGTCCGTCTTGAGGATAGACATTTCAAATCTCCGTCAGTTCGAAGCCCGGACCATTCCGGCGCTTGTACTGACCGAAGCCCGCTGTCCTGGCGGGCTGGAGATTCTGCTCGGTGTTAATCCGCTGCTCTTACGCAGCGCTGGGAACACCAATGCTTCGTTGCCGTATGAAGTCCAGTCGAATGTCGCTCCCTCGTGGTTATTCGACGGAGTCCCCTGCGGATGGAGCGAGGGCTGCTTTGCGCCTCATGTCGGTCGTCGAGCCGATCGCACGGGAAAACCCGCAAGCGGATATTCAGGCGAGCAAACGGAAGCTGCCTTCATGCCAAAAGAGGCCCCCGCAGAATTGTGGCCGATGGCTAAATAGACCGCTTCTTGAATAGGTCGTCAAAGATGCGATCGGCACCCCATGCCTGGGCGGAAGTGAAGGCGAGCAAGCGTTCATCCTCCCGGTCAAGCGGTTGCTCTCCTGGCTTGTAGCCGAGGTCGTGCTCTGCTTCGGACCATGCATGCTGAAAAAGCGTCTTGATCTGTAGCTCGAAGACATCTGGGACGAGAGTCCTGTCCTCAGCAGCGCCATAGAGGTCGCTCGGCATTATGAGGATGTGGTGCCTACCAAAGTATCCAAACTCCCATTGGTGCTGGGGAACGACGTATTTCGATCCGATGGGTCGAAACTCCCTAAGGATAAGCTTTTCGATCACCGGAACATCGCTCGAATAGAAGGGTAATTATTCTCACGCCGATCTGATCTTGAATCTGGTTGAGTGGGTCATCGTACTTCAACCTGTCACCGGCCTTCTTCTCCGCCTTGCTCATGAAGCGATCGATTGATTTTGCGCGTGCGGTCACGCGGTCAATGCGAGGGGTGCCCGCAAAGATCTCGGTCAGATTGCCGATCAGCTCTGTCGCCACTGGTGTCAGCGCTTTGGCATGTCGGTTCGCATAGTCGGTTCGAAGATTCGTCATTTTGACCTCGCTACTTTCTCGGTCACGACAGAACCTACAGTGGAGTATTTGTATTCTCCGTCAACTCCAGCGTGGACCGGCTCCTTTGTGAAGACCTCATCAAACTCGGCCGATGGCGCGGTGAGCACCGCTCCGGAGCTCAGTTCCACTGTGCGGTACGCCACCTGCTCCGTGAAGACGGGAGCGTCGAAGATGGAACTCTCAGCCTGGATTGCGGGGTCTTTTATCTCGGCAAGGATAGCGTTGCGGGTGGGCTCAGAAAAGTGGAAGTGGTCAAGGAAGTCGTTCACGCTCGTGGTCAGTCCCTGCATACCCGGGCCGAGGGTGACCGCAGACGCTATCTCCTAAGATGTTATCCCTGCGCCCGGTGAGCAAATCCGGATAATGCAAGCGCTAGGAATCGGCAGGTTTGCACGGCTCGCACCCTCTCAGTCACAGAACATAAGTTCATATTGACTTTATGGTCGTTTTGACTATGCTGTATGCAGTGCGTCGACGACCGCGTCTTCCAGGGTAGCGGGATTGACAGTTTCTTGGCGATGAAACGGCCCGGCTGCGCGCGTATAGAAATAGGTCAGATCCACAATGCCAACATCTGCCTGCCGACGTCAGCCGGGGAAATTCGGAAGCTCTCTCTTGGTGCTTTCGATTTTAGTGACCCTTTGCTTGGTCGCAAATGGCTGCGCGACCCGAGCAGGAAACGTGCTCCAACCTCCTGCAGTCGCCGCGAGCGAGGCCACGCGGGTTAACCTACTTGTCGCCACAACACGCAAACCGTCAACGGATCCTGACCGACTTTATTCAGGAGAGCGCGGGACCGCGATCTCGTTGGACAGCGTTACTGTCACCATACCTCCGGACCGAAACCGAAAGATCGGTCAGATCCAGTGGCCTTCACGCCTTCCCCCTGATCCTGATCGGGAGTTTGCGGTGGTCGGCGTCGACAAAGTCGCAACGGAAAGGCACGTTTTCGATTGGTTCCGCAAGAACCGAAACGCAAAACGGCAGGTGCTCATTTTCGTGCACGGCTACAACAACTCTTATGCCGACGCCGTTTTTCGTTTCGCTCAGATCGTTCATGACGCGGGAACCGACGCAGCGCCTATTCTCTTCGCTTGGCCATCGCGGGCCAAGGTCTTCGACTATCTTTACGACAAGGAGAGCGCGAACTATTCGCGCCGGGCCCTGGAAGACTTGATCCTCCAGGCCTCCATGAGTCCTGACGTCGACGACGTCACCATTCTCGCTCATTCGATGGGGACGTGGCTTGCCGCGGAAGCGTTACGCGGTGTTGCCATGCGTAAAAACTGGATCCCGGCTAAGGTCAGGAATGTCGTCTTGGCGTCTCCGGATATCGACATCGACGTGTTTCGCCGTCAATTTGTCGAAATGGGGCCGAATAAGCCGCGTTTCACAATCTTCACGTCGACGCGGGACAAGGCTCTTGAGTTCTCGCGATTGCTATCGGGTGGAATTTCGCGTGTCGGCGGTACCGATCTCACGCCATATACGGCGGTTCTTGAAGAACTCGGAGTTACCGTTATCGACACGAGCGCCATCGCATCGGGAGATCCACTCGGCCACAATGCGTATGCCGACAGCCCCGAGATTGTTCGGCTGCTGGCGCAGCGCCTAGGCGGTCGATCGTTGACGGCAGGCGAGGCTAAGTTCTCGGATCGCGTAACTGCGGCAGCAGCCAGTCTCGGCCGGCCGGCGAAGCGCAAAACTGCTAAGGGCCCGGTTGACAGCAGCGAGGCACGCAAATTGCTGAAACGCGAGCCTGTCACGTCGACCGGACAGATCGTTGATGGCCAGATCTCGTACTAAGATATCTGTGTAGACTGGCTACGACCAAACGAACGACAGGGGCTAACAGCTGCGCCTAGACGTTGCGGTCAATATGACCTATTGTACAATTCGTAACCGGAGATTGGGCCACTGATGGCGAACATTAATCCCGCGCGTAGAGCTGAAATTGGGCGCGAAAAGCGCGTGCGAACCCGTGCAGAGCTCGTTGCCGCGGCCAACTCGTTGTTCGCCAAGCAGGCCGTGGAATCGGTAACAGTCGACGACGTAGTCAAAGAGGCCGGCGTCGCCAAGGGTACGTTCTATGTTCACTTCGATGGTCTGAATGGATTGACGGCGGCGGTCGCGGAGGAACTGGTCCGGTCTTTCGACGAAATGCTGCAGTCCGACCGGCTCTCACTCGACGATCCTGCCCTTCGGATTGCGTTCGGGTGCAGCGCATTCATAGATAAGGCCCTCAATGATCCTCGTTGGGCCAGCCTTGTCGCCAGGATGGCGACGGTAGATGCAAAGGGTGGCGAACTCCTCCGAGGCCGAATCTTCGAAGACCTGCAACAGTTCTCGAACAACCTGCCGGACGGCGGGCCATCCGCGCACCTGAACCTGGAAATCGTCGTTGGGATCATGCTCCAGCTCATGCGCGCGCTTGGCGAGCGCAGGCTGTCGCCGCTCGATCGTGATGCGGCCATAAGCGCCATCCTGCGCGCGATCGGGCTCAATGCCCGGGAGGCGAAGTCGGTCCTCACGCGCTTGCCTACATCTGCCGACGTCGCAACGTCTGATGGGCCGCCGCAACGGAAGTCTCAGCGCCCAGGTGCGGGGGGCAGCGGGGCCTGACATTGGACTGCCGACCCTCACGCGGCGATCTCCGTTATCTGTTCGTTGAGATTGAGGGCTTCGTCGCGACTCCAGATCTGGGCATATATCCGGTCATCAGAGCGTGGCGGGGCGCCCTTGTGTTTCAACGGGCGCTTGAGCAGTGAAGCATCAAAAGTAGGCGCTGCAAGTGCGGGGGCGGCACTCGCTGCGCGCAGCCGCTCGGCGTGACGGTCAGGAGTACATCCCAAGATCGACGTTGGCGGACGGTGGACAATGCCGAGATTGCCTCGGCAGGCTTGAACACGACAGCTTGAGTTTTGTCGCCCGGTCCACCGTCCCGTTGATTGTGAGCTGGAGCTATCACCACAAGCGGCGTGAAGACGTATCCCCAGAACAACCGCCTCATTGCATCCGCCCCTGTACTCGGCTTCGGCTTGCTTTCGAAGCGCTTCGTGTGCTGCCGCGCAACATTGAATTCACGCCATTGCAAAATTCACATTGACTAAATAGTCGTTTTGACTACACAGTGCAAAATTGATCCGTGTGGCCTTGCCAGAATGAAGAAAAGCTAGTGACAAGCGTGATTGAAACTCCAGGGTCGCACGTGCTCGCATCCCAGTTGCAGCACGCCCTCGAACGGCGTGCATTCAAATCGGTGGCGTTGGAGTGTGACGGCGCCGACCTCGGCAACGCACGGAGGTCTAGGGCATGACATCAGGCGCTGCAGCCCTGTGCCTCGGGCCTGGTGGCTCAGGCGGATTTACGGTTCGGCAATTTACCAGGCGAAGGCCGGCCGCAGATGAACTCGAAGTCGCGGTGACCGCAGCTTCGGTTAACCCGATCGATGTGCGCCGCTCCGAAGGCTACGGCCGTAGGCTGCTGTCGCTATTGGGAGCCGGCAGGTTTCCTTTGATCCTCGGCAATGACCTCGCGGGCATCGTGACCGCCGTGGGCTCACGGGTGTCGACCTTCAAGACCGGCGACCGGGTTTACGGAGTGAAGCCCGCTTCCGCGGAAGGGGCTCACGCCAGCCACGTGTTGGTCAAAGCTGTCCACATGCTGGCCGCCCCTGGGGATTGGGACCTTCATGCGCTCGCTGCAATTCCCTATAGCTTTACGACGATGTGGCTCGCCGTACGTGGAGCGGGCCTTAGCCGTGAGAACGCTGTCGGAAAAAATGTGCTGGTCCACGGTGCGGCCGGCGCACTCGGAACGTTAGCAACGCAGATGCTCTCCTCATGGGGCGCGAGAGTTACGGCGATTGCTCGGAAGTCAAACAGCAAGGTGTGTCTTGAGGTGGGTGCCGCCGAGGTGGTCGAGCGAACAGACGATCTGTTCGTCTCGCTGTCGCGCTCTTTCGACGCAACCCTCAACTTCGCCACTTGGGAAGATGATCTCGCGCTGATCGGCTGTCTGCGCGACGGCGCGCTCGGTCACGCAACCACCGTGCACCCAATGTTAGGCAACTTCGACCGGCTTGGCTGGCTGCGCGGTATGCTAAGGACACTCTCGCAAAAGAAGGATCACCGACGCGCGCTGCCGAAGGGCGCCAGCAATTACGCATGGGTCCTCTTCAAGCCGGACAAGGCAGCACTGGATGATTTGCGCCAGTTCGTTGAACACAACCAAGTCAGCCTCCCGATCGGGCTGTGCAAGCCGCTCGCAGCGGCAGGCTTAGCATTCGACCACGTCAGGAAAAGACAGCCGGGGCGCGTGCTGCTGCTGCCCTGACACCACGTCGAGACGTTGCGACGGTGCGTTGTCCATCAAACATCCGTAGGGCAGGGATGCTTTATCCAACCCTATTCAGCGCTGACCGAGGCCCAGAGCTCGAAGCGTTGCGTCGAGCGCTTGGCTGGTCGTTTCCGGCCGGGGACCGCGCGCAATAATTCCGCGCGTCACCTCCAGCCATATTCCAATGGCGATGTCGGCCGCCAACTCAACGTCGCGCACGCTCACTCGACCCTGAGCAATCGCTTCCTCGATGTCCGCCTTGAGGTTCGCGCGAACCCCTATGCCGAACTCAATGGGTGATTGCGAGCTCTGAATAACAAGACGAGCCCAGTCCGTGTCCGCGCTCGCTCTCTCCAGGAATCTCATGAACGCGAAGGAGAGGCGCTCGATCGGATCCCGCCGCTCGAGCCTCGCAGGCGACAGCAGCTCATCAAAGCTCTGACTGAGCCCGGCTCCCACCGCAGCGGCCAGATCTCCGATGCTCTTGAAATGGCAGTAGAAGGTCCCCTTGGCAACGCCCGCAGCCTCGACCACAGCATCCACCGTAACCGCCTCGTGCGTACGCCCCCCAAGCAGCGTCGCGCCCGCTTCCACGATCTGCGCACGCGTCCGCGCCCGCTTCTCACGCCCTATCTCCGCCCTGCGCGCCACATCTACTTTTGCCATGCGTCATGTCCTTTTTGCATTGCACCATTACGCAATTCTCATATTGACCACATAGTCGTTTTGACATATAAGTGCAAATTGAAAATTGAAGGTCGCGATGCGGACGGCGAAGGGCCGCGAGGTCACGCTCGGTGAGAAGGAAAGCATTCGATGAACGTTCAGTCCCAGAAGGATTTCCGAACGGCGGAACGGCGTCTCCCTTTCGAATGCATTGCGTTGGTGTTGCAAGGCGGCGGGGCTCTTGGAGCCTACCAGGCTGGCGTCTACGAAGCCCTTGCGGAAGCCGGCATTCATCCAGATTGGGTTGCCGGCGTCTCCATTGGCGCCATCAACTCCGCGATCATCGCTGGAAACGAGCCGGCCGAACGGGTTGCGAAGCTGCGGACCTTCTGGCGGGAGATCACTGCCAATCCGCTTCTCGACTGGGCTGCCGCCACAGACGCTCTTGCTCCGAAGGGCAATCTGCCGCGCGCACTCTTCAATCAATTTAGTGCTGCCTGCGCGCTCGTCGGCGGTGCCCCGGGCTTCTTCAGCCTGCGGCAGCCCGCACCCTGGCTGCACTCGGATGGCTCGCTCCAAGGTACAAGCTTCTACGACACCAGCCGGCTGAAGAGCACTCTGGAGCGGCTTGTGGACTTCGACCGGATCAACGCGGGCGGCATGCGTTTCAGTGTCGGCGCGGTGAACGTGCGGACGGGAAATCTCGTCTACTTCGACAATGAGACGCATACGATCCGGCCCGAGCACGTGATGGCCAGCGGCTCGCTTCCGCCCGGCTTCCCTGCGGTCGAGATCGAGGGCGAGCTCTACTGGGACGGCGGCCTCGTTTCCAACACGCCGCTGCAGTGGGTCGTAGAGCACGGGACGCGGCAAGACACGATTGCCTTCCAGGTCGACCTGTGGAGCGCGCGCGGTGAGATACCCCGCAACCTGGCCGACGTCGCGGCGCGGCAAAAGGATATCCAGTATTCGAGCCGCTCGCGCGCTCATACCGACCAGTTCAAGCAGTACCAGCGCGCCCGGCACGCTCTCGCGAGCCTGCTTTCGAAGCTGCCGCCCGACTTGCTTGCCAGCGAAGAGGCAAGAATGCTGGGCGGGATTGCAGACCACAAGGTCTACAAGCTCGTGCACCTCATCTACCGCGCAAAACAGTATGAAGACCACTCGAAGGACTACGAGTTCTCGCGTTTGTCGATGGAGGAGCATTGGCGGGCCGGGTACTTCGATGCCGTTCGCACATTGCGCCATCCTGAGGCACTGAGTCGGCCAGACAATCTGGACGGGGTCAGCACCTATGACCTTGCCATCGACGGGCTGGAATAACGGTCAGCCCAAAGACGACTGACGCCCCGTGCCGGTCGCGAAGGCGACCGGCTCTCCTGAACGGAAATGAACCGTCGATCCAGCCCAAAGGAATTTCAGACATGCACCAAGACACTGTCCGGGCGAAGGCTTTCGCCATGCCACTGACAAGCCCGGCCTATCCGGCCGGGCCATATCGCTTCCGAAACCGGGAGTATCTGATCATCACATATCGCACCGATCCGCAGAAGCTACGCGACCTGGTGCCGGAGCCGCTTCAGGTCGTCGAGCCGCTCGTGAAATTCGAGTTCATTCGCATGCCGGACTCCACCGGCTTTGGCGACTACACCGAAAGCGGGCAGGTCATCCCGGTCTCCTTCCGAGGCCGCAAGGGCAGCTACACCCACTGCATGTTTCTCGATGACCATCCACCGATCGCCGGCGGACGCGAGTTGTGGGGTTTTCCGAAGAAGCTCGCCAGCCCAACGCTTCGAACGGAGACGGATACCCTTGTTGGCACGCTCAACTACGGCCCGGTCCGCGTCGCGACCGGCACCATGGGCTACAAGCACCGAGCCGCCGACCTCGCGAGCGTGAAGGCTTCGCTCGCCGAACCGAACTTCCTCCTCAAAATCATCCCGCATGTCGACGGAACGCCGCGCATCTGCGAGCTCGTCGAATACCACCTGGAGGACATCGATCTGAGGGGCGCCTGGACCGGCCCGGCAGCCCTGAACCTTTGGTCACACGCGCTGGCCCCAGTTGCCGAGCTGCCGGTCCTGGAAGTTGTGTCGGCGGTTCACATCGTCGCAGATCTCACGCTCGCGCTCGGGAATGTCGTGCATGACTACCTCCTGCCGGCCGAGCCTCGCCATCGGAAAGGAAGAATCCATGAACTTGCATACTGAGATTTCATCGAACAAGCGCTCCGATGGAGCCGGCGGACGGCTCCTGGACAAGGTGGCGGTGATCACTGGAGCGGCGAGCGGCATCGGCAAGGAGATTGCGTTCAGCTTCGTCCGCGAGGGAGCAAAGGTGGTCATCGCGGATCTTGATCAGACCGCGGCGCAAAAAGCCGCGTCCGAGATCGATCCGTTGGGCCAGCGTGCGCTCGGGGTTGGCATGGATGTCAGCAGCGAGGAGCAGGTGGAAAGCGGAATGGCGAAGGCGATCGAAATCTTCGGGCGCCTCGACATCCTGGTCAGCAACGCTGGCGTCCAGATCGTGGCGCCGCTCGTGGAGTTCGAATTCGCGAAATGGCGGAAGCTGCTTTCCATCCACCTCGATGGGGCCTTCCTGACGACCCGCGCCGCCCTGCGCCAGATGTACAGGCAGAACAGCGGCTGCATCATCTACATGGGATCCGTGCATTCCAAGGAGGCGTCGCCGCTCAAGGCTCCTTACGTCACCGCCAAGCACGGCCTGATCGGCCTGGCCAAGGTCGTGGCGAAGGAGGGTGCCGCACACGGGGTCCGCGCCAACGTGATCTGCCCCGGCTTCGTGCGCACACCGCTGGTCGAGAAGCAGATTCCGGAGCAGGCGCGTGCGCTTGGGATCTCCGAGGCGGACGTCGTCAAGAAGGTAATGCTCAAGGAGACGGTCGACGGCGAATTCACGACTGGGCAGGACGTGGCCGAGGCAGCGTTGTTCCTGGCGGCCTTCCCGTCGAACGCGCTGACCGGCCAGTCGATGGTGGTCAGCCATGGATGGTTCATGCAGTAGCGACTTTGGAGACGCGCGCCTCCTGACCCCTACCCCGCGCGATCTCCCTCCCCATCCGCGATCAACCGCGTCAATTGCCGTACTTTTTGCATTACACAATTGCACAATTCTCATATTGACTATCTAGTCGTTTTGACGTACACATTCAAAATGAAATCGAGCCTCGGCCGCTAAACCGAAGTTCCTTCATCAATCATCAGTTCCCTGCAACCTCGATCCTTTCGAGCGGAGGCTTTCATGCGCCTATCGTACGGCAAATTCCTTTGTGTCTGTCTCGCCGGCCTTTGTCTTGCCGGCTGTTCCGAAGAGGAGAAGGCAGCGTTAGCGGCACCGCGGCAGGCGCGGGCAGTGGTGGTGACGCCTCACAGGCTTGCCACGGTGGCGCAGGGCGCCGGTCGCGTCCAGTCGCGTTATGTCAGCGAGGTCGGCTTCGAAGTCGGCGGCCGCGTCATCTCCCGCGATGTAGACATAGGCGCCATAGTCAAGAAAGGACAGAAGCTCGCTGAGCTCAGTGCCGTCGATTACCGCAACAAAGTGACCGCCGCCGAGGCCGATCTCACCGCGGCCAAGGCCACGCTCATCCAGGTCGTGGCCCAGGAGGAACGCTTCCGCATTCTGCTCGGCAAGGGCTTTACCACCCGTTCCCAATACGACGAGGCGCTGAAGTCGCTGCAGAGCGCACAAGCTGCCGTCCAGGCGGCCGAAGCCAATCTCCGTATCGCCCAAAACCAGCTCGGCTACACGCAGCTGCTCGCCCCCGACGACGGCATCGTGACGGCAACGGCGGCGGACCCCGGTCAGGTCGTCGTCGCGGGCCAGATGGTCGTCGAGATCTCCCGCAATGACGCGCGCGAGGCCGTGTTCGCTGTCGCCGGCTCAGACATCGCCGGGGCAAAGCTCGGCATGGCGGTGAACATTTCGATCCAGGGCCGGCCGGACATCTCAGTCATCGGCGCGATCCGCGAGATTTCGCCCGAGGCCGACAGCACTACCGGCACCTATCAGGTGAAGGTGGCGCTGGCTTCGCCGCCGCCAGAGATGCGGCTGGGGGCAGTCGTCGTAGGCCGCGTCGAAAGCGAAGGAGCCCAGGAGGTCACCACACTACCCCCGACCGCACTGCTGCAGTCCGGAGACAAGCCGCAGGTCTGGGTGATTGGCGGTGACGGCAAGGTTCAGCGTCGGGACGTCCAGCTGCTTCAATTCGATACGGACTCCGTCGTCGTCAGCCACGGGCTGTCGGCTGGAGAGAAGGTCGTGACCGCCGGCGTCAATTCGCTAGCAGACGGTGAGTTGGTCAACGCCGAGATGGAGGTGAAGTGATGACCCGCTTTAATCTTTCAGAATGGGCCGTCCACAACCGGGCCATCGTCGTATTCCTCATGCTCGTCTGCGTCATCGGTGGCATCAGCGCCTATGAGCGGCTCGGCCGGCAGGAGGATCCGGACTTTACCGTGCAAACCATGGTGGTTCAGGCGGTCTGGCCCGGCGCCACTGCCGCCGATATGCTCACGCAGGTGACCGACAAGCTGGAGAAGAAGCTCGAAGAGACTCCCAAGCTGGATTACCTCAAGAGCTACACCAAACCCGGCCAGGCAACGATTTTCGTCTACCTCAAGGAGTCGACGCCAAAGAGCGATCTCGACGCCATCTGGTACCAGGTCCGCAAGAAGGTCAGCGACGTTCAGGCGACGCTTCCCCCCGGCGTGATCGGCCCCTTCTTCAATGACGAGTTTGGCGACGTCTTCGGCGTCATCTACGGGATCACCTACGACGGCTTCACGCCGCGAGAGGCCCGCGACTTCGCCGAGACGGCGCGGACCGAGTTCCTGCGTTCGTCCGATGTCGGCAAGGTCGAGATTTTTGGCGACCAGGACGAGAAGATCTATCTCAGCTTCTCACCCCAGAAGCTCGCCAATCTCAAGCTCAATCTCGACGAAGTGCTGACGGCGATCGCCCGCCAGAACGCCGTCGTGCCCTCCGGCGTCATCAACACGCCGCACGAGAACATGCTTGTCGACGTCACGGGCTCGCTCCTGACACCCGAGAATGTTGCGAACCTCAACCTCTGGATCGATGGGCGCTTCTACAAACTCACTGACATCGCCAACGTTCAACGCGGCTACAGCGACCCGCCCACGAAGATGTTCCGCGTCAACGGCAAGCCGGCTATCGGCATTGGCATCAACATGCGCGAGGGCGGCAACAACCTCGAATTCGGCGAAGGCCTGCACGAAGCGGCCAAACGCCTGACGCAACGCGTTCCCGTCGGCATTAATCTCAATCTGGTTTCGGACCAGCCCGAGATCGTGCGCGAGGCTATCGGCGAATTCACCAAGGCGCTGGTCGAGGCGATTGTCATTGTGCTCGCCGTCAGCTTTCTCAGCCTCGGGCTCAGGGCAGGGCTCGTGGTTGCCCTGTCAATACCGCTGGTACTGGCGATCGTCTTCATCGCCATGGAAGCGATGGGCATCAGCTTGCAGCGTATCTCGCTTGGCGCTCTCATCATCGCGCTCGGCCTCCTGGTGGATGATGCGATGATCACTATCGAGATGATGATCTCGAAGATCGAGGAAGGCATGGAAAAAATCAAGGCGGCTACCTTCGCCTACACTTCTACCGCCTTCCCCATGCTATCGGGAACTCTGATCACGATCCTCGGCTTCCTGCCGATCGGCTTCGCCGACAACAACACCGGACAGTACACGTTTTCGCTGTTTGCGGTCATTGGGGTTGCGCTGGTTGCGTCCTGGTTCGTGGCCGTGATCTTCGCGCCGGTAATCGGGCTTTCCTTGCTGCCTTCCCGCATGAAGGCGCACGCCCATGGGCCTGGCCGCTTCATGCGCGCTTTCATCGGCTTGCTCGGTTTCAGCATGCGGCACCGCTGGCTCACCATCGCCGCCTCGCTTGCCGCCTTCGGTGCCTCGCTCTACGGCATGGGTTTTGTGCAGCAGCAGTTCTTCCCGGCGTCGAACCGGCCCGAGCTTGTGGTAACGATGACGCTGCCGAAGAATGCCTCGATCGCCGCGACCGAGACGGAGACGAAACGGCTGGAAGAGTGGCTTGCCAGCGACCCGGACATCGCCAGCTTTTCTTCCTATGTGGGCGGCGGCGCCATCCGCTTCTATCTGCCGCTCGACGTCCAGCTCGACAACGACTTCATGGCGGAAACCGTGGTCGTAGCGAAGGACCTCGAGGCGCGCGACCGCGTTCTGATGAGGCTCCAGACGCTGTTTGCCGACAGCTTCCCGGACGTAAAGGCCCGCATCTCGCGCCTGGAACTCGGGCCACCCGTCGGCTGGCCGGTGCAATACCGGGTGAGCGCGCCGACGGCCGAGGAGGCGAGGGAGCACGCGGAGGAACTCGCAAATGTGCTGCGGTCATCCGGACTTGTGCGAAACGTCAACTACGACTGGGCGGAGAAGAGCAAGGAGCTGCGCATCGTGGTCAATCAGGATCGCGTGCGTCAGGCTGGCCTGAGCTCGCAACAGGTCGCGCAGGCACTCGACCGCGTGATCAGCGGCTCGACGGTCACTCAGCTTCGCGACTCAATCTATCTGGTCGATGTCGTTGCGCGGGCCGAGAGCAGCGAGCGCTCAAGCGTTGAGGCCTTACGCAATCTTCAGATCCCCACCGCGACAGGCGCCTCGGTGCCCCTGCGCGAGCTTGCCGAGTTCCAGTATGATCTCGACGAGGGTTATGTCTGGCGTCGCGGCCGCCTGCCCACCATCACAGTTCAGGCGGAACCGCTGCCGGGGCTGCAGCCCGCCTCAGTTCACGAGCAACTCGCGGGCGCGATCGAGGGGCTGCGCAAGTCGATGCCGGCGGGCACCCTGATTGAGACCGGCGGTACGGTCGAGAAGAGCGGCCAAAGCAACGCCGCGCTACTGGCCCAGTTTCCGCTGATGATCACGCTGATGCTTACCGTACTCATCGTGCAGCTAGGCAGCTTCCGCCGGATGGCCATGGTGATCAGCGTGGCGCCGCTCGGCCTCATCGGGGTCGCGATCGCGCTGCTGACGACGAGCACGCCGATGGGCTTCATCGCCATCCTCGGGATCATCGCACTTGCAGGCATGATCATCCGCAACTCCGTAATCCTCGTCGATCAAATCGAGCATGAGCGGGCGCGCGGCATCGATCCGTGGCAGGCGGTGATCGACGCGACCACGCACAGGTTCCGGCCGATCATGCTGACCGCGGCTGCAGCCATCCTTGGCATGATCCCCATCATGCACGACGTGTTCTGGGGGCCGATGGCCTACGCCATTGTCGGCGGGCTCGCCGTGGCCACGGTGCTGACCCTGGTCTTCCTCCCGGCCCTCTATGTCGCGGTCAATGGTATCCGGGAGAAGGACGAGCCGACGGCATCGGCCGAGCCGGATGCGATTGCGGCGCCCATGCTCGCACCTCAGCACTGAGAAGGGGATCGGTATGCCGGAAACGTCGTCCTCTCTCCTTCATCGCTACTTCGGATCGGATGCAACAATGTACGCCGGATCCGGTGAGACCGCCCGCGAGTATGTCGACAAGATGCTGCTCTCAGCGCTGCAGGAAGCGCAAACGGCGGCGCGCTCCTACGACACGAGGGCGCAGATCGTGGGCGTGGGCTACATTCTTGCCCTTAACCTGGTGCTGCGGTTCGGCGATCTTCTGCCGACACATGCGCCAATCGGGCCGCTGTTCTATGCGGTCGTCTGGGGGATCGTGATCATGCCTATAATACAGTTCGGCCAAGTGCTTTATCCGAGCCGGATGCGCGTGGAAAAGGAATTCAATGGCAAGGTGTCCGGGGCTTCCGCCGTTGCGCCGGTCTACTATGTCGAACCCGGCTCCTTCTCCGATGTCCGTGCCATGGTCCACCAGGCGTTGAAGTCCGATTGGACGTCGGTGCTGGCCACCGAATTGCTGAAGACCTCGCGTGTCCGGACCATCAAGCAGGCGCGCTTCCACCGCGGCCTGTTGATGACCGTTTTGTCCTTCATCGTGCTGGGTGGCGAGCAGTTTCTTAGAAGTTTTTCGCTGGCCTGGTGAGCAACATGACAAATTTGAACGACACCACGAGCTATGAGGCCGGGGAGTGGAGCAGCCGGCCCCACCTCCTTTTCCGCTACCGCAAGGGAGAGCTTCGGCTCGGCAAGGATCAACTCCTCCGCCAGGCCGGCGCCCGACCGGAAACTTCAAGAAGAGTCGCATGACTATGGACCCAGCAACCATCACCGCCGTCTCCGCACTGGCCGGTTCCGCCATTGGCGCCTTGTCATCCGTTGCCACGAGCTGGCTTACCCAGCATCGTCAGAATCGGATGCAGCGGCTCGAGCAGGAGGCCTCGCGTCGCGAGCGGCTTTTCGGCGAGTTCATCGACCAAGCATCGAGGGCCTATGCTGACGGAGTGGTCCAGGAACGCTTGGATGACCCGTCCAAGCTGGTCCCGATGTACACCGCCATTAGCAAGCTTCGCCTATTTGCGATGCCAGCCACCATCGGGGCCGCCGAGGCGGTGCTTGAACACGTCGTTACGACATACGAGACGACTTCGTCCGCCTTGGCGGCCCGGCACTC
Source organism: Mesorhizobium sp. STM 4661 (assembly GCF_000359125.1). Lineage (GTDB taxonomy): Bacteria > Pseudomonadota > Alphaproteobacteria > Rhizobiales > Rhizobiaceae > Mesorhizobium. Next base: position 76,389 of record NZ_CAAF010000077.1, on the reverse strand, counting down.
GCGCGTGGCCGCCCATGACATTCTGCGCGTGTTTGCAGAGGCCTGCCGCGCGGAGCTGACTTCCGTGCGCTAACTCCGGAAGACTTGCACGCTGAACAAGTTCATCAGCGCCGCACCTGTACCAGAAGAAGCCAGCTCGTTATCCAATATTGCGGGGATGGGAAGCCTGTTCAGGGCAGGATCGCTTGCCGTCCCCAGGCCCTCACGGACGAACGCGGACGATCGTCTTCCCGGTGCGTCGCTCAAACGGGTTGAAGGCGGAAACGGCATCATCGAGGCCATTCCCCGCCTTTTCCACGATCGGCGTCGTCACTGCCTTCGCGCAGATCGATACGCGGTTCTCTCAACGACATTGAGTGATATCCGCCCTAGGTTGCCTTCGGCCCTTTTTCGATGAGATTTGCAACAATGGCACTCAGTTGTGACATCGCAGGACTAAGTTTCCCAATACACTGCGGGTATCTTTGCCGTCGTGTTTGCTGGTGGTGACATCGAACCATACGCCGAGTTGGGGCGCGAAGCTGCCAAGCCCCAATCGCCGAATGAAAGTGCGCTTCGGGTCAGATCAGGTCCATGCTCCCAAGGAGCCTGAATGTCCGCTTCTGATAATCCGAGCCTCGAAGCTGCCAATCCGTTTCCGTGAAGAGTTTCGGGCGCCGGCAGGCGTACGAAAGTCCCCGAGGAAGGAACCCGCGGGCCACAGGCGATGGCTATGGGGATTTCGGATTTCGGCAGATGTCGGCGATGGCGCGACCGCCGTCGAGGAGCTCTGGGGTGAATGCGGACAGACCGCTTCGTTGCGCCTCCGCGCGGTGTTGTCGGGACGGTGGGCGGCTGGGCGCGGCTCTGTCGGAGTCGATAAGCACCATAGGCGTGCGTCGATCTGTTGCCGAAGGCTGAGTGCCTGCAGCTGAAGGCTGAACCTTTCCATGCCGGGTCATGGCGTGCTGCTCCCGGTCGACGGGGAACCGTGTGGCGGTCCGCGCGGCTGCCTCCATCGTTCGAACACCTCGATGACGATCATGCGGCCGCCACAGCAGGGGCATGGCGGGCGAAAGTTGTCCGGTTCGTCCGTGGTGTCATCGTCGGACGGTGCGGCGACGTTCAGGAGTTCACGAGCAAGCGCGAGGCTGGCCTTGCGAGCGGAACCGGCAAGCAGGCCGCAATGCCGAATGCGATGGAAGCCACGCGGCAGGACATGCAGCAGGAAGCGGCGGATGAACTCGTCGGTCGCGAGCGTCATGACCTGCTGCCGGTCGGCGCCTTCGCGACGATAGTCCTTGTAGCGGAAGGTGACGCCGCTCTCGTCGAGGCGGATGAGGCGGCTGTTCGAGACCGCCACCCGGTGGGTGGAGCGCGACAGGTAGGCGAGCACCGCTTCCGGGCCGGCGAAGGGCGCCTTGGCGTAGACCACCCAGCGCTTCTTCCGGATCGGCGACAGGTGGCGCAGGAATGCCCGCCGTTCCGCGAGATGAGCAATTGCGCCGAAGAAGGCGAGCCGGCCAGCGTCGTGCAGCGCGACCAACCGGGAGAGGAACAGCTGGCGGAACAGCTTGCCGAGCACCCGCACCGGCAGCAGGAAGGCGGGACGCGACGATATCCACCGGCTTCCGTCCGGCGAGATGCCACCGCCTGGCACGATCATGTGCACGTGCGGATGATGCGTCATCGCCGAACCCCATGTGTGGAGCACGGCGGTGATGCCGATGCGTGCGCCCAGATGCTTCGGATCGGCCGCGATCGTCAGCATCGTCTCCGATGCCGCCTTGAACAGCAGGTTGTAGACCGCCGCCTTGTTCTGGAACGCGATGGCGGCAACCTCGGTGGGGAGCGTGAATACGACGTGGAAGTATCCGACCGGCAGCAGGTCGGCCTCTCGCTCGGCGAGCCATGTCCGCGCGGCCGCGCCCTGGCACTTGGGACAATGCCGGTTGCGGCAGGAATTGTAGGCGATGCGCCACTCGCCGCAGTCCTCGCAGGCTTCGACATGCCCGCCGAGGGCCGCGGTGCGACATTGCTCGATCGCCGACATGACCTTGAGTTGCTGCAGGCTCAGATGACCTGCATAGACGGCCCGGTAGGCGGGCCCGGCGGCACGGAAGACATCGGCGACCTCGACAGAGGCGCGCACGGCTCAGCCGTCGGGCGAGATCTCTCCCGGCTTGAACAGGCCGAGCTTGTCGAGCGGGCTGGTAACCGTGCGCACCGTGCGGGTCGCGACCTTGGTATAGAAGGCGGTGTTGTCGAGCTTGGCGTGCCCGAGCAGGACCTGGATGATCCGGATGTCGGTGCCGTCTTCCAGCAGGTGGGTGGCGAAGCTGTGGCGCAGCGTGTGCGGCCCGACGCGCTTGGCGATGTCGGCCGCCTGCGCTGCCTCGACGACCACGCGATAGAGCTGCCGGGTGCTGATCGGCTTCATCGCATGCTGCCCCGGAAACAGCCAGCCCTCGCGATGCATCACCCCCTGCTGGCGTCCGACCTTCCACCACTGGCGCAGCAACCAGAGCAGGTCTTGCGACAGCATGGCGTTCCGGTATCGCCCGCCCTTGCCGCGCTCGACACGTAGCAGCATGCGCTCGCTGTCGACGTCGGCGACCTTCAGCGTCGACACCTCCGCCACGCGCAGGCCCGCGCCATAAGCGACCGAGAGCGCGGCCTGGTGCTTGAGGCAGGTGGTGGCGTTGAGCAGCCGAGCGACTTCGTCGCGGCTCAGGACCACGGGCAGCTTGCGCGGGTGCGCCAGACGAACGAGCTTGCGCGCCAGATCGGGACGATCGACCGTATGCGTGAAGAAGAAGCGCAGCGCCGACACGATGCTGTTCATCGTCGGCACGGGAACACCGTCGCCCTGCTGCTCGATCTGGAACCGGCGCAGGTCGTCGGTGGTCGCTGTGTCTGGTGAACGCCCGAGGAACGTCGCCAGGCGTCCGATGTCGCGGAGATAGTTGCGCTGCGTCTCCCGTGAGAAACGCCGCATGTTCATGTCGTCGATCAGCCGCTGACGAAGTGGACTGATAGGTGCATCAAGAACAGGATAGGGCATGGTCAGGCTCCTTGTTGAAGAAGCCCGTAATGCTCTGCCGCTGCCGAACCACCCTCAATGCGAGCGCGACGTCCGGTTCGTGATCTCTACCTCAATCGCAGGCGCCCTCCCGCGCAGCGGGTTCGTTCTCCGGCCCATTTCAGACTACTGGTCAGTGGATACACCGTGAAAGCGCGGCTTCCAACCTTGAAGGCGATCTTCTTGGAACGCACCTGGATGGCTGCTTTGCGCCTCATCTCGGCCGTCCAAACAGCATTTGCCGGTTCCCGAAATCGCACATAACCAGGCAGCCGGGAGGGTCAATCATGACGCGGTGACACCTTTATGCCGGTGGCCAGGCCGGGATTGATCTGTTCCGGCTCGGGCGTCGCCTGTGCTTCCCATTCCGGAACCGATTGCGCCAATTCACCGTCGGTGGTTACCGTTGAAATACAATTGGGCCGGGCCGGGGGGCCGTCGAGCACGTTGAACAGACTCTCACGCGCGCTGTCGAGCCAAGTAGAATGATCGGCGGCGGAGTGGTCCCGGATCGAGACGGTTGCCGTCATGCCGGAGACAAGCGGTACGCCGGGCGGCACTTCGTCTATCGCGATGCGAACCGGAACACGCTGTGCCAGCCGCACCCAGGTATAGATCGGATCCACATTCGGTAGTCCCTGGGCGCCAGTGGCTGCATTGGAAACGCTGAGGCCGCGTGTGATAGTACTGACGTGCCCGATGATCGGCGCTGAGTAGCCCATCAACTTCGCCTCGACCTGGGCGCCGGTACAGACGCGCGCCATCTTGGTCTCTTCAAAATATCCGTCGATCCAAAAACTGTCGGTATCGATTATCGAAACATTGGCGATACCCTGGCGAGCATAGTCGCCCGCGCGCAGCAACAGGTTCGTCACATATCCATTCACCGGACTGCGAACCTCGGTACGCTTCAGGTTCACTTCGGCGAGGGCGACCTGGTACTGCGCGGCTTCGAATGCGGCCTCAGCCTGGATCGCGTTGCCGGCGTAGATCTGCTGCTGTTCGGGGGTGGTGGCGAGGCTGGACAATTTCCCCTGTCGTTCGGATTGCCGCTGCTTCACCTGCAGATCCGCTGCCTGCTGCTGCAGCGCTGCCTTGCTGCTGTGCAGGGCTACATCGAAATCGAACGGGTCGAGCACGTAGAGAAGATCGCCCTTGTGCACAAACTGGTTGTCGGCAACGCGCAGTTCCTTGATCCGGCCGGTAACTTCAGGAGCCACGCTTGCCACCTGAACGCGGACTCGCCCGTCGCGAGTCCATGGAGCGGTCAAGTAGTGGTCCCAAGCGACGACGGAAACGAGCACTGCGACAAGCGCCAGCACCAGCGTGGCCAGTCGCTTCGCTACTGCTGCTAGCGCGAGCCGCATGGCGCCCCCCTGCCGGGCCAACTGGCCTTCGAGCATGAGACTTGTCTGTGTGCCCTCCTGCGGGGCAGCCGGAGCAGCGAACTTGAGGTTCGGCGCTCGTAATGTCCCATTATCCGTTTGCGGAGGCGGCAAAGCGGGAGGCTCCGGGGCCAGCGCTGCTTCCAGAACAAACTCTTCCTTGAGTTGCGCGTCCATAACAGTCTCCATCAAGCGAGAAGCACAAGGCCGCCAAGCACGGTCACATAAAGGCTGAGCTCGGCGATTGACACGTGGCTGAAGATGCTTGCGAAGCCGACGAGGTGCAGGATCGGCCGAAGCCCCAGAATGATGACGAGCGCCGCGACCGCGTAGGTGATGAATGGCGCGAAAAAGACCCCGCCGACCACAAGCTCATGAAAATCGTGCGTCATGACCTGGCTCCCTGAACATGAATTGCGGCGGCAGGCGCCTGTTCGACAATTGCGCCGGCAACGACGAGTGCTGCACGCGCCGCGGCGGCATGATCGGTCTCGGCGTGGGCACACAGACTATCGGCGGCTGCTCGCATAAGCTGCGGATCTCGCGCGGCCAAAGCTGCGCGCGCGTTTACGACCAGAGCCGCCAAGGCGCTATCCGTCAGCCGAGCAAGCCGGGCTGCACCGCAGCGGATTGCCGCGGCTTGATCGAAATACGCCAGCGCATGTTCGACGGACGTCCGGTACTCCGCCTCGTTTGGGCCGGCCGAAGCGATCTGCCCGACCCGCACGGCATCTCTGAATGCCGCCTCCTCGGGCGCGTAGCGCCGATCGGGACGATCCAGCAGCAGCCGAAGATCATGCCACGCCGACGCGAGCAGCCAGCGTCGGCGCTGACGGTTCGATACGGGAGGAATGAGATACTGAGTTGCGAGCAACACGCTCATCGCCGCACAGGTGAACAGCGAGGTGAACAGGAATGACTGCGGATTGTAGGTTTGCGGATTGCTCGGGGCGAATATAGCCGAAATGAAGATCAGGTTCACTTTTCCAAGACCCGCCCAGACCGGATTCAGCGAGGTCGCCATGAGCGCGGCTCCGATCAGGAATGGAGCTAGGCCAATCGCCAGCAGTGGAAAGTCGGAAACGCCGTTGAGGACAACGAATTCCAGGATGCCGGTCAGCCCGACCGCGATCGGCGCGCCGATAAAACCGAGCGTCGTGAAGGTCCGTGGCGCGGGCGTCGTCGCACCCAGTCCGAGTGCGACTGCAACCAGAGAAAGCGCCGAGCTCGCGCTCGGCCAGCCGGCCAATACGAAAACGAGGGAAGCTGCCGCAACGCATGCTGCCGCCCGGACTCCATTTTCTATCGCAATCCGCTGTGACCGGTAGAGCGGCGCTCGCCATGACCAGGACGGGCGCACGACGGACTTCAGCGCCACAAGATGAAGGCGAACCTCCGCATCCCGCCGCATGAGTTCGCCAAACGCCCACCGAAGCGGCGCTTGATCTGAGTCGGGCGAGTCTTGATCGCGCGATGATATTTTCGAAAGCTCTTCGGGGCTCAAATCAAACATCGAGGCCCACCGTTCGCGCAGTGCGGTATCCGATCTTGCCGGAAGGGCGGCCAAGGCGCGCGCCGCCTGCAGTTCCGCCACGAGCGCCACCATCGCGCTGCGGGCCGCGGCGCTTCTCACCGGACCGCTGCTCGATTCGGCTCCGAGGCTCGATATGTCCGAGCGGAGCGTGACGATCTCTCTGATCAGGACCGCGACCGCCATGGCATCGGTGGCCTCACGGCGAATGACCGCCCGTGCATAATTTCGCACGCGCTGGTGCAGGGCTGTCAGTTGTGCCCCAAGCTGCGGATGACGATCCGGGGCCAACAGCAGATCGTTCACGAGGGTGATCGACAGCACGCCAACCGCAATGGCAGCACCGCGCTCCGTTGCTGCTTCAAAGACACCTTGCGGGTTGTCGATCTGTTGGATGGCGATGAACGCGACGGTATATCCCGATAGCACCGCGGCGTAGGCGCGGTAGCCGTCGAGCAGGCCGCATGCATAAATGCAAAGGCCCATCCAAAGCGCGAAGGCCACCAGGAGCAGATCTCTCGTCTGCGACAGCGCGCCTACGATTGCAATCGAGGCAGCCACGCCGACGAGAGTGGCAATCAGGCGAAACCCGGCCTTCTCCAGCGCCTGCCCACGGGTCGGTTCCGCCAATATCATGACGGTGAGCATGGCTGAGGCCGGCGCCTCGAGTTGAAGCCAGAAGCTCGCCAGCAGGGCAACGACCGAGGCCATCCAGATGCGGATGGCGAAAGCCCACGACCGGAGAGGAAATCCGGCGATAGCGGAGGGCAATTGTGTCGTGGTTGCGCTCACGGCCGGGTCCATTTCCTCACTGGAGGATCACGCTTGCGGCGGAAACTAGGATCCACAATCCGAACAACGGAATGAGTATCCATCGTGCCTGGGTGACGCTGATGTCGTTCTTCGTCCTGATGATTGCAGCGACGCGTGAATTGCTAAGCCGGGGATCGCTCATGACACATCTCCTCTGTTGGATGCGTTAGAGATCGACTGACGGCGGCCGCAAATCCATTGCACGAAGGTGTCGGCAATACTTTTGGATTGGTCTGTAAAGCAGCGTCTTTCGGCTTGAGGCCGAGGCACAACAGATTGTCCCCAGGGTTGGGTGCCGTCGCTTTGGCAGGGCCAGGTCGATGATCGCCGCGGCTTGGGATCCGCAGCGCTTAGGTCACAGCCCTTCGCGGGACCACAAGCTTAGCCGTGAGGTTCTGAACAACCTCGCCACGCTGATTGATCGTCCGGCTGACGATGGTGGCGATGCCGCGATCTGGCTTTGACCGGGACGGCGTGACGTCGACGACCTCGCTCTCCACGTGCAGGATGTCGCCGGGGCGCGTCGGTGCCGGCCAGCTTATCTCACCCCCTGCTCCTATGATCCCGCCGGCCAGCGGCAGACCGCCCTCGACATTCAGCCGCATGGTGATGGCGGCGGTATGCCAGCCGCTTGCCGCCAGCCCCTTGAACAGAGTGCCCGCAGCCGCCTCCGCATCCGTATGAAACGGCTGCGGATCGAATTGCGCGGCGAAAGCCTTGATCTGCGTTTCATCGATCGTATGACTGGCGCTTACAAAGCGCTGCCCGACGTGGAGATCGTCCAGATGAAGACGGTCTGCCGGGATTCGGTCACTCATGATGCACTTCCTCCCTGTGTTCAACGATCGCCATATTGCCATACGTCGCTCTGAGTTGTTTCTTGTCGAACTTTCCGACGCTGGTCCGTGGAAGCGTATCGACAAACAGTATTTTGTCGGGAATGCCGACCTTCGAAATCGTCCCGGCATCGGCAAACGATTTCAGATGCGCCCTTATCCTTGTGTCGCTGAGTTCGCTGCCGGCATTCCTGATGACCAGAGCCAGCGGACGCTCGCCCCATTTCTCGTCCTTGATGCCGATCACCGCAGCCTCGGAGACACCTTCGCACTGCGAAATGAGGTCCTCGATTTGCAACGACGAGACCCATTCGCCACCGGACTTGATGACGTCCTTGATCCGATCGACGACACGAAGATATCCGCCGGCGTCGATGACGCCGATATCGCCGGTATGCAGATAGCCACCGGACCACAATTGCTCGGACGCTTCTGGGTCGTCGGCATAGCCCTGCGTGAGCCACGGTGCACGCACCACGATTTCGCCCGAACTTTTGCCGTCGCGTGCCACCTCATCCCGGTTCCTGTCGACCAGGCGTAGGTCGACAAGGGGTGCCGAGATGCCGGCCATGGTTCGGATATCAAGCTGTCTGTCCACATCCGCGGTGAGGTCTTCGGTTCTGACCTGTGCAAGAGAAAGCAGGGGAGCACTTTCAGACATGCCGTAGCCGGCATAGACGTCAACGCCAAGCGCGAGCGCTTGCTTGGCAAGCGCCTTCGGCAGCTCGGAGCCCCCGACCGCCATCTTCAATCCGGCAAGGTCGCAGTTTGCCGCTGTGGCGGCGCCGAGAAGCATTTGGAGGATCGTCGGCACCCCGTGCGTGACCGTGACGCCTTCGGTTTTGATCAGCTTGAGGAGCAAATGGGGATCGTACCGACCCGGATAGACTTGCTTCACTCCGCTGAGCGTCGCCGTCCATGGCAATCCCCAGGCGTGAGCATGAAACATCGGGGTCATCGGCATATAGACGTCGTCGCGGCAGAAACGGCCCTGTTTCGTGGCAGTGCCCAGGAAAGCCATTTGAGCGAGCGTGTGGAGCACCAGCTGTCGGTGGCTGAAGTAGACGCCTTTTGGCTTACCCGTCGTCCCTGACGTATAAAAGGTCGTGGCGAGAGTGTTTTCGTCAAAGTCGGGGAAGTCATAGTCGCCCGAGGCGGTGGCCAGCAGGTCCTCGTATTCGCCCACAAAGGAGAGGCCGCCCGTCTGGGGGGCCGTTCGGTCCGACATCACAATCAGCGTCTTCACCCTGGGCAGTTGCTGCCTGACACCTTCCAGGACCGGCACGAAGTCATCGTTGACGAGAAGCACCGACGAGCCCGCGTGATTGATTGTGTAGGCGATCTGCTCCGGCGACAGCCGGACATTCACGGTTTGCAGGACAGCCCCAATCATTGGGACAGCAAAATAGGCTTCCAGAAACCGATTGCTGTCCCAGTCGAGCACGCCGACAGTGTCGCCGGCTTCAACTCCTAAGCCGGCGAGGCTGGACGCGAGCCGCCCGATGCGTTCGCGCAACTGGCGATACGTGAGGCGCTTTACGTCGCGATAGACGATCTCCTGATCTGGCGCCTGCAAGAGCGGCGTATGCCATAGCTGCTTTATGAGCAGCGGATACTGATACGCGGAGTCGGTGCCTGCTATGAGCCTGCCCGTCATGGCGGCGTCCTCTATAGGTCTGAATGAAGCGACGCAATTGCAGGAGCGGCCGCGATCACCGATCGTGACCGATGCCGATACGACCTGAGGCGCGCTCAGCCTACGCCGGGCGCGCGCCGGCTGGCCCCCACAGCGTTGGTGCGCAATTCGAGCAAGCCGAGCAGCAGTTCGTCGCGTTCCGCCTCCAGCTCCGCCACTGTGCGCGATCCGACCTCGGCATGGACGCTGTCTATCAGCTTCTTCTGCACTTCCTTCGTCAGCACCGGCGCGCCGAGAGATTTCCACGAAGCGGTCATTGGGGCCGCGAATTGCTCGAAGAAGTGGTCGATGCCGCCCTGGCCACCGCCGAGATGGTTGAGCATCATGTTACCCATGATGCCCCAGCGCAGACCTGGCCCATAGGACAGAGCCGTATCGACGTCGGCCGCGCTCAGCACACCTTCGGCAACAAGGTAATAGACCTCGCGCGCCAACGCACCCTGCAGACGGTTGGCGACGTGCCCCGGCAGCTCCTTGTTGATGCGGACAGTCTTCTTGCCGATCGAGGTGTAGAATTCCTCTGCGCGCCGAATCGTCTCTTCCGAGGTTTTTGCTCCGCCGACGATCTCGACCAGCGGCATCAGGTGCGGCGGATTGAACGGATGTCCGATCACACAACGCTCGGGATGCGATGCAGCGCCCAACTGAATCTGGCTCATGGCGAGTCCCGACGAACTCGAGGCAATGATGGCGTCAGGCGGCAACAACTGGTCGAGCTGGCCGTAGAGTTTCTGCTTGAAATCGAGCCGCTCAGGCCCGTTCTCCTGCACGAGGTTGGCGCCTTTCACGGCTTCTGCCAAATCGTCGGTAAAGACGAGCCGCAGAGGCGAGGCGCCGGGAGCGAGCCCCAGCCTCTCGAGCGCCGGCCACGCGGCGTCGACGAACCGTCTCAACCCGGCTTCAGCATTGGGCGCGACGTCGGTTGCGACGACGTCGAGACCCTTGGCCAGGAATAGCGCCGTCCAGCTTGCGCCGATAACACCGGTTCCGATGACAGCGACTTGGCGAATGGTTTTGGTGTCGGACATGATCTGATCTCCTTGAGAATGGTCAGGCGTAGGCAATGCCGCTGAGATTGCCCTGGGCATAGCGAAGCGTCCGCTGCTCAGTCCCGTCGAGCCTGGCGGAATACACCGACCCGCCAAGGTCGGTGATGAACATGCGGTCGCCGGCAATATCGAGGGCGATGCCGATACCCTCCATCAGGCTGGCGAGCAGGATCTCCGGCGCGCGCCCACGGCCAGCCGGCGGCTCGATCGGCGCGCGATTGACGGTGTTGCCGAAGGGAGGATCGCCCCGATCGGTCCAATAGAGGAAGCCGTTTTCGAGATCGAGTTCGAGGTCGATCGGCTCAGGCAGGTCGTCGAACAGTACCTGGATGTCTGAACGGTTAAAGCCGTCCTCGCCTTTCGGAAAATCCAGGCCTGCCCGGAAAATTCTGCCAAGGCTCGAATTATCCGGACCCTTTTGAGTCCAGTAGAGGTGCCGCCGGATCGGGTCCACGGCAATGCCGACGCACCATCTCGTCGCGTCGTTTCGATCGTCTTCGCCCTGCCCGGTCTGAATTAGCGTCTCGACGTCGGTGCCGTCGAGGTTGGCACGCATGACCCGCATTCCCTCGCGGTCAGCCCAATAGAGCTTGCCGCTGCGCTGCTCCAGGTGAAGCTGTTTTGGCGTATGGATGACGCCGTTCGGTATGATGATCCGGCGATTGCTTCCGTCGAGATCGGCGCGCTCGATGGAGCCGTCGTTGAGTTTGGGCGTCCCCATGTTGGTCCAGTAGATATGGCCGGCTGCAGCATCGACCACGATACCGTCAGGAAGTCGGCAGCCGGTGACGATGACCTTTTGGTCGGAGCCGTCCGAATTCATCGCGTGAATGCGACCGCCACTGAGTTCGAGAACGAACAGTCGGCCCATGCGGGCCGCGCCCGACCTGGTCTTTGCCTTGGTAGCCTCTAATATGCTCATGACCTGTTCCCTTCATGTCGCGGACGGCGGCAACGCCTATTCGGCCGCCATCGCCGACGTCTTCGTGAAATTCGGTGGGCGCTTCTCAAGGAAGGCAGACAGCGCTTCCTTGGCTTCGGCTGAGCGCAGTCGCTCGCTGAACTCGCGCAGTTCGATCTCGATCGCCGCACCGACTTGGCCTTGGAATGCCCGTTTGAGCAGCCTCTTGCTGGCCCGCAATGCGCCGCCTGGTTTGGCTGCAAGCTTCCTTGCCGTCTCCATCGCTGTGGCGAACACGCGATCGTCGGGCACCACACGGGTCACAAGGCCCAGCTCCGCTGCGCGCGCGGCGCCGAAAGGATCTCCCAGCAGAAACAATTCCGCGGCCCGGATATGTCCGATACGCGCCGGCAGAGCGTAGCTCGACCCAAACTCCGGCGGCAGGGCAAGGTTGATGAAAGGCGTCTGGAACCTGGTGCTCTCGCCGGCATAGACGAAGTCGCAATGCAACAGCATGGTGGTTCCGCCACCGATCGCGACGCCACGCACGGCCGCGATCAACGGCTTGTCGAAATCGGCCAATGCGCGCATCAAATGAGCCTGCGGGGACTCTGCCGGACCTGGCGGACTTTCAAGGAAGTCCGTTATGTCGTTGCCGGCGGTGAACGAATCCCCTGCACCGTGCCAAAGCACGACATTTACGCCGTCGTCGTTGGCCGCGTCGTTGAAGATATCCGCGAGCTGCGTGTACATTGCGGAAGTCATATCGTTCTTCTTTGCCGGCCGGTTCAATTCGACCCGAAGTACGCTCTCGATATGCTCGGTTACGATCTCATCCATGAACTTCGGTGCCTTCTGATCGATACATCTTGTCGTCGACAAGTCCCTGTGCGGCGGCTGCTTCAGGCGGCGCGTTCCGGCGCTGTCGGAATGGCGCCACTTGCGCGCAGACTGCCTATCTCGTTTACGCCAAAGCCGAGATCTCGAAGGATTTCCTCGGTATGTTCACCGAGGCCGGGCGCGCGCTTGGCGGCAACCTTTGCCACGCCGTGGACCTGGATCGGACTGCTGATCGTTGACGTGAGCTTGCCGCTGGCGCCCTCGAGCGGAACGACGATGCCGTTAAGCGCAAGCTGAGGATCCTTGATCACCTCTTCGGGACCGCGCACCGCGCCGAATGTGACGTTCACGCCACTGAAAACCTCATGCCAGTGCGCCATCGTCTGCGCTCCGAAAACCTCGTCGAGGATGGCGGTGAGCTGCGGCCGGTTTTCCGCGAGTTTTGCGCGATCCGAGAACCGCGGGTCCGTAAGGAGGTCCTCGCGGCCGATGGCTTTTGCCACGGCAACGAACCTGTCGGGCGCAATGATTAGAACGAACCATGTTCCGTCGGAGGCGCGATAGACGTTGAGCGCTGCATTCGCAGGATTCTTGCGATCGTGCGGCGCGGCAAACGTCGCGCCGGCCAATGCACCCTGTATCGAAACGCTTGCTGACCAGACACCTTCCGCCAGCAGCGAGGTCGTCACATACGCGCCTTGGCCGGTGCGCTCGCGGCGGTACAGCGCCGTGACGATGGCCGAATAGAGCCCCATGGCAGTTGCGTTATCGCCGCTCCCGCCCACCGGCCAGGTCGGCGGCGAGCCGGCATCGCGCGTCATGGACAGCAGCCCGCTGCGGGCCCAATAGGAGGTGATGTCGAAGCCGGGCAGGTTCGCGTCCGGCCCGTTTTCGCCGAAACCCGTTAGGTCGGCGTAGATCAGCCTCGGATTCCATTCCACGACATCGCTGTATTCAAGCTTGAGCTTGGCGCGGGCGTGGTGCGGCGTGTTGACGACGAAGACGTCGGCCCAGGTGACGAGCTTCTGCAGCACCTGCTGCGCGCTGGGCGATTTCAGATCGAGCGCGATGCTGCGCTTGTTGCGGTTGGCGAGATGCCATTGATAGGGATCCTCTGCCAGCGGCTGCGGTGCGACCTGGTGCCCGTGTCTCCAGGGGTCGCCTGTCGGCGGCTCGACCTTGATGACGTCGGCGCCGAAGTCCGACAGGATCACGGCGGCACTGGGACCGGCGACGAAGCTTGAGAAGTCCACCACCTTCAGCCCGGAAAAGATGTTGTCGGCCGTCATTTTCGTTCTCCTGAAATCTTGCGGTTTAGTACCCGTGGAATTGGGGGGCACGTTTCTCGAGGAAGGCGGACGTGCCCTCCTTCTTGTCTTCTGTTCCGGCGCAGAGGCCGAAATAGGCGGCTTCGAGGGCCAGGCCTTCGCTCTGGCTCGTGTCCATGCCCTTATGCGTGGCTTCGAGCGCATAGCGCACGGCTATTGGTCCGTTGGCGGCGATCTGGTGGAGGATCGCTTCCGCGCGCGCCATCAGTTCGGCCGCCGGCACGATCTCGTTGACAAGGCCGATGCGATAAGCCTCCTCGGCGTCGATCAGGCCGCCGGTCAAAATGAGCTGAAGCGCGCGGCCCTTGCCGATCAGCCGCGGCAACCTTTGGGTACCGCCGCCCCCGGGAAGCAATCCCAGCTTCACTTCAGGCTGGCCGAATTTGGCCGGCGGCACGGCGATGCGGATGGTGCAGGCCATTGCCGTCTCGCAGCCGCCGCCCAGCGCAAAGCCGTTGATTGCAGCAATGACTGGCTTGCCAAGATTTTCCACCAGATCGAGCACTGCCTGTCCAAGACGGCTCGATGCCTCCGCCTCGACCGCGCTTACATGCGCCAGCTCGCTGATATCGGCGCCGGCGACAAACGCCTTGTCGCCGGAGCCGGTAAGAATGACGCCGCGCACCGCGGCATCGTCACGCGCGTCCTCGAACGCCGAGCGGAGATCCAGCCAGGTCGCCCGATTGAGCGCGTTCAGCACCTTCGGACGATTGATCGTCACATAGGCGATGGCGCCCCTCTTCTCGTAGAGGACGTTGGCGGCGTACATTTCGCTGACCGGCAAGCTCATGGCGTGCTCCAGGGTCTGTGCAACAGCGGGCGAGCTCATGGATCGTCTCCTGAGTTTCGAAGTGAATGATGGGATGTTTGACCGCTCCGGCAGTCAGCGCCTCAAACGAAGGCGCTGAACCCGGTTGCGGCCTTGGCGACGATAAGGTTCTGCATCTGGAAGGTGCCCTCATAGGAGTAGAGCGCCTCGGCGTCTGCGAACAGGCGTCCGACATTGTTGTCGACAATGATGCCGTTGGCGCCATGCACCTCACGCGCCCAGGCGACCGTCTCGCGCATCCGCTGCGTCGTGAATGCCTTTGCGAGCGACGCATGCTGGTCGAGAAGCTTGCCCTCGCTGTGGAGTTCCTCAAGGCGAAACATCAGCGCCTGGCACGCCGTTACATTGGCGAGCATTTTGGCGATGAGATCCTGGATCATCTGGAACGAGGCGATCGGCTTGCCGAACTGAATGCGCTGCTGGGTGTATTTCACCGCGGCTTCGTAAGCGCCCATCTACACGCCGGTCGACATCCAGCCGACGCCGGAGCGAGTCTCGCGCAGCACGTGGGCGGTATCGCGGAACGAATTGGCGTTCTGCAGGCGGTTGGCTTCCGGAACGCGGCAGTCCTTCATGGTGATCAGGCCGTTCTGGACCACCTTGAGGGCCATCTTGTTCTCGATCTTCTCCACGCCGAAGCCGGGCGTCGTCTTGTTCTCGACGATGAACCCCTTGACCTGGTTATCATCCAGGTCGCGCGCCCAGATGATTGACACGTCGCACCAGGGTGCGTTGCCAATCCACTTTTTTTCACCGTTGAGGATCCAGGTATCGCCTTCGCGTTTCGCGGTCGTGAGGAGTCCGCCGCCCGTCCCGGAGCCAACCAGCGGCTCGGTCAGACCGAAGCAGCCGATCATCTCCAGCCGCGCCATCGGCGGCAGCCATTGCTGTCTCTGTTCCTCGGAACCCAGCAGAGCGATCGTCCCCATGGCAAGGCCGGTGTGAACGCCAAAGAAGGTCGTGAACGACGGGTCGACGCGCGACATCTCCATCGCCACCATGCCCTTCAGCTTCGAGCTGTAGTCGCCAACGTTAAGGCCGCCAATATCGAGTGCCTTCAGCGGCTCGATCAGCTCGAACGGGAAAGCATCCCTGACCCAATAATCGTTGATGATCGGCGCGACCTTGGTCTCCATGAAATCGTGCACCTTTGTGAGGATTGCACGTTCCTCGGCACTCAACGTCTCCTCGATCTGATAGAAATCGGCGTTGGGCGCCGGCAGCGGTTTTGGCTGACGAGCCTGCTTCAAGGCAGTTGCAGAAGGCATATCGATCTCTCCATCGATGCACCGCAGCCACAGCAATAAATCTTTGCCGTGCAAGTCAGTGCGTTGAATTATGACCAATATGCGAAGATAATCTGCTCGAATATATAGTACGATTGTATCGTCGATACTTTGGTATGGGAATCAGAGCTCGATCAAAGATGGAACAGATGCCGGATATGGGTGGTCAGGCCGGGATATGATTTTGGCAGTACAGAGCCGCGACGCTCATCAAGCCTGGACTGTTCCGCAACGGTTCGCCTTGACAGGAGCGAACCGAGTTCATCCGCAATGGCCGGCCGGTCCCGCATGAGTGGCGCCAGCCCTTCCTGGGTGATCTCATAAACCACGACTGGGGTCAGCGCGGTGACAGAACCGGGCTCGCCCGCACCGGTCAGCAGGCCACCCTCTCCAAAGAAATCGCCCGGCGCCAGTCTGGCCAGTTCGGCCGTCTCGCCGGTGACACCCTCGCGCCGCCGCGTGACGACGGCCACGCCGCTGCGAACGATCATAAGGCATTTCAACACGCTTCCCTGTTCAACGAATACGTCACCTTTGCGAAAGGTGCGGCGTGTCATCGTCGAAGCAAGAGCTTCCTTTTCATCCTCGGTCAGATGCGCAAACAGCGGAACAGCGTCGAGCAGCCGCATCTGCGTGGCGCGAAGCCCGGCGGACAACGTGCCCGAAGCCGGTGCGGCAACGGTGACGACGCCGCCATCGGGAGGTTGGGCGAGAGCCATCCCTGCGGCCTTCGCGTGGCGATAGGTCAGATCAAATATCTCGGTTTTTGCAACGCCCACCAGGGACACGTCGGCAACCCTAAACGTTACCTCCAGTTCGACCGCGTTCGCATCGAGCGAGGCCACATGAACACTGGGCTCTGGGGTTCTCAAGGTGGATGTGCTGCTGAGCAGGACGGAATGCATCAACTCGATCATGGCGGACGGTGCTGTCGTCGGCCGTAAACGTATCGTGAGTGTCACGCCGTGGCTGGGCTCGGGAGTGCTCAGATTTGTGAGTCTCGCTTTCGCGAGATCACTGTTGGGAATGATGACCAGATCATTGGCGCCGGTCAGCAGATGCGTTGCGCGCCAGTTGGTCTCGACGACCTTGCCTTCCATCGCGTTGCCGAGGACGAGCCAGTCACCGATCCCGTACGGCCTGGCCAGATTGAGCGCGATCCCCGAGAACACGTCGCTCAATGTGCTTTGCAAGGCCAGGCCAAGGATCACCGCGATGGCGCCGGAGGTGGCAATGAGGGTGCCGACCGGGGCATTGAAGACGTAGGTGACCACTGACAGCACTGCCCCGACGTAGATAATGCCGACGACGAGATCCTGCAGGAAACGACCTTCGCGAACACGTCCCTCGAAAATCACGAAGACGCGCACGAGGCTGATCAGCGACCAGGCAGCGCTGGTCCACCACGCGATCTTGGCGAGCCCAAGAAAAAAGCGCAGCAGACCGGAGGTGTCCTGCGGCCCTGGTGCATACGGAACGATGTCTTGGGATACCAGCAGAGCAGTGAGCGCAGCAAATAGAGCCAGTTGGCCGACCAATTGGCGTTCGGATCGCTTGCGAAGCGCCAGCCGCGTAGACACCGTTCCCAGCGCAGCGAGCGTACCCGTCTGCACAATAGGGTCAGCAACTAGCTGAGCGACGTCGCCATAACTCGGCATTGATCCCGGTTCCCTCGGCGGTTCCTCTCCTCCCGCCGGCCAGACCGTTATTCAGGCGGTGAAGCCATCAGCGGTTCCGGTAGGATCGAGCTAAACGCGAGTCTCTGGTGCTCCTGTGTCCGAATTCATATTTATCTGTATGCTCGGGAGATCTATTGCACGTTGGTATCAGCAATACTTTAGACTCGATTTTGCCCGTCCTCCGGAGCTATTGGTATCGCCGACAGGTTTGTCCTGTCGGTTGGCCACCTGATGCGAAACAGCATGGGTCCCGGACCGCAAGCGCAGAATTTGGTTGCTGTTGGTATCGAAGAAACCGACCGTGGTCGACGTAACCCTAATGGCCGATGCGTAGCCTGCCGGCAATGTTGACGAGATCGGCAAATGATGCAGCCTGCATCTTCTCCATCACTCTGCCTCGGTGTGCTTTGACGGTGATCTCGCTGATGCCTAGCTCGTACGCCACCTGCTTGTTCAGCAGTCCTGTAATGACCAGGGCCATCACTTCCTGCTCGCGGCGGCTGAGCGATGCGTGGCGGTCGCGCAGCACCTGCATCTCGATTTCGAGAGCGAGCGCAGTCCTGCTCCGATCGAGAGCCTGCTCCAAGGCCGCCAGCATCGATTCTTCACTGAAAGGCTTGGTCAGAAACTCGACGGCCCCGGCCTTCATTGCCTTTACCGTCATTGGCACGTCGCCGTAACCAGTGACGAAGATGATAGGCATCTCCGTCCGTTCCACAGAAACCAGCTTCTGCAGGTCCAGGCCGTTCAAATCGGGAAGGTTGACGTCGAGGATAAGGCAGTTCGGAACCAGTGCCCTCGGACGGGACAGGAATTGCTGCGCTGACTCGAACATCTCGGGTTGCCAACCTGCCGATCGTATCAGCAGTTCGAGCGATTCTCGGACCGAAATGTCGTCGTCGACAACGAAGACGAGCGGGATTTCCTGCGGCATAGGCGTCAGCTCCCCAGGTCTCCGGGTGAATTCACCAAGTCCGTATGCACAACTATTACCCCCCTTGCCTTATGCCGATCAAGTTGCGCGCATCAGTCCGGCTGCAGCGCCGAATTCAAGGCCTCCTGCAGAGCGTCGTCTGTGAACGGCTTGAACAGGCATTCTACAGCACCTTGCTCGATAAGGCGCGGCCGCACGGCATCATCCTTGAGAGCCGTGATGAAAATGGTTGGAATCTTCTCCCCGCGGCGCATCAGCTCGATATGCAACTCCGGGCCGGTCATCCCTGGCATTGCAACGTCGAGGATCAGGCATCTGGTTCGGCCGAGGCTATCAGATGCCAGGAACTCTTCAGCCGAGGAAAAGGCATCGGCGCTGAAGCCGAGTTCCTTAAGCAGATCGGGGAGAGACTCACGTACGGACTCGTCATCATCGACGATCGACACGAGTGGATGCGTAACTTTCATGAAAACTCCGATGTAATTTGGGTACTGCCACGAGCCGCTTCGGTCGCGACAACATCGTGAACGGATGTTGCATCCGCTGCACAGTGTGGGATCGAAAAAGCGAATGTTGCTCCGGGCCCATCATTGGCTTGCGCCCAAAGACGTCCGTTGTGTCGTTCGATGATCGAGCGGCTGACGGAGAGGCCGATTCCCATGCCATCGCTCTTCGTTGTGTAGAACGCCTCGAACAGCCGCTCGATCCCTTCGGGGCCGAAGCCGATGCCCGCATCGCGCACGGAAAGACGAACCCCGTCTTCGTCACCAGCGGTCCAAACCTGCAAAAGCCGTGGCCGGTCTTTGACGTCCCTCATCGCATCTGCCGCGTTGCGCAACAGATTCATGATCACCTGTTGGAGCTGAACGCGGTCGCCAGCAAGCAGGGGCAGTTCGTCGGCCAGTTCTGTGCGCAACATCACGCGATTGCGCTGCAGATCTGCCGACAGCAGCGCGATGACCTCTTGCGCTGCGTCGTTGAGATCGACCGGCTCGAAGGCCACCGTGCGTTTGGTGAACAGCGCCCGCAATCGCGCGATCACGTCCGCCGCGCGCTTCCCGTCGCGTATCGTGCGCCGCGCCGTTTCCTGCGCGCCTTCGACATTGGGCGGGTCGGCGGCGAGCATGCGAAGGCATGTGCTGGCGTTTGTGATGATGCCCGCCAGCGGCTGGTTCACCTCATGGGCGATCGAGGCCGTCAAGGCGCCGAGGCTCATGATGCGGGTTACCTGCGCAAGCTCGAATCTAAGCTTCTCAAGCGCCTCTTCCGACAGTCGGCGTTGCGTTATGTCGAGAACGGCGCCGATATATTCGATCTCGCCATCGCCATGGCATCCGGCCCGGTGTGCGATCAGGTGCAGATATTTGACCGACAGGTCGGGCAGCACAATCCGGGGTTGGTATTCAAATTCGCGTACGCCGCGTTGCGCTCTCTCGACCATATCAACAATCATCGGCATGTCTTCGGGGTGAACCCGGCTGGCGATTCGATCGAGCGTCATCACCATGTCCGGCTCAAACTCGAAGATGCGATAGAGCTGCTCGGACCAGATGATCTCGCCGCTGGCGACGTGCCAGGAAAGATTGCCCATACGAGCGAGATGCTGGCCTTCCGCCAGGAATGCCTCGCTGCGCCTGAGGGCGTCTTCCGCTCGCTTGCGCGCCGTCATGTCGCGCGTGATGCCGAGCTGCGCGATTGAGCCGTCGCTGTTGCGCAGCGGAGCGGCGTGCGTCTCCATATGCCGGCGAACGCCCTGCGCATTGATGAGGTCGAACTCCAGAAAGCCTTTCTGCCCGGCACAGATCTTCTCGTGGAATTGGCGATATTCTTCCTGGTGCTCCGGAGCCACGAAGTCGATAAACCGCTGCCCGATGACATTATCGATGGATGGCACACCTGCCATTGTCGCGCCGGCAGCATTTGTGCGCAGAACCGTGCCGTCATGCGCCACGACTTTCACGCATTCGGGCGTCGTTTCCACGATGGCGCGAAAACCCTCTTCACTGCGCTTGCGATCTTCGATGTCGGTGTTGACGCCATACCATCTGACGATGTTGCCGTCTTTGTCGTGCAGCGGATTGGCGCGGAACAGGAACCATCGATATTCACCGTCATAGCGCCGCAGCCGCGCTTCGGTCTCCCCCGGTTTTCCCGAAGCCATGATGGTTCGCCAAGCATCGGCCAAACCAGTCATGTCCTCAGGATGGACCGCCGCCGCCAAGCCCCAATCCTGCGCCCCTTCGGCGACAAGACCGATATAGTCGAGATAATGCTTGTTAAGGAACTCGGCGGTGCCATCCAGGCGCGCCGCCCAGGCAAGTGTTGGGATCGTATCGATGGTAAGCTGCAGACTGCGCTCGCTTGCCGTCAGTGCTTGCTCGGCGCGCTTTAGATCCTCGATGTCCGAGGTGACGCCGTACCAGCGGATGACCTTTCCTGTCTCGTCGCGCATAGGCCTGCGTCGGCCTACGTGCCAACGATACGACCCGTCGGCCATGATGGCGCGATACTCGCATTCGAACGGCTCCTCGGTGGCCAGGCACTTTTGCCAGCGACTGTCGACGAGGGGCAGGTCGTCGGGATGGAAAAGGCTCCGAAAGTCGACGCCGCTGGGCTGGCCACTCAGCTCGAGCGTACGCTTGTTGACGTACACATTTGTGCCGTCCGCGTTGTAAATGCCGACCCTCACCGGAATGCTGTCGATGGTCGCCTGTAGATTGCGCTCGCTCGCCGCCAGCGCCTGCTCGGCTCGTTTTCGATCCTCAATGTCGGAGCTGACACCGTACCAATGGATCACCTTTCCTGTCTCGTCACGCACCGGCACGCGGCGCCCCAGATGCCAGCGATAGGTGCCGTCCGCCATCCGCGCGCGATATTCAGCCTCGAAGGGCTCTTCCTTTGCGAGGCTCTCGCGCCATAGCTTCTCCGCGAGCCCAACATCATCCGGATGGAACAGCTCCCTCCAATCGGCATCCCCCGGCAGACCACTGAGTTCGATTGATTGCCGGTTGGCGGAAACACGGATGCCATTGGTGTCGTGTACGCTGACCCTTGCAGGGATACAGTCTAGGATCAGACGCAATTCGCGTGCGCTTGCCGCAAGTGCCTGCTCGGCGCGCTTTCGATCCTCGATGTCAGTGCTGACACCATACCAGCGGATCACCTTTCCTGAATCGTCGCGCATCGCCACGCGGCGCCCTATGTGCCAGCGATACGTCCCGTCAGCCATGCGCGCGCGATATTCGCATTCGAACGGCTCGCCGTTGGCCAGAGATGCACGCCACAGTTCCTCGGCGCGCCCGAGATCGTCTGGGTGGAAAATCTCTCTCCAATCCGACCCAATGGCATAGCCGCTCAGTTCGAGTGCCCGCTTGTTGGCGGAAATGCGGTTTCCCTCTGTATCGTAGATGCCGACCCTGGCCGGGATGCTGTCGACGATCAGGCGAGACTGGCGCTCGCTTTCCTGCAAGGCCTGCTCCGCGCGCTTGCGGTCTTCGATGTCGTGGGCGATGCCGTACCAACGAATTATCTTCCCCGTGTCGTCGCGCAACGGCACCCGACGCCCCAGATGCCAGCGATACGTGCCGTCAGCCATGCGGGCGCGGTATTCGCATTCGAAGGGCTCTCCCGTGGCCAGGCAATGCTGCCACAAGCTCTCCGCGAATGGCAGGTCGTCAGGATGGAAAACCAGTCGCCAATCGCCAAAACTGGGAATGCCGCTGAGCTCGACCGTACGTTTGTTGACGGACACGTGCGTCCCATCATCGCTGAAAACGCCGACCCTTGCCGGAATGGTGTCGAGGGTTGCCTGGAGATTGTGCTCGCTGGCGGCCAATGCTTCCTGCGCCCGCTTCATGTCGTCGATGTCGGTGGTGACCCCGTACCATTTGATGAGATTTCCCTTGTCATCGCGCAGAGGATTGGCGCGGAACAGGAACCACCGGTAGATGCCGTCGTGGCGGCGAAGCCGCGCTTCGCCTTCCCCAGGCATCCCGGAAGCCACGATCTTGCGCCAGGTCGCAACCATGCGGTCAAAGTCATCCGGATGCAGCGCGTCGATGGAGTCCCAAGCCGGTATCTGATCAGGCGTGAGACCGACATAATCGACATACTGCTTGCTAAGGAGCTCGTTCCTTCCGTCCGGGCGCGCCGACCACGCCATTGCCGGCATCGTATCGATCGTCAGCTGCAGATTGCGTTCACTGACCGCGAGAGCCTCCTGCGCTCGCTTGCGGTCGTCTATATCGATCAGGAAGTGGAACCAGCGCAGAATTTGACCACGCGCATCACGCAAAGGCATGCCGAGCACGTTGTACCAGCGATAGACGCCGTCGGCGCGGCGGTGGCGACTCTCGACGTTATAAGAGCCACCCTTCTGGTGCGCAGCGACTTGGGCCGCAATCGTGTGCTCGAGGTCATCGGGGTGGACGACTTCGGATGCCTTCCAGCCTTTCAACTCGTCGAGCGTCTTGCCAAAATAGTCGAGGGTCAGCTGATTGAGACCTTCGACCTCGCCTGTTGGAGTGGTCACGGCAACCGGAATCGGGATGCTGTCGACGATTGCCTGAAAGTCGAACTCGCGCTGCCTAAATGTCTCCTCAGTACGCCGCGCGTCCTCGACGTCGGTTGCGGTTCCGCACCATTTGCTGAGCTGTCCGGTCTGGTCGTGCACCGGGCTGCATTGGATGAGAAACCTGCGATACTCTCCGTCCGCGCGGCGTATACGTGCGTCCATGTCGCCGGGCTGAGCGGAAGCGATGATCGATTGCCAGTCCTCGAGTAACCCTGTCAGGTCGTCCGGATGAACCACGGCCTGCCACGCCCGACCGCGCTCCTCTTCCGAACGGAGGCCGCAGTAGTCGCACCAGCGTCGATTGATAAGGTCAATGCTTCCGTCAGGTAGCGCAGTCCATGCCATGGCCGGCAGCGCATCTAGTACGCTGCCCTGATCACTCTTCATGCGCTATCCTTTCGAGCACGTTGGTGAAACTGCGCCAACGTCGGGCAAACGTCTATTATGCCTTGGTGTCGGTTTCGTCGGGTCCCACCGACGGACAGTCCAAAAGTATTGCCTACACCATGGTGCAATCGATTCTTTTGCTGCGACGGGCCAGTTCTACGAGCGATTGAAATAGAACTAGAGGATGCGACAATGGCCACGATCAAGACAAATTACCAGACGCCCAAGGGGCTGGACCACGACCTCGAACAGACCTGCGATTCGGCTTTCTCGGTCACATCCAGGATGGCCTGGCTGGAGCGGCAGGTGAAGAAGCGGCGCTCGCGCAAGGCCTTGCTCGAGCTGAGCGACGACTTGCTGAGGGACATCGGTCGGTCGCGCTTTGAAGCCAGTCGCGAGGCGCGCCGCCGGTTCGCTGATTGACGCAACCGCTTTAGACCCAACTCCGCAGTTGCTCGGGCGCCTCCGGCAGCTCGGCTGAACTTCCAATACATAGTCAACGAGAAAGCTGGAGTTCCGCATGGAGCTGACGGCCGCCACGATAATTGTCGCTTTTGCCGGCGTCTTCCTGATCGCTTTCATGAGGGGCGCGTTCGGCGGTGGATTCGCCATCATTGGCATTCCGCTGTTGTCGATCGTCATGGATCCGGTGACGGCGGGTGGCCTCCTGGCGCCGCTTTTTGTTGCGATGGACCTGATCGCACTGCACTACTGGAAATCCTCGACATGGTCGAAACCCGACCTTTTGCTGCTGTTACCAGGCCTCGTGGTCGGGATCGGACTTGGCTATCTGCTCTTCCGCGTTCTGGATCACCGCGCCATATCGATCGTGATGGCGGTGACCACCCTGATCTTCGTCGGCCTCTGGTTTGCTGCAGGAGCGAACGTCACGATTCGGCGGCGCTCATCGCCGAAGGCGGTCGCCGCAGGTCTTACGTCGGGAATCACCACCATGGTGGCACATTCGGGCGGACCGCCGCTTGCCATGTATCTGCTGCCGCTCGGCCTCAGCAAGGAAGTCTATGCAGGGACGACGAGCCTGTTCTTCACTGTCGGCAACATGATCAAAGCGGTGCCATGGCTGGTGCTGTCGAAGCCGGAAGGCAACACCTGGGTCGTGATGGCCATATGTGTGCTCGCCATTCCCGCCGGCGTCTGGCTTGGTTGGCGGCTTCATGGGAGGCTGGATCAGCGTCAGCTTTATAGAGCCTGCTATGGATTGCTGATCGTGACGGCGTTCAAGTTATTGTGGGACGGCGTGTCGGGCTATCTGGTGTAGCCGGCGATCACGTCCGACCGTTTAGGCCCAGATCGATCCGTCTTTGAGAGAGACAATACGCCAAGCTCATCCACACGCCGTGCCGCCTGTCGCTCTCTGCGACCTGGAACCAATCCAAAAGTATCGCCGATACCAACGTGCAATGGCACTGCCTTTGGGTGCAGCGCATCTTTTGGACATAGCAAACAATGGATACAAACCCCGACTGGGAAGGAGAGAAGTCATGACAAGGATTGCCATCTCAAAATTTGGCATTCGGCGGGCAGGCATCGCGATCTTTATAGGAGCTATGCTCATCGCTGCCGCCGGCGGCTCGACACCGGCATTGGCGCAGACTGCGCCGACGACAGTCGTTCTTGTCCATGGCGCATTCGCCGACGGCTCGTCCTGGGACAAGGTCATTCCATTGCTTCAGGCAAAGGGCCTGAACGTTGTCGCGGTTCAAAATCCGCTGACTTCGCTTGCCGACGACGTGGCCGCCACGCAGCGTGCCATCGCGCAGCAAAAGGGCCCTGTCGTTCTGGTCGGCCATTCCTGGGCAGGGACCGTTATTACCCAGGCCGGCAATGACGACCGCGTCAAGGCGCTGGTCTATGTCGCCGCTTTCTCCCCTGGCGATGGTCAGTCGACGTCCGATCTCAACAAAGACTACCCCACCCCGCCCGGATTGGCGCACCCGCAGGTTGATGCCGCGGGGTTTCTGACGCTGTCGTACGACGATATCGCCCAATACTTCGCCCCGGACGTTCCCAAGGCGGAATCCAACCTGATCGCGGTCATACAAGGCCCTGTGCGCGGCGCGAACTTTGACGAGAAGGTAACGACAGCCGCCTGGAAGTCGAAGCCAAGCTGGGCGGTCGTCACCAAGAATGACCAGATGATCGATCCCAAGCTGCTCGCGGACAGTGCGAAGGCCATCAATGCCCATGTCACGGCCATTGCGTCCAGCCATGTTCCGATGCTGTCGCACCCAAAGGACGTGGCCGCGGTCATTCTGGAAGCGGTCGAAGCCGTCAAATGACACCAGGGACCAAGGCGGGGCGAACGGCCTCGCTGAGTCCATGCAGTGCCTAGCCGCATCCATTTAAATACAGGCAATTTGCCTGACAATTCGGGTCGGCAGTTCCTATATTCCAAACAGCCTGAATCCGAGGATATCCAGATGAGTGTCGCGAACGAACGAGCTGTACTTGCGGGTGGGTGTTTTTGGGGAATGCAGGATCTGATCCGCCGCTATCCCGGCGTGATTTCGACCCGAGTCGGTTACACCGGCGGCCACGTACCCAATGCCACCTATCGCAAACACGATGGCCATGCAGAGGCGATCGAGATCGTGTTCGATCCGGCGAGGATTAGCTACCGTCATTTGTTAGAGTTCTTCTTCCAGATTCATGATCCGACAACGCGTGATCGCCAGGGCAATGACGTCGGCACGAGCTACCGCTCGGCAATCTTCTACACAAACGACGAGCAGAAGCGCGTTGCGGAAGATACTATCGCCGACGTGACCGCCTCGGGACTGTGGCCCGGCGAAGTCGTTACCGAGGTGACTCCTGTCGGCGACTTCTGGGAGGCCGAGCCCGAACACCAGGACTATCTCGAGCGCTATCCCAACGGCTACACCTGCCATTTTCCGCGGCCGAATTGGAAATTACCGATGCGTCAGGCAGATCGTCGGGCTGGATAGACCACGCAGTGTAACATTGTTGATCTGAGCGCGGCAGGCGCCTTGGCACCCGCTGCGTTAACGTCACGATGCGAAACCGGATTCTAAAGCCAGACGCTTGCGCGCGACTGCGGACCAGCACCGACACGCGCGCAGCGTCCGCAGTTCCATCGCGATGTTTCGCAGTCAGGCTTCGAACCAATCCAAAAGTATTGCCGATACCTTCGTGCAATGGATTTAACGTCGCTGACGACAGAACTATGCACAAGTCAAATGAATTTCCTTTGCATAGGAGGACGTTATGTCAGCAGATTTACTTTCCCCTACGAGGCGTGAGCTTCTCGCCGCTACGGCTGCGGTCGGCGTTATCAGCATGGTTCCGAAGGCATTGGGCGCAGCGGCAGCGGAAGCGGAAGCGATCCGCCCCTTCTCCGTCAGTATCCCCCAAGAGCGCCTCGACGATTTGCGCCAGCGCGTGGCGGCGACCCGCTGGCCCGACAAGGAAACCGTCACAGACCACTCCCAGGGCGTGCAATTGGCGACGGTGCAGAAGCTCGCCCAGTACTGGGCGACCGATCACGACTGGCGCAAGGTGGAGGCGCGTCTCAACGCCTTGCCCCAGTTCGTCACCGAGATTAATGGACTGGACATTCACTTCATTCACGTGCGCTCAAAGCACGAGAACGCATTGCCGGTGATCGTTACGCATGGATGGCCGGGCTCGATCATCGAACAGCTGAAGATCATCGGCCCGCTTACCGATCCGACGGCGCATGGCGGCAGCGCAGCTGACGCGTTTCACGTCGTGATCCCGTCGTTGCCCGGTCACGGCTTCTCCGGCAAACCGACAGCACCTGGCTGGACTCCTGTCACCATCGGCCAAGCATGGGCAACGCTGATGCAGCGCCTTGGCTACACGAAATATGTGGCGCAGGGCGGCGACTGGGGTAATGCCGTCTCCGAGATCATGGCCCTGCAGCAGCCGCAGGGATTGCTCGGCATCCACACCAACATGGCGGCCACGGTGCCGGCCAACATCTCGAAGGCACTCGCATTCCACGAGGCGCCTCCCGCCGATCTGACCGCGGAAGAACGCAATGCGTGGGATCAGCTGATCGAATTCTACGGCAAGGGGCTGGGTTATGCGCTGGAAATGTCGAACCGGCCGCAAAGCCTCTACGGCATCGCCGACTCGCCGGTCGGTCTGGCAGCATGGATGCTCGACCATGACATCCGCAGCTATGACCTCATCGCTCGCGTCTTCGACGGGGCAACGGAAGGCCTGACGCGTGACGATATCCTCGACAACGTCACGCTTTACTGGCTGACGAATACGGCGGTCTCCTCGGCCCGGCTGTACTGGGATACGACGCAGATCTCGAATGGAGCAGGCTTCTTCGACGTTCGCGGCGTCAAGCTGCCGGTTGCTGTGAGTGCCTTCCCCGATGAGATTTACGCAGCGCCGAAGAGCTGGGCCGAGAAGGCGTACCCCAAGCTTATTCACTATAACAAGCTCGCCAAGGGCGGCCACTTCGCTGCCTGGGAACAGCCGAAGGTCTTTTCGGAAGAGCTGCGCACCGCGTTCCGGCCGCTGCGCCAGCAAATCTAAAGCGACAGGGCGGCCCTCCCCACCGCTCACTGCCGCACGCGCGGCCGGGTCCTCCCCCCGGCCGCGCATCCCACAATCCATCGCCACCAGACGGCGCAAAACCGGATCGGAGAATGAAATGTCTACTACTTCCAAAGGGATCGCAGTTGTCACAGGCGCCTCTTCAGGGATCGGCGCGATCTACGCCGACAGGCTCGCACGCCGCGGCTACGATCTCATCCTGGTTGCCCGCAGCCAGAAGAAGCTCGATGCGGTGGCGGGACGCATTGCCGGCGCCACTGGCCGCGCTGTCAACGTCATTGCCGCAGATCTCAACGATAGAGCCGACTTGAAGCGGATCGAGACGCTGCTCGCAACAGAGCCGGGCATCACCATGCTGGTCAACAACGCCGGCATCGGTTCAGTCGCCCCATTGTTGGAGGCCGATGTCGACGCGATGGAGCGGATGATTTCGCTGAACGTTACCGCGCTCACCCGCCTGACCTATGCCGCAGCGCCGACCTTCGCGGCGCGTGGCGCAGGAGCGATCGTCAACGTGGCGTCGATCGTTGCCATCCGGCCGGAATCCCTCAACGGCGTCTATGGCGGTACGAAAGCCTTCGTTCTGGCGCTCAGCCTGTCGCTGTTCAAGGAGCTGGCCGCCAGCAATGTGCGCATCCAGGCCGTACTGCCAGGCGCCACCGCCACGGATTTCTGGGACCTGTCCGGCAGGCCCCTCGAAAACCTTCCAAGCGCAATCCTCATGTCCGCCGAGGACATGGTCGATGCTGCTCTTTCGGGTTTCGACCAGGGTGAGCTGGTCACCATCCCCGCACTGCCCGACGCCGCCGACTGGGACGCTTACGAAGCGGCCCGTCAAAAACTCATCCCCAATCTGTCAAATCGCCTTCCCGCAGCACGCTACCGCGTTGCCGCAGCGGCCTGACGCAGGCTCCGAAATTTTCTCCCGATCATTCTTAGAAACCGAAAGGAACGACCATGTCACAAGCTGCAACGGCCCCGCAGGGCGAGAAGCTTCTGTATACAGGAAGGGCTCACACGCAGGGCGGCCGCGATCACGGCATCGCCCGTAGCGACGACGGCCAGCTCGAAGTCAAGTTTTCGCCGCCCGGCTCCGGACGACCGGGCACCAACCCCGAGCAGATGCTGGCGGCCGGCTGGTCGGCCTGCTTCGAAGGTGCGCTCGACATCGTGGCGCGCAAGCGCAGAGTGACGCTCGCCTCGGACCCGACCATCGACGCCGAAGTCGACCTGAACCATGGCAGCGAGGGCTTTTTCCTGCGCGCCCGCCTCAACGTAAGCCTGCCAGGCGTCGAGCGGGATGTCGCGCAAGCCCTCGTCGAGGAAGCGCACCAGATCTGCCCCTATTCCAAGGCGTTGAGCAAAAACATCGACGTGACAGTCAGTCTCGTCTGACGCAGCCGTTGGAACTGGCGACCGGCGCGCACGATGCGCCGATCGCCCGCAACTGAAATCTGCGAGGCATTCGTCATGAACACGGACAGGACTCCCGCAACCGTCGATTTCCGTCGTCGCCATTTGATTGGCGCAACGGCGATGACGTTCGCCGCCGAGCTGGGGCTGATCGCGCCAGCCAAGCCAGCGCCCGTCGCGACGGATCCAGCAAAGGCAACCACCATGCGCAATAGTTTCACACCGTTGAAGCAGGTTAATGCCGGGGCGCTTAGCGTGAGCTATGCCGAAATGGGTCCTGGCGACGGCACGCCGGTTATCCTGCTTCATGGCTGGCCCTATGACATCCACACCTATGTCGATGCCACGCATTTGCTGGCTTCGAGAGGTTATCGTGTGATCGTCCCCTATCTGCGTGGCTATGGCCCAACCCGCTTCCTGTCCGATACGACGGTGCGCAACGGCCAACAGTCCGTCATCGCCTCCGATATCCTCGCCCTGATAGATGCCCTTGCGATCGATAAGGCGATCGTCGGCGGCTGCGACTGGGGCGCCCGGACTGCCAACATCGTTGCAGCACTCTGGCCGGAACGCTGCAAGGCGCTGGTCTCCGTGAGCGGCTATTTGATCGGCAACCAGCAGCTCGGCAAGCAGCCACTGCCGCCGAAAGCCGAGTTGCAGTGGTGGTACCAGTACTATTTCAGCACCGAGCGCGGTCGCGCCGGCTACGAGAAATACCGGCGCGACTTCGCTAGGCTCATCTGGCAGATCGCCTCGCCGCAGTGGAACTTCGACGATGCCACTTTCGAGCGCAGTGCCGCCGCCTTCGACAATCCCGACCACGTCGACATCGTCATCCACAACTACCGCTGGCGGCTCGGCCTCGCCGAAGGCGAAGCGACGTTCGACGCGCTTGAAAGGCAACTTGCGCAGGCGCCGGTTATCACCGTTCCTACAATCACGCTCGAGGGCGACGCCAACGGCGCGCCGCACGCTGATGCCAGTGCCTATGCAAAAAAGTTCTCGGGCAAGTACACCCATCGCGTTGTCAGCGGCGGCATCGGTCACAACCTTCCCCAGGAAGCACCTGAGGCCTTCGCCCAGGCGGTCATGGACGCAGACGCCATGAGCTAGGAGCAATTCCAGGAAAAGCGTGAGCGGTTGCTCAGCTGCGGGCTTCGTCACGGGTCGGCCTGCACCCGCTCACGGGCGCCCGTCTCGGGCCGATATGATCTGTTGTCGCGGGATCCGGAACGTATTCCGGGATCGAAAAGCAGAGGGTGGCGCCTGGGCCATCGTTTCCCTGAGCCCAGAGGCGCCCGTTAAAGTTCTCGATGATGGAACGGCTGACATAGAGTCCGATTCCCATGCCGTCGCTCTTGGTGGTGTAAAACGCATCGAAGATCCGGTCAGGACCCGCAGGGCCAAAGCCGACGCCGGCGTCCTGCACCGAGAGGCGCACATGGCCGTCCTGGTCCGGCTCAGTCTTGAGCAATATTGACCGCGCGCGATCGTCCACGTCGGTCATCGCATCCACAGCATTGCGCAACAGATTCATGATCACCTGTTGGAGCTGGACGCGGTTGCCGCCGACCCTCGGCAGCCCGTCGGCAAGTTTGGTGCGCAGAATCGCGCGATTTCGCTGAAGGTCGCCTGACAACAGGGCAACTACCTCGGCAGTGGCCTCGTTAAGATCGATGGGTTCGATCGCGGCTGCCCGCTTGCTGAAAAGAGCACGCAGCCGCGTGATCACATCGGCCGCGCGATTGCCGTCGCGGATGGCGCGGCGCGCGGTCTCGCGGGCGCCCTCAACATTGGGCGGGTCGGCGGCCAGCATCCTGAGACAGGTGCTGGCGTTGGTGATGATACCGGCCAGCGGCTGGTTGACCTCGTGAGCGATAGAGGCAGTCAACGCAGCGAGGCTCGTCAACCGTGTGACATCGGCAAGTTCCGCGCGCGTCATCATCGAATCCTTTGTTAATGTCGATCTGTTCGATGGACATCAACTTACGGACAACGTGGCGGGGGAATAAGCTCGCAGTGGTGCGGACAGTTTTCGCTGCCGGTGAAAAATACCGGTGGAACTGCGTAAGCGGCGCTTACGGCGTCACCAGCGCTCGGTCAATCGCTAGAGGGATGTAGACGTCGGCAGCTGTCGGCTCAGGCGCAGTGCCGGGCGACTCGAAGTGTCCGTTCAACCGGTTGCCGGAAGCATCCTCGAGGTTGCCAAAGACGGCCAGCGTGTACCTCAATTCAGTCCATGGAGCGTCGGGCGCAAAGATCCATCTCTTTTCGCCAACTTCGAGCCGAGCGCGCCCCTGGATTCGGCGATTACTCGAGTTCGCAACCGCGAGGTAGTCGACATCCCGACCGTCGATAGGCGCGTCCAGCTCCACTACCAGCGGCTCGCGTGTGCCTGCGCGGACGCTTCCGACGTTCCAGCCGGACGGGCGCGGGCCATCGTGGTCGTCCGAACCCACCTTCCAGCGCTTGATTTCCTGACCGCCCAACGTCAGCACCACCAGCCCGTCGGCGTGGAGCACAGGTCCGACGGTGTCATGGGCGATGAGCCCGCTCTTCACGCGCCCAGGATGCAGAAGCACCGTCAAGATCTTGCCGCTGGGAGACCAGAGTTCCTGCTCCAAAAACGGCTTGTCGATGACATTGCCGTTGGCCTGGCGCAGTTCTAGCCGTGGCAGGACCTGCTCGCCGACAGGCTGCGCGAACACAAGGGAGATGCGCAACAGGTTCGCTGGCACCTCAGGCCCTGACGGTTGGACGGCAACAGGCACCAACTGAGCAGCGACCGCCTGAGCGGCGGCCGCTGTCCATAGGGCCAGGGCGCACAGAGCGCGCAACGCCTTCGTCACACCGGCCTCACTCGTGCGAACCGATGAGCTCGGGGAACCCTTCCTGCTTCATCAGGATGTCATGGGCAGGCTTGAAGTTCTTGAGCTGGAATGCGTTGTTGTTGTAGCGGTACTGCGGAAAGTCGTACTCGGAGACGTAATCGGTTAGCCGGAAGAGCATGGCCTTGTCGAACGACACCAACTGCAGGGCATCCTTCTCCAGCTCTCGGCGCACAACGATGAAGAACTGGTCGTCGAGGTTGTCGATGCGGGTGGCCCCCACCAGCGGTGCCGGCGTCTCCTGCACGCCGACGATTTGGCCGGCAGGCACGGGCTTGTCGATGCCTGGCTTCTCGTTCGCAGCCTCGACCTCGGAGACCGGGATGATGTTGCCCGAGCGTTGGTAATTCAACAGCATCAGCATGTCTTGCGGCTTGTCGCTCGGGTCCTTGGCGCTGTACGAAATCATGTCCGCGGGGGTGTTGCCGTAGCCCAGTTCCGCGATGGCCTTGCCCTTGATGTGCGCACTGTCCTTCAAGTCCTCGAGCGGGATGGTCACGAGCGGCGTGCAGAGATACGCGGCGACGACGTAAGGCTTTCCGCCAAGCGTTGCGAACGACATTGCGCGAATGGGAGCGCGCGTTTCAATCTGGTTGTGCGTGGTGTGGTAGATCTCCACCGACGTCATCGTCTGTTGGCTGGTGAACGGGTACGGGATGCGACGCAGAGTCGACGCGAAATCCTGATTTGACAGGCCCGCAACGAACAACTCGCCGTTGTTCCACTTCATGTCCGTGACAGTGAAGCTGCGTTCCGGTGTTTCCTTCCAGAACTCGTAGTTGGAGTTGTTCGGGTTCTTCAGCGCAACCGTCGTAGACTTGATGCTCGCAAGGTTGAGCTCGCGCACCTTTTTGTCGGAAGTCACGGCAACAACCGCCGGCGTCTTGTTCGCTCCGATACTCACCGCCAGGTACACCTCGCCCGAGCCAGGGCGCGCCGCCATGTCTTCGACCTTGACCTTGCCAGCGCCTAGCGACTTGGAAAGCAACGCCTCCAGGTCCACGATATTGAAGGTGCCTTCGCCGCTTCTGGGCACGGGCGCCGGCAACGCCAGCGCATGCACCTGGGCGCCTTTCCAGTCGGCAACAAAGAGAATGCTGTCGGGGCCGAATGCGAGCCTCGAAACGGACTTCACGTCGGCGGCATGGGCTATTTGTGCTTCGGTCAAAAGACTCGCGCTGCCGAGCAAGAGCAGGCCAATTACGCGAATTGTACGGGAGGGTTTCATGTTTTCTTCCTTTCGAGGTTGGAGGCCGAAAGTTTTCGGGAGATGCGGTCACGCATTCTGCTAGGTCGAGGTACCTGAGCGGCCTGCGGGACCTTCTGCCCCGCCCAAACGCTGAGCAGCACGATCGCCATACCAGTTAGTTGGAACGCTCCGAGGCTCTGGCCGAGCACCATCCAGCCGATTACCACCGCGACGACTGGGCTCAGCAGGCCGAGCGGGGCGACAGCCGCAGGTCCGAGCCGCGCAATGCCGCGAAACCAAAGGATGTAGGTCAAAGCCGCGCCGGGCACGGCAAGCCAGATGAAGCCGGCCAAGTTCTTCGCGCTCGGCATGGGCAGGGCTGGCTCCACCGCAAGAGCGAACGGCAAAAGCAGCAATCCGCCGGCGGTTAGTTGCCAGGCCGAGAAAGTGAGCGCCGAGACCGGCGCTTGCCAGCGTTTGCTCAGCACTAAGCCCGCCGCAAGAGATACGGCACTGCCGAGACCGGCTATAAGTCCCACCGGATCGAACCTCGCATTTGGCTGCAGTATTAGTATGGCGACGCCGAGAACTCCGGCAAGCGCAGCAAAGACGGAAACTGGGCGTATCGACGTTCCGATCATGAAGCGCGCCAGGAAAAGCACGAAAAGCGGCTGCATAGCCCCTACCGTGGCCGCGACGCCACCAGGCAGTCGATAGGCGGCAACGAACAGCAGATACCAGAAGATTGAAAAATTGAGGGCTCCCAGGAGAAAAACGCGACCCCACCATTTGCCCAGCTCGCGCGCCGGCCAACGACCGCAAACCTAGCTCATGAGAAGAGGTTCTGCGGCCGGCCCTTATGGCCGGAAGAAGAGCGTCTCCGGGGATCGTCGACTAACGCTGATGGCGCCTTGATGAATGGCTTTGCCGCAGGCTGCCGCGCCCCCTGAAGGATGCGCTTGGTGCCGCTGCTTTTGATCTGATTCTGGCAGTGGCCGGTGAAAGGCGCTGCTCCGGATCCAGATCGTTGCACTGCGATCGCCCGCGGCTAGACCGAGTCCCCAGCAGCAAGACGTGGATGGCAATCCGACACAAGCCCGGTCGAAGGCAGCGCGCTGTTCTCACGAGGGGGGCGCCTTCCCCTATGCCCCAGCACGTGTGTGCCATCCCTGCGACCGACTGCCCTAGCCCTTTGCATCGCCCAATAGATGCCTGGGTAGAATAGTATAATGCATCGGACTACGTCATTCTACTACAACCTGCCTCAATCTCAGTAATGCGAGAGGTTAGGCATCTATAAACTCAAAGGAGAAGAAGATGACAAGTGAAGTACCAAGCAAAGGGTTGGAATGGACCAACCTCATTCTGGGCGCATGCCTGGCCTGCTCTGCCTTCATGTTCGCCGCGTTACCGCTCGCGGCCTGGAACGCGGGGATCGTAGGCACGCTGATTGTATGCTGTTCTGCCGTGGCGCTCTATCGCTACGGCGATTGGGCCGAATGGTCCAATCTCACCTTGGGGTGCTGGACAGTGGTCGCTCCATTCCTGCTCGGATTCGGGTCGATGTGGACGCACGTCGTGATAGGCATTTGCGTCGCGACGATTGCTGCCATGCAGCTTGCGGCAAGTCGCAGGTCGCAGGCTCCGTCGATCACCAGGCCCGGCGGCTCCAGATAATCCAAGGCCAAACACCGGGGACGGACTCGCGGACCTGCTGCTGCGGCCGTCCCCTAGGATGCTTCGGCGGAGGCACAAGTGCGAGCCCGAGCCGGACAAGGGAACAGACCATGGACCCCGCAAACGCCGAACCAACGATCAAAGAGATGCTGGCTGACCCAATCATCCAGTGCTTGATGAGGCGCGACAACGTCGCCGCGGACGACGTGAGGCGGATCATTGATGAGGCCCAGGAGTGTCGAGAAGCATGGGTCGAATGCAGCATTGGCACACCGCCCGAACGCTCACCAGACGGCTCGATGTTGGAGGCGACAACCGCCCTTCTACTTGCCCCGGCCAGGTCGAACGCCGTTCAAGAAGATCTCTACGACGGATGCGACCGCCTCCTGTGCTTCTTCGTCCGACGGTGCCGGGCGCAGCCCGAGAACGACCTGCAGGTGAAGGTTGTCACGGATCATGCCGACAAAATGCCCGGCTACACGGAGGCAATCATCTGCCTGAATTTCCCCTCGTTCTCTGGCCACTTCAAGGACCTCGGCGAGCCTCACTGTGGTCCTGCCTGGTCCTTGTTCGTAAAACGACTTCACCAGATCAGGGAAGCGATTGGCCTCGGTGACGGCAATTCGGTAGATGCCGATCACGGTGGACGACATGTAGACGTCCATGAGATGCCGACCAAACGCGGTCAGCGTCGCCTGCAAATCGTGGCTTTCGATGTCCTCGATTTCCAAGGTCGAAAGCGCTTTGTCTGCGCTTTCCGTCACGATCGCCGAGAACAGGCCCTCCTTGTTGCCGAACTCACTGTAGATGTTGCGCTTCGAGCCGCCGGCGCGTCCGATGATCGCGTCGATGCTTGTCGCAGCGTAGCCTTGTTCGAAAAACGCCTCGGCCGCCGCTCGAAGAAGAGCCCCTCGGCGCTCTTTATGCCGCGCTGTCTTTGCTGCAGCCATAGCTCTTCATCCATCACAATGCATCTCTTGATTGGTAACGTTCGTTACCATATATGTCAATGGTAACGCCCATTACCGGAGGTCATCATGGCGCAACACGGTAGGAAAAAGATGATTGGCTTGCTGTTGTGCCTCGGTGCCGTGGTGGTCGGGGCTGCGGGATGGTCCTGGGCTCGTGCGAACGGCGAGACGTCTACAGACAACGCCTATGTCCGTGCGGACGTGACCTCGCTCGCTCCAAAAGTTGCGGGCTATGTGACCGCAGTGGAGGTTGAGGATAACCAAACCGTCCGAGTTGGGGATGTCCTGTTCCGGATCGACGATCGAGACTACCGTGCGCGGCTCGCGCAAGCTGTGGCCAATGTCGAAGCCGCGCAGGCTCGCCTCACCAATGTCGATGCCGAAATCCAGCTTCAGCATGCCCTGGTTCGGCAGGCCGAAGCCCAGAAACTGTCGACAATGGCCGAATTGAACCTCGCGGCATTGGCGTCCGACCGCCGCCGCGAACTTATCCGCAGCAAGACGGTGAGCCAGGCCCAGGTCGACGAAAGTGATGCCGCGCGGTCGAGAGCTGAGGCGAGCGTGGCAGGAGCATCGGCAACGGTAGAGGCACAGCAGCAGCGCATCGCTGTTCTTGAAACTCAGCGCGAAGCTGCCGTTGCCGCCGTTGCGCTGGCGCGGGCCGCTCGCGATCTCGCCCAGATCGATCTCGACAGCACTGTGGTGCGTGCGCCAGTCGGCGGCGTTATCGGCAATCGCCAGGTCCGCATCGGCCGACTTGTCGCGCCGGGCGCCTCCCTGCTGGATATCGTTCCGGTCAACGATGTCTGGGTCGTGGCGAACTTCAAGGAAACCCAGATCGAACATATCCGCCTTGGTCAGCGTGTCAGTGTCACCGTGGACGGCTATCCGAGCGAGAAGTTCGAGGGGGTTGTCGACAGCTTTGCACCCGGCAGTGGGTCCACTTTCAGCTTGCTTCCCTCAGACAATGCGACAGGGAACTTTGTTCGCGTCGTCCAGCGCGTTCCGGTGAAGATACGGTTTGTGGGCAATCCGTTGCCTGGCCTCCTCGTGCCCGGCCTGTCGGCACGTGTCGAGATTGATCGAGGGAGCGCCTCATGACGGGAGCCGCCGCCGCACGGAGTTGCAGCCGACCCGCGCCAGGAGCCCTTCTCGTCGTGGGAATAGTGCTCGCCACTCTGACGGAGGCGATCGCCAGCACAGTCCTGTCGCTCGGGCGCGGCGATATCATCGGCGACACATATGCAACGCCTGATGAGTTCGCCTGGCTCGATATCGGATACATCGCTCCGAAGCTGATCGGGTTCATGGCCGCCCCCTGGCTGATGAGCCGTGTCAATCCGCGCAGTCTGATCATCGGCTCAACCCTGATCATGGGCACGGCTTGTGCCATTGCCGCCCTCACGGCTCGATTGGACTTGCTGGTCGCGTTGCGCATCATACAAGGCTTCTCCGGAGGCACCCTGCTTGTGACCGGGCAGGCGGTTATCTTCCTAGTCTATCCACGACACCACCAGCCGGTCCTTCAAGCCTTTTTCGCGATGGGGTCAGTGGTTGCCCCGGCGACGATCGCACCAGCTCTTCAGGGTTGGTTGCTGGATAGCCAGTCGTGGACATGGATATTCTTTAGCATCGTTCCGGTGGCGCTGGCCGCTGCGGGTCTCCTGCTGCTCGCCGACAGTCCGATGTCCGCAAAGACTGCGCGCCTTCCGTTCGACTGGATCGGCCTTGCACTCGTCTCCACGACACTCTTGTGCTTCACCTATGTGTTCAGCCAGGGCAGCCGATGGGACTGGTTTGAGGAACCTCGCATAGCGTGGCTGGCTTTCGCCGGTACGGCCAGCCTGCTGGCATTTCTCGGGCAACAAGTGATTGCCAGGGGCCAAGGCCCGCTCGACTTCACCTTGTTCCGATCAGACGATTTTTGCTTCGCGTTTATCGTCAGTTTTGTGGCTGGTGCCGCATTGTTTGGAAGCGCGTTCCTGATTCCCTCATTTGCCATCTCCGTCCTCGCGTTCACACCCACCGACGCGGGACAGCTATTGTTGCCGAGTGGGGTGCTTTTCATCGGCGCACTCCTCATCGCTGCCTTTCTCGTGCAGGTCCGCCGCGTTCCTCCATTTGCGACGGTACCCTTTGGTATCCTGATGATCATGGTTGCGATGTGGATGCTGTCAGGCTCGACCAGCGAGAGCGGCGCGGACGACATGATGGCGGCCATCCTGCTGCGCGGCTTGGGCCTTGGCTTCCTGTTCCTATCGATCACCCTCATCGCTTTCAGCAAACTCAACAGCCAAAACCTCGCGTCCGGCATAGGCCTCTTCAATACGGGTCGCCAGCTTGGCGGTCTCATGGGTGTCGCCGGCCTCCAGACACTTATCGATCACCACGTCGCAGCCAATGTCGCGGTGCTCGGCGCCAACGTCACCGCAGGCGTTCCGGCGGTCGCCCAGCGACTGGCGGCGATGACAGTCTCACTGATGGCAAAAGGAATGGATCCCGTGGCCGCCGGCCGGGCAGCCACGAGCCTGCTGGGCCGGGTCGTTACAGGTCAATCCACGGTCATCGCTTTCGACACGGCGTTCAATGCGGTCGCTCTTCTTTTTGTAATCGCCGCGCCCGTGCTGGTTGCCATCAAGATCGGACTCTCCCGATACGCGAGAATGCGCACAACTCGGTCAATCCTCGAGCTGGCCGCGGTCCCGACGCAACACTCATCCGCGCCCGGCATGGCCCCCGGCCAGCTAGCTTCAATTGCCTCGGGACCTCTCATCCACCAGAGCCGCAGGGAAGTGGCGGCGGACGACATATGGTCGCCGGTCTGACGACTGACCGGACAAGAAAAATGCCCGGCCATAGAAGGGATGTGATGCAGAAAGTGGCAGCGGCGTCCCTCGCCGATCTCGTGCGCGGCTGGAAATACCGATCACCCACGCGCGCCGAGCGGGAGGGAGCTGAACGTGAACAAGCATAAACCTGTAGTAGCGGTTATCGACGACGATCCAAGGCTGCTCGAGTCGCTGGAGGAAGTTCTTGAGTCCGCCGGCTTTCCGCGCGACAATTACTCATCAGCGGGCTGTCGGGCCTGGACGTGCTCATTACCGACATCGGGATGCCTGGGATGGACGGATTTGAACTTCGTGACCTGGTGAAGCGGGCGCGTCCGGAGCTGCCGGTGTTCCTGATCACAGGCCGCCACGAGATAGCCGATCAGGACCGCGCGCAGGGCATTAGCGGTTTCTTCCGCAAGCCCTTCGATGCCCAGGCCCTGCTTGCGGCGGTCGGCGACGCCTTACCCAATCGAAAAGTGGAGGATGATCATGACAGGTGAGCAGCCGCTCCCGCGGAGATCGGCACCGCTATCGCAGCAGCGGAGGAGTGAGGCGGAGCAGCCGCGCGTCATCATTGTCGATGACGATGCGTCTGTTCGGGAGGCGTTGTCCGAATTGGTGGTGTCGGCGGGTTTCGAGTCAGTCTGTTTTGCCTCGACCCGCGAGTTCCTCGACGCCGACGTATTGGACAGCCCCGGCTGTTTGATCCTCGACGTGCGCATGCCAGGCGCAAGCGGACTCGACCTGCAGTATCGTCTGGCCCAAAGCGGCAACCCCAAGCCAATCATCTTTCTGACCGGGCATGGCGATATTCCGATGACTGTCCAGGCGATGAAGGCCGGTGCCGTCGACTTTCTCACCAAGCCAGCACGTGACCAAACCTTGCTTGACGCGGTGATTGCGGGGATTGCGATGGACGCCGCGCGGCGGGCGGACGCAGTGGTCGTCAAGCGCAATGTCGAACGCCTTGAGACGCTGACGCCACGCGAACGTCAGGTCCTGCGCGAAGTCGCTCACGGGCGAGTCAACAAACAGATCGCATTCGATCTCGGCATCAGCGAAATCACTGTCAAGCTCCACCGCGGCAATGTGATGCGCAAGATGGAGGTCGCGTCCATCGGCGAGCTGATCCGGGCATGGGAAACATTGCCGGCTACGATGCGCGATACCGGCGCGGCCAGGCCTTCGGTTTGATCCCGCGGTCATCCGATGGGATGTCCAAGCGCACGGAAGAGTAACTCGTCGCTGGCGCAGAGCTGGAAGCCGAATTCGTTGCGCAGGACGAACTAAAGCGGCCACTCCGGGGCTTGGAGGGGCTTATTCCTCAAAGGGCGCGTTCGACACGAAGTCGACGGAAGAAGGCGCCCGATACCCGGGCACAAAGCGTTCGCCAAAGTCCCGGGCGAAGTTGTCGTAGGTCGTTTCCGGGTGCGTCTGGGCGATGTGACAGAAGCACCGTGTCATGCGCCGCTTCATATCGAGCCGCGGGAATTCACCTACAACCCTGGCGATCTCTGCCGCAGGGATGGTCTCGTACTTGAGTCCGACAACATCCAGGCAGATGCCGGCGGTACAAAGGGCTACCTCCGCCTCCTTGTAGAGGCCGATCGACGGGGTGGAGTTGAGGGCGACGCTGTCCCAGATGAGCTGAGCCCGGCGCTCATTGACACCGCCTTGTCGCGCAAAGATCCTGGCCAGATCCGCGCCTTCGACTTCGAAACGGCGCGGACCGTCAAAACGTTCGTTGAGCGTTATGTCGTGCAACAAGGTCCCGACTGCGACAACTTCCGCGTCGTGGTCGATGTTGCGGAGCTGCCCGAGCCGCGCCGCAAACAACCAGGAGCGGACGACGTGATTGAACAGATAGGCCTCGCATTCGCTCCGCGCATATTCGAGAGTCTGCTGCACGAGAGGGGTATCAGGGACCGAGACCCCTGCAAGCATCCGGCTGGTGGTTCCGTTCATGTCGTATGTCTCCTCACTGCGTTTCGGCCGGTTTCGCTGGCCCGCGTTGTCGCCGGTTTCAAGCGGCGGCGCGCATGCGATCCGCGGGATGCTGCAGGCGAAAGCCGATCGCCAGCCTGTTCCAGGCGTTGATCGTGGCGACGCCGATCGATAGCGCGACGAGTTCATCTTCCGAGAAGGCCTTCCGGGCTTCCTCGTAGACCGCGTCAGGCGCATGGGTTTCTGAGATCCGGGTGAGGGCTTCCGCCCAGGCGAGGGCAGCCCGTTCGCGTTCCGTGTAGAGGGCAGACTCGCACCAGGCGTCGAGCAGCAGCAGCCGGTCGTCGGTCTCGCCCAGTTTGATTGCATCTTGCCGGTGCATGTGCAGGCAATGCGCGCAGCCGTTCATTTGCGACACCCGCAACTTGACGAGCTCGAGCAGCTTCGGGTTGAAGCTGTTGGCAAGCCAGCTCTCGATGGCGACGAGACCCTCGATGCCGCCGTTCTTGCGGCCAGGAAATTCAGACGCTTGGTCATGTCAGACTCCATGATGTCGGTTGGTGGGTTCATTTTCTCGCGGGAGCGCCGGCTCTGTTTCGTTGGCGCCGACGGCTGACGATGTCGGTTAGCGCGTCAGCTGCAGTTCAGCCCCTTCCGGGTCGGGACGCGCTGGGGCTTGTCGATCTTTCGTTCCGATGAGCCCTTCGTGCAGCATGGCCGCTTGCACGGCCGGCCGGCTCGCCATCTTCCGACGCAGCGCTACGAAGGGTGCGGGGAGGCGGACGTCAAAGCGCTCGGCCCACAACAGCATCACGAACAGATAGAAATCCGCGACGCTGGGCGCCGCGCCAAACAAATAGTCGCCTTCGATGCCGTCAGCCAGAAGGTTCAGGAGCCTCGAAATCGTCGCTTTTGCTTGCGCCTTCTCAGCTTCGCTGCTCGCATGCCACATCGGTTTGAAGTTGCGGTGCACTTCAGTCGAGACGAAAGCCAGCGCTTCCAGAAGGCGTGTGCGGCCAAGCTTTCCCGGGACCCCGAGCGCCGGATACTGCATGGCGAGCCAATCGAGAACTGCTATGTTCTCGGTAAGGATTTCCCCGCTATCCAGCACCAGTGCCGGTACGTAGCCCTTGCAGGTTAGATCATTGAAATCAGCTCCCGAAGCCGTCCGTTTCGTCTTCAGGTCGACGCTCTCGCGTTCGAACGGCACGCCCGCTTCCAGCAGGGCGATGTGATCGGCCAGGCTGCAGGCCAGTGGACTGTAGTATAGTTTCATGTTCACTATCCTTCACAAGGATGCCCTACAGGCGTCGTCGCTTGACTGCCGAGAGCCGAGTTAGCGATAGCCAACACCGGCGACGTAGTTGGAAAGCATTTGCTCTTGGATCTCTTCCCGCTCGAACAGAGCTTTCATCGCGTCGCGTATGTCGAGAATACCGATAGGCCTGGCGCCGACGTCGACCACCGGCATGTTCTGCAGGCTTGTGGCAGCCATTGTCTGCCACACCCCATGCAGATCATCCTCCGGCGTGCACGACACGATAGGCCTGCTCATCAGGGCTGAAACCGGTGGCACTGACGACGCCGAACTGACGAGATGGCGGACGAGGTCTGATTTGCTCAGCACGCCTTCGGCGCCGCCGTTGCCATTGCAGACCACGACGAGGCCGATGCCGGGCGTGGAAAGCGAACGGGCGGCCGCTTGCACCGTGGCATTGACGTCGATCATAGCAAGGCGTGGCGACGTCAAAGCATGCAGTTTGTCGATAAGCATCGCGGCTGTCCTTATCTGGTTGACCGCGCCGTCGACCCATTGCGGCGCGGCTCTCTTGTTCAAAATGCGGAAACCCTTGACTTTACTCGTCGTCGAATATCGTGAGTTCCGTTTCGTCTGTATCGACGACGAAGACGGCCAGCAGGCGGGCCGGTTCAGTTGTGCTGGCGTTCGCGCTGACGCTGTGACGGTCGCCCGGATATTCGGACCAGTTGTCGCCGGCGCGATATGTCGTTTCCTGCCCGTCATTCACCTTGCTGCGGATCGCGCCTTCGAGAACCGTCGCATAGATGAAGGCCGATTTTGCATGAATGTGCGCGGGAGAACTGCCGCCGGGCTCATACTCGACGAGGACGCCGCGCATGCTCTTGCCCGGCACGTTGGGCAGCGGTTGGTCGTATACCAGAGTGACTTTGCCGGCGGCCAGTGCGCTAGACGCGAGGCCGACTGCCAGGGCTGCGGTGCAGAGGATGGTCCTGATCATTGTCTTGGCTCCAGTTGAGGTTGAAGGGGGGGTCGCCGGCCGGGGAGGGACGGCCGGCGATCGGGCTCGCGCCAAGGTGCGGCGCCAGCCTATGAGCGGATGAAGGCGAGCAGGTCGGGGTTCACCACATCGGCGTGGGTGGTGCACATGCCGTGTGGAAATTTCTCGTAGACCTTGAGCGTCGCTTTTTTCA
Source organism: Mesorhizobium sp. STM 4661 (assembly GCF_000359125.1). Classification (GTDB taxonomy): domain Bacteria; phylum Pseudomonadota; class Alphaproteobacteria; order Rhizobiales; family Rhizobiaceae; genus Mesorhizobium. The sequence continues at coordinate 33,322 of NZ_CAAF010000077.1, read as the reverse complement.
GAAGCTTCGATGAGAGCAGTGCCGAGTCCGCGATCGGAACGATCTGGTCGTCGTCGCCGTGCATCACGAGCGTCGGCACGTTGATCGTCTTCAGATCCTCGGTGAAGTCGGTCTCCGAAAAGGCCTTGATGCCCTCATACTGCGCTTTGGCGCTGCCCATCATGCCTTGCCGCCACCAGTTTTCGATGACGCCTGAAATTGGCTTTGCTCCCGGCCGGTTGAAGCCATAAAACGGACCGCCTGCGAAATCGAGATAGAACTGCCCCCGATTGCCGGCGAGTGCCTTCCGTAAACCGTCGAACACTTCTATCGGAAGGCCGCCTGGATTGGCCGGCGTCTTCACCATGATCGGCGGCACGGCTCCAATCAGAACCAACTTGGCGACGCGGCCCTGTGGCTGACCGTACCGCGCTGTGTAGTGGGCAGCTTCGCCGCCGCCGGTAGAGTGACCGATATGGACCGTATTTCTCAGGTCGAGATGCTCGACAACGGCGGCAACGTCAGCGGCGTAGTGATCCATGTCGTGACCGTCGCTCACCTGCGCCGAACGGCCATGGCCGCGCCGGTCATGGGCGACGACGCGATAGCCCTTGTCGACAAAATAGAGCATCTGCGCATCCCAATCATCGCCGCTCAGAGGCCACCCGTGATGGAAAACGATCGGTCGGGCATCCTTAGCCCCCCAATCCTTGTAGTAAATTTCCGTACCGTCCTTGGTGGTGATCGTGCTCATCGTCGTTGATCCTTTGCTTGACTTGGAAGTGGGAAGGTTCTGTCTCCGCTCAGCCTGGGCGAGCGCGACCCTGGGCAGGCCGGCTGCAACGGTGGCGGCCATTGCGCCCAGCAGAACATCGCGCCGCGATGCCCCGGAGGAAGAAAGAAGATCGTCTTTCATCGTCTGCTCCTTCACGTTTCAAGCTCGAGGCCCACACGGCATCTGGTGACGTGCGTGCCGCGGCGAGGGCAGCCTAGTGCGGCCAGGGCGACGCGTGGCTGAACCAGTCTTCGAAGCGCTGGGCGCCGATGCGCGGGTGATCGCCGGGGACGAGCGACCCATCCTCGAGTTCGGTGCCAAAGTAGCGCGCGTGGGGATCGGCAATCACCTTGCGGGGATCATTCGTCGCTTTCAGGAACCGCGCTACGAGGTCGCTCATGCGGACCGGCTCGGGTCCGGCGATTTCGATCGTGCCGTTGATCGGCGTTGAGAGTGCCACTTCCGCCATGATGTCGGCGACGTCGTCCGATGCAATCGGCTGAAAATAGGCAGAAGGCAGGGGGACAGTATCCCCAACCGTTGCCGACTGAGCGATGCCGCCGAGGAATTCGAAAAACTGGGTCGAGTGGACGATGGTGTAGGGTATCCCGGAGTCCTTGATCAGCCTCTCCTGGACCATCTTGGCGCGCAGGTAGCCGCTATTGGGCAGGCGCTCGGCGCCCACGATAGAGAGCGCGATGTGGTGTTTCACACCAGCCCACTTTTCTGCTGAGAGCAAGTTTCGCCCGGAGGTCTCGAAAAACTCCATGACCGCCTTGTCCTCAAATGATGGCGAATTCGCCAGGTCGATGACAACCTGTGCTCCTGTCAGCGTCTCGGTAAGGCCCTCGCCGGTAATCGTATTGACGCCCGAATTCGGCGACGCTGCGAGCACTTCATGGCCCTTCTTGCGCAGCCTTTCGACCGTCTTCGAACCGATCAGTCCGGTGCCGCCGATAACCACGATTTTCATGTCGAAACTCCTCGTTCGCGTTCCATGATTGAGTTGGCGATTGGGCCGGCCATGCAGCCGGCACACCCCTCTTTCTTCGCTGTAGACAATGCGACGGAGCTGGCGGCCAAACTATCGAACGGAAGCATCTGTCGTTCGATGCGAAGGTCTAGGACCGATGAGCCCAAAGACCGGGAACCCTATGGGGCAATAGGCGGAGGGCAGATGCATATGCATGGGTCGACCGGGCTCTGGGGGTACATGGTCGACCCTCCCGCACACAAGAAACCCCGTCCCGGTAAGCTTGTGATAAGACCACCCCAATCCGCTGGACACGCGGCCCTTATCCTCAATCCAATCGACTGCGTAGATAGCGTCTCAGCGGGACCAAATCAGCTACGCACCTAAGGACCGGAGGGGATGTCAATTGTCACGCTCAGAAACAAAACGGGCACGGTTGGCGACGATGGCTTTCGTCGGAACGGCGATAGTGCGTCCAACGGAGGGCGCACGGAGCAGCCAAGCGCCGGCATCGTTCATGACCTTGGTAATCTCATCCAAATCGCATCATCGGCGCTGAACCGCGTCGCGCGCGATCCAAGCGTCTCAACGGCTCCGGCCCTTGAGTCCGTGGTCGCCAGTGCCAGGACGGCGCTGCAAAGCGCTGGCGCGCTCGTCCGACATGCATTGGGCAGAGCCTTGGAGCCTCCCAGAGAAATCGAACACGCGGACTTGAGTGTCTGCCTGGCTGAGGTCGAGACTCTGATCCGAAGCGCGGAACTGCACGTCCGGCTCGAGGTCCGCGTCGGATCCGATTTGCCTGCCGCTAACTGCGATCGTCTGGGCCTCCAGAACATCTCGTATTCAACGCGCGCGACGCGATGCCCGACGGCGGCTCGATCTCCATAGACGCCGCGGTAGCGGGTCAAGGCCATGCTGCCCGTCTCGAGATCCGCGTCGCAGACACTGGTATCGGCATGACGCAGGAGACCATGGTCCGTGCCTTCGATCCCTTCTTCACCACGAAGTGCCAGGGCCTGGGCGGGATCGGTTTGCCGATGGTCAAATATTTCGCCGAGCAGCACGGTGGCAGTGTCGAAATCGACAGCGTCCTCGGATCAGGCACGATGGTGACCTTGCGATTGCCGGCGGTTCTGCCAGCGGCAGACGACAGGCCACAGCTGCAACCGAATAGTTGAGACTTCCTCGCATGAGCCCAGAGGTCACGGAAAATGCGCAAGAGCATCGGTTCGAGCTGCCGATTGCCGACGGAACGCTTGCGACGGCCTACTACCGCGTCGACCATGGGCGGGTGGTTCTGGTTCACACGGAAGTTCCGCAGGAATTTTCTGGCCAGGGCATCGCGACGCGACTGGCGCGCGGGACCTTTGAGCTGCTCCGCAAGACCGGCCGCAAGGCAATCCTGAAATGTCCGTTCATGAGCTGGTTCGTCGTGGCGCATCCCGAATACGCCGACGTCGTAGCCGGGTAGTGTTTGGGATGATTGGGTGAGCCAAATGAACGACGAGTGTGATCTGCAGCGATTCGTCCTTGCGCAGGAGCCGGTCTACGACGATGCGATCGGTATGCTACGTCAGGGGATGATGTGCACTCCCTACATGGAATTCATATTTCCCAGGCTGACCATCGGGGGAAGCGACGCGTCCCAACCCTATGCCATCACATCACTCGACGAAGCCAACGCGTATCTCTCGGATCCGATACTGGGAGGTCGCTATCGAGAGTGCGTCGGCATACTTCAACGGCTCTTCGACACGAGCGTCCGCGCCGTGTTCGGGGATACCGATGCCAGGAAATTGCACGCATCGCTAACGCTGTTTTCCGAAGCAAGCGGCGATGAATTTCTGCTCGAGACAATGTTCGACGTCTGGTTCGACGGTCTGCTCGACGAGGACACCATGAACGAGATCAACGTGATTTCGTGATCGTCTGACCTGTGCCTGGTCTCAGCCGGCCTTCGCTGTCTGACGCAAAACGCGTCAGGATCGGCGATCCGTCGGATCCTCCGGCAGCGAGTGAATTCATGCTCTGCTGGGACAGGCGTAAAGCGGCCTTCACGCCCAATCGGCCTTTGCCTGTTCGATCCGCTCAGCGGAGGAGGAGACGAAGTTCCAATAAATGTGACTCGGCTCTGAAAAGGGCTCGCCGTCCATAAGCATCAGTCGCGTGGCGTGGAAGGCTGGCGCTTGAAGCACGACTTCGACGCCGGACTCCAGCAGTATCAATTCGGCCTCGCCGAACGAACCGGATCGGCCGATGATTTCGACTTCGCCGGCGACGACGTAGATCGCACGATCGCGGTGTACGGGCTTGACCACGACAATGCACGCCTGACTTTGAATCCATCGGCAAGGTCACGGAACGGTGGCAGAACGACGGTTTCGGTACTTGCGACGTTGGTTTGTAGAAGGGTCATGGGACTCTATCCTCTTGCGCGTCATATCGGCCGCCTGCTCGAACTCGCTTGAACGGAACGCTGCGAAAGACCGTCTGAATGGCTTTCAGCAGCGCAAAGCTGGAGCTTGCGTGCTGCTGCCCAGCTTTGCCATTTTCGCCCGAGGCCGGCATTCCGCCTGCAAGGATGATAGCCAGATCTTCGGCCATTTCGGGCCGGTCGAGCAGCAAGGGAGCGAAGCTTTTCTGGTCTATTTCGTACACCACGACATGGCTCATCGCGCGCAATGTCGACATCTCGCCGATACCGGCGAGCAAACCGCTCTCCCCGAAGAAATCACCGGGCGCCAGACGGCCGATTTCTTCCAGACGGGCATCATCTTCGCGTTGCCGTACAATAACGCCGGTCCGGACGATCATGAGAGACGGCAGCATCTCTCCCTGTCGCGCGATGATTTCGCCCTTGCGATAGGTGCGCTCTGAGGCTGTTGCGGCAAGAGCCTCTTGCTCGTCCTTCGTCAGCGCCGAAAATATCGGTATGGCCCTGATAAGTTCGATGGGGGTAACGCGCGGGAGGTGCGCGGTCTCTTCGGTCGGCAGTGCGGTCATCGAAATCGAAGAGGAGGGCATGGCCAGCAGCAACCCTGTGGATTTCGCATGGCGATAGACGAGATCAAGAATTTCACGCCCTCTTTTCGAAAAAGTCGGCCTGACCAACGCTAAGGAGATTCTGTCTCCGGTGGAATATTCACCGGCAAAGACTGCAAACGATTGTCGCTGGTAAAGACGGCGCCGGCACCGTGAAAAAGCCGGCGGCTAGGCGGAAGGCAAAAGCGTAACCCTTTTTCGGTGGACCGGAGAGTTCAGCGGCCGCCCGAGTTTCCTCGAGCGGCCGTGGTCGTTTCCCTGGACTAGGTTATAGCCTCCCCTCCCTTTCAGCCCTGTCGAGCCTTCGCTCTCTGAGATCGATGGTTTGGCTGTCGTCGATATCGAGAACCTCTACCTTCCCGAGAAGCATTTCGGGCGAGCGCTGATGGACGATCGTGGAACGGATCCAGACCACCTCGAAATACCTTCCCATGGGGCTGATGCGGAACGTGGCAACGAAGGGCTCGTCGGTAAATTGCCAGTCTGGGAAGATGGGTCCCCATGTCCGTTCATTGGGAAGGTCAGGCCTTCGGGTCATATCCTTCAGGTCGTCGATGAGAAGGCCACGGTCCTCGTGACGGAAGCCGAAGATGTCCCTGGTGACGCCATCGATCGAGTGTTTGAAGCTAGTCAGATCGAGCGTCCAATGACCTACCATTGAGGGTTTGCGAATTATTGTATCCAAATAGTCCACTGGGGTCTCCTTTGAACTGAAAGGGTGGGTTGTCGGTCAATTGCGGATCATCCGCTTGATGGAGTAGTAGCGGTCGCGCCGGTGCGGAGGCCTGCCAATGCCGATAGCAACGAGTTCGTGACCGGGCGCTGGCGTGATGTCGGCGATCCATTTGAGGTACTGCGTCAAGGCATCGATCTGGTCGTCGTTCGACCCGTGCGGGAAGGAAAACGCCTCGTCGAGGAAGGTCTCAATCCCCGGCGTTGGCTGCCACAGATGGATCTGCTGGCTGTTGACCTGGTTCATGACGGCCAGTAGCCGCTCCAACTTGGAGGCGGTTGGTCTCATGGCGATCACGTTGGCTCCGAGACCCTGCAGCTCGGCCATGAGGGCAGGGCCTAGCGAGGTGAATTCGACCAGGTGGTGGGTCGGCTTATAGAGGTCGTGCAGCGCCCTAGCCGTGCTCGCCAGCTCAGCGTAATCCATGCGTTTACGTGTGATGTGTCGGAGATAGCTGACGTTTTGGTGCCGCACGAACACCAAGGCCACCGAATAGGATGACTTTGGGTTGGTCGAGGAGGCGACGTCCCAAGAGATGATGGTCTGGCCGCCTTGGGGGACACTCGGCACCAAGGGGAAGTCGCTTCGCTTGAGCAAACCGCCGTCAATAGCGACCGGGCGGTTTTGATACTGGGTCGCAAAGACATGGGCGGGCGTCTCGCGCTTGAGGTTTGCCAGGACCTCGGGCGTATAGATCGTCGGCTGGAGCACGCCGCCCTTTTTGCGACTGTAGATGAATTTGTCGACTTCATGACGTTCATCCTCCTCGGCCTCCAAAGCAAGGACGAGTGGATCAAATCCTTCCCGGAGCAATTTGCCCGAAAGGTCATCTGGGTGCGTCCGGTGGGTAATGAGCAGGCGCGCACCCGTTTGGGGGTTATTGCGGCGCGGCTTGAGCGTCGTTTCATAGAACAATTCCACTGCTTCTCTCGCCGCAATCGAGAAGGCTTCCTGTGGGGAGATGGGGTCATCCATGACGAGTAGATCTGCGCCATGGCCAGTCAACCGACTGCCAAAACTGCCGGCAATGAGGCCGCCGCTCATGGTCGTTTCGAAGTCCATCGCAGCCTGCTTGTCATCCCTGAGGTGAAGCTCCGGAAAGACGGTTTGGAAGAATGGACTGCGAATGAGGCTCAGGACTTTGAGGGCTACGGTGTTGGAAAGGGTCAACGAATGGGTGACTAGCATCACGCGCTTCGTCACATTCCGCCCGAGATACCAGGCAATGGCGCATATGACGCAAAGGGTTTTTAGGTGCCGAGGTGGCATGTTCACCACGCCTTGCCATGCTCGGCCGGTGAGCATTCGCGTGCCCATCCAAAGCAGCAGCAGATCGACGTAGTCGAAATGCTGATAGCTGCCTGCCAATAGGATACGCAGGGCACGCACACCGAACATGGGAAGGTGATTGCGGGAGGCCAATCTCAGCGCTTCCCGAGTGTCATCATTATTGGTCATGACCACTCTCCTTGGTAGTCTCATCTGATGCGAGACTGTTGGCTGGTTCCGTCTTGGTGTGGCTAAACAGGTGTCGTTCGACGAAGCGTTCGAGTGCCGCGACGTCCTCAGCGCTCACATCCTCACCTGGCAGGGCAGCGCCTTCGTGCTTGAACTGTTGCGGCAACAGCTCCTTGATCTCTTTCAAGGCTCGCACCTCGCCCTTCATGGCTTTGGCGACGAGCGTCTTGACGATCACGGCTCGCTTGGTGAGTTTGAGTTCACGTCCATTCTCACGAACAACAACCAACTGTTCGAGTTCGGCCAGGATCCCGCTGGCAAAGCTCTTCGATTTGGTCTTCGGCCGGCCCTTAGGGTTGCCAGACTGGCCCGGTCGAAAACGCGCTTGTTTGGGCGGCTTGCCGTAGCCGACACTCTCTTCGTCACCCTTGCTATCGCTCATGACAGCACCCCCAACGTGACCGCCTTTGATGCTGCTGGACGAGCGGATGTCTTAAAAGCGTGGGAAAACCGGGCCATCGATGGCCCATTTTTTGAATCTAAGTGCATGATGGCACTCCTCACGAGCGCCCTTGAAAAATCCCGCGAGACAATGGGAAGGGCGCGAAAATCTCGCGTCCTGGCGGCCTTATAAGATGAAATCAACTTGTTTCGCGGAGTGAAGATCACACGTCCGAAGAGGCGTTGTTGCAAGAAATTTGCAAGAAGTATGATATTGTAGGAATATTATTCCTTAATAGGCAAAGTTTTGCGCCTATCTCAGTAGAAAATTTCTATGGCGTGATATTCGGCAACACTAAGCGCAGGAGGTCCTTCGAATCGACGATCGATTATTTCTTCACGTCGGACGATGAAACAGGGATGCCTCGGCCAATGGGCCGAGGCATCGTGGACTATTGATATTCAGCGCCGGTTGCCCCCAGCTTCAACACAAGCTTGAGGCGACCTCCTACGCGCCGGGCAGCGTCGGCGTCTTCAAGCCCTCCAGCAGCAAAGGCGCTGGCGGGCCGTCTTTGGCCTTCCAGCCAGCCTTGGCTGCCCTTTCGACCGCGCCAAAGATCATGCCATCGCCGACGCGAACGGCGTCCTTGCCGGTCTCGGCCTGCCAGCGACGAATGGCTAGGTCGACAAAGATCGGTTCGATCTCGATCCCGTAGCAAAGCCGACGGGTGCGTTCCGCGGCGATCAGTGTCGTTCCGGATCCTAGGAAGGGGTCGAACACGATATCGCCTGGCACGCTGGCATCACGGATGGCATCGGCAACCATTGCCGACGGTTTTACGGTCGGATGTTCGCTAAGCAGGTGTCGCTCCGGCCCCATGACATTGACGCCCCTGTAGTGCCACACGTTCGATCGAGAGCGGCCGTGCTTGCCGAGTTCAACATTGTTGCGGTGGGAAACGCCGGGACGTTTGAAGATTACGACTAGTTCGTGCTGCGAGCGCAGGAAACTGCCCATGCCCGCATTGGTCTTGACCCAGACAGCCATATTGAGAAGCTCGAGGCCGAGCGACTCGCCTGCATCAATCAAAGCAGCGATCGAGCGCCAGTCCATGCACACATAGGCAAGTCCGCTCGCGGACATGTGGGCAAAGATCGCCGAGAGAGTGGCGCCGAGGAAGGCCTGGAACTCCGTCCGGCTCATCTCCCCAGAGGCCATCGCAAATTCACTGTGCGATGCCTTGCCCAGGCCTGAAACGTGCCCCTTTATAGGAACGTTGTACGGCGGATCCCCGAAGCTGATCGCGGCAGTTCGAGACTGAAACAAAGCTTCCAAGAGAGTCTGATCGCGAAAGTCGCCGCAGGCGATCCTGTGTGCGGTCGCAGTCTCGCCCAGAATCCAGATGTCGCCATACCTGGACACCGGAATTTCGGAAACCATCTTGGCATCGATATGCTCCTCAACGCCCGAAGGCTCATCGACAATCTCGATGACGTTCTCGATCTCGAGCGTGTCGAAACCAGTAAGGTCGATGTCGTAGCCGACCTCGATCAGATATTTGAGTTCCCGCGCAAGCGCCTCCTTGTCCCACTGCCCGCCTTCAGCCAGACGGTTCATCGCCAAGCGAACGGCTCGTCTGTCGACCTCGGCTAGATGGGAGATGTCGATCGTAAGGACGTGCGTGAGGCAGGCTTGGCTGGCGGCCTCTAACCTCGCATGACCGTCGACGATAAAGCCACCTGTCTCAATGAGCAGCGGAGCAAGCACTCCGTACTTTTTCACATGGGCCGCTAGCCTACGACGCTTTTCGCGCGGATGATTACGCGATGCGAATGGTGAAACCTTCAGCTCCGAGATCGGCGTGAGCTGCACTTCGAGATGATTTTTCATGGGACAGTACCTCCATTGCACATGGAGAGCCCATGGCTCTACGCTATAATCGCGAGCAGACAAATTGACCGCGCTCTAGCCCTGTTTTGGATTAGAATTTTGAGCCTTTCGGATGGAATTTCTCGGAGTGTTGCAAAATTGCAGCGAATCGGTCCTTTTTGGGAGCTGATGCCCAGTATCTGTCGAGCGATGGCCGTTAAAACTAACGATCAGGAGCCACCGCAAGCTACAAATGGCCGGTGAGGGCATATGAGATGTCGTTACCTCTCATCGTCTGCGATGAATGAGGCGGCCGGGGGCGGCCGATAATGACTGTCTCCTGAGACCACGAGGTTGATGTGAGAAATCTGGAACATCTCTCGCACCAGTGTGACCCGCGCCGAAGTCTGGATCCGAGCATCAGTGTAACCGTGAAAGCGACCCTGGTTTGGTCGAATAGACGACCCGACCGCGTGGCCAATCTTCGTATTCGGTCGACAACAGCGCGGCACTTAGGTTTCTAGCCCGTAACCAGGCCGCGCCACGCCGTTTCATCTTTTCCCAATAGTCATAATGTCCGCCCGGATGGGTTAGCAGCTCACCATAAGTCTCGGCATCGGCAAAATCGATCGCGTCGCCCAAAATGGCGTCACGACCAGCCCGATCGATAACGATCCAGAAAAATCCCACTTTGCCGATCAAGCCGCTTTGGTGGCCATCGCTAGTGCTGTCACTCGACATCAATGGACTTAGCCCCGACCCAACGATATCAAAGCACCGCTGGCTGGCACCAATCCTACGGCGTCGTGGCGCCTTTTAACCGTCCAGCAAATCCCTTGCTTTTCGTGAGAAGTCAAGGTGCTGGGAAGCGAGCCAGACCGGCCTGGCTGGGGCCAAAGTCGCATAATATGCAGTCTGGAACTTCGCGGAGAGGACTATGTTCGCTCGCCGCGGCCGTCATATACCAATGAGCTAACTTCGGAAGTCGCGGAAGATAGACGTTCGATTCAGTGATCCAGTGTCTGACTGGCCCGCAGCTGGCATCAGATTGCAGCGTAGGCCCCCACAAGCAATCTGAGTTCATAGTTGCAAATTGGGATCGTACCGCAAGGCCGTTTCGAGATGTCGACGCATCAGGAGGGCAGCCATTTCGAAATCCTCACGCAGGAGGTAGTCCAGGATAGCCATATGCTCTCTGTAATTGGCCTTCACAAAATCAAAACCGTGCTGCCAAGTGGCTGTGCGGCCGTTGCCGGCTCAATACCCGCCTACAATCGGCAGGATCTCGCCGGTGATGTAACTCGAGCATTGCGATGAAGCCAAAAACACATACGCAGGCGCAATTTCTTCCGGTTGTGCCGGTCGCTTCATCGGCGTCTTCGCGCCGAACTGCGAGACATCTTCAGCCGTCTTTTCCGAAGGGTTGAGCGGTGTCCAGACTGGCCCCGGGGCCACCGCATTGACGCGGATGCCTTTGGGGATGAGGTTGCCCGACAGCGCCTTCGTGAAAGCGTGGATGCCACCCTTGGTCATCGAGTAGTCGATCAGTTGTTTCGAGCCGTCGATGCCGGTCACCGAACCGGTGTTGATGATGGCCGAGCCCGGCTTCATGTGCGGCATCGCTTCTTGTGCCATGTGAAAATAGCCGTAGAGATTGGTCTTCAGCGTCGTGTCGAAATGCTCTTCGGTGAGGTCGGCGAAATCTGCGGAATGGACCTGGAAGGCGGCGTTGTTAACCAGTACGTCGAGCCCACCCAATTGCTTGACAGTTGCCGCCACGGCCCGGCGGCAAAAGGGGCGGCGGGAGACATCACCACGCAACGTCAAGCAGCGCCGGCCTTCGGCCTCGACCGCCTGCTTAGTCACGCCCGCATCCCTGTCCTCCGACAAATAGACGAGGGCGACATCAGCGCCTTCGCGCGCAAACAGCACCGCGACAGCCCGGCCGATGCCAGAATCGCCGCCCGTGATCAGCGCCACCTTGCCGTCGAGCTTTTTCGAACCCTGCCAGAACGGCGCGTCATACAGCGGCGCTGGCTTTATCTGCCACTCCTCGCCGGGTTTCGGGTGATGCTGTTTCGGGAAAGGCGGTTCGGGATATTTACGCGCGCCGGCCTGCATGGCGCCATCGGGTTTTGATTTCGCCTTCTTGCGGTCGTCGGCGTCGACCTTGCGCTGCACGCTTCGTTGAGTCTGCGTTGCCTTCGACGTGTCGGTTTTCGTTTTTGCCAGCATGAATTGCCTCCTTCGGTTCGAAGGGACAACGCGCGTGGGGCGAAAAGGTTTTCGTCAGTTCTCTGATGGCCCGCACCACCGGGAAATTTAGATAGCAATCATACCTTCTTGCTTAACGTCGCCGCCGGCCTTTCTTCCGGTGCAGGCTCCCATCCGAATACACTGCGGCCACCGAGTAAATGCGATTGATCGAATTCTCCTGCGACAATTTCCTTGAGGCTGGGACCTGTCGCATAGCGCTCGACTTGCCAAGATTGTTCGTCCAGCCGACGCAAAGCTCCAAGCTCTTCATCGCGTCCGAGCTTGGCCTTCTGAACAGCGGACTTCAAGACACCGATCGTCTCATCGTAAACCTTGAGCTGCACCGGAAAGGGGTGCTTGTCCTTGCCGCCATGCGCCAGTGAAAAGCGCCCAGGGTCCGAGAAACGGCATGGCGCGCCGTGCATGACTTCCGCCACCAGTGCCAGCGCTCGCACCGTGCGCGCGCCTACACCTGGCACCATAAGCAGTTCCGCAAAATCCGAAGGCCCGCGTTCGGCGGCGGCCGCAATGTTCCCATGCAGGCGGCGCATCACGACATCGCTTTCCCTGACATTGTGATGCGCGGGCATGACCAAGTGCGGTAGAAGTGCCTGTGCGGGCTCCGGCGCTGGGCCGAGATCGAATTTCGCGAATTCTCTGAGGATGCGGTCGGGCCCAAGATCGAGCAGGAGATCCAGCTGTCCCTTGCGGGATGCCTCGGCGCGATGATCCGTCAGGTTGATGATCTGGCCCTGGTTGGCGCCCTCGATCGCCGCATGCGGCTGGTCGACAAAACTTTTCAGTCCTTCGGATAACCAGTGATAGCGACGCGCGACCTTGCTTTCGCCATTCATGCCTTGCTGCACCACGACCCAGTCGCCTTCATCAGTGACGATGAATCCATGCAGATAGAGATCGAATCCGTCCTGGACGGCAGCGCTATCCACCTTGGCGATCAGTCGGCTGGTATTGGCCAAATCTGTTCCATCGAACCCGACGCGCTCGCCGATCAGGGCAAGCTCGTGCGGCGTCTTGCGCGAATGAGCGCCCCGTCCGCCGCAGACATGGATGCCAAGCTCGCCGGAGAGGGGAGTCAGACCGCGTTTCAAGGCGCCCACGACACTGGTCGTGATCCCTGATGAGTGCCAATCCATACCCATGACTGCGCCGAACGATTGAAACCAGAAGGGATGGGCAAGTCTGCGCAGCAGTTCGTTGCGGCCATAGTGATGGATAATCGCTTCGCACATAATAGCGCCAAGGCGCGTCATGCGGTCTCCGAGCCATTTGGGCAATCGCCCACCATGGAGCGGAAGATCGGCGCTTCCTGATCGTTGAGCCAACTTTGTGCTGCCTGTTCTCTTGCTGCCTTCGACAGATAGTGATCCGGTGGGCAGAGAGAAAGCTGTCTCATCGCCACGCCGGCCGCAGAGCGTGGGAAAGCGATCCTCTTCGACCGCCAACGCTAACAAAACGACGAACTGCCCAGCCGAGCTGGGTGAGCCGGCATGAGCAAGACGGGGTGCGCGATCGTTAAGAGGCTTTGGAAGTCGCCTGACAAGCGCTCGTTTCGGCGAATTTCTATTTGCTGAAATTCATCTTTTGTGTCGCCAAGCTCTGGGCAGCCTCTTCGATTGCCGCGCGGTCATTGCCGAGCCTGTCGATCAGGTCTTGCGCTTGTTGGCCTGTTATACCCGTTCGCATCGCCAGTGCCTCGATCGTCAAAACGTCTGTGCTGGCAATCTCGCAGGTTTCCGGAAGACCTTCGTCCGCGGTGAAAGGCAGTTCGGCCTCTCGATCAATTTCAGCTTTCGCTTGAAGCCACTGGCGCTGGTTAACGCCATGGGCACCACCTCGCTCAAGGCTTGAGACATCTCAATACGCCCGATGCAGCACACGGAACGAACCCGCATCCCGGACGTTTTGATAGGATCGCAGAGCTATGCTCAGCAAGAACGGGAGAGCGTGATGAACAACATTGTCTGGTTGGTCGGCGCTGTAGTCATTGTCATAGCGGTGCTAAGCTTTTTTGGGCTTCGGTAACATGAATAGACATAACAGAATTCTGGAAGCCGGGTGGCTGCTGGCGTTGCCGGTGTCGCTCGTGCTTACGGTCTTTTTTGCCGAAGTCATCCTTCTGCATTAAGGGAGCCGTCGGCGTCTGCCTCCGCAGAGGGGCGCGAATGTCGCGATGGCAGGGCACGCAGCGCAGATACGGCACCCACGCACAGCTAGGCTGGTCAGATGACATCGGATTCAGAGAAGGCCGAGGCGGTCGAGCAATTGCTTGATACACCTGATCTTGCCACTGCGCTTGAAAGCGAACAGTTCAAGAAATTCCTTGACCAGGTGCCAATCGCCATTGCCGTTTCCGATCTTGGTGCGACGGAGCGGGTCGTCTACGCCAATCCGGAATTCGAGAAACTGTCTGGCCTGAAGGCGGCTAGGTTCACCCGAGAAAACTGGGCAGGACTACCCGGCATCGGCATCCACCAGCAGAAGGACCGACCGCTTGCTGAGGCGGTGGTGAATGAGACCGATTTCGTCGGCACTTTTCGGCTGGAGCGCGGCGAGGAAAAGCCGGCGATCGTCGACGTTTATTCCAACGTCATCGAGGACGACAACGGAAAGATCTGCTTTCGGCTGGTGGCGTTGGTCGACGTGTCGTCACATGGCGAGACGCAGGAAGGACGATCGGGGGAGGAGCGCCTTCGTGAGAAGGACACGTCACTGCGCGAACTGCAGCACCGGGTCAAAAACAATTTGCAAATGATCACCGCATTGATCCGTCTAGAAACCCGGAACGCGACCGAACCGGACCAGAAGCGTTTCGAGAGGCTCGCGGGGCGAGTGGATGCTCTGGCGATCCTCTACCAGGCGCTATCGGCTGACGAGCAGAAGGATGATATCGATCTCGGCGTCTATCTCAGCCAAATCGCCTCAGCGGTGATGAGCTCGCATGCGGTTGAAGGTATCCGCCTGGACATGAAGGTGGACACCTATCCTGTCTCGATCAACGTCGCCATGCCGACCGGGCTGGTTGTGAACGAGTTGCTGACAAATGCGCTCAAACACGCGTTCCAGGGCCGTGAGGGTGGCACGATAACACTGCACAGCATCGTCAATGGCGACGGCTGCCGGGTCACCGTCGCCGACGATGGGATCGGCTTGCCGGAAGGCGAGACATGGCCCAAACCTGGCAAGCTCGGCGCACTGATAGCGCGCTCGCTGACCGAGAACGCCAAGGCGGAATTCCACGTCAATTCGAGCGCTGGCGGGGGACGAAAGTCACCATCGTCTTCAGGCGATCAGCTGCAGCCGCCACCTGATAAATCCGTATCGTTACATGCGGACTAAGGGTGGCGCTGTGTTGAGAGCGAACCTTTTGTCCTTTTAGCATCTAAATCCAATTCAAACGCATTTGCTGCGGATGTACAATCCTGCTTGATCAAATTCATTCACTGCAATCAGAGTTATTTTCCCTGCTTGTCGAGATAAATTCCTGATCGTTTCGCAAGCTGCTCGGTTAAGTCGTGATGACGAAGCAGCCTTGCGACTTCAAGATTGAATATGAACACGGTCGGCGACTTCACCTTATAGGATAGCGCGCAGCCAAGTTTATAGCGTACGATCACGGTAGAAATATTCCTTCAAACCTACTTCCGTTCAACTTTGACAACACCACTGCCAGTTTCTTGGGCACTGTTTACTCTGTGTTACGCAACCCCAGAATAGCTCAAGACCAAGTGGGTCTGATGTCGACTGTTGAGATCCAATCGCTATGGGTTGCAAGCGGGAAGTAAGTTCGCTCACGGTTCCTGCAGTTGCGCCTTGTCTCTACGCAAGCATCAACGCGCATCGGCGCGCTCAAGATCTGAAACGCGCACCACGCCATGCTGGCTGACAAAGGTCAGAGTCGATTCCGCGCTCTGACCCTGAGAGACGCCTGAGATCTGGTGGTCGCCGGTGTCGTAGATTTTCGTTTGCCCATGATCATTGATGATCAGACGGCGCTTTTCGGGAAAGACCGCGTAGCGCATGTCGTTCTGAGATCCGACCGAGGAAGGGGGGCCAAACTCTTGCGGCCACCATGAACCGGTATGTCGGGGACCAGCAGAACGATAGCTGACGGCCGTGTCTTCAGGGCGTTGCTCTGCTGGCTGCTCGCGCAGATGTGCCGACAGTTCTCCGGCGATGGCGTTTAGTTTTGCCCTTAGGCTGTCGTTGAACATGTCGCCTACCATCGTCATGCCGGATGACCATTGCGACATTCCCCCGAAATCGGGATGGCTGAACTGAGCCATAGTTCCGTGTCCGCGTCGCAGTGCCTGGAGTATAGCCATGACGGCGCCTTCGGAGACGCCATGCTCCCGCGCCAAGCGGCCGGTTAACTCAGCTTCCTTAGAGGCGTTTGCCATCGGTCGCGTCCTGTAGAGCCCACTCAGTCCTTATTCTTCTTCAAAGCCTCAGCCTCGTCTTTTAGCCTTGGCCAGTCAGCACCATGCTTTTGCAAAAGAGCCCGTGCCTCTTTTGGGGTGATTGCTGATATCTCCGCTAGATGCTTAGCCTCCAACTCTTGCCCTTTGAGAACACGGCTTGAGCCATTCGGCTTTCTTACGGTCATTGGGGTCCCCCCTTGCAATAGCGAAGCAACGAGTTTCGAAGGAAGGAGTTCCGATGGGCCGTAATGAACGTGAGCCCGAGCCGCCATTTGATCTTCGGCCGAGGCCACTGTTGCCAAAAGATCTCATCCCGTCAGCATGGCAATTTTGTCGGAACGGGCACCTTGCGACTTCGTTTCCTGTCCAGTGTCGACCCTGCGAGCGCAGATTCATGAAAGAAATAGCCAGCACTGCCACCATAATTGCATCGATAGCGGTCGCGATCGTGCTAGTTCTTATGGTCCCAAAAGGGCTGCATGACCCGGCTGACAATCCAATCGTGAGCGCGGACGGCGCCTTGCCCTCAAGGGCCATTCAAGGACCGTGACTGGAAGCACGTGGCGGAGCCCTCCGCACAACATGAGCTAACTGGATTTTTTGGGAATAAACCGTCTTCGCTCCGAGTCTTCTGTCGGAGGGCCGAACCTGACCTATCAACAGGCTGGCACCGCTATCGCATAAGTCCGTCTGCCCGTATGCGAGCTTTTGGTTGGAGATTTGAGTTGCCGAGATACGTTTTCGAAGAAATACACGGGAGTACGGTCACCGCGTCTCAAAGCATTGTCGCCCCTTCGGCGTTCAAAGCCGCCGCCAATGCGACCGGTCGCCTGATAACGCTATGGTCTGGCGAGCCAGCTTGTGTGCGGGTTACTGAAATCGGGATGAGGCGCTCGTTCACTTACGCTTATTGCGGATATTTCTAGAAGGGCGCGGGCAGCGAAGGCGATCCTGCAGCTGATTTTCCGACAACATCAAGATCGGGAAACTGGCCGAGGAACCAAGGGCAGCCGACTTCATTCTTCTCCAAGCCATTCCCGGCTCGGAGGAGTTATCATGAAGACGCTGGCTGAAATATTCGAGCACACGCTTGAAGACGTCTACTTTGCCGAAAATGCCATTGCCAAGGCGCTGCCCAAGGTGGCGAAGGCGGCGACGGATGCCAAGTTGAAGAAGGCGGTTGAGGATCACCTCGAAGAGACGAAGGACCAAATCAGGAAACTGGGGGAGGTCTTTAAATCGATAGGCAAGAAACCGGCCGGAGAAAAGTGCGACGCGATAGAGGGACTGATCAAGGAAGCGGATGGTCTTATGGAAGAAGCCTCTGGCACCGCTCTCAACGCTGGCCTGTTGGCAGCGTGCCAAGCCGTCGAACACTACGAGATTTCGAGGTATGGATCGCTTCGTGAATGGGCGAAAGACCTTGGCCACGACCAAGCCCATAAGCTGCTGAGTGAGATCCTTGATCAGGAGAAGGCGACGAACAATAAGCTGACAAACTTGGCGGTGACATCGATCAACAAAACCTCGGCGGCTGCAAAAGCGGCTTAGTGCCACTCCGCAGGGGGAGCACCGGCCGGGTGAGCATGCGCTGATGCGAAACACTCCGAACGAATTAAGTCTAATGAGGCCTGACCCGATATGGGTCAAATAGATGACATCGCAATTGCGCGGATTGTATTGGGCTTGGGGTGGAGGGCTCGTCGGTTCGCAAATGGGCCGGCGGGCTTTCGCATCGCAGACCGCACTCAACAGATAACGCCTGAGCGACGGCAGGCAGCAACGATAGCTGACAGACCTTTGTTCATTTGGCGGCACTTCAAGGGACTCCTCGGCCCATCAAAATGCATACCGGATCATGGCAATCGGCCGTGATCGTACGCTTCATCCGTTCGACCGATGTGCTCAAATGCTGAAAGTGAAATTTACAACTTAGAGGCGCAGCCGACAGCCTTAACCCTGAACTTTGAGATGAAGAGCAGAAAGAATCCTTGGCGTATCTAGGACGTTATCGAGTCGCTGCGAAGACCGCTTTTCTGGTCACGCTGGGTGTTGTTCTCCTGCTAACTCTCTCGCCTGAGTGGCTTTGGCAGATGCTTGGTGTCGCTATCACACTTGGTCACAACAAGCTTGATCATGCCGTTGCGTTTGCCGTGCTGGCGGCCACCGGATATTTCGCCTGGCCGGACCATAGGAGGAAACTGACTTTTCTCCTCGTCCTGACCGGCGCAGTGATCGAAGTCGTTCAAGGGCTTCAGATGATTGGTCGCGATCGTGATGCCTGGGATTGGGCTGCCGACTGTTTCGGTATGGCAGTCGGTTTGAAAATCGGGGACTGGATAAGCAACTTCACCGTCGCCCTGAGATACGAAAAAGCGACGTTCCCTGTAGATCAAGATGGCCAATGTTTCGGAGTCGATCGATCCGCGAAGACCGCGCCGCCAAATTCAGACCTGTCTAGCACGTCGACTAAGCTTTGCTCGTTGAGACCTTCCCGGGCTGATCCCCCGGCTGCTCATACCCCTGCCCGCTTCCGAATGGTGGCGGGCTTTTTTTGTGACGCTTGGGAACGGCCTTCTCCTCAAGGAATTCTCTCATTGAGGGAAAGCGAGGAGCTGAACAATGAAGAAAACCTACCAGAAGCCCACCCTGACCAGACGCGAAGTTCTCTCCAAAGTCACTGCCGGACCCGGCCCGTCGGTCATTATAGTAGTGCCTTAGTAGCAGTAGAGTTTGCAACGAGCCCGCCGTACCGAGAGGTGCGGCGGGCTTGTTGCGTTTTAAGAGGCTGAATTACCCTACTTAGATGGAACCGAGATTCGAATGGATTGTTCTTGCACGAGCAACACTGCCGCGGTCTGAGGCAAGTCGGATATGAACAATGGCACTCTACTATTTCGATATCGACGAAAACGGCGACCTATATCCGGATGACCAAGGGACTAACTGCGAGGACTTTCCCCAGGTGAAGAGGGAAGCCATTTCGGCACTGGTTGACATGATCAAGGAAAGCCTGCCGGACGGCGACCATCACCGCCTGTCCATTAAGGTGCGCAATGATAGCGGCACAATCGTCTTGCAAGTCGCGCTGAACTTCGATGTTGAGGCCGAGCACCGGTCCGCCCGAACTTCCCCAGACAGCCACGTCTGACTGCCATTTATCGGGATTTCCTGCCGGAAGATCGATCTTGCGCGAAGACGGTGGCGGGCGGCTTCGACCCTCAAAAGATATTGAAATCAGTCGGTCACTTTTGATATTTTTTAGCTAGAACTTTTGAAATTGTGGAAGGAGGCCGTTATGCCACTTTTGCACAAGACCCGGGATTGCTGTGTTTATGAACCGTCTGAGTTGGAGCTGCTTGGTCGCGTGTTCAATCGCTTGAAAAAAGACGGTCAGTCTCCAGAGCAGCGGGAAATACTCGCGTCAAGGATTCTGGCAAACTATTCAGCTGGAATTACGGATGAGGAGGAGCTGGTCTCAGCGTCCAGGCTGCCGCTCGGCCGCTAGAGACCGAAGCTGGGCTTTATTGCGCTGTCGTCGGAACAAAAGCCGCCCGGTTAGGTTGGGCACGCGTCGGGGGCTGCCCCACAGCACCCGACAGGCGGCCAAAAGACCCACCCGGTTCGGGGTCGCCGAATGCCCGTCGTTCATACGAGCGGCGGGCTTTTTCGCATCAATCTGAAGTGTCTCTCAGAGGCGCACGCTTGCGCGGCGCCGGATTCCATGCGGTGATGGCGTCCGCGTCCACGGTGATCAGTCCGCCGGCCTTCACCGTGACTTGGCGAACGTCCTCATCGACGCGGGTGATTTCGCCCCTTAGCTCAAGCTCTTCGCCGGCCTTCGTCTTTTTCGGCGCCTGTATCGAATAGGGGAAAGCATATGACGGGATGCTGACACTGGCGCGGCCGTCGTCCAGCATTTTCAGCACAGTGACCGTGATCGTCACCTCGTCGCCGATGTTGAGGTCAGAAATTTCCCAAGCCATATCAAGATTCTGGCGCTGACTTTTCGATCGTCAAGAGCCAGCGGAACCTAATGCTGGCAGCGAGCTTATCGGCGGATGAGCACACACGGCATCAATTTCCTCCACAAGTGGATCTCCAACAACATCCCCGACACGGCGAAGGCCGATATAGTCTCAGTCGACGAACTCACGCATAAGCTGATCGCTGATGCGAAAGCGGTGGGGATCAAGCGCTACGAGATCGATGAGGAGGTCGATAGTCTCTACCGGACGATCGTTGACGCTATCCTGCATTTCGATCCTGGAATTCCCCAATAGCCAGGCCGGATGGCAGACTGGCATATTAAGCCGCGCTCTTCTTGCCAGCCGGCTTTTTGCCCGTTTCGATGCCTTCCTTTGCAAGGCTCTTCCGCAAAACCTCTGACAGGTTGACCACATTTTCACTGGGCTTCGGGACCGGCTTCGGTGGCTTTTTGCCTTTGCGCTTGGCGTCGATCATCTCGATCAAGGCGTTCTCGTACGTATCCTCGAATTTCGACGGGTCGAATGTCGCCACTTTCTTGTCGATGAGCAATCCGGCAATGTCGAGCAGCTCTTGGTCATAGGTTTGTTTCTTGAGATCTCCGAAGACGCTCTCTTCGGACACCATCTCGTTGTGAGTGCGCAGTTCGATCATCACCATGCCCTTGCCGTATGGCTCTATGAGAACCTCGCGACCGCGCTGATAGAGCACGATACAGGAGCGCGCCGCGACGCCCTTGTTTTCCATCGCCTTGCGAAGCACCTCGAAAGCTTCGACGGACGCGCCATCGGCAGGGATCAGGTAATACGGCTTTTCCAGATAACGCGTGTCGACCTCGCTAAGGGGA
The DNA here is from genome assembly GCF_000359125.1 of Mesorhizobium sp. STM 4661. Classification (GTDB taxonomy): domain Bacteria; phylum Pseudomonadota; class Alphaproteobacteria; order Rhizobiales; family Rhizobiaceae; genus Mesorhizobium. The sequence goes on along the minus strand of NZ_CAAF010000077.1, from coordinate 12,522 downwards.
ACGAATTCCCCGATCTCCAGCGTATGTTGTGAAGTGAGCTTGAGCTTCTTGACCTCATCCGGCTCGATCTGGATGAAGTCGTCTTTCTCCACCTCAAATCCCTTAACCTGTTCCTCCGTCGGCACCACATCGTCGGTTTCTTCGTCGACATAGGCGCTCTTGACGGGGACACCGTTCTTGCGATTGAGGATTTTGAAATGAATTTTCGAGGCTTCGCTTGTGGCTCCAACAACCTTGACCCCACACGAAACAGAACCGAATTTCAGGAAGCCTTTCCAAGCGGCGCGCGGCGCGACCATTGTTCTACCTCATCGAATGGCAATGACGCCTGAACGGCCATACAGCCGGTTTGTTCCTCATCCTCACACTAGTGCTTTGCCAACGTCGCTGCCCGTTTGTTGAACGCCGCCGCTTCCTCGGCCGTGTCGAAGCTTTTCGCGCTGACGCTGCCATCCGCTTTCAGCGTCACGGCGAGGAACGGCAAGCCGGGCACCGGTGGGGCATAGACGATATATGCAGGAGCTTTTTTCAGAACCGCCTCTCGCTTTATCGGTTTAGTTTTTCGACTGTTTCGATAATCGCTCCCCTTATTATGTCCAGTCGCCATCCTGCTGCACGATGGCATCCAAGATCATCGCATAGATACTACCGGTGTCTTCCTCCACCTCCGAGCTGCTAATGCCCATCGCTTTTGCGTCGGCGAACAGCTTCTCCGTCAGCTCGGCGACCGAGATGGCGCCGGATCCGACTGTGTTCGGAATGTTGTTGGAAATCCACTCGTGGACGAAGTCGGTGACGAGTGTGCTCAAGACGGCATAAGCTCCTGTCAATGCGCGAACGGCTATTGCAGCGTTTTAGGCGTCATTCGGCAACGGCCCCATGCCCCGGCTGCTCATGATGGAACACCTGGCCGAGGTGGCGGCAGTCTATCGCCTGGCCGCACACCGGGCGACTGGCCGTGCCGCCTAACCTTGATGCCTGTTGCAGGGTTGTCGGTTCGTAGGGGCATCAGCGGCCGCGAATGGCCTTCGCTTCCCGTTCCAGCGTCTCGCGTTCGTTCCCGTGCCTGGCGATCAATTCCTTCACCTGCTCGGCTGTAATGCCGACCTTGTTGGCGAAGTATTCCACTTCATATTCCTCGTCCGCCGACACACGGTCGCGGTCGCGGAAATCCCGCTTGCTCTTGTCGTCTGCCATATCCATTCCTCCCTTCGGGGCCATTGTGATGATGCGCAACGCGCAGCCAGCATCTTTGTTTCAGGGGGTTGGTACCATTTTAGCGCGAGCTAATTGAATCGGGTGTTCGGGTGGGCGCATGCGTCTGAAGTTCATCGAGCCTTTGTTGCCGACTTTGGTGGAGAAGCCTCCCGAAGGCGACGGATGGATTCACGAGGTCAAGTTCGACGGCTACCGATCGCAAATCGTCATCGACCCCGACTTCGCCTTTACGCGCAACCGCGCCAACTGGACGGCGAAGTATCGAGACCTGGTCGGGGCAGCGAAACAGCCCGGGCTCGACAACGCCATCATTGACGGCGAGGTTGTCATAATGAAGCTGGCTTGTCCGACTTCGCCGAGCTTCGCAAAGCCATCACGCGACGCGACGATTAGTTTCCATGCGACCTGATCTCGCGGGTATTCCCTGGCTGTCGAAGGCTCCCAAAAAAATTTTCTGCACGCTCTTGAAATTTTTTTATGACCTCGCCAAATCGATTGCCGTCGAGGCTTAGGCTCGACTGTCTTGGCGTCGCGGCGACGCTGCGACGCTGCTTGTAACCCATGTTGCTTTACGGAGGATATGGCTATGAGAAGCTTGGATTATGCCCCCCTTTACCGTTCGACGGTCGGCTTCGATCGTCTTTTCGACCTGCTCGACAACAGCGTGCGGACGGATTGGCCGCCGTACAATATCGAGAAAACCGGTGATAATGACTACCGCATCACCATGGCAATTGCTGGCTTCACCCCTGAGGAGGTCGAGCTCACACAGCATGGCCCTGAACTGATCGTGGTCGGTCAAAAACAGACCGAGGATAGCGACCGGCAAATTCTCCACCGTGGTATGGCGACTCGCAACTTCAAACATGTCTTCAGGTTGGCAGACTACGTGAAGGTCGCGAATGCCTCGCTGGAGAGTGGCTTGCTGGCTGTGGACTTGGTGCGCGACATTCCCGAGGAATTGAAGCCACGTCGAATCGGCATCAGCACGGATAAGCAGCCCTCTCAGAACAAGCAGATCAGCCAGGATACTCAGGCACAAAGCAAGGTAGCCTGACCACACTCATAAAATCTGCGGTCCCGCCTCCCGGCCAGCCGGGAGGCACAGATTGCGGAGAACGGAGATGACACCCGAAACCGAAGATTTACTCCAAACCAAGTCAGGCTATGCGGTACCGCTCAGCGTCAGGGAAACGCTGGGGAGTCCTGGCGATATACTCCATAATCCAAACTTGGGCGTTGCCGAGAAACGTGCGTTGCTCGCCTCATGGGCCTCCGATGCACGTGCCATCCCCGGCGTCCCGATGCTTCGTCAGTGGGACAACGACTCGGTCGCAATAATCGACGACATCTTGCGTGCCTTGTCGGCTCTGGACGACGAGCAGCAAGACGAAGAGATCCGTTATTGCTTTGCCAAGTCGCGGCGCGCCCCCTTCGCACGGCGTCCATACAAATGGAGTTCGTGGGTGCGCCGCCGTCGACGGGACGACGACGATGATCCGCCACCGTGCCCGGCAACAGCCCATCTCCCCCACAACAGCGGCGGAGGGGGTGCGACTGTCTGGCTTGAACCGGCACTGTCGTGAGGGCGGCGATACTACTCGCTATCGGCGGTCGTTTAACGCGTCTTCATCGCTTAACGACGACCGCCGGTCGGCGCGATGTTATAGCGACGGGTGTCATTGCGGCCCGTCGGCTCGGCCTTCGTCAACTCCAGCCGCGCCATCCGCGAGCGTCTATGGAAGCGTGTCCAGGAACACGCGGGGCCGCCGCCGAAGGGCATGAAGCGTCCCGCTACTCAATGGGTCAAGCCGGGGCTGATCGGCCGCGTGAAGCACTTGCGTGGCGAGGAAGACCTGCGTCATGCCTCACTGCAGGATTTCCGAGAAGAGACGGACTAAGCATCATCTGAAGGTCTACGAGATCGAGCAGGCGGAACCTTTGCGAGCACAAAAACTTCTCCCAGTAAGCTAGGGAGGAACCAATGGCAAATCTAGGAAGACTGGCTATCGCGATGCTTGGCATTCTGGCCTACCAAAATCGCGACAAGATCGGAGACTTGATCCGCGGTGCGGGAAATAGCGATCCAAACAACCCGCAAGGCGGGCTCTTGGATCAGTTGGCCAAGGGCGTCTCCGGGACGGCGTTTGGCGACATCCTCGACCGCTTCAGAAATGCAGGAGCGGGGCAGAAGGTGGATTCTTGGGTTAGTACCGGACCCAACCAGCCCATCGACCCAAAGGATGTGGAGATGGCAATAGACGAGGACACTCTCACTTCCCTTTCGATGCAAACTGGTCTGTCGCGCGATGAGCTGATTGCTAGGATCACGAAAGACTTGCCTGAGGCGGTCGACAAGCTGACACCAAAGGGCGAACTGCCAGCAGCGACCGATGAGGTTACACTGCTCGACCAGGTGCCGCCACGCACCCCAGAGCGGTAGATGGGATTAGATCCGAAGATGGTCGTGGCTAAGAAGGATCAGGAGCGGGTCGGGTACGCCTGGATGTATGGCGCTCAGGCTAAGAAGGACGGCAAGGAACGCCAAGTCCCCGACTACTGGCAGGAATACGCCGACGCGTGGCTGCAGGGCCTCGATGTCGAGCCCATGGCCGGCAAGACCACGCCCGTCAGCGACCATCTCGAAGAGGAGCTTGACGAAGGCGCAGTCGGCGCGCCGCTTAATGGTGAAATTCGCGAATCTTGAGATGCGAGAGGCCACCAGCCAAATCGAAAAATGGCGGGTGGCACTTCCCTATCGGCGCAGGAAGGGACGGAGCTGCGCAGATCTTCATTCCCACGAGGAAAAGTCCCATCGCTCTCAACCAACAATCATTCCGATCGCCAGGAAGGCGATTGAGACCACAAAAATCGGAGCCAGCAACCAGCGGGCTTGGTGAACGCTATTATTCATTAGGTCCTCCCTTTCAATGACCAATGGGGACCAGCGATGGCGGTTCCTCGCAGATTCGGCGTCCAACCCTATTGCGTGCAGCACCTCAGACTTAAGTCCCTATGCAGTTGGGACTGAAGGTCAGTCGAGGAACGTTCAAGAGCGTGACGGATTGGGCTCAGCGTGGCGCGAGGATGATGTCATCTAAGCGCAAGAAGCCCATAAGGAGAATGTTATGAGAGTGCATCTTTCCACTGCTGCCGCCGGCTTTCTTCTGCTGGCAGGTATCGGAGCCGCTGCCGCTCAGGACGTGATCATCGCGCCTGAGCAAGAGACCGTCATAAAGGAATATGTGAAGAAGCAGCCGCTCGCGTCTGTAAAGGTTCCTGGGGTAGAGCTAAAATATCGGCTCAGCACTGCCCGACACGGTCGAACTTCATCAGGTTCCCGACACCAAATACAGCTACGTGGTGGTCGACAGCCAAACCGTTGTCGTCGATCCAGGCACGCGCAAGATTATCAAGATCATCCAATAAATGGGAGGACATTCCGTCGTGTCGAAAGGCACGGCGGAATGCCAGTCGGGAGGAATGAATCATCATGTCGAACAATGAGCTTGGAGCGTCCCAGGCGCTCGAAAAGCGCGTAACTGACCTCAGCAAGAGGATGCGCGGCGCCCAGATTACCGAGACTGAGCTGAATATCTTTCGAAAGGTCGCGGCCGTCATGGAGGACGGCAAAGGCCGGATTGATGCCGACGATATGATTGCTGCGTCTTTCGTCAGCGAGACGGATTAGTCAGACCTGCTGAGGTGCGGCAAATGTCCCTAACTCCCAGCTTAAACTCTGTCGGTCTGACCTTCCAATGCCCGCATTGCAACTTCGCTTTCGTCAAGAACGGAAGCTGGTTTCAGGTCATCTCCCGCTACAAGTGCGAGGGATGCGGACAGAGGATCCGGATTACCTATCCGGATAAGGTCGCCATCTTCTAAAAGCACGCGCACATGGCGACCGCGCCGCCGAGAGCGCCGTAGTTTGTAGCTCTTCGCGTTTCAAGTCCTGCTCAATCTCTCCACCGTCGCAATGATCGCCTTCGCCAGTGCCTCTGCCTCGTCGATCGGCGCGGGGCCATAGAGCAGCAACACGGCCTCCTCACTGGGCAGGACGCCGGCGGGGCACGTTTGCTCTATAGCCATCCGCACCAATCGCAGCGCCGCCCTACAATCCCTGACATCCATTTCGGCCATAAACCATCCTTATATACAATTTGTCTAAAATAAGCGGAACCGAATGCTGCCCGGCGGCTTGAATCGCCGGTTCCGGAGCGTCGAGTACATGGGTAACGCCAATGATCGTCTGAAGTTCATCCCGCCCATGATGCCGGAGCTGGTCGACAAGCCGCCAGAGGGCGGCGGCTGGAGTCATGAAGTCAAGTTCGACGGCTATCGTTCGCAGATCGTCAGGGATGTCGGAGGGGTCCGCATCTTCACCCGCCGTGGACTGGACTGGACGGCAAAATATCGCGACCTTGCCGCGCTCGCAGGGATGCTGGACGTTGAAGCGCCATCATCGACGGCGAGATCATTGTCTTGAACGATGACGGCCTTTCGGACTTCGCAGCGCTGCGCAAAGCCATCACCGCGCGCCAGCACGATCTCTATTTTGTGGCCTTCGACTTGCTGCACCTTAACGGCCACGACTTCTCCGCGAGCGCCGCATAGAGATGCAGCATGAAAGGATCGGCATCTGCCCCGAGTTCGGCGACGATGAGCGGGACTCGCTGAACCATCAGCCCGGCGATAGATGCGACGTCACGAGAGAGCCGATCGAGCTTAGCAACAATCACCGGGCATTTTGCCTGTCGCGCCCGGGCGAGGGCGGCTGCCAGTTGCGGGCGCCGATCCAGAGCGTCCGCGCCCTTTCCAGTCTCGACCTCGGTGAATTCCTGGACGATGGCGATATCTTCAGCGTCGGCGAAGCGGGCGACGGCTGCGTGTTGCGCTTCGATGCCGAGGCCTGAGCGACCTTGCCGCTGGGTCGAGACGCGATAGTAGACGACCGCGCTCGTCATGTTGCTGTTTCCGGGGTGTTCAAACTGCAAACCACCGTTTGCAGTTTGCTCACCCCTCAAGAATAGGCAAGGGATTCAATGAGATAATGCGATCTACTCCAGTGATCTGCCCTTAGCCGGACAGCGGCTCCATGTCCGTGTTACGATAGACCTCGGTCGAGCGACTCGCAGGGGAAGCACATGGCGGGCGAACGTTGGGTGAGGAGGGGTGCCTGTTTGTGCTCGGGTTGGAAGCAGGTTGGCGCTTCGAACATGCGTTCAACGTCCTGAGCCCACATGCAGTCCTATGCCCTCCTCTTGGCGGTTTTTGGAGCAATCGTGCTCCTTACTGCCTGGCTACCCATACTTCTTAGGAAGCTTCCGCTTTCGCTGCCAATGGTTTGCATCGGGATCGGCGTTCTTTTGGTTTGGTCACCATTCTCTCCGCTCGTAGGGGTGAACCCACTTGAGAACCGGATACTAACCGAGCGACTCACAGAGTTGGTTGTCATCGTCGCCCTTATGGGGGCTGGCCTGAAGCTGGACCGGCCAATGAGTTGGCGGGGTTGGGAGTCCTCATGGCGCCTTCTCAGCATCGCCATGCCTCTGACGATCGCAGGAATTGCATTTCTCGGCTGGTCAATTCTCGGGCTTGGCATTGCCGCCGCACTTCTGCTTGGGGCTGCTCTCGCACCAACTGATCCTGTTCTGGCAAGCGACATACAGGTTGGTCCACCTCAATCCGGCAAGGAGGATGAGGCGCGTTTTGCCCTTACCTCCGAGGCCGGCCTCAATGATGGAGCCGCCTTTCCGTTCGTCTATCTCGCAATCGCAGTTGCGCTATCCAACGCGTCCGGTGAGCCTTTCTTCACACACTGGCTTGTCGTTGATGTTGTCTGGAAGATCGCCGCAGGCGTTGGCATTGGATGGCTGGGCGGAAAAGCTATGGGCTACCTTACGTTTCGTCTGCCGAAACGGTCGGGGTTGTCAGAGACGAGAGACGGCTTTGTTGCGCTCGGTATCACCTGCCTTGCGTACGGCTCGACCGAAATCCTTCACGGCTACGGCTTCCTTGCAGTGTTCGTCGCGGCCGTGGCGCTACGGTCCGTCGAGCGGCAGCACGAATATCATGAGAGCTTGCACGACTTCGCGGAGCAGATTGAGCGATTGCTGATGATGGTTCTGCTGGTCTGCTTTGGGGCAGCCATCGCAGAAGGGTCGATTTTTGGCGCCTTGAGTTGGCAGGTGATCGTCACTACCGCCCTGGTGCTGTTCGTGGTGCGACCGCTGGCTGGGTGGGTTGGGCTAATCGGATTTCCGGCGTCATCACGCGAAAAGGCCGTGATTGCTTTTTTTGGAATACGCGGCCTTGGATCGTTCTACTACCTCGCATTTGCACTCGGGCAGGCTGAATTTGAGGGTGCGACTGTTCTTTGGGTAACCGTCTGCTTCGCCGTTTTGAGTTCAATTGTTATGCATGGCGTGATGGTGACTCCGGTCATGCACCAATTGGACCGCGGCCGACCACGCTCTTGGCTGAGGATGCCCCGTGCTCGGCCTAAGCAGGACTAATGTCCGGTGTCGGATTTGCGTGCAGGACCAGCGCTATTGATCCTTTGGCGGGATGGTCTCGTAGATCGTGTGAAAGACTATGGGGCTATACGGATCGCCGACGTGCTCCTGAACTGAAGTTTCCTTCCAGCGCGCCCGCGTCTTCAGCCAGAAGATCGCCGCAGTGACAGCTTCACGTCCTTCGCCCGTGGCCTTCCGGTACAGGTTCTCGGCGACACGTGCATTGGCCTTGATATGACCGCCATCGAGTTGGGAAGCATAGTCAGCCTTCAACGTCTCGATGTCGATGCCGAGCACCTGGGCGATGTCGGCCGGGGTAACGCCATAGCCAGCCATTGCCTCCACCTGGGCGCAGTGTGGCTTCGATTCGTCGTCGGCGTGGGGTCCGGTCACTGTGGGCTCCATTTTGACCAATCAGGCTCTTCGCCGAGATCTTCGGGCGCAATTCCGCGCAATACCTTTATCTCAAGGGCGTGTCGGGCACAGCTCTAGCAGGCTGTTGAAGAAGTACTGGCGCGGTTGTTTGGAGCGTGATTCACTGGTTCCCGGATGATTTGGGGATTTGTGGATGCGCGGCTCAGACGAACGGACAGGTTCGCTGTTTTCGTATGTCGACCTTGAGGCGCGCGTTCGACGAGACCATCCGCTGCGGGTGATACGGGAGATCGTGAACGCAGCACTTGCGGAGATGGACGGCGACTTTGCGGTGCTTTATCCGCCCGGTCTCGGCCGCCCGTCGATCGCGCCGGAACGTTTGCTGCGTGCGATGCTGTTGCAGGCCTTCTACGGTATTCGCTCGGAACGTCAGTTGATGGAGCGGATGGAGTTCGATCTTCTGTTCCGCTGGTTCGTGGGGCTTGGTGTTGACGAGCCGGCCTGGGATCATTCGAGCTTCACCAAAAACCGGGATCGGCTGTTGGAAGGTGAGATCGCGGCAAAGTTTCTGCGCGCGGTGCTTGCTCAGCCGAAGGTGAAGCGGCTTTTGTCGTCGGATCACTTCTCGGTGGACGGGACGCTGATCGAGGCCTGGGCTTCGATCAAGAGCTTCCGCCGCAAGGACGGGGATGACAATGGCCCGGATGGAGCGGGGCGCAACGCCGAGCGCGGCTTTCACAAGGAGAAGCGCTCCAACGACACACACCAGAGCACGAGCGATCCGCAGGCACGGCTCTACAAGAAGGGCGACGGGCAGCCGGCGAAGCTCTGCTACATGGGGCATGCGCTGATGGAGAACCGTCATGGGCTTGCGGTCGATGGCGGCATTACCCAGGCCACGGGCACGAGCGAGCGAGATGCCGCGCTCGCCATGTTGGACCGCAGACCGTCGCGGCGACGCATCACACTGGGTGCCGACAAGGCCTACGATGTACGCCAGTTCGTCAAGGACCTGCGCGAGCGCAAGGTTACGCCGCACATCGCCGTCGACGGCCATCTGAGCAAAACCGGCAAGCCTCGCGTGACGGCGATCGATGACCGCACAAAGCGCCATCCGGGCTATGATGTCAGCCAGCGCTGCCGCAAGCGGATCGAGGAGGTGTTCGGCTGGATCAAGGCCTCGGCCGGCATGGCCAAGGTCAAGCTGCGAGGATGCGCCCGTGTGGGCGCGACCTTCACCTTGAACCTGGCGGCCTACAATCTGATCCGCTTGCCCAAGCTGCTGGCAGCGCCGGCATGAGCCTCACCGGCCGCTGGCGGATCGTCGCGATGCCCGACTATGTCGGGGACTATCGCGACATGATGGAGCCCGCCTACATTGAGTTCGCGGCCGATGGCTCCGGCGAATTCGCCTTCGGCTGCGTCACCGGCCAGATCTTCGGAGCGGGCGACGGCAACAATGTCGCCTTCTCCTGGCAAGGCAATGACGAAATGGACGAAGCCCAAGGCAATGGATGGGCTGAAATCCAACCAGACGGCTCTATCAATGGACAAATCTGCTTCCAGGGCGGCGATCAAGCAGACTTCGTCGCCCGCAAGTGGACTTCTTCAACAGCCTGCTAGGCGACATCCTTGACCGGTTCAGAACTGCGGGTGCAGGCGCGAAGGTGGACTCTTGGTTTGGCACCGGGTCGAACGACCCGATTGAGCCACGAGACGTGGAAATGGCCATAGACGAGGAGACGCTCACTGCTCTTTCTACGCAGACTGGCCTATCCCGCGAGGAGCTCATTGCCAGGATCACGCGAGATCTGCCCGAGGCTGTCAACAAGATGACGCCAAATGGTGAATTGCCAGTTGAGCCGACGCAAGGCTCGGAGAAGACCCTGCTCGACGACGTGGCCCCGCCTACGACACAAGCTAGAAATCCCGCCGGCCAAAGCGAAGTCTAGAGCGACAGCCCTAACACCGGGGAGATCTGATAAATGGTACGCGCCCGCGGCTGGGATAGGCGGGCAGGGCAAGCCCGGGTCTGGGGTCAAGAGCTTGAATATGAGAAATGCGCTAACTGTGACGGCGGTGGTCACGGTGGCTCGAGTGTCAGCAGATGTGGTAAGGTTGAGTGTCGGCGAGTAGCAGAGGTCCAGCAACAATGACTTTGAGGCGAACCAGAGCTTACGGCGCATCCGGCTTGGTTCTAGCGGTTTGCACTGTGTTTGCTTGGCAGAACGCCACTGCTGCTCACAATTGCCACGCAGCCGCGACGCCTGGCGTCAATTGGCACGAGTGTGACAAGAAGCTTCTCATCCTAGAAGGACAGGACCTGAGCGGGGCGAACCTGTTCGGTGTTGATTTCACTTCGACCGACCTCAGGAACAGCAATCTCCTTGCGGCAAATCTTGAGAAGGCAACGCTCGTGCGTGCTTCCCTGGCCGACTCGACCGCCAAAGGCGCCCGGTTCGACAGAATTGAGGCCTACAGGACCGACTTCAGCCGTATGGACGCGCAGGGCGCTGTGTTTGCGAGCGCGGAAATGCAGCGCTCGAATTTCCAGGACGCCAATCTGACCAATGTTGATTTCACAAAGGCAGAATTGGGGCGTGCGCAGTTCCATGACGCCGATATCAGCGGCAGCCGCTTCTCGTTTGCCAATCTCGCACGGGCGGACTTCCGAGGAGCGACGTTCACCGCGCCGATAGACTTTGACCGCGCCTTTTTCTTTCTGACCCGTATCGAGGGCGTCGACCTTTCCAATTCGGCGGGTCTGTCTCAGTGGCAGCTCAACATGGCTTGCGGAGACGCCCGGACCGAGTTGCCTTCTGGCTTGACGAGGCCTGAAGATTGGCCCTGTCAATTCCAGCAGGAATAGTTGTCGGCAAGCGAACTGCGGCAATGCTGCACCCGAAAGGATTCGAACCTGTAACGTTGTGCCGCGGGCATGCCCATTAAGGTCGAAGCCACCACCCGAGACGGCGAACTCCGGATATCCGTGTCTAATGCCGGAGAGCCCATTCCGCACGAGACAATGCAGCGCTTCGGCGGTGTTGGTCGGATTGCCGAGCTTTATGCTCGTCCTGCGTGAGGCGACGGCGGCTTTGGTGCGCTCCGAGATCAATCGACGCTCCTTGCGTGACATGGCGCTGAAAGAGCGCCGCGATATCCTGTCAGACATCATCCCGATCGACACTCGCATCCAGTTCGGCCAGGAACTACCCGGAGAGGCGGACGCGATCTATCACCTTGTAGACCAAGCCGGACTTGAGGGCATGGTATCCAAGCGTCATGACAGCAAGTATCGAAGCGGACAGTCGACCAATTGGCTTAAGATCAAGAGCTATGAGATTGCCGAGTACGAGATCCTCGGAGTCGAGCGCGAGGCGGGCAAGCCAGCGTGTGCTTTGAGGGCTGACCGCGCGAGCGGCAAGTACATCGGCTCGGCCTTCATCAATTCCAGCCGTGCGATCCGAGAGCGTTTGTGGAGGCGTGTACAGGAGCACGCGGGGCCACCGCCCAAGGGCATGAGGCGGCCGGCGACGCAATGGGTCAAACCGGGACTGATCGGTCGCGTAAAGCACCTGCGAGGTGAGGAAGACCTGCGGCACGCCTCGCTACAGGATTTTCGGGAAGAAGGAACTTAATCCCATTCGCCAGCTTATGGTGGATGAGCGCACGTGGCATCAACTTCTTCAACACATGGATGGCAGAGCATCTGCCTAACGCAGTGGCAAGCGGTCCGTTCGCCATTAGGGATCTGGCCGACTAGGCCCTGAAAGCGGCTGAGGAGAATGGCATCAAGACACATGAGATCGAAGAGGAGGTCGGTAACGTGTTCGACGTCATTTACGACGCCATGCTGCATCGTGAAGGCGGCATAGTGGAAATGCCCTGAAGCGACTTGCATCCGGCCGACAGACCGGGGCCGGTGAACTCGGTGCGGCGACCCCATCAACGGAGATCGCCGTGCATGCCTCAGAAGACACTCGCCGATACCCTGGCCGCCCGCGAGACGGTCTATGTCAATTGCGGCCATCCAATGTGCTGCAAGTCCACCAAGCTCGATGTGCAGGCGCTGATTGATCGGCTCAGCCCCGACCATGGCGCAATGCATTGGGACCTAGTCGGGGTCTTTGGATGCTCATCGTGCAAGGTCGCCGGCCGCGATCGGCGTCCGGTGTTCTTCACGATCATTCCTGACTACGAGGGCCACCAGAAGGAGCGCAATCGCGACTGGAAACCCGACCTTCGGGAGCGCGTCACGAGAAAGAAAATGGCCGGCGCCAATTGGTGGGGGTGGGGTAGTTGGGGTTCGACGCCGGCCAGACGGAGCATTTTTCAGGTCCGCCGCTCCAATAAACTAGCAGGCCGATCGCTGGCGCGTATGGCGTGATCGCGGAAGGGCCGGAACGCCTACAGC
>NZ_CAAF010000078.1 GCF_000359125.1 Mesorhizobium sp. STM 4661 | reverse complement strand
CGAGGCGCCGGGCGCCGGCAGCGGCTTCGGATTGTCCGACAGCGTGCGCAGATAGGCGATGACGTTGGCGCGGTCCTCTTCCTTCGGCAGGCCGGCAAAACCCATCGCCGTGCCTTTTACGTCCTTCTTGGGCGAGGTGATGAAGCGGTCGAGATTCTCGTAGGTCCACTTCTCCGTGCCGCCCTTGGAATATTCCTTCATGCCGGCCGAATAGGCGAAGCCCTCGTGAGAGGCCACCGGACGATCGACGACGTCCCAGAGATCGGGGCCGACCTTGTTCGGGCCGCCCTTTTCGCCGGAATGGCAGGCCTGGCATTTCTTGAACACGGCCGCACCCGCCTCGGCATTGGCGGTGGCGAGCAGGTCGGCGATCGGCTTGGCCTCCGCCGCGGGAGCGGCCGGACCGCCTTCGGCGGGCTCGGTGGCCTCGATCATGAAGCCGGGCTTTTCCGGCGCGGGCGAGGCGAACAGCGCGTCGGACACAATGCCGACCGAGAAGACGACGAACACGGTTCCGAGCAGCCCGCCGATCAACTTGTTGATTTCGAAAGAGTCCATACGCCCCAGGCTCCCTTTTCCGGCGGACCGATCCGTCCACTCCGTCCGTCGGTATCGTGACCCAGCCCTCGGAGCCGGTCAAATCGGGCGGAAACTAGGTCTTTTGCTCCGGCGTTGCAACACCTATAAGGGCGCTTCCAGTGAGACCTTTTGCCACTTTTCCCATCCTCTTTTCGAACGCTCGTCGTCGTCATGTCCACGCTGATCCTCATCCCGGCCCGCATGGCCTCGACCCGCCTGCCGGGCAAGCCGCTGGCCGACATTGCCGGCGCTCCGATGATCGTCCATGTCGCCCGCCGCGCCGCCGATGCCGGGCTTGGCCGGGTGGTGGTCGCCACCGATACGAAGAGCGTGGCGGAAGCGGTGCGCCTGCACGGTTTCGAGGCTGTCATGACGCGAACGGACCACGAATCGGGCTCCGACCGCATCTTCGAGGCGCTGACCACGCTCGACCCCAGGCGCAAGGTCGAAACCATCGTCAATGTGCAGGGCGACCTGCCGACGATCGATCCCGACACGATCAAGGCCGCGCTGAAGCCTTTCGATGATCCGGCGGTGGACATCGCCACGCTCGGCGTCGAGATCGCCCGCGACGAGGAAAAAACCAATCCCAATGTCGTCAAGATCGTCGGTTCGCCGCTGTCCGGGACGCGGCTGCGGGCGCTCTACTTCACCCGCGCCACCGCACCCTGGGGCGAGGGGCCGCTCTATCACCACATCGGCCTCTATGCCTACCGCCGCTCGGCACTCGAGCGCTTCGTCGCGCTGAAGCCGTCGCCGCTGGAACGGCGCGAGAAGCTGGAGCAATTGCGCGCGCTTGAGGCCGGCATGCGCATCGACGCCGAGATCGTGCAGTCGCTGCCGCTCGGCGTCGACACGCCGGAAGACCTCGATCGCGCCAGAACCATCCTTTCAACCCCAGATATTTGATCAACCCCAGATATCTGGTCAACCTGAGACATTTGGCATGCCTGAAAAGACCAACAGAATATCCTTCCAGGGCGAGCCGGGCGCCAATTCCGACACCGCCAGCCGCAACATGTTCCCTGATATGGAGCCGTTGCCGTGCCCGACCTTCGAGGATGCGTTCAATGCGGTCGAGACCGGCAAGGCCGACCTCGCCATGATCCCGATCGAGAACACCATTGCCGGCCGCGTCGCCGACATTCATCATCTTTTGCCGGAATCGAAGCTGCACATTGTCGGCGAATATTTCCTGCCGATCCATTTCCAGCTGATGGTGCTGCCGGGCGTCAGGCGCGACGAGATCAAGACCGTGCACAGCCATATCCATGCGCTCGGCCAATGCCGCAAATACATCCGCAAGAATGGCTGGAAGGCGATCGTCGCCGGCGACACGGCGGGCGCCGCAAAGCTGGTCGGCGAATTGAAGGACCGCACCATGGCGGCGCTTGCACCGGCGCTGGCCTCGACGCTCTACGGGCTCGACATCGTGGAGGAGAATGTCGAGGACACCGACAGCAACGTCACCCGCTTCGTCGTGCTGACCAGGAACAGGCAATGGGCCGAACGCCCATCGGCCGACACCAAGATGATGACGACATTCATTTTCCGTGTCCGCAACGTGCCGGCCGCGCTATACAAGGCGATGGGCGGCTTCGCCACCAACGGCATCAACATGACCAAGCTGGAGAGCTATCAGCTCGGCGCCTTCACGGCGACGCTGTTCTATGCCGACATCGAGGGCCATCCCGACGATCCGCTGGTGAAGCTGGCGCTCGACGAGCTACGCTTCTTCTCGCGCGAAATGCGGATCCTGGGCGTCTATCCCGCCAGCCAATCGCGCGAGCAATGGAAGGTGGCGGACTGACGGGCGCGTAACCCGCGCGCCCTCGGCCCATCCGCTGGGCGCGGCAAAGCAAAATTAGAGCAGGCCCAGCGGCACGTAGTCGATCTCCATGAAGGCCTCGACCTCCGGAATCCAGCGGTCGCGGACGAAGGCGACATGGTCGGGATGGTCGTTGTAGCCGGTATAGGCCCGCTGGTCGGCGAACTCCATCGAGAAGCCGAAGCGATAGTCGTTCTTGGGGCTGACCTGCCGCAACTGCTCGAAATGCGTCACGCCCTTTATCCCAGTCAGGATTCTCTTGGCGTCGGCGAGGAACCGTTTTTCCTCGATCGAGTGCGGCGGGTGCTTCAGCGTGAACACGACGGTGTGACGGATCATGTCTTTTCTCCCTGCGATGTTCTTGCGTTACGCGCTGTCCGCCCAGGCGCGGATGAGGTTATAGGCAATCGCCCCCTTCGGCGGTGTGAACAGATTGCCGGGATGCTCCTTGGCGAGCATCGAACGCACCTCGTCACGATAAAACCAGCGGCAGTCTTCCAGCTCGTTGAGGTCGGCCTGGATGTCGTCGTTGAGCGGCTCGCCGAAGCAGCCGATCATCAGCGAATAGGGGAACGGCCAGGGTTGGCTGGCGTGGTAGACCACGCGGCCAAGCCTGATGCCGGCCTCCTCCAGCGTTTCGCGCCGCACCGCCGCTTCGATCGTCTCGCCCGGCTCGATGAACCCGGCAAGTGCCGAATACATGCCCGGCGCGAAATGCCGGCCGCGGCCGAGCAGGCATTTTTCCGGCGTCGCCGTCAGCATGATCGCCACCGGGTCGGTGCGCGGAAAATGTTCGGTGCCGCAGGCCGGGCAAAGCCGTTTGTAGCCGCCGGCCCGCATCCCGGACTCGGTGCCGCATTTGCTGCAGAAACGATGGCTCGCATGCCAGGCGAGCAGCGCGGCCCCTTGCGCCAGCGCGCCGGCCGCCGCTTCGTCGATCAGTCCCTGCATGTAAACCGAGCGGTAGTCGATGGCCTTGATAGTCTCCGGCAATTGTTCGGGTTCGATACCGGCGGGCACGGCAAGCACCGGGCCACGTTCGGAAAAACCGAGCAGCACGCCACGGTCGAGCGACGCCTGGAGCGGCTGGCTCTCCTCGGCGCCGAACCAGGGGTCGAAGCCGCCATCGCCAAGCTTCAGATAAAGCCGCCCGCCAAGCATCAGCAAAAGCTTTGTCGAGGGGTCGGCGAGCGCCCTTTCGACGGAATCGTCGGCGCGGTTTTCGGATTGCCGGTCAATCGTGTTGCCGGCGAAGCCGACAAATTGGCTCGGCTCGCACAAGGGCGCGTCAAACAGGCGGAAGCTCATGGGAGACTCTGGAAAACTCAAGGGTGGACACCAGACAGGCTTATAACGCTGCCTTGATCGTTTCGGCAAACCGGCGAATCTCCGAGCGCTGGTAGGGCTCGCGCATGCCATGCCCCCACACCGGGCCTGGCCAGCCGGGGTCGCCTTCCGAGCGGGCGATGACATGGACATGCAATTGGCGCACGATGTTACCGAGCGCGCCCGTGTTGATCTTGGTGCAGCCGGTCACGCGCTTCAGCGCCTGCGCCACCATATTGGTCTCGAAAGTCAGCATCGCCTGGTCGAGCGGCGTCATTTCGTGGATTTCCTCCGCGCCCGGCCGCTGCGGCACCAGCAGCAGCCACGGCCAGCGCCGGTCGTTCATCACCCGCAACTCGCACAGCCCGAGCCACATAAGCTGCTCGCTGTCTGCCTCCAGGCGGGCATCCAGCGTGAATCCGGCCTTGAGGCCCGGCAGCATTGGCGTTTCCCTCACCTTGTAGTGTTCTTATCAAACTGATGAACGCTAGAGCGGCTGCCAAGGGGCCGCAAGAGGCCTGCAAGCGAATCATTGGCCATTTGCGCGGCGGTTCTCGTGCGCCCTTGCATTTCATCGCCGAATTGCCGATATGGAAAGCGGGAGGTTGGTGGTGGACGATCCACTCGCCAACCGGGTCAGGTCCGGAAGGAAGCAGCCCTAACGAGCCCGGAACGGGTCATTGTTCCAGCCTCCCGCCTCTTCGCCTTTCTGCCGCGACATTGACGGTGCCAAGCCCTGCGGGCGAAACTATGGGCAGGAATCGGCCGCCTTCCAGACGTGGCCTTTGGAGCTTTACGGGCGAATGAGCGAAGCCGGAAATTCGGGAACCGACCAAGCGATTCAAGGCGGGGCCGTCGCCTATCGCGTTCTGGCGCGCAAATACCGTCCCGCGAATTTCTCCGAACTGATCGGCCAGGAGCCGATGGTCCGCACGCTGACCAACGCCTTTGCCACCGGCCGCATCGCCCAGGCCTGGATGCTGACCGGCGTGCGCGGTGTCGGCAAGACGACGACGGCGCGCATCCTGGCGCGGGCGCTCAACTACAGGACGGCCGAGATCGACCAGCCATCAGTCGACCTTTCCGTGCCGGGCGAGCATTGCCAGGCGATCATGGAAGGCCGCCATGTCGACGTCATCGAGATGGACGCCGCCTCCCACACCGGCATCGACGACATCCGCGACATCATCGAACGCGTGCGCTATGCGCCGGTTTCCGCGCGCTACAAGGTCTACATCATCGATGAAGTGCACATGCTCTCCACCCAGGCCTTCAACGGCCTGCTGAAGACGCTGGAAGAGCCGCCGCCGCACGTCAAATTCATCTTCGCCACCACTGAGATCCGCAAAGTGCCGATCACGGTGCTGTCGCGCTGCCAGCGCTTCGATTTGCGCCGCATCGGCGCCGGCGCGCTGGTTGCGCATCTCTCGGCGATCGCCGGCAAGGAGGGCATTGCCGTCGATGACGAGGCGCTGGCGATGATCGCCCGCGCGGCCGAAGGTTCGGCGCGCGATTCGCTGTCCATTCTTGACCAGGCGATCGCTCATGGCGGCGGCACGGTCGACGCCGAAGCGGTGCGCGCCATGCTGGGGCTCGCCGACCGCGCCCGCATCGTCGACCTGTTCGAACATGTGATGAAGGGCGATGTGGCCGCCGCCTTGGCCGAATTCCGCAACCAATACGACACCGGCGCCGATCCGGCCGCGGTGCTGACCGACCTTGCCGAGTTCAATCACCTCGTCACCCGTCTGCGTTTCGTGCCGACAGCCCTCGACGACGCCTCGCTGTCCGAGGACGAGCGCCAGCGCGGCGCCGATTTCGCCAGGGCGCTGTCGGTCAGGGTGCTGTCCAGGACATGGCAGATGCTGTTGAAAGGCATTCCCGAGGTGCAGTCTTCCAACCGGCCGGTCAGCGCCGCCGAAATGGTGCTGATCCGGCTGGCGCATGCCGCCGACCTGCCGACACTGGACGAGGCGCTGAAGTCGTTGGAGGGCGCGGCGTCTGTCCCGAACGGCGCGCAGCGTTCGAGCGGGACGCCGGCAAGCTCCGGCCCGGTAAGCCCTGGTCCGGCAAGTTCTGGTCCAGCAAGTTCTGGCCCAGTCAGTTCTGGTAATGGCGGCGGCGCCAGCACCGTGGCGCAGACACGGATGCCGGCGACCGGCGGCGCGCAGACGATGCGGCTGGTCGAGCCCGAACCGATGCCGGTTGCCTTTGTTGCGCCGCCCGAGCCGGTCGTCGAGACCCCGCCGGTGCCGGTGAAATCGCTGGCCGACATCGTCGCCCTTGCCGACGCCAATCGCGACATGGCCTTCAAGGTGCTGGTGAAGCGCTGCGTGCGCCTGGTGCGCATCGAGCCCGGCCGCATCGACGTCAGCCTGACCGCCGACGCGCCGAAGATGCTGCTCAACGATCTGACCGCCAAGCTGCGCGCCTGGACTGGCCGCAACTGGCTGGTGTCGCTGTCGAAGGAAGAAGGCGGCCAGACGCTGGCCGAGATGGAATCGACCAGGCGCGAAAATGCCTTTCTCGATGCCAAGAGCGACCCGACCGTCGCCGCCATCCTCGCGCGGTTCCCCGGCGCCAAGATCATCGACGTGCGCATTCCCGACGCGCCGGAAGCCGATGCGGTCGAGGCCGAAATGCCGGTCGAGCCGGCGGCGGACGACGACGAAACCTGACAACCAGTGTGAAGCTGCAAAGGATCGGACCATGAAAGATCTTCTCGGCCTGATGGGCAAGGCGAAGGAAATGCAGGCCAAGTTCCAGGCCATGCAGGATGAAATCGCCACGCTGGAAGCCACCGGCCAGGCCGGCGGCGGCCTGGTCAGCGTGACGCTGACCGGCAAGTTCGAGATGAAGTCGCTGAAGATCGACCCGTCGCTGTTCAAGGAGGACGAGGTCGAGATCCTGGAGGATCTGCTGCTCGCCGCTCACAATGACGCCAAGAACAAGGTCGAGCAGGTCATGCAGGAGAAGACCAGGGCGCTGACGGCCGATTTGCCGATACCCCCGGGAATGAAGCTGCCGTTCTAGGATCGGGATCCGGCCATGCCAGCGGCCACCATGACCGAAGAGCCATCAGCCAGGCTGATAGAGCAGCGCGTCCGAAACCGGATCTATGAGATCCTGGAAATCCTGGCCGATTGCGACAACGGCGTGGATCTGGTCGGGATCAGCGGCTATCTCAATCTCTTCGAGGATTTCGTCCACCGCCCATCGGTCGAATCCGGCACGTCGGCGCTTTCGAGGGACGAACGCGCGATCGTGCTGGAAATCGCCGATTTTCTGGAAGCTGCCTGCGCGGCAACCCCTGACTTCACCAAGGCCGAGTTCGTCGAGAGCAGCTGGCCGCGGCGGATTGCGCCGAAGGCAAGGGATGCGCGGCTGCTGTTCCTGCAACGCGGGCTGTTTTCGGAGGCGTTCGAAGAGGCCGAACCCGGGCAACGCCTCGCGTGGTCAGCCAGTTAGACCTGCCTCCTACCGTGTGTGTCTATTCTGCCACTTTCCACTTAATAACGCTTTAGCCATCTTTTTGCCTGAAAGTGTCTCATTCTTGCCGCAACCAGGGGCGGGCTGGCAGCAGAAACGAGGGGATACTTTTGATTTCTACCCCATGGAAGATGCCGTTGTTGCTCGGCGTCGTCACCTCCCCGCTGTTCTTGGCCGGTTGCAGCCAGACCACTTCGCACGGCATGTCCAACCTGACCGATGCGATCACGCCGAGCTTCCTCAATGCCCGGGCCTATGGCTATACGCCGAAGGACAGGGAGTGCCTTGAGCGCGCGATGTTCTTCGAATCCAACCGGTCGAGCCGCGACGGCATGATTGCCGTCGGCACGGTGGTTATGAATCGGCTGCGCTCCGGCAAGCACGGCAACACCATCTGCCAGGTGGTCGGCGAGCGCGGGCAGTTCGCGCCGGGCGTGATGACGCGGCCGATGAATTCGAAGGCGATGCCCGATGTCGAGGAAGCGGCCCAGGCCGTGCTCAAGGGCGAGCGCAAGGCCAAGCTGAAGAACACGATGTTCTTCCACACCGCCGGCCTGCGCTTTCCTTACAAGAACATGCACTACACCATGGTTGCCGGCGGCAACGCCTTCTATGAGAAGCGTGGACGGAACTGGCAGCCGCTGCCCGACGAGCCGATGGTCGCTGTCGCCCAGGTGGCGCCGCAAGCGCCGGCACCCGCCGTTCCGGTCACGCTCGTCGCCTCGGCCGCGCCGGCAAGGACGGCCAAGGCAACGTCCGTCAGGGCGACCCCGGACCAGGCAGCCCCCGCCCAGGCAACCCCCGCCCAGGCAACCCCCGCCCAGGCAACCTATGTGACCGCAGCCGCATCGCTGCCGGCAAAGCCCGCAAAGGCAAACTCCGCGAAGGCGGCCCCCGAGAATGGAACGCCCGAGAATGGGACCATTGTGGCAATGCAAGAGCCGATGCAGGAACCGGCCGCGGCCCGTTTCGGCGGCACTGCCGCGGCGCAACCTGTCACCGCATCCCTGGCGGCACCGGCCGAGCCGACAATGGCGTTTGAATCGACGCCTGAGAATACCGACGCCATCGGTGCGATGATCGCCGGCCAGACCCGTCCGCTGGACGAGAACTGACGGCCAAAGGTTCTTGCTATCGCCTTGGCAGCAGTGTCCTTGGCGTTGATTGGGACACGCGGTTGTAGTGTTCCAAAGTGCGCGGAAAAATCCTAAACCGATGCGATGTCCAAGCGAATCGCCGGTCCCGAGATCGAACGCCTGATCCAGCTCCTGGCCAAGGTGCCGGGGCTCGGTCCCCGTTCGGCCAGGCGCGCAGCGCTCCATCTCATCAAGAAGAAGGAACAGCTGCTGTCGCCGCTCGCCGCCGCCATGAGCGAGGCGGTCGACAAGGTGCGCATCTGCTCGACCTGCGGCAATGTCGATACGTCGGACCCTTGCATGATCTGCACCGATCCGCGCCGCGATGCCGGCACGCTCATCGTCGTCGAGGACGTCTCCGACCTGTGGGCGCTGGAGCGGGCGGCCGCCATGAATGCGCGCTACCATGTACTCGGCGGCACGCTGTCGCCGCTCGACGGCATCGGCCCCGAGCAGCTCAACATCCGCTCGCTGGTCGACCGTGTCGCCGGTGGCGAGGTGAAGGAGGTCATTCTCGCCGTCAACGCCACGGTCGAGGGCCAGACCACCGCGCATTACCTCACCGATCAGATCTCCGGCTTCGAGGTCAAGGTGACACGGCTGGCGCATGGCGTGCCGGTCGGCGGTGAGCTCGACTATCTCGACGAGGGCACGCTGGCCGCGGCACTGCGCGCGCGCACGGCGTTTTGAGGCGGTTGGTGGAAGGATGCTCCTGAGATGACTGCATTCCTTCGCGCCCCCCTCTGTCCTGCCGGACATCTCCCCCTCAAGGGGGGAGATTGGCTGTCATTCCTGCTTTCGCAAATCTTCAATGTTGCAAGATTGGCGACAAGATCGGAGTTGCCGATCTCCCCCCTTGAGGGGGAGATGTCCGGCAGGACAGAGGGGGGCGCGACAGAACGCGAACCACGTAGATTGGCTGCGATTTTTCTATCGGCGTTGATTGGCCTGATCCTCGCCGCCCCCGCTTCCGCCGCCAAGATCGACGACCAGTTCCGCGCCTGGCTGCAAAACGACCTCTGGCCGGAAGCCAAGGCCAAGGACATCTCCGAAAAGACCTTCGATGCCGCCTTCGATGACGTCAAACCGAACCTCGAGCTGCCCGATCTGGTGATGCCGGGAAAGAAGGCGACGACGCCGCAAAAGCAGCATCAGGCGGAATTCGGTTCGCCCGGCGCCTATTTCGCCGAAAAGACCGTTCGCGCCGTCACCGCCGGCGGACGGACGCGCGAGGCGGCCAATGCCAGGACGCTTGCCGCGATCGAGAAGCGTTACGGCGTGCCGGGAGAGGTGCTGCTGGCGATCTGGGGCCGCGAGACCGGCTTCGGCGCGGCGAAGATGCCCTACGACGCCTTCGAAGTGCTGGGGACCAAGGCGTTCATGTCGACAAGGAAAGAGTTCTTCCGCACCGAGCTGCTGGCCGCACTCGAAATCGTCCAGCGCGGGCTGGCGCCGGTCGGCGCAATGAAATCGTCCTGGGCGGGCGCGCTCGGCCAGCCGCAATTCATGCCGACCTCGTTCCTCAAACATGCCGTCGATTTCGACGGTGACGGCCGCGCCGACATCTGGAATTCGGTACCCGACACGCTGGCCTCGATCGCCAACTATCTCGTGCATTACGGCTGGGTGAAGGGCCGTGGCTGGGGCTTTGAGGTGACGGTGCCTGAGAGCGTTTCCTGCTCGCTCGAAGGCCCGGACCAGGGCAAGAGGATTTCCGAATGGGTCGCGATGGGCATCAAGCGCGTTGGTGGCAAGGCGTTTCCGGCGAGCGAGTTGAAGAAGGAAGGATTTCTTTTGATGCCGGCCGGCCGCAGCGGCCCGGCCTTCATCGTCACGCCGAATTTCTACGTGCTGAAGGAATACAACACCAGCGACCTCTATGCGCTGTTCATCGGCCATGGCGCCGACCGCATCGCCAATGGCGACAGCAATTTTTCCGGCAGTTGGGGCGCGGTCGGCGGTTTGCACAGGTCCGATATCGCCGCCCTGCAGCGGGCACTCGAAGCCAAGGGTTACGATGTCGGCAGCGCCGACGGCCTGCCCGGGTTCAAGACGCGCCGGTCGATCGGCAAATGGCAGGCGAAGAACGGCCAGGCAGCCACCTGTTTTCCCGACGCCGATCTGGTCGCGACGCTTAAGTAGCTGGAAGAACAGCGCGTTTCTTGTTCGATGATGGCCGTTGATGGGTAATCCCAGTCGCCCGCCGCAGCCGCTTTGGCCGCCGCGGCCGGGTTGCAAAATGCTCGTTGCCGGCTTTACGGTCGGCGGATATGGTGTGGACCAACTGGACAAAAATTGCCACGACAACAGGTCCGGGGCCATCGTTCGGCCGGCACGAGAACGCTTCAGCCCTGAGCCGGGAACTCAGGTCAACAAAACAGGGAACAATCACCATGATGATGGAAAAGTTTGCTCTTCGCTCCCGTACCTTGCTCGCCGGCGCGGCCATGTCCGCGCTGCTTCTGGCTGTCGCGCCCGCCCTTGCCGTGACGCCCGCCGATACGCTGGTCGAAGGCTTCGCGATCGACGACATCATCTCCATGGATCCGGGCGAGGCGTTCGAGCTGTCGACCGCCGAGGTCACCGGCAATACCTATGATCTTCTGGTCCGCCTCGACCTCAGCGACACCTCCAAGGTCAAGGGCGATCTCGCCGAAAGCTGGACCGTTTCCGACGACGGCCTGGTCTACACATTCAAGCTCAAGCCCGGCCTGAAGTTCGCTTCGGGCAATCCGATCACGGCAGCCGATGTCGCCTATTCCTTCGAGCGCGCCATCAAGCTGGACAAGAGCCCGGCCTTCATCATCGGGCAGTTCGGCATCAGCGGCGACAATGTCGCCGAAAAAGCCAAGGCCGTCGATGACGCCACCTTCCAGTTCACCGTCGACAAGGCCTATGCGCCGAGCTTCGTCCTGAACTGCCTGTCGGCAACCGTCGCCTCGGTCGTCGATGCCAAGCTGGTCAAGGAACATGTCGCGGCGGTGACGCCGAGCGCCGACTACAAATGGGACAATGATTTCGGCAATGCCTGGCTGAAGACCGGCTATGCCGGCTCCGGCGCCTACAAGCTGCGCGAATGGCGCGCCAACGAGGCCGTCGTGATGGAACGCAATGACAACTATTTCGGCGAAAAGGCCAAGCTTGCCCGCGTCATCTATCGCAACATGAAGGAAAGCTCGGGCCAGCGCCTGGCGCTGGAGGCCGGCGACATCGACGTTGCCCGCAATCTCGAGCCGAACGACCTCGACGCCATCGCCAAGAACGCCGATCTCACGACCACCAGCGCGCCGAAGGGCACGGTCTATTATATCAGCCTCAATCAGAAGAACCCGAACCTTGCCAAGCCCGAGGTTCGCCAGGCGTTCAAATACCTTGTCGACTATGACGCTTTGGGTTCGACCATCCTCAAGGGCATCGGCGAGATCCACCAGACCTTCCTGCCCAAGGGCGTGCTCGGCGAGCTGGACGAGAATCCGTTCAAACTCGATGTCGCCAAGGCCAAGGAACTGCTCGCCAAGGCCGGCTTGGCCGACGGCTTCAGTGTCACCATGGATGTTCGCAGCATCCAGCCGGTGACCGGCATGGCGGAATCGATCCAGCAGACACTGGGACAGGCCGGCATCAAGCTGGAGATCATTCCCGGCGACGGCAAGCAGACGCTGACCAAATACCGCGCCCGCAATCACGACATCTATATCGGCCAGTGGGGGCAGGACTATTTCGATCCGAATTCCAATGCCCAGACCTTTGCCAGCAACCCCGACAATTCGGATGAAGGCAAGTCCAAAACCCTGGCCTGGCGCAACGCCTGGGACATTCCAGAATTGACCAAGGAGACGGAAGCGGCCCTGCTCGAGAAGGATTCGGCCAAGCGCGCCGCAATGTATCAGGATCTTGAAAAGAAGATCCTCGACACCAGTCCCTTCGTCGTCATCCATCAGCAGCTGGAAGTGGCCGGCCTGCGCAAGAACCTCAAGGGCTTTGCGCTCGGCCCGAGCTTCGACACCAACTTCGTCGGCCCGGTCTCCAAGGAGTGATACCGGCGGACGCGCCGCATGAGCGTGGCTGAAAACCAGGCGACGGCGGAACGCGGCGGTGCCCGAGCCGTCGCTATTCTATCGTCGATCAGTCGCTTCCTGGTCATCGCGGTGACCACCTATCTCGGCCTTCTCGCGGTGACCTTCTTCATTGGCCGCGTCATTCCGATCGACCCGGTGCTGGCGGTGCTCGGCGACCGGGCGCCGGCCAATGTCGTCGAGCGCACGCGCCGCGAGATGGGGCTCGACCTGCCGCTGGTCGAGCAGTTCTATATTTATGTGAAAAACGCCCTGAGCGGCAATTTCGGCACCTCGGTGCTGACCACCAATCCGGTGATGACCGACATACGCCGCGCCTTTCCGGCAACGATCGAACTGGCGACTCTGGGCACGCTGATCGGTTCGGTCATCGGCGTGCCGCTCGGCGTGCTGGCCGCGGTCCGGCGCGGCAGCCTCATCGACCAGATCGTGCGCATCATCGGCCTGATCGGCTATTCCGTGCCGATCTTCTGGCTGGGCCTGCTGGCGCTTGTCCTGTTCTACGCCAGGCTGCGATGGGTCGCTTTTCCCGGCCGCCTCGATGTCGTCTACGAATACACCTTCACGCCGATCACCGGCTTCTACCTTCTGGACGCGGCATTGCAGGGGCAGTGGGATGTGTTCCGCGATGCCTTTCGCCACATCATCCTGCCGGCCTCGCTGCTCGGCTATTTCTCGCTCGCCTATATCAGCCGCATGACGCGCTCGTTCATGCTGAACGAGCTTGCCCAGGAATACATCGTCGCGGCGCGCGCCAAGGGCCTGTCGGAAACACGCATCATCTGGGCCCATGCGCTGCGCAACGCCGCGGTGCCGATGGTCACGGTTATTGCGCTGTCCTATGCCGGACTGCTAGAAGGGTCGGTGCTGACCGAGACCGTGTTTTCCTGGCCGGGCATCGGCCTCTACATCACCAATTCGCTGCAGAACGCCGACATGAACGCCGTGCTCGGCGGCACCATCGTCATCGGCACGGTCTTCATCGCTATCAACCTGTTCTCCGACCTGCTCTACCGCGTGCTCGATCCAAGGACCAAGGCCGGATGAGCGCGGAAGTCGTCCAGAGCCGCCGCGACTGGCTGCTCAGCGAACGGCCGGCCTCGCGCATGCAGGCAAGGCTCGGCCGCGCCTATGTGGCCTGGCGGCGCTTTTCCGCCAACCGGCTGGCGTTTGTCGGCCTGCTCATCATCCTCGCGCTGCTGGTGGTCGCGGCTTTCGCCGATTTGCTGGCGCCCTATTCGCCGACTATCGGCGACCTGAAGAATTCGCGCCTGCTGGCGCCAAGTGCCGCGCACTGGTTCGGCACCGACGATCTCGGCCGTGATATCTACTCGCGCATCATCTATGGTTCGCGCTGGACGCTCTACGTTGTCACACTTGTCGCCATCATCGCAGCACCCATCGGCCTGCTGGTCGGCACCGTCGCCGGTTACGCCGGCGGCTGGACCGATGCGATCCTGATGCGCATCACCGACATCTTCCTCGCCTTCCCGAAGCTGATCCTGGCTCTGGCCTTCGTCGCCGCCCTTGGCCCCGGCATCGAAAATGCGGTGCTCGCCATCGCCATCACCTCCTGGCCGCCCTATGCTCGCATCGCCCGCGCCGAGACGCTGACCGTGCGCAACTCCGATTACATCAAGGCGGTGCAATTGATGGGCGCCTCGCCGTTCCGCATCGTGCTTCGCCACATCATGCCGCTCTGCATCTCCTCGCTCATCGTCAGGGTGACGCTCGACATGGCCGGCATCATCCTCACCGCCGCCGGCCTCGGCTTCCTTGGCCTTGGCGCGCAGCCGCCGCTGCCTGAATGGGGCACGATGATCGCGTCCGGCCGCCGCTTCGTGCTCGATCAATGGTGGGTCGCCGGCGCGCCGGGCTTCGCCATCCTCATCGTCAGCCTCGGCTTCAACCTGCTCGGCGACGGCCTGCGCGACGCGCTCGATCCCCGGAGCGGCGACCAATGAGCGCGCTTCTCGACGTCGAAAACCTGCGCGTCACTTTCCCGACCCGCACCGGACTGATCGAGGCGGTGCGCGGCGTCTCCTTTTCGCTCGGCCGCGAGCGGCTGGGCATTGTCGGCGAGAGTGGTTCCGGCAAGTCGCAGACCGGCCGTGCCATCATGGGCCTGACGCCACCGCAGGCGGAAGTGACGGCCAGGACGCTCGCTTTCGACGGCATCGACCTGCTTGCCGCGTCGCCGCGTGACCGCCGAGCGCTGCGGGGAAAACGCATCGCCATGATCTTGCAGGATCCGAAATATTCGCTCGACCCGGTGATGAGCATTGGCCGCCAGATCGTCGAGACGCTGCGCACGCATGAGAGGGTCTCCAGGGCAGAGGCCCGCGACCGCGCGTTCGCCATGCTGGAGGCGGTGCAGATCCGCGATCCCTCGCGCGTCTTCGACCTGCATCCGCATGAAGTTTCGGGCGGCATGGGCCAGCGCGCCATGATCGCCATGATGCTGATCGCCGGTCCCGAGATGATGATCGCCGACGAGCCGACCTCGGCGCTCGACGTCACCGTCCAGCTCGACGTGCTTGGCATTCTCGACCGGCTGGTCAGCGAGCGCGGCATGGGGCTGATCTTCATCTCGCACGATTTGCGCCTGGTCTCCTCCTTCTGCGATCGGGTCATCGTCATGTATGCCGGCAAGGTGGTCGAGCAGCTCAAGGCCTCGGAACTCGGCCGCGCCCAGCATCCCTACACGCGCGGCCTGCTCAACTGCATGCCCAAGATCGGCACCGATCGCCACCCGCTGCCGGTGCTCGACCGCAAGCCGGAGTGGGCGGCATGACATCAGCACTTTCCATCGACAGGCTGGAAGTGATCTTCGATCGCTTTCGCGCGCTGAAGGGTGTCAGCCTCGAGGTGCAGTCAGGCGAGTCCTTCGGCCTGGTCGGCGAATCCGGCTCCGGCAAATCGACGCTGCTGAGAGCCATCGCCGGCCTCGCGCCGGCCGCCTCGGGCACCATCACCGTCAATGGCAAGAAACTCGGCGTACGCCGCGACAAGGCGTTCTATCGCGAGGTGCAGATGGTCTTCCAGGACCCCTACGGCTCGCTGCATCCGCGCCAGACCGTCGACCGCCTGCTGCAGGAGCCGCTCGCCATCCACGGCTTTGCCGATGGTGAGAAACGCATCATACGCGCGCTGGACGAGGTCGGCCTGGGAACAGGCTTTCGCTTCCGCTACGCGCATCAATTGTCGGGCGGCCAGCGCCAGCGCGTGGCGATCGCCCGCGCACTCATCCTGGAGCCGTCGATCCTGCTGCTCGACGAGCCGACCTCCGCGCTCGACGCTTCCGTGCAGGCGGAAGTGCTCAACCTTCTGGAAGAGGTCCGGCGGCGGCGCAAGCTGACCTTCCTGATGGTCAGCCACGACCTCGCCATCATCACCCATATGTGCGAGCGGCTGATGGTGATGCAGAACGGCGAGGCGGTCGAGAACCTGACCGCGGACGATCTCGTCCAGCGCCACGTGACCAAGGACTATACGCGCAATCTGCTCAGGGCCAGTGACGGGTTTGTGAGGGCGTAATTTCTGTCGCTTACGTTGCGTTCCCGCCCACCCCCCTCTGTCCTGCCGGACATCTCCCCCGCAAGGGGGGAGATCGGCAGCTTCGGCGCTCCGCTCACTCCTGCAGCAACGATGGCGATTGGCGAAAGCGGCGGAGCGCTCAATCTCCCCCCTTGCGGGGGAGATGGCCGGCAGGCCAGAGGGGGGTGTGAAGGATCTCGGCCTAAGTTTCTTTTTAGACCGCACTACCTTCCATGACGGCCTCGCTCTCCTGCCCCTGCTTCGGCTCCTTGATCCGAAACCACGCCACATAGAGCGCCGGCAGGAACAGCAGCGTGATCGCCGTGCCGGCGATGATGCCGCCCATCATGGCGTAGGCCATCGGCCCCCAGAACACTTCGCGCGCGATCGGGATCAGCGCCAGGCTGGCGGCGGCCGCCGTCAGCGCGATCGGTCGCATGCGATGCTCGGTCGCCTCGATGACGGCCACCCAGCGATCCTTGCCCTCGCGCACGAGATCCTCGATCTGCACGATCAGGATGACCGAGTTGCGGATCAGGATGCCGATCAGCGCCAGCACGCCGAGGATGGCGACGAAGCCGAGCGGCGCGCCGCTCGGCACCAGTGCCGCCACCACGCCGATCAGGCCGAGCGGGGCGACCGCGACGACCAGGAACAGGCGCTGGAAGCTCTGCAGCTGCACCATCAGGATGGTCGCCATGACGAACAGCATCAGCGGCACCACGGCGGCGATCGGCCCCTGGCTGTTGGCGCTTTCCTCGACCGAACCGGCGGTGGCGATCGAATAGCCCGGCGGCAGCTTGGCGATGAAGGCATCGACCGACGGCTTCAGCTCGTTGACCACGGTGGCCGGCAGCACGTCGCCGACCAGACCGGCGCGCACGGTGATCGTCGGGATGCGGTCGCGGCGCCACACCGTCGGCTGTTCGAGCTCGTAGCGGAAGTTCGCCACCGCCGCGAGCGGGATCGCTTCGCCGGTGCCGGTCGGCAGCTGCATGTTCTGCAGCGTCCCGATCGAACCACGATCGGCCTCGCGCGAGCGGGCGACGACGTTGATCAGATAGGTGGCGTCGCGCACCTGGGTGATGGTGGCGCCGCCGACTGTGCTGTTCAGCGCGTTTGCTATATCGGACGAGGTGATGCCCAGTTGGCGCGCCTTGTCCTGCAACACGTCGACCCTCAGCGCCCGCGCCGGCTCGTTCCAGTCGAAGGTGGGCGCGGCAAGCTTCGGATTGGCCGAAATCATGCCGGCGAACTCCTGCGCCAGCTCCCGCACCTTCTGGATGTCCGGACCGCCGACACGGTATTGCACCGGCCGCCCGACCGGCGGCCCGAGTTCGAGCGGTTTGACGAAGGCGTCGGTGCCGACGAACTCCTCGCGCAGCAGCTTTTCGAGCACCGGCTTGACCCGGTTGCGCGCCTCGATGCTCTTGGTGACGATGACGGTCTGGCCGAAATAAGGATTGGCCGGCTGCACATCGAAGGTGAGCACAAAACGCACCGCACCCTGACCGATATAGGAACTGAAGTGGTCGATATCGGGATTGCCGGCCAGCGCCCGCTGCTCGAAACGCTCTATCTGATCCCGGGTCTCGGTGATCGAGCTGTTCTGCGGCAGGTTCCAGTCGACGATCAGTTCCGGACGATCCGAAGGCGGAAAGAACTGCTGTTGGACAAGGCTCATCCCGGCTAGCGCACCGACAAAGAGCAGCACGGTGGCGATAATGGTAAGCCAGTGATGACGCACCGAGCTGAGGAGGACGCGCCTGAACAGGGTCGTGAAGCGGCCGGGCTTGTCGTGATGCTTTTGCTTCATCGTCGCCGGCAGGATGGTGACGCCGAGCAACGGCGCGAACAGCACCGCCACGATCCATGACACCAGCAGCGACACGGCGATGACGACGAACAGGGTAAAAGTGTATTCGCCGGCGGCGCTGTTGTTGAGGCCGATCGGGATGAAGCCGGCGACCGTGACCAGCGTTCCGGTCAGCATCGGAAAGGCGGTCGAGGTGTAGACATAGGTCGCCGCCTTGCGCAGATTGTCGCCGACCTCCAGCCGCGCCACCATCATCTCGACGGCGATCATCGCATCGTCGACGAGCAGGCCGAGCGCGATGATCAGCGCACCCAGCGAAATGCGCTGCAGCGAGATGCCGAGATAGGCCATGACCGTGAAGGTGATGGCCAGCACCAGCGGGATCGTCAGCGCCACGACGAAGCCGGCACGCATGCCGAGGCTGATGAAGGAGACGGCCAGCACGATGGCGACCGCCTCGAACAGCGCGCGGGTGAAGCCCGAGACGGCCTCCTCCACGATCACCGGCTGGTCGGCGACCAGATGCACGCCGACGCCGACCGGCAGCTCGGCCAGTACCTTGGTCATCTCCTCGTGCAGGGCCTCGCCGAACTGGAGAAGATTGGCATTGGGTTTCATGCCGATGGCAAGCCCGATGGCATCCTGCCCGTTGAAGCGGAACAACGCCGTCGGCGGGTCGGCATAGCCGCGAGAAATCGTCGCCACATCGCTCAGCCGGAAGAAGCGGTCGTTGACGCGCAGATTGATGGCGCGAAGGCTTTCCTCGGAGGTGAACTGGCCGCCGACACGCACACTGACGCGCTCGGGTCCGGACTCGATGACGCCAGACGGCGTGATGGCGTTCTGGGCCTGCAGGCTGGCAACGATGGCCTGCTGGTTGAGGCCGAGCGCCGCGATCTGGCGGCTCGAGAATTCGAGGTAGATCGCTTCGTCCTGGGCGCCGACCAGGTCGACCTTGCCGGCATTCGGCACGGTCAGGATCTTGGTCCTGGCATCCTCGACATAGTCGCGCAGCTGGCGCGGCGTCAGCCCGTCGGCGGTGAAGGCGTAGACATTGCCGTAGACATCGCCGAAACGGTCGTTGAAGAACGGCCCCTGTACGCCTTGCGGAAACTGGGCCCAGATGTCGTTGACCATATTGCGCACCTGAATCCAGGTCGGCACGACATCGCGTGCCTTGGTGGTCGGCTTCAGGTTGACGAAGATGACGGTCTTGCCGGCGGTGGTGACCGAACGGGTGAAATCGAGGCTATCCAGCTCCTCGAGCTTCTTCTCGATGCGGTCGGTCACTTGCCGCACCGTCTCGTTGACCGAAGCGCCGGGCCAGTTGGCCTGGATGACCATGGTCTTGATGGTGAAGGCGGGATCTTCCTCGCGGCCTAGATTGAGATAGGCAAGGACGCCGGCCACGACGAAGACCAGCATGAAGTACCAGACCAGCGAGCGATGGCCGAGCGCCCAGTCGGAGAGGTTGAAGCCCTTCATATGGCCCCTCCTTCGGGTATCCTGACCTTCTGGCCCTCCACCAGGCTGTGGACGCCGGCGGTGACGACGCGCATCCCTGCTTCGAGGCCTTCGGCGACGGTGAATGTGGCAGCGCCCCTGGCGGCGACCTTGATGTCGCGGGTGCTGACGCTCGACATCCGCGCATCGACGATCCAGACCTTGTCGCCACCATTCTTCTCGAGCAGCGCCGACAGCGGCAGCTCGATCGTCGGCGCGACTTTTGTCATGCGCGACGCCGTCACCGTCGAGCCGAGCCGGAATGCCTGCGGCGGATCGACGAGCGTCAGCCGCACGCGGCGGGTGCGGGTCGAGCCTTCGGCCTGTGGGGCGATCTCGCGCAGCGTGGCCTGGGTCTGGATTGTCGGCAGCGATTGCAGGATTACCTGGAACGGCGTGCCGAAGGCAAGGTCGCCGGTCAGCTGGTCGGGAATGTCGACCACCGCCTCGCGCGGATCCGAGCGCGCCACGGTGACGACGGTCTGACCGGGCGAGACTGTCTGGCCGACCTCGGCGCCGACGGCGGTGACCACGCCATCGAAGTCCGAGAACAGCCTTGTATAGCCAAGCTGCTCCCGCGATTTGGCAAGTGCCGCATTGGCCCGCTCGACACCGGCCGCGGCGGCCTGCCTGGCTTGCCGGGCGGCATCGAAGACAGCCTGAGAGGTGTTTGCGGAGGCAAGCAACTGGCGCTGGCGATCCTCGCTGGCGGCGGCATTGGCGAATTGCGCCTGCGCGTTGGAAAGTTCCGCCTTCGTCGCCTGCACGGCAAGCTCCAGTGCAGTCGGATCGAGTGTAGCGATCGTCGTACCCTTGGTGACGATATCGCCGACCTTGACATCGCGGGCGACGACCCGGCCAAGCAGGCGGAAGGCAAGGTCGGCGCTGAATTGCGGTTCGACCGATCCGGCGAAGCCAAAGGTCTCGGTGGTGCGTGGCTCGACCACCACCGACAGCACCGGCCTGATGATCTCGGGCGGCTTCTCTTCCGATTGCGAGCAGGCGGCGAGCACGAGCCCAAACAGGACAGGGACAAGCGGGGCAGGGATGCGTGCCAGCCGGCTCATTGCTCCGCCCCCGCTATCTCGACGGTCTGCCCGGGGCTGAGCAATTGGCCGCCGGCGGTAACGACGGTTTGGCCTGCCTCAAGTCCCTTGTTGATGACGACCGTGCCGGATCCGAAGGCAAGCACCTCCACTGGCATCGTTGCCACCGCCTTGGTCGCTTGATCGACGACCCAGACTGCCGGCTTGCCGTCGCTCGAAGTCAATGCCTGCCATGGCAGGATGACGGCTTTCGACGGCTGGGCGCTGACCGAGCCGATGACGGCCGCGCCCAGCGCCATGCCCGCGGGCGTGTCGGGAATGGCGACCTTGACCCGAATCGAACCCGAAGCGGGATCGACCGCGGGCGAGATTTCGCGCACCTTGCCCATCGCCTTGACCTGCGGGTCCGACAACAGCGTGATCGTCACCGCTGGTGCTGCCGGTGCCTTGGCGACCAGCGTCTCCTGCACATTGAAGACCGCGTCGCGGTCGCCGTCCTCGGCAAGGGTGAATACGGTCTGCGCTGCCTGCACCACCTGCCCGGCTTCGACCTGGCGCACGGTGATCACGCCTGCGGCACCCGCCTTGAGTTCGGTGAAGGAGAGGTTCTCTTTTGCATTGGCGAGCGCGCTTTGGGTGGCATTGACGCTGCCTTGCGCCACCTTCGACGCCTGCTCGGCCGCATCATAGTCGCGCCTGGTGGTGTAGCCACGGGCAAGCAGCGTCTTCTGCCGTTCGAAGGCGGCGGCGGCCTGGGTCAATTGCGCCTGCGCGGCGTCGAGATCGGCCTGCGCCGAGCGCAAGTCAAACTCCTGTTCCTGCGGATCGATGCGGGCAAGCACGGCGCCTTGATCGACATGCTGGCCGACGTCGACGAGCCGTTCGGCGACGCGGCCGCCGACCCGGAACGACAGATTGTTCAGCGTGCGCGCCGCGATGACGCCGGTGAGCGAGGTCCTTGGCGCATAGTCGGCGATCGCCACCGTCTCGGTGCGCACCATGACCGGCAATTTCTTCTCAGCCGCCTCCTGCTTCTGACAGCCGGCCAGAAGCAAAGGCAGCGTTGCCATTGCGCAGGCAAGAATTGTCGATGCAGGAAAAGACAAATGGCTGGGGGTTTTGACCGATGGCGGCGAGACGAACGATGTCGCGTTCCTGCTCATGGCTCCCTCAACCGCGCGGGCCGCTCCCTACGGCAAGACGTCGCGGACAAGGGCGAGGATAATTGATCCCCGCAAAAAGGAAACCTCTTCTCGTACGTGTATGGGCGGTTTGGTTAAGCTGCCGGTTGACGCATCGGCGACAGGCCCAATCGCCCGGCGACGGTGCCAACTTGAGGAAAACGTGAAATAAGGTCAGAACAATTCCCGGCAGTCATCCAAACGAGAACGGGCGCCGGCCCGGCGAGGGGCAAAAATGAAGAACTCAGCCATTTCCGAACGCAAGAACCAGTCGATCTCGCGCGGCGTCGGCATGACCACCCAGATCTATGCCGACCGTGCCGAGAATTCGGAGATCTGGGATGTCGAGGGCCGTCGCTATATCGACTTCTCGTCCGGCATCGCCGTCGTCAACACCGGCCATCGCCATCCCAAGGTGATCGAGGCCGTCAAGGCGCAACTCGACCGTTTCACCCACACCTGCCACCAGGTGGTGCCCTATGAGAGCTATATCAGGCTGGCCGAGCGGCTGAACTCCATGCTGCCCGGCAAGTTCGACAAGAAGACGATTTTCGTCACCACCGGCGCCGAGGCGGTCGAGAACGCCATCAAGATCGCCCGCAACGCCACCGGCCGTCCGGCGGTCATCGCCTTTTCCGGCGGCTTCCATGGCCGCACCTTCATGGGCATGGCGCTGACCGGCAAGGTCGTGCCCTACAAGGTCGGCTTCGGCGCCATGCCGGCCGACGTTTTCCACGCGCCGTTCCCGGTGGCGCTGCACGGCGTCTCCGTCGCCGACTCGCTGGCGGCACTCGACCGCTTGTTCAAGGCCGATGTCGACCCGGCCCGTGTCGCCGCCATTATCGTCGAGCCGGTGCAGGGCGAGGGCGGCTTCTACGAGGCGCCGCGCGACTTCATGATGGCGCTGCGCAAGATCTGCGACCAGCACGGCATGCTGTTGATCGCCGACGAGGTGCAGACAGGCTTTGCCCGCACCGGCAAGATGTTCGCCATGGATCATCACGAAGTGGCCGCCGACATCACCACCATGGCGAAAAGCCTGGCCGGCGGCTTTCCGCTGGCGGCGGTTACCGGCCGCGCCGAGATCATGGACGCGCCGAACCCCGGCGGTCTCGGCGGCACCTATGGTGGCAGCCCGATCGGCGTTGCCGCAGCGCACGCCGTGCTCGACGTGATCGACGAGGAAAAGCTTTGCGACCGCGCCAATGCGCTAGGCGCCCGGCTGAAGCAGCGGCTGCAGTCGATCCGCGACGATGTGCCCGAGATTGTCGACATCCGGGGTCCGGGCTTCATGAACGCGGTCGAGTTCAACGATGTAAAGAAGGGCCTGCCCTCGGCAGAAATCGCCAATGCGGTCAGGCTGAAGGCGCTCGACAAGGGCCTGATCCTGCTCACCTGCGGCGTCTATGGCAATGTCATCCGCTTTCTCGCGCCGATCACCATCCAGGACAACGTGATGAACGAAGCGCTCGACATTCTGGAAAGCTCGATCCGCGAAGTGTGCGCTGCCTGAACGGGCAGCGCCTCATCTCCTGGCGGCCTATGCCGAACGTGCCGTCAGGAGTTCGGATTCTGTAACCAGGCCGGAATGTCCATCTTGGCGTGCAGCACCCGCCACACATCGATATGGCCGGTCTGTTCAAGATAGAAAATCAGATATGGATAGCGCTTGAATTGCACGCTACGCAGGCCGGGCAATCCAATTTCGTACCCATACCTCAAAGAGCCGGATGCCGGATGGCTGGCTATCAGTTTGTAGGCATTGTGAAGGTCTTCGACATAGCCCAACGCCACGTGCGAGCCGACTTCGCGTGCATAATAATCAACAGCGTCCTCGATATCCCGCAAAGCAAGGTGTCGAGGAATAATTGCCTTTGTGGCCACCTAATTTTATTGGCCCTGCGCTCGTTTTCGCAGCGCTGCGAAATAGTCGTCGTCAACGGGAGTGCCCGGCGCGGATGACGCGCCCTCAAGGAGCAAACCGCGCAGCCGTTGACGATCCTGATCGTGACGGATCAATTCACGCACATACTCGCTGCTCGTGCCATAGCCGCGATCCGCCACTTGCCGATCGACAAAATGCTTCAAGCTGTCAGGCAGGGAGATATTCATTGTGCTCATTGAGAGATTTTATTGCCTATGGCAAAAATTGGCAACCCTAAGCACTCGCCTTGGCTGGCTCCATGTTCTGGAAGGCGGCCAGCGCCGCCTTCAGCCCATCAGGCCCCTCCGCCACAGTCTGCGGCGGCGGCGAAAAGCCGGCGCCGAGCATCTTGCGGCCGAGCATATGGTCGCCTGGCCGGTTGACTGATTCGATGCCGAGCAGCCGGTTTGCAGCATAGTGGTAGATCGAGAACTTGTTCTCGCCGAGGTCGCCCAGCACGACATGGCTGTCGCCGCCCGAGGTCAGGCCGACCATCTGCAGTTTCATGTCGCCAATGTCGGACCAGAACCACGGCACTGCGGTAAAGGCGTCCGCATGGCCGAGAATGGTGCGCGCGGCAAGCCGCGCCTGATCGGTGGCGTTCTGCACCGATTCCAGCCGCACGTCCGCGCCGGTGAACCAGTGCCGGTAGGAGGCGGCATCGCCGATGGCGAGGATTTCCGGCACCGAGCTCTGCATCTGCTGGTCGACGCGGATGCCGTTGGCGATCGCGATGCCGGCGG
Source organism: Mesorhizobium sp. STM 4661 (assembly GCF_000359125.1). GTDB lineage: Bacteria > Pseudomonadota > Alphaproteobacteria > Rhizobiales > Rhizobiaceae > Mesorhizobium. Next base: position 66,149 of record NZ_CAAF010000078.1, on the reverse strand, counting down.
CTTGCGCCAGTTCGACATTCGGCACCACGCCGATGCCGATGATGACCATTTGTGCCGGCAGCCTTTCGCCGGACGAGGTCACGGTCGCCGAGACGCGGCCGTTTTCGCCTTCCAGCCGGGCAATTGTGGTGCCGGTGAGAATGCGCACGCCGATGGCTTCCAGCCGCTGCCGCACATGGCTGGCGATGACCGGCGCCACCGCGCGGCCGAGCAGCCGGTCGACGGCTTCGACAACGGTCACCTTGCGGCCGGCCGCCTTGAGCGTCGCGGCGATCTCCAGCCCGATGAAGCCGCCGCCGAGAATAACGGCATCCTCGCTTTGCGCGCTCAGTTCGCGGATCAGCCGGGCGTCGGCGAGCGAGCGCAGCGACACCACGCCGGAAAGATCGGCCCTTGGCAGCGGCAGCATGCGCGGCCGCGAACCGGTCGCCAGGATCAGCCGGTCGAAGGGCAGCGCGCCGCCGCCTGATATTTCCAGCCTTTGGGCCGCGGCATCGATGCCCTCGACCTTGATGCCAGGCCGGTAATCGATGGTGCTGCCGGTGTAAAAGGCCTCGCCGCGCAGCGGCTGCGGTTTGGCTTCCTGGTCCTTGATGAAGGTCTTCGACAGCGGTGGCTTGTGATAGGGCAGCTCGTTCTCGTCACTGACAAGGATCACCGGCCCGTCGTAACCCTCCTCGCGCAGGCTGGCGGCCGCTTGCACGCCCGCGTGACCCGCACCGACAATGACCGCACCGTTCTTCATCGCAGCCCAATTTTCTCATTCGATTCTAGGACGTCCCGCCAGGTGGCGATTGTCTGGCGCCGCCGCAAGAGCCCTGGTCCGGGTCGCACCCGGAACGGCCACCTGTCAATCGTGATCTCGCGGCAAACCTGGCTCCCGAGGCAATTTAAAGTTGATATTTGCAGTTTAGAATTATTCTAAACTGTTGTTTCAATTGATTTTTCTCTTCGATGCCAGTTGACTTCCAGCGCCTTCATCGTTTTATGGGAGCCTGCGCGTCAAGCGCATCCCTTTGATGTCTGGGCCTTGAACCCTTTCGATTGGAGGCATTTCGGTGTCTTTCTTCCGCGAACCGCGCAATGGCGCGGCGTCTCTTGCCTTTGACGGCATGCGAATGCCCTGGGGCCGGTCGGCGCGTGCGCCTTTTACTGAATTTCCAAGGAACTGGAGAACGATGATGACAGTACGCAATGGCGGCCGGCTGGCTGCGATCTGCGCTACCGCTATGTTGACGGCGGCGGTGTTCGTGCTGCCCGCCAAGGCCGAAACCGATGCCAAGGCAGTCATCAAGACCTATTCCGACATCGCGCTGGCCAAATATGAGGATTCGCTGACCACGGCGCAGGCGCTCGACAAGGCGGTCGACGCGCTGCTCGCCAAGCCGTCGGTGGAAACGCTGAACGCCGCCCGCGAGGCGTGGAAAGCGTCGCGCGTTCCCTATCAGCAGACCGAGGTCTACCGTTTCGGCAACAAGATCGTCGACGACTGGGAGGGCAAGGTGAATTCCTGGCCGCTGGACGAAGGCCTGATCGACTATGTCGCCAAGAGCTACGGCACCGAGTCCGACGCAAACTCGCTCTACACCGCCAATGTGATCGCCAATAAGGAGATCGAGATCGACGGCAAGAAGGTCGACGCCACGAACCTGACGCCTGAATTCCTTTCCAGCACGCTGCAGGAGGCCGGCGGCATCGAAGCCAATGTCGCCATCGGCTATCACGCCATCGAATTCCTGCTCTGGGGCCAGGATCTGCACGGCACCGGCCCGGGCGCTGGCGAGCGGCCCTATACGGACTACGACCTTGCCAATTGCACCGGCGGCAATTGCGACCGCCGGGCGCAGTATCTGAAGTCGGCGAGCGACCTGCTGGTTTCCGACCTGCGGGACATGGTCAATGATTGGAAGGAAGGCGGCGCCGCCCGCAAGAACCTCGTCGACGGCGAACCCAATGCCGGCATCTCGACCATCTTCACCGGCATGGGCTCGCTGTCCTATGGCGAACTCGCCGGCGAGCGCATGAAGCTCGGCCTTCTGCTGCACGATCCGGAGGAAGAGCACGACTGCTTCTCCGACAACACCTACAACTCCCATCTCTATGACGCGATCGGCATCCGCGCCGCTTACCATGCCAGCTATGTCAGGCTCGACGGCACCGTGGTCGAGGGGCCGTCGGTGTCCGACATGGTCAAGGCCGCCGATCCGGCGATCGACAAGGAACTGTCGGACAAGCTGGATGTCAGTGTCGCCAAGATGGAGGCGATCAAGGCGCGGGCGGTTGCCGGTGAGGCCTATGACCAGCAGATCGCCGAGGGCAACACCGAGGGCAATGCCGCCGTGCAGGCGGCGATCGGCGCGCTGATCGACCAGACCAAGTCGATCGAACGCGCCGTCGGCGCCCTGAAGCTCAACAGCATCGCCTTCGAGGGCTCCGACAGCCTCGACGCACCGGACAAGGTGTTCCAGTAAGCCTTGAGCACGATCCCGAAGGGCGGACTTTCAGGATCGTCTCCATCAAAACCAGCCACACGGCGCGAGGAACGCCGTCAGCCAGAGCAAATGAATGCTGATCTGCCATTGCAACATCATCACCGAGAAGGAGATTGAGCAGACGATCGTCGGGCTGCTGGATCAGGATCCCTGGCAACTAATCGTGCCGGCGAAGATATATCATGCCATGCAGAAGCGCGGTCGCTGTTGCGGCTGCTTCCCAAATGTGGTCGAAACGATCATTCGGGTAACCGAGAACTACCACGCCCGTTCGGAGGCGAGCGGCGTGGATATCGTTTCACACCTGGATCGCGTCAGAGGCCTGCGCATCCAATACGGGAGCAGAACCCATGAAGGGCGAAAAGCAGATCATCGAGCGGCTTAACGAGGCTCTGTTTCTGGAGCTTGGCGCCGTCAATCAGTACTGGGTGCATTTCCGGCTGTTGGAAGACTGGGGATACGCCAAGCTGGCAAAGAAGGAACGCGCGGAATCGATCGAGGAGATGCACCACGCCGACCGGCTCGTGGCCCGCATCATCTTCCTCGAAGGCCATCCGAACCTGCAGTCCGTGGCGCCGCTGCGCATCGGGCAGAACGTCAAGGAAGTGCTCGAATCCGATCTTGCCGGCGAATATGACGCACGCACCGCCTACAAACGGTCGCGCGAGATTTGTGAAGAAGCAGGCGACTACGTGTCGATGAAACTGTTCGAGGATTTGCTGTCGGACGAGGAAGGTCACATCGACTTCCTCGAGACGCAGCTCGACCTGCTCGCCTCGATCGGCGAGGAAAAATACGGCCAGCTCAACGCCGCATCGGCGGACGAATCGGAGTAAGGACATGCGGGAATGCGGCGCCCCCTAGGATTCTTGCGCCGCTTGCGGCGGGCCGGGAACTCCGGCCTGCCGTCCCAGCAAAACCCGCGATATGGATTGCTTCGCGGGCTTTCGCTTGCCGTTTTGGCGTCGCTTGCCGCCTCGGCACTGGCCGGCTCGCCGGAACCGGCGGGCCTCGCCACCAGCCGCACCGATCTGACGCCGAAGGATCTGAGGCGCGTCATTGCCGTCACCCGGCCGACGTCGGATTTTTCCAAGCCCGAGCAATTCGAGTTGATGCAGGGCGGCGCCGGCACGTCGCGGAAGGACGTCAACCGCGACGCCTTCTCGCAATCCTCCGCCAACATCACCTTCGAGGAGGAAGGCACGTTCAAGCTCGGCAACGCCCTTTTCCGCAAGAACTGGGTGTCCTCGCCCTCCTCGACGCAGGCCTCGGACGGGCTTGGCCCGCTGTTCAACGAACGGGCCTGCCAGAATTGTCATCTGAAGGACGGTCGCGGCCGTCCGCCGGAAGGAGACGCGGGCACCACCTCGATGTTCCTGCGGCTGGCTCGCGATGCGGGCAATGAGGAGGAGAAAGCCGCGCTCGCCGACCGCAAGGTGCTCAACTTCCCCGATCCGGTCTACGGCTCGCAACTGCAGGAACTGGCGGTGCCGGGCCTCAAGGGCGAAGGCAGGATGCATGTCGACTATCAGGAACACAAGGTGACGCTCGGCGACGGCAGCGTCGTTTCGCTGCGCAAGCCCAGCTATTCGGTCGATGGCCTGGCATACGGGCCGCTCGATCCGCGCACCACATTGTCGCCGCGTCTCACGCCGCCGATGATCGGCCTCGGCCTGATCGAGCAGATCGCGCCGGCCGACATCCTTGCCCATGCCGATCCGGACGACCGCGACAATGACGGCATCTCGGGCAAGCCCAACATCGTGCGTGACAGCCGGAGCAGCGAGCTGACGCTTGGCCGCTTTGGCTGGAAGGCGCAGAAGCCGTCGATCCGCGAGCAGGCGGCGGGCGCATTCTCGGGCGACATTGGCATCTCGACGCCCGAAATGCCGAAAAGCGAGGGCGACTGCACCGCCGCCGAAGAGGCGTGTCTTGCCATGCCGAACGGTGTGCAGAAGCGCCTCGGTCCGGTCGAGGCGCCGCCGCCGGTCATGGATCTCGTCACCTTCTATTCGCAAAACCTGGCGGTGCCGGCGCGGCGCGATCTCGACACACGGCAAGTGCTCGCCGGCAAGAAGCTGTTCTACGACATGGGCTGCATTTCCTGCCACACGCCGAAATTCGTCACCCGTCGCGACGCGCCCAACAAGGCGCAGGCCTTCCAGCTGATCTGGCCCTATTCCGACTTCCTGCTGCACGACATGGGGCCGGACCTCGCCGATGGGCAGGCCGTGGGCGAGGCCACGGGCAGCGAATGGCGGACCCCGCCACTATGGGGCGTCGGCCTGACCAAGACGGTCAACGGCAACAATTTTTTCCTGCATGACGGGCGCGCCCGCACCTTGGCCGAGGCGATTCTTTGGCATGGCGGCGAGGCGCAGAAGGCGCGCGACCGCTTTGCCGCCGCCGATGCGGCCGACCGCGATGCGCTGGTGAAATTCCTGGAGTCGCTCTGATGCTGAAACGTTTTTTGCCTGCTCTTGTTCTACCGCTGGTTCTGCTCGGTGCCCACCCGGCGTCGGCGGCGGTGAACGCCTCCGAAATCATCCAGCGAGCGATCGACGGCTTCGTCCGTCCGGCCTATGCCGGCCTGCACCAGCACGCTGAAGCCTTGACCAAATCGATGCGCAATCTGTGCGCCGCGCCTTCGCAGAAGGAGCTCGATGCGGCGCGTGCCGAGTTCTCGGCCACCGTCGATGCCTGGTCGGTCGCCGAGATCATCGGCTTCGGGCCGATCAAGGAGAACAACCGGCTGGAACGCATGCTTTACTGGCCGGATCGGAAAAGCATCGGCCTGAGGCAGGTGCAGGCGGCATTGGCGGGGAAGGATCCGACCGCCACCGATCCGGTACAATTGGCCGGCAAGAGCGTCGCCATGCAAGGGCTCGGCGCGCTGGAATTCGTGCTTTACGGCGATGGCGCGGAAACGCTCGCCGGCAAGGACGATCCCTATCGTTGCGCCTATGGCGCGGCTGTCGCCGGCAATATCGAGACGATTGCCGCCGATGTCAGCGACGCCTGGAACAAGCCTGATGGCTTTGCCGCGCTCTGGGCCAATCCGGGGCCGCAAAATGCGCTCTACCGCGACGGTACCGAAGCGGTGACCGAATTGGTCGGCGTCTTCATCAACGAGCTGGAGATGATCCGCGACGTGCGGCTGAAAGGGTTCTTCGGCGGCAATCCGAAGGCCGACAAGCCCAAACAGGCGATCTATTGGCGTTCGCAAAACACCACCGCGTCACTGGCTGGAAATCTGTCGGGCATGGATGCACTGTTTGAGGCCTCAAAACTTGGCGATGCTTTGCCGGAGGATGCGCGCTGGATGGCGGAATCGATCCATATCCAGCTGGTCAACGGTGTCGCGACCGCGAAGTCGGTCCAGGGTCCGATCGACAAGGCGCTCGCCGATTCCGCACTGCGCGACAAGCTCGATCATTTCTCGCTGATCACCTCAAGCTTGACGACCCTGATCGGCACCAGGCTGACCGCCGAGTTCGGACTGACCGCAGGCTTCTCCTCGCTGGACGGAGACTGAACCATGGTTGCGATGCGCACGCCTTTGGTCGACCGCCGCGATTTCCTGAAGGCCGCAGGCGCGGGTTTTATCGCGGCGATGGCGCCGTCGGCCTGGGTAAAGACGCTTGGCACGGATGCCGTCTTTGCCACCGCCTTCGTCAAGCGCGACGGCAGCTATGGCGTCGCCATCCTGTCCGAGGCCGGCAAGCTGCTGCACGCGATCGACCTGCCCGACCGCGGCCACGACGTCACCTTCGATCCGGTGTCGAAGCGCTCGGTGGTCTTCGCCAGGCAGCCCGGCACCTTTGCCGTGGTCTTCGACCACACCGGCCGCGCCGCGCCGCTGACCATCGCCAGCATCCCCGGCCGGCATTTCTTCGGCCATGGCGTGTTTTCGACCGACGGTGCGCTGCTCTACGCCACCGAGAACGATTTCGACAATGCCGCCGGCGTCGTCGGCGTCTACGACGCGCGCGAAAAATTCAAGCGCATCAGTGAGTTCCCGACCTACGGAATGGGGCCGCACGAGCTTTTGCTGCTGGGCGATGGCCGAACGATCGCCGTCGCCAATGGCGGCATCGAGACCCATCCGGACTATGGCCGCGCCGAGCTCAACATCGCGACGATGAAGCCGTCCTATGTGCTGGTCGACAGGATCACCGGCGACCTGGTTGAAAAGCACGAACTACCGGCCGCACTTCACCAACTATCGATCCGTCACATGGATGCCGACCAATCCGGCACGATCTGGTTCGGTTGCCAGTACCGGGGGCCGGGCACCGATCATCCGCTGCTGGTCGGCCGCGCCGCGCACGGCAAGGAATTGCAATTGCTCGACATGCCGCGGGACGTGCTCTCGGGCTTCAGGAACTATATAGGTTCGGTCGCTGCGAACCCTGCCGCCGGCACCGTCGCCGTGTCCTCGCCCGAAGGCAATTCACTGGCCGTCATCGACGCGGCCAGTGGTCGCATCCTTGCCACCAGCGCACTGGTCGAAGTCTGTGGCGTGGCGCCGGATGGAAAGAGCTTCATGGCAACGACAGGCACGGGCGAAATCGTCGAAGCTGGCGGTGCGACACGCTCCGAGCCGGACTATGTCTGGGACAACCATATGTTGCGCATCGAGCAGGTCGCATAGCGCTCCTGGTTATGTTCGTCGAACGTTACCTTCGGACTAGGTCGAAGCGAAGCCGTCAAACGATTTATGCATTATCCCCTTGCGGGGACGGGCCATGGCAGGCAGAGGGGAACCACTGTTTTCGAACCCATGCTCCAACCGGCCGCCTGATGAAGTTGCTTGCCATCGACTGCGCCGCCAATCTTTGCGCTGCCTGCGTCTATGACGCGGCGGCCGGCAAAGAGCTTGGCCGTTCGGTGCTTGATCTCGGCAAGGGCCATGCCGAGCATCTGATGGCAATCATCGATGAGGCCCTGAAGGCCGGTGGAACCGGCTATGCCGGCCTTGGCGCCATCGCCGTCTCCGTCGGCCCAGGTTCCTTCACCGGCCTGCGTGTCGGCGTGTCGGCGGCGCGCGGCCTGGCGCTGGCGCTGAAAATCCCGGCGATCGGCGTGACAACGCTGGAAGCGCTGGCGGCCGAGGCTGTAGCGACATTTCCCGGCCGCGCGGTGCTCTCCGCCCTCGACGCCGGGCGCGAGGAAATCCACGCGGCATTTTACGACGAAGGCTCGGTTCTGCGCTATGGTCCGGCGGTGACCACGCTTTCGCAAGCCGTCGCCATGGCGGTTGACGGTTTTCCGGTTCTTGCCGGCACGGCGGCAACGCAGATCGCCGCGGCGGCCGGCCGCACCTTGGACATCGGCCCGACAAGCGCTACCGCCGACATCGCCGTCTATGCCCGGCTGGCCGCCGCCCAAAGTACCGGCAAAAAGCGCGAAGACGAAAAGCCAAAGCCGCTCTATTTGCGCGGCGCCGATGCAAAGCCGCAGGCTGGTTTTATGTTACCAAGGCAGAAAAACTGATGCGCATTCCCTTCCTCCAGCCGCGCCGCAGGGACTACGCGCTCGTGCCGCTGACGATTGCCGACAGCCCGGCTGTTTCCGCGCTGCATCGCGAGGATTTCGTCCGGCCCTGGACAGACGGCGAATTCGCCGCGCTGCTCGAGCAGGACACCGTGTTCGGCTACGCCGCGCGCGAGACCGGGCAGGGCGCCAAGCCGCCGGTCGGCTTCGTGCTGGCGCGGTTGGCGGCCGGCGAAGGCGAGATACTCACTGTCGCGGTGGCGCGCTCCCACCGCCGCCAGGGGCTCGGCTGGCAATTGATGGATGCCGTGCTGCGCGAGCTGCATGCGCAGCGTGCCGAAGCGCTTTTCCTCGAGGTTGACGAGACCAACGTCGCCGCCATCGCGCTCTACAGGCGGCTGGGCTTCCGCGAGGTCGGCAAGCGCGCCAATTACTACAGATCGGCGGAGCACGGCCCCACCGGCGCGCTTGTCATGCGCCGCGATCTTCGCTAGCGCAGGCCCGAAAGTGGACGCACGTCGTTCTAGAGAAATTCCAGGAAAAGTGTGAAACGGTTTTCCCGGGAAAAGCGCGTAGCGCTTTCCCTAGGGAATTGCGTAAAAACAAAGAGATAGAGCGGTTCGGCGTTTCCGTGAAACGATGAACCGCTCTAGAAGCCGGGGCAGGGCCAGGACCGCATGATCGGAAAAATCAGGATTTTCCTGGCGCTGGGCCTCGTCATCGCCGGCTCGTTGATTCTCGTGCCATTGCAGATACTGTCGATGAAGACCGGTTGGTGGCCGGAAACGTTCATCCTCAAGATCTGGCATAGGCTGATCGTCAGGGCGCTGGGCATGCGCATCCACGTCAGGGGTGCGCTGTCCGACAAGCGTCCGCTGCTGGTTGCGTCCAACCACATCTCCTGGACCGACATCATGGTGCTCGGCTCCATGGTCGACGTGAAGTTCATCGCCAGGGCTGACATGGAAGGGTGGCCGCTGATCGGCATGCTGTCGAAGCTGCAGCGCACCGTCTTCATCGAGCGCGAGCGCAAGCGCTCGTCGGGCGATCAGGCGAGCGAGATCGCCAACCGCATGGCCAAGGGCGACGCCATGGTGCTGTTTGCCGAAGGCTCGACCGGCGACGGCAACATGGTCCTGCCGTTCAAGAGCACGCTGTTCGGCGCCGCTTCTATGGCAATCTCCGAAGGAGCGGCGGAACAGGTCTTCATCCAGCCGGTGGCGATCGTCTATACGCGCCTGCACGGCGTGCCGCTCGGCCGCCGGCACCGGCCGATTGCCGCCTGGATCGGCGATCAGGATCTGATGCCGCACCTCAAGGTGCTGATGGCTGAAGGCGGGCTCGACGTCGAGGTGCATTTCGGCGAGCCGGTTGCCTTTTCCAAGGGCTCCAACCGCAAGGAAACGGCAAGGCTGATGGAAAGCCAGGTGCGTGACATGATGCGGGCGGCGCTCGCCGACCCGCGCCCGAGCCGGTAAGCCGCAAAAGCGTCCAAGAGGAGGCGCGGCGCTGTAGAGCAGAATCGTCTGTTTTTTGTCACCAAAAGGCGTTAGAAGCCGCCGGATGGACTTGAACGAGATCACGATAGAGCGGGACGACGTCGGCACTGTAGCCGGGGCCGTACAATCCGCCCCTGCCAAAAAGGTCTTCGTCAAGACCTATGGCTGCCAGATGAACGTCTACGATTCGCAGCGCATGACCGATGCGCTGGCGGCCGACGGCTATGTCGCGACCGATGCCATCGGCGAAGCCGATCTGGTGCTGCTCAATACGTGCCATATCCGTGAAAAGGCGGCGGAAAAGGTCTATTCCGAACTCGGCCGTATCCGCGAGATGAAGGCCGAACGGGCTCAGACCGGCCGCGAGATGCTGATCGGCGTCGCCGGTTGCGTGGCGCAGGCCGAGGGGGCCGAGATCATCCGTCGCTCGCCGGCCGTCGATCTGGTCATCGGCCCGCAGACCTACCACCGTCTGCCCGATGTCCTGGCACGGGTGCGAGGCGGCGAAAAGATCGTCGAGACCGACTACGCCATCGAGGACAAATTCGATCATTTGCCGCAGCCCAGGCGCGCCGAAATCATCAAGCGTGGCGTCACCGCGTTCCTGACCGTGCAGGAGGGCTGCGACAAGTTCTGCACCTTCTGCGTCGTGCCCTATACGCGGGGCTCCGAGGTTTCACGGCCGGTGGCGCAGATCGTCGCCGAGGCCGAACGGCTGGCGGCAGCCGGGGTGCGCGAGGTGACGTTGCTTGGCCAGAACGTCAATGCCTGGCACGGCCAGGGCGAAGCCAAAGGGGGCAAGACCGAGGAATGGGGCCTGGGCCGGCTGCTGTTCAGGCTGGCCGAGATCCCCGGCCTGGGACGGCTGCGCTACACCACCAGCCATCCGCGCGACATGGACGACGAGCTGATATCAGCCCACCGCGACTTGCCCGCGCTGATGCCGTATTTGCATCTGCCGGTGCAGTCGGGCTCGGATCGCATCCTCAAGGTGATGAACCGCCGGCACACGGCAAAAGACTATCTGACGCTGCTCGACCGCATCCGTGCCGCGCGGCCGGATATCGCGCTTTCCGGTGATTTCATCGTCGGCTTCCCCGGCGAGACGGAAGCGGATTTCGAGGCGACGATGGAACTGGTGCGCCAGGTCAGCTACGCCTCGGCCTTCTCGTTCAAATATTCGCCGCGACCGGGCACACCGGGCGCCGAGATGGCCGACCATGTGCCGGAAGCTGTCAAGGACGAGCGCCTGCAGCGGCTGCAGGCCCTGCTCCTGAAACAGCAGCAGGATTTCGGCTTGAGCCTGGTCGGCAGGACCATCGATACACTGATCGAGAAGCCGGGCCGCCAGGCTGGCCAGAAGGTCGGCCGCTCGCCCTGGTTGCAGCCGGTTATTGTTGATGAAAAGGCCGGCGAAATCGGTGACATTATCCAGGTACGAATCACGAAGACGGGCTACAACAGCCTGTTCGCCGAATTGGCCTGAAGGTCTCGGCAGATGAGGAGAGACGGTTGAGCGCTGCGGAAGTGAAGAACCTGCCCCAGAACCTGCAATCTGGGGCCTCGGATATGGCGCACATCGTTCTGACTTTCGACAACAACAAGCTTGCCAGCGCCCTTTACGGCCAGTTCGACGAGAATCTGGCCCGGCTCGAGCAGAAGCTCGGCGTCGACATCCGCTCGCGCGGCAACCAGCTGACCATCAAGGGGTCCGCCTCGGCCGCCGAGCAGGCACGCCGCGCTTTGGATAATCTCTACGGCATTCTGCAGAAAGGTGTCGACATCGGTCAGTCGGACGTCGACGGCGCGGTGCGCATGGCGATCGCCGCCGACGATCAGCTGACGCTGCCGACGCTGGAGCGCAAGGGCAAGGTGTCCGCGGCCCAGATATCGACGCGCAAGAAGACGATCTACGCCCGCTCGCTCAACCAGGACGCCTATATGCGCGCACTGGAGCGGTCCGAACTCGTCTTCGGCATCGGCCCGGCCGGCACCGGCAAGACCTTTCTGGCGGTGGCGCATGCGGCGATGCTGCTCGAGCGCGGCATGGTCGAGCGCATCATCCTCTCGCGGCCCGCCGTCGAGGCCGGCGAGCGGCTTGGCTTCCTGCCCGGCGACATGAAGGAAAAGGTCGATCCCTATCTGCGGCCGCTCTATGACGCGCTTTACGACATGATGCCGGCCGACAAGGTCGAGCGGGCGATTGCCGCCGAGGTGATCGAGATCGCGCCGCTGGCCTTCATGCGCGGCCGCACGCTGGCGCACGCCGCCGTCATCCTCGACGAGGCGCAGAACACCACGCCGATGCAGATGAAGATGTTCCTGACCCGCCTAGGCGAAAACTCGCGCATGATCGTCACCGGCGATCCGACCCAGATCGACCTGCCCACGAACACCAAATCCGGCCTCGTCGAGGCGTTGCGCATCCTGGATGGCGTGCCGGGCGCGGTGACCGTGCGCTTCAATGACGGCGACGTGGTTCGCCACCCGCTCGTCGCGGAAATTGTCAGGGCCTATGACAGGGACGGCAAGCTGGCGCGCGGCCTGGGCGCCGAGAGTTGATGTGACGATGCGGCCTCATGGCTGACGACAGAAAGTCCGGCGGCGGGGATTTTTCGGTTCCCGTCGACATCGATATCTCTGTCGAAGCCGGCGACTGGCCCTATGAGGCAGCGCTGACGCTGCTGGTCGATCGCGCCGTTGCCGCCGCCTTTGCCGAAACCGCGGTGGCGGGTCGTTCCGAACTCAGCATCGTCTTTTCCGACGATGCCCATATTCGCACGCTCAATGCCGGCTGGCGCGGCAAGGACAAACCGACCAACGTCTTGTCTTTCCCGGCGTTTCCTTTTCCAAAAGGCGGTCCGCTGCCGCCGATGCTGGGCGACATCGTACTGGCTGCCGAGACTGTTGCGCGCGAAGCGACCCTGGAAGACAAGCCTGTCGAGAACCATATCACCCATCTCGTCATCCACGGCCTGCTGCACTTGCTGGGCTACGATCACGAGACCGACGCCGAAGCCGAGGAAATGGAAGCGATCGAGCGCTCGGCACTTGCGAGGCTTGCCATTCCCGATCCCTACGCGTAACTAAAAAGACCAATTGACCGGACGACAATGAACGACAAACCAGAAACTGCCGCCCGCCCCGACGCCGGCAGTGCGACCAAGCCTTCCGAAACGGCGGAAGAGGGCTCGAGTCCGAGTACCACGACCGGCAGCATCGCCAGCGAGCCATCGCCTGCCGGTCCTTCCCTGTTCGATCGCGTGCTCGGCCTGTTCAGGCAACGCAACGGCACCAGCCTGCGTGAGGAGATCGCTGGCGCGCTCGCCGAAACGACGAGCGATGCGGAATCTTTTTCGCCCGGCGAGCGGGCCATGCTCAACAACATCCTGCGCTTGCGCGAGGTGCGCGTCGAGGACGTCATGGTGCCGCGCGCCGACATCGAGGCGGTCGAGATCACCACGACGCTCGGCGATCTTCTGGGGCTGTTCGAGCAGTCCGGCCATTCCCGCATGCCGGTCTATTCCGAGACGCTTGACGATCCGCGCGGCATGGTTCACATCCGCGACGTGCTGGCCCACATCACCAAGATCGCCCGCGTCAAGAAGGGCAGGACGACCAGGAAGACGCCGGTCGCGACGGTTCTCGATCTCGCCAAGGTCGATCTCGCGCGCACCATCGGCGACCTGAACCTGATCCGCCCGGTGCTGTTCGTGCCGCCGTCCATGCTCGCCTCCGATCTCATGGGACGGATGCAGACGACGCGCACCCAGATGGCGCTGGTCATCGACGAGTATGGCGGCACCGACGGCCTCGCCTCGCTGGAGGACATCGTCGAGATGGTGGTCGGCGATATCGAGGACGAGCATGACGACGACGAGCCGATGATCACCCAGACCGGCGAGGGCGTGTTCGTCGTCGATGGCAAGGCCGAGATCGATGAGGTCACCAAGATGATCGGCGAGGATTTTGCCGCCGGCGAGCATGGCGAATATGTCGACACCATCGGCGGCATGATCTTCAACACGCTTGGCCGTGTTCCTGCGCGCGGCGAAGTGGTGCAGGCCATACCCGGCTTCGAATTCCATGTGCTGGATGCCGATCCGCGCCGGGTCAAGCGCGTGCGCATCGTGGAGACCCAGAAGGGCGAGCGCCGCCGGCGCGCCGCCCGCGCCGAGCAGGCCTGAGAATCGGTCGCGTGACAGTCGACGACCCGTTCAGGCATTCGGTCCTTGGTTCGGGGATTTTCTACAGGGCGCCGCGAATATTGGCTCATTGCGGCTTTCGCGCGACGACTCTTAACTCAACGACAACGCCTTCGGATGCAAATCCCCCAACCTCGATTGCGGTCCAGGCCGGATATGGCTCACGAACATATTGGGCGCGTATGGACTTGAACTGCTCCAGATGGTCTCGCAGCCCTACATGGTAGGAGGTCATTTCCACCACGTCCTCGAAGCGCATTCCAGCTTCAGCGAGAACCATGTTGACCTGGGAAAATGCTTCGTGGATCTGCTCCGAAGGGACTGCGGACAATTCACCGTCGAGAGACATTCCGTTGATGCCGGTCAGAAAGACGAAACCATCGCATTCCAAACCCGGCGACATGCGCCAGTTTTCGTACAGGGATTTCATCCTCGCGGGGATTATTGCGCGCTTGACCATGGTTCCTGCTTAACAGCCAAGACCATTTCTCTCAACGACTGCTCTGGGGTGGCTTTCATAGCTGACAGGCTTGCAATGGGCGCGAGCCGAAATTCAAACCGAGACGTTCGCTAGTGGGGGCATCGTTTGGCGCCCGGAGCGCGGCCTGATAAATCTTGCTTCCTGATTCGCGCGACTCGGGAAGTGTGCATGGAGCGCCTGGCCGGCCGGATAATTCTGCTATGGGGTTGGCGGCGCGCACTGGTGGCGTTCCTTGCCGGGGCGCTGGCGGTTCTTGCCCAGGCGCCCTACGATTTCTTCGCGGTCTGTTTCGTTTCGTTTCCGCTGCTGGTCTGGCTGCTCGACGGCGCCACCGGCGAAGCTTCCGACGGCTGGCTCAGGCGCCTGCGGCCGGCTTTCGCCATCGGCTGGTGGTTCGGTTTCGGCTATTTCCTCGCCGGCCTGTGGTGGATCGGCTCGGCGCTTCTGGTCGAGGCCGACAGCTTCGCCTGGGCGCTTCCCTTCGCCGTGGTCGGGATTCCACTGGCGCTCGCCTTCTTCTACGGCTTCGCGACGGTGGTTGCCCGGCTTCTGTGGAGCAACGACATCGGCCGCATCGCCGCCCTCGCCTTCGGTTTTGCCCTGGCGGAATGGCTGCGCGGCTTCCTGTTCACCGGCTTTCCCTGGAATGCAATCGGCTACGCCGCGATGCCGGTGCCCTTGCTGATGCAGAGCGTGTCGGTGACCGGCATGGTCGGCATGAACGCGCTGGCGGTCTTCGTCTTCGCACTGCCCGCCCTGCTTGCGGCGCGCCGGCATGTCCGCCTGGGCGCCGCACTGCTTGTCGTCGTCGTCGCGGCTCATGTCGGCTTCGGCTATGTCAGGCTAGCCGCTCCGGAGAAGCCGGCCGAGCGGAGCCTCGATGTCCGTATCGTGCAGCCGGCCGTCGACCTCTCGGAGAAGTGGGACGCTTCGGTGCGCGACCGCATTTTCGCCACCATGATGGGGCTCTCGGCCAAGACGCCCGAGCCCGGCCATGAAAAGCCGCAATTGATCCTGTGGCCGGAAACCTCCGTGCCGTTTCTTCTGACCGAACGTCCCGATGCGCTGACCGCGCTGGGGGATATGCTCGGCGACGGCCAGTTGCTGATCGCCGGCGTCGTCCGGGAGGAGGGCGGCTCGGCGGCCAATGCCGACGCCCGGTACTACAATTCCGTGGTGGCCATCGACGACAAGGGCGAAATCGCCGACGCCGTCGACAAGGTTCACCTGGTGCCGTTTGGAGAATATCTGCCTTTCGCCGAATTGCTTGGCCGCTTCGGGCTCGAGCAGTTGGTCGCCGGGCCGACGAATTTCGCGGCGGGCAATGAACGGCATCCGATTGCGCTTCCCGGCGGCATACGCGCGCTTCCGTTCATTTGCTATGAAGTTATCTTTCCCGATCTGGTAGCAGTTGACGCTACGTCAGCCGAGCTTATTGTGAACCTCACGAACGATGCGTGGTTCGGGGACACGCCAGGCCCCTACCAGCATTTCAGACAGGCGCAGGTTCGTGCGGTGGAGAACGGGGTGCCCCTCTTGCGCGCAGCCAATAACGGCATTTCCGCGGTGGTCGATCCGCGTGGGCGCATCGTCGACGCGCTGGCGATCGACGCCCGCGGGGCCATCGATGTGCGTGTGCCGATTTCCAATCAAGCCATCGTCTCCTCCGGCCAAAGACGCATTAACGGAATGCTGATCATGTTGCTGTTTGCCCTAACGGCATGCGCATTGAATGTAAGGCAAAGGCTACGGGTGAATTGACAGTCGACACATTAGAAACTCATACTGTAAGCGCCTGAAATTTCTCGAAGTCGGTGGGTCGTTGTGTTGGGGCACAGGCCGCCGGCTTCGTTTGGGCGAGAAAAAATAGAAAAAGCCGGAAAAATTCGGCGAGGAAAAATAATGACAGAAGAGAACAAGAAGAAACCGAATCCTATCGACATCCATGTCGGAAGTCGTGTCAGGCTTCGGCGCAATATGTTGGGAATGAGTCAGGAAAAGCTGGGCGAGAACCTCGGCATAACCTTTCAGCAGATACAGAAATACGAAAAGGGGACCAATCGCGTCGGCGCCAGCCGCTTGCAGGCAATCGCCTCGATTCTTGGCGTGCCTGTCGCCTTCTTTTTCGAGGATGCGCCAGGCCAGGAGGCCGTGGGTAACCGCGGGTTTGCCGAAGACACATCGATGACTTTTGCCGTCGAATTCTGCGGCAGCCCGGAAGGGCTCCAGCTCAACCGGGCCTTCGTCAAGATCGCCGACGTAAAGGTTCGCCGCAAGATCATCGAGTTGGTGAAAGCCCTTTCCGTCGAT
Source organism: Mesorhizobium sp. STM 4661 (assembly GCF_000359125.1). GTDB lineage: Bacteria > Pseudomonadota > Alphaproteobacteria > Rhizobiales > Rhizobiaceae > Mesorhizobium. The sequence goes on along the minus strand of NZ_CAAF010000078.1, from coordinate 49,666 downwards.
GAAGTTGATTGATCTGGAAGTTGATTGACCTGGCGGGCTGTTGAAGGGGTCGAAAAAGACCGGGGCGTCGCAGCGGGGTATGCAAATTTCCGCGGTCGCGTGCATCGTGGAATTTGCATTCCACGGGCATGGCGGAATGGGGATCGATTTTGCTCGACACGCATCCCCAAAGCCCTTTTTCTTGCAGCCTGCGAAAGGTAGGGGACGACGGCGGCGCCTTGCCGCCGTCTAGGGATACGAACATAAAGATAATAGGATATGAAGATAATAGCATAGAAATTCACGTCAGAGCGGCCACGCCGCTTGACGAGCGGCGGCTGGCACCGCTAACACGTGGCGCGCCTGGATCGGCAGCCTGCCGATATTTTTTCAAGAGGGGACACCCGTGACGCGGCAGAACTATTTCTTTACCTCGGAATCCGTTGCCGAGGGTCATCCCGACAAGGTTTGTGATCGTATCTCCGACGAGATCGTCGATCTGGTCTATCGTGAGGCCAGGAAGACCGGCATGGATCCCTGGAAAGTCCGCGTCGCCTGCGAAACGCTGGCGACCACGAACCGCGTCGTCATCGCCGGCGAAGTGCGCGTCCCCGAGACACTGCTCAAGAAGGACAAGGAAGGCAACATCCTGAAGGATGCCGCCGGCCATCCGATCGTCAATCCGGCGAAGTTCAAGTCGGTCGCCCGCAAGGCCATCCGCGAAATCGGCTACGAACAGGCCGGCTTCCACTGGAAGACGGCCAAGATCGAGGTTCTGCTGCACGGCCAGTCGCCGGACATCGGCCAGGGCGTCGACAATGCCTCCGACCGACAGGGCGAGGAAGGGGCCGGCGACCAGGGCATCATGTTCGGCTATGCCTGCCGCGAAACGCCGGACCTGATGCCGGCGCCGATCTACTACAGCCACAAGATCCTCGAACTGCTGGCCACCGCGCGCCATGAGGGCAACGGCGATGCCGGCCGGCTTGGCCCGGATGCCAAGAGCCAGGTCACCGTCCGCTATGTCGACGGCAAGGCGGCCGAGGCCACGCAGATCGTGCTGTCGACCCAGCATCTCGATGCGACTTGGGATTCGAAGAAGGTCCGCAAGGTCGTCGAACCCTATATCCGCGAGGCGCTGGGCGAGCTGAAGATCGCCGACACCTGCAACTGGTATATCAACCCGACGGGCAAGTTCGTCATCGGCGGCCCTGACGGCGACGCCGGCCTTACCGGCCGCAAGATCATCGTCGACACCTACGGCGGTGCTGCGCCCCATGGCGGCGGTGCTTTCTCCGGCAAGGACACCACCAAGGTCGACCGCTCCGCCGCCTATGCGGCGCGTTACCTCGCCAAGAACGTGGTGGCGGCCAAGCTCGCCGACCGCTGCACCATCCAGCTTTCCTACGCCATCGGCGTCGCCCAGCCGCTCTCGGTCTATGTCGACCTGCACGGTACAGGCAAGGTCGATGAGGCAAGGCTCGAGCAGGCATTGCGCAGCGTGATGGACCTGTCGCCGTCAGGCATCCGCCGTCACCTCGATCTCAACAAGCCGATTTACGCCAAGACGTCGTCCTACGGCCATTTTGGCCGCAAGGCCGGCCGCGACGGCTCCTTCTCCTGGGAAAAGACCGATCTCGCCAAGGCGCTCAAGGACGCACTCGCCGAAACGGCCGCCGAAGCAGTCGCCGCCTAACCGCGGCGCCTATGGATCCGAAAGACCGGCCAAGTCGCGCGACCGAAGCGTTTTTCGGTCGCCGGCGCGGCAAGACCATCCGCCCGCAACAGGCGGCGGCACTGGAAAGCGGCTTCAAGACATACAAGCTCGATCTGACGGCGGGACCGCCGGCCGAATTGCGCAGCCTGTTCGAAGCCGATATTGGCGCTATCCACCTCGAAATCGGTTTCGGCGGCGGCGAGCACCTGTTGCATCGCGCGACGGCGGCTCAGGCGACCGGTTTTATCGGCGTCGAGCCTTTCGTCAACGGCATGGCCAAGATGATGATGGCGGTCAGGGAACGGCCGCTTGCCAATCTTCGGGTCTATGATGACGACGCCACGCGCCTGCTCGACTGGCTGCCGCAAGCCTCGCTCGACGGCATTGACCTGCTCTATCCCGATCCCTGGCCGAAGAAGAAACACTGGAAGCGGCGCTTCGTCAGTCCGCTCAATCTCGACCGTTTCGCGCGCGTCCTGAAGCCTGGCGGAAAGTTCCGTTTTGCTTCCGATATCGATAGCTACGTGAACTGGACGCTGCTCAACTGCCGGGCGCATGATGCGTTCGCCTGGCAGGCCCGCGAGGCGGTCGACTGGCATCGGCCTTACGAGGGTTGGCCGGGGACGCGCTACGAGGCAAAAGCCATCCGCGAGCGTCGGCGGCCGGCCTATCTCGCTTTCGTTCGAAAATAGCGCCGATCGAATATCGCCCTTCTGGGGCGACGCTCAGACGCTCAATCAAATATCGCCGCAGCGGGACAGAAGAACCATCCCGGCTAGCATGGCCTGCTTCAGAAACGGCCGATCTTGTCGAAGGCGGCCGGGTCCATGCCAAGGTTGCGCAGATCGTTGGCGCGCGGCTTGCGGCCAGCTTCGACGGCCCTCGACACGGCAACGGCGCTGCCGAATGTGGTGAAGATGTCGCCAATGGCGGAAAACAGTTTACGGCTGCCCATGATATCAGACCTTTCGCGCGCCACTGCGCGCCTCTTGTGCAATGCAACATAAATAGGCATGACGCAGCTCCAATCACAGCGGTGTTACTGCATGGTGGCCATGCGTCAGGCGCAAGGCTGCCCGTTTCCTGCCCAGCCTCCATTCGCCGAAGATCAAACCGCACAACTCGCATGCCACCTAATCCGGACAACTCATCTGCTTACGACACACGCCTGCATGCAGACTTGAAACGCCGGCCGGGATCGTCTATATCAGCCTCAAATTCTTGGTCGGTATGACGAAGAGTGGGTCCACCCGGTCCCGCTCTTTTTTATTACCTGCCCGGCGCATCGGACCGAAAAGTGCGAAGCGGTTTTCGGCTGAATCCGATGCGCAAGCTGAGAACAAGACAGTGGCAATCCGGTTTAGGGTTTGCCAACTGCCTACGGAAAGAGCGACAGGATCGAATGACCGCAGCGGCAAGCCAGGCCGACGACCGTATCATCCGCGAAAGCGGCATCGATGCGCGCATCGCGCTGATCGTGCAGCCGGTGCTGCGCGGCATCGGTTTCCGCCTTGTGCGGGTGCATCTGTCGGGCCAGAACGGGCTGACGCTGCAGATCATGGCCGAACGCGAGGACGGCACCATGACCGTCGAGGATTGCGAAGAGGTCAGCCGCGCCGTGTCGCCGGCGCTCGATGTCGATGATCCGATCGAAAAGGCGTATCATCTCGAAGTGTCGTCGCCGGGCATCGATCGGCCGCTGGTCCGCAAGTCGGACTTCGCGACCTGGGCCGGCCATCTGATCAAGATGGAGACGTCGATCCTCGTTGCCGAACGCAAACGCTTCAAGGGCAAGATCGCGGAGGCCGGTGAAGACGATGTGCTGATCGAGCGCGACAAGGCCGCTTATGGCGAGGAGCCGACGGTGCGCATTCCTTATGAAGCGATCGCCGATGTGCGGCTGATCCTCACCGACGACCTCATCCGCGACGCGCTGTCGAAGGACAACAGGGCGCGCAAGGAAGCCAAGAAACGCCGTGGCGAACCGGACGACGCGCCAGATGGTGCGGAAGCCGGCGCCAAAGACGAAATCGAACAGGAACTATGATTGAGCGGCCGAGCCCAAAAGGTTCGGCAAAAAGCTCGGGAGAAAAAAGATGGTTGTAAGCGCCAACAGGCTTGAACTGCTGCAGATCGCCGACGCGGTCGCGCGTGAAAAGTCGATCGACAAGTCGATCGTCATCGCCGCCATGGCCGATGCGATCCAGAAGGCGGCGCGCTCGCGCTACGGCCAGGAGACCAACATCCGCGCCGACATCAACGCCAACACCGGCGAGATGAAGCTGCAGCGGCTGATGGAAGTGGTCGAGAAGGTCGACGACTATGCCACGCAGATCGCCATTTCCTCGGCCCGCGAGCGCAATCCAGACGCCCAGCTCGGCGACTTCATCGCCGAACAGCTGCCGCCGATGGATTTCGGCCGCATCGCCGCCCAGTCGGCCAAGCAGGTCATCGTGCAGAAGGTGCGCGAGGCCGAGCGCGACCGCCAGTATGACGAATACAAGGACCGCATCGGCGAGATCGTCAACGGCACGGTCAAGCGCGTCGAATACGGCAACGTTATCGTCGATCTCGGCCGCGGCGAGGCGATCATCCGCCGCGACGAGCTGATCCCGCGCGAGAACTACAAATATGGCGATCGCGTCCGCGCCTATGTTTATGACGTGCGCCGCGAGCAGCGCGGCCCGCAGATATTCCTGTCGCGCACCCATCCGCAGTTCATGGCCAAGCTGTTCACCATGGAAGTGCCGGAGATCTACGACGGCATAATCGAGATCAAGTCGGTGGCCCGCGATCCTGGTTCGCGCGCCAAGATCGCCGTCATCTCGCGTGACTCATCGATTGACCCGGTCGGCGCCTGCGTCGGCATGCGCGGCTCCCGCGTCCAGGCGGTGGTCGGCGAACTGCAAGGCGAGAAGATCGATATCATTCCGTGGTCGCCTTCGGCCGCATCCTTCATCGTCAACGCGCTGCAGCCGGCCGAAGTCGCCAAGGTGGTGCTCGACGAGGATGCCGAGCGCATCGAGGTCGTGGTGCCGGACGACCAGCTCTCGCTGGCCATCGGCCGCCGCGGCCAGAACGTCCGGCTTGCCTCGCAGCTCACCGGCTGGGATATCGACATCCTGACCGAGCAGGAAGAGAGCGAGCGTCGTCAGAAGGAATTCGTCGAGCGCTCTTCGCTGTTCATGGAAGCCCTCGACGTCGACGAGATGGTCGGCCAGGTGCTCGCCTCGGAAGGCTTCACCAGCGTCGAGGAGGTCGCCTATGTCGACGCCGGCGAGATCGCTTCGATCGACGGCTTCGATGAGGACACCGCTTCGGAAATCCAGACCCGCGCCCGCGAATATCTGGAGAAGATCGAGGCCGAGCACGACGAGAAGCGCAAGGCGCTGGGCGTGACGGACGAATTGCGCGAGATCCCCGGCGTCACCACCGCCATGATGGTGACGCTCGGCGAGGACGGCGTGAAGACGATCGAGGATTTCGCCGGCTATGCGGCTGACGACCTGACCGGCTGGAAGGAACGCAAGGACGGCGAGACGAAGGTGTTCCCCGGTGTGCTTGCCAATCACGGCGTGTCGCGCGCCGATGCCGAGCAGATGGTTCTGGCGGCCCGCCTCAAGGCCGGCTGGATCACCGAGGACGAGGTTGCGGCCCAGGAAGCGCCGGCTGACGAAGCCGTTGGTGCGTGAGGTGAAACCGCATCGCACACAACCCGCCCTTGGACGAGATGAACGATCGCACCTGCATCGTTACGCGCAGACAGGCCGAACCGGATGAACTGATCCGCTTCGTCGTCGGCCCGGATTCGGCCGTCGTTCCGGACATCAAGAAAAACCTGCCCGGCCGCGGTTGCTGGGTGACGGCCGACCGCCTACATATCGACAAGGCGGCAGCGAAAAACCTGTTTGCCCGCGCCTTCAAGGCGCAAGTGGCCGTGCCGGCCGACCTCGGTGGCATGGTCGACGGGCTGCTTTCCAAATCCGCTCTGGGTATGCTGGGCCTTGCTCGCAAGGCAGGCGCGATCGCGCTCGGCGCCACCAAGGTCGAGAGCGCGGTGCGCGGCGGACTGGCACTTTTCGTGCTCCACGCAGCCGAGGCGTCCGATGATGGGGTTCGCAAGATCAGCCAGGCGCGGCGGGCAACCGTCCATCTCGGCGGCCCCGCCATCCTTGCCTACAAACTTTTCTCCGAGGCCGAGTTGAGCTTGGCTTTGGGGGGTACAAATGTGATACATGCTGCCGTTCTCGCGGGAGACGCGGGCAGGGCGGTCCAGAAGCGCATGGTTGCGCTCGACCGGTATCGGGGCGGTTCCCCGGACGATCTGGCAATGCTTGCGGCCGTTGCTGATGAAGATGATGCCGCAGAGGATATGGAATGAGCGATACGAAATCGGGCGACGACAAGACGTTGAGTGTTACGCCGAAGAAGACCTTGACGCTGAAGCGCCCCGGTACGGAACAGGGCACAGTGCGCCAGAATTTCTCGCACGGCCGCACCAAGTCGGTTGTCGTCGAGACCAAGAAGCGCAAGTTCTCGCTGCCCGGTGACAAGCCGGAGCCGGCCGCTGCCCCTGTGTCCGTCTTCACGCCGAAGCCGCCGGTCGCGGCAGCGCCCGTCGTGCAGGAAGCGCCCAAGGCGCCGCCGTCCCCGCCGCCGGTCGAACGCGGCGGCATGGTGCTGAACGAATTGTCGCGCAATGAGATGGAAGCACGCCGCCGAGCCCTGGAAGGGTCGAAAGTGCGCGACGTCGAGGATCGCCAGCGCGCCATCGACGAGGCCAAGCGCCGCAACGAGGATGAAGAACGCCGCAAGCGCGAGCGCGAGGAATCCGCGCGCCGCCAAGCCGAGGAAGAGGCGCGGCTGCAGACCGAGGCCGAGTCCCGCCGCCGTGCCGAGGAAGAGGCGCGCCGCCGTGCGCCGCTGGCCGCCGAACTGGCGACCGCCGACGACGATGAGGAGGTCAAGCCGAAGCGCGCCGGCGCCGGTGCCCCGGTGCGCCGTCTGGTTACGCCCGAAGTGGCGCGCCCGGCCAAGCCGACCAAGGGTGAGGAAGACCGCCGTCGCGGCAAGCTGACGCTCAACACCGCGCTTTCCGAAGAGGATGCGCGCGCCCGTTCGCTGTCGTCGATGCGGCGGCGTCAGGAGAAATTCAAGCGCGCGATGCACAATGAACCGCGCGAGAAAGTCATGCGCGAAGTGATCCTGCCCGAAACCATCACCATCCAGGAACTGGCGCAGCGCATGTCCGAGCGCGCCGTCGATGTGGTCAAGTTCTTCATGAAGCAGGGCCAGATCCTGAAGCCGGGCGACGTCATCGACGCCGACACGGCCGAGCTGGTTGCCACTGAATTCGGCCACACGGTCCGCCGCGTCGCCGAGTCCGACATCGAGGAAGGCCTGTTCAACATCGCCGACCGTCCCGAAGATCTCGAGCCGCGTCCGCCGGTGGTGACGATCATGGGCCATGTCGACCACGGCAAGACCTCGTTGCTCGACGCCATCCGCAACGCCAATGTCGTGTCCGGCGAGGCCGGCGGCATCACCCAGCACATCGGCGCCTATCAGGTCGAGAAGAATGGCCACAAGATCACTTTCATCGACACGCCCGGCCACGCTGCCTTCACGGCGATGCGCGCCCGCGGTGCCCAGGCGACCGATATCGCCATCCTCGTGGTGGCGGCCGACGACAGCGTGATGCCGCAGACGATCGAATCGATCAGCCACGCGAAGGCGGCAGGCGTTCCGATCATCGTGGCGATCAACAAGATCGACAAGCCGCAGGCCGATGCGCAGAAGGTGCGTTCGGAACTGCTGCGCCACGAGGTCTTCGTCGAATCGATGGGCGGCGAAGTGCTGGATGTCGAAGTGTCGGCGACCAAGGGCACCAATCTCGACAAGCTGCTCGAAGCGATCCTGCTGCAGGCCGAAATCCTCGACCTCAAGGCCAATCCGGACCGTACCGCCGAGGGCGTCGTCATCGAGGCCCAGCTCGACAAGGGCCGCGGCCCCGTCGCCACCGTGCTGGTGCAGACCGGCACGCTGATGCCGGGCGATATCCTCGTCGCCGGCAATGAATGGGGCCGGGTGCGCGCGCTGGTCAACGACCGCGGCGAGCAGGTCAAGGAAGCGCCGCCGGCGATGCCGGTGGAAGTGCTCGGCCTGCAGGGAACCCCGCTGGCCGGCGACCGCTTCGCCGTGGTCAACAACGAGGCCCGTGCCCGCGAGATCACCGAATACCGCCAGCGTCTGGCGCGCGAGAAGGCGGTGGCCAAGCATGCGGGCCAGCGTGGCTCGCTCGAACAGATGATGTCGCAATTGCAGACGAGTGGGCTGAAGGAATTCCCGCTGGTCATCAAGGGCGACGTGCAGGGCTCGATCGAGGCGATCAACGCCGCGCTCGACAATCTCGGCACCGACGAGGTGCGTGCACGCATTGTCCATGCCGGCGCCGGCGGCATCACCGAAAGCGACGTGTCGCTGGCGGAGACCTCGGGTGCCGCGATCATCGGCTTCAACGTCCGCGCCAATGTGCAGGCGCGCGCCGCTGCCGCGGCGGCAGGCATCGAGATCCGCTACTATTCGATCATCTACAATCTCGTCGATGACGTGAAGGCGGCGCTCTCCGGCCTGCTCTCGCCGGAGCGTCGCGAGACCTTCATCGGCAATGCCGAGATCCTCGAGATCTTCGACATCACCAAGGTCGGCAAGATCGCCGGCTGCCGTGTCACCGAAGGCAAGGTCGAGCGTGGCGCGGGCGTACGCCTGATCCGCGACAACGTCGTCATCCACGAAGGCACGCTGAAAACCCTGAAGCGCTTCAAGGATGAGGTCTCGGAAGTCCCCGGTGGCCAGGAATGCGGCATGGCCTTCCAGAACTACGAGGACATGCGCGTCGGCGACGTCATCGAGTGCTTCCGCGTCGAGATGGTGACCCGGACGCTCTGAGTTCGTATACTATCGACATGACCGGGCGGTGGTCGAAAGGCCGCCGCCCAAAACATATGAGACATGCGGTGCGGTCCCATCCCGTGCCTCACGATTTCAGGACAGAAAAAATGCCCCGTCCAACCACATCAGGCCCATCCCAGCGCATGCTGCGCGTCGGCGAGCAGGTGCGCCATGCGCTGTCGGAAACCTTGCAGCGCGGCGAGATCATCGATCCGCTGATCGAGAACGCCGTGGTTTCGGTCTCCGAAGTGCGCATGTCGCCCGATCTGAAGATCGCCACTGCCTTCGTCTCGCCGCTTGGCGCCGGCGATGCCAATGCCGTGGTTGAGGCGCTCAACAAGCACGCGAAATTCGTCCGTGGCCGCGTCTCCGGTGCGCTTAGGCAAATGAAGTACATGCCGGAATTCCGCTTCCGGCTGGACACTTCCTTCGACAATTTCGCCAGGATCAACGATCTCTTGAAGTCGCCCGAAGTGGCGCGCGATTTAGCTCACAACGAAAAGCCGACTGGTGAGGACGATTGATGTCCAAGCCAATGACGCCCAAAATGATTGCAAGCATGACCACTGAACAACGCCAGATCCTTTACAAGAACTGTATGGATCGCATTGATAGTGAAGAGGCTATTCGAATTGTAGATATGATTGTCGATTCGGGACTTCCTTTTAAGAAAACGAAGGAAATTTCGCACGGTGACCCCGAAATGAGAGCGATAGAAATCATAGTAAACGCCAAAGATAACGAAGCCATTATGCTTGATGCTGCGGCTAAGGACATGCCGCCTTTGTCTGTCTTAGAACCGTTGATCGTCGAAAAGCTTGGTGAGGGTTATCGTGGAGACAACGGTGGAACTATTGCAGCAGGATATCTAATTGCCAAACGGCTTTACGCCCTCGGCTACGAGAAAAGGCCAAGCAAGGCAATGCCTGCGGGAAGCGTCGCCAAAACGGCTGCTACTTTTCGCAAGAAGCCGGGAAATCGCTGATGGCGCGCCGCGGCAAGAAGAAAGGCCGGCCGGTCTCCGGCTGGCTGGTGCTGGACAAGCCGGTCGGCATGGGCTCGACCGAAGCCGTCTCCAAGATCAAATGGCTGTTCCAGGCGGAAAAGGCCGGCCATGCCGGCACGCTCGACCCACTGGCCTCCGGCATGCTGCCGATCGCGCTCGGCGAGGCGACCAAGACCGTCCCCTACGTCCAGGACGGCGCCAAGATCTATCGCTTCACCGTCGCCTGGGGCGAGGAGCGTTCGACCGATGACCTCGAAGGCCCGGTAACGAAGAGTTCCGACCGGCGTCCGCCGGAAGCCGATGTTCAAGCGCTCCTGCCGAAATACACCGGCGTCATCATGCAGACGCCGCCGCAATTCTCGGCCATCAAGATCGCTGGCGAGCGTGCCTACGACTTGGCTCGCGAGGGCGAGACGGTCGACATTCCGCCGCGCGAGGTCGAGATCGGCCGCCTCGACCTGGTCGAACACAATGCCGATCACACCATTTTCGAGGTCGAATGCGGCAAGGGCACCTATGTGCGCTCGCTGGCCCGCGACATGGGCCGCGACCTCGGCTGTTTCGGCCACATCGCCGAGCTGCGCCGGATCGAGGTCGAGCCGTTCACCCAGGACGACTTCGTCACCATCGCCGAGCTGGAGGCAGCGCGTTTCGGCGAACAGGGCGATGAGGATCCGGATACGGCCGATGATGCATCCGACGCTCCCGATCTGCCGGTCGACTTCACAGCCATCGACGCGCTTCTGGTCGACACATCAGCCGCGCTCGATTGCCTGCCGCGGATTGCGATCAGTGACGATGCGGCGACAAAAATCCGCCTCGGCAATCCGGTCATCATCCGTGGCCGCGATGCGCCGGTGGAGGCCGAGGAAGCCTGTGCCATGGCGCGTGGCAAGCTGGTCGCCATCGGCGCCATCGAGCAAGGCATGTTCAAGCCGAGGCGGGTTTTTGCCGGGTGACGGCTCTCATCTAATCTCGGTTCGACATTGCGCTCGAGGGGCATATGGCAAAGGTTGAGACGATCAAGAAGCAGGTGCCGGTGAAAACGCGGCGGCCGCCGGTTGGCGCTTCGCCAGGCACGCTGATTGCAGATCCCGCGGCCCGCAGGTCCGAACTCAGGCTGACGCTGATGTCGCCCGACAGGTTCGAGACGATCGAAAATGCCAGTATCGACGACCTCAACACCCATTGCGACAATTGGCCGGTCATCTGGCTGGACTGCACCGGCCTTGCCAACATCCCGCTGATCGAGGAGATCGGCCGCACTTTCAGCCTGCATCCGTTGGCGCTGGAAGATGTCGTCAACACCGGCCAGCGGCCGAAAGTGGATTTCTTCGAGAACCATGCCTTCATCGTCGTCAGGATGATCGACGATGTCACGGCGCATCGCTACGAGCAGATCGCCGTTTTCTTCGGTGAGAACTTCGTCGTCACCTTCCAGGAGCGCGAGGGCGATCCGTTCGACCCCGTGCGCAAGCGCATCGAAAGCTCGGTGCCCAACCGGTTGCGCTCGCGCGGCGCCGACTATCTCGCCTATGCGCTGATCGACGCCATCGTCGACAGCTATTTCCCGCCGATCGAGACCGCCGCCGACATGGTCGACGACATCGAGGATCAGATGCTGCACACGCAGCACAAGCACCAGATGCGCAAGCTTCACGAGTTGCGGCGCGACGCCAATGTGCTGAAGGGCGTGCTGTGGCCGATGCGCGACGCGCTGGCGACGCTGATCCGCAACGACGTGCCCTATGTGAAGGCTGAGACCAAGGTCTTCCTGAACGACACGCTCGATCATTCGCTCCGGCTGATCGAACTGGTCGAGACCCAGCGCGAAATGCTGACCGGCCTGATCGAGATGCATCTGTCGCTGAGCCAGGCGCGCACCAACGAAGTCATCGGCTATCTGACGATCGTCTCGGGGGTCTTCATGCCGCTTACCTTTCTGGTCGGCGTGTGGGGCATGAATTTCGACCCTGATAGCTCGCCGTGGAACATGCCGGAATTGAAGGCCTACTACGGCTACCCGGCAGCGCTCTTGTTCATGGCTGTTGTCGCAATAAGCCTGGTTGCCTTCTTCAAATGGAGGAAGTGGCTATAGCATAAGCCTAAAAGTCTTCATTTTCTCGTAAAAGCCGCGGCAAAGCCGGCTTGTGAATTGGGCTGGTGTTTTCTGGGGAATTGCACTATATGCGCCGCAGCATCGCGCCATGACGCGTTGCTTGCACCGGCCCCTGCTGGACGACATCCCGGCTGAGGGCGTCCCGTTTCCTCAAACAGATAAGGAAAAACACGATGTCGATTACTGCCGAGCGCAAGAAGGAATTGATGGGTGAATTCGCAACCGCCAAGGGCGATACCGGGTCTCCGGAAGTCCAGGTGGCCATCCTTTCCGAGCGCATCAAGAACCTGACCGATCATTTCAAGGACCACAAGAAGGATAACCATTCCCGCCGTGGTCTGCTCGCTCTCGTCTCCCAGCGCCGCAGCCTGCTTGATTATCTCAAGCGCAAGGATGACGCGCGCTATCAGACGCTGATCGAGAAGCTCGGTCTGCGCCGTTGACGAATTGGCCGGCGGGCTTTCCTCGGAGAGCCCGCCGGTCGCGCATTGGAGCACCGGATCAATCCGGCGCTCCAATGAAGGAACAGAGCGTCGCGCCCGACGCGCAAAAGGACGCTCTGAAAATTTGATTTGCGCATGACGCTTGCCGAAAGCCGTGGTTTTCGGGGTCATGCGCAAGGCCAGTCGGATCGATTGGCCAGACCCGGTTTCGAGCAGCAGAGGGCCATTCGAAACCGCCCATGGACGGTCATGGGGCAGGATTGCAGGACGCTCGTCGCGGCCACGGTGCCGGACTAACCGAGCTTCCCGTTGTCTTGCCCGTGGCTGCCCGAGAAAGGAAGCCAGGGAAAGGGCATCCGCGCACGCTGAAACGGCGCGGCCCTTTCCGCATATGAAGGACAAGACATGTTCAATCACCACAAAGTGGAAATAGAATGGGGCGGCCGCCCGCTCATCCTGGAAACCGGCAAGATCGCGCGCCAGGCTGACGGCGCGGTGCTCGCCACCTACGGCGAAACCAAGGTTCTCGCCACCGTCGTTTCGATGAAGGAGCCGAAGCCCGGCCTCGATTTCTTCCCGCTGACCGTCAATTACCAGGAAAAGACCTATGCCGCCGGCAAGATCCCGGGCGGCTATTTCAAACGCGAAGGCCGTCCCAGCGAGAAGGAAACGCTGGTTTCCCGCCTGATCGACCGCCCGATCCGCCCGCTTTTCGCCGACGGCTACAAGAACGACACCCAGATCGTCGTCACTGTCGTCCAGCATGATCTCGAGAACGATCCGGACATCCTGTCGATCGTCGCCACTTCGGCGGCTCTGACGCTGTCGGGCGTGCCCTTCATGGGCCCGATCGGCGGCGCCCGCGTCGGCTACATCAACGGCGAATATGTGCTCAACCCGCATGTCGACGAGATGCAGGAATCCAAGCTTGACCTGATCGTCGCCGGCACCGCCGACGCCGTGCTGATGGTCGAGTCCGAAGCCAAGGAGCTCGGCGAGGATTTGATGCTCGGCGCCGTCATGTTCGGCCACAGGGGCTTCCAGCCGGTGATCGACGCGATCATCAAGCTGGCCGAAGTCGCCGCCAAGGACCCGCGCGATTTCACCGCGCCGGACTATTCCGCGCTCGAAGCCGAGATGCTGAAGATCGTCGGCGACGAGCTCCGCGACGCTTACAAGATCACCGACAAGCAGAAGCGCTATGCCGCCGTCGACGCCGTCAAGGCGAAGGTCAAGGCCGCGTTCACGCCGGCCGAAGGCGAAGAGGCCAGGTACACGTCCGAGCAGATCGGCAGCGTGTTCAAGGAGCTCCAGGCCAAGGTCGTGCGCTGGAACATCCTCGACACCGGCTCGCGCATCGACGGTCGCGACCTGAAGACGGTCCGCAAGATCGTCTCCGAAGTCGGCGTGTTGCCGCGCACCCACGGTTCGGCGCTGTTCACCCGCGGCGAAACCCAGGCGCTGGTCGTTGCCACGCTCGGCACCGGCGAGGACGAGCAGTATGTCGATTCGCTGACCGGCATGTACAAGGAGAAGTTCCTCCTTCACTATAACTTCCCTCCCTATTCCGTCGGTGAAACCGGCCGCATGGGTTCGCCGGGCCGCCGCGAAATCGGCCACGGCAAGCTCGCCTGGCGCGCCATCCGGCCGATGCTGCCGACCGCTGACCAGTTCCCCTACACGCTGCGCGTCGTCTCGGAGATCACCGAGTCCAACGGTTCGTCGTCGATGGCCACCGTTTGCGGCACCTCGCTGGCGCTGATGGATGCCGGCGTGCCGCTGGCCAAGCCCGTCGCCGGTATCGCCATGGGCCTGATCAAGGAAGGCGAACGCTTCGCTGTGCTCTCCGACATCCTCGGCGACGAGGATCACCTCGGCGATATGGACTTCAAGGTCGCCGGCACCGCCAACGGCATCACCTCGCTGCAGATGGACATCAAGATCGAGGGCATCACCGAAGAGATCATGAAGATCGCGCTCGACCAGGCCAAGGACGGCCGCCAGCATATCCTCGGCGAAATGTCCCATGCGCTCTCCGGCGCGCGTGCCGAGCTCGGCGAGTTCGCGCCGCGCATCGAGGTCATGCACATTCCGACCGATAAGATCCGCGACGTGATCGGCTCGGGCGGCAAGGTCATCCGCGAGATCGTCGAAAAGACCGGCGCCAAGATCAACATCGAGGACGATGGCACCGTCAAGATCGCCTCGTCCAATGCCAAGGAGATCGAGGCGGCGAAGAAGTGGATCCACACCATCGTCGCTGAGCCGGAAGTCGGCGAGATCTACGAAGGCACGGTCGTCAAGACCGCCGACTTCGGCGCCTTCGTCAACTTCTTCGGTCCGCGTGACGGCCTCGTCCACATCTCGCAGCTTGCCAACGACCGCGTCGCCAAGACCTCCGATGTCGTCAAGGAAGGCGACAAGGTCTGGGTCAAGCTGATGGGCTTCGACGAGCGCGGCAAGGTCCGCCTGTCGATGAAGGTCGTCGACCAGGCCACCGGCAAGGAACTCGCTCGCGACAAGAAGGCCGAAGGCGAAGAAAACGCCGCCTGAACGGTCTGAAAAACATGACCGAAGCGGGCGCGACGGATGTCGCGCCCGCTTTCATTTGAGCAACAATCAGAAAGACCAGGCTACAATCCACGCATGTCGGCAGAACCTCTCAAGACCCTGTTCCATCCCTTCGAGGTCGAAGCTCTCCCGATGCCATCGAAAGACGCGCGCATTCTCTTCCTCGGCGCGGAGCCTGGCTTCCGCTTGCCGGAAGGCTTTGATGCCGCGCTTCATCTCGTGCAGGGCTTCAGGCCACACTTTCGTTCGCTGGAGCGTGCCGGCCATGTGGTGACGCCGCGTCTAGAAGGTCACGGGTTCGACGCAGCTCTTGTCCTGGTAGGCCGCCATCGCGGCGAGAATGAAATACGCATTGCCGATGCGATCGAACGGGTCGTGTCAGGCGGATTGATTGTTGTCGCCGGCGGCAAGGAAGATGGCATCGATAGCCTGCGAAAGCGCATGGCCAACAACGAAGACAAGTTGGCCGCTGCGATAGGACGCCGTGGACCGGGCGGACTTGTCCTTGAACGGCCAGGCCAGCCCCCTGAGATATTCAACGAAAGGCGGTACCATCCTCAGAAGGTCCATGTGCCTCTTGGCGGTCATCTGTCAAAGAACCATGGTGTTGTGTTTTGGCTGGGGGGGACCCCTCAGGCAGATGCATTCGCGAAATCCATCAAGGATTGGCAAGACGGTTGGCCGCTTATTGACGGCCGTTTCCGCACCGCCCCCGGCATGTTCTCCTTCGACCGGATCGACGCCGGTTCGAAATTGCTCGTGGACAATCTGCCCAACGATCTGCGCGGCAACGTTGCCGATTTCTGCGCCGGCTGGGGCTATGTGGCGGCGGAGGTCGCAGCACGCTCGCCCGGCATATCGGGGCTCGACCTTTACGAGGCGGACTTCGCCTCGCTAGAAGCGGCGAAAGGCAATGACGGCAAGGGCACCGTTGAGCCGCGCTTCTTCTGGATTGATCTGCTGACCGAAGCGGTCGAGCGCCGCTATGACGCAATTGTCATGAACCCGCCCTTTCACCGCAGCCGTGCCACCGAACCGGAGATCGGCGCCGGCATGATCCGCGCTGCGGCAAAGGCGCTGAAACCGGGTGGACGGCTGTTCATGGTGGCGAACCGTCAACTCCCCTACGAGCCGGTGCTGGCGGCAGCCTTCTCCAGCCACGCCGAGATCGCCCGCGACGGCATGTTCAAGATCTTTGCTGCGCGGCGCTAGTCTAGCGCAACTCGCCCAAAAGCACATGGCCTTGGTCTTCAGCCGAGGGCGCGCTGCGGATTTGGGATAGGCGGCTGAACGATACCGCTCAGTGCAGGTTGGCGACACGCCGTTCGCGGATCCCATGGACGGCGAGCGCTCCGCCAAGCTCAAGCGGTGCCGGCCGCCCGTACAGAAACCCTTGCACCACTTCGCAGCCGGCCGCCCGAAGCAGCGTCGCCTGGGTTTCGGTCTCGACGCCTTCCGCGATGATGCTGACGCCGAGCGCGCGCGAAAGCCCGACAATGGTCGAAACCACCGCACCGGAGCTGGAATCGGTATCGATGCGGCTGACGAAGGAGCGGTCGATCTTCAGCTTGCCGAACGAGAAATCGATCAGATAGCTCAGATTGGAATAGCCGGTGCCGAAATCGTCGACGGCGACAGAGATGCCCATCTCGGCAAGCTGCCGCAGGATGGTGGCGGCGCGGTCGCGGTCCTGCATCATCGCCGTCTCGGTCACTTCCAGCTCCAGCCGCGACGGCTTGATGCCGGTGCTCGCCATCGTATCGCGCACGATGCCGACGAAATCCTTGGTCATGAACTGGACCGGCGAGATGTTGACGGCAACAAAACAGTCCTCGGGCAGATGGCGGGCATCGCTGCAGGCCTTGCGCAGCACCCATTCGCCGATCGGGCCGATCATGCCGGTTTCCTCGGCGATCGGAATGAACTCCATGGGCGCGATCATGCCGCGTTCGGGATGCCGCCAGCGGATCAGCGCTTCGTAGCCGACGATGCGGCCGCTCGAAAGGTCGAGTTGTGGCTGATAGTGCAGGTCGAAATCGCCGCGGTCGAAAGCGGTGTGCAATTCCGATTCGATCCACTGGCGATAGTCGGCGACCTGGCCCATGTCGGAATGGAAGACCGACCAGTTGCCTACCCCGCTGGCGCGCGCGTTCTGCAGCGCCAGATTGGAACGGCGCAGGATCAGGACGGGATCGACGCCATCCTTCGGCATCGCCACGATGCCCACAGACAGGCTGACCGATTGCAGGTGGGAGCTGAGCTGGTAGGGCTCCATCATCTGGTCGATGAGCTTCTCGACGGCGCTTTCCAGCGACCCTTCTATCTCCCGGTCGGTGATGAGCACGGCGAACTCGCCGGCGCCGATGCGCCCGATCACCGCGCCCTCCGGCAATGAGTCCTTCAGCCGGCTGGTGAAGACGCCGATCAGCTCGTCGCCCTGGCTGTAGCCGATCGCGTCGTTGATCTGCTTGAAACGGTCGATATCGATGTCGATGAGAAACACCGGTTCGCCGGTCTTCATCGTCGCGGATGCGGCGTCGGCAATCCTGCCGACCATTGCCGGGCGCGCCAGCAGGCCGGTCAGCTTGTCGAAATGGGTTTCCTTGAAGACATAGTCCGCCGATTCATCGACGCCAGCGAAGAAGGACAGCGCCGCTCCCGCGGAAGCGAGCGCGCAAAGTGCCGCTATGATGGCTATCATCGTTCCGGTCTGCATGGCGGCAAGGCCGTCGCCGAAACCGAATTTGAGGCCCCACAGCCCGAGGATGAAACTGCCGATACCCGAGCTGGCAATGGTGAGCAGCCGAAAGACAGGTGTTCGCGTCGGATTGCCGGCAGCAGACATTGTGCAAAGTCCCCAAGTTGGGGGACTTTTAGCGGACATCTCCTTAAAATGAGTTGCCGCGAATATTAATAATTTTACTGGACTGCTAGTCCTTGCCGCCGTCGGTTTGCTTCAACTCGTCGAGCGTCGGCATGGAGACGATGTGGTAGCCGGAATCGACATAGTGGATTTCGCCGGTGACGCCCGATGACAGGTCGGACAAGAGATAAAGCGCGGAACCGCCGACCTCGTCGATGGTCACGGTACGGCGCAGCGGCGAGTTGCGCTGCTGGTAGGAAAACATGTGGCGTGCATCGGAAATCCCGGCGCCGGCCAGTGTTCGCACCGGTCCCGCCGATATGCCGTTCACCCTGATGCCGCGCGGGCCGTAGTCATTGGCGAGATAGCGGACGCTGGCCTCCAGCCCGGCCTTGGCGACACCCATGACGTTGTAGTTCGGCATGACGCGGACGGAGCCGGCATAGGTCAGCGTGATCATCGAGCCGCTGTCCCCCATCAGTCTGGCGGCGTGACGGGCGATCTCGGTGAAGGAATAGCAGGAGATGACCATGGTGCGGACGAAATTGTCGCGGCTGGTGTCGGCGTAGAGACCCTTCAGCTCATTCTTGTCGGAAAAGCCGATGGCATGGACGACGAAGTCCAGCCCGCCCCAGGCCTTGCCCAAAGTCTCGAAGGTGGCGCTGACCGATGCACTGTCCTCGACATCGCAAGGCACCACCAGCGATGCGCCAAGCTTGTCGGCGAGCGGCTTGACCCGGCGCCCGAAGGCATCGCCCTGATAGGTGAAGGCGAGTTCCGCCCCGTGTTCGGACAATTTCTTGGCGATGCCCCAGGCGATCGAATGATCGTTGGCGACACCCATGACAAGTCCGCGCTTGCCCTTCATCAATCCGTCCATGGCCGGCAAAATCCCTTATGCGGAATAGCGCTGGAAAACCAGCGTCGCGTTGGTGCCACCGAAACCGAACGAATTGGACAAAACAGTGTCGATCCTGGCGTTATCGATGCGCTTTCGCACGATCGGCATGCCCTCGAATTCCGGGTCGAGGTTCTCGATATGGGCGCTTTCGCCAATGAAGCCGCCTTGCATCATCAGGATCGAATAGATCGATTCCTGCACGCCGGCCGCACCCAGCGAATGGCCGGTCAGCGATTTCGTCGAGGTGATGAAAGGCATCTTCTCGCCGAACACCTCGCGGATCGCCCCCATTTCCTTGGAATCGCCGACCGGCGTCGAGGTGCCGTGCGTGTTGATGTAGTCGATCGGCGAGGAGACGGTCGCCAGCGCCTGCCGCATGCAGCGCACCGCACCTTCGCCCGAGGGCGCCACCATGTCATGGCCGTCGGAGGTCGCGCCATAGCCGACGATCTCGGCATGGATCTTGGCGCCGCGCGCCTTGGCATGCTCGAGCTCTTCCAGAACCAGCACGCCGGCGCCGCCGGCAATGACGAAACCGTCACGATCGACATCGTAGGCGCGGGACGCGACCGATGCCCTGTCGTTATACTTCGACGACATGGCGCCCATCGCGTCGAACAGGTCCGACATCGTCCAGTCGAGATCCTCATGGCCGCCGGCGAAGACCATGTCCTGCTTGCCCCACTGGATCAGCTCGTAGCCATTGCCGATGCAGTGGGCCGAGGTCGAACAGGCTGAGGAGATCGAATAGTTGACGCCGTGGATCTTGAACCAGGTGGCAAGCGTCGCCGAGGCGCTCGACGACATCGCCTTCGGCACGGCGAACGGACCGATGCGCTTGGGGCTGCCGTTCTTGAGGGTGGTTTCGGCTGCCTCGGCGATGGTTCGGGTCGACGGTCCGCCCGATCCCATGACGATGCCGGTGCGTTCATTGGTGATGTCGTTCTCGCCAAGCCCGGCATCCGCGATCGCCTGATCCATGGCGACATGGTTCCAGGCCGCACCTTGCGACAGGAAACGCATGGCCCGGCGATCGATCATGGCTGAGGGGTCCAGCGTCGGCGCCCCCCAGACCTGGCAGCGGAAGCCGTGCTCGGCGAAGGAATCGGAGAAGCTGATGCCGGATTTGGCATCGTGGAGCGAGGCCTGCACCTCGTTGGCATTGTTGCCGATCGACGACACGATGCCGAGGCCTGTTACTACGACCCGTCTCATGGGCTGCTCCTTCCAGAGTGTCCGGTGACGGTCAGGCGACCGCCGATTGCTTTGACAGACCCACTTTGAGATCCGTTGCCGCGTATATGGGCTCGCCATCCGCTTTCAGCCAGCCATCGGCGATGCCAAGCACCAGCCGCCCGCGCATCACGCGCTTGAAGTCCACGCCATACTCCACCTTCTTGACTGACGGCGTGACCATGCCCTTGAACCTCACTTCGCCGGTCGACAGCGCCATTCCCTTGCCCGGCTCGCCGAGCCAGCCGAGGTAGAATCCCGTCAATTGCCACATGGCATCGAGGCCGAGGCATCCCGGCATGATCGGATTGCCGATGAAGTGGCAGGCGAAGAACCACAGGTCCGGCTTGATGTCGAATTCCGCGCGGATGAAGCCCTTGTCGAAGGCGCCGCCCGTCTCGCTGATCTCGGTGATGCGGTCGAACATCAGCATCGGCGGATAGGGGAGCTGGGCGTTTCCAGCTCCGAACAGCTCGCCGCGGGCGCAGGCAAGCAATTCCTCGTATTCGTAGCTGGATTTCGAACCCGCCATCAATCGTCCCCGTAATCATCCCGGGCGGTAGGGCGCCCTTGTCGTTGGTTTCCTAACACAATCTGTTTCAGGCCGGAAACCGGCGTTTGCGCTTAACCTGCCCGTCTGCCCGGGTCAATGCGCGCTATTGATCGTATTCGGCCGACAGAATATATGTCAGGAGGTGTCCAGTTTCGGCCGATATTGTTTTTTTGCCATTCTGGGCAGGTCTTGGGGCGGAACTGTGAGCTTCGACGGATAGATGGATCTGGGCTGCCGGAAGGAAAATGTCGCTGTGGACAAGCGGGTTCGCGAAGCCGGCCTGAGGCCGACGCGCCAGCGCATCGCGCTGGCCGATCTGCTTTTCGCCAAGGGCGACCGCCATCTGTCGGCAGAGGAGCTGCACGAGGAGGCGATCGCTGCCGGCGTGCCGGTGTCATTGGCCACCGTCTACAACGCCCTTCACCAATTCACCCAGGCGGGCCTTTTGCGCATCCTGGCCGTCGAAGGATCAAAGACCTATTTCGACACCAACACCTCCGACCACCATCATTTCTACATCGAAGGCGAAAACAGGATTTTCGACATCGCCAGCGGTCCCGTCACCGTTTCCAACCTGCCGGAGCCGCCGGAAGGCATGGAGATCGCCAATGTCGACATCGTGGTGAGGCTGCGCCCCAAACGCTGCGATTGATCCGCTCGTGACGAGGCCTGTCGATCTGGGGATCGGACTGCTTTGCGCCTTTTAAGAATTGATCCCATGGGTGTTTTGTAGGCGCAGCAAAATGAACGAACAACCGGAAGTCATTGCGACAAAGAGAACAAGCGTCGTCCTCTTCGGAGCCTACGTCGAGTTCATGAAAATGATGCTCGGCAACCTGTTCATCATGTGCGCCGGTTCGGCAACCGCCCTCCTGACTTTTGCCGGCGCCAAGGGGACAAGTTCGCCCGACCTGATCAGTGAGGCTGGCTTGAAGACGTCCGTTATCTTGTTCGGCGTCGGGGCTTTTTTCGCGGTGGTAGCCACCGGTCTTATGGGCTGGCAAGAAAACACGAACTCCAGCCTCGTTGAGAATGCGGCTCCTGATGCGGGCCAGGTTCTCGGACGGCACAATTTCCAAAGCTACCGCTGGGGGCTCTTAGGCTTGGCGTTCATGTTTTTGGCCGGGCTCTCCTTTAGCGTAGGCTGCTACTACGGTGTCGTCTTGAAGTAGCCCTGTCTGGACGGGTTGTTGCCCGTTCGGCGCCCAGTGACCGGCGGGATCAGTTCTTGACCCGCTCGCCCGGATAGGCGCCCCATACGAGCGACTGGGCGAGCCAGCCGGTGTGGCCGTCGAAAGTCATCTCGCACCACTGGCCGTCGCAGGACTTGATCGTGCCCATCACGCCGGGCTCGACGATGGCGACGACGCTGGCATCCTTGTCCGGGTCGTCGAGAAGGTTGATTCGGCCACCCTTGCCGCGCTGCCAGGGCGCCACGATCGCCGTGCGGCGGCCCGAAAGCAGCGACTGGTTGATCCAGCCCTCCGAGCCGTCGGCGTCGCGCACGCGACGCCATGTATCGAATTCCTGGATGATTTCCATCGGCAGGCCGGGCTTCATGTACATCCAGTCGACGGAGTAGTTGACGCCTGGTCCGACGCGGGAGTTGACACGGCCTGATTTCAGGCTGACGAAACGCGGCAGCGGCAGACCGCTCGGCCCGAGCGTGATCGTCTGTGCGGGTGCCGCCGCACTTTGTGCCGCCACGACAGGGGCGTAAAGCAGAGCGCCGAGAAATGCTGCGCAAAGGGTCAGGCGGAGCGACGCGAAACCAGACACTTTCGTTCCTTTCGGCGCTCGCCCATGGCCCCGGCGCCCCTTTTTCTTTGTCTTCGGCGGCACCGCTTGTTACATGGATGACCGGCGCCGTGATCGGTTCTCAGTTTCGCCGGTCTTGGTTAAAGAGGTCTCAACGAGATCGGGATTCGAGGGAACAATGGCAGGCAAAAAACGGCCGCTCGTGGTCATAACGCGCAAGCTGCCCGACCCGGTCGAGACCCGCATGCGCGAGTTGTTCGACGCCCGGCTGAATGTCGAGGACAGGCCGATGACGCAGCCGGAACTGGTCGCGGCGGTCAAGGAAGCCGACGTGCTCGTGCCGACCATAACCGATCGTATCGATGCCGCGCTGATCGCCCAGGCCGGCGACAACCTCAAGCTGATCGCCAATTTCGGCAATGGTGTCGACAAGATCGACGTGGCGGCGGCGGCCAAGAAGGGCATCACCGTCACCAACACGCCCAACGTGCTGACCGAGGACACGGCCGACATGACGATGGCGCTGATGCTGGCGGTGCCGCGGCGGCTGGCGGAAGGCGCCAACGTGCTGACCGGCGACAAGAAATGGGCCGGCTGGTCGCCGACCTGGATGCTGGGCCGGCGTATCTGGGGCAAACGCCTCGGCATTGTCGGCATGGGCCGCATCGGCACAGCGGTTGCCAGACGGGCCAAGGCTTTCGGTCTTTCGATCCACTACCACAACCGTAATCGCGTACTGCCGGCGGTCGAGGACGAACTGGAGGCGACCTACTGGGAAAGCCTCGACCAGATGCTTGCCCGCATGGACATTATTTCGGTCAACTGCCCATCGACGCCGGCAACCTTCCACCTGCTTTCGGCGCGGCGGCTGGCGCTTATGCAACCGTCCGCTTACATCGTCAACACGGCGCGCGGCGACATCATCGACGAGGAATCGCTGGTCAAGCTGATCCAGGACGGCAAGGTCGCCGGCGCCGGCCTCGACGTCTACGAGCACGAGCCGGCGCTGAACCCGAAACTGCTGAAGCTCGCCGCCAAGGGCAAGGTCGTGCTTTTGCCGCATATGGGCTCGGCGACGCTCGAGGGCCGCATCGACATGGGCGAGAAGGTCATCATCAACATCCGCGCCTTTTTCGATGGCCACCGCCCGCCGGACCGCGTGCTGCCGCTGCGGGCGTGAACAGCCATCGCGGGACCGCCCTGCACCTTATGTCGATGCAGGCTTACGAAAGCTCCTTGCGCATGGTGATCGAGGTCGCCCGGCTGTAGCCGTCATGCGCCGTCCGTTGCGTCTCGCGAAAGCCGAGGCGGGCGAAGGCCGCGTGATTTCCGGTCAGTTCGATCCTCGTCTGCAACTCGATCGCGCGCTTGTCGAGGTCGCGGGCAAGAGACTCGGCAGCTTGCATCAGCCGCCTGCCGACGCCTTGACCCTGAAGACCCGGCTCTACCGCCAGCTTTCCGACATAGAAGTCGTCAGCCCGCTCCAGGACGAACACACAGCCGATGATCCTGCCATCCTTCTGTGCAGCGAAGACTGTCTCCCGCCCGGCCTTGTCCCGAAGATTCTCGACGGTAAGCCGATGCGCCGAGGATGGCGGATCGATGACGCCGTCCATCGTGGCAAAGGCACGCATGACCAGCGCCAGCACCTCGTCCCAACGGTCGCAATCGGCTGGAAGCTGCGTGATTGACACGCCCGTGGTTCGGTCCATGGGTCTAGTTCTTCTTGTAGCGGATCGTGTCGAAGCGCGCTGCCAGCGCATCATAGAGCAGCAGCCGGCCGACGAGCGGCTCACCGATTCCGGCGATCAGCTTGATCGCCTCCATCGCCTGTAATGTGCCGATGACACCAGTCAGCACGCCGAGCACGCCGGCGACGGCGCAGGACGGCACCAGTCCGGGCGGCGGCGCCTCGGGAAAAAGATCGCGATAGCTCGGGTTCGGCCTGCCGTCCGTGCCGGTCTCGAACGGTTTCAGCACCGTCACCGAGCCGTCGAAGCGGCCGACGGCGGCGTGCACCAATGGCCGTTTTTCCGCCGCGCAGGCGTCGGCCACCGCATAACGTGTCTCGAAATTGTCGGAACCGTCGACGACGACATCATAGCTGGCGACGAGGGCAGGGGCGTTGTCCGCCGTCAGCCTGAAATTGTGCTCTTCCACCGCGACGTGGGGGTTGATGCGGGCGATCGCCGCCTTGGCGCTGCCGGTTTTCGTCATGCCGACTGTGTCGGTGCCGTGGATCACCTGCCTTTGCAGGTTTGACAGCGAGACGGTGTCGTCGTCGACGATGCCGAGCGTGCCGACACCCGCGGCGGCGAGATATTCGAGCACCGGTGCCCCCAGCCCGCCGGCGCCGATGACCAGAACCCGCGCACGTTTCAACCTTTGCTGGCCGGCGCCGCCGATTTCCGGCAGCACGATGTGGCGGGCATAGCGTTCGAGTTCTTCGTCGGTGAAGGCGGCGATGGTCATCGCCGGACCATATAGTGAGGGGAAAATCTTGTCAGGGGCAAATGCATGTCGCCCAAAAGTGCATAGCGGTTTTGGGATACGATATGCATAAACAAAGACTTAGACGGTTAGCCCAACCGTGCCGTGGTCGACCGTCAGGAACTGCGCCCGTCCCTTGAGGCTGGAAAACAGCGACGCGTCGGTTCCCGTCATGAGGGCCTGGCAGTTCAGCTCTTCCAGGATCGAGAACAGTGCGGCGCGCCGGCCGCCGTCGAGATGCGCCGCGATCTCGTCGAGCAGCAGGATCGGCGTCATGCCGGACATCTCGCCGGTCAGCCTTGCATGCGACAGCACGATGCCGACCAGCAGCGCCTTCTGCTCGCCGGTCGAGCAGAGTTCGGCCGGCATCGCCTTGGGCCGGTGCCGCACCACCAGATCCGAACGGTGCGGGCCGTCGAGCGTGCGCCCGGCGGCGCGGTCGCGATCGCGGCCTTCGGCAAGGGCGCGGCGAAACCGTTCCTCGACATCGACTGCTGGCGAGTTGGCGACCGCGCCTTCCAGTTCGCCGAACAGGCCGATATCGGCTTGCGGAAACGGGCCGTCGCCCGGCAGCCTGTCGATCATGGCGGCAAGCAGGCGCACCAGCTCGGCACGCGCCGCGGCAATCGCCACGCCGGTTTCGGCCATCTGCGTTTCGATCGCATCGAACCAGGCGCCGTCGCGCGAGCCGTCGGCAAGCAGCCGGTTTCGGCCGCGCATCGCCTTTTCATAGTCGAGCGCGCGCTGGCCATGGCCGGGATCGATCGCCAGCACCAACCGGTCGAGAAAGCGCCGCCGGTCGGCGGCCGGGCCGGGGAACAGGCCATCCATCGCCGGCGTCAGCCAGACGACGCGCAGCCATTCGAGCATGTCGTCGGCCGAGCGCGCCGCCGCGCCGTTGATCCGCACCCGCCGGCCGCCTTCACCGGCGGTGTCGCCGCCTGAAATCCCGGTGCCGATCTCGACCGGGCCATCCGGCCCATCGAGCCGGGCATGTAGCGCGAAGCCGCCGTCGCCGCTCTCGCGCGCCACATCGGCGTAAGGCGCGCGGCGCAGGCCACGCCCCGGCGACAGCAGCGAGATCGCTTCCAGGAGATTGGTCTTGCCGGCGCCGTTGTCGCCGGACAACACCACGGCCCCTGGATCGAGCCCGATCGACAGCGCGGCATAATTGCGGAAATTCGTAAGTGTAAGCTTACTTATGTGAGTTTGTTCCGGCAACCGCTATCCGCCTATAAATGCATGTCGCGCAAAAGTGTGCAGCGGTTTTGCGATAACGATATGCATAAAACAAGAATCTAAAGCGCGTCGCATGAGGCCGGTCGAACGCGACGCGCTTTTAGAAGTTGCCGCAATCATTGTCGTCGTGGCGCAGCCAGACCGGCGACGCAGCGCGGCTACACCCGCATCGGCATCAGCACATAGAGCGCGGTTTCGTCGGCCATGTCGTGGATCAGCGTCGGCGAGCCTGCATCCGCCAGCATGAACTTTGCCTCCGTGCCGGTCAGCTGGGCGGCGACGTCGAGCAGATATTTGGCGTTGAAACCGATCTCGATCGGGTCGGATGAATAGTCCGCGGCCAGCTCCTCGGTGGCGCTGCCCGAATCCGGATTGTTGACCGCAAGCGTGACCTGCCCCTCGGCGATCGAAAGCTTCACGGCTCGGCCGCGTTCGGAAGAAATGGTCGAGACGCGGTCGACGGCGGCGGCGAAAGACTGACGGTCGATGATCAGCTTCTTGTCGTTGCCTGTCGGAATCACCCGCTGATAGTCAGGGAAGGTGCCGTCGATCAGCTTCGACGTCAAAACGACACTGCCGATGGTGAAGCGGATCTTGGTGTCGGACAATTCGGTGGTGACGGCTACATCGGGGTCGTCGACCAGCTTTTGCAGCTCGCTGACCGTTTTGCGCGGAATGATGATGCCCGGCATGCCTTCGGATCCTGCCGGCGCATCGATCTCGGCGCGCGCCAGACGATGGCCGTCGGTCGCGACCGAACGCAGCTTCAGCTTGCCGCCGGCCTCATGCGTGTGCAGATAGATGCCGTTCAGATAGTAGCGTGTCTCTTCGGTCGAGATGGCGAACTGGGTCTTCTCGATCAGCCCCTTTAGCGCCACCGAATCGAGCCGGAAGATATGCGAGAATGATCCGGCCGAAAGCTCCGGAAAATCGGACTGCGGCAGGCATTGGAGCCGGAAGCTCGATCGGCCCGAGGTCACCGTCACGGCGTTGCCGTCCTCGTCGGTCTTCAGCATGACCTCCGCCCCGTCGGCCAGCTTGCGCACGATGTCGTAGAGCAGGTGCGCCGGAACCGTTGTCGCCCCGCCGCGCTCGACCTTTGCGGGCGTGGCTTCGGTCACCTCCAGATCGAGGTCGGTCGCCTTCATTTCCAGAGTGGCGCCCTCGGCGCTCAACAGCACGTTCGACAGGATCGGTATGGTGTTGCGTCGTTCGACCACGCGATGAACGTGATTGAGCGACTTCAGGAGATTTGACCGTTCCAGGATAACACGCATGACGAAACAGGCTCGCTTGAATGAATGAACGGGTCTCCGCCTGGCGGCGTCCCGCGAAAGGTCTGAACAGGCTCAGAATCTGCACAAACTGACAGGAAAAAACCCGCAAACGCAAGCCCGCGCCACCGGTTCAAGCCGGTTACGCGGGCTTTCTGGGGATAAAGCCTGCTAATGCATGTCGCGCAAAAGTGCGCAGCGATTTTTCGACAACGACATGCATAAAACAAGACCTTAAAGCGCGTCGCATGAATCGGTTTAAACGCGACGCGCTTTAAGTCCGCAAGCCAAAGCATCGGACCCAAAAATGGGTACCGATTCTGGGGCAACGACATGCATAAAAACAAAGATTTCAAGCGCGTCGCATGAATCATCCAAACGCGACGCGCTTTCGTTTCTCGGGCCGGTCAGGCCTGATCGTTGATCAGTCTTCTCAGCAATTCAAGCTCCTGCGCCAGCGTGTTGTCGACGCCCGAGAGATCCTCGATCTTGCGCACGGCATGCAGCACCGTCGTGTGGTCTCGCCCCCCGAAACGCCGGCCGATCTCCGGCAGGGAGCGTGGCGTCATCACTTTCGACAGATACATGGCGACCTGCCGCGGCTTGACGATGGTGCGCGTACGCCGGTTGGACAAGAGTTCGGTCTTCGACACATTATAGTGGCGCGCGACGATGCGCTGGATGTCCTCGATGCGCACCCGCTTGGGTTCGCCCGAACGATAGATATGGCCGAGAATCTCGTCGATGCGGTCGATGGTGATCTGCGGTTCGAAGGACTGGCGGAACAGAAGCTGGTTGAACGCGCCTTCGAGTTCGCGGCCGCTGCCGGTCACCGTGCGGGCGACATGGTTGAGGATCTCCTCGGAAATGTCGAGCGATGCGTCATCGGCCTTGGCGGTGGCAAGACGCAGCTTGAGCATGCCGATGCGCATGGCGAAATCCGGCGCCGACATTTCGAGCGCGACGCCGCCATTGAGGCGCGAGCGGACACGGGGCTCCAGCGATTCCAGCTCCGACGGCGGCCGGTCGGCGGCAACCACCACCTGTTTGGCGCTGTCGAGCAACATATTGATAAGATGGCAGAATTCGTGCTGGATCGATTTGCCCTGCAGGAACTGCATGTCATCGATGATGAGGAGGTCGATGTCGCGCAACTGTTCCTTCAGCGTCAGCGCGTTGTTGTCGCGGATCGCGGTGGCGAATCGCCACATGAAATATTCGGCTGTGAGATAGACCACGCGCGATTTCGGATTCTGCTTCAACGATTCCGCCGCGATCGCCTGCAAAAGGTGCGTCTTGCCGAGCCCGACCGTCGCATGGAGAAAGAGCGGATTGAAGCGCACCGCGCTCGATTGCGATTCCGCCACTGCCTTGGCGGCGGCGAAGGCCACGCGGTTCGACGGTCCCTCGATGAAGGAGCCGAACGTGTAGCGCGGGTCCAGCGGCGAACCGAGCACATTGTGCCTGAACTCGGTCTCTGCAGGCATTCCCGGGCGAGGTGCCGGTGCACGCTCCGCCCTGCCAGGGCCTGCCGTGCCGGCGGCCAGCGCAGTTTGCGCCTGCCTGGTCATCTTGCGCGCCGGTGCCGCTTCGGGCTCGACGCCGTTGCGACCCGGGCGGGTAGCGTTGCGCACGACGATCTCGATCTTGAGGATTTCGGGATCTTCGC
Organism: Mesorhizobium sp. STM 4661; assembly: GCF_000359125.1. Taxonomy (GTDB): domain Bacteria; phylum Pseudomonadota; class Alphaproteobacteria; order Rhizobiales; family Rhizobiaceae; genus Mesorhizobium. The sequence goes on along the minus strand of NZ_CAAF010000078.1, from coordinate 20,900 downwards.
GTTTCCACAGCTCGGCGATAAGGTCGAGATAGTGGCCGTTGATCCACGAGCGCAGGAAGGCTGTGGGCACGGAGATACGGACAATGCCCCGGGACGCCTCGGCGACCTTCATGCGTCCGAACCAGCTCGAATAGACCTCGGTTCCCAGACGCGCCTTCAACTGGGTCTTGACCCGGTCGAACTTTTGTTCCGCGTCGCTGGAAGCCGACATGTCGTCCCCTCCGATCAAGGTTCCAGGAAATGGGAGGTCGCCCGTGAGCTCCCTTTCGATGCCGCTCTGCATGATAGAGTTCCTTGTCCTTTTGTACCTTTATTTCCGCCGGGGATACGCCTCCTGCATCCATGTTTCCGGCGACCGTGTCTTCGCTGCGTCATCATCGCCGCCGCCGGCAATGGATGTCGCTTCGTTGTCAAGGGACCGGCGCCGACCTCTGAGAGCCAGCCCGCTTTGGTTATGCCAAGGCAAAGCAATTCCACCCGGCGAAAACGCCGGTGCGTCGTTGACCTGCCATGTACAATTACGCCAGTCCCCTACCGCATCGAAAGACAAACCAAACCCGTGCGCGGAAATGATCCACGTCATGAATTCCGCCATTTTCAGCTGGCCGATTCAGGCTGGGTTTAAGGGCCAATGGCCCGTCCCTCTCGATAGACCGACATTAACGAAATCGTTGTGGATAGGGCAAGGCCACGACTAACGGATTTTTAAGGAATCTGGTTAGCGAAGACGGATTGGGACGCTATACTGCAACCGCACATTTTGACAAAGCCATTGTGATTCAAACCCTTTTCCGGCGAATATGAAAAAGGCCGCGCCGCGCGAAATTTTCTGAAATAATTTTCTTGACAGCCAATTGTCCCCGATCCCCCACCCTTGATGTGAACAAGCTGTGGATGACCATCTGTAATTATTTGAAATTAATACATAATTTTTGACAGGCGCTATTTCTGGCGCGGCCGCTTTCGGCGACTTCGAATATCAGCGGGCATGTATATGCCGGCAAAGCATTTGGAACTTCGAAATCCACGCACAGTGTCGTTTGCGGGCTTTCTTTTTAAGTACTTGCCGGCAAACGAAAAAACCCGGCGCGATCGGCCGGGCTTGAAGAAGACAAGTTCAGGAAACGTATATTAGGCCGACAGCACTTTAAGCCGTTGAGCGAGTCGCGATACCTTGCGGGATGCCGTGTTCTTGTGCACCACGCCCTTGGTCGCGGCGCGCATCAGTTCCGGCTCCGCCACCTTGAAGGCAGCCTGCGCGGCAGCCTTGTCGCCCGAGGCGAGCGCCTCTTCGACCTGGCGGACATAGGTCCGCACGCGTGAGCGGCGGTTCTTGTTGACCGCCGCGCGGCGGGCGATCTTGCGCGTTGCCTTTTTGGCCGAGGAGGTGTTGGCCATGATGCCTCTCTTCTGATCTGGTGGGCGCACGCGGGATGCCGCAGGGCGCAAAAAACAAACGGGCAGCCACGCGGCCGCCTCGGTTGGAGCGGCTTATAGTTCAGCTTTTCCGGCGCGTCAACGCCGCTTCGCCCTCTTTTTGGCCGGTGCTGCCGAGGTCCTAAAGCGCGTCGCGTTTAAGCGAATTCATGCGCCGCGCCTTAGGGTCTTGTTTTTATGCAAGTCGTTGTCGCAAAACCGCTGCGCATTTTTGCGCGACATGCATTAGCGGTTGGTGAAATTCGGCTTCCGCTTTTCGGCAAAGGCCGCCATGCCTTCCTTCTGGTCGTCGAGCGCAAACAGGGAGTGAAACAGGCGCCGTTCGAACCGCAGCCCTTCGGCCAGGGTCGTTTCATAAGCGCGGTTGACGGCCTCCTTGGTCATCATCACCGACGGTAGCGAAAAATCCGCGATCTTGGCTGCCGCCTTCAGCGCCTCCTCGAGCAGTTCGCCGGCAGGCACGACGCGCGACACCAGGCCGCAACGCTCGGCCTCCGCCGCATCCATCATCCGTCCGGTCAGGCACATGTCCATCGCCTTCGATTTGCCGACGAAGCGGGTCAGGCGCTGCGATCCGCCCATGCCCGGCATGACACCAAGGGTGATTTCGGGCTGTCCGAAGTTGGCGTTGTCGGCGGCGATAATGAAATCGCACATCATCGCCAGTTCGCAGCCGCCGCCGAGCGCATAGCCGGCGACCGCCGCGATGATGGGCTTTCGCGCCCGCGTGAGCTCTTCCCAACCGACGAAGAAGTCCTGCACATAGGCGTCGACAAAAGAGATCGCCTGCATTTCCTTGATGTCGGCACCGGCGGCAAAAGCCTTCTCGGAACCGGTAATGATCATGGCGCCGATATCAGGGTTCGCGCTGAACCCGTTCACGGCCGCCACCACCTCCTTCAGAACCTCGGAGTTCAGCGCGTTGAGCGCCTTGGGCCGGTTCAGCGTGATCAGCCCGACCTTGCCGTGCGTTTCCACAATGATGGTTTCATAGGCCATGGCTTCGCCTCCTCGTTCCAGGCAATCGATGAATGTCGATCGGTCCTAGCTTACCGCTGGCAGGTCCGGCAATAGAAGGTCGAGCGCCCGCTTTGCACGATGCGCTCGATATGGCCGCCGCAACCAGGCTTGGAGCAGGGTTCGCCTTCCCGATCGTAGACCGCGAAGGAATGCTGGAAATAGCCCATTGAGCCATCGGTCTGCATATAGTCGCGCAGCGACGATCCGCCGGCGGCTATCGCATCGGCAATGACCGAACGGATCGCCGCGGCGAGGCGTTCAGCCTGTTCGCCAGCCTTTTTCCCGGCCTTGGCGATGGTGCCTGCTTCGCGCAGCGGCGACAGGCCGGCGCGCCACAGCGCTTCCGACACATATATATTGCCCAGTCCCGCGATCAGCCGCTGGTCGAGCAGTGCCGCCTTCAACGGTGATCTGCGACCTTTGAGCAACGAGGCGAGCAGCGCTCCATCCAGCGCATTGCCTGTCGGCTCGACGCCCAGCCCCGCAAGCATCGGATGCGTGTCGACCAGCCCTTCCGCAAACAACATGAAGCCGAAGCGGCGCGGGTCGTTGAAGATCACGCGCGATCGGCCGCCTTCCGGCGAGACGACATCGAACACGACATGATCGTGCGCGGCACTTTTCGAACGCTCGTGATAGAACACGCCCGGCAGGTCGCTGCTGTCGGCCGTTTCGATGCGGAACGAACCCGACATGCCGAGATGGCAGATCAGCACCGGACCGCCGTCCAGATGCATCGTCAAGTATTTGGCCCGGCGGCCGAGCGCCGTGATCGTCTTGCCGGTCAGCCGCTCCGAAAATCTTTCCGGAAACGGAAATCTGAGATCGGGCCGGCGTGCCTCGACGCGGGCGATGCGTGCGCCTTCCAGGACCGGCTGCAGGCCGCGCCGGACCGTTTCGACTTCCGGCAACTCAGGCATGGCCGCCTATCGTCGCGTGGAAGGAGGTACCGTGACGGCCGCGCGCCAGCCCGAGATGTTCGGCGACGGTCTCACCGATGTCGGCGAATGTCGCTCTCAGTCCGATGTCGCCGCCTCTGAAACCCGGACCCATGCCGATCACCGGGATGCGTTCGCGCGTGTGGTCGGTGCCGTGCCAGGTCGGATCGTTGCCGTGGTCCGCCGTGAGGATGAGAAGGTCGCCGGGCTTCAGGCGCGCGAACGCCTCCGGCAGCCTCCGGTCGAAGGTTTCGAGCGCTGCGGCATAGCCGGCTACGTCGCGGCGATGGCCGAACTCGGTGTCGAAATCGACGAAATTGGCAAAGACGAGATCGCCGTCGCCGGCGTCGTCCATCGCGCCCAGCGCCTTGTCGAACATCGCCATATTGCCGGCAGCCTTGCGCACCTCCGAGATGCCGCGATGGGCGAAAATGTCGCCGATCTTGCCGACAGCGATGACTTGGCTGCCACGTGCCGTCAGCCGGTCGAGCAAGGTCGGTTCCGGCGGTGGCACGGCGTAATCGCGGCGGTTGTGCGTCCGTTCGAAGCTGCCTGCGGTTTCCCCGATGAAAGGTCGTGCGATGACGCGGCCGATGTTCAGCGGATCGACCAGCCTGCGCACCACCTTGCAGAATTCGTAGAGCTGCTCCAGGCCGAAGTGGGTTTCATGGGCGGCGATCTGCAGCACCGAATCGACGGAGGTGTAGCAAATCGGCTTGCCGGTACGAATGTGCTCCTCGCCGAACCGCTCGATGATCTCGGTGCCCGGGGCGTGGCAATTGCCGAGAATGCCCGGCACCTTTCCTTCCCGTATGATTGCTTCGGTCAGTTCGGCTGGAAAGGTAGGGACCGTGTCCGGGAAATAGCCCCAGTCGAAGCGGACCGGCAGGGCGGCGATTTCCCAATGGCCCGACGGTGTGTCCTTGCCGCTCGAAATCTCTTGCGCCGCGCCGTGGAATGTCGAGGCAAGAAGGTGGACTTTGGCGCCGCTTTCGAACCTCAGCCCAGTTGCGGTTTCCGCGGCCCGGCCCAGACCGAGCGATAGCATGTTGGGTACGAAAAGTGGTCCTTTGCGCAGGCCCACGCGATCCCCGCGGCCTTCGGCGCAGGCTCTAGCGATGTGTCCGAAGGTGTCGGAACCTGTATCGCCATAGCGCTCGGCGTCGGCTGCGCCGCCGATGCCGAAGGAATCGAGAACGAAAAGGAAGGCGCGCGCCATTGTCAGGAATTCATTATTCTCTGTCTGCTGGGTCCAGACATAGGGGGCCGCGCCGCCATTGGCAATTCGGAAACCAAACGGCAACTGCATGGCGCGATAGTCGAGATACAGCTATTGCCGAAGTGGCATGGCTCGATGGAAATCGGCGGGGAACACATGAAACATGCCTTGAAGGCCTCAGCTGCCATCCTGGCGTTGCTTGGCGCTTCCTGGCCCGGCCCGGCGCGCGCCGATTGGCGGGACGATATCGGTACGTTCCGCATCGGCATCGTCGCCGAACCCGGCGCCGGCAACACCCTTCCGGGTCTGGCGCTGTTGACGGACGCCTACACCAAGGCGCTTGGCATGAAGGTGGAGTTCGTCGTTGCCCGCGACTATGCGGCACTGATCGAGGCGCAGGCCAATGCCCGCATCGAATATGCGGTCTATTCGGCGACCGCCTACGCCACCGCGTCCGAACGCTGCAGCTGCGTCGAACCTCTCGTGGCGCCGATCGATTCCGACGGCGCCATCGGCATCCGATCGGTTCTGCTGACGCGGAACGGCAAGGTTCCCGACCTGACGGCGATGGAAGCGCACCGGGTCGTCATGGCGCCCTCGGACAGTGTCGGCGGCTCTCTCTTGCCGCTTGCGGGATTGGCCGCTGAAGGCGTCAAGGTCGCCGAGGACGCGCCGTTTCTGACGCACGCCAGTTCGGCTGCGGCGGCCGAAGCAATGCTGGTCGATGGCGAGGCCGATGCTCTGTTCGGCTGGATACCGTCAGCAGCCGACGACGGGCCGGATATTGCGGGCGGCACCGTCGCCAGGCTGGAGGTGGCGGGGCTTTCGAAAACAGCGTTTCAGATCGTGTGGAGGTCCGGCCTGCTGCGGTATGGCCCCCATGCGGTTCGCAGCAATCTCGACCCCGAGGCCAAGCGGCGGCTCACCGTGTTTCTCACCAACCTCAGATCGATCTCGCCGGATATCTACGATCTTCTGGAAGCGAAACATTCCGGCGGGTTCACTGTCGTCGATCCGCAGGATTACGCGATGGCCGCGGCCGTCGTGCGCTGGGTTTCAGGCAGCGACCATCAACAATAGATAGCGGCCAAAGATAGCGGCCAAGTCGTTTCAGCAGTTGTCGCAGGGGATCGTCGGGCTCCTGCGGGCTCTGAGATAGTAGGTTTCGCCCATCGATATCGTGTCGAAGGCCGTGGTCAGCCCAAGGCGCCTTTGACCGTCGGCCGACCAGGTGATGATCGGCTTGTAGGCGAGACCGCTTTCGACGCGAACAAGGAACGTGCCCTTGATGTTGAGCGTCGGCGGGACCGTCGTGATGGAGTTCTTGGCGGCGTCGGCGTTGAAGGCGCCATCGACCATCTTGCGCGACCAGACGACCTGCACCTTCGGCGTCGTTTCGTCCGTGATCTGGATCGCGGTGATGATGATTTTCGGGGTCGAGCGGTTGTAGGGCTGAAGGCTGGAGTTGCCGATCTTCATGATCGCATCGAGGTCGGCGGTCTTGACGGACTGCTGCTGGGTGACGAGATCGGCGACCATGCTGCCGATACGGCTCACCTTCTTGCTGGTCTCGATGGCTTGCGAGGCTTCCATGGTCACGAAATACATGATCAGCAGGACAGGCACGATCAAGGCAAACTCGATGGCCGCGACGCCGCGGCGATCGCGGCAGAACCGTATTGCTCTCGAATAGATCCCGGCGATTCCCATAGGTGCCCCCGCACGAACCATGCCCCTGTCCTCTTCCCACTCACGCATCGGTGCAGCTTCAGTTGTCGAACGGCTCGTTCTGCCAGGTGGCCGATGCGAAATGCAGCGTGTTGCCGTCTTTCAGATTGGCCATCGACTTCGCCATGAAATCGGTCATGACAGGCCATTTGTAAAAGACCCGCAGCATATTCTTTGTTTCAGCCAGCCCCGGAGCCACCGTAAAGGTCGTGGAGCTCGTGCCCGTCAGCACGATGTCGCCGTTCTGGATATTGAAGCCCGCTGATGCCGCGTCGGCGAAGGTCGGGAATTCGCGCAGGTCCACCAGCAATCCCGGGCAGTTCTTGGCGACCATGACCTCCAGCCGGCTGCAGATCATCTGCTTTATCGAGGCCTCGGTCACGTTGGCCTTTCTTATCTGGCCCGTCCGCAGCTGACGGGCGACGTCGTCGGTGGCGTTGGCCATCACCTCTTGCCCCGCAAATGAAATGCAGCTCTCCAGGATGGCGAAGACAAGTAGGGCGAACGGAATGGCAAGCATCGCGAATTCCAGCGCCGTGCTGCCGCGCCGGTCGCGAACGAAGCGCCCGAAAAAGCCTGTTCGTCCTGCTTTGCCCATACACTGTCCCTGCCGATCCTGACGCGGTGTCGGGAGGATCATTAGCGGAAATCCATTGAGGTCCAGTTTGGATGGTCGATAAATTCTTCGGAAAGATTTTAACCGGCCGATAACCGAAGCGATATTTCAGCGAAATGAAGAAGAGAACAGTCCGTTCGCCCTACCGGCTGGTGTTCATCTCGGCTTCGGAGGTCTTCTCCGCTTCGCTCTTGTACGAGCTTTCGCAATATGGCGCGCAGGACATGGTCTGTACCTCGGCGCGTCGATAGATGCGTACCGACGCCGCGGCCTGCCGCACGACGGTGATCTGCTCGTCGACGATCGGGCTGCCGTCCTGATCGAGGACGACGAGGTTGGTGACGCCGAAGCCCTTGCCCGTCAGTACGATCGTCGATGCATCCTGCACGGAGGCGTCGGCGATCGCCGGATTGCCGACGACGACGGTGTCCGCGGGGCGTGACAATTTGACGATCTTCGCCTGGTTCATCGTGACCTCGATGCCGGCGCCGGCTTTGGCAGGCACGACAAAGGCCGCGGCGGCCAGAAACGCTGCAATCGAAAATGACGATCTCGGCCCGGTCATTGAAGCGCTCCACGGCGGCAAACTGTTCAACGGAATATGAACGGGATTGGTGAACCAACGGTTAAGCGGATGAAGACCGTGATAGTGCCGGCAAGGACATTGGGATCACCTGGCGCGGCCCGCCCCCGGTCTCAAATCCCCGAACTAGGGCCCGAACCTGCGTCTCAGGCTGCTGGGCACCACTTAGTTTACGGTTAACCACACAATGCCCTTGAAGCGGGAAAGGAATCGGTAAGGCTGTTTATTAAGCCGATCGAAAGAGCTTCTCCATAGATTGGCAGCATCCGATCAGCCGCTAAGAGAAGTTGACGGAATTGCTGTAACACGTGGAGTAGGAGTTCTCGATGTCTAATCTCATTGCACGTTTTGTGAAGGACGAATCCGGCGCGACCGCTATCGAATACGGTCTGATCGCCGCTCTCATCGCGCTCGCCATCATGGTCGGCGCCGGCTCGCTGGGCAACGCGCTGAACTCGAAGTTCAACACGATCGCTACCTCGGTCAACACCGGTACCGCCCCGTAATAACGACCTCTCGTCGTTTTCCAGAGCAAGGGCCGCCTCATTGGCGGCCCTTTTTCGTCGTACCGGCCGATTTTGAGTTGGCGGCCTCATCAATCGTTAATCCAAGGTGCCTAGGCTGGAACCAGCATAGTTTGACCCCAGATACAGTTGACCACGGGCGCCGCGCCGATGCTTGAAGCCTTGATCTTCGTTGTCTTCCCTTTCTGCATGCTTTTCGCCGCGATCTCCGACATGCTGTCGATGACGATCGCCAATCGCGTGCCGGCGCTGCTTGTGGTTGTCTTCGCCCTGGTCGCGCCGTTGACCGGCATGGACTGGGCTACCTATGGCTGGCATTTCGCCGCCGGCGGCCTCGTTCTCGCCGTGACGTTCGGTCTGTTTGCGCTCGGCGGCATGGGAGGCGGCGACGCCAAGTTGCTGGCCGCCACCGCCATCTGGATGGGGCTGAACATCCATCTCGTCGAATATCTCGTGGCCTCGACATTCATCGGCGGCCTGCTGACGCTTGCCATCCTCGTCTATCGGAAATCGCCGCTCGCAGCCATTACGAGCCGCAATCCGTTCTTACGCCATTTCGCCGACGAGACATCAGGCGTTCCCTATGGCATCGCACTTGGCATTGGCGGATTGCTCACCTTTCCGGATTCGCCGTTGACGGTGTGGGCCCTCGCAAGACTGACAGGCTGATCCTCGACTCACTCCAGTTTCGGATTTTGAGCAGGCGGATTGGCGCTTTTTTGCGCGCCGGGCCGCGATCCCTCCAATTTATGTAAACCTTAAATTAATCACGATCGTAAGTATTACATTAACCTTGTTTTGACGATTGCCGCTGCAATGTCCGGCTTGGCTACATGGTTTGCCAAGGGCGAGGTTCGGACAGATGCCAGCATCCCGACTGATTATTCTGGGCGTGGCGGTGGCTGCGGCGGGTGGCGCAGGATATGTTGCGAAAAACATGGTGGCGGCTCCGCCGCCACAAATCGTCGAGTCCCCCCAGGCGCCGGCGATCGCGCTGCAGGACGTCCTTGTCCTGTCCGGCGACGTTCCGATGGGAAGCCAGCTTGAGAACAACATCGGTTGGCAGTCCTGGCCGGCTGACGGCATCAACGCGAATTTCATCACCCGCGCCGCCGAGCCCGAAGCGCTGGAGAAGCTGAAAGGCGCCGTCGCCCGTATGGCGATGTATGCCGGTGAGCCGCTGCGGCGCTCCAAGCTGGTCGGCGAGGGGCAAAGCTTCATGTCGTCGATCCTGCCCTCCGGCATGCGGGCGGTCGCGACAACCATATCGGCCGACACTTCGGCCGGCGGCTTCATTCTCCCCAACGATTTCGTCGACGTCATCATGACCCGTAGATCAGAGGCCGCCAATGGCGCGCCAGCCGGCTTCAACACCGAAACCATCCTCAAGAACATTCGCGTCCTGGCGATCGACCAGACCATCCAGGAAGACGAGGAAGGCAAGAAGACCAGGGTCGGCCAGACCGCCACGCTGGAACTCACGGCGCAACAGGCGGAGATCATTACCGTCGCCCAGCAGATGGCGGATCGCTTGACCTTGGCGCTGCGGTCGATCACCGACACCCAGGAGAAGAATCTGAGTGAGGCCGATTATCTTGTTTCCGGCAATGGGCGGCGCGGAACGGTGCGGTTGATCAAGTCGGGCGAAGTTTCCGAAGTGGGGACAAGGAAATGAGGCTAAACGGCAAACTACCGGTCACCCTGGCTGCGGCAATCGGCCTGTTTCTCCTTGCAACGAATGCGCATGGCCTTATCGAGGCGAAGGCGGCGAGCAGGAATGCCGAGGTGACGGCTTCGACCGCCACCCAGCGCGTCAAGCTCGGATTGAACAAATCGGTGGTCATCGACCTGCCGAGCGACGCCTATGACATTCTCGTCGCCAACCCGACGGTCGCCGATGCGGTGACCCGCACCGCCAGGCGCATCTATCTGTTCGGCAAGCAGGTTGGCGAGACCAACATCTTCGTCTTCGGCCCCAATGGCGAACAGATCGCCAGCCTGGATCTGGCGGTCGAACGCGATGTCGCCGGCTTGGAGGACTATATCAAGCGCTTCATCCCGACGTCGGAGATCAAGATCGAGTTGCTGAACGACAACGTCGTTCTGACCGGCACCGTGGACACCCCCCTGGACGCCAAGCGCGCGCAAGACCTGGCGGAGATCTTCGTGTCCGGCGGCGAAGCGACCACGGGCCAATATTCGCAGACCGCTGCCGGCGGTTCGGCCGAGTCTGGCGTCGCCATCGACAATCCGGACTCCGAGCGCCGCGTCAGCAGGATCGTCAACCTCTTGCAGATCATCGGCGACGACCAGGTGACGCTGAAGGTGACGGTCGCGGAAGTCAGCCGCTCGGTGATGAAGCAGCTCGGCGTCAACATGGTCGGCAACGGCGGCAGCAATGGCATCAGCTGGGGCGCGCTCAGCGACTCCGTCATGGGTCTCGGCAAGCCTCTGAGCAGTTCTGGCGTCAGTTTCGCCACGTCGTCGTTGCAGGGCTACATCAACGCCATGGAACAAGCCGGCGTGATGAAGACGTTGGCCGAACCGACATTGACCGCCGTGTCCGGCGAAAAAGCGACTTTCAAGGTGGGTGGCGAATTCAATCTCGTCACCGGTCAAGATGTTACGGATGTCGACAACGAAGAAAGGCAAAAAGGAAAGAAGCCCAAGATTACCTATACTGTCGAGCAGCTCGAATACGGCATCGGCCTGGAGTTTCAGCCTGTCGTGCTGTCGCCCGGCCGCATAAGTCTGAAAGTAAGGACATCCGTTTCCGAGCCAACCACCGAAGGTTCCGTAGGGCTTTCGACCGGGTTGAATTACCCCGGCACCAACATGCTTTCGATCCGCAAGCGCCTGGCCGACACGACGGTCGAGCTGCCTTCCGGTGGCTCCATGATGATCGCCGGTCTTGTTCGCGACGATGTCCGCCAAGCCGTAGGCGGCCTGCCCGGCCTGACCAAGATTCCGGTGCTCGGCACGCTGTTCCGCAGCAGGGATTTCGTGCGCAACGAGACGGAGCTCGTCATCATCATCACGCCCTATCTGGTCAAGCCGGTGGCGCGCAACAACCTTGCCAAGCCGGATGACAATTTCAATCCGCCCAGCGATGGCGCCGGCATGTTCCTTGGCCGTGTCAATCGCGTCTACGGCACCATGCAGACCGACAAGCCCAACGGCCGTTATCACGGCGTTGTCGGCTTCATCTACAAGTAAGCGGGGAAGCGGATATGTCTCAATCAGCATCGAAGGCAAGGACGGCTACCGCGACGACGCGATCCGGCCGTTCGCGGATCTACCGGCCGGCGGTTCCAGTCTTGGCGGTCGCGGTCGCGGCATTGCTCACGGGCTGCGCCAATTTCAAGAGGGATAGCATCACGGTCGGATCCGTTCCGGACGATTATCGCACCACCCATCCAATCGTGATTGCCGAGAAGAACGAAAAGATCGACCTTCCGGTCGGCGCCGGCGATCGCGGCATGACCGGCTCTCAGCGTGACACGCTGCTGGGTTTCCTCGACGGTTACGACAAGAGCGCCGCTCCGGCGCTGACCATCGCGATCCCGAGCGGCTCGGCCAATGAGATCGCCGCGACCGCGGCCGGTCGCGATTTCGCCAGGCTTGCCATTGCCAGCGGCATCGGCCGCAACCGGATCGTCATGACCACCTACCAGTCGGTTTCGGCCGAAGCGTCCGCGCCGATCCGCGTCGCCTATGTTTCGGTGAAAGCCCAGACCGACAAATGCGGACGCTGGCCCGAAGACCTGCTGCAGACGTCGGAAAACAAGCACTATGCCGATTTCGGCTGCTCGTATCAGAACAATCTTGCCGCCCAGATGTCCAATCCGGCCGATCTGCTCGGGCCGCGCAAGCAGACGCCCATCGACGCGGAAAATCGGGGCAATGTGATCGACGCCTACCGCAACAGAGAGATTTCTGACGAGCTCCTCGGTAATTCGGAAGTGGACTACTAGGAACTTCGACACTCGACGGACCTTAAGCCGCAGAAGTCACGGAAAGAGATGACAATGAGCAATCTTGCTTACGACACCGGGGTGGATGGCGGCGAAACCTCGCAGCAGGATATCGCCGCGATGCAGGCCTTGCGGCCGATCCCGCGCATCTCGATACAGGCATTTTGCGAGACCGACGGCGTCGCCAATCCGGTTGAACGCGCCGGCGAGGACCGCCGCATGGCCAAGGCCCATCTGAAGGTCCATATGGGGGGCATCCCCACCGCCATCGAATTCTATCAATCGGCGCCGACGCCGAACCTGATCCTGCTGGAATCGCGCAGCGAGCCGAAGCAATTGCTGGAGCAACTCACCCAGCTCTCCGAATATTGCGATCCGACCTCGAAGGTCGTCGTAATCGGCCACTACAATGATGTCGGCCTCTACCGCGAGCTCATCCGCTCCGGCATTTCGGAATATGTCATCGCGCCGGTGTCGATGGCCGATATCGTCAGCGTGATATCGTCGATCTTCGTTGATCCGGAAGCCGAGCCGATCGGCCGCTCGATCGCCTTCATCGGCGCCAAGGGCGGCGTCGGCTCGTCGACCATCGCCCACAATGTGGCCTGGGCGATGTCGTCCCTGTTCAAGTCCGAGGTCGTCGTCGCCGATCTCGATCTTGCTTTCGGAACGGCCAACATCAATTTCGATCAGGATCCGGCCCAAGGCATTGCCGAGGCCGTCTTTTCACCCGAACGTATCGACGAGGTCTATCTCGACCGGTTGCTTGCCCAGTGCGCCGAGCACCTGTCGCTGCTTGCGGCGCCTTCAACGCTCGACCGGGTCTACGATTTTGATCCAGACGCCTTCACGCAGCTTGTCGACACCGCCCAGCGCAGCGTGCCGCTTCTGGTGCTCGATGTCCCGCATATCTGGACGGGCTGGACCAGGAACACGCTGACCAAGGCCGACGAGGTCGTCATTACGGCGACGCCGGAACTGGCCAATCTGCGCAACACCAAGAATCTGGTCGACATGTTCAAAAGGCTTCGCCCGAATGATCCGCCGCCGAAGCTGATCATCAATCAGGCCGGCGTGCCGAAGCGTCCGGAGATCTCGTCGTCCGACTTCGCCGACTCGCTCGGCATCTCGCCGATGTCGGTCATTCCCTTCGAGCCGCTGCTGTTCGGAAACGCCGCCAACAACGGGCGCATGCTGGGTGAAATGGATGCCAAGAACCCGGTCGTCGCTATGGTCAACGAGATTGCGCATGTGCTGACCGGGCGCAGCGAAATCAAGGTGAGAAAGAAAGCGGGCCTTGGCAATCTCCTTGGCAAGCTCTCGCGCAACAAGAAGTGATGCATCCGTGGCTGAATTGGTAGTCGATCATGTTTGGTAAAAGAGGCAGTGACGACGGCAGCCGATTCACGCCGGAATTCCGTCAGCCGGCATCTGCGCCTGCCGCCCCGGCGCCGGCAAACCCAGCGGAAACGGCGGTTCTTGCCAAGCCCGCGCCGCCGCCATCTGGCGCGCCTGCACCGCCGCCCGCGCGCCGCGCGGTCGAGGCGCCGCCATTGGCGCCGGAGCCGAAAAGGGTCCAGCGCGAAAGGAGCGAAACCTACTACGATACCAAGAGCCAGGTCTTCTCGGCGCTGATCGACACGATCGACCTGTCGCAACTCGCCAAGCTCGACCCCGAAAGCGCGCGCGAGGAAATCCGCGACATCGTCAACGACATCATTGCGATCAAGAATTTCGCGATGTCGATTTCCGAGCAGGAAGAGCTGCTCGAGGATATCTGCAACGACGTGTTGGGCTACGGGCCGCTGGAGCCATTGCTCGCCCGCGACGACATCGCCGACATCATGGTCAACGGCTCCAAGAACGTCTACATCGAGGTCAACGGCAAGGTCGAGCAGACCGGTATTCGTTTCCGCGACAACCAGCAGCTCCTCAACATCTGTCAGCGCATCGTCAGCCAGGTTGGCCGCCGTGTCGATGAATCGAGCCCGATCTGCGACGCGCGTCTTCCCGACGGCTCCCGCGTCAATGTCATCGCGCCGCCACTCGCCATCGACGGCACCGCGCTCACCATCCGCAAATTCAAGAAGGACAAGCTGACGCTCGATCAGCTGGTCAAGTTCGGTACCATTTCGCCGCAAGGCGCCGAGATTCTCAAGATCATCGGCCGCGTCCGCTGCAACATCGTCATTTCAGGCGGTACCGGCTCGGGCAAGACGACGCTGCTCAATTGCCTGACCAATTATATCGACCGCGATGAGCGCGTCATCACCTGCGAGGATTCGGCCGAACTGCAACTGCAGCAGCCGCATGTCGTGCGTCTGGAAACCCGCCCGCCCAATCTCGAAGGCGAGGGTGAGGTGACCATGCGCGACCTGGTCAAGAACTGCCTGCGCATGCGGCCCGAGCGCATCATCGTCGGCGAAGTGCGCGGACCGGAAGTGTTCGATCTGCTGCAGGCGATGAACACCGGCCATGACGGCTCGATGGGAACGATCCACTCGAACAGCCCGCGCGAATGCCTGAACCGTATCGAATCGATGATCGCGATGGGTGGCTACACGTTGCCGCAGAAAACCGTGCGCGAAATCGTGGTCGGTTCGGTGGACGTGATCATACAGGCCGCTCGCTTGCGCGACGGATCGCGGCGCATCACCCACATCACCGAAGTGATCGGGATGGAAGGCGACGTCATCATCACGCAGGACATCGTCCTCTACAATATCAAGGGCGAGGACGCGAACGGCAGACTGTTGGGCGAGCATGTGTCGACAGGCATCGGTCGCCCGCATTTCTGGGACCGTGCCCGCTACTATGGCGAGGAACAGCGTCTCGCCAATGCGCTCGAGGCGATGGAGAAACGCGCTGACTGACGCATCCGGAGGCGCAGGGGCCAGGGTCGATGTTCGGGATTGACGGCACCGTATTGGCATTCATCGTGCTCGCCGGCTTCAGCGCCGGCGGGGTCGCCTATGCTTTTCTGTTCAACCAGATCAGCGAGGAGAAGCAGGTCGGCAGGCGGCTGGAGACGATCAAGACCGCCGAGACGGATCGTTCGGTCGTCAAGGCCTCGCGCGATCGCGTGGCGGAAGCCGCCAAGCGGCGCAAATCGGTGCAGGACTCGCTGAAGGAACTCGAACAGAAGCAGAAATCCAACCAGCGCATCGTCAAGAAGCCGCCGCTGAAGGCTCAGATCCGCCAAGCGGGCATGAAGATCTCGCTCGAGCGCTTCTATGTCTACTCGGCCGTTTGCGGCGTCGTCCTGACGTTTCTTGCCTATTTCATCGGCGCGCCGCTGCTTGCCTTGCCGGGCGTGCTGCTGGTCGGCGCTCTCGGCCTGCCGCGCTGGTTCGTCTCGTTTTCCCGCGCTCGCCGGGTGAAGGCCTTCCTCAACGAATTCCCGAACGCGCTCGACATCATCGTGCGTGCGGTCAAATCGGGCCTGCCGCTCAACGACGCCGTCCGCCTGATCGCCAACGAATCTCCCGAACCGGTCAAGACCGAGTTCCGCCGCATCGTCGATTCGCAGCAGATGGGCCTGTCGATCCCCGACGCCAGCCTGCGCATGGCCGAAACCATGCCATGCACGGAAGCGAGCTTCTTCGGCATCGTCATCCAGATCCAGTCCCAGGCCGGCGGCAACCTTTCGGAGGCGCTTGGCAATCTCTCGCGCGTGCTTCGCGATCGCAAGAAAATGAAGGCCAAGGTCCAGGCGCTGTCCATGGAAGCGAAGGCGTCCGCCATGATCATCGGCGCTTTGCCTTTCATCGTCGCCTTTCTCGTCTACCTGACAAGCCCGAATTACATCATGCCGCTGTTCACCACCAGCGTCGGCAATCTGATCCTTGGCTGTTCAGCGGTCTGGATGTCGATTGGTATCCTGGTGATGCGCAAGATGATGAACTTCGATGTCTAGGATTGAGAGCGCATGACCGAACACGTCGTCAAAACCCTGACCGACCCGGCGTTTCTCATTGCCATGCTGGTCGCTATCGCGGTGTTTGCGACCGCCCTCACGCTGCTGCCCGCCTTCGGCGGGAACCAGCTCAAGGCGCGCATGAAATCCGTGGCGTTGGAGCGTGACGAATTGCGCGCCAAGCAGCGCGCGCGGCTGGCCGCCGAGGCTGATCGCCGCCGCAAGGGCCTGCGCGAGGAACAGTCGATCGGCATGCGCAACATCGTCGACCGTCTCGATCTGAGGCGCGCTTTGGCCGATGAAGGCACGTTGCAGAAGCTGAAAGTGGCGGGCTTTCGCGGGCAAAACCCGCTGACGCGCTTCCTTTTCTTCCGTCTGGTCCTGCCTTTTGTCGGCTTCGCGCTGGCTGCCGTGTATATGTTCGTGCTCGGCGGATTGCCCGAGCAGCCGCTTTTGATCAAGATATTCGTTTGCATCGTCGTTGCCTATGCGGGCTTTTACGCGCCGGTGCTCTATGTCAACAACCGAGCCACCAAGCGCAAGCAGTCGATCCAGTTGGCCTGGCCCGACGCGCTCGACCTGATGCTGATCTGCGTCGAGTCGGGCATGTCGGTGGAGGCGGCACTTCGCAGGGTCGCCGACGAGATCGGCGCGCAGTCGGTAGCGCTCGCCGAAGAGTTCATCCTGACCAATGCCGAGCTTTCCTATCTGCAGGAACGCAGGCAGGCTTACGAAAACCTTGCGAGCCGCACCGGCCTGGAATCTGTCAAGTCGGTATCGCAGGCGCTGGTCCAGGCCGAGCGCTACGGCACGCCTGTGGCGCATGCGCTGCGTGTGCTTGCCGCCGAAAGCCGCGACATGCGCATGAACGCCGCCGAGAAGAAGGCGGCGGCCTTGCCGCCCAAGCTCACCGTGCCGATGATCCTGTTCTTCCTGCCGGTGCTGTTCGCCATCATTCTAGGCCCCGCGGGTATCCAGGTGAGCCAACGCGGCATTTTCGGCGACCAGCCGAAAACCAGCAGCGAGTAGGCGACCTGTCGCAGAGAAAGCCGCGCTGCTGACGCCGTGCGGCTTTTAGTCTGAATGGGCGCTACCGCATCGGCCCGAAAATCGGAATCGATTTTCGGGCGGCCGATGCGTGGATTAAAAGTGCTAGAGCGTACTTTGTGCGTCCAAGTGGACGCACGTCGCTCTAGGTGCCCCGTAGCTGCAATTGTCAGTTGGTGGCGGGCTTTGCCTTGTCCTGATCCTTGAGCTGGCTCCAGGCATTCTGCTGGGCGAGCATCTGGCGAAGATAGGCCACGTTCGCCTGCGCCTGGTCGGGCGACAGTTCCTGCGAAGCGATCTTTTCGGCCTCGTCGAAACGGCCCTGCAGGCCGACGACCAGAGCCAGGTTCTGGCGGACCCGGCTGTCGGCGTTCGGCTGCTGTGCGGCCGAACGCATATAGGTTTCAGCCGTGCGCAGATCGCCTTCCAGCACATAGGACATGCCGAGGTTGGAAAGGATCGAGGGCTCGTTCGGCTTGAGGTCGAGCGCCTTGCGGTAATCCTGGCGCGCTTCGTCCTTCTGGCCGAGCTGGTCGAGAATGGCGGCTTCCGCCGATACCAGTTTCCAGTCCGGATATTCCGGCGTCTGCGCGCGGCGCACGGCATCGAGTGCCGGCTCGAACTGCCCGTTGGCGGCGAGCGCCTTGCCATAGGCGGCAAGCACGTCGCGGTCCTTTGGCAGGACGATCGCCAGCTTGCGCATAACGGCAAGCGACTGATCGGCATCGCCATCCATCTGCAGCGCCGCCGCATAGTTCGTCGCGATCCGCTTGTCGTTGGGATTCTTGGCATAGGATTCGCCAAGCCTGATCGTTGCACTGTGCAACTCGCCGGCTGACATGGTTTCCAGCGGTTTGCTGCTCGAACGCGCAATCGAGCCGGTGGTGAATTTGCTGGTTCCGCAGCCGGCGACGCTGGCTGCAAGCGCCATCACGAGCGCCGTGGTGATCAGCCGTTTTCCCGTGGCGTTCGTCATTCGGTTGGTCGGCATCAACATCGGCCTCTATTCGTGCGCGTGGCCATTGCGTGGCCATCTTCCCTCCCAAAGAAATATTCTGTTAACCCTAACGGACAGTTAAGAAACGCCGACTCAAAGCCGGAGACCATTCCATGCCCGTCGAACTCATCGAGACGAAACCGAAGAACGCGCTGCCCGTGCATCTGGTCGCCAAGGACGGTCTGGAGACAGCCGACCTTGCGCCATCTTCGATCGCCTGGGCGAAGGCCAACGGCTTCTCCGGCGAGGCTGGCAGGACGCTTGTCGTGCCCGGTGAAAACGGCGCGCTGGCCGGCGCGCTGTTTGGCATTGGCGATGGCGCGCTCACCGTCGGCGCCCTGGCGAGAGCCCTGCCGGAAGGCGACTGGCATTTTGCCTCCGCACTGGCCGAGCCGGAACTCGCCGCCATCGCGCTGGTGCTCGGGGGCTATGTCTTCACCCGCTATGGCAAGAAACCGGGCAAGACGCTGCGCTTCGCGCTGCCGCGCGGCGCCGATGCGGCGCGCATTCACCGCATCGCCGACGGCGTCTTCCTGACACGCGATCTGGTCAACACGCCGACCAGCGACATGGGGCCGGACCAGCTGGAGGCGGCGGTTCGGACACTGGCCGCGGCGCACAAGGCCGAAGTGTCGGTGACCAGGGGCGACGATCTGCTGACGCAGAATTTCCCCATGATCCACGCGGTCGGCCGTGCATCGGCCGATGCGCCGCGTCTGGTCGATATGATCTGGGGACCGAAGAATGCGCCGAAGGTGACGCTGGTCGGCAAGGGCGTCTGCTTCGACACCGGCGGCCTCGACATCAAGCCGTCATCGGGCATGCTGTTGATGAAAAAGGACATGGGCGGCGCCGCCAATGTTTTGGGCCTGGCTTCGATGATCATGGCTGCCGGGCTGAAGATCCGGTTGCGCGTGCTGATCCCGGCGGTCGAGAATTCGATCGCCGGCAACGCCTTCCGGCCCGGCGATGTACTCACGAGCCGCAAGGGCATCACCGTGGAGATCGGCAACACCGACGCCGAAGGGCGGCTGGTGCTGGCGGATGCCTTGGCGCTGGCCGATGACGAGGAGCCGCAATTGCTGGTCGACATGGCGACCCTGACGGGGGCCGCGCGCGTCGCGCTCGGTCCCGACCTTCCGCCCTTCTATACCGGCGACGAAGCGCTGGCGTCCGAACTGGCGGCGGCCTCGGTCGCGGCCGAGGATCCGCTGTGGCGCATGCCGCTGTGGCGCCCCTATGATGCAAAGCTGTCGTCGAAGATTGCCGACATCAACAATGTCACCACTGACGGGTTCGCCGGTTCGATCACCGCGGCCCTGTTCCTCAAGCGCTTCGTCGAGAAAACGGTCGCCTGGGCGCATTTCGACATCTTCGCCTGGAACCCGGCCGATCGCAATTACGGTCCGGCCGGCGGCGATGCGCAATGCATCCGCGCGCTGGAGAGTGTCATCTCAAAACGCTACGGCTGACCATGATCCCGAAAAGTGGGAACCGGTTTTCGGATAAGATCATGGTCCAACAATAAGATTCGCGACTGAAACGGAACCGAAACAATTTGCCGTCATGCTGGCCGGATGTCGATCGCGATGCGTCCGAGCCAGGCCATGCGACTGTGGCAGCAGGTCATGCTGTCGCAGGTGCGCGAGAACGCGCCTGATCTCACCATGCGCCAGACGGCGATCCTGTTCACCATCTATCTCGATCCACCGCCGCATACGGTGCGCGGGCTGGCCGCGCGGCTCAACGTCACCAAGCCGGTCATCACCCGCGCGCTCGACACGATGGGCGCGCTGAAGCTGGTGTCGCGCCATCGCGACGAACTCGACAAGCGCAATGTGCTGGTCAAGCGCACGGTCGAAGGCGCGCTCTTTGTCGAGCGCTTCGGCGATGGTATCATCGCCAGAGCCCAGGAACTGCCCATCTAGGGCAAAGCTCAAACGCCAAGATAGAACAGACAAGATAGAACAGAGTTGCCGATTTGACCGCCCGCGACGCCCGCCTCCACGCCTTCCGATCTGATCTCGCCGACGCCAGGCTGAAGGGCGAGGTTGCCGCCGAGCGCTTTGTCGCCGGCCGGCCGGCGCGGATCACTGCGCCGGTGGCCGACATACGCAAGGCGCCGCGCCCCGACGCCGGCGTCAATACCCAAGCCCTGTTCGGTGACGATGTCCTTGTCTTCGAGGACGCCGAAGGCTGGGCCTGGATCCAGGCCGAACGCGACGGTTATGTCGGCTATGTCGCCGACACTGTGCTGGGCGCGCGGGATCGCACCCCGACCCATATCGTTTCCGTGCCGCGCACCTTCCTCTATCCCGGCCCGGATCTGCGGTTTCCCATCACTGGACAACTCTCGATGGGATCGGCGGTGACGGTGACCGGTACTGCCGAAACGCGCGGCACGCACTATGCGCTGCTGCCATCCGGCGAGGCGATCATATCGGGCCATTTGCGGCCAGTCGGCGAGGCCGTCGCCGACTATGTCGGCGTCGCGGAGACCTTTCTCGGTACACCTTATCTTTGGGGTGGCGCCTCGGGCTTCGGCATCGACTGTTCCGGCCTCGTGCAACTGGCGATGCACATGGCCGGCAGGCAGGTGCTGCGCGATTCCGACATGCAGGCGGCGACCATTGGCGAGCCGCTCGACCCCGGCCCGGATTTTGCCGGGCTCAGGCGCGGCGACCTGATGTTCTGGAAAGGCCATGTCGCTGTCATGACCGATGCAAAGACCATGATCCACGCCAATGGCCACACCATGCTGGTCTCACGCGAGGGGCTGAAGGATGCCGTTGCCCGCATCGGCTATCTCTACGGTGGGCCGACCGGGTTCCGACGGCCCTAAATGCAAATCTTCCCTTCTCCCCTTGTGGGAGAAGGTGGATTGGCGCGCAGCGCCAAGAC
>NZ_CAAF010000079.1 GCF_000359125.1 Mesorhizobium sp. STM 4661 | reverse complement strand
CTTCGTAGGGCGAATGCGTTGCGCCAGTCCCCCTCTCCGTCTCGGCTTCGCCGAGCCACCTCTCCCCCACATTCTGGGGGAGAGGAAAGCCCAAGTTCTGCTACTTCCAGTTCTTGCGCCGCTTCATCTCGGCTTCGGAAGGCTCTTCCGTCGCGAATGACCCGGTCTTGATTTCGCCGCCGCGCTCATAGCTCGCCATGATGACGCCGGTGCTCGATGCCTGCGACTTGGTCAGCTTGAAGGCGGCGGGCAGCGCGTCATCGCCGAACAGCCGCTTACCCTTGCCCAGCACCAGCGGGAAGATCAGCAGGCTGATCTCGTCGATCAGGCCGTTGGCGAGCAAGGTCTGGATCAGCTCGCTCGATCCCTGGATCAGCAGGTCCGGGCCATCTTCCTGTTTGAGCTGGCGCAGCGTGGCCACGACATCATCGCCAAGCGACTGGCTGTTCCGCCAGGTGAGCGAGTCCGGCCTGTGCGTCGCCACATATTTGGTGACGGCGTTGAAACTGTCGGCGATCAGACCGCTCTTCTGATACGGCCAGTAGGCGGCGAAGATGTCATAGGTCCTGCGGCCGAGAAGCAGCGCGAAGGGTTTCGAGAACGTCTCGTCCATCGCGGCGCCCATCACATCGTCCCAGTAATGGAACGTCCAGCCGCCGAATTCAAAACCGCCGACCGGGTCTTCCTCCGGTCCGCCGGGCGCCTGCATGACGCCATCGAGGCTGACGAATGTCGCGGCGATGATCTTCCTCATAGGATGTTCTCCTTTTTGTCATCCATGCCGTCAGGGCCGGATTGCGGTCAAAGGACGGGCGAGCAGGCGCTGGTCCGACAGGGGCCGGAAAATTTCTGGCATTCCAGCCTCACGAAGACCGAAGGCTCCGCGACGAGAACCAGACGTCGCCGATGACGGCGATGGCGGTGCGGTCCGGCGCCTTGTCGGCCGTCAGCCAGATCGAGCGGCTGCGCGCGGCGTTGTCGCGGTCGGGGATTTTCGCCATGGCGCCTGCGAGCGAGGCGCCGACGCAAGGGATGAACCATGACCGCATGAACGGGTCGCAGGCAAAGCCTCTTTCCGTGCGGGTCACCATCACCGCCAGGCCGACGCGCTCGGCCGGGCGCCAGGGAAAGATCATGCGGCCGCCGGGCCTCAGCGCCTTCAGCCAGTCGGCCGGCGGCGCCACGACGCCGGCATTGACATAGATGATATCCGACGGCGGCAGGCCGCCGGTCACCGCGTCGCCATGGATGACGGTCACATTGCCATAGGGTTCGAGATTTTGCCGCGCACGGTCGGCAAGATAGGCCTCCAGCTCGAAGGCGGTAACGGTGCCGGGCGAAACCAGCCGTGCCAGGAGCGCGGTGTAGTAGCCGGTGCCGGCGCCGACATGGGTGACGGCCTCGCCGGGCTTTGGCGCCACCTTGCCGATCCACATGGCGTGCAGGAACGGTTCGCCATTGTTGATGCCCTTGGCGGCGTCGAGCGCCACCAGCACATTCTGGTAGATATGGACCGGATCGGCGCTCGGTGTTTCGAACGTGGCGTTGCCGGCGATGACCGTCCATGGTCCGGGGCCGAGAAAGGCTTCGCGCGGCACCTCAGTGAAAACCGCCTCGAGGCGAGGATCGGCCGAGCCGGCATGGGCGGCCAGCAGCCGCGCGTAGAATTTTCGAGCTTCGGCAATCTGCGTCATGGCCTGGCAAGATAGCGCGGAATGCCGATTTGTCGCGGCCGTCCTGGCTGAGAGAACTCTCACCCAATGCCGGCGATGGCGTCGTAAAGCAGCCTGAAGTTGAGGACCAGGATGACGGCGGCAACCACCCAGGCAAGTGCGGCGACGGCGCGCGGAATGGCGAACGTGCCCATCTTCTTCTTGTCCGACACGAACAGCACCAGCGGAATCACCGCGAAGGGGAGCTGCATCGACAGGATCACCTGGCTGAAGACGAGGAGCTGTCCCGTCCCTTTTTCGCCATAGAGCGCGGTGACGACCACCACCGGAATGATGGCGATGCCGCGCGTCAACAGGCGGCGCGCCCATTGCGGGATGCGCAAGCGAAGAAAACCCTCCATGACGATCTGCCCGGCGAGCGTCGCCGTTACCGTCGAGTTCAGGCCGGAGGCAAGCAGCGCCACGGCAAACAGGATCGAGGCGATGCCGAGGCCAAGCAGCGGCGACAGAAGCTCGAAGGCCTGGCCGATCTCGGCGACGTCCTGATGGCCGGTGCCATGGAAGGCCACGGCCGACACGATCAGGATGGAGGCGTTGACGAACAGCGCCAGGATGAGGGCGATGGTCGAATCCGCCGTTGCCCATTTGATGGCATCGCGCTTGCCGGCCTCGGTGCGCTCATAGGCGCGGGTCTGCACGATCGAGGAATGCAGGTAGAGATTATGCGGCATCACGGTGGCGCCGATGATGCTGATGGCGATGTAGAGCATTGCCGGATTGGTGACGATTTCGGACGACGGCACGAACATCGAATGCAGGATCGAGCCTACCGGAGGAGCGGCGGCAAAGATCTGGATGGCGAAACAGCCGA
Source organism: Mesorhizobium sp. STM 4661 (assembly GCF_000359125.1). Lineage (GTDB taxonomy): Bacteria > Pseudomonadota > Alphaproteobacteria > Rhizobiales > Rhizobiaceae > Mesorhizobium. The sequence continues at coordinate 36,437 of NZ_CAAF010000079.1, read as the reverse complement.
AGATGATGATCAGGAGCGCCACGATGAAAGCCTCGAGGTAGCGGAAGCCCCTGTTCATCAGCAGCAGCACGAGGAATGCGTCGAGGGCGGTCAAGACGGCGCCGCCGATCAGCGGAATGCCGAACAGGAGTTGTAACGCAATCGCCGTGCCGATGACTTCGGCCAGGTCGCAAGCGATGATGGCCAGCTCGCAGGCGATCCACAGCATGAAATTGACCGGTCGCGGATAATAGGCGCGGCAGGCTTGGGCGAGATCGCGGCCGGTGGCGATGCCGAGCCTGGCGGCGAGCGCCTGCAGCAGGATCGCCATCAGGTTTGACAGCATGATGATGAAGAGCAGCGTGTAGCCGAACTGGGCGCCGCCGGCGAGGTCGGTCGCCCAGTTGCCAGGATCCATATAGCCGACCGAAACCATGTAGCCCGGTCCCATGAACGCGAATAGGCGGCGAAACCAGGTGCCGGTCTGGGGCACCGCGATCGAGGCGTTGACCTCGCGCAGGCTGGGCTGCTCGTCTTCTTCCGGCCGGGCGAACCGCCACATGGATCGGGGCGCTGATGTGGCTTCGGCGTCTGACATGGAGGCTTTCCGCTTGAATGGAGGGTTGCGCTTCCCATCTATGTCGTGGCTCAACATTATGCAATATGCTATATTTCATTGATCATGCTTTTGTGATGTGCCCGGTCAATGCCCAGTTGGATAACCCCAAACGCCGGTTGCTCCTGCCTTGGAATGCAAATAAACGGCCAGAACGATGGAAGCCCGTGCTATGAATATGCACGCCGGCTCATCCGCCGACAGTCGAGGAGGAGCGCATATTGGCGCTGAAGAAAAAACCGGTCCTGCGCGAACCGCTGCCCGACGCTGAAATCCATTCGGAGGGTTTCCGGCAGACGCGCGAAGCGCGCCGCAGCGCGCTGGTCGAGGACTATGTCGAGCTCATCGCCGACCTGATCGAGGATGGCAACGAGGCGCGGCAGGTCGACATCGCGGCGCGGCTCGGCGTCGCCCAGCCGACCGTGGCCAAGATGCTGACGCGGCTGTGCGCCGATGGGCTGGTTTCGAGGAAGCCTTACCGTGGCGTGTTCCTGACGGAGGCCGGCCGCAAGGTTGCGGAAGAGAGCCGCATTCGCCATCAGACGGTGGAAGCCTTCCTGCGCTCGCTCGGCGTCAGCGCCGAGACGGCGCGCATCGACGCCGAGGGCATCGAGCACCATGTCAGCGCCGAGACGCTTGAAGCCTTCCGCAAGGCGATGATCGCGGCCCGCTGATACCGGATTTCGTCCAGACCATTCCATGCCGGGTGATCCGCCGGAACCGCTGCGTCGCCGATGCGTTTGATATCGTGCCACGCGATTGTCGCGAGGCGAGGAGGAGAGATCATGGGCGTTGAACAGGCACCGACCGCGAAGGGCAAGCAGGCGGCCAAGGGATTGAGGCAGGCTGCCGCGAAGGACGAACGCAAGACGGAAGCAGAAACCGGCCACCCGCTGGAAAAAGGTGCCGCTCGTTTCGAGGAGCGCTCCAAAAGCTCCGACGGCAAGAGCGCCGGCGCCAAGCAGAAGGGCTGAACCAAGGCCAGACCCAGAAAGATCAGCCGGGCCTTTCAATTTGCCCGCGACGATGCGGCTCACTCCTGAGTGTCCTGCACCCAGCAGGTGACTGATCGGAAGGCCGCCGCGTTCAAGCGCCCTGCAACGTCTCCGAACCCGTAACGGCAACACTGAAATCGAGGGTGACGGCGCCCGTCGGTTCGAGGCCTAGACAAATCAGTGCCTCCAGCGGCAGCAGGATTAGGCCAATCGTCCGCAAATGCTCCCCACATTCTTTGTCCCTTCGCGGCTATGGCCTGGTTCCATCCAGGCCATAGCCGCGAAGGCGCCGCGTCACCAACGTTCAGTCGTGAAAAATGCTGTGACTTGGCGCGGCCGTTGAGATAATTGTTGTCGGGTCCGATCGGACCGAGACTTGAGCCCGATCAACCGGAAATTTGCGTCGCGGGGGGTTGCCATGCTCTGGAAGGGCCGTCGTCAGAGTGACAATGTCGAGGATCAACGCGGCCAGGGCGGTGGACTCGGCGGCGGCAGTCCCGGTCAGTTCCGCATCCCGATCGGCGGCAGCAGTGGCGGCCGCATGTCGCTGTCGAGCATAATCATCCTGGGCGTGATTGCCCTGATTGCCTGGGGTGTCTTCGGCATCAACCCCTTGCAGATTCTGAACGGTGGCGGTGGCTTGATGCCGGGCGGCGGCGGCCAGATCACCGACAACAGCGGCAGCCAGGATGGCGGCACCGGCGCGCCTGCCTCCGACGAGATGAAGCAGTTCGTCTCGACGGTGCTGGCCGAGACCGAGGACACCTGGACCGGCATTTTCCAGTCCGAGGGCCTGACCTACGAGAATCCGAAGCTGGTCCTGTTCAGCGGGCAGATCCGCTCGGCTTGCGGCTTCGCCTCTTCGGCCGCCGGTCCGTTCTACTGCCCCGGCGACCGCAAGGCGTATCTCGACACCACCTTCTTCCAGCAGCTCGACCAGCAATTCGGCGCTTCGGGCGATTTCGCCCAGGCCTATGTGATCGCGCACGAGGTCGGCCATCATGTGCAGAACCTCACCGGCGTCCTGCCCAAGTTCAACCAGATGCGCCAGCAGATGGGCGAAGCCGAATCCAACCAGATGTCCGTGCGGGTCGAGCTTCAGGCCGACTGCTTCGCCGGTGTCTGGGCGCATTTCACCGCGCAGAAGGGCATTCTGGAACAGGGCGACATGGAAGAGGCGCTGAACGCCGCCAAGCAGATCGGCGACGATACGATGCAGAAGAAGATGCAGGGCTACGTTGTGCCGGAAAGCTTCAACCATGGCACCTCGCAACAGCGGCAGACCTGGCTGGTGCGCGGCTATAAGAGCGGCAAGCTCTCGGATTGCGACACGTTCAACAATCCGATCTGAAGCGCCGGCTTTTCTCGCTGATCTGACGGCAGTATTGCCGTCAGGGGATGTCAGGATGGAGACATCCTGCCCGTTCCCTTATTGTTCTCAGCCATGCGCTCGCCTATAAGGTGCCTCCGCCTTCGCCCCGGGCGGTCGAGGAGTTACCGTCATGATCGACCCCAAGACCGCCAGGCGGGGCCTTGCGCTCGTTTTCACCACGCTGCTGCTCGACATCATCGGCTTCGGCATGCTCATGCCGGTGCTGCCGGCCTATCTCAGGGAATTGACCGGCGTCGGCATCAGCGAGGCGGCCATCGAAGGCGGCTGGCTGTTATTCGCCTATGCGGCGATGCAGTTCGTTTTCGCGCCCATCATGGGCGGGTTGAGCGATCGGTTCGGACGGCGGCCGATCCTGCTCGCCTCCGTGCTCACCTTCTCCATCGACAATCTGATCTGCGCCATCGCCTGGTCCTACCCGATGCTGTTCATCGGGCGTGTGCTGGCCGGCATTTCCGGCGCCAGCTATTCCACGACATCCGCATTCATCGCCGACATCTCGACCGACGAGAACCGGGCGAAGAACTTCGGCCTGCTCGGCATCGCCTTCGGTGTGGGCTTCGTCATCGGGCCGGTCCTGGGCGGGCTGCTCGGCACGTTCGGGCCGCGCGTGCCGTTCTATTTCGCCGCCGGGCTTGCTTTCGTGAACTTTCTGATTGCGCTATTTTTCCTGCCGGAAACGCTTGATGACAAGCACCGTCGCCGCTTTGAGTGGAAACGCGCGAACCCGGTCGGCACGCTCATCCAGATGCGCAATTATGAAGGCATCGGCTGGATCGGTCTTGTCTTCTTCCTGATGACGCTTGGGCACATGATGTATCCGGCGGTCTGGTCGTTCGTCTCCAGTTACCGCTATGGCTGGAGCGAACAGCAGATCGGCTTCTCGCTCGGCGCCTTCGGCCTGTGCGGAGCGATCGTCATGGCGACGGTCCTGCCGCGCGTGATCCCCAGGCTTGGCGAGTGGAAGACGGCGGTAATCGGTCTTGCGTTTACGGCACTCAGCGCCTTTGGTTACGCCTTCGCCTGGCAGGGCTGGATGATCTATGCGGTGATCGTCGTCGGCTGTCTCGAAGCGTTGGCCGATCCGCCGCTCAGGAGCCTCGCCGCCGCCAAGGTGCCGCCTTCGGCGCAAGGCGAACTCCAGGGCGCGATGACGTCGATCTTCTCGATCACCTCGATCATCACGCCGCTGCTTTATACGGCGATCTTTTCCTGGTTCACGGGGCCGAACGCGCCCGTGACCTTCGGCGGCGCTCCCTATCTGCTCGGCGCGATTTTCCTGACGCTGGCGCTCATCGTCTTCGTCACGAAAGTAGCCAAGCCGACGCCGAAGGAAGCCGAGCGCATGCATGCGCAGGAAGCGGTGACTGACACGGCTTGAACGGCGCGACGCGCGGAAAACCGAAGCTGGCTTCGGTCCTTCCACTGCTTGGCTGGTCTGCCGCTAAGCGCGCTCCGCCAGCAATTCCTCGCCGCGTTTCTCGCGGATGAGATTGACGAAGCGGCGGAACAGATAGTGCGAATCCTGTGGCCCGGGCGAAGCCTCGGGATGGTGCTGAACCGAAAACACCGGACGGCCGGTCAGCGCGATGCCGCAGTTCGAGCCGTCGAACAGCGAGACATGGGTTTCCTCGACGCCCTCGGGCAGCGAGTCGGCATCGACGGCAAAGCCGTGGTTCATCGAGACGATCTCGACCTTGCCTGTCGTGTGGTCCTTGACCGGATGGTTGGCGCCGTGATGGCCCTGATGCATCTTCTGGGTGCTGCCGCCCAGTGCCAGTGCCAGCATCTGGTGGCCGAGGCAGATGCCGAACACCGGGATGTCGGTCTTCAACAGATCCTGGATAACCGGCACGGCATAGTCGCCGGTGGCTTCGGGATCGCCGGGGCCGTTCGAGAGAAAGATGCCGTCGGGCTGCATGGCGAGGATCTCGTCGGCGCCGGTCTTGGCCGGCACGACGGTGACCTTGGCGCCGAGACCGGCAAGCAGGCGCAGGATGTTGCGCTTGACGCCGTAGTCGATGGCGACGACATGCATCGACGGCTCGGCCTGTTCGCCAAAACCCTCGTTCCAGACCCAGGGCGTCTCGCGCCAGACCGAGGACTGGCCCGAGGTGACTTCCTTGGCGAGATCGAGCCCGACCAGGCCGGACCATGCAGCGGCGCGGCGCTTCAGATCGTCGAGGTCGAAAACGCCGTCGGGCGCATGCGCGATGACGGCATTGGGCATGCCCTTTTCACGGATCAGCGCGGTGAGCGCGCGGGTATCGATGCCCGACAGCGCCACGATGCCGCGTTTCTTCAGCCACTGGTCGAGACCGGCTGCTGCGCGATAGCTGGAGGGGTTGGTGACGTCGGCCTTGAAGACAGCGCCGACGGCGCCGGCGCGGGCGGCAGGGTTGAGGTCCTCGATGTCCTCGTCATTGGTGCCGATATTGCCGATATGCGGGAAGGTGAAGGTGACGATCTGGCCGGCATAGGACGGGTCGGTAAGGATCTCCTGGTAGCCTGTCAGCGCCGTGTTGAAGCAGACTTCGGCGACGGCAGAGCCGGTGGCGCCCAGGCCGCGGCCCTCGATGACGGTGCCATCGGCCAGCACCAAGAGGGCGGTGGGTTTTTCGGTGGCCCAAGGGGCGGTCGTCATTGCCATGGCGGCACTCCTAAAGGCTGCGTGCGGATCGTGCTGCGCAGCAAACAGCGCGGCAGCGATTTCTCGAGCCTGCTCGCCTCAATTCTTTGTCTCGTTCATGTCGTTGTCCCAAAACCGCCATGCACTTTTGGACAGCATGAACTCATTGTCTTATGCAAGGCCGAGTACATAGGGGAAGGCGCCAGAACGGTCAATGATACAGCCAGTGACCGGCGCCGATTTATTTCGTCCAACAATATCAGTGATTTGTGCGTCCGAGCGAAATTTGCCTTGTGCTTTCGGCGAGGCTATGTTCCGCCGCGTTCGAAGGAGAAAGCACGATGCGCGCAAAAATAGCCGAATCCCTGAAGAGCGCGATGAAGGCGCAAGACAAGCACCGGCTGCCGACGCTGCGGCTGATCCAGGCCGCCATCCACGACCGCGACATCGCCAATCGCGGCGCCGGCAAGGAGCCGGCCAGCGACGAGGAGATCCTGCAGATCCTGGCCAAGATGGTGAAGCAGCGTGAGGAGTCGGCCAAGGCCTTCGAGGACGGCAAGCGGCCGGAACTGGCCGCGCAGGAGCGCGGCGAGATGGAAATCATCCGCGGCTTCCTGCCAACGCAACTGGATGACGCTGCCATAGCAGCCGCTGCGCGCGAGGCGATCACTGCCACCGGTGCGGCCAGCCAGAAGGACATGGGCAAGGTGATCGCCGCGCTGAAACAGAAATATGCCGGCCAGATGGATTTCGGCAAGGCCAGCGGCATCGTCAAGGGCTTGCTGCAGTAGGGGGTTTTCCGTCCATCAGGTCCGTTGCGTGACCGGGCACGGAACAGTCTGTCGCCATGATCGAAATCGTCAAACCGACGCTCGAGCACCTTCCGTCCTACAAGGCCGCGCTGGAGCGCGGCTGGTCGCCCGACAATGTGCGGCTCGAGGAAGCAACGCGCGAGCAACTCGTGGTCATCGAGGAGGATCCGGTGGCCTTCCTGGCCGGCCTTGACGACCCTGAAGCGAAGGGGCCGCCGATCAGCTTGCCCGACGGCACGACAGTGCCGCGGCTGCCGGGCTTCCGGCGCTGGATCTGGGATGGAGAGGCCGCCGGCTCCATCGGCTTTCGCTGGCAGCACGGTACCGCCGAGTTGCCGCCGCATGTGCTCGGCCATATCGGCTACGCGGTGGTGCCGTGGAAGCGCCGGCGCGGCTATGCGACCGAGGCGCTGCGGCTGATGCTGGCCGAGGCGAGGGCGGTGGGTCTGCCCTTTGTCGAGATCACCGCCAAGCCGCATAATCCGGCGTCGCACAAGGTGATCCTCGCCAATGGCGGCAAGCTCGTCGGCCACTTCTTCGAGGACGCCGCCTATGGCGGCGCGGAAAGCCTGCGCTTTCGGATCGAGTTGTAGGCTTCCGATGGGATTGGGTCCGCATTGCCGGGCCGGTCCGTCAGCCGTCGAAATCCATCGACAGTGCAGCATCCCTCTGGTCTTCGAGTTCAGTGAGCCTGCTCCGGAGCGCGCTGCTGATCGAGGCGTAGGCGGCGGCGCCGAAGGTCAACCGCCGGGGGGCGGTATTCTGTTCGACTGACGCGATCATCGCTTCCACCATCTTCGGCGCATCGCCCTTCACCTCGAAGGAACCTTCAGCAAAAGCCCGGCGCAAATCCCCGACTGGCGTGTTCCCATAGGCGTCCGTAGGCTCGGCGCCGACCAGGCCGGCCGCAAAGTTTGTCCGCGTCGGTCCGGGCTCGACGATCGTGAAGCCGATGCCAAACGGCGCGACCTCCTGCCGAACGGATTCGACAAAGCCTTCGATGCCCCATTTGGTGGCGTGATAGAGGCTGAAACCGGAATAGGCCATCTGTCCGCCTTCCGAGGAGATTTGCAGAACCCGGCCGCCACCCTGTTTCCTCAGATACGGGAGCACGGCGCGGATGAGTTGGATCGAGCCGATGAGGTTGGTATCGATCAGGTGGCGGATCTGGTCGTCGCCCAGTTCTTCCGCCGCGCCGAACAGGCCGTAGCCGGCATTGCTGACAATGGCGTCGATGCGGCCGAGATCACGAAAAGCCTTGTCGATCGTCCGCCGCATGGCCTCGGAATCGGTAACGTCAAGCGAAGCGATCCAAAGGCGGTCGCCATGATCCGCCTTCAAGTCGGCAAGCGCTTCAGACTTGCGCACGGTCGCGGCCACGCGGTCGCCACGGGCCAGAAGCTTTTCCGTCAGCAGCCGGCCGAAGCCGGAGGAGGTGCCAGTGATGAACCATGTTCTGGTCGCGGGGGAAGTCTTGGTCGTGGTCATCGGAGAAGTCCTTGTTCGCCAGGCCGCGTGATCGCGGCTACCTCCACACAAGATATTTCTTCCAATTCATGATACTATCCGTTCAATCTTGCATGAGTTGGTGAAGATTTCCCATGAATGATGGACCCGGCCTTCGCGAACTGACCGCACTTGCCGCAATTGTCTCTCATCGCAGCTTTCGCAGGGCGGCGGATGATCTCGGCCTGTCGCCCTCGACGCTCAGCCACATGATGCGGGCGCTGGAGCGGAACATGGGCGTGCGCCTGCTCCATCGCACCACGCGCAGCGTGGCACCGACAGAGGCAGGAGAACGGCTCGTCTCGCGCCTGCAGCCGCTGCTGCGGGATATAGATGCGGCCCTTGCCGAGGTAGACAATTTCCGCAACGTTCCGGCAGGTACGCTACGGATCAATTCCAGCGAGATCGCGGCCCGACTGCTGTTCAAATCCGTGGTGCCGGCTTTTCTTGCGCGCTTCCCACGGGTTTCGCTCGATATCGTCACCGAGGGCAGGCTGGTCGATATTGTCGCCGAAGGCTTCGACGCGGGCATCCGGCTTGGCGAGGCCGTGCCGCAGGACATGGTCGCGGTACGCTTCGGCGGCGAGACGCGCTTCATTGCCGTCGCGTCGCCGGCCTATCTCGCCGCCCGCCAGGTCCCGAGGGTGCCGGACGATCTGAAGGGTCACAGTTGCATCCGATTCCGCCTGCCGAGCGGCAAGCCGTTTCGTTGGGAGTTCGAGAAACATGGCCAGGAGATCTCGATCGATGTTCCGGGCATGCTAACGCTCGATCATTTGGAACTGATGGCCGAGGCAGCGGCCGGTGGCCTGGGAATCGCTTACATTTCCGACAGGTCGGCCCAATCCTACATCGAGCGGGGAGCGCTCGTCAGCGTGTTGGAAGATTGGTGTCCGCCCATTCCCGGCCTTTTTCTCTACTATTCCGGTCATCGCCTTGTGCCGCCGGCGCTGCGCGCCTTCATCGATGTGCTGAAAGAGACAGGCTGAGCAAAACAGATTTCCGTTATTCGGCAGCGGCCGGCAGGGGTGGTGCGGCCTTGCTGCGCCATTCCGCAACATGCGAGGCGAGCGCGACCGCCACGGCGACCAGCATGGCCATCGCGCCCACCACGGGCAGGATGCGATAGCCATGGCCGGCATTGAGCATGGCGGAACCGAGCGAGGCGGCCATGCGTATGGCCTTGGCCAGTAAGACCTATCGTTCGCCGCGGCGATAGGGCTGCATGAGTGCCTGGGGTACCCGCGCGCGGCGCGCCATGACGGCAAGTGCCGCGATCGACAGGAAATACGGGATCATCAGAAAAATCTGGTAGGGAATGATGCCGCCAAGAGCCGCTTGCAGTCGGAGCTGGAATGCATCGAAAAACGCGAACAGCAGGGCGCCCAGCAAGGCTCGCCCCGGCCGCCAGGAAGCGAACACCACCAAGGCGATACAGATCCAGCCACGCCCCTGCACCATTGTCGGAAAGAAGCTGTTGAAGGCCGAAAGCGTCAAAAACGCGCCACCCGTTCCCATCAGCGCGCTGCCCACCATGATCGTGCCATAGCGTATGCCGACAGGGTTGATGCCTTGTGCTTCGGCTGCGTGCGGATTTTCCCCGGTCATGCGAATGGCAAGTCCGAGCGGTGTACGGAAGATGACGTACGTCATGAAGACGGCCATCAGAATAGCCAGATAGGTTGGCGCCGTCTGGGTGAAGACGGCCTGCCCGAAAAACGGAAGGTCGGACAAAAACGGTATGGAAAGTGGCTGAAACGGCTCGATGGTCGGCGGCGAGGAGGCGAGCGGCACGTTTAGCCGGAAGAGGAAGTAACTGAGACTGGAGGCGAACAGCGTGATCCCGAGGCCGGTCACATGCTGCGACAGGCCCAAGGTAACCGTCAACAGCGCATGCAGCAGGCCGAAAGCAGCACCTGCAAGGGCCGCCGCCAGCATTCCGGCCCATAGATCGCCGCCGTTGAATACTGTCAGCCAGCCGACCATTGCACCGAAGGTCATGATACCCTCGATACCGAGGTTCAGCACGCCCGAACGTTCGCACAGGACGGCGCCGAGCGTTCCGAAGATCAGCGGCGTTGCGATCCGCAGGGTTGCGGCCCATAGCCCCGCTGAGGCCAGGGTGTCGAACAGCGCCGTCATCTGCGGATCCTGTATTGTGTGAGGAACAGAGCGATGAGCATCGTCAGCAGCGATAGCGCCACTGTAACGTCGGCGATATAGCTCGGGATACCGAGCGCCCGGCTCATGCCGTCGGCGCCGACGAACATCGCCGCCGTGAAAACAGTAGCAGCGATCACCCCGACAGGATGCAAATTGGCAAGCATTGCGACGATGATGCCCGAGTAGCCGTAACCTGGCGAAAGGTCGGTGGTGACGTACCCTTTGACGCCCATCACCTCTATGGCGCCCGAAAGCCCAGCCAACCCTCCGGAAAGACAGGCCACCATCACGAGCGTGCGGCCAAAAGGCACGCCCGCGAAGACGGCGCCAGCGGGACTGAGGCCGGCTGCACGCGAGCGCATGCCGAATACGGTGCGCGATTGCACGAGATGGATGATGACTGCCGCAGCCACGGCCACGGCCAGGCCAATGTGAAGGCGCGACCGGGCAATCAGCTTGGGCAGCAATGCATGATCGCCAACCGGCAGGGACTGTGGCCAGCCGAAAGCCAGAGGATCCTTGAGCACGCCATCAATCAGCAGCGACACGAACAATACGGCCACGAAGTTCAAGAGCAGGCTGGTCACCACCTCGTCGACGGAAAAGCGAAGTCGCAGCCACAAAGGTAACAGCATCAGCACCATTCCGGCCAAGGCGCCGGCGGCAAACAGGATGGGAATCAGTACTGCCCCCGGAAGGCTGGAGAGGGCACCGGAGCCAAGGGCGGCGACCGTAATCGCGCCGACGTAGAATTGCCCTTCGGCGCCGATGTTCCAGAGCCGTGCCCGGAAGGCGACCGCGGCCGCCAGACCGGTGAGGATGAGCGGCGTAGCACGCGTCAGTGTTTCAGTGGCGGCAAGGCGTGAACCGAAAGCACCAACGCCAATACGCCAATAGGCCTCGAGTACTGGCGCGCCGGCCATAGCGATCAGAATCCCGGCGATTGCCAGCGCTGCCGCGATCGCGATCAGCGGCGAGACGAGAACGAGGAACAGTGGCCTGTGGCTGCGCCGCTCAAGACGCATTGACTGCCCCTTCCGTCTGGCGCCATTCGCCCGCCATCATCAGGCCGAGCCTGCGTGGATCCGCCGTTTCCGCCGCGATTGCCGGCGACAGCCTGCCGTTGACGATGGCCTGTATGCGATCGGCAAGGCCGATCACCTCGTCGAGATCTTCCGAGATCAGCAGCACCGCCGTCCCTTGCCTGCGCGCTTCCAGTATGCGGGCATGCACCGCCGCTACCGCGCCTTCGTCGAGCCCGCGCGTGGGTTGGGCGGCAATGAGGATGCGGGGCCGATCGGACAGATTGCGTCCGAGAATAAGCTTCTGCATGTTGCCGCCAGACAGAAGACGGGTGCGGCTGGCGGGTTTGCCTCCACGCACGTCAAAATCCGCGATGATCCTTTCCGCGAAAGCCATACCGGCCTTGCGGTTCACCAGACCGTACTTCGAGAACGCAGGCGACCAGACGCGCTCCAGTATCGTGTTTTCCCAGATCGACATCTCGCCGATGGCGCCCTCTTTGTTGCGGTCCTCCGGAATTCGCCCAACGCCGGATTCGATCAAGCCTCGCACACTGAGATTGGCTACGGGCTCGCCGAATAGCAGCATGCCGCCGTCGCTTGGCTTCGCAAGGCCAGACACAAGATGAGCGAGCGTTGTCTGGCCGTTTCCCGAGACCCCGATGATCCCGAGCGTCTCGCCGGCGCACAGATGGAAGCTGACATCCTTTAGCCTGTCGACACCACCCTGGCGCACGGTCACGCCCGTCACCTCGAAAACAACCGCACCGGGCGCGGCCTGGTCGCGTACCGGGCGCGTTACCCTGTGGCCAACCATCAGTTCGGCCAGATCCGCCTTGCTGGTCTGGCCCACCAGGCGTTCCGCCGCCACCTTGCCACCGCGCAGGACAACGATGCGGTCGGCAGCGGCCATGACCTCATCGAGCTTGTGGGAAATAAAGATCAGCGACAGCCCTTGCCTCGCCATTTCCTTCAGCGTGCGAAACAAACGCTCGGCCTCGATGTTTGTCAGCACTGCCGTCGGCTCGTCGAGGATCAGGATGCGCGCGTCGTTGTAGAGTGCCTTGAGTATCTCCACGCGTTGCTGTTCGCCAACCGACAGGTCGCCCAGGCGAGCGTCGGGATCGACGTCCAGGCCGAAACGCTGAACAATGCCGAGAAGTTTTGTCCGCGCCGTGACCGTTTCCGACTTGAAGGACCATAGCTTTTCGGTGCCGGTCATGATGTTGTCGAGGACCGTCAGATTTGGCGCCAGCGAAAAATGCTGGTGCACCATGCCGATGCCGGCCCGGATCGCCGCCCGGGGTTTGCCCGGAGGCAGTTCCACCCATCAATCAGGACGCCACCGGAATCGGCCCTGTAGTGTCCAAAGAGTATACTCATCAATGTCGTCTTGCCGGCGCCGTTTTCGCCCAGCAACGCCAGGATTTCGCCCCTGGCGAGCGAGATGGAGATATTCTCGTTGGCGACGATGTCGCCGAAGCGCTTGCTGATCCCGGACAATTCGAGAACCGGCGTTTCGGTCATGACACCAGCCCAGCAACTGGAAAGCGGTGCTGCCAGCGCCCTGCCGCTTCAAGATGTGCGGCCAGGTGGAGCAGCAGATTGTCTTGCCCCATTGGAGCGAGCATCTGCACCGGCAGGGGTAAGCCCATTGGGTCACGGCCAAAGGGCAAGGTGATCGCCGGGAAGCCTGATATATTGGCAAGTGACGCCGTCGGCGCGAAAGCTGCCATTCGATCCAGATGCAATTCGGTGTCCGCATGGTCGACAGGAAAGGAACCCAGCGCCAACGGCGCGCAAGAAAGCATGGGCGTCAAAATGATATCCACAGCGTCGAAGAGAGCCCAGACATCGCGACTGACATGAACGGCGTCATTCAACGCGTCCCATAACCGCGCACCCGTCATCCGTCGGCCACGCTCCGCAAAGGCGCGCGTGAGCGGCTCTACGCGCTCCATGTCGCTGTCGGCGAGGCTGGTAAGGTTCACCGAAATGATACTGCCGAACGCACTCTGGCTTGCGGCGGTGCATTTTTCGAAAGCGTCCCAGCCGAGCGGTATGATCTCGTGTCCACCTGCTTCCAGCAAGCACCCAGCCGCAAGAACGGCTTCGCATCGCAAATCATCGGTAGGATGAAGGGCGCCGGTGTCGGTCAGCAAGCCAATGCGTAGCTTGCTTTCACGATGGTTCACGACAGCGGGATCGGCGCCGGGACCTTTTGCGCTGCCGCGAAGGGCCTGGAAAATCAATGCCGTATCGCGAACCGAGCGGCATACCGCCATCTCGCTGGCGATGCCACCGAGATGATTGGTGAAAAGCGGCCCGCCGGGCATGGCGCCACGCGTCGGTTTTAGACCCACGAGGCCGCAGCAGGCCGCCGGAACCCGGATCGAGCCACCCGCGTCCGTGGCGTGGGCTATCGACACGATGCCGGAAGCGACGGCCGCGGCGGCGCCGCCGGAAGAGCCCCCAGCCGTTCGCGTCGGATCAAGAGGGTTGTGGCAAATCGGGCCGCGTAGCGGTTCGCTCGTCAACGACAATCCGAATTCCGGGCTGGTGGTAAGGCCGAAAAGGCAAAGGCCGGCATCGCGAAAGCGCTTCGCAAACTCGGAATCGGCGGAACCGTCCGCACGTCCAGCAAGGGCGCGAGAACCCGCATGAACCGCGAAACCCGCAAACGGCCCGCCGAGGTCCTTAGCCAGGGTTGGGACGCCCCTAAAGGGCCGCCCGGCGAACCGCGCGGGATCGGCCAGGCGTTCCCGTTCGGCGGCACTTGCCGCCTCCATGCCGCTGTCCGCGTCAAGACGACAGATCGCTCCGGTATCGGCATGCGCTATGGCTGCCGCCACCGCCGCCGCCATAGCGTCGGTGCAGGAGAGCGCGCTGGAGTCGATCAGTTCCGCAAGCGCCGTGGCATCGTCACGCGGTTCCACTTGCTTCGAGGATTTCAACACGGCCGCAAACCACGCGATCGCAAGCGTTTAGGTGGGTTGCTCCATCATGATTGGAACCTCGAAAGCCCCGGATTTGATGGCGGCACGCTTGGCCTCCATCGCAGCCTCGGCTTCGGCCGAGGCGACACCTTTCACGTAAACGATGTCGCTGCCACCATATTTCATCAGGCCGAAATGGGTGTAGCTGTTACCGGCCGGCTTCGCGGCCTTCACGTCGGCGATGGCCGCATCGAGAATCGGTCTGAAATACCACATCGCGTTGGCGAAAACTGTACCGGGATAACGCGGCGTATAGTCGATGAGTGATCCGATCGACTTTATGCCGCGCTCCTTGGCGGCATCGGCTGTGCCGATACGTTCGCCAAAGAGGATGTCGGCGCCAGCGTCGATCTGGGCAAGGCCGGCTTCGCGCGCTTTCGGCGGATCGAAGAACGTGCCGATAAAGGAGACGAGGCGCTTGGCATCCGGGCGAACTTCCCTCACGCCAGCCGTAAAGGCGTTGATCAGCATGTTGACCTCGGGGATTGGAATAGCGCCAACGGAGCCGACAATGCCCGATTTTGTCATTGAGCCGGCCAGCATTCCCGCCAGATAGGCGCCGCCATGGTTCCAGGTACCGAAGACGCCGAAATTCTGGCCCGCAGCTTCGCCGCTGGATCCCATGAGGAAAGCCGTGTCGGGATAGTCGGCCGCGACCTGGCGGGCTTCGCGCTCGACGGCATAGGATTCCCCGACGATCAGTTTGCAACCCTGCTCGACGTATTCGCGCATGGCTCGTGGGTAGTCTGTCCCGGACACGCCTTCGGAAAAGACATAGTCGATGGCGCCTTCGGCGGCTGCGTCCTTGAGCGCCTTGTGAAGGCACGCATTCCATGCATTTTCGACGGGAGATGCGTGAATGCCGGCAACCTTGAGCACCCCTTGTGCTCGTGCGGCCGGTACCAGGATGCCCGCGCCAAGCGCCAACCCCGACGCCAGTACGGTTCGACGCGAAACTATGGTCTGATTTGTCATTGTCAGTTCCCCTTTTTTATCAGTTGGTAAAAATTTGATCGGATTTTTGGATGATGTCAATCGGATACGTCAAGCTCTTCGCGCACCCGTCATCATCGCCACCACCAACCTTGTCTGTTTGCGAATGGCCAAAGCGTCCTCGGCTGTGCAAAAATGAACCACTCAGGTCAAACGGTGACGTCTGTCGCTCGACAGGACACGATGGCCATCTGAGTTTCGCGTAGGCTCGGTGCGAGGCTGGCCATCATGGCCGATACCCGCGCCACCGTGCCGGTGGTTCTGATAACGCCATGCGCCTGCTGCGCTGGCGGAGGTGATGCTGTCGGTACCGCCTATTGGGCGGCGGCCGGGACCGGCGGCGTCGCCTTGCCGCGCTCTTCCGCAATGTAGGAGGCAAAGGCGACGGCAACGGCGACCAGCATGGCCATCGCGCCAACAACCGGCAGGCTGCGATAGCCATAACCGCCATTGAGCATGGCGGCTCCGAGCGATGCGGCCAGCGCTATGCCGACATTGAAGCCGGAGGGAATGAGCGAGGAAGCAAGGTTGGAGGCGTCAGCGGTCCAGGCCAGGATGCGGGTCTGGATCGGCGTGCCGATGGCGAAGTTGAGGCCACCCCAGATGACGATCGCAACGATCATCGGCACGGGATAGGGGCTGACGGCATAGATCACCGCCAGCACCATCGCCTGCAGGAAAAGCATGGTGATCAGCGAAGGCATCAGCTTCCAGTCGGCAAGCTTGCCGCCGAGAAAGACGCCGAGCGTGGCGCCGACGCCGTTGAGCAGCAGCACCCAGGGCACCAGGCTCTCGTCGAGGCCGGTGACTTCAAGCAATGTCGGCGTGATGTAGGTGAACAGGGTGAATTGGCCGATCATCAGCATCAGCATGAGGATCAGCGAGGTCCAGACTTGCTGGCGGGCCAGCACGCGCACCTCGCGGGCAAACCCCGCCGGTCGGTTCGATGCACCTGTCGTGCGCGGCAAAAGCGCCAGCATGGCCAAGGTCGCCACCACGCCCAGCGCGCACATGACCCAGAAGGTGGCACGCCAGCCCCAGAGATTGCCGATCGCGGTGCCGGCCGGCACGCCGATGACGTTGGAGACAGTGAGGCCGGACAGGATAACCGCCACAGCCATGCCGCGCTTGTCCTTAGGAACGAGGCCGACCGCGACCACCATGGCGACGCCGAAATAGGCGCCATGCGCCACGGCCACGGCAATGCGCAAAAGCAGCATGGATGAAAAGTCGGGCGCTAGCGCGCAGGCAGCCTGGCCGATGGTGAAGGCGATGGCGAGACCGAGCAGCAAGGCCTTGCGGGAGATGCCGTTGGTGGCGAGAGCCAACAACGGGCCGCCGACCGCGATACCGCCGGCATAGCCGGAGACGAGATAGCCGGCGGTCGGAACCGAAACGCCAAGCCCTTGCGCCACCTGCGGCAGCACGCCGGCAATGACGAACTCGGTGGTGCCGAAAGCGAAGGCGGCAAAGAACAGGGCGAAGAGGGGCAGCATGATGCGAAAAGCGATCCTGAAATGAGTTGGCCTCAAATCACGGATAAGAGCCGCGGGCAATCCAGAAATTGTCGAAGCCCGCTTTAGGTTTTCTTGATTAGCTCGCCTTGAGCCGCGAGCCGCCGAGCAGGCCGCGTTCCTCGAGCACGGGATAGGCCATCGAGGCGAGCAGCGAGTTGATCTGCTTCAAGTCGCGGATCGTATCGAGATGGATCGAGCTGGTCTCGACGCTCTTGGCGCTGCCGTCGCGCAGCCGCACGAAATGGCTGGCGCTGGTCTCCTTCTCGCGGTCGCGCAGCCGGTCCTTTTCGAGCACGAGTTGGCGAGCGGTTTCGGCGTCGCGCGACACCAGCACGTTGAAGGCGAGCCGCGCGTTGGCCAGCACCGAGGCATGGAAGGCGGAGAGCTCGCGCCAGCCCTCGGGCGTGAATTCCAGCCCGCGCTCGAGCTTTTTCCTGACATGCACCAGCATGTTGCGCACGATGATGTCGCCGACCTGCTCGAGCTTGACGCAGGCGCCGATCAGTTCCTGGCAGCGCAGCGCCTCGTCCTCGGAGAGTGGGTTCTTGGTGACCCTGGCCAGATAGAGCTTTATCGCCGCGTGCTTTTTGTCGACGCGATCGTCGAGCGCGGCCAGCGCCTTGATCTTGCCGGCGTCGGCGCTCTCATACAGCTCGATGATGCGGTTCAGCATGATCTCTACCGTCTCGCAGACCCGGACCACCTCGCGGGTGGCGTTGGCCAGCGCCTGGCCCGGTGTGTCGAGGGCGCTTTCATTGAGCGCCGACAGCTCGATGATTTCGAGCGACTCGGGCGGCGCCGGCTTGGTGCCGAGCGCGACGATCTTCTCCGAGGCGCGGTAGACGAGGCCGGCCAGCGGCAGGCCGGCGAGCAGGATCAGCACATTGAACAGGATGTGGGCGTTGACGATCTGGTCGGGCACGGTGGCGCCAAGAAAGGCGACCGGCGGCTTGAACGACAGGAAAAGGACGAGCATGACCAGCGAGCCCATGCCGCGCATCAGGAGATTGCCGATCGGCACGACGCGCACGCCGGGCTCCGCATTGCGGGTGAGCAGCGGCGCGATGATCGACGAGCCGAGATTGACGCCGAGCACCAGCACGATGCCGAGTTCGGGCGGGATGAAGCCACGGCCGGCAAGGGTGACCATGAGCAGGACCGCGGCGATCGAGGAATGGAACAGCCAGGTGACCAGAGCCGCCAAGAGGTAGGCGGTGACCGGGTCGCTGGAGAAATAATTGACGATGACCGGCATCAGAGTGCTCTGGCGCAGCGGCTCCGACGCCTGGCCGATCATTTCCAGCGACAGGACGAGCAGGCCGACGCCGACCAGGATACGGCCGAACTGGCGCCAGTCGCGCCGTTCCGTGGCCATGAACATGACGGTGCCGGCGACAAGGCAGACCGGCACCAGCAGCGTAAGATCAAAGGTGAGCAGCTTGACCACCAAAGCCGAGCCGATCTCGGCGCCACGCACGGCAAGCTGGCCCGACATGCCGCTGACGATGCCGGCGCCGGCAAAGGAGCCGACCAGCAAGGTGACGGCGGTGGAGCTTTGCAGCGCGACCGACAGGCCGCAGCCGGCCAGGACCGCCATGAAAGGATTGCGCATGGTGGCGCGCAGCTTGTGGCGCAGCACATCGCCATAGGCGCGCTCGACGCCGGTCTTCACCATGCGGGTGGCGAACAGCATGAGCGCCACGGCGCCGGCAAGATGCAGGAGGACGACGGAGCCGCTCATGCCGGCCTCGGCAATTCGACAGGTGTCCGCGGCGCGGGTGCCGTGGCGGCGAAGGGGCGGAAGAGGGCACGAATCATGGACATTGCGGAAGCCGATAATACTCTGAATTACTTTAGCCGGATAATAAATTTCGCCCAATTCGGGCAGCGGCTGGCGCGCGACGGGGCGTGTCGGAAATGGATGGATGGCAAAATGGCTGCATTGCCGGCCGCCTTGCGCGGGCCTGCTCGGTCGGGTGCGGGCGACAGATTCAGTTCCAGTTTGATGAGAGTGTTGAATTATGTATTGTAAATATAGGAAATCATTACAAAAACGTAATCTGCCTATTCAGTTTCGGTTCATGCTTCAGGCTCTATTCCTCAGCCATCGACAACCAAGGAGTACCCCTGATGAAACGCATCATTCTTTCCGCAGTCGCCCTCTCGATGCTGGCCGCCACGTCCCTGACCGGCCAGGCAGCACCGCTCAACGCGCCGAACGCACCGCAGTCGAACTACAGCCAGGTCGACTGGAAGAAGCCCGGCAAGCACGTCGACGTGAGGAAGCGCGTCGTGGTGAAGAAGAAGGTCGTCGTGAAGCGGAACCATTGGCGCAACGGCCAGAAATATTCCAGCTGGAAGCGCCACCAGCCGATCCGCGACTACGGCCGCTATGGTCTGCACCGCCCGGGCCGTGGCCAGGAGTGGATTCGCGTCGGCAACGACTACGTGCTGGTCAGCATTGTCTCCGGCATCATCTTCGGCGCCATCGCCGCGCAATAACATTGCAGCGTTTGACCGGCAGTTCGCCGGGACGATGAAAGAACGGCGGCCTGCGCGGCCGCCGTTCTTTTGCCCTGTGAAAAGCGGGTACGGCCGGCAATAGGAGTCGTCGGGCTCCGCCGGCATGATTATATGGAGGGGAAACGAGCCGTTCCCCATGCGCTTTCCGCCCGCTTTCCTCGACGAGATACGCGACCGCGTGCCGATTTCATCGGTCATCGGCCAGCGCGTCGCGTGGGACAGGAAGAAGACCAATGCGCCGCGCGGCGATTATTGGGCGTGCTGTCCCTTCCATGGCGAAAAGAGCCCATCCTTCCATTGCGAGGACAAGAAGGGCCGCTATCATTGCTTCGGCTGCTCAGTTTCGGGCGATCATTTCAAATTCCTCACCGAACTTGACGGGATGAGCTTTCCCGAAGCGGTCGAGAAGATCGCCGACATGGCAGGCGTGCCGATGCCGGTGCGCGATGCCGAGGAGGAGCGGCGCGAGAAGGAGCGCGCCAGCCTGACCGATGTCATGGAGATGGCGACCGTGTTCTTTCAGGATCGGCTGCAGGGGCCGGAGGGTGCGAAAGCCCGGGCGTATCTGCGAGAGCGCGGCCTGACGCCGGCGACGCAGCAGTCGTTCCGCCTCGGCTATGCGCCGGACAGCCGCAATGCGCTGAAGGAGCATCTTGCCGCCAAAGGCGTGCCCAAGGCCGACATCGAGGCCTGCGGGCTGGTGCGCCATGGCGACGACATTCCGGTCTCCTACGACTGGTTCCGCGACCGCATCATGTTTCCGATCCCCGATTCCAGGGGCAAGATCATCGCCTTCGGCGGGCGGGCGCTGGCGCCGGATGCGCTGGCCAAATACATGAATTCGCCGGAAACCGAGCTCTTCCACAAGGGCAATGTGCTCTACAATTTCGCACGCGCCCGCAAGGCATTGGCCAAGGGCGGCACCGTCATTGCCGTCGAGGGCTATATGGACGTGATCGCGCTGGCGCAGGCCGGCTTCGAGAATGTCGTGGCGCCGCTTGGCACCGCGCTCACCGAAAATCAGCTTGAACTTCTGTGGCGCATGGCCGGCGAGCCGGTCTTATGTTTCGACGGCGACCAGGCCGGGCTGAAGGCGGCATGGCGGGCCGCCGACATGGCGCTGCCGGCGGTTCAAGCCGGCCGCTCGGCGCGCTTCGCGCTTTTGCCCGAAGGCAAGGATCCCGACGACCTGGTCAAGGCCGAAGGGCCGGATGCGTTCCGTGCCGTGCTTGCCGAAGCGCGGCCGCTGGTCGACCTGTTGTGGATGCGCGAGACGGCAGGTGGCGTCTTCGACACGCCGGAGCGGCGGGCGGAACTGGAAAAGACGCTGCGCGAGCTGACCGGCCGTATCCGCGACGAAAGCCTGCGCTATCACTACCAACAGGAGATGCGCGAGCGGGTGCTGAGCTTTTTCGGCGCACAGCGCGGCCCTCGGCAAGGCCGTCAGGATGGACGACCAGGCCAGGGCAAGGCGACGGCGCCGGGCGGACAGTTCGCCAAGGGCGGTGGCGGCCGCATCGCGATCACCGAAAGCCTCGGCCAATCGGCACTGGTCAAGCGCGGCAGTGACGGGATGTCGGTGCGCGAAGCGACGATCATCGTGGCGCTGATCAACCATCCGGCGCTGATCGACGAGAATTTCGCCCATGTCGAATTCCTCGATCTCGCCAACACCGATCTGAAGCGGCTGCACGCGGCGATACTCGACGCGATGGCGCATGACATGGCCGACGACCGCAATGCGGTTATCGCGACAATCGAGCGGGCCGGCTGCGGCAACATCTGGGAACGCGCGGTGGCGCTGATCAAACGCGCGCGGCAATGGCCGGCGCTGGAAACCGCGGGACTTGACGATGCTCGCGATGCCTTCAACCAGGCGCTGCACTTGCAGCGCAGCGCGCGCACCTTACATAGAGAGCTGAAACAGGCGCAGGCAGCGCTCGATCAGGATCCCTCGAACGAAAACTTCCGGCATCTGCTCGAGATTCAGGCGCAATTCAACGATGTACAAGCAAGGGAAGCGCTGATCGAAGGGTTCGGCGTGTCCTCGGGCAGGGCTGGACGCGCATAGGTAAAACCTGCGCAAAGAATGAAGTGGAAATGGGCGGCGCGTCGAATCGACGCCTCTAAGTCGGGTAATTGATTCGCTTTTTTCATGCGAATCATGCGAGAGGCGCTTGACCTTCTTGCAGAATGGCGGAATCAGGACGATTCGAAACGTTAACCCGTGCCCGGCGTCGACGGGAATTGAGCGATGTGAGGTACTGGTCACTGGACAGGCCGCCAGCCTGCCACAGATATCAGGGTTAATCTGGACTTAATGCATGAGGCCCAAAAGTGGAAACCTGTTTTGGGGTAACGGCATGCATAAAACAAAAACTTGATGCGGTTACTGGCCCGGTGAAGTGCGTTTGAAGCGAGCGCATCCGATTTGACCGGCCCGGCAGCTTACGCGGCTTAGATACTCAGCCGCTTGGAGACGATGAAGAATGGCGACAAAGGAAAAGGAAGAGGTCGAGACCGAACGTGAAGGCGCCACTGATGGCCCCCTGCTCGACCTTTCCGATGATGCTGTCAAGAAGATGATCAAGGCCGCCAAGAAGCGCGGCTACGTCACCATGGACGAACTGAATTCGGTGCTGCCCTCGGAGGAAGTGACTTCCGAGCAGATCGAGGACACGATGGCCATGCTCTCCGACATGGGCATCAACGTGGTCGAGGACGAAGAGCAGGGCGAGGAGCCCGAAGCCGCCGACGCGGCTGCCGACGCCGAGGAAGACGCCAACGAACTGGCCGAGCAGACCGGCACGGCTGTCGCCGCGACGACCACCAAGAAAGAGCCGACGGACCGCACCGACGATCCGGTCCGCATGTATCTGCGCGAGATGGGCTCGGTCGAGCTTTTGTCGCGCGAGGGCGAGATCGCGATTGCCAAGCGCATCGAGGCCGGCCGCGAGACGATGATCGCGGGCCTGTGCGAAAGCCCGCTGACCTTCCAGGCCATCATCATCTGGCGCGACGAGCTCAACGAATCCAAGATCCTTTTGCGCGAGATCATCGACCTCGAGGCGACCTATGCCGGGCCCGAAGCCAAGCAGGCGCCGGTGGTCGAGCGCATCGAGGAAGCCAAGGTCGAGGAAAAGCCGCGCCGGTCGCGCGACGAGGAAGAAGACATCACCAATGTCGGCAGCGACACGCGCGGCCTGACTGACGACGACGAGGAAGACGAGGACGAGGCCAGCCTGTCGCTGGCGGCCATGGAAGCCGAACTGCGTCCGCAGGTGATGGAGACGCTCGACGTCATCGCCGACACCTACAAGAAGTTGCGCAAGCTGCAGGACCAGCAGGTCGAGAACCGGCTGGCCGCCGCCGGCACCTTATCGCCCAGCCAGGATCGCCGGCTGAAGGAACTGAAGGACCAGCTCATCAAGGCGGTGAAGTCGCTGTCCTTGAACACGGCGCGCATCGAGGCGCTGGTCGAGCAGCTTTACGACATCAACAAGCGCCTGGTGCAGAACGAGGGCAAGCTGCTCAGGCTGGCCGAAAGCTACGGCGTGCGCCGCGAGGAGTTCCTGAAGGAATATCAGGGCTCGGAACTCGATCCGAACTGGACGCGCTCGATCGGCAATCTGACCTCGCGCGGCTGGAAGGAATTCACCAAGAACGAGAAGGATGCGATCCGCGACCTGCGCGCAGAAATCCAGAACCTCGCCACCGAAACGGCGATCTCGATCCTGGAATTCCGCAAGATCGTCAACCAGGTGCAGAAGGGCGAGCGCGAAGCCGCCATCGCCAAGAAGGAAATGGTGGAGGCCAATTTGCGCCTCGTCATCTCCATCGCCAAGAAATACACCAATCGCGGCCTGCAGTTCCTCGACCTGATCCAGGAAGGCAATATCGGCCTGATGAAAGCGGTCGACAAATTCGAATACCGCCGCGGCTACAAATTCTCGACCTACGCGACCTGGTGGATCCGGCAGGCGATCACCCGCTCGATCGCCGACCAGGCGCGCACCATCCGCATCCCGGTGCACATGATCGAGACGATCAACAAGATCGTGCGCACCTCGCGCCAGATGCTGCACGAGATCGGCCGCGAGCCGACGCCGGAGGAACTGGCGGAAAAGCTCGCCATGCCGCTGGAAAAAGTGCGCAAGGTGCTGAAGATCGCCAAGGAGCCGATCTCGCTCGAAACGCCGGTCGGCGACGAGGAGGATTCGCATCTCGGCGATTTCATCGAGGACAAGATGGCGATCTTGCCGATCGACGCGGCGATCCAGGCCAATCTGCGCGAGACCACCACGCGCGTGCTGGCCTCGCTGACGCCGCGCGAGGAGCGCGTGCTCAGAATGCGCTTCGGCATCGGCATGAACACCGACCACACGCTGGAAGAGGTCGGCCAGCAGTTCTCGGTCACCCGCGAGCGTATCCGTCAGATCGAAGCCAAGGCGCTGCGCAAGCTCAAGCACCCGAGCCGCTCGCGAAAGCTCAGGAGTTTCCTCGACAGCTGATGACTGCGAAAAGGTATGAGCAGTTCAAAGGGCGCCATTGGCGCCCTTTTTCGTTGCCGGTGTGGCGAATCCGAAATCCTAGTCGTTCCTTTTGGCGCGGTTGTTCTTGCGGCGCGCCCGCCGCGGGAGGATAGTTTCTCCTCGGATGCATTTCTGGGCGATAAACCCGGATGCCCGCCCCGGCGGTGACGCCGTGCTCCGTGGCGCCGGAGGGAGGTGTGCCATGACAACTTACATCGTGCTGATCAACTGGACGGAGCAGGGCGCCAAGAATGTGCGCGACTCGCCGAAGCGGCTCGATGCCGCCAAGAAGCTACTGGGAGACATGGGCGGGACGTTCAAGGCATTTTATCTCACCATGGGCGATTGCGACATGGTGGCGGTAGTCGAAGCGCCCGACGATGCGGTGCTTGCCCGTTTCTCGCTGATGCTGGCGATAGGCGGCAATGTCAGGACGCGGACGCTCAAGGCTTTTCCGGAGTTAGCCTATCGAGAGATCATCGCCTCGCTTGGATGAGGCGCCCTCGAAGCTCAAGCATCTAAACGGGCCAGTCCGGCGCAGCGAAAATCGATGCCGATCTTCGCTGCGCCGACCATCGGTTCGGAAGAGGATCACGCACAAGGAGATTTTTCTGACAAATGATAATCAGGCGCTGCTTGACGGCTCGATATCTGCCGATATTGAGGAGAAATGCTGCTCTCGCTCGAGAAGAACTTCATTTTCATCCACATCCCGAAGACAGCCGGGTCGTCGATCACGCGCGCGCTCAGACCATGGTGCCTGAAGCCGAAGCGGACGCAGTGGCGGCGCCTCTTGTCGCATCTGCCGGTTCGCGAGACGCCGGAAAAGGCCGTGCTCAGACAGCACGACAAGGCGGGCTGGGTAAGGCGCAAACTGCCCGATCCGCTCTATGACGGTGCCTACAAGTTCGCCGTGGTGCGCAATCCTTTCGATCTGGCCGTCTCCAACTATCATCATTTGCGCAGAAGCAAGACGCGGCATCGGCATCGCCAGGCCCAGAACTGGGACTTCAAGACGTTCCTGCGCTATCTCGAACGCAAGAACCGGTTTGCACGGGTGGATCAGACGAGCTGGATTTCGGACCGTCGCGGAAATCTGATCGTCGACGAGGTCCTGCGTTTCGAAACGCTGACTGACGAGTTCAATATCATGGTGGAAAGGCTCGGCCTGCCTGGCGAGATAAAGCTTCCCCGGACGAACGCCAGCACGCCTTTCGACTACCGGGCGCATTACGATGACGAGGCCAGGAGCATCGTCCAACGGCTCTATTCCAGGGATTTCGAGCGTTTCGGCTACGTGTTCTGAATTTCTGCCCGCTACCAGTGTGGCCGCGCGACCTGTTGCGGGGCACCGGCGTTTCCCGGATAGTCCCGAGCGGTTCTTTCAGGTCGCTTTGAAACACATGCGTAAGCCTCTGCTGACCGTCTGGTACAATACCCGCTGTCCGGTCTGCGATGCCGGCATTGACAGGCAGAAGCGGCGGCTGATCGACGCGATCAAGGCCGGTTGCATCGCGTTTCGCGACATTAATGGGGAACCCGCGGCACTGGCCGGCTACGACGTGTCGCTGGAGGACATCCGCCGCCGGCTGCACGCAACCAACGCCGACGGCAGGCTGCTGGTCGGCGCCGATGTCGCGATTGCCGTCTGGAAGGCCACGCCGGGCGAGGGCTGGCTGGCAACGCTGTTCGGCAATCCTGTCGTGCTGCCGCTGACGCGCTTTACCTATGATCGCTTCGCCGATCTGCTCTACGCTTGGAATCGGCGCAAGGGCCGTTGGTAGCCGAGGGAAAGTAGGAGCAGGAAGGTCCGGAGACATCTCCGGACCTTTGTCGAAGCTATCGTGTCGCAGGCTCGCACAGCCAGCCGACGATGCGGCGCACCATCGGCAGCGTCGGAAACGCCACCAGCCAGGACAGGCCCCAGGCGGCCAGCCAGATGGCCGGCAGGGCAGGGTGGAAGCCGAGGCTCTTCAGCGTCGAGATGAGCGAGACGATGAAGGTCATCAGCAGCGACAGCACCAGCGGGCTGAGAATAGCGGCATAGCGCGCAGGCAGCTTCCTGCGCTTGCGGGTCATGATCATATGGGATTTTCCCTGAAGTATCCGGTCCGTTGCATTGGCATCCGCTCGCCGGGTTCTCGGCTGAACTGCCCGGAAAGACCGGGATGGATGCGTTGCTTGACGTCAGACGCTTACGGAGCGGTCTTCGACCCTCGCTTGTCCCTTAGCTGGACTTGCCGACGATATCAATCCCGCTGGCACCGTTATCAGATACATCGTAAGATATATCTTGACTTGGCTGCGGTCATTCTCTAATTAAGATATATCGTAAGACATAACTTAGGAGAAACGATGCACAAACATGATCATTTCGGGCATCATCATTTCGACGCGCACCCCTTGCGCGCTTTCATGCATATGGCCGGCAGGTTCGGCGGTCGTGGCGGCGGCTTCGGCCCGTTCGGCCATGGCGGTCGCGGTGGGGGACGCGGCGGGCCGGGCGACATGTTCCGCGCCGGGCGCATGCTGGCCGACGGCGATCTCAAGCTGATCACCCTGTCGCTGCTGGCCGAGGCGCCGCGCCACGGCTATGA
This sequence comes from Mesorhizobium sp. STM 4661, assembly GCF_000359125.1. Classification (GTDB taxonomy): domain Bacteria; phylum Pseudomonadota; class Alphaproteobacteria; order Rhizobiales; family Rhizobiaceae; genus Mesorhizobium. The sequence continues at coordinate 10,167 of NZ_CAAF010000079.1, read as the reverse complement.
CATCATCAAGGCGCTGGAGGAGCGCACCAGCGGCGTCTATAGCCCAAGCCCCGGCGTGGTCTATCCGACGCTGACCTTCCTCGAAGAGGCCGGCTATGCCGTCTCGTCGGCGGAAGGCAACAAGAAGGTGTTTTCGATCACCGAGGCCGGGCAGGCGCATCTCAACGAAAACCGCGAGATGATCGACAACGTGCTTGACCACCTCGAGCGTTTCGGCCGCAAGATGGCCAAGGCGCGCGACTGGTTCGGCTGGAACGACGATGGCGAGGATGGTGGGCGGCGTGGCCGCGGCCGTTCGGAAAAGCGCGACGAATTCCGCGCCGTGCGCCAGCGCCTGCGCGCGGCGCTCAGCGACATCGTCGATGCATCCGAAGACAAGCAGGCCCAGGCGATGAGCATCCTGGAAGACACCGCCGAAGCCCTCGAGGCGCTGTCGCGCCGCTGACGTCCTACCGCATCGGCCCGAAAATCGGAATCGATTTCGGAAAGCACGATGCGTGGATACAAAGTGTTAGAGCGTACTTTGTGCGTCCAAGTGGACGCACGTCGCTTTAATGCGGGCCTTGCCGACCCCGCCAAGGACCGGTAGTGAAAATTACCCTGCGCCGCGCTATGTGGTGCAGGGTGATTGCCGTTGGAGGATACCCATGTCTTTTCTGAAACGTCTTTTCGGCGGCGGTGGCGGCAGTGACGCCGGCGAACCGAAAAGTGCCGCGCCGGCAAAGCAGATCGAGCACAAGGGATTCCTGATCAGCGCCACGCCCTACAAGACGGATGGCCAGTACCAGACCTGCGGCGTGGTTTCGAAAGAGATCGACGGTGTGCTGAAGGAACACAAATTCATCCGCGCCGACCGCTTCGCCGGGCTGGACGACGCCGTCGACATTTCGATCAAGAAAGGCATCCAGCTGGTCGACGAGCAGGGCGAGAAGATGTTCGGGTAGTTTGGCGAATGGCGACGCCGCTCGGCTTCGGAGCGACGTCAGAAGGCGACCTTGTCGCCGCCCTTGAGTTGCAGGATCCGTCGCGCTTCGTCGGGTGTGGCGACCGAGGCGCCGAGCCCCTCGATGATCTGGCGAACCTTTCTCACCTGGTCGGCGTTGGATTTCGCCAACTGCCCCTTGCCGATCCACAGCGAGTCCTCAAGCCCGACCCGGACATTGCCGCCCAGCGCGATGGCCTGGGTGGCGATGGGGAGCTGATTGCGGCCGGCGCCGAGAACCGACCAGTGATAGTCGTTGCCGAACAGCCGGTCGGCCGTGCGTTTCATATGCGCCACGTCTTCCGGATGGGCGCCGATGCCACCCAATATGCCAAACACGCTCTGCACGAAGAAAGGCGCCTTGACCAGGCCGCGCTCGACGAAATGGGCAAGCGTGTAGAGATGGCCGATGTCGTAGCATTCGATTTCGAAGCGGGTGCCGTTCTCACCGCAGGTCCGCAGGATATGTTCGATGTCGCCGAAAGTGTTGTGGAAGATGCGGTCGCGCGAGCCTTCGAGATAGGGCCGCTCCCAGTCGTGCTGGAATGTCTTGAACCGCTCCAGCATCGGGTAGAGGCCGAAATTCATCGAGCCCATGTTCAGCGAGGCAACTTCCGGGGCGAAGGTCGCGGCCGGCTTGACCCGCTCCTCGACCGTCATGGTCGCGGCGCCGCCGGTGGTGATGTTGACCACGCAGTCGGTGCTTTGCTTGATCACCTGCAGAAACGGCGCGAACGCTTCCGTCGATTGATCGGGCCGGCCATCCACTGGATTGCGCGCATGAAGATGGACGATGGCCGCGCCGGCTTCGGCCGCCTCGATCGCTGCTTGCGCGATTTCCCGCGCGGTCACCGGCAGATGAGGCGACATTGACGGCGTATGGATCGATCCCGTTACCGCACAGGTGATGATGATCTTGCTCTGGTTGGCCACCTCTCGAATTCCTCGCCTTATTTGACCGCGCTTTTTTTACCACGCCCTATTTGACTGCACCTTGGGTGATACCTGATATGAACTGCTTCGACAGCACCACGTAAAGCAGCGTAATGGGCAACGCCGCCAGTGTCAGACCGGCGAAACGTCAGCACCAGCGCGCTCAAATAGGCCGACAAAGGCGATTCCGACGGTTGACCGGCCCGACGCGGTCGCACCAGGCGACAAATGCCAAAAGGCAGGCGACGGGCGCCTGCCTTTTTTAATTCGGGTATCGGCTGTTCGCGCTCTAAGCGGCTGCGGCGACCGTTCCGGCCGTGACCACCGCATCGACCTTTGCCGTCGCCTTGGCCAGAGCGGCTTCGACCGCGTCGGGCCCCATGCCGACGCCTTCGATGCGGATGACGTCGACGTCGGTCATGCCGATGAAGCCGAGCACGCTGCGCAAATAAGGAATGGCGTGGTCCAATTGCACGGCCGCGCCTTCCGAATAGATGCCGCCCGAGGCAAGGACGATATAGACCTTCTTGCCGGTGACGAGGCCCTTCGGGCCATTCTCGCCATAGGAGAAAGTCTTGCCGGAGCGGGTAACGTGATCGATCCAGGATTTCAGGGTCGACGAGATGCCAAAATTGATGAAGCCGGTGGCCAGGATGATGGTGTCGGCGGCGAACAGTTCTTCGAGCACGGCGTCGGAAACGCCGACGACTTCCGCCTGGCGCGGGGTGCGGGATTCAGCGGGCGTATAGATGCCGCTCGAATAGTCGGGATCGATATGCGGCAGCGGGTTGGCGACGAGGTCGCGCACGACAAGCGTTGCCGAGGGATCGGCGGCGACCAGCTTGTCGGCAAATTCGGTAGCGATGCGAGTCGAGTGCGAGGCGCCGCCGCGCGGGCTCGAGGTAACAAGAAGAATGGACATGGCGGGCTCTCCAGATAGGTGAATTGTCCCGCTACATGTGGGGTCATCGACCTATTCGAAAAACTGGTATATTTTATATGTAATCCATCTAATTTCTGGATATGAACATGCCGCCCAATCCGACACTCGATCAGCTTCAGGTGCTTGTTGCGGTGGCCGAAGCCGGTAGTTTTTCGGCCGCCGGTCGCAAGCTCAACCGGGCCCAGTCCGTCATCAGCTACACCATCGCCAATCTCGAAGCCCAATTGGGGTTGAAACTCTTCGAGCGCGAGGGCACGCGCGAGCCGCGGCTGACCGATGTCGGACGGGCGACGCTGGAAGATGCGCGCCGCATGGTCGGCGTGCTCCAGCGCATGCGTTCCAGGGTCGACGGCTACCACCAAGGGCTGGAGGCCGAAGTGGCGCTGTCGGTCGATGCGGCGCTGCCCTCACCGGTGCTGGTGCGGGTGCTGAAGGCGTTCGAGGCGCGGTTTCCGACCGTGATGCTGCGCCTGCATATCGGAACGCTCGGCCTGATTCCCGATCATGTCGTCAGCGGGCAGGCCGATCTCGGTGTTGGCGGTCTACTGGGCGAGGTCGATGTCCACCTTGTACGCATCGGCTTCATGTCGATAGTTCTGGCTGCCGCGCCCAGCCACCCCCTGGCGCTGCTGCCGAAGCCGGTGGCGATCGAGGATGCGCGCGAACACATCCAGCTCGTCGTCACCGACCAGTCCGAGCGCACCAAGGGGCGGGACTTTGGCGTCTTCGCCTACCGCACCTGGCGGCTGACGGATGTGCGCACCAAGCATACGCTGATGCGCGAAGGGCTGGGCTGGGGCGGGCTGCCGCGATGGCTGATCGCCGACGATCTGGCGAGCGGCCGGCTGGTGGAACTCGATCTTGAGCCCTTCAGGGAGGTGCGCTCGCCACTCTATGCCATGCATCGCGCCGACCGCAGTCCGAAGCCGGCGGCGGCCTGGATGATCGACCAGTTCAAGCGCCAGCTCGGCTGCTTCAACGAGTTCGAGCCGGGCCAGGTGCCGGATGAAGAGCCGGAGATAGTCCGTCGATAAGCGCCACCAGAACGGTGTGATAGTCTTCGGTCGAAGCGCCCGCTTCGATGGCCAACGCCGCGCGGTCGAAGGCGGCGGCGAGCAGCGCGGTCAGCGCTTCCACCGGCAATTTCACCATGGTCTGCGCACGCATCGCCGCGACGAGGCCTTCGCGCAGGCTACGGTTGCCGTGGCGGTTGTCGATCTCGTCCATGGCGGCACGGCCGAGCACGGCCGGCCCGTCGAGCAGCAGCAGCCGCGTGCGGCCTGGCGCGCGCATGGCGGCAAGGTAGGCATCCGAGCCGGCGATCAGCGCGTCGCGCGCAAACAGCGAAGGCGGCGAGGCGCGCTCGATCTCTTCGGCGACAACCGCCGCTTCCTGCTCGACCACCGCGGCAAACAGCGCCTGCTTGTCGGCGAAATGGTGGTAGAGCGCGCCGCGCGTGACGCCGGCCGCGGCCACGATCTCCGGCGTGCCGGTCTCGGCATAGGATTTTTCGATAAACAGTCTGCGCGCCGCCGCGATGAGGTCGGCACGCGTCGCCTCGGTGCGATCGCGGTTGGAACGGCGCATGGATTCCTGTTGCATACATACAGCCTGTATGTTAATACGATTTACATGCAGACTGTATGTTATCTGATGGGAGAAAGAAAGATGAAGACGACGAGCTACTATCCGGTGCTGATGACGGGCGACGTGGCCGGCACGAAGGCCTTCTATATCAAGCACTTCAGCTTCAAGCCGCTGTTCGAGAGCGACTGGTATGTGCATCTGCAGTCGGCCGAGGATCGCCGGGTCAATCTCGGTATCGTCCATGGTGACCATGAGACGATACCCGAGGAGGGGCGCGGCCGTACGTCGGGCCTGCTGATCAATTTCGAGGTCAAGGATCCGGACGCGGTCTACGAACGGATCCTTGCCGCCGGCCTGCCGATCCTGCGATCCTTGCGCGACGAACCCTTCGGCCAGCGCCATTTCATCACCAAAGACCCCAATGGCGTGCTGATCGACGTGATCAAGCCGATCCCGCCGAGCGCGGAATTTCAAGCGCAGTTTGTTGAAGGGGCAGCGGGAGCCTGAACGATGGCCTGGCAGTAACTGTCGGCAGAGGTGAGGCGACGGCTCCGGTCGCGTGACCGGGCGGGCATTCGCGGTCTATGGTGAGCTTGGCAACCCCGGACCCGTTCCATGCGTGAAATCTGCCTTGTCCGCGCACCCTCCAACCTTGGCCTTCGTCCGCTGTGGCCGGGTCACGTACCGGGGACGTGGCGCGCACCGCAGGCGCTGACCGAAGCCTGCTTGATCGAGATGCTTTCGCCCGCCAGGGTGGTCGACCTCGATCGGCCAGCCTACAGTACCGAGCCGCAGCCGGGCACCCGGTTGCGCAACGGTAACGCGATACGCAGCTTCAATCTGAACCTTGCGGAGATCGTTGGCGGTGCCCTCGGACGGGGCGAGTTCCCGCTGGTCGTCGGCGGCGATTGCGCGATTCTGCTCGGCGCGCTGGCTGCGGCGCGGCGTTCCGGTCCGCTTGCGCTGATCCATATCGACGGCCACAGCGATTTCCGCCACCCCGGCAACTACGACATCAACGCATCACTCGGTTCGGCCGCAGGCATGGACCTTGCGCTCGCCACCGGCCGTGGCGAGCCCTTGCTGACCGACTGGCCTGATATCGCCAGACCGCTTGTTGCGGACGAACAGGTGATCCAGATCGGCGAACGCGAGAACCGCGACGCCGACTTCGCCTGGCCGGACATCAATTCGACCGCGATGACGCTGATCGATGTCTATGCCGCGCGAGAGCTTGGCGCGGCAAAGGTGCTGGAAAAGACCCGGGCCACGCTGGCGCGAACCGGCTGGCCCTATTGGGTGCATTTCGACGTCGATGCACTCGATCAGACGGTGATGCCGGCTGTGGATTCGCCGGGCAGCCCCGGCATCAATCCGGATGACCTCGTCGTCGTCCTCGCGGCGCTGGTGGCGGATCAGCGCTGCGCCGGAATGGACATGACGATCTTCGATCCGGATCTCGATCCGACCGGCGAGCTGGCGGTGCTGCTGGTCTCGCTGCTTGGCCGGGTCTTTGCACGGAGAGAAGTTAGCTTCGTGCCACCGGCATCACCGTGACTTGAATAATGCCGGAGCGGCGCACCACCGTGCACAGCGTTTCGCGGCCGATGCGCTCGGCGTCGAGCATGCGCACGAGGTCGTCGACGCCGGTTACTGGGCGGCCGTCAATGGCGGCGATGATGTCGCCCTCCTTCAGGCCGGCCTTGGCCGCCGGGCTGTTTTTCTCGACGCTGCGCAGGCGTACCGCGGTGCTGCTCGACACTTGCGACAGAAGTGCCGCACGGCGCGGCAGGTTTGTCGTATCTGCCGAAACGCCGATGAAGGCGCGGCGGACGCGGCCGAAACGGATGATTTCCGAAATGACGAAATTGGCGGTGTTGGAGGCGACCGCGAAAGCGATGCCTTGCGCGCCGTGGATCATGGCGGTGTTGACGCCGATCACCTCGCCCGCCGAGGACACCAGCGGCCCGCCCGAGTTGCCGGGGTTGAGCGCCGCGTCGGTCTGGATGACGTCGTCGATCAGCCGGCCGGTAGAGGCGCGCATCGAACGGCCGTGCGCCGAGACGACGCCCGATGTGACGGTCCATTCGAAGCCGAGCGGGTTGCCGATGGCAATCGCAATCTGGCCGCGCCGCAGACGCTTGGAATCGCCGAGCGGCGCGACATCGGCAAAGTTGCCGTCGGCCCGCACCAGCGCGATGTCGGTGTCGGGGTCGCGACCGAGCACACGGCCTTCCCGCGAGGCGCCGTCCGGCATCGAGACGCGCACCGCGCGTGCATCGCCAACGACGTGGAAGTTGGTGACGACCAGTCCGTCCTGGGCGATGACGAAGCCGGAGCCATGGCCGCCCGCGCCACCAATGCGCTCGATGCGGCAGACGGCCGGGCCGATGCGGTCGACCGCATCGGCGACCGTCGTCGAATAGGCGTCGAGCAGGTCGTCGGGTTGCAGTTTCTGAGCGGGCAGGGCCATCGGCGGGGCTCCGTGTTATCGGGCTAAACTGTAACTATATGTGCGGAGCGGCTCGTGCGGCCGCGACCTGACCACATGGCCAGTGCGCAGCTCAACTAGCCGTCAGGCGAGTACCTCCGAGCGCGCTGTCGAGCGATATCTGGGTTAGAGCGACGAGCGTCCATCGGACGCTCAAGTCCGCTCTAAGACTTTGAGTTCTCGCATCGTGCTTTCCGAAAATCGATTTCCGATTTTCGGGCCGATGCGATAGAAACCCAGGAGACAGTAATGAGCGATTTCAACCTGAGTGCATTTTCCGACGCCATCGCCGATATCGCCGCCAAGGCTGCGCCGGCGATGGCGGGCTTCGCAACACACCATCACCGCACGGCCAGCGCTTTCCATTGGCGCGACGGCTATTTCGTCACCGCCGAGGAGGTGGTTGAGGCCGGCGAGGAGATCGAGCTAACGCTGGCTTCAGGCGAGACCGTGAAAGCCGAACTGGCCGGCCGGGACCCTTCGACCGGTGTCGCGCTGCTGAAGCCGGCCGCCGCCGCTGATGTGCCCTCGCTTGCCAGGGCGGATGCGGTGCGGCCTGGCAATCTGGCTATCACCGTCGGCAACAGCGAAGGTGCGGCGCTGGCCGTGTTCGGAACGGTCGGTGAAGTTGGTCCCGCCTGGCGCTCGATGCGCGGCGGCACGATCGACCGGCGCATCAATCTCGCCGTCAATGCCGGCGGCCGTTTCGAGGGCGGCCCGGTGCTCGATGCCAAGGGCGAACTGATCGGCATGCTCTTGTTCGGGCCGCGCCGGCGGGCGCTGGTCATGCCTTACGAGACGATCGAGCGAGCGGTGGCGACGCTGCGCGAAAAGGGCCACGTGGCGCGCGGCTATCTCGGCGCCGGCCTGCATCCGGTCCGCGATCGCAACGCCTATGGCGCGATGGTGATGAGCCTCGACGACAACGGTCCGGCGAAAGCGGCCGGTCTCTCTCTCGGCGACATCATCGTGGCGTGGAACGGCGAGGCGGTGCATGGTCCGCGCGACCTGATCCGCAGACTCGGGCCGGATAGCGCCGGTGCTCCGGTAACGCTCGGCGTGGTGCGCGGCGGCGAGCAGCGCGAAGTCGCGGTAACAATCGGCGAGAAGCCGCTGAGCTGAGGCATCCATGGCTGTTGAGGCGATCATAAGGAACAGGACCGCGGATGGCGCGGTCGCGGAGCGGCGGTCGACCGTGCTGATCGCGCTTGGCGATGCGGCGCATGCCGAGCACCTGGCATCGGCACTCGCCGTGAACGGGGATCTGCTGCCGGTCACGGCCGGCGGCAGCGGTGGCGGCGAACGCGCGGATGTCGCTGTCGTCGACGAGGTGGGCCTGCAAGGCCGGGCCATCGACCCCGCCATGCCTCGGGTGCTGCTGTCCCGGCGGACCGGCCACGAACCGCCAGCCGGCAATCTTTTTGCGATACTGCCGGCGGCGGCCGACGACCTGCTGATCGCGGCTGCCGTCCGGCTTGCCGCGGCAGGTTACAGGATTTCAGGCGGGAACCGCCGCATGCCTGGCCGGCATGACGATGATTTCGCTTTCCACGATGGCGACCCGCTGGACGAGGAGCCGGTCGACGATGGAACCGTTCGGCCGGCGCTTTCGCCGCGCGAGAGCGAAGTGCTGGCGCTACTGGCCGAAGGCGCGCCCAACAAGGTGATCGCGCGCCGGCTGAATATTTCCGTACACACGGCGAAGTTCCATGTCGCGGCGATCCTGATCAAGCTCGGCGCCGCCAATCGCACCGATGCGATCGCCATCGCCATGCGGCAGGGCCTGGTGCTCGTTTGAAGCTTATCGATCGAGCGCCCTCGGTGGAAGGCTTGCGTTCCTCGCCCCCCGCAACGCGCACATCCGTGGGGCGAGGAACCCAAGTTCTGTGAAGTTGGCAGTGCGACGCTGCGTATGCATTATCTGGTCGGAATCCCAAGCTCGTCGTAACCGAGTATCTCGTCTTCCGTCATCGCGTGGTCTCGCTCTGGTATCCGACCTGCCCGATCTGAAATCTCCTTAAGCTTCACGATCAGGTCAGACTCTTTCGACCGAGACGCCACGCTTTCGCGAGCAATTTCGTTTTCGAGGCTCTGCCGGATCGCCTCCGCCACCGATACGCCACGGCTGCGGGCGAGTTCGCGCGCCAGCTGCTCCACTTCCCTATTCTTGATCGACAAAGCCATTTGATGGTCTACCATTCTGTACGGAATACATACCAAATCTGTTGTAGCTCCACGTCGTTTGCAACTGGCAAGGCACGGAGCCTCCGCTGCGTCAGCATGGCTTCCCGCCGCAAACTCTTGTATCCGGCAGCGGCGCGGGCAAGGATCGCGTGAAAGAGACAATGTAGGCGGAGGCAAGAATGTCGCTCAAGGGAAAGACGCTGTTCATCTCCGGCGGGTCGCGCGGCATTGGCCTGGCGATCGCGCTGCGCGCGGCGCGCGACGGCGCCAATGTGACGATCGCCGCCAAGACCGCCGAGCCGCATCCGAAGCTGCCGGGCACGATCCATACGGCCGCGCAGGAGATCGAGCAGGCCGGCGGCAAGGCCTTGCCTGTTCTGTGCGACATACGCGAGGAAGGCCAGGTTGCCGAGGCGGTCGCCAGGACGGTCGAAAAGTTCGGCGGCATCGACATCTGCGTCAACAATGCCAGCGCCATCCAGCTCACCGGCACGCTGGAGACCGACATGAAGCGCTACGATCTGATGCATCAGATCAACACGCGCGGCACCTTCCTGGTTTCCAAAATGTGCATACCGCACCTGAAGTTGGCCAAAAATGCTCACATTTTGAATCTGGCGCCGCCGCTCGACATGAACGCCAAATGGTTCAGGAACCACGTCGCCTACACGATGGCCAAGTTCGGCATGTCGATGTGCACGCTGGGCATGAGCGCGGAGTTCGCCAAGGAAGGCATCGCCGTCAATTCGCTGTGGCCGATCTCGACCATAGACACGGCTGCTGTGCGCAATCTGCTCGGCGGCGCGACGGTTGTGGCGATGAGCCGTTCGCCCGACATCATGGCCGACGCCGCGCATGCGATCTTCATGCGGCCATCGCGTGAGACGACCGGCAATTTCTACATCGACGAGGAGGTGCTGCGCGCCGAGGGCGTCAACGATTTTTCAATCTATGATGCGCGCGATGCGACAGGCCCGCTCGCCGGCGACTTCTTCGTGCCGGACGAGGTGTTTGCGAATTCGGAGACGAGCATCAAAAGGATCTACT
>NZ_CAAF010000080.1 GCF_000359125.1 Mesorhizobium sp. STM 4661 | reverse complement strand
CTCAAGCGGGGTATGAGTTCGTGCCTCGCTCAGCCCGGGGCATGAGCTTCGCTCAGCCCGGCATGAACTCGTGCCTCGCTCAGCCCGGCATGAACTCGTGCCTCGCTCAGCCTGGCATGAACCCGGTGCGCAGCGCGTGGGCCCATTCTGGCCGTCCCGCCTGTTCGGCCTGCCGCGCCGCCGCCTCGTGATCGTATTCGACTGCAATGGCCTCGAAGCGATCGGGACGGCCCGGTTGGCCCAGTTCGACGATGCCGTAGCGCGCATGCGGCGTGCCCTGCTCGGAGACATGCGCCGGCGGCGTATCGTCGTCATAGGCGGGGCAGCCGATGCTGCCGGGGTTGAAGATGACGGGACCATCGGGAATGCCGATCAGCTCGGCGCGGTGGCTGTGGCCGCACAGCACGATGCGGCAAGAAGTGTCGAGCCCCTTCAGCCGTCGCCTGATGGCGGCCAGCGGCGCACGCACCAACTGGCCATCCGATATCGCGTCGGCCAGGTATTTTTCGTCGTGATCGGGCCGGGCGTGGAAGGCGATGACGCCGGGCGCGATCTCCAGGGTCAGGGGCAGGGCAAACAGCGCCTCGCGCTGCGCCGCCGTCAGCCGCTCCTGCGCGTAGCGGTCGGAAGGCCACATCTGGTCGTCGGCCGGGTCGACGGCGACGCGGCGGTCATGGTTGCCGCGCACCGTCGGCAGGTTGAGGGCTTCCAGCCGCGCAAACGTCTCGCGCGGCCACAGCGGGCCGGAGACGCAATCGCCGAGATTGACGACGAGGTCTGCGCCGCCGCGCTGCCTGAGATCGTCGAGCACGGCGTCGAGCGCCAGCACATTGCCGTGGATATCGGCGAGGACGGCGATGCGCATCGGAAGCTCCGGTGGGTTGAGGCAGCGTTTCCTCGCCCCCGCGAAGCGGGGGAGAGGTGGCCGCGAAGCGGCCGGAGAGGGGGCTCTTCGCAACGGCGCGTCGAGAGAAAATGAAACTTCCTTGAACGATCGGGGAGCGTCAAGGCCCCCTCTCCGTCCCGGCTTCGCCGGGCCACCTCTCCCCCACTCTCGTGGGGGCGAGGAACCCAAGTTCTGGAAGGTCGCTTCCCGGTTGGTGTTTAGGCTGATATTTCGACGTCGTGGCCACCGACCATCGGCAGCGCGGTATCCTCGGCGGCGGCGGCGATCACACTGTCGAGCAGGCCCGGAAAGCGGGCGTCGAGATCGTTGCGGCGCAGCGTGATCAGCCGGCTGGTGCCGACCACCTCGGCGCGGGTGACGCCGGCCTCGCGCAGCTTGGCCAGATGATAGCTGAGATTGGTCTTCGAGCCGAGATCGAGGAACTGGCTGCAATTCAGCGGCACGCCTTCCTTGCTGGCGAGATAGCGCACGATGGCGAGCCTGGTCGGGTCGCCGAGCACGGCAAGCACGTTCGGCAGGCTGATCTGGTCGGCGGTGGGATGGGGCAACGTCATGCCTGAGACCTAAGCACAATTGGGGCCGATTTCAACGCATCTGCTCCTACGCCAGTGCACCCGGCCTTGACGCTGCCTCGGCCTGTCCTGACACAGGGCTGTCAGCAGGGTTCAGCTATTTTCGCCAGGCTTCATTGACATCATGCCCTGTTATGTCCAATTGTTCAATAACTTTTGAACTAAGGATTTCGCCATGGACAAGCGCCTCTTCTGGCTTGCACTCGGATCGTTCACGATCTCGACCGAAGGCTTCGTCATTTCCAGCCTGCTGCCGGATATCGCGGCCGATGCCGGCATCTCCATTCCGCTCGCCGGCTCGCTGATCACCGCCTTCGCGCTCGCCTATGCGGTCGGCACGCCGATCCTGGCGACGCTGACCGGCGAATGGGACCGGCGCCGCGTCATCCTGTGGACGCTGGTGTTCTTCGTGCTCGGCAATCTGGTGGCGGCGTTGAGTTCCTCCTTCGAAGTGCTGCTGATCGCGCGCATCGTCATGGCGCTGTCGTCAGGCCTGTTCGCGGCAACCGCGCAAGGGACTGCCGTGGCGCTCGTCGACGATCATCACCGGGCACGCGCCATTGCGGTCGTCGTCGGCGGCACCACGGTGGCGGTGGCGGTCGGCGCGCCACTCGGCGCGCTTGTCGCGACCATTGCCGGCTGGCGCGGCACGTTCTTTGCCATCGCCGGCCTCGGCGCCCTGGCCGGCGCGATCCTGTGGTACCGGCTGCCGCAGGGCATCGTCGGCACCAGGCTGCCGCTCCGGCGGCGGCTGGCGGCGGCACTTCGTCCAGGCGTGCCATCGATCCTGCTGACAACGCTGCTGGCGCTCACCGGTGCTTTCACGGTCTTTGCCTATGTCGCGCCGCTGGCAATCGAAGGCGGGGGCTTGGGCCCGATCGCACTGCCGGGCATGCTGCTGGCCTTCGGTGTCGGCGCCGTCATCGGCAACATTGCCGGCGGGCAGGCCGCCGACCGTTTCGGCGCGACGCGCACCGTCGGCTGGTCGCTGGGGCTGAGTGCGGCCATGCTGGTCATGCTTTCGGTCATCCCGGCCTTCCTGCCGCACCATATTGCCGGACCGGCGCTGATGGCCATGATGGTGCCGTGGGGCATCGTCGGCTGGGCGTTCCCGCCGGCGCAGGCCAGCCGCATCATCAAGCTGGCGCCCGACGCCGCACCGATCGTGCTGTCGCTCAACGCCTCGGCGCTCTATCTCGGCGTGGCGCTGGGCGCGGTGGTCGGCGGTGCGGTGCTGCGCTACGGCGCGCCGGCCGATCTCGGCCTGGTCGCCGCCGCCTTCCCGATCGTGGGGTTAGGCGTCGTGCTGGCCGGACGCATGCTGGCCCGGACCGTCGCCATGCCGGCGGAGTAGCCCCTAGAGCGGTTCATCGTTTCGCGGAAACGCTGAACCGCTCTATCTCTTTGTTTTGACGCAATTCACTAGGGAAAGCGCTCTGCGCTTTTCCCAGGAAAACCGTTTCACACTTTTCCTGGAATTGCTCTAGGAACCAATCGCCGGCCGACGCTTCATTTCGATGGCGCGGCCGGCGGCATGTCAAAATCCAGCGCGGCGATGTCATCCAGCGCCGCGCGCAGCCTTGCCGCCTCGTCCTTGCCGACCATCGCCTCGAAACGCTGCTGGGCGAGGCTCCACAATTTCATGGCCTCATCGAGCTTGATCAGGCCTTGCGGCGTCAGCCGCACGCGTTTGACGCGGCGGTCGTCCTTGTCGGCAAAGGTCTCGACATAGCCGTCGCGGATCAGAGGCTTCAGCGTATGGCCGAGCGCCGACAGGTCCATGATCAAGGCTGCCGCGATGGCGCCCATCGCCGGCTCGTCGCCGATAAGGATCTGATAGAGCAGGCCCTGCTGCGTGGCCTTGAGGCCCGAGGGGGCGAGCATATCGTCATAGAACTGGCCAAGCTTGCGCGTCGCGCGCCGTAGCATGGCGTTGTTGCAAAGGGTCAGGCCGGGCAGGGCGGCTTGGGTCACGGTGATTCCCTTGGAGAGCGAACGGCGTTCGCCCATTCTGCCTGAAATAATCTTCGACAGTCCGATTGACAAGATAGTGGCATATACCTACTTCCCAAAAAGTGGCATATGCCACTAAATGAAATCTGGTGGCTTGAGACAGGTGAGGGCGTTGCCCGCCGCACTTATAGCCAAGGTCGAAAAACAGAAGGATCAGGACAATGAGCAATCAGAACAAGGGCACGGCGGTGATCACCGGCGCCTCGTCGGGCATCGGCGCGGTCTATGCGGACCGGTTGGCCGGGCAGGGCTATGATCTCGTGCTGGTGGCGCGCCGCGCCGACCGGCTCGAGGAACTGGCGCAGAAGCTGCGCTATGCCTACAGAAGCAAGGTCAGCGTCATCAGCGCCGATCTCGCTGACGATAGGGATGTCCGCCGCGTCGAGCAGGCGATATCGGCCGACGAGAGCGTCACGCTGCTGGTCAACAATGCCGGCATCGGCGGGGCGCAAGTGGTGGCGACAGCCGACGCCGACCTCGCCGAGCGCATGATCAAGGTCAATATCGTCGCCTTGACGCGGCTGACGCGCGCCGTTTTGCCGGGCCTGATCGCCCGCAAGCGCGGCGCCATCGTCAACATCGCCTCGGTGCTCGCCTTCGACACCTCGTTCGGCGGCATCTACAGCGGCACCAAGGCCTATGTCGTGAACTTCACCGAGGCCTTGCAGCGCGAAGTCGCCGGCACCGGGGTGAAGGCGCAGGTCGTGCTGCCGGGCGCCACGCGCACCGAATTCTGGGAAGTTGCGGGCAGCGATATCGACAAGCTTCCAAAGGAAATCATCATGACGGCCGATGACCTGGTCGATGCCGCGCTTGTCGGGCTCGCCAGAGGCGAAGCCGTCACCGCGCCCGGGCTCGCCGATGCGGCCAAGCTGGATGCTTTCCTTAGTGCCCGGCAGGGCTTCTACGGCAGCCTGCACGCAGACAAGCCGGCGGCACGCTACGCAGCTTGAGAGCCGAGGTGGGATTGGCGCCGACCTCGCAGAATTTGGGTTCCTCGCCCCCGCAAAGCGGTCGCAAAGCGGGGGAGAGGTGGACGCGAAGCGGACGGAGGGGGCTTCGTAGGGCGAATGCCCTGCAGAACTTGGTCACCGTCTCGCCAGGCCCCCTCTCCGTCTCGGCTTCGCCGAGCCACCTCTCCCCCACGTCCGTGGGGGCGAGGAACTCAAGCGTTAGGCCGACCGCCACATCGGGATGACCGAGGCGGCCAGCAGCAGGCCCAGCGCGATGTTGAGTGCACGCCATTGCCGCTCGGTCCTGAGCAACCGGGCGAGCAGCGTGCCGGCCACGCACCACAATGATAGCGACAGTGCCGCGGCCAGACCGAAGACCGCGCCGAGCAACAGCGCCAGTTGCAGAGGTCCGTTGGCGAGCGCCGCAAAGGATGCCGCCGCACCCAACCCCATGGCCCAGCCCTTGGGGTTCATCCATTGCAGGCCGGCGCCACCGAAGAAACTGTTGGGCTTTGCCATCGACACGTCGAGATTGGGAGGGCCGCCGCGGCCGATCTTGAAGGCAAGCCAGACAAGGTAGAGCGATCCGGCGATCTTCATCGCCAATTGCAGGAACGGGGCGGCAGCCAGCAGGCCGGCGAGCCCGACAGCCCCGGCGGCCGCCACCGAGGCCAGGCCGGCGGCGCTGCCGGCCATCAACGGAACCG
Organism: Mesorhizobium sp. STM 4661; assembly: GCF_000359125.1. Lineage (GTDB taxonomy): Bacteria > Pseudomonadota > Alphaproteobacteria > Rhizobiales > Rhizobiaceae > Mesorhizobium. The sequence goes on along the minus strand of NZ_CAAF010000080.1, from coordinate 1,178 downwards.
AGCGGCGAAAGCCGAACTGGGCTCCGGACGCCGTCGACAAGGTCGTGGCCATGCCTGGCGTGGAGGTTGCGACGAGCGCGAACAGGACAAGCGGGAAGATGCTCTCGAACATGCCGTTTCCTCTATGGAACCGCCATGCTAGAGATTGTCTTCTATCAGTAAATGCAATGTTTGATATGCTTGGCATTAGCACATATAATGCCGGCATGATCCGCAACCTCGATTCTGCACTGATCCGAACCTTCGTCACCGTCGCCGACAGAGCCAGCATGACGGCGGCGGCGAACGCGCTGCATCTGACGCAAGGCGCGGTGAGCCAGCAGATCAAACGGCTGGAGGAGCTTCTCGGCTGCGGCCTGTTCGAGCGCGACCGGCGCGGATTGCGCTTGACGCGCGCCGGCGAACGGCTGCTCGGCAAGGCCAAGCGCCTGCTCGCGCTCAATGACGAGATCTGGACCGAGATGAACGGCAATGCGGTTGCGGGCGAAGTTCGGATCGGCGTACCCTACGACCTTGTCGGCACCCTTTTGGCGCCAGTGCTGAAGACCTATGCCGAGACCTATCCGCAAGTGGAGATTTCACTGATCTGCGCGTCCTCGCCGGAGCTTGCCGCGGCGCTCGCGGCCGGAACCATGGACCTTGCCGTGATCGAGGAGCGGGTCGGCCCGTCCGCCGGCGAATGCCTGCTGATCGACCGGCTGGTCTGGGTTGGCGCGAAGGGTGGCGTCGCCCGGGCCAAGCGCCCCTTGCCGGTGTCGATGGTGGCCGACACCTGCGCTTTCCGCCCGGCGGTGATTTCGGTGCTCGACGAGAACGGGTTGGAATGGCGCACCGTGTTCGAAAACGGCAATATCGACGCGACGACGGCGACGGTGCGCTCGGACCTTGCCGTCACCACCTGGCTGGCCTCCACCGTGCCCGCCGATCTCGACATTCTGTCCGATCCGGAACTGCCGGCCTTGCCGAATTTCGCGATCAACCTGCATCTGCCGAAGCATGGCATCGAGCCCGCCGCAATGGAGTTTGCGGCGTGTATTCGCGAGGGGCTGTCGCGGCGGCGAGAGGCGGCTTGAACGGCCTTTTGCAGAACTTGGGTTCCTCGCCCCCGCCAGAGGTGGGGGAGAGGTGGCCGCGAAGCGGCCGGAGAGGGGCTTCGTAGGGCGAATGCGTTGCGCCAG
>NZ_CAAF010000081.1 GCF_000359125.1 Mesorhizobium sp. STM 4661 | reverse complement strand
TAGTGGACAGTCTGCTCGGGCCCTAAGCCGTCATTCCAGAACTCTCAATCGACCGATCGTTCCTGGCGCCACTTGCTCGTTCCCATCGACGGGGACGAGCGGCAACTTCCCACTCATTGCCAAATTTTCAAATCACACTACTGGTGGCGCGTTGACGCTTTGGCGGCATGCCATACCTGATTGGAACTGTCGATCTCGGGGATTTCTCGCATGGTGCAATACGCGAACGGCCGGCCGATCGGCGACCTTACGCTGAGGACCTTGGCTATGCCTTCCGACGCCAACGCGGCGGGCGACATTTTTGGCGGCTGGGTGATGGCGCAGATGGACCTGGCCTGCGGCATCCGCGCCGCCGAACGCGCCAAGGGCCGCGTGGTGACGGCGGCGGTCAAGGAGATGTCGTTCGCCAAGGCGATGAAGATCGGCGATACGCTGTGCATCTACACCCATGTCGAACGTGTCGGCCGCACCTCGATGACGCTCAAGGTCGAGGCCTGGGCGCAGCGCTATCTCTCCGACCTGATGGAGAAGGTCACCCATGCCGATTTCGTCATGGTGGCGCTGGATGGCGAAGGCAAGCCGAAGGCGGTCCCGGCGGAAGGCTGACCGCCATATTTCCAAGTTTCGATATCGGTGATCCCCAGACCGATTCTGCGTGAAGCTTTTCACAGTCCCGTTCGCACATTTCCGTGACCATGTCCGGCAGGGCATGGGGGAAAGACAATGCGTCAACGATTGCTGAACGGCGCATTGGCAGGCGCGCTTGCAGCCTTGTTCTGCCTGTTGGCCGCAACCGCGTATACCGAGGTCAAACGAGACGAGGCCGAAGCCAGTTGCGCTTCCGAAAACCACACTCTCAAGGGGAAGGCGACCGGGTGCGAAACCTGCATCGCGAGGACGTGCGACACCGGTGCGATGACTGTGCGCAATTGCGGTAAAGGGGCGGGCTGCGCCATCGACGGAAAGGTGGTCAATCAGGCCGCGAGATCGAAGCGGCTCGAAGGCCGTCCGCAGGCCGGAATGCAGATGCAGCCGTAGAATTCGCCCAAGCTAGACGCCGCACGAAAACCCTTGCGGCGCAAGGGTTTCAGGCGTGAATCCCATCGAACTTTTCACGCGCGGCCTTGACGCGCGCGGTGTTCTTGCGCGCCCATTCGCCGAGTGCTGCGACCGGCACCAGCAACTCGCGGCCGAGATCGGTCAGCTCATAGTCGACGCGCGGCGGGATGGTCGGAAATACGGTGCGGGTGACGAAACCGTCGCGCTCCAGCCCGCGCAAGGTGGTGGTCAGCATCTTTTGCGAAATGCCGCCGACGGCCGCGCGCAATTCGTTGAAACGCAGCGGCCCGTCGCCGAGCTTGCCGACGACGAGCACGGTCCATTTATCGCCGACGCGCTGCAGGATCTCCGAGATGGCTCGGCAGTCCTCGGTGACATGCGGGTGCCTCAGTAACAAAAACGTGCCTCCTTGCACTTCGAGTTTGCGGTATCTCATATAGCGCCGGTATCCAAACGATACCACAATTTCCCGCAAGGAGAGCCCCTCAATGTCCAAACCCAAAATCGCCATCATCGTCGGTTCGACGCGCGCCGCGCGCTTCGCCGACGTTCCCACCGAATGGATCGCCAAGATCGCCAAGTCGCATGCCGACATCGATGTCGAAGTCGTCGACCTGCGCGATTTTCCGCTGCCGTTCTTCGACGAGGTCGCATCGTCCGCCTGGGCGCCGTCGCAGAATGAAGTGGCGCAGCGCTGGCAGAAGAAGGTCGCCGGGTTCGATGGCTTCATCTTCACCGCCGCCGAATACAACCACGGCCCGACCGCCGTGCTGAAGAACGCCATCGACTACGCCGCCAATGAATGGAACAAGAAGCCGGCCGGCTTCGTCGGCTATGGCAGCGTCGGTGGCTCGCGTGCCGTCGAGCAGCTCCGCCTTTATGCCGTCGAGCTGCAGATGGCGCCGGTCAAGTCCGCCGTCCATATCGCCTGGGGCGATTTCCTCGCTGTCCGCCAAGGCGAGAAGAAGCTTGAAGAGCTTGAACACCTGAACCAGGCGGCAACCGCGCTGGTCAACGACGTCGCCTGGTGGGCCAAGGTGCTGAAGGCGGCGCGCAAGGCCGATGCGATCGCCGAGGAAGCCAAGGCGGCCTGATCGCCTGTTGAATTATCCTCCCAAGGATACGGGGCGGCGCTTGCGCCGCCCTTTTCAATTTCCGGAAGCTGCTTGCGCGTGTCGCGGCTGCCTTGGCCTGATAATGCAGTCGGCCAGGCGGTCCTGCTCGTTCAGCCAAGCGGCGTCGCGGAATATTCGACGCGTGAGGGGATCTCGGCGAAGATTTCGCGGATGCGGTCGGTGTCCTCGGCCATCGCCGTCAGGAAAATGATCGGCGGCAGATCCGTGGCCCGGATTTGCCGGCATACGGCCAGCCCGTCCTCGCCAGGCATCATGATGTCGAGAATGATGAGGTCCGGCGACGCGGTCTGCATCATCTTGCGCAGCGACGGCCCGCTGTCGGCAACGCTAATGCGATAGCCGTGCTGGGACAGATATTTGCCGACGAGATCGCGAATATCGCGATGATCATCGACGACGATAATGTGCGGCTAGGCATTCACAAGCTTGTACTTGGTTGATTGAGACTGCGCCGAACTATACTGGATTTCGCACCAACGGCAGGAACAAAAATGTATCAAGCTGTCGCAAAATCAGTTCTAAGCCTCTGATATTTAAAGGTTCACTCTCACAAGCCGATACAATTTCGCCGGTTTGCGGCACAGCTCTGCGACAAGGGAAAACTAGCGTTGAGCCTCCACACAATCGTGTCCGAGGATCAAGGCAATGTGCCAGTGCAACAACCATTCCAACGGCGTCACCCGCCGAATGGTCTTGGCAAGCGGTGCCGCCGGCGTCGCTTCGATAGCGCCGCCGTACTTCCCGGCAGCGGCGCAGACAGGCATGGCCGAGACAGGCATGGCCGGGACAGGCAGGGCCGAGATCGAAAACGCGACCGCCTTTGTCGATGTCGATCTTCATATCAACGGTCAAATCAACCAATTGACGGTCGACGCCCGCGTGACGCTGCTCGATGTGCCGCGCGAGCACCTTGATCTGGCGGGCTCGAAGAAAGGCTGCGATCACGGCCAGTGCGGCGCTTGCACGGTAATCGTGTTCGGCATCGGCGCGGCACTCACCGAAGATGCCGTGGTGGACGTTCGCCACGGCTGTTTCGTCAACCACGACATGGCCGAATATCACGTGCCGGTTCACGCCGACGTCCGGCGATCGACGCGATCTATCTCGAGGAGGTCGATCCGCTGGCAGGTCCGATTGCGACCAAGGGAGTTGGCGAGCTTGGCATATGCGGCTCGGGCGCTGCCGTTGCCAATGCCATTTACAACGCGACCGGAGCACGGGTGCGAAGCTATCCGATCACGCTCGACAAGCTGCTGTCAGCCCTGCCTGAGCAGAGCTGAGCGTCAACATCCCAACCTGGAATTCAAATGCGCGCAAAGGGCGCGGCATTCAAAGCGAGGTCGACTGTGAAAAGCCTTCCCCTACATTTTATCGCAGGCATCTCGGCGACGCTCCTGCTGTCGGGATGCGAACAGCAGGCAGCGGCACAACGCACGCCGCAGAACGTGAAACTGGAGGTCAGCGCGCAGACGCTTCGCCCGCGGCCGGCGGCGATTACCGCCGAGCTGCCCGGCCGGACCAGCGCCTATCTGGTCGCGGAAGTGCGCCCGAGGGTCAGCGGCATAATCCGCAGCCGCAACTTCGTCGAGGGCAGCGAAATCAAGGCGGGCGACGTCCTCTACGAGATCGACCCTGCGCCCTTGCAGGCCGCTTACGATACCGCGGCCGCCGCTCTTCAGCACGCCGAGGGAGCCGTGCCCAATGCCGAGGCGAAGCTCGAACGGGCCAGGTCGCTGCAGACACAGAACATCGTCAGCCGCGAGGCCCTTGGCGATGCCGAGGTCGCCGCCTTGCAGGCGCGCGCCGATGTCGCTTCGGCAAAGGCGGCAATGGAGACGGCCCGCATCAATCTCGATTACGCCACCATCCGCGCCCCGATCAGCGGACGTATCGATGCCTCGACCGTTACCGTGGGCGCGCTGGTCACCGCGGACCAGACGACGGCGCTGACGACGATCCGCGAACTCGACCGCATCAATGTCGATGTCACGCAGTCGAGCATGAACCTGCTGCGGTTGAGGAAAGCGATCACGGAAGGCCGCATCAAGGCCAATGGCACCGAGGTGCCCGTGCAGCTCGAGCTAGAGGACGGCACGCCCTACGGCCAGCCGGGCGAATTGCAATTCTCCAACACCGCCGTCGCCGAGACCGTCGGCACCGTGACGCTGAGGGCCGTGTTTCCAAACCCCGACCGCGTTCTGCTCCCTGGCATGTATGTTCGCGCCAGCATTCAGGAGGGCACGGCGATCGACGGCTTCCTGCTGCCGCAACGCGCCGTTTCGCGCAATGCCAGGGGCGAGCCGATCGCCAAGTTCGTCACTGCCGCCAACAAGATCGAGACCCGCAGCCTCGCCGTGGATCGCATTGTCGGCAACAACTGGCTGGTCAACCGGGGCATTCAAGACGGTGACCGGATCGTTGTCGAAGGCGGCCAGCGCGTCCAGGACGGGCAGGACGTGGCCGTCAGTGCGGTCGTTGTTGACGAAGCGACGGGGGAGTTGAAGGCGGACGCTGGCTCCGGACCGAACCCTGCCGGCCAGGCGATGCTCTCGCCGCCGCGACACACCCTGACGACTTCCTCCGTGCGCTGAGCTTAACCAATGTCCCGCTTTTTCATCGACCGCCCTGTTTTCGCGTGGGTTATCGCGATCACCATCATGCTGGCGGGCGCGCTGTCGATCGCCACGCTGTCGGTCTCGCAATATCCGCAGATCGCCCCGACAACCGTGCGCATCACCGCGAGCTATCCCGGCGCCGACGCCCAGACCGTGGAAAACTCGGTGACGAAGGTCATCGAGCAAGGCATGACCGGCATCGACAATCTCGACTACATCGCCTCGACCTCGACATCGACCGGGCAGACGTCGATCTCGCTGACGTTTACGAACGGGGCCGTCCCCGATGTCGCGCAGATGCAGGTCCAGAACAAGCTGCAGCTGGTGACGGCGCAATTGCCGCAAGTGGTGCAGAACACCGGCATCACCGTGGCGAAGTCGACATCGAATTTCTTCATGGTTGTCGGCTTCGTTTCCACCGACGGCAAGCTGACGCCCAATGACCTGGCGGACTTTATCGACAACAATCTCAACGACACGTTGAAGCGTGTCCCCGGTGTCGGCGACACCCAGCTCTTCGGCGCACGCTACGCCATGCGCATCTGGGTCAATCCGGACAGGCTGGCCCAATACCAGTTGATGGTGTCGGACGTCGCCGCCGCCATCCAGGCCCAGAACACCCAGGTTTCCGTCGGGCAGCTCGGCGCCTTGCCGCAGCGGGACGGCCAGCAGCTCAACGCGACGATCACAGCCGGCGGCCGCCTGCAGTCGCCACAGCAATTTGAAAACGTCATCCTGAAAAGCCAGCCCGACGGCAGCCTGGTGAAGCTGGCCGACGTCGCCAGGATCGAACTCGGCGCCGAGAGCTACACGACCTCCGGCGTGTTCAATGGAATGCCGGCGGCAGGCGTTGGGATCAGCCTGGCGGGCGACGCCAACGCCATGGACACAGCCGCCGCCGTTCAGTCGACGATCGATAGTTTGCGCGGCACGCTGCCGGCCAATGTCGAGGTCACCTATCCCTACGACACGACGCCTTTCGTCAGGCTCTCGATCGAACAGGTGGTCATGACGCTGTTCGAGGCGATCGTGCTGGTCTTTGTCGTCATGTTCGTCTTCCTGCAGAACATCCGCGCGACGCTCATTCCGACGCTCGCGGTCCCGGTCGTGCTGCTTGGCACGTTCGGCGTTCTTGCCGTCTGCGGCTACTCGATCAACACGCTGACCATGTTCGGCATGGTGCTGGCCATCGGGCTTCTGGTCGACGATGCGATCGTGGTGGTCGAAAATGTCGAGCGCGTCATGGAGGAAGAGGACCTTTCTCCGCGCCAGGCGACGATCAAGTCGATGCAAGAGATCACCGGGGCGCTCATCGGCATTGCCACGGTGCTGTCGGCGGTGTTTGTGCCGATGGCGTTCTTCTCCGGTTCGGTCGGCGTCATCTACCGCCAGTTCGCGGTGACGATCGTGTCGGCGATGATCCTGTCGGTCATCGTTGCCCTGATCCTGACGCCGGCGCTCTGCGCCACCATCCTGAAAAAGCCCGCGCACGGATCGCGGCAGCGCGGCGTCTTCGGCATCTTCAACCGGGGGTTCGAGCGCGGCACGCAGCTTTACCAGCGCGGCATCCACGGCATGATCCGGCGCTCCGTCATCTTTCTCACGGTGTTCGTGCTGATCGCGGTCGCTGTCGGCTATCTTTTCAACCGCTTGCCGAGCTCTTTCATTCCGGATGAGGACCAGGGACGGCTGATCACGACGATCCAGCTTCCTCCAGGTGCTACCGCTGATCGGACGAGAAAAGTACTCAACCAGGTCATGAGTCACTTCAACACGCAGGAGAAGGATTACGTCGACGGCGTCTTCGGCAGTGTCGGCTTCAACTTCAGCGGTCAGGGTCAGAATGTTGCGATCGCCTTTGTCGACCTGAAGGATTTTGCCGAGCGCACCACGCCGCAATCGAGCGCGCGGGCGATCGCCGGACGGGCGATGGCGGCATTCTCGAAAATCAAGGATGGGCGCGTGATTGCGCTTGCGCCGCCGGCAATTCCCGGCTTCGGCAGCTCCGCCGGTTTCGACTTCTTTATCAAGGACAGCAGCGGGGCAGGGCATGATGCACTCATGGCGGCGCGCAACCAGATGCTGGGAATGGCGGCGCAAAGTCCGGTCCTGAGCGGAACACGACCGAATGGTCTGGATGACACGCCCCAATACGCTGTTACCATCGACCAGGAAAAGGCAAGCGCGTTGAACCTCAGCCTGGCGGATATCAACGATACCATGTCGACCGCATGGGGCGGCAGCTATGTGAACGACTTTGTCGACCGCGGCCGCGTCAAGCGCGTCTACGTCCAGGCGGACCGCGATTTCCGCATGCAGCCCGATGATTTCGATCGCTGGTATGTGCGCAATTCCGATGGCGCCATGGTGCCGTTCTCCGCCTTTGCCACCGGCAAATGGACCTACGGCTCGCCGCGCCTCGAACGATACAATGGCGCCTCGGCGGTCGCGATCCAGGGATCGGCCGCGGCGGGCGCAAGCTCCGGTGATGCCATGAACGAGATCGATGGCCTGATATCGCAACTGCCACCAGGTTTCAGCCACGAGTGGACGAGCCTTTCGGCGCAGGAAAAGCTTTCCGGCAGCCAGGCAATGCAGCTTTATGCAATATCGATTCTCGTCGTCTTCCTGGCTCTCGCCGCGCTCTATGAAAGCTGGTCGATCCCCTTTGCGGTGATGCTGGCGGTGCCGATCGGCGTGTTCGGCGCGCTGGCCGCCGCAACGCTGTTCGGCCAGTCCAACGACGTCTATTTCAAGGTCGGCCTGCTGACGACGATCGGTCTCGCCGCCAAGAACGCGATCCTGATCGTCGAATTTGCAATCGACCAGCAGAAGGCCGGCAAGGAGCTGGTGGCGGCGACGCTCGAAGCGTCCCGTCAGCGGTTGCGGCCGATCCTGATGACCTCGCTGGCGTTCATTCTCGGCGTGCTGCCGCTGGCGATCGCGCATGGCCCGGGATCAGGCAGCCAGAATTCGATTGGCATCGGTGTCATGGGCGGCATGATTTCCGCGACCGTCCTTGGCGTGTTCTTCATCCCGCTGCTCTTCGTGACCACCCGCAAGCTGTTCAATCCGTCCAGGAAAGCCGACTATGTCGATGAGCAGCCGGCGCATGCCGCGACTGACCGCTGACCCGGCCTCTCGGCAATTTGCTTTCAAGACAAGTTCTTCGCCTTGGTGCGTTCGCCAGACGCACCAAGGCGTCCGCATTGATTTCCCGGCCGTGGCACCCGACGCAGCCCTCACCGCCGTCCGTCCGACGGACCCGGTAACGGCTTGCGCGGATGGTTGGGCGGTCGGCCACCCCGGCGAGCAAGATTGTCGCCAAATATGCCGAAGCGACAGAAGTTCAGTGCCGCGATGCCGCCGGGTACATTTTCATACAATTTCATCGAATCCAGGCAAACCCCTGCGACATGTGCAGTTTAGATTTCACGGGTAAGCAGGAAGTCTCATCACGGTGATGTGACCGGAAGCCGGGAAATGTTTGCCAAGCCGGGAACGAATATTCCGTTGTGGCGCCGATCGGTGGATCTGCTCATTCCAAGAAAGGAAATACGATGACTAAGCTTGTAACCGCCCTGATGATCCTCGTCGCAACGACAGGCATCTCCTTCGCTGCGAACCAGAACCCGGACCGCGACCCGACCCGCGGATTCGCGACCGGTGTCGACAGCCAGACTACTTCTTCCATCAAGCATGCGGCCTCCCTGCCTCAATTCGTGGTTCCCGAACACAGCCAGGCGCAGCCCGAAAGCGGCCCCGCCGATCGTGCCCCATGGGCCGGCAAGTGACGCACGGAGTTCTCCCTCGAACGTAGAAGTTCAACCGCCATGCCATGAGGGTGTGGTTCGACAGGCGGCGCAAGAAATATTGCGCCGCCACGTCTGACTGAATTGCATGTCTTGGGCGGCAGCATTGGCACCCGAGTTTGCAAGGTAAGGAACGCGTGTGCCCCAGCCTCGGTGCCGCGTTCCTCGCGCAGACTGTCTTCGAACAAACTTGAGGCGTGGCGACCTGCAACATGCGTCGCCAGAAGACAAAATTGGGACTCTCCGCGCCACAACTCTCCTGTCATCGAAGATACGCGTCACACCTGATGGGGATCGTTTGACCCTTAGCAGAAAATCATCGCTTGGCACGTCGTGCCAAATCCTGCCGTTCCAACCGTGCCACTGATCGTTGGCGTTACGCGGCCAGGTTGGAACCATCCGAATCCCTCCTTATGGGTGTTGCGGTCCGGCTCTCGGTTGGTCGCCAACGACAAACACAGCGCTCGCCTCGCTGACGATGGCGACGTGATCCTTGGCGGCGTTTCCAGCAGCGGCGCCGTCACCGCGCATGATTGCCGTAACGATCGCGTCGTGCTCCTGCCAGGATTTCGCCAGACGGCCCGGCAGCATGAACTGCGCGCGGCGGAACGGCGCCAGCCGACTCCGTGTCATCACGGTCATTTCGTAGATATGGGCGTTGTGGGCGCCGCGATAGAGCCGGGTGTGGAACTCGGTGTTGAAATACTCGTAATCCTCCTCGGCGCCCAGCCGCACCAGCCGCGCCGAAGCCTGGTGCTCGACCTCGAGCGCGCGGCGCTCGCTGCTGGTCATGCGCTCGGCCGAGAGGCGCGCGCATATCGCTTCCAGTTCGGCCATGCTCTCGAACATCGAGGCGAGATGCTCCTGCGTTACGACAGCGACGATGGCACCCCGGTTGGGCCGCCTTTCGACAAGGCCCATGGCGCTGAGTTGGCCGAGGGCCTCGCGCACCGGCGTGCGGGATACGTCGAAGCGGGCGGCGAGCGAGGCTTCGTCGAGCTTTTCGCCGGGGCGCAGGAAGCCGGTGACGATGCGGTCGCCGATTGCCCTCACCATCTGATCGACGGTCGTGCCCGACCTGATCAAGCTGCGCTTCCCTGACAAATCTCCTCCGTCCGGTCTTCCGTGGAGTCAGTCGGCGCATCGGCCCATCGACTCAATATACCTCTCTATGCCTCTATTTTAATCTGCCTGTCAAACTGGCTATTTTCAAGGCAAAAAGTGCATGCAATTGCCTCGAGCATGAGCAGTCGCTTTTCAAACCCCTATTGATTTTATTCAATAAATTTTAGCTTCGGAACTGGCATAACGATTGCATGCACTTTGTTGAGAAGGCGTTAACCGATCCGGAAAGGGTCCACAGGGGAGCATAAGAGATGACCGACAGATTCATGCTTAGCCGCCGCCAGTTGCTCAAGACCTCCGCCGCCGGAGCAGCACTTGGGCTGGCCTCGGCATCCTTTCCCATCGGCAGGGCATTCGCTGCCGCCACCACCGTCGGCTTCATCTATGTCGGCCCGAAGGACGACTATGGCTACAACCAGGCGCATGCCGAAGGCGCCGCGGCGCTGAAGGGCATCGAGGGCATCTCCATTGTCGAGGAAGAAAACGTCCCCGAGACGGTCGACGTCCAGAAGACGATGGAATCGATGATCAATCTCGACGGCGCCTCGCTGATTTTGCCGACCTCATTCGGCTATTTCGATCCGCACATGCTGGCCATGTGCGCGAAATTCCCCGACGTGCAGTTCCGCCATTGCGGCGGCATGTGGAACAAGGACAAGCATCCGATGAATGCCGGTTCCTATTTCGGCTATATCGGCATGGGCCAGTATCTCAACGGCGTCGTCGCCGGCTATACCAGCAAGACCAAGAAGCTCGGCTTCGTCGCTGCCAAGCCGATCCCGCAGGTTCTGCTCAACATCAACTCCTTCCTGCTTGGCGCGCGTTCGGTCGACCCGACCATCTCTTGCCAGGTGATCTTCACCGGCGAATGGTCGCTGGCGGTCAAGGAGGCGGAAGCCACCAACGCGCTGGTCGACCAGGGCATCGATGTCGTCACCTGCCATGTCGACAGCCCCAAGGTCGTGGTCGAGACGGCCGCCGGCCGCGGCGCCTTCGTCTGCGGCTACCACGCCAACCAGAGCCCGCTGGCACCCGAGAAATACCTGACCGGCGCGGAATGGAACTGGGCCAAGGTCTACAAGATGTTCGTCGACGACCTCGTCGCCGGCAAGCCGCTGCCCAATTTCACCCGCGGCGGACTGGCCGACGGCTTCGTCAAGATGAGCCCGCTCGGTCCCGCCGTCAGCGAGGCGGCGCGCAAGCAGTTCGACGGCACGCTCGCGGAAATGATGAAGGGCGGCTTTTCCGTCATCAAGGGACCCCTGAAGAACAACAAGGGCGATGTCGTCGCGACCGAAGGCCAGGCCTTCGCCGAGACCGCCATCGAGCTCGAAAGCATGGACTATCTCGTCGAGGGCGTCGTCGGCTCGACCGCCTGAATCGGACGGAGCGGTAGGATGACAGACATGGTGGCAGGGGCCGGCGCGCCGGCGACGTTCGGCGCCAGGGGTTATCCGGCGACGCTGGAATGGATCGCCCGGCGGGCGGAGGCCTTCGTCATTCCGCTCGCGGCGCTGGTCGTCGGCATGGCCCTGTTCAGCCTGTTCATCTTGGCTGTCGGCAAGTCGCCGGTCCAGCTCTATGAAACGATGTGGCGCGGCGGCTTCGGCTCATGGTTCTCGATCCAGAACTCGCTGTCGCGGGCCGCACCGCTGCTGCTGGCGGCGCTTTGCGTGGCGCTGCCGGCGCGGCTCGGCCTTGTCGTCATCGGTGGCGAGGGCGCCATCGTACTCGGTGGCGTCGCGGCCGCCGCCATCGGGGTGGTGCTGAGCGGTGCGCCATCCTTCATCGTCATTCTCGCCATGGGCGTGGCGGGCATGGCCGCCGGCGGCATCTGGATCGGTGCCGTCGGCGCGCTGCGCCACTACCGCGCCGTCAACGAGACCATCTCCGGCCTGCTGATGGCCTATATCGCGATTGCCCTGATGAACCAACTGGTCGAAGGGCCGCTGCGCGACCCGGCCTCGCTCAACAAGCCATCGACCCACCCGCTGGCTGATATCTACCGCATCGGCAACATGCCCGGCATGGAGGTGAATTGGGGCCTTGCCGTCGGCGTGCTGGCCTGCGTGCTCTCCTGGGTGCTGATCGAAAAGACCCGCTGGGGCTTTGCCGCCCGCATTGCCGGCGGCAATGTCCGGGCCGCCCAGGTGCAGGGGCTTGCCGTCGGTTCGCTGATCGTCGGCTTCACCGGGCTCGCCGGCGCCTTCGCCGGTCTTGCCGGCATGCTGGAGGTCGCGGCGGTGCAGGGCAGCGCCAACGCCTCGCTCGCCGCCGGCTATGGCTATACCGGCATCCTCGTCGCGTTCCTCGCCCGCCACAATCCGCTGGCCATCATCCCGGTCGCCTTCCTGCTGGGCGGCATCGATGCCTCCGGCGGGCTGATCCAGCGACGCATGGACCTGCCCGACGCCACCGTGCTGGTGCTGCAAGGCATGCTGTTCATCGTCATCCTGTTCAGCGAAACCTTTTACGGCCGCTTCAAGGCCTTCAATCCCGACCTCTGGAAGAGGCCCGATTTCTTGAAGGGGACTGCCTGATGGACGCAACCGAGATCGGCCTCTGGGGTGTTCCGCTCGCCATGCTCGGCGGCGCCATCCGCGTTTCGACGCCCTTCATCTTCGTATCGCTTGGCGAAGCCATCACCGAGCGTTCCGGCCGCATCAACCTCGGCCTCGAAGGCACCCTGGTCTTTGGCGCGATGACCGCCTATGCCATGGCTGTCTTGACCGGCTCGCCATGGCTCGGCCTGCTGGCTGCTGCCGTGGCCGGTCTCTGTTTCGGCCTGTTCCACGGCTGGATCTGCAAATTCCGTGGGGTGAACGACATCGCCATCGGCATTGCGCTGATGCTGTTCGGCTCGGGTCTCGCCTTCTTCTTCGGCAAACCGTTCATCCAGCCTTCGGCGCCCGACCTGCCGGCCATTCCCCTCGGCGGCTGGTCTGATATTCCGCAGGTGCAGGCGGCGCTCAACGTCAATGTGCTGTTCCTGATCGGCGCCGCACTTGCCGTGTTCCTGTGGTGGGCTTTCCGCAACACCCGCGCCGGCCTCATCGTGCGCGTCGTCGGCGACAGTTCCGACGCGGCGCGGGCCATGGGCCTCAACCCGAACACGGTGCGTCTCATCGCCACCGGGGTCGGCGGTGCGCTGGCTGGCATCGGCGGCGCCTATCTGTCGCTCTACTATCCCGGCAGTTGGACCGAAGGCATCTCGTCGGGCCAGGGGCTGATGGCGGTGGCGCTGGTCATCTTCGCCCGCTGGAACCCGCTCGGCTGTTTTGCCGCCGCGCTTCTGTTCGGCGGCGCCGGCGCGCTCGGCCCGGCACTGCAGTCGGTCGGAGTCACGCAAGGCTACTATCTCTTCTACGCCGCCCCTTACATCCTCACCCTGATCATCATGATCGCCACCTCGTCGCCGAGCCGTTCGCTCGCCGGCGCGCCGGGCGAACTGTCGATCACCAAATGACCGCCCCCAACTGGAGTTTTTCTCAATGAACGCCAGAGCCGAGATCACGCAGCGCTACATCGACGCCGACCCCTATCCGTGGCCCTACAATGGCGAGCTTCGGCCGAACAACACGGCATTGATCATCATCGACATGCAGACCGATTTCTGCGGTCCGGGCGGCTATGTCGACCATATGGGCTACGACCTTTCGCTGGTGCGGGCGCCGATCGAGCCGATCAAATCGGTGCTGTCGGCCATGCGCGCCAAGGGCTACACCATCATCCACACCCGCGAGGGCCACCGGCCCGATCTCGCCGACCTGCCGGCCAACAAGCGCTGGCGCTCGCGCCGCATCAATGCCGGCATCGGCGACCCCGGTCCTTGCGGGCGCATCCTGGTGCGCGGCGAACCGGGCTGGGACATCATCCCCGACCTCTATCCGGCCGAAGGCGAACCAATCATCGACAAGCCGGGCAAGGGCTCATTCTGCGCCACCGACCTCGAGCTGATCCTCAACCAGCGTGGCATCGAAAACATCGTGCTCACCGGCATCACCACCGATGTCTGCGTCCACACCACCATGCGCGAGGCCAACGACCGCGGCTTCGAATGCGTGATGCTGGAGGATTGCTGCGGCGCTACCGACCACGGCAATCATCTCGCCGCCATCAAGATGATCAAGATGCAGGGCGGCGTGTTCGGCGCGGTGTCGAATTCGGTCGCGCTCGTCGCCCAGCTGCCGTGAGGACATCGCGATGAGCGCAACCACCAACAGGAAGGCGGTCGGCGTCGAGACCATCGGCATGACCATGCGATTCGGCGCCTTCACCGCGCTCGACGATGTCTCGGTCAAGGTTCCGGCCGGCTCCTTCCATGCTCTGCTCGGCGAAAACGGCGCCGGCAAGTCGACGCTGGTCAAATGCATGATGGGTTTTTACCACCCGACCTCCGGCGACATTCTCGTCGACGGCCGCGAGGTGGCGATCGCCAGCCCCAGGGACGCCTCCGCACTCGGCCTCGGCATGGTCTACCAGCATTTCACGCTGGTGCCGTCGCTGACCGGCGCCGAGAACCTGGTCATTTCGCGCGAGAAGGTGCCTGGCATCATCGACTGGCGCAACGAGCGCGGCGAGCTTGCCGTGTTCATGGAGCGGATGCCGTTCAAGCTGCCGCTCGACGTCAAGGTGGCCGAACTCGCCGCCGGCGAGAAGCAGAAGCTGGAGATCGTCAAGCAGCTCTATCTCGGCCGCTCCTTCCTGGTGCTGGACGAGCCGACTTCGGTGCTCACCCCCGGCGAGGCGCAGGAAGTGCTGGGACTGGTGCGCGCCATGACCAAGGCGGGCGACCTCACCGTGCTGATGATCTCGCACAAATTCCACGAGGTGACGGCGTTCGCCGACGACGTCAGCGTGCTGCGCAAGGGCAGGCTGACCGGCACCGGCCGCGTCGCCGACCTCGACCACAAGCAGATGGCGGCGATGATGATCGGCGACCAGCCGATCGCGGCGCTCGACAGCCGTACCGAGCCGAAGCTGGACGCCGAGATCGTGCTCAAGGTCAAGGCGCTGAAGGCGCCCGACCGCACCGGGTTGAAGTCGATCCGGATCGAGGATCTCGGCGTGCGCTCGGGCGAGATCGTCGGCATCGCCGGCATTTCCGGCAACGGCCAGAAGGAGTTCCTCGAAGTGCTGGCCGGGCAGCGCCCGCGCGATGCCGGTGAAGTCGTGGTTCGCGGCACCGCCTATGCGGCGACGCGCGCCGAGGCGCGTGCGCTCAATGTCCGCCTGATCCCCGAGGAGCCGCTGAAGAACGCCTGCGCGCCGAAGATGACGGTGGCCGAGAACATCTCCTTCCGCACCTTCGATATCGACGGCAACGGCAAGCCTGTGAACTGGATCAGCGCTGGCGCCATCCGAGCGTTCAGCGCCAGGCTGGTCGAGCAGTTCAAGGTCAAGACCGCCTCGCTGTCCTCGCCGATCGCCTCGCTGTCGGGCGGCAATGTGCAGCGCGCCGTGCTTGCCCGCGAACTGACCGGCGAGGTCGACCTTCTGATCGTCTCCAACCCGTGCTTTGGCCTCGACTTTTCGGCCGTGGCCGAAATCCGCGCCCGTATCATGAAGGCGCGCAATGCCGGTGCCGCCGTGCTGTTGATGTCGGAAGACCTCGACGAATTGCTCGAACTCTCCGACCGCATCTTCGTCATGTCCGACGGAGCGCTCGTCTACGAGACGCCGATCGCGCTGGCGAGTGTGCAGACCATCGGTGAGCACATGGCGGGACATCATTGATGGCTGAAATCGCAGCGCAGCCGTTTCCATTCGCCTTCAAGCCGCGGACCATGGCGCTGGTCGTCATCGACATGCAGCGCGATTTCGCCGAGCCCGGCGGCTTCGGCGCCAGCCTCGGCAACGACGTCAGCCGCGTGATCGCGATCGTGCCGACGGTGAAGAGACTGATCGAAGGCTTTCGCGCCGCCGGCCTGCCGGTGATCCACACCATGGAGTGCCACCGGCCCGACCTTTCGGACCTGCCGCCGGCCAAGCGCAATCGCGGCAATCCGTCGATCCGCATCGGCGATGCCGGGCCAATGGGCCGCGTGCTGATCGCCGGCGAGCCGGGCACGGCGATCCTCGACGAGCTTGCGCCGCTGCCCGGCGAGATCGTCATCGAGAAGCCCGGCAAGGGCGCGTTCTATGCCACCTCCTTCGGCGACGACCTCAGGAAGCTCGGCGCCGAGCAGCTGGTCTTTGCCGGCGTCACCACCGAGGTTTGCGTGCAGACGACGATGCGCGAGGCCAACGACCGCGGCTATGATTGCCTGCTCGCCGAGGATGCGACGGAAAGCTATTTCCCCGAGTTCAAGGCGGCGGCACTAGCCATGATCCGGGCGCAGGGCGCCATCGTCGGCTGGACTGCGACCACCGACCAGGTGCTCGAGGGAATTGCCAATGCCTAATCTGAGTTTTGCCGGCCTGCTCGACGACGGCTGGCGCGATCTCGCGTTCAAGCCGTTCCGCGATGGTATCAGCGTGCACTGGCTGCTGAAGGGCGGGCCGGTCGAGCCGTCGGTCGCCATCCTCAACTATCGGCCCGGCGCCGGCGTGCCGCGCCACCGCCATGCCGGGCTGGAGACCATCGTCGTGCTGGACGGCACCCAGAGCGACGAGAACGGCGACTATCCGGCTGGCAGCGTCGTCCTGAACCCGGTCGGGACCGAGCATTCGGTGTGGACGAAAGACGGCTGCGTCGTGCTGATCCAGTGGGACCTGCCGGTGATCATTCTGGGGGAGGCCAAATGAGCGACATCCACTTCGACATCGGCTGCCTGCATGGCGCCTATCAGGCAGGCACCGGCGTCGCGGAGGTGATCGACGCCGTCTATGCACGCCTTGCGGCCGCCGACGATCCCGGCATCTTCATCCATCTGGCCGACAAGGCCGCGCTGCTGGCCGCGGCCGCGGCGCTCGGCCCGTTCGATCCCGTGGCAAAGCCGCTCTGGGGAATTCCCTTCGCCGCCAAGGACAACATCGACGTCGCCGGCATGCCGACGACGGCGGCCTGCGCCGAATACACCTACTGGCCCGACAAAGACGCCACCGTGGTGGCGCGGCTGAAGGCGGCCGGCGCACTGGTCGTCGGCAAGACCAATCTCGACCAGTTCGCCACCGGCCTCGTCGGCGTGCGCACGCCCTGGCCGATCCCACGCAACGCCATCGACGAGGAGCTGGTGCCGGGCGGCTCATCCTCGGGGTCGGCTGTGGCGACGGCGCGCGGCATCGTCTCCTTCGCGCTCGGCACGGATACGGCCGGCTCCGGCCGTATTCCCGCCGGCCTCAACAACATCGTCGGGCTGAAGCCGACGGTCGGCGCGCTGTCGGCGGCCGGCGTCGTGCCGGCCTGCCGCACGCTCGACTGCGTCTCGGTGTTCGCGCTGACCGTCGACGACGCCTACAGGATATTCTCCGTCGCCGCGGCGCGCGACGCCGCCGATCCCTATTCGCGAGACATCGCCGTCCAGCCGCTCGCCGCGCGCCCACCGGTACTGAGCGTCGGTATCCCGGCAAAGGCCGACCTGAAGTTCTTCGGCGATGCGGCGATGCAGGCCGGCTTCGAGGCCTCGCTTGCCATGCTGTCGCAGCTCGGCTGCCGGCTGGTCGAAATCCCCTTCGGCGATTTCTACGCCACCGCCAACCTGCTCTACGAGGGCGCCTGGGTGGCCGAGCGCTACGCGGCGATCCGCGATTTCATGGAGGCCAACGAAGCGGCCCTGCATCCGGTAACGCGCAAAATCATCGGCGGCGCCAGGAACCTCTCGGCAGCGGACGCCTTCCGCGGCCTCTATGCCTTGCAGGCCTACAAGGCGAAGCTCGGCCCGGTGATTGCCTCGGTCGACCTGTTCTGCGTGCCGACCGCGCCGACGCACTACACCACCGCCGCCGTGCTCGCCGACCCGGTCGAGACCAACAGCCGGCTCGGCACCTACACCAACTTCGTCAACCTGCTCGACATGTGTGGCATCGCCGTGCCGACCGGCAGGCGCGGCGACGGCCTGCCGATGAGCGTCACCTTGCTGGCGGCAGCCGGCCGCGATGCGTTGACGGCGGCGCTCGCCCGCGACCTGCATGTGGCGAGCGGCCTTTCGCTCGGCGCCACCGGCTGGTCGCAGCCCGGCCTGCCGCCCGCCGCCCTGCCGCCCTGCGACGGCATGTTCGACCTGGTGGTAGTCGGCGCGCATCTGTCGGGCATGCCGCTCAACGGCCAGCTCAACCAGCTTGGCGCGCAATTCCTGCGCGCCACCAGGACCACGGCATCCTACAAGCTCTACGCACTGGCCGGTCAGTCGGTGCCCAAACCCGGCCTGATCCGCGTTGCCGATGGCGGCACCGCGGTCGACGTCGAGGTCTGGCGGCTTTGCGCCGACGCCTTCGGCCGTTTCGTCGCGTCCATTCCGCCGCCGCTTGGCATTGGCACGATCGAGCTCGAGGACGGCAGCGCGGCCAAGGGTTTTCTGGTCGAAACCGCTGGCCTGACCGATGCCTCCGATATCTCGTCATTCGGTGGCTGGCGCAGCTTTGTTATCGCGGCGGCCTCGTAAGCCATGTTCAAGCGGATTGCCGCCAGGCACCTGGGAGTAGAGTTGCTCCGCCGGGGCCACCCCTCGGGCCAGGTTTGGTATAAAAAGCGGCCGTTGGAATTGAGTGCCGGAGGTCCGCGTTGGGCCGACTTCTTCACACTGTCGGTCGATGCATCACCGCACGACCTCGCGATGGCCGCTTGGCAGGCGCGTGGCGATGAGTTTGTCGATGCGGCGGCCGTCAAGGTCGACCACTTCGAAGCGCCAGCCTTGCGCGTCGACGCATTCGCCGGTCGCCGGCAGATGGTGCATGTGCGACAGCACATAGCCGGCGACGGTCTCGTAGTCGCGGTTCTCGGGCAGGTCGATGCCCAGAACATCCGCCATCTCGTCGGCCTGCATGTAGCCGGCGAGCAGCCATGAGCCGTCCTCGCGCTTGACCGCGTTCTCCTCGTCGCCGGCGTCGAGATCCGCGCGGAAGACGCCGGTGATGGCTTCCAGTATGTCGGCCGGCGTGACGATGCCTTCGAAATGGCCATATTCGTCATGGACCAGTGCCATCGGCACGTCGGATTCCTTCAGCCTCGAAAGGACATCCAGCGCGTCGGCCTGGTCATGGACGATGGGAGCGGCGCGCACATGCCGGCGCGGGTCGAGCCCGCGGCCGCCAAGCATCGCGGCCAGCACGTCGCGGGTCTGGACGACGCCAATCATGGCGTCGACGCCGCCATCGCCGGCCGGCAGCCGCGAATGCTGGGTCTCCATCAAAAGCTTCCTGATCGTCGCATCGTCGGATTGCAGGTTGATCCAGTCGACCTCGGTGCGCGGCGTCATCACCGCGCGCACGGCGCGGTCGCCGAGCCGCATGACGCCGGCGATCATGCGCCGCTCGTCGGATTCGATGGTGCCGTGATGCTCGGCCTCGGCGACCAGCATCTTGATCTCCTCGTCGGTGACCTTCTCCTCGCTTTCGCCGCGCTGGCCAAGCAGCCACAGGATGGCGCGGCCGGAAATGTCGAGCAGGAAGACCAAGGGAGCCGCGAAAGTAGCGAGGATGGTCATCGCCGGAGCGACCCTGGCGGCGACGCGTTCTGGATCGCGCAGCGCGATCTGCTTTGGCACCAGTTCGCCGACGATCAGCGAGAAATAGGTGATGATGGCGACGACGATGCCGACACCGAGCGGGTCGGCGACGTTTTCGTGGATGCCGGTCGATACCAGGAACACAGACAGCCGCTCGCCGAGCGTGGCGCCGGAAACGGCGCCGGACAGGACGCCGACCAGGGTGATGCCGATCTGCACCGACGACAGGAATTTGCCGGGATTGGCGCCAAGCGTCAGCGCGCGGCCGGCACCCTTGACGCCACGGTCGATCATCGCCTTGAGGCGGGCGGGCCGCGACGAGACGATGGCAAGTTCGGACATTGCCAGAAGGCCGTTCACACAGATGAGGACGACCACGATAGCGATTTCAGCGTAAAGCATGAGGGGTCAATAGCATTGCGGCGGCGCCTTCGAAAATAGACAACCGCCATTTTTAGAGAGGGCGGACTCTGGCCATCAGGCGGCATCCCATGGCGGCGACGAAAAATGCTCGACCAGGGCGTCGACGACGACGCGGACCTTTGGCGTCAGATTGCGCGTGACCGGCCAGATGGCCTGCACGACGATGTCTTCGACGAGACAGTCCGACAGCACCATCTCGAGTTCGCCGCGCTTGAGGCTGTCGGCCGCCAGCCAGGTCGGCAGGAAGACGATGCCGCAGCCGGCAAGGGCGGCATCCAGCATCGGTTCGCCGTGACCGAGGACAAGCCGCGCCCGCGGCAGGAATTTTCCAAGGTGGCCGTCGGCATGCCTCACCGTCCAGGGACGAACGACGCCGTCGCGGCCGTAACCGATGACGCTGTGGTTGGCGAGGTCCTCGATCGATCGCGGCCTGCCATGCGCTTCGAGATAGGCGGGGGCCGCGCAGATGGCCGAGCGCTGGGCATAGATGCGGCGCGCGGCGAGCGACAGGCTGTCGTCGAGATCGCCCATGCGGACCGCGAGATCGATGCCTTCCTCGATCAGGTCGACGCGCCGGTCGTTGAAGGAGATTTCCACCGTCAGATCCGCAAATTTCGTGGAAATGTCGAACAGAACGGGGGCGACGCAGCGGCGGCCGAAGGCCAGGGGCACGTCGACGCGAAGCCGGCCGGAAGGCACCAGCCGGCGCGCGGCGAGCAATGACTGGGCGGCTTCGATTTCGGACAGCGCCCTGACGCAGGCTTCGTAGTAGCCCAAGCCCTCGCTGGTCGGGCTCAGGCTGCGGGTCGTGCGGTTGAGCAGGCGAACACCCAATCGCTGTTCCAGTTGCGCGACCGATTTGCCGACCGCCGATTTCGTCACATGCAGCCGCTGGCCGGCGCCGGTGAAGCTGCCGGCTTCGACCGCTTGGACGAATGCGAGAATGCCTTGCAGCTTGGCTGATTCCATAGGTCTTTTCCAATTGTAGAATTCTGATCCTCAACCTGTTTCCGAATATGCCGCATGGGAGCACTTTTTTCCATAGTGAGATTGCATAGGTTTCTCGCGTAACCACCAATCGCGGAGCGCGGAACGAGATGAGCACTGACATCAACAGATCTTGGCAGATGAGCGGTTTCGGCCTGTCCAGACTGAAGCCGGCGGAGGGAAAGATGCCCGAGCCCGGTCCACGCGACCTTCGGGTGCGTATCAAAGCCGTGTCGCTAAATTACAAGGACAGGATGATCGTGGACGGCGTGCTGATCCCGGACCTCGCCTTTCCCTTCGTGCCGACATCCGACGCCGTCGGCGAGGTGGTGGCCGTCGGCAGCGAGGTCAGCCGCTTCAGCATCGGGCAGCGCGTGCTTGGTCAGGTGATCGCCGATTGGCCGGATGGGGACGCACCACCGGTGCTGCACAAGCACACGCTGGGGTCGTCGCTGCCCGGTATGTTGTCCGATTATGTGCTCTTCCATGAAGACGCCGCCGTGATGGCTCCGGCGTCCCTCAGCGATGCCGAGGCTTCGACGCTGCCGATCGCGGCTTTGACGGCGTGGTTCGCTCTGGTCGAGGCGACAAAGCCGATCCCGGGCGAAACCGTTCTCATCCAGGGCACCGGCGGCGTGTCGCTGTTTGCTCTGCGGTTCGCCGCCGCATTCGGACTGCGCGCCATCGTCACGTCGAGCAGCGACGAGAAGCTTGAGCGGGCAAGGGAACTCGGCGCCTGGCAGGTGATCAACTATCGCACCCAGCCGGCATGGGACGAGGCGCGCGTGAGCTGACTGATGGCGCCGGCGTCAAGCATGTGCTGGAAATGGCCGGCGGTGACAATGCGCGGCGATCGCTCAATGCATTGGGCGCCGACGGCCGGCTGTCGGTCATCGGCCTTCTGGGCGGCATGGAACTCAGCTTTCCGATCATCCCGTTCCTGCAAAATCGGATTGTCGTGCAGGGCATATCGATCGGTCACCGCCGCGCCTTCGAGCGGATGAACCAGGCCATCGAAGCGCTTGCGATCAAGCCGGTGATCGACAAGGTCCATGGCTTCGACGAAGTGCCGCAGGCATTCGAACGGCTGGAAAAAGGTCCGTTCGGCAAGATCGTGATCGCCGGGTCCTGATGCGGATTTCTGGCCAGCCGTTCGTCATCGGCCTACGGCAACTGCCGCAGCACGCCGACCATCGCCTTGCCGTCGGTGAAATAGGGATCGCCTTCGCCGTTGCGCCCGGTCCTGGTCGCCCCGATACCGGGGATCTCGCTGGTCGAGATCAGCATGCCGGCGGCGGAAAGGTCGTGGATCAGGGAATCGCGCTCGGCGTCGATGTCGGGGCCGATATGGTGGGTGATCGCGCCGGTGTCGTGGCTGAGGCCGACGCCGCGATCGAAGCTTGCCGAACCCAGCCAGAGCGGCCGGCCATCGTCGCCGGTCGTGTCGGTGTGCCAGAAGCGGACGTGGTGACGGCGGTCGGCGCTGTCGCCGACCGGTTTTTCGAAGGCCAGATCCTGGGCGCGGCCTTCGAACAGCAGCCGGCTGACCGGCGCGTCGGGATAGGGGCGGCCGAACAGCACGCTTTCGCCGATCTCGATCGCGGTCTTCAGCGTGATGGCGTCGGCCGTATCCCATCCGGCGATGGCGAAGGCGTGGACCAGCTCCTTTTTGGTGCCGACGAGGCCGACATTGATGGGGTCGCCCGGAATGCCCTGCGGCGTATGCGTCACCATCTCGAAGCGGTGCGTGCGGAAGTTGCGGTCCCGGAATGTCCAGAATTCCGGCGCGGCGAAATAGGCGAGTGCGAGATAGCCCCCCAGGAATGCCACCAGCCAGGTTGTTGCGCGCCGTCTAAGGCTTCGTTGGCTCATGAGATAGCTTAATGCCTAGTTCTACCTGGTTAGAGCTTACCACGCCTTCGTCATCCTCGGGCGGAGCAGGAGCGAAGCGACGTTGCGAAGACCCGAGGATCCATGCCGTGAGGCGGGCCGAAAGGCGCAAGGTCCAGAAACGGGCATTGTCGTCATTTTTCTTTGCCACCCGGACAAAGGACGGCGTCCGCCATTGTCGTCGTCTTCATAAAAAATCCCAGCTTCCGCAGCGCAGCGACGCTCGCAGGTCACGGCATGGATCCTCGGGTCTGCGCGCTTCGCTTCGCTCACGCTCCGCCCAAGGATGACGAAGGGATATAGCTTCCGCCAATCTGAAAGACTGCCGCCTAGCGGCAGGCGCGGTAGCCGTTCTTGCGGTTCTTGATGTCGAAATGGAAATGGTTGCGGTGGTCGTAATTGTAGCCGGGGCCGAGCACGGTGGTGAAATACTGGCAGCCGTCGGCGCGCACATTGTTGAGGAAACCGCGCGTGCGGAAGGCGAACAGGCCTGGTTTGCGCACATCGATGTCGTCGCCATTGTTGAGCTCGATGCTCATGACGTCGAGGGCGTTGCCCTTGCCATGCTCCGACAGCACGCCTTCGCCGGCGATCCTGCGGCAGGAATAGCTGGAGCCCTGGTGGATGGTCTTGACGCCCGAGAAATAGCGCCAGCGGGCGGCGGGAACGAGTTCGTTCTTCGTCCAGATGGCGAAGGTGGCGGCCATGTCGCAGGTCAGCGTCGCGGCGGGCTTCATCTGGATGTTGCCGATGGCGGAGATCTTGACGGGATAGTCGATGCCACACTGGCTCTCGTGGATGGGCGCCAGATCGGTGTAGACGACACCGAGGCGTTTCAGCTGCTGGCGGCAGTCGGTCTCACTGGCCGGCATCTGCTCGACAGGCGACATCGGCTCATCCATGCGCGGATAGGCGGCTGTCATCATGTCGGGATTGGATGGGACGAGCCTCTGCATGCCGGAATATTGCGGTACGGCGGCCGTCTGCGAGCCGACATCGACGGCCGGTTCTAGTGAAAGCACGCTGCCGGTGGTGCAAGCCGAGATCGCCGCAATGGCAAGCGCAGCGGCCAGCCCGCCGGCGGTCACTCGCACGCGCCTCGATTGCCGCGCGAGCACCGACCTTGCGCGAAATATCCCGTCCATCGGCGGAATCCCTTTCCAGATAGTCGGGATTTTAACGATCAACGGTAAAGGAAAGATCAGCGTCGGCGTTCACGCCTGCGGCTGAATTGCGGCGCGACCTTCGCTAGCGGCGTTCGTCTACTGGCAGAAGGTGCCGCCATTGCGGCGTGGTTCGAGGTCGAAATGGAAATGCAAGGCATGGTCGGGATCGGCGCCTGGCCCCAGCACGGTCTTGAATGGCCCGCAGGCTGCCTTGCGCACGGCATTGAGGAACTTGCCGTCCTTCTCCGGCGGCGCCGGGCCAATTTCGATCTTCTTGCCGTCCGAAAGGGTGAAGCTTGATATGTCGAGCGCGTTGCCGAAGGCGTGTTCCGACAGTTTCCGGGTGCCGTGGCGCGGCCGGCAGACAAAAGCGGATGCCTGGCTGATCGACCTGAGGTCGGCGCCAAACTCGGCCTTGGCCGCCGGCTGGATGACATCGGCGGCAAAGCGCGCGGCAGCCTCGGCCATTTCACAGTTCAGCTCGGCTTGCGGGCCGATGGCGATCGATTTGCCGAGCGTCTTCAGCGTGATCGGATAGGGGATCGAGCAGCCGATTTCCGGATTGTGCTCGGGCTTGTGTTCCTCGAAGTCGACGCCCATCGATTTCAGCCGCCGCCGACAGGCAAGCTCCTCGTCCGGCATTTTCTCATCCGGCACGTCGGCCGAGCGCGGATCGGGCTGCATTTTTTTCTCTTGCGCCTCGTCCGGCTTCTCCGGCGGTTGCGGGGCGATCGTGGGCGGTTGCGCCTCGGGTTCCGCTTCAACCGGCTTTTCGGTCGGCCCGGGCTTTTCGGTCGGCTTTGGAGCGCTCGCCGGTGGCTCCTGCTGATCGGGCTTTGGCGCGTCAGCGGGGCGCGGCTCGGGCACCGGCACGTCGGCCGGAGCGTCTTCTTGCGCTGGCTGCGATTGATTGAGCACCGGGACGGGTACGGTTTCAGGCAGTTTCGGTGCTTTGGCCAAGGCCGCTCCGGCAAGCAGGGTCGCCGCCAAAGTCAGCGCCGCTCTGCTCAATCCGGCCAATCTCAAAAGGGTCAGCGCCGCCATTCGTCCCTAACGGCGGGCGACTGTGGAAGTTGCCTGAAATGAGGGGTGGGCCGATCACGATCGGTGACGCCAGCGTTACGCGCCGATGGCTTCCAGCCCTTCCTCCAGCCAGTCGGCGAGCAGCGGCATGCCGAGCAGGTATTTGGCGGTTCGTTTGTTGGCGCGCTCGCGCGCGTCCGCCAGCGCGTCCGCCCATTCCGAGGCGTCATAGTCGCCGCGGCCGACCCAGGCGAGTGCCACGAGCTCGGCGGCCTCGTCGACATTGAGGTCGTTGATCAGTTCGCGCAGTTCTTCCTCGGTGAGGTTTTCCGAACTTTCCTCGGCCAGGCCGTCATGATGGTGGTTGTCGTGCGCCTGCCCGTCGAGTTCTATCTCGTGCTCGGCGCCATCGGCATAGTCTTCGTTGACGGCGGCGCTGAGCGCCTTTGCCTTGAGGATGAACAGGCGCACGGTGTCGGGACCGATCGAAAGCTCCCATTCCCTTTCAAGGCGCTGCTGCACTGGCCTTCTCCGCATACTCCGTTTTATGATAGCGAATTTGCAGCGCGCGTCACGTCACGTTCGCTCACAGTCTTTACCATTGGCAAACTCCGGCGGGCCTGTCGGCATGTCGGCTTCGATCGGAGTTCGAGGAGCGGGCGGTTGGTTGTCGGTTCCTGGCTTTTGCGGGATGAAACGGCCTTCGCCCGGCGTTAGTGTTGCATTGTTCTTTTCAAGGAGGCTTCGATGCGCAGACGATTGCTGATCCAGGTTCTGGCGGTTGCCGCCCTGCCGCTGTTTGCGGTTCCGGTGTTTTCAGCCGGTGAAGGCGGTGGCGGTGGTGAAACCACCACCAAGTGCAAGAAGGGTGAGGTTTGGGACAAGAAGAAGCAGAAATGTGTGCCACCGCAGCAAGGCATGCTGGACGACGACAACATCTATGAGGCCGGCCACGACCTGGCGATGGCCGGACGATATGACGAGGCGATCGCCGTGCTCAGCCTGGCCGCCAACAAGCAGGATCCGCGCATCCTCAACTATCTCGGCTATTCGCACCGCCATTCCGGCCGCGTCACCGTCGGTCTTGGCTACTACGAGGAAGCGCTGCGCATAGATCCCGATTACACGCTGGTGCGCGAGTATCTGGGCGAAGCGCATCTGCAGATCGGCGACCTTGCCGGCGCCCAGGAACAGCTCCGCGAGATTGAAAAGCGCACCGGCAAGGGATCGCGCGAATACGGCATGCTGTCCGAGCAGATCGACCGTTTCATAAGGAGCTGATTCTATCCCCAACGCTTCTCAACCGGCCGCGAGCAATCGCGGCCGGTTTTTTGTCGCCTCCCGCTCCGCCAGCCTCGCTGCCGTAACGGCATTTCCACAAATGGCGGATGAATTTTTGAAAACCGACTTTTTGGGCGTGAAAACCGCGCAAAGATTGCTATATCTTGGGAAATTGTGGTGAAACGGTTCCGTTAGCCCGAGGCTGCCGGACCGTTTTCTTTTTGTACCCCATCGACAAGGTTATCCCCGAAAATGCGGGGGTGGCGGCAGGAAAGGTCAGGCATCATGAACAAGGTCCCGATGACAGGCGAGGGGTTCGCGTCATTGAAGGAAGAACTGCGTTGGCGTCAGCAGGAAGAGCGCCCGCGCATCATCGAGGCGATCTCCGAAGCGCGCTCGCATGGCGACCTTTCCGAAAATGCCGAATACCACGCGGCGAAAGAGGCGCAGAGCCTCAATGAAGGCCGCGTCAACGAGCTCGAGGATTTCATCGCGCGCGCCGAGGTGATCGACGTCGCCAAGCTCAGCGGCGACAAGGTCAAGTTCGGCGCCACGGTTGTGCTGGTCGACGAGGACACGGAAGAGAAGAAGACCTACCAGATCGTCGGCGACCAGGAGGCGGATGTGAAGTCGGGCCGCATTTCGATCTCCTCGCCGATCGCCCGCGCCCTGATCGGCAAGGAGGTCGGCGATGCGATCGAAGTCAACGCGCCCGGCGGCGCGCGGGGTTATGAGATCGTCCAGGTGCAGTTCATCTAGGGCCTCTACGCCGCGGCTTGCGATTTGAGCTCTAGCAGTCTTTCGGCTTCCGCCATCACGGCATCCGGCACAATGCCGCCGCCGGGCGGGGCCAAAAGCGTCGACGAGAACGGTCCACGCGGACCTGTCAGACCTGGCTCGGTCGCCAGGAACACGGCGACGGTCGGCAGGCCGAAGGCGCTGGCGAGATGGGTGAGGCCGGTGTCGGCGCCAATCACCAGCGTTGACCGGCCGATGAGCGCGGCGATCTCGGCAAGCGATGATTTCGGCACCAGTTCGGTCCGCGGAATGGCCTTTGCGATCGCTTCGGCAACCGCCTTTTCAGCTTGGTTCGACCAGGTGGTGACCGGTGTGATGCCTTTTTCGACCAGAAGGCGGGCGGTCTCGACCCAGTCGCCGACCGGCCATTTCTTGTCCTCGCGGCTGGTGCCGTGCAGCAGGAAGGCGTTTTTTTCGCTGGCAAAGGTAGAACCGCCAGCCGGCGGTTGAATGCCTGAAACAAGCGCGGAAAGATCCGGCTCATAGCCGAGCGCCAGCCCGAACAGCCGCCTTGTGCGTTCTATCGCATGCAGTTCACGCGGCACGGCGAAGCGGCGATCATAAAACAAGGTGGCCGTTGGTTCGCGCGCGCTCGTCCGGTCGAAGCCGGCGATCGGCGCCGCGGCCTGCTTTGCCACCAGAGCCGATTTAAGCAAGCCTTGCGCATCGATGACGAGATCATAGCCACAAGTCCGCAAGGCGCGGCGCAGGCCCGCTGCCTCGCGCCAGGTGCCGCGGTCGAGCAAGTTCTTGCGCCAGCGCCGGATCGCTACGGTGTGGATGGTGCCGATCGCCGGATGCAAGGCGACGATGCCGGCAAAAGCCTCTTCCACACACCAGTCGAACGATATTTCGGGCCGATTGCGGCGCGCATCCTCGACGGACGGAAAGGTGTGGATGACGTCGCCCATCGAGGACGTTTTGACGATGAGCACCTTCATGCGGTGGCCGGCATTTCCAGCAACCGATCCGCTGCCGCCGCGACCCGTGCGACCTCGAGCGTCTTCAGGCAATTGAGATGGCCGAGCGGGCAGACCTTCTTGTGGCAAGGCGAACAGGACAGGCCGAGCCAGACCAGTTCACGGCGCTCGGCAAGCGGCGGCGTGTTGTCGGGCGAGGTCGAGCCGTAGACCGCAACGATCGGCGTGCCGACCGCGGCGGCGACATGCATCAGGCCGCTGTCGTTCGACACCGCCAGCCTGGCGGCTGATATCAGGTCGATGGCGTCCTCCAGCCGGGTCTTGCCGGCGAGGTTGACAACACCCGGTGCCAGCGCTGCGATTTCCGCCGTCACCTCGGCGTCGTTCTTCGACCCGAACAGCGCAACTTTCAGGCCCCTGACCATCATGTCGCGGGCAAGGCCGGCATAGTGTTCGCTCGGCCAGCGTTTGGCCGGTCCGAATTCGGCGCCGGGCATCAGCGCGACGAATTTCTTCACCCCCAGCCCGAACCGGCCGAGCAATGCCGTCTGGTTGGCTGCGTCGACGGTTAGCCTTGGAGCGCGGAATGTACCGCCCTGGGCGAGGCCGAAATAGGCCTGCGCCGTACGCCGCTTCACCGCGTCGGGCAACGGCACGATGTCGGTCAGCAGGCCGTAGCGCATTTCGCGCAAATTGCCGACGCGGCGCGGAATGCGGGCAAAGAAGGGGATCAGCGCCGACTTCCAGCTTCCCGGCATGACATAGGCCATGTCGTAGCGGCCGCGCAGCAGCCGGCCGAAGCGCCGGCGGATGCGGAACTCCAGCGCGCCGGATTTCAGCGGCAAGTCGATCTGCTGGCGTATCTCGGGCATGCGTGCGACCAGCGGTGCCGCCCATGCCGGCGCCAGCACATCGATCGCGGCATTCGGGTGAAGCTCCTTCAGCGCCGAGAACAGGCACTGCGCCATGACCATGTCGCCCACCCAGCGTGGGCCGATCACGAGGATCGTTGGGCTTTCAGCCATTCGACATAGTCTCTAACGCCGGTTTCCACTGTGCGAAATTGGCCATTGTAGCCGGCTGCGCGCAACCGGGACATATCAGCTTGCGTAAAACTCTGGTAGCTGCCCTTGAGGTGGTCGGGGAAGTCGATGAATTCGATCTGCCCTTGGCCCAGCGTGTCGATCACGGTTTCGGCAATGGCGCGGAACGGTTGCGCCCGGCCGGTGCCGCAATTGAAGATGCCGCTCGAGCCACGCTTCCACAGCCACAGATTGACGTCGGCGACATCGCCGACATGGATGAAATCGCGGCTCTGCTCGCCGGGTCCGAAACCGTCATGGGCGCCGAACAGCTTCGGATTCTGGCCCTGCTCGACCTGGTTGAACAGATGGAAGGCGACCGAGGCCATGGCCCCCTTATGCGCCTCGCGCGGTCCGTAGACGTTGAAATAGCGCAGGCCCGCCACCTGCGAATGATCGGTATCAAATACTGTGCGGCGGACATAATCGTCGAACAATTTCTTGGAATAGGCATAGACGTTGAGTGGCCGTTCGCATTGCGGATCCTCGCGAAACTCGGCGCCGTCGCCATAGACGGAAGCCGAGGAGGCATAGAGGAAGGGCACGCGCAGTGCGAGGCAGGCATGCAGCAGCCGTTTCGACCAGGTGTAGTTCACCTCCATCATGAACCTGCCGTTCCACTCCGTGGTGGTCGAGCAGGCCCCCTGGTGAAAGACGGCTTCGATGCGACCCAGGTCGCCCGCCTCCAGCCGGGCCAGGAAATCGTCCTTGTCGAGATAGTCGGCGATCTGGAGATCGGCGAGGTTGGCGATCTTGTGGCCGTCGGTGAGATCGTCGACGACGAGAATGTCGCTGAGGCCTTCGGCATTGAGCGCGGCGACGATATTGGAGCCGATCATACCGGCGCCGCCCGTGACGATGATCATGAAGGCCTCCGGTTTCGTCTGCCGATTCCGGCCCTTATAGGGGAGGCTGGCGGGGCTGTCGATAAAACACGTTGGCAGGCGTCGGCTGGGCAGTTGCCACAGTGCCGCCGTAAAGCTCTCGCTTCAGTCGCCGATCCGCCGGGCCAGTCGGCAAGCCGACGACCGGGATCGCGAAGGAGCAAGACAAATGCCGTCGAGCGAACTGCTTATTGCCTTCTTCGCCACGACCGCGATCTTCGCCTATATTCCTGGGCCGGCCATGCTTTATGCCGCCGCGCAGACCATGGCGCGCGGGCGGTGGTCCGGCCTGACGGCGGCGTTCGGTATTCATCTTGGCGGCTATGTGCATGTCATCGCCGCCGCCGCGGGTCTATCAGTGCTCTTCCATGCCGTGCCGACGCTCTACGTGGCGGTCAAGCTGGCCGGTGCGCTCTATCTGATCTGGCTGGGCATCTCGCTGTTGCGCGCCAGGGCGGAAGGCGATGCCGTCATCCCGGGCATTGAGCCGAAATCCGCCCGCCGTGCCTTCTTCGAGAGCATCACCGTCGAGGTGCTCAATCCCAAGACGGCGATCTTCTTCATGGCGTTCCTGCCGCAATTCGTCGATGCGTCGGCGGCGTTTCCCGTTTGGCTGCAGTTCGTCGTGCTTGGAACGGTGGTCAATCTGATGTTTTCCTCGGCGGATGTCGTGTGCGTGTTCCTGGCCGGCGCCGTGGTCGGCAGGTTGCGGCGCTCCAGCCAGGCGCAGCGCCTGATGCGGCGGGCCGGCGGCGCGGTGCTCGTCGGATTGGGCGTTCATGTCGCCTTGCAGAAAAGCTGATCCGCCAACCGGCGTTGGCCGGACCGCCCGCCGCCTGCCGTTGCACTGTGTGGAATTGCGGTATATCGGCTTCGCCATGAAAAACCGACCTACCGGTTCATTGTTTCGGCAAACGTTTCCAAGAACATCGAGATCGGCTTCTCCCGCGCGTTGCAAATGACATGATCAAGCACAATCCGCCTTCTCCCGAACCCTTGCACCGCGCCATTTCGCGGTTCGGCAGTGTCACCGTGCTGGTGGTCGGCGACTTCATCCTCGACCGCTTCGTCAACGGCGTGATCGAGCGGATTTCGCCTGAAGCACCGATCCCCGTGCTGCATGGGCGCGGCGAGATGCTGGCGATGGGCGGCGCCGGCAATGTTGTCTCCAACATCGTTTCGCTCGGCGCTGCAGCCATACCGGTTTCAGTGATCGGCGACGACCATGCCGGCAACAATCTGATAGGCATGCTGGGAGAGCTGGGCGTCGGGACCGATGGCCTTGCGCGGGGCCGCGAGCGCATGACCTCGTCGAAAAGCCGCTTCAGCGCGCTCAACCAGCAGGTGCTGCGCTTCGACGAGGAGGAAATCAAGCCGCTGGGCGACGCCGAGCGAGCGACGCTGATCCGGCATGTCCGCGCAGCACTGGCGCAAGCCGACATCGTCATCCTGTCCGATTACGGCAAGGGCATATTGCACGACGGCGTCGCCGGCGAACTGATCTCGATCTGCCGTGAAGCGGGCAAGCCGGTTCTGGTCGATCCGAAGGGCCGCGACTATGCGCGCTATGCCGGGGCGACCGCGATCACGCCCAATCGCAAGGAACTCGGCGAAGCGGTCGGACGCGCGGTGTTTGCCGACGACGAGATCGTCACTGCGGCGCGTGAGCTGATTTCGGCGCATGGCTTCGACTACGTCGTCGCGACGCGCAGCGAAAAGGGCATGAGCGTCGTCGGTGCGGAGGATGCCCGGCATATCGCCACGCAGGCGCGGGAAGTGTTCGACGTTTCAGGCGCCGGCGACACCGTCATCGCGACCTTTGCGTTGGCGCTTGCGGCAGGCGCCGACCGCTTCATGGCCGCCTCCCTCGCCAATGCCGCGGGGGGCGTGGTGGTGGGAAAGCGGGGCACTGCGCGGTTGACGGTCGAGGAATTGACCGGCGCGCTGTTTCGCTCGCATGGACCGGTCGCTCATCACAGTGCGATCCTCGATGCCGCCGCCGTCGCAAGGCTGGGGGCGACGTGGAAGAACGAGGGCTTGAGCGTCGGTTTCACCAATGGCTGCTTCGACATATTGCATGCCGGCCATGTCAGCCTTTTGCATGCGGCGCGCAGCCAGTGCGACCGGCTGGTTCTTGGTCTCAACAGCGACGCCTCGGTGCGGCGGCTGAAGGGGCCGGGGCGTCCGGTCAACAATGAGCATGACCGCGCCTGCGTGCTGGCCGCGCTTGCCTCGGTCGACGCCGTCGTCGTCTTCGAAGAGGACACGCCACTGGCGCTGATCGAAGCCCTGCTGCCCGACATACTGGTCAAGGGCGCCGACTATACCGTCGACACCGTGGTCGGCGCCGATGTGGTGCAGAAGGCCGGCGGGCGCGTCGTGCTGGTCGACCTCGTCGCCGGCAAGAGCACCACCGGCACGATCGGCAAACTGCGCGCCGGCGGCGCTACCAATTGAGGAATTCATGTCCGAACTGAACGATTATCTGGCTCGCTCGGCGACCGCGATCTCGGCGATGGTCGAGCGCGACCTCACCGGCGAAATGGAGCGCGCGGTGAGTGCCGTCGTCGCCGCACTTTCGTCGGGGAAGGCACTTTTGATAGCCGGCAATGGCGGCTCCGCCAGCGACGCCATCCATATCGCCGGCGAGCTCGTCGGTCGTTTCCTGAAGGAGCGCAAGGCCTACAACGTCATCGCGCTGCCGGCCAATGCGGCGGTGCTGACCGCCTGGGGCAATGACTATGGTTTCGACACGGTGTTTTCGCGCCAGGTCGAGGCGCATGGCGCGGCGGGTGCTGTGCTGCTCGCCATCTCGACCAGCGGCAATTCGCCGAGCATTCTCGCCGCCGCCGAACAGGCGCGCATGATGGAGATGACGGTGATCAGCCTGACCGGCGATACCGGCGGCAAGCTCAAGCCGCTTTCCGACATCCTGCTCAACGTGCCTTCGACTTCGACGCCGATCATCCAGCAGGGGCATCTGTGCCTCTATCATCATCTGTGCGAAATGGTCGAAGCGCGCCTCAGCGATGGCTGATATGGGCGCCATCGGGACGCCGAACCCATACCCGCTGGAAGAGCCGGGCCTGTGGGTCAAGCGGATTGGCAGCAAGATCTTTCCGGCCGGCAGGCCGGCGCTGTTCCTCGACCGCGACGGCACCATCAATGTCGATACCGACTATCCCAGCGATCCGGCGGACATTGTGCTGCGCGGCGACATCGTCCCGGTGATCGAGGCCGCCAACGGGGCCAATGTTCCGGTCGTCGTGGTGACCAACCAGTCCGGCATCGCGCGCGGCTATTTCGGCTGGAGCGTTTTCGCTGCAGTCAACGCTCGCGTGCTCGACTTGCTGCGGGGCAGCAACGGGTTTGTCGATATGGTTGTTGCCTGCGCCTATCACGAGGCGGGTACAGGGTCGCTGGCCATCGCCGACCACCCGATGCGCAAGCCCAATCCGGGCATGTTGCTTGAGGCAGCGAAGCATCTTGGGCTCGATCTCAAGCGCTCGCTCATCGTTGGCGACAAGCCGGCGGATATGGAAGCGGGGCGGCGCGCCGGCCTGTCGCGGGGCTGGCTGGTGGATGGCGAGGCGTCCAATCAAGGCGGGTTCAGCACCATGCGCCTGCACGACCGCAACGACATGACCAGTTTGCTGGCGGCCATCGAGGCGCTATAACCTCGCTCCAACCAGATAGCATCCCGCCATACGTCATTGTTTTTGTTGTCTTTCAACGTCGGTTCTTAGTTTGCGATGCCGATGCTCCCAAATCGGCAATCCACTCAAGCCTAGAACGCCACCAGACCTTCATCCTTGACGCGGCGGATGGTCAGCGCAGTGCGTACTGTGTCGACATTCGGCGCCGAGGCCAGTTGCTCGATGACGAAGGTCTGGAAGGCGCCGAGATCGCTCGCCACGCAATGCAGCAGGAAGTCGGATTCACCCGACACCATCCAGGCGTCGCGCACGATCGGCCAGCCGCGCGTGCGTTCGGCGAAGGTCTTGAGCTCGGCATCGGCCTGGTGATGCAGGCCGATAAGGCAGAAGGCGACGACGTCCATGCCGAGTGCCGGCGCGTTGAGCAGCGCGCGGTAGCCGCGGATGATGCCGGCCTCTTCCAGCCGCCTGACGCGGCGCAGGCATGGCGGCGCCGAAATGCCGACGCGGCTGGACAGTTCGACATTGGTCATGCGCCCGTCCTGCTGAAGCTCGCGCAGGATCTTCCAGTCGATGGCGTCGAGATCGGCTTTGAGCGGCATGGATACCCTTCGGCGCTTCGCGCAAGAATCTTTCGTGATCTTGCAATTAAACGACTTCGGTATCTCGCATCAATCGGCGATTTTCTCACAGTCACCGCGCAAGATGTTCATGGATCGTCTGTTCGCGCCGAAGCTTTCCGGGGACGAAGGTCAGGTCGTCTTGCTGGCGTCGTCCGCAACACCTAGATTAGGCGCGATATCGCTCCCTGTGCCGGACGCCCATTCGCGTCCGGTTGTTGTGAAAGCCCTGCTATGACCACCAAGCACGCACCCGTTCTCATCATCGGCTCCGGTCCCGCCGGCTATACGGCGGCGATCTACGCTGCCCGAGCCATGCTGAAGCCCATGCTGGTCGCCGGCCTGCAGCAGGGTGGCCAGTTGATGATCACCACCGATGTCGAAAACTATCCCGGCTTCGCCGATCCGATCCAGGGTCCGTGGCTGATGGAACAAATGCTGAAACAGGCTGAGCATGTCGGCACCGACATCATCAACGACATCATCACCGAGGTCGATCTCAATGTGCGGCCGTTCCGCGCCAAGGGCGATTCCGGCACCCTTTATACCGCCGACGCCTTGATCATCGCCACCGGCGCGCAGGCGAAATGGCTGGGCATCCCGAGCGAACAGACTTTCATGGGCTTCGGCGTGTCGGCCTGCGCCACCTGCGACGGTTTCTTCTATCGCGGCAAGGATGTCGCGGTGATCGGCGGCGGCAATTCGGCGGTGGAGGAGGCGCTCTACCTTTCCAACCTGGCAAAGAGCGTGACGGTCATTCACCGGCGTAGCGATTTCCGCGCCGAGCGCATCCTGCGCGAGCGGCTGTTCAAGAAGGACAATGTCCGCGTCATCTGGGACACGGTCGTCGACGAGATCACCGGCCAGCCCGGCAAGATGCCGCTGCCGCCGTCGGTCGAAGGGCTGAAGCTGCGCAATGTGGCAACCGGTGAGGTGACGCATCTCAAGGTCGACGGCGTGTTCGTGGCGATCGGCCATGCGCCGGCGGTCGAGCTGTTCGCCGGCAAGCTGAAGCAGAAGCCGAATGGCTATTTGTGGACGGCACCGAATTCGACCCGCACCGACGTGCCGGGCGTGTTCGCCGCCGGCGACGTGACCGACGACATCTACCGCCAGGCGGTAACGGCGGCTGGACTTGGCTGCATGGCCGCGCTCGAGGCGGAAAAATATCTCGCCGGTATAGAGGTTCACCGCGAAGCGGCGGAGTAAAAGTTCAAGAAGCGGCTGAGAAAAGCCGTGCAAAAGCCTGATTTTACTTCCAGACGCTAAGAGTGGGCAGACGTTAAGAACGCGCAGACGCCAAAGAAAGCACGAGGGGAATCATGGCGCTGGACTGGGACAAGCTACGCGTGTTTCACGCCGCGGCGGAAGCTGGGTCGTTTACCCATGCGGCCGAGACCCTGCATTTGTCGCAATCGGCGATCTCGCGGCAGGTCAGCGCGCTCGAACATGACGTCGGTGTGCCGCTGTTCAACCGTCACGCCCGCGGTCTGGTGCTGACCGAGCAGGGCGAGATGCTGTTCCGCACGGCGCATGACGTGCTGATGAAGCTTGAGACGATCAAGTCACGGCTGACCGAGACCAAGGACAGGCCTTCCGGCGTGCTCAGGGTGACGACCACGGTGGGGCTGGGCGCCGGCTGGCTGACCGAACGCGTGCAGGAATTCATCGAGCTCTATCCCGAGGTCAGCCTGCAGCTCATCCTGGCGAACGAGGAGCTCGACCTCACCATGCGCCAGGCCGACTGCGCCATTCGGCTGCGCCAGCCGCAGCAGCCGGACCTTATCCAACGCCGCCTGTTCACGGTGCATTTCCATCTCTACGCGGCACCGTCCTATATCGACAAATTTGGCAAGCCGGCTTCGATCTCCGAGCTGAAGAGCCATCGCATCGTCACCTTCGGCGTGCCGGTGCCCGCGCATCTGTCGGAATTGAACTGGCTGGAGACGGTCGGCGATTTCGAGGGCGGGCAAAGGGTGCCGACACTGCAGATTAAC
Organism: Mesorhizobium sp. STM 4661; assembly: GCF_000359125.1. Lineage (GTDB taxonomy): Bacteria > Pseudomonadota > Alphaproteobacteria > Rhizobiales > Rhizobiaceae > Mesorhizobium. The sequence continues at coordinate 23,457 of NZ_CAAF010000081.1, read as the reverse complement.
GACATATTGTCGATCAAGCGCGCGGTGCAGGGCGGCGCCGGCATCGCCATGCTGCCCGACTATGTTATCTCCAAGGATTCGGGACTGGTGCAATTGTTGCCAGAGACCGAGGTGCCGTCCTTCGACACATATTTCGCCTATCCCGATGCGATGAAGAATCAGGCGAAGCTGCATGTTTTTCGCGATTTCATTATAGCCAAGGCCCGAAGCTGGTCATTCTAGTGTGTGCCGATATTCAGATGAGGCCGGCCTGACCTGAATCTAGACATTCCCTGAAATGAAGCGCTTTCGTTTTTCGGGCTCAGCCGCGCCACGGTGTCAGGCGGGGTAGCCAGCCGGGCACGGCGCGCCGGTAGGCATCGTATTCAGCGCCGTAGCGGCGGGCAAGCGTCGGCTCCTCATGAAGCTTCACGAACGAGACCATGGCGGTGCCGGCGATGGCGGCGTAGGCGACGAGAGCCCAGCTCGAAAACAGCAACGCCTGGCCGAGGACGATCGACAGCACCGCCACATACATCGGGTTGCGGACATAGCGGTAGATGCCGCCGACGACCAGTCTCTCGGTTGGCGCAACCGGGGCGGGTGTGCCCAGGCCCTCCAGGGCAAAGCGAGCAAAGGCATGAAGCAGCAAGGCCGCGGCGGTGGCGATCAGGACCCAGCCGATCGGCACGAAGCCGGGCACGGTCGACCATGGCAGACGATAACGATCGGTCAGCAGCCAGGGCATCAGTCCCGCGACCACGCCGGGGGCTGCAACGAAGAACAGCGCGCTGCCGGCGATCGCCTGACGTGTCCGCACTGATGCCTCCTTGCCCGATTGCCGTAAAAATGAACGCGGACTGCCCGATTCCACGCCATTCGGCGTTTTCCGCGTTTCGGCCGGGAATCAATTCCGATTCGCTTCTCCTGCTGCGATTCCGGCTCGCGACGCGCTGCATTTCGACGATTCTGCTGGTCCTATGGGCCCAAGGAATGGGTTAGACCACAGCCTGCCTCTTTTTGCATGCGAGTGTTGCAAAATAGATGCTTGTTTCTTGAGCATGATGAGCACATATGTAGATCATCTCCTGGGCGCGTTCTCCTCCCATTAGCGCCCTTGAGTGTTCCCCTCTGGAGGTTAGCCTTAACAGGCACTTCCAATCAAACTCAGCCGGATCTTCGTTGATCCGGCTTTTTTGTTGCCCGAAATCCGCAGTGCTCTGAAAAACCGACCGAAATTATCGCGTAACAGTCACATGTAACCCTAGGTAACATGTTGCAGACACGTTGTATCGAGTAAGCAAATCATAGGACGCGGTGTGGTTCGTGCGGGAGATGGGGGCATCACTCGGACGATCCGGGCTCAGGCGGCTACCGCGTCCGAACCAATTCCACCGCCAAGCCATCAGGGGCTGGCGGCAAGTGCGGCGGACCTGCCGTTTCGCCTCCCACGAAGACGGTCCGCAAGAGAGCGGCGTCCGGATCATCCGGACGCCGTTTCCTCGTGCCCTCGCCATTCGATGCAATATCCCAAAGTGCCGCGCACCCTCGGTCAACCCCGAGGGCATGCTTTTGGCCGACATGCGTCAATGTTATGCGGCCTTGCCGTTGGTATTCATCGCCTCGTCGGCTAGGCGGCCGGTGAGTTCGGCCATATGGTCGAAGGCGGCACGATAGCTGGCGACGCCCGCGGTAGCCGAACGCAGCTCGATGATCAGGTCGCCGATCTCGGCCTGCGGCATGGTCGCCTCGACGACGTCCCATCCCGGCCAATCGGGCCTCGCGTCGTAGCCGAGGATCTGGCCGCGCCGCTGTGGGATGAGCGCAATGATCTTCGAGGTCGCATCGGAGGGAGTGACGATCTCGACCTTCATGACCGGCTCCAGAAGCACTGGCGAGCAGGCGGCCATGCCTTCCTTCATCGCCAGCTTCGCCGCCATCTGAAACGCCATGTCCGACGAATCCACCGCATGGTAGGAGCCGTCGGACAGGTTGACGGCGACATCGACCACAGGGAAGCCGAGCGGGCCGGACTTCAGATAGTCGCGCACGCCGGTCTCGACCGACTGGATATAGGTTTTCGGCACGACGCCGCCGGTGATGGTGTCGGTGAACTGGAAGCCGGAGCCGCGCGGCAGCGGCTTGATCTCGATCACCACGTCGCCGAACTGGCCATGGCCGCCCGACTGCTTCTTGTGGCGGCCGCGCTGCTGCACCGGTTTGCGGATCGTCTCGCGATAAGGCACGGCCGGCGCATGGCCTTCGACCGGGATCTGGTTCTTGCCTTCCAGCCGCTCGCGCACGACCCGCAGATGCATCTCGCCATGGCCCGAGAGCACGGTCTCGGCCGAATCCTGATTGTGGTGCAAGCTGAGCGAGGGATCTTCCTCGGCAAGGCGCTGGATGGCCGCCGACATCTTGACCTCGTCCTTGCGCTCCTTCGGCCGCAGCGCGAAGGCAAAGACCGGTTGCGGCGGCGTCAGCGTCAGCAGCGGCCCGACGCCGCCCTTGGCCGAGCTCAACGTCTGGCCGGTCTTGACGTCGTCCAGCTTGCCGAGCGCGATTGTGTCGCCGGCCTTGGCCAAGGTGAGCTTGGTCTGGTCCTTGCCGAGCATTCTGTAGATGCCGGACACTTTTGCCGTGTCGCCATTCGAGAGGTAGAGCTCGGAAGCGTCGGCGAGCTGTCCGGAGAGGATGCGCGAAACGGACAGTTTGCCACCATGCGCGGTGTGGATAGTCTTCATCACCTGGACCACGGTAGCATTGCCATCGGGTGCGCCGAGACGTTTGCGGGTCGCCTCTATGTCGGGTGCGTCATGGCGGAGCGTCTTCAACAGGCGCAGCACGCCGTTGCCCTTCTCGGCGGTGCCGATCAGCACCGGCGTCACCACGCCGGCGCGCAGATCGGCGGCAAGGTCGTCGAAGATCGCGTCCTTCGGCGGCTCGATCTCTTCGAGAAGCTGCTCCATCAACTGGTCGTCATGGTCGGCGAGCGTCTCCAGCATGGAGAAGCGTGCCTCCAGCTCGCGTGCCTTGTCGTCGCCCGGAATCTCGGCGACCTCGCTTTCGGCATATTCGCGATAGACATAGGCGCGCTCCAGCGCGAGATCGATCGAGCCGATGACGACGCCGTTCTTGCGCAGTGGGATCTGGCGCAGCAGCAAAGGCATCGAACTTGCCGGCTGCAGCATCTTCAGCGTGTCGCGCACGCCTGCTATCGCCTTGTCGACCTTGTTCAGGAACAGGATGCGTGGCACGCCAAGATCGTCGAGCTTGCGCATGATGAGCTGCAGGGCAGGGATCTTCTTTTCATCGGCCTCCGCGACGACCACGGCGATGTCGCAGGCGGCCAGCACCGGCTCGGCCTCGAAGGAGAATTCGATGGAGCCGGGACAATCGACGAAGGTGAGTTGCTCGCCCATGAAGTCGGTGGTGGCGACGGTCGCCTCGACGCTCATGGCGTGGGCGCGCGCCTCGGGCGAATGATCGGAAACGGTGCTTCCCGACGAAACGGGATTCTGGCGGGGAATGGCGCCCGCGCGGGCGAGTATTGCTTCGAGAAGTGTCGTCTTACCGCTTGCGAAGGGACCGACTATGGCAATGCATTTCGGTCCCGTGCGTCGTCCTCCGGCGCGAGTTCCCATGACTGACCTCCACTCAGGCGTTTCCCTGGGAGCGGCGGCCGGCCTGTCGACCGTCGCGGGCGGGGCTTTAGTTCACCACCTACCCGAAAGCATCGTCCCACGGGTTAGCCGGGAGGGCAAGGGATTTGAGGGAGAGGTAAAGTCGCAGCCGCGGACGCAGGGCGGACATAGCCCTGTGTTGAGGTGCTCAGCCGGCCCGGCTTCGGCGTGACGCCAGCGTGGTTTCGTCCGCGCCCTGCATCGCCACTGTATCGACAAAGCGCGCCAGCAGCGGATTGAACAGATCCGGACGCTCCCAGAAAGGAGCATGCCCGGCACCTGATATGACGTGGCAATGCTCCCACAGCGAACCGTAGGCCAAGGTTTCGAAATAGCCGAGCCGGACAAACGGGTCGTTCTCGCCGTTGACGATCGCGACCGGGAACGTGGCCTGCTCAACCACCTGCTTCTGGTCTGCGCCCTTGCCGGTGAACATGCCGCGCGTCACAGCGGAGCGCAGCCGGCCGTCGGTGCGCAGGATGACCTGGCGGAACGACGGATCGGCAGTGTCGCCGAAGCATAGTGTTTCGAAGCGCTCGGCATCGCGTTCCGAGTAGATCTTCTTGGACGCGAGCAACATGTCCCAATGGGCATGGTAGCCACGCAGCATGCCGAACGGCCCTTTCGACACCGGCGGCGCGCCTGTCAGCATCAGTCCGGCGACCACCGGGTGAAAGCTCGCGAGTTCGATGGCGACGTGCCCGCCGAGCGACCAGCCGAAAACGACGGCGCGGTCGATCCCTAGTTCGTCGAGGAGCTGAGCCGTCGATTGCGCAAGGCCGGCGATCGTATAGGCGTTTGCCGGATCGCGGGCGTCGGACGATTCACCATGGCCGGGCAGATCGAAGGCGATCAACCGGTGGGCGGCAGCCAGAGGACTGTCGAACTGGCGGGCGAACACGGCCCGCGAACTGCCCGAGCCATGGATCAACACAATGGGAATGCCGAAGCCCGACGACTGGCTGAGGCGCAAATCCGCTTGCTCGGTGCGGACCGTCCGGTGGGAAACGACCATGCTGGATTAGACCCTCAGATTGCCCGACGGCCAACATCGCATCCCACAGTCACTATGTTGTTTAGGTTTGTGGTTAAGAAAGGATTTCTCCGCGGCAACAGGATATGATGAGCGAATCCACGGCTAGAGCGACATGCGTCCATTCGGAGGCAAAAAATACGCTCCGGCACTTTAGAATCTGCGCACGTGCTTTGCGAAATCGATTCCGATTTTCGGGGCCAATGCGATAAACGGGGGATTGCGATAATGGAAGGCGTGCTCGATCTCCTTGTCTCGATCAGCAGCATTGCGGCGCTCGGTCAATACGCCTGGTCCATGCGGGCTCATTTCCAGTCGCCGACCATGCCTCCAGGCGCCATGATCATTTCCGCCGTGGTGATCGGTGTGGCGGTGTTCTTTATGGCGATCCTGTGGATCGAGCGGCAGCCGGTGGCTGCGAAGCTCGGCGGGCTCGCCATCGAACTGGCAAGCTCGGCCCTGTTCTGGTGGGCGATCGTCATTTCGCGCAAGGCGCGGCTGCGCTTCGCATTCGATGCCGACAATCCCGACAGTCTGCTGACCGACGGGCCTTACTTCTATGTCCGCCATCCGTTCTATGCGTCCTACATCATCTTCTGGATCGGATGGGGCATCGCGACCTGGTCGATCTGGGCGGTGGTGCCTGTCGCCGGGATCATTGCGATCTACACGATCGCCGCGCTGGACGAAGAGAGGAAGTTTTCGCGCACCGCGCTGGCCGGCGCCTATGAGGCCTACCGCGCACGCACAGGCCTGTTCTGGCCGCGCCTTAGCCGTGATTGGCGAAGCCTCCGGATGCGGACCTAGCGCATGCTCCGGGTCTTCGTTCAGGTACCGACCATTTTGCCGCCAGCCCAAGGACCGCTTCGATGAAGATCATTGCCTGCGGCAGCGTGCCGACCATCATCGCACCGGAAAAATATTTCACTGGCCGCGTGTTGCAGACGCCGATCATCGAGAAGGAAGCGCCGGCGCGGCTCAGGGCCGTGATGGTCAGTTTCGAGCCCGGCGCGCGGACCCATTGGCACACGCATCCGCTCGGCCAGACGCTCTATGTCGTCTCAGGCGCCGGCCTCGCGCAAAGCTGGGGCGAGCCGATGCAGGAGATCAGGGCCGGCGACGTCATCTCGTTCGCGGCAGATGAAAAGCACTGGCACGGCGCCGCTCCGAAATCGGCAATGGCGCATATCGCCATGCAGGAGGCGCTCGACGGCGTCCATGCCGACTGGCTGGAGCAGGTGACCGACGCGCAGTATGGCGGTTGAGCCTTTTCGGGCCGATATGAAAAACCCGGCTTGCGGCCGGTTTTCCTTCTACAGAATGATCCTGATCAGACCAACGAGGCGGTGAAGCGCTGAATGCGCGTGCAAGCCTCCTCCAGCGACGCCTCCGATGTGGCGTAAGAGATGCGGAAGTTCGGACCGAGGCCGAAGGCCGAACCGAACACGACCGCGACGCCCTCGGCCTCGAGCAGTTCCGAGCAGAAGGTCTCGTCGCTGTCGATCGTCTTGCCGGCTTTGGTCTTCTTGCCGATCAACTGGGCGCAGGACGGATAGACGTAGAAAGCACCTTCCGGCGAGGGGCAGGAAATGCCGCGCGCCTGGTTGAGCATCGACACGACGAGGTCGCGCCGGCCCCGGAAGATCGCCTTGTTCCTGGCGACGAAATCCTGCGGGCCGTTGAGCGCCTCGACCGACGCCCATTGGGCGATGGTGCAGGCGCCGGATGTCTGCTGGCCCTGGATCATGTTCATCGCCTTGATCAGCGCGAGCGGGCCGGCCGCATAGCCGATGCGCCAGCCGGTCATGGCATAGGCTTTCGACACGCCGTTCATGGTCAGCGTGCGCTCGTAGAGTCTGGGCTCGACCTCGGCGATGGTCTTGAATACGAAGTCGCCATAGATCAGGTGCTCGTACATGTCGTCGGTCAGCACCCAGACATGCGGATGCTTTATAAGCACGTCGGCCAGGCTCTTGAGTTCCGCCCCGGTGTAGGCAGCGCCCGACGGATTGGACGGCGAGTTCATCAACAGCCATTTGGTGCGCGGCGTGATCGCCTTTTCCAGCACTGGCGCCGTCAGCTTGAAGCCGTTGTCGATGGAGGTGTCGGCAAACGTCGCGGTGCCGCCGCAGATCGCCACCATCTCGGGATAGCTGACCCAGTAGGGCCGCGGGATAATGACCTCGTCGCCAGAATTGAGCGTCGCCATGAAGGCGTTGAACAGGATCTGTTTGCCGCCGGTACCGACAATGGTCTGCTCCGGCTGGTAGTCGAGATTGTTCTCGCGCTTGAACTTCTTCGCTATCGCCTCGCGCAGCGGTACGATGCCGGAGACCGGCGGATATTTCGTCTTGCCGGCGCGGATCGCTTCGATGGCCGCGTCCTTGATGTTGTCTGGTGTGTCGAAATCCGGCTCGCCTGCGCTCAGGTCGACGACGTCGCGCCCGGTATTTCTCAATTCACGCGCTTTCTGCGTCATCGCCAGGGTCGCGGAAGGCTTTACGCGGGAAAGAACGTCGGCAAGAAAGGCCATGAAACGGTGTCTCCAGAGAGCGGCTGCGGCCAAGGGTGGCCGCGGCGCCTCTCATGTCGCATCATTCTGTCAAGTGCAAGCGCAGTCGGATGAGCCAGGGCTCAAATCCTCGGCAACAATAAATTCATCAACGGCGGGTAAACCCTTGAGAGGCAGGATCGCAATCCAATTCCGCCAGTCTTGCGGAGCGAGGAACCCTTGTCGCGCAGTATCGGGCTTGCCCATATCATCCGCCATGATGACGGCACCGCCAGCGGTGTCTGGGGCATCTACACGCTGCAAAGCGCCTTCCAGCCCATCTTCGCCTTCAAGGCCGGCAAGCTTTCGGTCGCAGCCTTCGAGGGGCTGATCCGGCCGTTTCGCGACGGCGAGCCGCAACCGCCGATGAGTTTTTTCAACACGTGCCCGGCGGCCGACCGCTTGCATATCGAAGCTTTGACAAGGACGCTGCACCTCTTGAACGCTGGCGCCTGCCTGCCGCGGGAGGCGTCCATCTTCATCAATTTCGACCCGTCGGTGTTCACCGACCGCGGCATCGCCGACAAGGCGTTGCGCGAGATGCGGCTGGTGCTGCACGAAGCAGACATCGATCCGCACCGCGTCGTGTGCGAGGTGACCGAGCAGAAATCGGCATCGCAGGAAACCCTCTACAATTTCGTCGAGGCGCTCAGGGGCAACGGTTTTCGCATCGCTGTCGACGATTTCGGCGCTGAAGAATCCGACATCAACCGCATCAAGGAGCTCAGGCCGGATATCGTCAAATTCGATGCCCACTGGATCATGCAGTTGATGGAGTCCGGTGCTGGCTTCGCGCTGCTGACGGCCATGGTGGCGAGCTTCGAGGAACAGGGCATCCGCACCGTGTTCGAGGGCATCGAGGAGGGCTGGCAGCTTGAACTGGCCGAGAAGTCGGGCGCCTCGATGGTGCAGGGGTTTGCGTTGGCGCGTCCCGAACTTGCGCCGACCAGCTTTCATGTCTTCGGCAAGGACAGTCAGACGCCTGTGGCCGTCGCCAATGTCGGAGGGGCGCCTGTGCCCGTGGCGCCTTCGCCGCGGCCGGCGCGGGCTTTCGGGCGCCGGGTGGCACAATGACCGGGCGGCCCGACAGGCGGCGCAATGTCGGCGAGGCGATCTTTGCCGACGAGGTCGGGATCGAATACGGCGTCTATGGCGCATTCCGGCTGAGGAGCGCCTATCAGCCGATTTTCGCGCCGCGCGGCAGGTTTTTACAAGCCGTCGCGGTCGAGGGCCTGATCGAGCCGCACCGCGCCGGCAGGCAGGTGGCGCCACCGGTGTTTTTCGAGGGCCTGCCCGCGGCCGATCGCCTGTTCGTCGAGACGATGTGCCGGGTGCTGCACCTCAGGAACTTCCGCAACATCGGCGTCGACGGGCTCGACCTGTTCTTCAACTACAATCCCCTGGTCAACGATCACCCCGGGCGGGCGCTGGCCGAAATCAGGCTGATGACCAGGCATCTCGCTGATTTCGACCTGCATCCAGGCATGCTGATCTGCGAGATCACCGAACAGGCGGCCGACGACGAGGTGCTCGTCAGCCTGGTACGCGAGATGCGGCGTGACGGCATCCGCATCGCCATCGACGATTTCGGCACCGGACATTCGACGGAAGAACGGGTTGCGCTCATTCAGCCCGACATCGTCAAGATCGACGGCACATGGTTCGCGGAATTCTGCCGCCATGCCGCCGCCGAACGATTTTTCCGGCCGCTGGTTTCGGCGCTGCACGACCGCGGCACCAAGGTGCTGGTCGAGGGGATCGAGCAGGCCACCCATCTGCGCGTCGCGCTGGATGGCGGCGTCGATCTCTTGCAGGGTTTTCATCTGGGGCGGCCGGCATTGGCCGGCACGGTCTTCGACGAGGAGCCGCTGTCCATCGACAGGTTGCTCGGCATGAACAACAAGGTCATCCCGTTGTTCGGTTAGGGTATGCCGATATTTTAGGGTGATGCCGGCCTGAATGCATCAGCGGCGCTGATGGTCGCGCCAAAACAAATCACTGGATCAGGCTGCCGCCGCCACCATAATTGCGTCGGGGCGGCCGCAGGGGAACAAAATGACCATACTCTATGGAATGATCGACAGCGGCAATTGCTATAAGCCGCGCCTACTGATGGCGAAGCTGGGCATCGCCTTCACCAATGTCGAGGTGAGCTCGCATACCGGCGATACGCGCAAGCCCGACTATGTCGCCAAGAACCCAAACGCCATGGTGCCGCTGCTCGAACTCGACGACGGCAGGCGACTTGCCGAATCCAACGCCATCCTGCTCTATCTCGCTGAAGGCACACGCTTCCTGCCGTCCGACAAATACGAGCGGGGGCTGGCCTATCAATGGCTGTTCTTCGAGCAATACAGCCACGAGCCCTACATAGCGGTGCGCAGGGCGCTGCTGACTTTTCCAGAAAGAGCCAGGGATGCGACGCCGGAACGACTGGCAATGACGCTGGAGCGCGGCAACAAGGCGCTCGGCGTGATGAACAAATATCTGGAAGGCAACACCTTCTTCGCCGGTGATGCATTGAGCGTCGCCGATATCGCGCTCTATGCCTATACGCATACGGCAGAGATGGGCGGCTTCCAGCTCGACGCTTATCCGGCGGTGGCGGCCTGGCTGAAGCGGGTCGAGGCCGATCCGGGGCATAAACCGATGGAATGGCTGGGGTAGGTTGTCCGCACCCTATTGCCACCGGGACAAGGGCCTTGGTGGACACCCTATTTTAGAAGGCGGTCATATTCCGAGTGGGTACCGATCCAGAACCAGATCATATCGTCATGGTCGCGGATGGCCGCAGCGCGGTAGTTGAGGTCAACCCGCGCCGACCAATAGCGTCCGACCTGTTTGAAATGCAGCGATGGATGGAACGGATCAGAGCGCAGTTTTTCGAAACGCTTATCTGCCTTGGATCTGATCGACGCAGGTAATTTGCTGTAAGCCTCCCAAAATGAGGGAGAGGCGACGTGATTCACAGAGGCCGGGTCCTGCCGGCACGATGATCAGCCAGGGCCTGCTCAGCAAATTTGTCCAGCCTGCCTGCCTTGGCATCGGCTTCGATCTGGCGATCCCAGATATCCGCTTGAAGCTCCTCGAACCATGCGGCAAACGCCTTCAACTCCTCGGGGCTGAGGGCGGCGACGGATTTTTCGATCTGTTCGAGCTTGGTCATGGTTAGAAAATAACATGGTCGGCACAAGGAGGCCAAGGGCGCTCTTCATATGGAGCATATAGGCAAATAAAAAGGCGGGACAAAATCCCGCCTTCCCATGCTTGGTAGCCTGACTGGAGCGTTTTGGCCGGGCCGGCAGCAATCTGCTGCTTCGGCTTGTCGGGGTCTTTCCGCTCCGGCGCGCTTCTCGCGCGACCGTCAGTACATCCGTGACTTGCCGCGCGCCCCGAGCTCTCGCCCGGCGCGCGCCATTTTCAAAATCAGGCTGCCTTGCTCAGAGACCCAGCCGACGACTTGCCAGTGCGGCGGTCCTGCTCGATCTCGAAGTTGATCTTCTGGCCTTCGACCAGGGTCGACAGTCCAGCGCGCTCGACTGCGGAGATGTGGACGAAAACGTCCGCGCCGCCCGCGTCAGGCTGGATGAAGCCGAAGCCCTTGGTGGAATTGAACCACTTGACCGTACCAGTTGCCATTTCGATAGTCCTTCACATTTGCTTTAGTTTGACCGGACCGAAGTCCAGCCGGTGTGCATCGAGATTTTGGAGATAGACGTCAGCAAACGCGAATATCGCGAGGCCCGGATCGATCGGCCGAAATATCAATGGAACGCATATAGGCTGGTTTTGCGCGAAAAACAAGTCTGCGTGAGAATGGCGCTGACGCGGCGCCGCCCAACGGCCGCCCCAATCGCATGAAAGCGTTGAGGAATTGCGCGTCGGGAAGGGGGCAACATACCTTCGGGCGCCGGTTCGGTTTTGGGAGAGGAACCATGAAAACTGTTCTGCTTGCCGCCTGCCTGACGCTTGTAGCCGCCGAGGCGCAGGCGATCTCGCGCTACGATCCGACCCGCATGAGCTGCGGCAGGGTGCAGGCGACGATCGCCCGGCAGGGTGCTGTGATCCTGCGCTATCAGTCCAAGCGCGTGCCGGGGTTGCCGCTCTACGACCGCTATGTGCAGAGCCAGCAATTCTGCACCATGGGTGAGGTCAGGACACGTGCCTATGTGCCGAGCGCCGATGCGAAATCCTGCCCGGTCTACATTTGCAAGCGGGTGGAGGTCGACCATTTCCGCCGGCGCATCCCGCGACGCCACTGAATTCAGAACCCGAAAGAGAACTTGTTTCAGAAGCCGAAAGACACTTGCGCCGGCGGCGGTGGGCCGACGCGCACGCCTTCCATCGCGAGCATCTTTTCCTTGGTGGCCGAGCCGCCGGGGGCGGAAAAACCGCCGATCTTGCCGCCGGCGGCGAGAATGCGATGGCACGGGATGACCAGCGGCACCGGGTTGGCGCCAAGCGCGGCGCCTGTTTCCCGCGCCAGCCCGGCATGGCCGGCGCTTTTGGCCAGTTCGCCATAGGTGGTGGTCTCGCCAAAGGCGAGCTTGCGGGCGGCGTCATAGATGGCGAGGCGGAAATCGTCGATGCCGGCGAGATCGACCGGTACGTTGGAGAAATCGACGTCCTCGCCGGCCGCGTAGGCCTTGATCGAGGCGATCAGCTCGACGACCCATGGCGGCTGGACGGTGGAGGGTGAAACGCCGGCGTGGCGCAGCAGCCGGCGCTCCACCGCTTCACGGCTGCGTTCGGGCAGGCAAAGCCGGGTGAGGCCGGCTTCGCTCCAGGCAATACCCATGAAGCCGATCACTGTTTCTAACACTGCGTGGCCGGCGGTGATCGAAGCGGGGGTTTCCATGGCATGTTCTCCAGGCAAAATGACGAAAAACAGGTACATATCCAGAACAATATGGCACCGGGAGCTGAGTCTCGCCACCCGAAAACCACCGGCTCGCCCCGATTGCCGGGCAGGAATCGCTGGTGTAAGAAATTTCTTAACAACCTACGAACCGGACCCGAGCGCGGCTTGCCAGCAAAACTCAATCTCATCGCGATCGGCGCGGTCCTTGCGGCGGCCGGCCTGGTCGGCTGCACGTCGACCTCGCAGGTCAAGCCTGCGCCTTCCTTTACCGAACCAGCCGCTGCCGCCGGCGCAGACGCCGGCTTTGCGCTGGCGCTGCCGGACACCGTTTCGGTTCTGCCAGAGCCCTCCGGCAACACGCCCTCCGGCAACACGCCGGTGCAGGCAGCTGCGGTATCGGCCGATCCGGCAGCACCACCAGTCGAGCCAGCCGCCGCTTTCGCGGGGCCGACGCCGGGGGCGGCAGCCGTGCCTGCCGTCATGACCAGCAAGGCCGGGCCTGCCGCCATACCGGTCAATGCGCCGGCCTATACCACCGCCGGGCTTGTCGTGCCGGCGACCGCTGAGAAAGCCGGTATATCAGGGGTTCAGCAGGTGGCCTATGTCGTGCCGCGGAATCCTACCGTCATGGCACCGGTCGGTTCGCCGGAAGCACCCGCGAGCGGGCCGCGCGCCGAGATCGAGCGGCTGATCGAGAAATATGCCGCGTTCTATCAGGTGCCCGTCGACCTGGTGCGCCAGGTCGTCAACCGCGAGAGCACTTTCAACCCGAAAGCCTATAATCGTGGCCATTGGGGGCTGATGCAGATCAAGCACGCGACGGCGCGCGGCATGGGCTATGACGGGCCGGCGCGCGGATTGTTCGACGCCGAGACCAATCTGAAATACGCGGTGAAATATCTGCGCGGCGCCTGGCTGGTGTCCGACGGCAATGCCAAGCGCGCCGACCGGCTCTACCAGACCGGCTATTATTACGACGCCAAGCGCAAGGGCATGCTGGAGGAAACCGGCCTCGGCCGCGACCGCAACCGGCGTCGCCTGCAGCCCGATGCCTAAAAGCGCCGCGTTTGGACAGATTCATGCGACGCGCTTTTAGGTTCTGGTTTTGATGCATGTCGGTATCGCAAAACCGCTGCGCACTTTTGCGCGACAGGCATAGACGCCATGCCCGAGCCGAGCCCGCCGGCGCCAAACGATGTCAGGCTGCGCAAGATCCTCGACGAGACGCTGGTTCCGCCGCGCTGGCCTGAAGGTTTCGTCATGCGCGGCTTCGAACCGGCCGATGCGCCCGCCTTGCACGCGCTTTTGACCGAAGTGTTCGACGACGGCACCGATGGGCCGTTCGACGAATGGTGGCCGCGCGTTTCGGGCGACGCGGAATTCGATCCCGCTCTGTGCTTCCTCGTCATCAACGGCAAAGGCCGGCTGGTGGGTGCCTCACTATGTTGGGCGATGGCTTTCGTCAAAGACCTTGCCGTCCATCCCGAGGCGCGCTGCCGGGGCATCGCCGAGGCGCTGATGTGGCACGCCTTCGCCGAATTTCGCGAGCGGGGCGCCGCGCATGTCGATCTCAAGACCAATACGGTCGAGAACCCCGCAGCCGTCCGGCTCTATGAACGGCTGGGGATGTTCGAGGTTGGCTGGGAAGGTTAGGGCGGCTCAGGTCGTTTCCTGCCCTCACGCCGCGGAAAGTGCATCCTATGTGAACCGCTTCACATAGATCGCCAACGGCAAATGCTAACCACCTGCCACGCCGGTCGGTCGGGGTAACGAGCGGAAGGTGTCGGAGGGGCTGCGCCGGCATGTGTCAGCCACACTCCATGGCGGGTCCCGAGGGGGTCTCTCCCGAGGAGGGTTTCGGGACCCGCCACCTTATGCGCTACCAGGCACCGCACGCGAATCTTCCTGTTCCCAGACCGACAGCTTTATCGCTCAGATGTCGGGCGCGTTGCCGATCTTCTGCTTGAGGTCGAGCGCCCAGGCGCGGCCTTCGTCGCCGCCCCATAAAAGCCAGGCGATGTAGCCTGCCGATGGGTTTGCCTCATTGCCGTAGTTGCGGCCCTTCTTGTCGACCTCATGGCGGGCGAAATAGCTGACCATGCGCTGGATGGTGGAGGGCGAAAGCTTATCGCGGTTCTTGAGCTCGGTCGCCCGCGCAACCCCGACCTCGGTGCCGCCGCGGCCAAATATGCCGCGCAGCCTGAGGCCCCTGGCGGCGTTGTCGGCGACGGTCCGCGGGCAGCGCAGGTCGATTTCGTCATTGTCGGCTTCGCGCATAATTTTTCCCCGATATGGACTTCTGGTCCTGAACGAAGAATGCGGTGAGATGCATCCCGTTCCGCAACGCTATTGCTTCGCAGCCGTCGGAGCCGGTCTGAAAGGAACTGTCCACCAAGGCGACAGACTGCATCTTGCCTGTATTCGTCCCGCGGTTAAGCTTTGTTACAGCGGGGGCTCTCGAAAACCGGAGAAACACGATGCGGCTTTCCAAAACCGGCCTCGCCACCTTGATCCTAGCCGTTCCGATATTCGCCAACACAGCGCGGGCCGCCGACGATTGCGCCAATGCGATGGATCAGGCGACCATGAACGAATGCGCCGGCAAGTCGTTCGCCGCGGCCGACAAGAAGCTCAACGACGCCTACAAGCAGATCGAGGGCCGGCTGAAGGACGATGCAGCGGGCAAGAAACTGCTGGTCGATGCGCAACGCGCCTGGGTCGCCTTCCGCGATGCCGAATGCGCCTTCCAGGGTGGCCCGCGCGAGGGCGCCGGCAGCATGTATCCAATGGTCGTCGCTGGCTGCCAGGAGGCCGTCACCGACGACCGGCTGAAGGATTTCCAGGGCTACCTCAACTGCCAGGAAGGCGATGCGAACTGCCCGGTGCCGGCGCAATAGTATGGTTTGATTTGGGGGGCAATCGCATAGGGGAGTACCCCTAACCCCTCCCCACGAGGGCTCCTTGTGGGAAAGGGAAGGTTGGCGGTCTACGGCGCCCCCCTCTGTCCTGCCGGACATCTCCCCCACGAGGGGGGAGATCGGCTGTCACGACGGCTCTCGCCAATCGCTGACGTTCACAAGTGAGAGTTGCCGCAGAAGCTGCCGATCTCCCCCCTCGTGGGGGAGATGTCCGGCAGGACAGAGGGGGGCGCGACGAAACGCGGCCTCTACCTACCGGCGTGTCGGCGCCGAGCCGGACCGAGCGGTGCTCAGCTCGTTTTGATCTGCTCGACCGCGGTTATCAGGAGTTCGGCCATGGCGCCGCGAATCTGAATATCCGTCTGGGCGACGCCGGCCGCGTCGAAATCGCCGCGTACCTTGCGGAACACATCCTCGTCGCCGGCCTCTTCGAAGTCCGCCCGCACCACCTCTTTGGCATAGGCGTCGGCGTCCGCGCCTGATTTGCCGAGCTTTTCGGCGGCCCACAGGCCAAGCAGCTTGTTGCGGCGCGCCATGGCCTTGAACTTGGTTTCCTCGTCCATCGCATACTTCTTTTCGAAGCCTTCCTGACGGTCTCTCATACTGCTCATGGTTTGCCTCGTTCGGGGGTTGAGTCTCCGACCTTCATCCGGGGAGAGCGGCTGGTGAGACCAAGCATGGCGTGCATGGACGTCATAAGCAAGCGTTCATGCCGGTGGGCAATCGCTTTAGGTTGGCGCCGATCCTCATCGCCGTGCCTTCCAGCGTTGGTGGTTGGCGAAAGCCGAAGCGTCATCCGATCTCCCTCCTCGTGGGGTCGCAAGGGGGGAGATCGGCAGCTTCGCCGAGGGCTCTTGTCCCGATGTGATTTGACGTTGCCGTGGCGTGGCCTACTCTCCAAGGGGATGAACCCAGGAGACGAGCGATGCAGTCGCCTTTCAACGGGATTCGCAGGGCCGCACTGGCAGCGGCGGTGATGCTCGCCGGCGGCACCGCGGCTTACGCCCACCACGGCTGGTCGTGGACGCAGGACGGGTTTTTCGAACTCCGGGGCAAGATCACGGCCATCTATATCGGCAATCCGCACGCCACGCTGGATGTCGACGCGGAAGGCGAGGCCTGGCGCGTGGAGATGGCGCCGCCGTCGCGCACGATCGCCGCCGGATTCACCGAGGAGGTCGCCAAGGTCGGCGACGAGGTGACCGCGATCGGCAACCGCTCGCTCGACGAGAAGGAAAAGCGCATGAAAGCGGTGCGCATCATCGTCGGCGGCAAGACCTACGATGTCTATCCCGACCGTGTGCCGCCGGCCTGAATGGACGGGCTGCTGGCCGGCATCGAGCAACTCGCTCTCGTCAAGGGGCTGAAGGCCTCCTTCGTCGCCTACCCCATCGTCAACGCGCTGCACATAATGTCGATCGGCGCGCTGCTGACCAGCGTCATGCTGATGGACCTCAGGGTCATCGGCGCCTTCCGCGCGCTGCCGCAGGCGGCGTTCGTCACGCTGTTGCGCCGGGTGGCGTTGAGCGCGTTCACTGGGGCGCTTTTCACCGGGGCGCTACTGTTTTCGGTCCGGGCGAGGGAGTATGCGGCGATGCCGGTTTTCCTCGCCAAGATGGGGCTTATCCTGCTCGCTGGGGTTAATTTTCTCGCGTTTGTGCGGTTGTGCCGAGCAAGGGGCGGTGAGGAGGCGGCTGGTGGGGGCGCCGCTATGCTGGCGGGGCTTTCGTTGGTGCTGTGGACGGCCGTGCTGTTCGCCGGACGATTTATTGGGTTTCTTAACTAGCATCTTGTCTGCGCCGGGCTAACGCGCCGGCAGCCAGAAAAAAGCGCATTGTCTGATAGACATAAAAATAGTCTGTTAGACAAATATCTGTTGCATGCCGCCGGAACTGTGGTACGTATCATCTAAAGGATGGTGCCACATGGACGGAAAGCGATCTCGCGAGGCGTTGCTGGAATTCCTCGACTACCTCGCAAAAAAAGGCTTAATGAACAAGGCCACAGCTAACGCCCGCAAGGCTGCAGCAAATACAGTGCTAAGCATCTTAGATAGTAATGAGGCCGAGGATGTCACGATCATCGACATCGATCAGCTTTTTGCCAGATATGCCAACCTTGCGGGCTCGAAATATAAGCCCGAAAGTCTTAATGTCTACAGGGGGCGCTTGAAGGCGGCGATTGAGGATTTCAAAAATTACCAGAACAATCCAATGGCTTTCCGCCCTTCGATACAGTCAAACGGGCGAAAGGTCACTGAGCGCTCGAGAGTTGGGCAAGGGGAGACCGCGGCTGACCGATCTATATCCCGCCCGACAGCCAGCGTGTCTAGTCCGCCACCAGCGTCTGTCTCGATCTTGCCGATTCCTATAAGACCGGAGCTAGTCGTCCATATCCAGGGGCTTCCCTATGATCTGACGCCTGCGGAAGCGAACAAGATTGCGAATGTGATACGGGCGATGGCGTCTACAGAATAGTTTCCCAGTCCAAATGGGAAATTAGCTCAGCCCAGCTGAGACCACGGGAGCCGCTGGCTCGGCGTCCAAAGCCGATGTCCAGCGGCCCTCTTTGCCCGTTAAATGCAGGCCTAGCAACGATAGCTCACAAGCCCTATTGTTGCAAACAAATTACTCCCAACAGGTTTGGTATCCAATGAGCGCCCCGGACGCGACGCGACAGAAGGAAGCGTGGCGAGAGATTGACAGTATTTTTTCAGACGCAAAAAACACGTGGGTGATTCATTACTCCTGCGAAAGTTTTTATGACCGAGCCGAGGGACGTTCGCCTAGGGTTACGTCTATCGCAGTTCGTAAGTTGAGCGATGCGCAGACGCATTCTTTTTCCATCCATCAAATTGCTGAGCGCCAAGGCGTGGCATTTGGGGAGATTGACCAGCACTATGATCGATTGGAACGCCTCATGCTGGACGCGTTCTTTTCATTTGTGGGCTCTTACCGGAACAGTCATTTTTTGCATTGGAATATGCGCGATGCGAACTATGGCTTCGCAGCAATAGAACATAGGTATACAGTTCTCAGCGGTACTCCTGTTATAATTGACGACGAACGAAAGCATGACTTGTCGAGGATTATTATAAATATTTACGGAAAAGGATACATCTCTCATCCGCGGATGGAATCCTTAATTGAAAAAAACAAGATCAGACCTTTGGATTTTATGACTGGGCCGCAGGAAGCGGCGGCGTTCGAGGAGCGTAATTTTAGTGGTCTTCATCAGTCCACATTGCGAAAAGCGGATATCCTCGCAAATATTGCAACATTGGTGAGGGATCGTTCTCTTAAGACCAATACTACACGCTGGGAGATGCATGGTGGCCGCATTCGAACTATGGCTTCTTGGGTTCTTGAAAACAAACTTGTTGCTTTTTTTGCCAGCATCGCGAGCATTATTGGTTTAGCGCTAACGATCTATGCTATAAAGTAAACGCACAATCCTCATCTTCTCGGCTTCCCCCAGGCAGTCCCAGCGGGGAGAAAAGTTAGGCAAAATACTCCTGCAGCGGCCTCACTTCCAAACTCCCCGCCCGCAGCGCTGCAATCGCTTCCGCCACCGCGGCCGCGCCTGACAGCGTCGTGTAATACGGCACTTTCTGCATCAGCGTCGCCCTGCGCAGCGACTTCGAGTCCGACACCGCCTTCTGGCCGTCCGTGGTGTTGAAGACGATCTGCACCTGGCGGTTGCGGATGGCGTCCTCGATGTGGGGGCGGCCTTCCAGCACCTTGTTTATCTTCTGCGCGTCGACGCCGTTCTCGGCGAGGAAACGCTGCGTGCCCGAGGTCGCCAGCACCTTGAAGCCCTGGCCGGCGAGGCGCTTGACCGCCGGCAAGATGCCTTTCTTGTCCTCGTCGCGCACCGAGACGAACAGCGTGCCCGCGCGGGGGAGATCAACTCCCGCCCCGAGCTGGCTCTTGGCGAAGGCGAGCGCGAAGTCGCGGTCGAGGCCCATGACCTCGCCGGTCGAGCGCATTTCCGGGCCGAGCAAGATGTCGACGCCGGGGAAGCGGGCGAAGGGGAAGACGGCTTCCTTGACCGCGATGTGGCCGGGGTTCCTGGGGTCGGGCATGGCGCCGTAATGGGCGAAGGCGTCTTCCAGCTTCTCGCCGGCCATGATGCGGGCGGCGATCTTGGCTATGGGCCGGCCGATGGTCTTGGCGACGAAGGGCACGGTGCGTGACGCCCGCGGGTTGACCTCCAGCACATAGACCGTGCCGTCCTTGATCGCGTACTGCACGTTCATCAACCCGCCGACATTGAGCGCGCGGGCGAGGGCGGCCGTCTGGCGTTCCAGCTCGTCGACGAGCTCCGAAGGCAGCGAGTGCACCGGCAGCGAGCAGGCACTGTCGCCCGAATGGATGCCGGCCTCCTCGATGTGTTCCAGAATGCCGGAGACGAAGGTCGACTTGCCGTCGCAGAGGCAGTCGACATCGACCTCGATGGCGCCCGAGAGATAGGTGTCGAACAGCAGCGGGTTCTTGCCCAGCAGCGTGTTGATCTGGCCGGTCTTGTCGTTGGGGTATTTCTGCTTGATGTCCTCCGGCACCAGGCCGGGCACCGTGTCGAGCAGATAGGATTGCAGCATGCCCTCGTCATGGATGATCTGCATGGCGCGGCCGCCGAGCACGTAGGACGGGCGCACCACCAGCGGGAAGCCAAGCTCGCCGGCGACGAGGCGGGCCTGCTCGACCGAATAGGCGATGCCGTTCTTCGGCTGGCTGAGGCCGAGCTTGTGCAAGAGCTTCTGGAAGCGGTCGCGGTCCTCGGCGAGATCGATCATGTCGGGCGAGGTGCCGAGGATCGGGATGCCCGCCTTCTCCAGCGCATCCGCCAGCTTCAGCGGCGTCTGGCCGCCGAACTGGACGATGACGCCGACCAGCTCGCCCGAGGCCTGTTCGGCGCGCAGGATCTCCAGCACGTCCTCGGCCGTCAGCGGCTCGAAATAGAGCCGGTCCGATGTGTCGTAGTCGGTCGACACGGTCTCGGGATTGCAGTTGATCATGATCGCTTCATAGCCAGCGTCGCGCAGCGCGAAGGCTGCATGGCAGCAGCAATAGTCGAACTCGATGCCCTGGCCGATGCGGTTCGGGCCGCCGCCGAGGATGACCACCTTTTTGCGCGCTGACACCTGCGCCTCGTTGGCGAGCGCGCCGGCGAAGGGCACTTCATAGGTCGAGTACATATAGGCGGTGGGCGAGGCGAACTCGGCGGCGCAGGTGTCGATGCGTTTGTAAACCGGATGAACGTCGAGCTTTTCGCGAATCTTCTGAATCTCTTCCGCGTCTTTCCTGACCAGGGACGCGAGGCGGGCGTCGGAAAAGCCCATCGCCTTCAGCATGCGCAGATTGGCGGCGTCCTCGGGAATGCCGTGCTCGCGGATGCGGGCTTCCATCGCCAGGATGCCGGCGATCTGTTCGAGGAACCACGGGTCGATCTTGCACATGGCGTGCACGTCCTCCAGCGAGGTGCCCATGCGGATCGCCTGCGCCACCATGCGCAGCCGATCGGGGGTCGGCGTGCCGAGTGCGGCGCGGATGGCGTTGCGGTCGTCGACATGGCTGGCCGGCGCGCTGCCGTGGCCGAGGCCGGGGATCTCGATCTCGTCCAGACCGGTCAGGCCGGTTTCCAGTCCACGCAAAGCCTTCTGCAGCGATTCCTGGAAGGTGCGGCCGATGGCCATGACCTCGCCGACCGACTTCATCGCGGTGGTCAGCACCGGCTCGGCGCCGGGGAATTTCTCGAAGGCGAAGCGCGGGATTTTTGTGACGACATAGTCGATGCTCGGCTCGAACGAGGCCGGCGTCGCACCGCCGGTGATATCGTTCTCCAGTTCGTCCAGCGTGTAGCCGACGGCGAGTTTTGCGGCGATCTTGGCGATGGGGAAGCCGGTCGCCTTCGAAGCGAGCGCAGACGAGCGCGAGACGCGCGGGTTCATCTCGATGACCACCAGGCGGCCGTCGGCCGGGTTGACGGCGAACTGCACGTTGGAGCCGCCGGTCTCGACGCCGATCTCGCGCAGCACCGCGATCGAGGCGTTGCGCATCATCTGATACTCTTTGTCGGTCAAGGTCAGGGCAGGGGCGACGGTGATCGAGTCCCCCGTATGCACGCCCATCGGGTCGATGTTCTCGATCGAGCAGACGATGATGCAGTTGTCGGCCTTGTCGCGGACAACCTCCATCTCATACTCCTTCCAGCCGAGCACGCTCTCCTCGATCAGCACTTCGGTGGTCGGCGAGGCGTCGAGGCCGGACTGGACGATCTCGTAGAATTCGGCGCGGTTGTAGGCGATGCCGCCGCCGGTGCCGCCCATGGTGAAGGACGGGCGGATGATGGCGGGCAGGCCGACATGGTCGAGCGCCTGGGCGGCGATCGCCATGCCATGGCTGATATAGCGCTGCTTGCGGTCGCCTTCGCCGAGGTTCCAGCGGGTTTCCAGCGCGTCGAGCGCTGAGTCGAGATCGGCCGGCTTCTCGGCCTTCAGCGCGGCGCGCTCGGCCTCATGCGTCTTGCGGTCGGCGTTCTTGACGTCGGTGGCGTTGGCCAGCATCGACTTTGGCGTTTCCAGGCCGATCTTGTGCATCGCCTCGCGAAACAAAGCGCGGTCCTCGGCCTTGTCGATGGCGTGCGCGTCGGCGCCGATCATCTCGACATTGTAGCGCTCGAGCACGCCCATGCGGCGCAGTGAGAGCGCGGTGTTCAGCGCGGTCTGGCCGCCCATGGTCGGCAGCAGCGCGTCCGGCCGCTCCTTGGCGATGATCTTGGCCACGACTTCGGGCGTGATCGGCTCGATATAGGTGGCGTCAGCCAGTTCCGGGTCGGTCATGATGGTGGCCGGGTTGGAATTGACCAGGATGACGCGGAAACCCTCTTCCTTCAGCGCCTTGCAGGCCTGGGTGCCGGAATAGTCGAACTCGCAGGCCTGACCGATGACAATGGGGCCGGCCCCGATGATCAGGATCGACTTGATGTCGGTGCGTCTTGGCATGTCTCGGGCGTTCCGTTCGGCGGGCGGCTTGCACGAAAAGCCGGGACGGGAAGACCCGGCCGGTTGTGCTCGCGATTCTGGTATCAGGCTAGGAGGGCCTTATAGGGAAGAGTTTTGCCCGATGTAACCCCCTAAAATGCGGGTTGTGTGGGGCTGCCTGAGCAAACAGGCGTCTCATTCCGTCGCGCCCCCCTCTGCCCTGCCGGGCATCTCCCCCACGAGGGGGGAGATCGGCCTTCATCTTCGATTTCGCCAATCGCCAACCTCGAAAAAAGAGGCGCTGTCGGCGAAACAGCCAATCTCCCCCCTCGTGGGGGAGATGTCCGGCAGGACAGAGGGGGGCGCTGTCCCGCCAGCGTTCCGAATCCACCTAGCCTCCGGTCGCCAAAGCATCAGGGATTTCAAAGCGTTCGGAAACGCCGACGCGGATCATGTTCAGGGTGCCCTCGCGGGTGAAGCGGAATTCGTCTGTTGCATCGGAACTGGCCGGCAGGCCGGCAGCGAAGCTGATGACGCGCGTGCCGCCGTCGGGCCAGGTCACGGTGACGGCGACTTTGCCGTCGCCCGGGCGCACGATGCTTACTTCGCAACTGGTCATCGGCTGGCCGACATAGCGCGCGCAAGGAATCTTGTTTTTGGCGCCAGCGGCTGGCGGCCCTGGCGGCTGCAGCCGCGCAACGGTTTGTGCATCGGCCGGAGGCGCCGCATTGACCGCGAGATTCTGGACGGCGTCCGCCGCGGGCGCATCCGTCTCGCCGGTCGACGGGTCTTCATTGGCCGAAAGCGCCAGGCGGTAAGCATCCTCGATGGCGGCCTTGCCGATTGCCTCGGCGGGAGTCGGCGGGGTTTCGGCACTGGTCCCCCCCAGGCGTTCCGTCAGGTCGGGCAGCGGCGCAGCGGGGTTTGCGACCCGGGCAGCCGTGGTCGCGCCTTCGCCGGTCGTTTCCATGTCGGCCACTGGCTGGGGATTGATGGAACTGAGGTAGCGCGCGGGCGCCCATCCGCTCATTTGCGGGTTGTCGATCTCCGCGACCTTGCACCATTGATGGCCGTTGACGTCGTTGCAGCCGAGATTGTTCAGGCTCGACCCATTGGGCAGGCGTGCCTCGATCTTGCCGACCGCCGACGGCGTGGCGCGGATGTTCAGCAGATCGCCCGGAGCAAGACCTGTCACGATGGAGACGATCTGCGCCTCCTGGGCCCTGGCCGGCAGCGCCGTCGGCAGCATCGCCATCAGAAGCACAGCGCCGGCTAGCAGCAGCGTCTTTGGGAGCGTAAGTTTGCGCCTCATCACCTGGCCGTGGGCGATTGCATTATCGAAAGCGCGGCCAGGCACGGAAGCGCCACCGCATGCCAGGCCGATTCTATAAGGGACGACATGGCGTCATGTAAGTCGGAAAATATGGCCGCGGCATGGGCAAACCGACCT
>NZ_CAAF010000082.1 GCF_000359125.1 Mesorhizobium sp. STM 4661 | reverse complement strand
AAGCTGCCAATCTCCCCCCTTGAGGGGGAGATGGCCGGCAGGCCAGAGGGGGGTGTACAAGCGCCATCATCACACCTGCAAAATCGAAGAAACGAGAAGCTGGGTGTAGGGCGCGCGCGGATCGTCGAGCACGCGGTCGGTGAGGCCGCTTTCGACGACGAGCCCGTCCTTCATCACCATCATGCGCTGCGACAGGAGACGCGCCACCGCGAGGTCGTGGGTGACGACGATCGCCGCGAGGCCAAGATCGGTGACGAGGCCGCGCAGCAGGTCGAGCAGGCGCGCCTGCACCGACACGTCGAGGCCGCCTGTAGGCTCGTCCATGAACACCAGCCGTGGCCCGGTGACGAGGTTGCGGGCGATCTGCAGGCGCTGGCGCATGCCGCCGGAAAAGGCGCGCGGCTCGTCGTCGATGCGGTCCTCGTCGATCTCGACGCGCGACAGCCAGTCGACGGCGGTGGCGCGGATTTTTCCATAGTGGCGGTCGCCGACCGCCATCAGCCGTTCGCCGACATTGGCGCCGGCCGACACCGTCATGCGGAGCCCGTCGGCCGGGTTCTGGTGGACGAAGCCCCAGTCGGTGCGCATCAGGAAGCGGCGTTCCGCCTCGCTCATGCGGTAGAGCTCGCGGAACTGGCCGTCGCGCATGCGGTAGCTGGCGGTGCCGGAACTGGGCAGCAGCCTGGTCGACAGGCAGTTGAGCAGCGTCGTCTTGCCGGAGCCGGATTCGCCGACGACAGCCAAGACTTCGCCCGGCCAGAGGTCGAAGGTGACGTTCTCGCAGCCGACGCGCGAGCCGTAGAATTTGGATAGCGCCGAGACGCGCAGCAGCGGTTCGTCGGTCATTGCGCCGGCTCCATTTTTTCCAGAGCAAGATGGGTTTCGGCCGCGAGATGGCCGCGATGGCCCTCTTCGCGGCGCTTCTCGCAATGGTCGGTGTCGGAGCAGACGAACATGTGGCCGCCATGATCGTCGAGAATGACCTCATCGAGATAGACATTCTCGGCCGCGCACAGCGCGCAAGGCTGGTCGAAGGTCTGCACTTCGAAGGGATGGTCCTCGAAGTCGAGGCTGACCACCTCGGTGAATGGCGGCAATGCATAGATGCGCTTTTCGCGGCCGGCGCCGAACAGTTGCAAAGCCGGCGAACGGTGCATCTTCGGATTGTCGAATTTCGGCGTCGGCGACGGGTCCATCACATAGCGGCCCTCGACCTTGACCGGGTAGGCGTAGGTGGTGGCGATGCGGCCGTGTTTGGCGATGTCCTCGTAGAGCTTCACATGCATGAGGCCGTATTCCTCCAGCGCATGCATCTTGCGCGTCTCGGTCTCGCGCGGTTCGAGGAAGCGCAGCGGCTCGGGGATCGGCACCTGATAGACAAGCACCTGGCCCGAGATCAGCGGATGTTCGGGAATGCGGTGACGGGTCTGGATGATGGTGGCCTTCGCCGTCTCGGTGGTGACGGCGACATTGGCGACCTTCTTGAAGAAAGCGCGGATCGAAACGGCATTGGTGGTGTCGTCGGCACCCTGGTCGATGACCTTCAGCACATCGTCGGGGCCGATGATCGAGGCGGTGACCTGGACGCCGCCGGTGCCCCAGCCGTAGGGCATCGGCATTTCGCGCGAGGCAAACGGCACCTGATAGCCAGGAATGGCGATGCCCTTGAGGATCGCGCGGCGGATCATGCGCTTGGTCTGCTCGTCGAGATAGGCGAAGTTATAGGTGGCGATGTCGGTTGGTTGTACGGTCATTCCGCGGCCTCCCTCTTCTCCTCGGCCTTGCCGGCATTCTCGCGGGCTTCATGCTCGGCGCGCATGCGGCGCACCAGATCGAGCTCGGCCTGGAAGTCGACATAATGCGGCAGCTTCAGATGCTCGACGAAACCGGTCGCCTGGACATTGTCGGAATGCGAGATGACGAACTCCTCGTCCTGGGCTGCGGCGACGACATCCTCCCCCAATTCCGAGGCGCGCAATGCCCGGTCGCAGAGCGCCATGGCCATCGCCTTGCGTTCGCTCTGGCCGAAGACGAGGCCGTAGCCGCGAGTGAATTGCGGCGGCGCCTTGGCCGAACCCTTGAACTGGTTGACCATCTGGCACTCGGTGACGCGGATGCTGCCGAGCGGCACGGCAAAGGGCAGTTCCGGCACGTCGAGTTCCAGCTCGACCTCGCCGATGCGGACCTCGCCGACGAAGGGATGGTTGCGGGCATAGCCGCGCTGGGTGGAATAGCCGAGCGCCAGCAGAAAGCCCTCGTCGCCGCGCGACAGCGCCTGCAGGCGGATGTCGCGCGCCATCGGAAATTCCAGCGGCTCGCGGGTGATGTCGCCGGGGACATGATCCTGCGGCAACTCACCGTCCGGCTCGATCAGGCCCTCGCGGGCGAGGATCGCCGAGACGCGCGGCATGGCCTCCGCTTCGCTTTCGCGCCGCAGCGGTTCCGCGACATCGCCGCCGACGGCTAGCTCGGGATCGAGCAGGCGGTGTGTGTAGTCGAAGGTCGGGCCGAGAAGCTGGCCGCCGGGCAGGTCCTTGTAGGTCGCCGACACCCGCCGCTCGACCAGCATCGTGCCGGTGTCGATTGCCCTGGTGTAGCCGAAGCGGGGCAATGTGGTGCGATAGGCGCGAACCAGGAAGATCGCCTCGATCATGTCGCCGCGCGCCTGGACGATGGCGAGCGCGGCCAATTCCCTGTCATAGAGCGAGCCTTCGCTCATCACCCGGTCGACGCCGAGCGCCAGTTGCTCGACGATCTGGTCGAGGCGCAGCGCCGGCACGGAACGGTCGCCGCGCCGGCGATCGGCGAGTAGTCTGTGGGCGTTGGCAATGGCCGCTTCGCCGCCTTTTACCGCGACGTACATCCTATGCCTCCATCGTCTTGATGCGTGTCGTGCGCGGCAGGCAAGCGATGCCGTCCGGCGCGGCGAGGATGATGTCGATGCCGCGCGGAAAGCGCTGGTTGTTCTGCTTCCATTGCTCGACGAAATGGCGCGGCATCTGTGCCGGCGCGATCGTCGCTGTTCTTTCGATACCGGGGCCTTCGAGCCGCAAAGGCGTGCCCGACGTGAGATCGTTCACCTGCAGGATCAGCGTGGTGGAACGGTCAGGATAATCCTGGGTGCCCTGCGAAAAGCCGTCGAGCGCCATCATCTCGGCCGGCGCGGCAATCAGCGCGAAATGCGCGTCGGCCGGCGTGTTGGCCAATGGCGCGCCGGTATGGAAGCCGAGCCAGGATTTCACCGCTGCTGAAATCTGCAGGGCAGGGTCGAGCCAGAGCGGCGTGTCATTGTCGCAGAGCGCCAGCGCGACGGAGCCGGCGGTGGCCGAGAGCGGCGCTGGCGGATGGGCAAATGCCGGGAGGGACTGCACGCTGCCCGGCTGGGCCATTGCGTCCATGACGGCGCGAAACACCGTCTGCGCGTTGAACACCGGATCGGCAAAGCCGCCTTCGATCGATTGCGTTGCGATCTCCATCAGTCTTCTCCGCGCACCATGGTGAAGAAATCCACCTTCGTCGCCGCCGTCTCGGCGCGGCGCTTGTCACGCGCCTCGACCAGGGCCACCTGCAAAGGCGCGACAATTTTGGCCTCGACCTCGCCGCGGCGGGCTGGATCCTGCCAGAGCGCGTCGGCGATCGCCGCCAGTCTTGCCTTCTCCCGGTCGCGGCCAAGCGCATAGCAATGACCGACCTGTCCGGACGCCAGCCGGACGGTGGCGCGCGTGACCGTCGCCTCGCCGACATTGAACGGCGCGCCGCCACCGCCGATGCGGCCACGCACGGTGACCAGGCCTGTTTCTGGACCGCGCAGCAGTTCCGCCTCCGAAGGCAGTCCGGCCTCGTTCCAGAGGCGCACGATGTCGTCGCCGGAGGATTGCGCCAGCGTCGCCATGACCGCCTTGCGCTCTGCCTGTTCGCGCGCTTCCCGTCCTCGCATGGCTTGCACTCCAGTTGCGTAAAATTTGTCTATTGATATAGACAACTATACAATTTATACCCTTGGGTAGCGTGAGTCCATGACGAGTGCGTGACAAGGCGAAAGATCGGGGCAGGAAATGACCGGACAGGCAATGGTCAATAGCATCGAGCGGCGCAGCGGTGTCTCGCTGTGGCGGCAGATCGCCGATCAGATCTTGCATTCGATCGCCATCGGCGACTTTGCCGAGAACGCGGCGCTGCCGCCGGAAATGGCACTTGCCGAACGCTATGGCGTCAACCGCCATACGGTGCGCAGCGCCATCGCCGCATTGGTGCAGGAAGGGGTGCTTCGGGCCGAGCAGGGGCGCGGCACCTTCGTGCTCTCGCGCAAGCGCCTGTCCTATCCGATCGGCACGCGCACGCGTTTTTCGGCCGGTCTGCAGGGACAGGCGTCCGAACGCCGCAGCGTGCTGCTCGAAGCCGCGGTCGAGCCGGCCAGCCGTCGCGTCGCCGATGCGTTAAGTCTTGCCAGAGGGTCTGAGGTGATACGCCTGGAGGTGCGCGGTGAAGCCGACGGACGGCCGGTGTCACGCGCCACGAGCTGGTTTGAAGCCGGGCGTTTTTCCGGCATCGACGCCGCGATGGCGGAGACCGGATCGGTGACCGCCTCGCTCGAGCGCTTCGGTGTCAGTGATTATCTCAGGCAATCGACGGTGTTGTCGGCGCGCCATGCCGATGCCGCAGATCTCGCCGATCTCGACCTGCAGCCTGGCGCCATCGTGCTGGTCACCGTCGCCGTCAACGTCACGCCGGACGGCCAGCCGATCCAGTTCGCAGAGACGCGGTTTCCGGCGGAGCGGGTGGAGCTGAAACTGTCGGCACTTTAAGCCTTTGTTTTTATGCATGTCGTTGCCCCAAAACCGCTGCACACTTTTGGGCGACATGCACTAGAACGATCGCTGCATCGTCTCATCCGACCTGAATGACGGCCTTGATCAGGCCGGATTTCTCATGCGCCCAGCGGGCGAGGTCACGGGGGGCCTGGCCAAGCGTCGTGCGATGGGTGACGAGCTTTGCCAGCGGCATCGCGCCGTCACGAATCGAAGCGGCGACGTGGTCGAAGTCGGCGCGAAGCGCGTTGCGGCTGCCGATCAGCGTCATCTCGCGCTTGTGGAATTCGGGATCGGAAAAGGCGATGTCGTCCTTGACGACGCTGACCAGGACCAGGGTTCCGCCATGCGCGACATGAGCGAAGGCCGATTGCACGGACTGGGTGTTGCCGGTGGCGTCGAAAACCACATCGAAGCCCTCGCTGCCCGTCGCGTCCCGTACCAGATCGGCGGCCGCTGCCCGTGACCCATCGAGGGTCGCGAAGTCGAGTTCGCTTGCGGCGAAGTCCAGCCGCTCGGTGCTCATGTCGAGCAGGCTCACGTCCAGTCCGGCGATGCGGGCAAACAGCGCCGTGCCGAGCCCGATCGGGCCGGCGCCGATGACCAGCGTGCGTGCGCCAGGGTCGGCCCGCGAGCGTCGCACCGCGTGCGCGCCGATCGCCAGGAACTCGACCGCGGCGGCATCAGCCTGCGACAGGCCGTTGGCCGGATAGAGATTTTGCGCCGGCACCAGGATTTTCTCGCACATGGCGCCGTCGCGATGGACGCCGAGCACCTCGATCCCGACGCAGCAATTCGGCTTGCCGTGCCGGCAGGCGATGCATTTGCCGCAAGCGAGATAGGGATTGATGATGACGGCTTCGCCAATCGCAAGATCGACGCCTTCGCCAGCCTCGATCACGGTGCCGGAGACCTCGTGCCCCATGATGCGGGGATAGGCGAGGAACGGATGCTTGCCTTCGAAGATGTGATAGTCGGTGCCGCAAATGCCAACATGGCTGACCGCGACCAGCGCCCAGCCGGGAGGTGGTGCGCCGGGAGCGGCACGGTCTTCCAGAACGAGGTTGCCGGGCGAGCGGCAGACGACAGCTTTCATGCTTCAATCCAATTCATGATACCGCCGGCCCATGGTTTCGCGGCCACTGGGGGACTTACTTGCCGCGGCGGCGCAATCCGTCAAAATAGACGATGACGATGATCAGCACGCCGGTGATGATGCGTTGCCAGAAGGCGTTGACGTTCAGAAGATTGGCGCCATTGTTGATGGTGGCGAGGATGAAGGCGCCGAGCAGCGGCCCGTGCACCGAGCCGACCGCGCCGAACAGCGAGGTGCCGCCGATCACCGACGAGGCGATCGCCTGCAATTCCCAGCCTTCTGCCTGCGTTGGATTGCCGATGCCGATGCGCGAGGCGAGCAGCACGCCGACGAAAGCCGCGCACAGGCCGGACAGCGTATAGGCCATGTAGATGGTGCGCTGGACATTGACGCCGGACAGACGCGAGGCCTCGGCGTTGGAGCCGACCGAGAACAGATAGCGGCCCCAGCGAGTGTGATGCAGGAAGATATAGGCCGGGATACCGACCAGGATCACCATCCAGAACAGATTGGGGATGCCCAGGAAGGAACTGCGCGAGAAAAGCTGGAAGGCATCGTTGTTGATCGAGATCGAGTTGCCGTTGGTCATCAACAGGCCGATGCCGCGCAATGATGTGAGCGTCGCCAGCGTGATGATGAAGGGCGGCAGGCCCATCCTGACGATGCCGAAGCCATGGAACATGCCGATGGCGACGCCGACCAGCAAGGTGATCAGGATGGCGATGAAAACCGGCACCCCGGCATTGATCAGCATCGCCACGATGACTGTTGCGAAGCCAACGACGGCGCCGACGGAGAGGTCGATGCCACCGGTGATGATGACGAAGGTCTGGCCGACAGCCAGGATCGCGATCATCGAGCCTTGCCGCAGGAGGTTCGAGATATTGTTGGTGGAGGCGAAGCTCGGCGTCGCCACCGACAGGATGATCCACAAAAGAACCAGCAGCGCCAGCAGCGTCAGCCCGAACAGGGCGTTGTAGTTGCGCTTCGGCTTTTCGGCGGGAATAGCCTCCGTGCTCATGTCTGTCCTCCCAGCTTTTCCTGTTTCTCGGCGAGCGCCTGTGTGAGAATTTCCTCGTGATCGGAGGTGCGGAACCCATGCGTGGCCACCAGCTTGCCGCGTCGGAAGACATGCAGCGTGTCGGCCAGTTCATAGACCTCCGGCAGATAGGACGAGATCAGGATGATGCCGGCGCCCTTGGACAGAAGCGCGCCGAACAGGCGATAGATCTCGGCCTTGGTGCCGACGTCGACGCCGACCGTCGGCTCGTCGAAGATGAACAGCTTGGCGCCGTGCGCCAGCCATTTGCCGATGACGATCTTCTGCTGGTTGCCGCCGGACAGGCTGGAGGCCAAGGCGTTGCGCGTCGGCGTCTTGATCCTGAGGTCGGCGATCTGGCGATCCGCCTCGGTCTTCTCCTGTGCATTTGAGATCAGGAGATTGCTCGAGATACGCTTGTAGATCGGCAGGTTGAGATTGAGGCCGACCGGCAAATTGAGGCATAGGCCCTGGTCGCGGCGGCTTTCCGGCGCCAGCGCCATGCCGAGCCTGATCGCATCGTGCTCGGAGTTGACCTGGACTGGCTTGCCCTCCCAGAGGATATGGCCGGCCGACTTGCGGTGGCGGCCGTAGAGCGTGGTGACGAATTCGCTGCGACCGGCGCCGATCAGGCCGTAGAGGCCGACGATCTCGCCGGCACGGACGGACATCGAGACATTTTCGAAGCCCTTGCCCGACAGGTTCCGCGCTTCGAGGATCGCAGCACCCGGGGTGAAATGCTCCTTGTGGTAGATCTGCTCGATCGAGCGATTGATCATCATCTTGACCAGCTCGGGCTCGCTGGTCTCATTGATGCTCCTGGTGCCGACCAGCGTGCCGTCGCGCAGCACGGAGACGCGGTCGGCAAGCTCGAACACCTCCTCCATGCGATGGCTGATATAGATGATGGTGACGCCTTCGCCCTTCAGCCGGCGGATCAGCGTGAAGAGTTGGTCGGCTTCCTTGCGGGTGAGGTAGGCGGTCGGTTCGTCGAAGATGAGGAATTTGGTGCCGCGCACGGTGGCGCGGGCGGCGGCGATCAACTGCTGCTGGCCGATGGTGAGATCGCCGAGCACGACATGCGCCGGCAGGTCGAAGCCGAGATCGTCGATGATCTTCTGCGCCTGCCTGACCATGGCCCTCTGCTGCAGGATACCGAAGCGGGAATCCTCTTCGCCGAGGAACATGTTGGCCGCGACGGTGAGGTGGCGGCACAGAACGACCTCCTGATGCACGGCGTTGATGCCGAGCGCCATCGCCTCATGCGGGGTGGCCAGCGCCGCCGGCTGGCCCTCCCACACGACGTCGCCGGACGTGCGCGGCATGACGCCGGTCAGAAGCTTGATCAGGGTCGACTTGCCGGCGCCGTTCTCGCCGACGATGGCGTGGATCTCTCCGGCCTTGAAGGCGAGGTTCACCGGCTTCAGCGCGTGCGTGCCGGGATACCGCTTCTCCAGCCCCTTGAGTTCGAGGATCGTCCTGCCGGGTTCCAGCGTTGGGGCCGGGTGCAGTTCCTGCGCCGTGGACGTCATGACAATCCTCCCAGATTGGCCTCACGATTGGCACGAGTGTAGGATGTTTCCGGGGCGAACGCCCCGGAAACAGTGCGCCTGTGGCGATGCTCAGTCGAGCTTCGGATTGAGCAATGCGTCGATCTTCGGCTCTTTCATGTTGGCCTTGGTCACCAGATTGGCGCCGGTGTCGACATTGGCTTCGACCTTCTCGCCCTTCGAGGCCGCGAGCGCCGTCTTGATGCCGTCATAGCCCATCCGGTACGGATCCTGCACGACGAGCGCCGAAATGACGCCGTCATTGAGGAACTTGATCAGCTTCTCGTCGCTGTCGAAGCCGACCAGAGCCAGCTTGCCGCCAAGGTTGTTCTCGGCGACCGCCTGGCCGACGCCTTGCGCCATGATCAAGTTGGAAGCGAAGATGCCCTTCAGGTTCGGGTTGGCGGTGATCAGGTCGGTCGCGATGTTGAGACCGGTCGTCGCCTGGCCGTCGGCATATTTGTCAGCGACCAGCTTGAGGCCCGGGTACTTCGCGGCAAGCTGCTCGGTGAAGCCCTGCTTGCGCTGTTCCAGCGAACCGGCGCCGGGAGCGTTGGTGATCAGCGCCACGTCTCCTTCGATCTTGCCGCCATTGGCTTCGCCGATCGCTGCCGCCAGGCCATCGGCGGCAACGCGGCCGCCCTGGATGTTGTCGGTGGTCAGGAACGAGGTGAAGGCCTTGGAGTCGGCGCCAGAGTCGATGCCGATGATCTTGACCTTGGCTGCTGCGTCGTCGATCGGATTGCCGAGCGCCTTGAATTCGGTCGGCGCGATGACGATCGCGGCCGGGTTGCTGGCAACGGCGTTCTCGAGGATCGAGACCTGGCCGTTGACGTCGGTCTCGGCCTGGGCGCCAAGTTCCGGCACGTTGACACCGAGGTCCTTGCCGGCCTTGCGGGCGCCGGCCAGAACGATCTGCCAGTAGAAAGAGGTGGTGTCCTTGACGATGATCGGAATGGTCACGTCCGCCGCCGAAGCCGGCGCCGAATGCAAAACGCCGGCAAGCATCGATGCGGCTGCAAGCGCCACGAAGGCGCGGCGGTTGAGAATGCTGGTCACGAATTTCATTTAGGATTCCTCCCTAAGTCGCCCGGTGAACGTTACGCAAGCTCCATTCGGATAGGCGCAGCCCAAACAGAACTTTATCAATAAAAAACACTTACCGCGTTTTGATATTGCATCGGTTCGGCCGACGCAAGCGGTGTTTCGTAACGTTTCCGTATGGCTCAGAAGGAAGGAGACCTCCTCGCCCCGGCGTCATGCCACTCCAACTGCTCTCGATCCTCCCGAGCGGTATGGAATATTAATTCCATTGAAGTGTCAATATGGAATGTTCATTCTTTCTTGAGGCCACGGGCATTCGACGCTATGTCGACCGTGTACATGTCGTTGTCCCAAACCGCTGCGCAGCCTCAGGTCAGGGGCATGCTTTGAGCGGCATGCGTTAAAGGGTCGCTCCGAGGTGCCAAGGCACGAATTCGTTGTCGCCATAGCCGAACTCTTCGCTCTTGGTCTTGCGGCCGGAAGCGGTCTCGACGATCAGTTCGAAGATCTCGCGGCCCATGCCGGCGATGGTCTTCTCGCCCGAGGCGATGACGCCGCAATTCACGTCCATGTCCTCTTCCATCTGGTGATACATGGTCGAATTGGTGGCGACCTTGATCGACGGCGTCGGCCGGCAGCCGAAGCAGGAGCCGCGGCCGGTGGTGAAGACGATGACATTGGCGCCGCCGGCCACCTGGCCGGTGGCCGAGACCGGGTCGTAGCCGGGCGTGTCCATGAACACCAACCCGTGTCCGCTGACCTTCTCCGCATAGCCGAAAACGCCGTTGAGCGGCGTCTGGCCGCCCTTGGCCACCGCGCCCAGCGACTTCTCCAGAATGGTGGTCAGGCCGCCGCGCTTGTTGCCGGGCGAGGGATTGTTGTCGATCGAGGCGCCATGCTTGGCGACATGGTCCTCCCACCACTTCACATAGCCGTCGAGCTTGGCGGCGATCTCGGGAGTCGCGGCGCGATAGGCGAGCAGGTGCTCGGCGCCGTAGATTTCCGTGGTCTCGGACAGGATGCCGATGCCGCCGACGCCGGCCAGGATATCCACAGCGGCTCCCAGCGCCGGATTGGCTGTTATGCCCGACATGCCGTCGGAGCCGCCACATTGCAGGCCGACGACGATCTCGCTGACCGGGATCGGCTCACGCTCGAGCTTACCGACTTCCTCGGCGATCTCGGCCAGCACGCCCATCGCTTTCTCGACGGATTTGCGCGAGCCGCCAGCCTCCTGAATATTGAAATGGCGTTTGCCGGCGGCGACGCCTTTCTGGCCGTAAAGGGTGAGCTGGTTGACCTCGCAGCCGAGCCCGACCATCAGCACGCCGCCGAAATTCGGATGCCGGGCATAACCGGCCAGCGTGCGGTGCAGAACCATCATGCCGTCGCCGGTGGCGCTCATGCCGCAACCCTGGCCATGGACGATCGGGACGAAACCGTCGATCCCCGGATATTTCGGCAGCAGCTCGCGGTTGGCCTGATCGGCGATGGAGTGGCAGACGGTGGCCGAACAATTGACGCTGGCGACGATACCGATGAAGTTGCGGGTGCCGGCGCGGCCGTCGGCGCGGCGGTAGCCCATGAAGGTGCGGGCGCGGTCGGCCTCCGTCGCATGCTCGGCCTCGCTCGGCGGCACCACCGGCAGACGGCCGGACTCGAAAACCAGATTGTGCGAATGAACATGCTCGCCGGGCGCGATGGCTTCAGTGGCGCGGCCAATGGCCTGGGCGTATTTCACCACGGCCTCGCCGGCTGCGATCGGCTTGATCGCCACCTTGTGACCGGGTTCGATCAGCGCGGCGGCGACGGCGCCGTTCGGCAATGGCGTACCGATCTCGATGCGGCCATTGGCAACCGCGACATTGTCCGCGGGAGACAGAAGGATGCTGTTTGAGGCGTTCACGGGCAGTTTCCTGGGTATGGTCCTGGGATGGGCGCGGATTGACACGCGCCTCTTAACATATAATGTCTTTTATCGTGAAAAAACATTTTTGCGTCAATCGTTTTTTCATGGATGCACGGTGCGTCTTGAAGGACGCTCCAGCATCGGAACCGCGTATCCCTTTTGGAAAGCGATTCCGCTTTTCGAGGGCATGCGCTAGGAACATCTGTCATATCGCGCTTCAAGCCAGCCGCTGCAAGCGTCGGCGCGCAACGGGGCAGGGGATGTCGAAGAGCAACAACGTCTACAAGGACGCCTACAATCGCGGTCTCAGGCTGCTCGGCGAAACGAAAAGCCTGCCGTCGGAACCGGAACTGGGCGCGCTGCTCGGC
Source organism: Mesorhizobium sp. STM 4661 (assembly GCF_000359125.1). Taxonomy (GTDB): domain Bacteria; phylum Pseudomonadota; class Alphaproteobacteria; order Rhizobiales; family Rhizobiaceae; genus Mesorhizobium. The sequence goes on along the minus strand of NZ_CAAF010000082.1, from coordinate 483,546 downwards.
GTTAGCCGCACGACGATCCGTACCATCCTTGCGCGCATGGAAGAGACGGGGCTGATCGCCTGGAACAAGCGCAGCAAGACGGTGTTGCGCGCGCCGCGGCTGGACGACTTTTTTCCCGAGGAAGAGACCGACACGCTGTCGCAGATCATCGAGCGTTCCTTCATGCGGCGGCTGCTCGCGGGCGGCGCCGAGGCCGGCATGCAGATCAACGAGCTCGAACTGGCGCGCGAGATCGGCGTCGGCACCACCAGCGTGCGCGAGTTCCTGATCCGCTTTTCCCGCTTCGGGCTGATCGAAAAACGCCGCAACAGCCACTGGGTGCTGAAGGGCTTCACCCGCGCCTTCGCGCTGGAATTGACCGAAATCCGCGAGATGTTCGAATTGCGCTCGGCCGCCGCCTTTGCCGCGCTGCCTGAGGACAGTCCGGTGTGGGCCGATCTCGATCTGCTGGAGGACGAGCACCGCCTGCTGGCGCGCGAGATCGCCGCGCGCTTCAACGAGTTCTCGGAGCTCGACGAGCGGTTCCACCGGCTGATCCACCGCGCCTCGCACAACCGCTTCATCGTCGATTTCTATGATGTGATCGCCATGATCTTCCACTATCACTACCAGTGGAACAAGGCGCAGGAACGCGAGCGCAACGAAGTGGCGGTCGCGGAACACCTGGCTTACATAGCCGCGCTCAAATCGCGCGACCTCGGCAAGGTCGATGCCGCCTGCCGCGGGCACCTGAAGTCGGCGCGCAATACGCTTTTGACCTCCATCCCCGATCGCGCCGCGTTGCCGCAGCCCTGATTTGACGATTTTCTGCTTGCCTGCCCCGTGCTAGTTAGCTGACGTTGCTGCGTGAAGAGGCAGGGCTTTGAACATCCGGCGGAGACGATGGAGCATGCCGGCAGCGCTGGTCGCGGCCTATCTGCTCGTGCTCCAGTTTGTGCTTGGCGCCTTCGCCTTCGGCTTGAGCCCGAATGCTTCGCGGCTCGACGCCTTCGGCAATGTCATCTGCACCCGTGAGGGCGCGGCCGAACTTCCCGGTGGCGATCCGCACCAGCAGCACATGCCGGCCGGCTGCATGCTCGGCTGCGGCATGGTTTCGCCTGTTCATGCGCCGCCGCCCGATGCCGAGACATTGTCCGGCAATCTGCACGTTAAGGCCGTCGCCTTCGTGCTGCCGGCGTTCAGGCATTTCGATTTCGCCCGCGCCCGCTCTCCATCGAACCCGCGCGCGCCGCCGGTGGCCTGAGCCAGCGGCTCGTGGAACCTTCCGCGGGCGCACTCATCCAACGCTGAAATTGTTCGCGGCCGGCCCACGGCGCGAAACCCTATCAATGGAGCCATCATGTCTTACTTTTTCCGCGCCACCGCGCATGCGCGCGCATCCGGCAACAGAAACTCCCTCCTGCGCAGTGCCGAGCAACGCCTCTGTATCATTGTCTTCACCGTCGCTCTTTTTTTCGTCGGGGCCCAGTCGTCCTTCGCGCATGAATTCAAGGTCGGCGATCTCGAAATCGAGCATCCCTGGTCGCGGGCAACGCCTGCCGGTGCCAAAGTCGCGGGCGGCTATTTCACCGTCACCAATACCGGCAGCTCACCGGACCGGCTGCTGTCGATTTCTTCCGATGTGTCGGACAAAGCCGGCCTGCACGAAATGGGCGTCAAGGACGGCGTCATGACCATGCGGCCGGTCAGCGGCGGCCTCGAAATCCCGGCCGGCGGCAAGGTCGTGCTCAAGCCCGGCGGCTATCATCTGATGTTCATCGGCCTGAAGCAGCAGCCCAAGCAAGGCGAAAAGTTTTCCGCCACGCTGACCTTCGAGAAGGCCGGCACGGTCACCGTCGAGTTCGCCGTCGAAGGCATGGGCGAAATGGGCGGCATGGACGACCACGCAAATTGATCGCTGGATCGAGATCCCTGCGGCGGGCCAGGATGAGGACGCGCTGGAATATCCGGCGCCTGGCCTCAAGCTTCTGCCGGGGAAGTGATCTTTTTGGCGGCGCGCTCCATTCGAAAGAGCGCGCCGCCGTTCCTTGTGACGGTGACATGAGCTTGGCATCACTTCTGCGAACGATCTGTGCGGCGGGCAAGCAGACTGGTCGCAGTGCCATTGGCCTGCTGGCCGCGATCATGCTGCTCGCCGTCATTGCCGCGCCAGGTCAGGCCTTTGCCCATGCGGCGCTGGTCACAACCGATCCGGCCGACGGCGCGGTGCTGGGACAGAGCCCGGCACAGTTTTCGCTGACCTTCAGCGAGCCGGTGTCACCGCTGGTGCTCACCCTGGTGCGGCCCGATGGCACGCCAGTTCCGCTGACGTCCTTTCGCCTCAGCGGCCAAACCGTCGAGATCGACAATCCGCAGGTGCTCGGGGCCGGCACGCATGTGCTGAACTGGCGGGTGGTTTCCGCCGATGGCCATCCGCTCGGTGGCCCGTTGCTGTTTTCCATCGGCGCGGCGAGTGCGGCGCCGATCGTCTCCGAAGCCGTCGACTGGGGGCTGCGGTCGGCAATCTGGACCGGCAAAATCTTGCTCTATGTCGGCCTTTTTCTCGGCGTTGGCGGTGCTTTCGCCATTGCCTGGCTGGCAAAGGTTGGGCGTTCCGGCCAACGCTTCGCAATCGCCGCGATCCTGTGCGGACTGGTGGCGGCGTCCTTGTCGCTCGGTTTGCAGGGGCTGGATGCGCTGGGTGCGCCGCTTACGCATCTGGCACAGCCGGTCGTCTGGCAGACCGGGCTTGGCACCAGCTTCGGCTGGACGGTGCTGATCGCGCTGATGGCCCTCGGGCTTGGCCTTTTGTCGCTGGTCGGGCCGCGCGCCGACGCAAGACTGTTCGCTCTTGCCGGATTGGTGTGTGCCGGCGCCGCGCTCGCCGCCAGTGGGCATGCCAGCGCCGCCGAGCCGCAATGGCTGACGCGGCCGATGGTGTTTCTGCATGGCGTCGGCATTGCCTTCTGGACGGGCGCACTGGTCCCGCTCGGTCTTGCAGTGAGGCGGCAGCCGGCCGAGGCAGGGCTGTTCCTTCGCCGGTTTTCGCGAGCGATCCCGTATGTCGTGGTGGGGCTTACGGCTGCCGGCATCGTGCTGGCCGCCATACAGGTGCAGACGCCGAGAGCGTTGCTCGACACCGCATATGGCCGGCTGCTGCTGGTCAAGCTGGCGCTGCTGATTTTTCTCTTCACGCTCGCCGCGACCAATCGCTGGAAGCTCACCGCGCCGACCGAGGCGGGAGAAACCGAAGTCCAGAGACGACTGGTCCGTTCGATCGGCGTTGAAGTCCTTATCGTGCTGGCTATCTTCGGCGTTGCCGCCGGCTGGCGTTTCACGCCGCCGCCGCGCGCGCTGGCAATTGCCGCGGCACAGCCGGCATCGATCCATATTTACACGCTGAAAGCGATGGCTGACCTCAGCATCACGCCCGGCCATGCGGGGCCGGTTGCCGCCTCGATCGTCGTCATGACCGGCGATTTCGGTCCACTCGACGCAAAGGAAGTGACGCTGGTGCTGTCGAAGTCCGATTCCGGCATTGAACCGATCAAGCGTCCGGCGACCAAGCCTGGCGACGGCACATGGCGCGTCGACGATCTCGTCATTCCGGTTGCCGGCCGATGGACGGCGCGGCTCGAAATCCTCCTCTCCGATTTCGAGATGGTGAAGATAGAAGCGCCGATCGACATCCGCGCTGAGTGATATTCAGGTGATGCCGGCCTGACCCGAATCTCACGCATCGCGGCCCAGATGCTATCGGCGAGGTGGTTGACGCCGCCGCAAAGGCCCGTCAATCATCCCGCCACAAAACGCGGCCTCAAACAAACATCCGAAAGCAGGGAAGAAACGATGGAAAAAGCCGAAATCGGCCTGATCGGCCTTGGCACGATGGGCTCCAACCTGGCGCTCAACATCGCCGAGCACGGGCACCGCATCGCCGTCTTCAACCGCACCAGAGCGCGCACCGACGCCTTTGTCGAAAACGCCGGCGCGCTGAAAAACATGGTGGTGCCTTGCTACAGCCTCGAGGAACTCGCCGCCGCGATTCGACCGCCGCGCCCGATCATCATCATGGTTTTGGCCGGCAAGCCGGTCGACGAACAGATCGCAGCCTTGCGCGGCGTGCTGTCGGCCAATGACATCGTCATCGATGCCGGCAACGCCAATTTCCGCGACACGATGCGGCGTTTCTCAGAACTTTCCGGCTCGGGCCTGACTTTCATCGGCATGGGTGTGTCCGGCGGGGAGGAGGGTGCTCGCCACGGTCCCTCGATCATGGTCGGCGGCACCGAAGAGTCCTGGAAACGCGTCGAAAAAGTGCTGACCGCGATTTCAGCCAAGTTCAGGGATGAGCCCTGCGCGGCATGGCTCGGCACCGACGGCGCCGGCCATTTCGTCAAGACCATCCACAACGGCATCGAATATGCCGACATGCAGATGATCGCCGAAATCTACGGCATCTTGCGCGACGGCTTGAGCATGGGGCCGAAGGAGATCGGCGAGGCGTTTGCCGGCTGGAACAAGGGCCGGCTCAACTCCTATCTGATCGAGATCACCGCCAAGGTGCTGGCCGCCGACGATCCGAAGACCGGCAAGCCCGTGGTTGACATCATCCTCGACCGTGCCGGCCAGAAAGGCACCGGCAAATGGTCGGTCATCGAGGCGCAGCAACTCGGCATTCCGGCAACCGCGATCGAAGCGGCGGTTGCGGCTCGCGTGCTGTCGTCGATCAAGGACGAGCGGCTGGCCGCCGAGAAAGCCTACGGAAACAGCGGCGTGACAAAGATTTCCGGCGACAAGGCGGCTCTTCTCAGGGATCTCGAACTGGCGCTGTTCGCCGGCAAGATCGCTGCCTATGCGCAGGGCTTCGCGGTGATGAGCGGGGCCTCGAAGGAGTTCAACTGGAATCTGCCGATGCCGACCATCGCCAAGATCTGGCGAGCCGGCTGCATCATTCGCTCGCAAATGCTCGACACGATGGCGGAAGCCTTCGGCGCCGGTGGTGCCTCGACCAATCTGTTGATGGCGCCGGCCTTCATCACGATGATGCAGGAGGCGCACCCGTCGCTCAGGCGCGTCGTGGCGCGCGCGTCCGAGGCCGGTTCGCCGGTGCCGGCGCTGTCGTCGGCGCTAGCCTATTTCGACAGCTATCGCCAGGGTCGAGGCACCTCGAACCTGATCCAGGCGCAGCGCGATTTCTTCGGCGCGCATGGCTTCGAGCGCATCGACGGACAGGGCGCCTTCCATGGCCCGTGGGGCAGCGGCGCGGCGGGCTAACCCCGATAGGCCACAACCTCGCCAGGCAGGCTAAGCGACTGCAAGGAGCCCGGGGCGGCGCCGCCGATCCAGCCGAGCACCGAGCGGGCGAGCTCGGAGCCGGCCAGCCGGAAGTTCTCGTTGACGACCAGCAATTCGCGCCGGAACAGATGCAGCAGGTCCGACGACTGCTTCGACACCACGTCGACGTCGCGGCCAAGCTTGAGGCCGGCATCCTCGATACCGGCGACGACGGCCAGCGTCGCCGCGGCGGCGCTGCTGACGAAGCCGTCCGGCCGGTCCTGACGGCGCATCACCTGCGCCGTCCGCATCCTGATCTGCTCGATCGAGTGGTCGATCGAAACGGTGTTGAACGGCACCTCGCTGGCGCCGACCTCGCCCAGCGCATCGGCGAAGCCGTTCAATGTGTGACTGTGGTAGGTCAAGCCGACAGGCGGCGCCAGCAGAGCCAGCCTGCGGCGGCCGATGCCCGCCAGATGGCGCACCGCCTCGGTCGCGAAGGCGTAATTGTCGAAATCATGATAGGGGTGAACGAGCCCCATGTCGGTGCGGCCGTGCGTGGCGAAGGGAATGCCACGCTCCAGCATGTAGCGGGCTCTCGGATCGTTCGGCTGCGTGCGCGAGATGATGACGCCGTCGGCGGAGCCCGTCTCGACCAGATAGCGTATCGGGTCGAGCGGATCCTGCGAGCGTGAATAGGGCGTGACGATCAGGTGATAGGGTGTGTCGGCGATCACTTCCGAGACGCCATAGATTATATCTGAGACAAAGCTCATGATCTCGCGCTCGGTGTTGAGCACGAGGCTGATGACGTTGGTCTTGCCGGTCCTGAGGCGCACGCCGGCGCGGTTCGGCCGGTAGCCGATCTGCTTGGCGACGAGCTGGACGCGCCGCCTGGTCTCGGCACCGATCTCGGGCGCGTCCTTGAGCGCGCGCGACACGGTGGTGACGCCCAGCCCGGTCATGAAGGCGAGCGTCTTCAGCGTCGGTCGGCCTGGGGCCGCGTCATCCTTGTCTGTCTGATCCCTGTCCATTGGTCCCGCCCCGTCAGGCGCATAGCAGTCGCCGGGCGGGCCGGCAATCGGCGCAATCGCCGGACTGCGCGATTTTCCGCACGGCGAAGTCTCAATACACTGAAACGTTACAGATTGTCACGAGTGGCATCTGGAGCGGCGCTGGCGAGCCTCTCAGGGCGCCAGTACTGCCAGGACGGAAAACCGTTGGAAATCAGTAGGGAAGGCCTTCCAGACGGGTTCCTTGCCAACTTTCATCGTTTTGCAATGCAGTCTGGCATGTTGCGGTGCACAAAATGCGACTAGGCAGGATGATTTTGTTCGTGCCTCGAAAAAATATCATGGCGGCTTTTGCGCGAGGGGTTGCACAGGTTTCGCAATTGCAGTATCGAAAATCTGTAACGTTTCAGATTCTGGGAGGAAACCGAAATGCGATACAAGGTCCTGACCGCTGCGTTCGCGGCGACGGTCGCGCTGAACTTCGCCGGCCAGGCGAGCGCGACCGATCTGGAAGTCACCCATTGGTGGACCTCGGGTGGCGAGGCGGCGGCGGTTGCCGAATTCGCCAAGGCTTTTGATGCGACAGGCAATCGCTGGGTGGACGGCGCCATTGCCGGTTCCGGCGGCACGGCACGGCCGATCATGATCAGCCGCATCACCGGCGGCGACCCGATGGGCGCGACCCAGTTCAACCACGGCCGGCAGGCAGAGGAGCTGGTGCAGGCCGGGCTGATGCGCGATCTCACCGATATCGCCACCAAGGGCAAATGGACGGAAGTCGTGCGGCCGAAGAGCCTGCTCGACAGTTGCACCATCGACGGCAAGATCTATTGCGTGCCGGTCAACATCCATTCCTGGCAGTGGCTGTGGCTGTCGAACGCGGCCTTCGAAAAAGCCGGCGTGCCGGTGCCGAAGAACTGGAACGAATATGTCGCCGCCGCTCCCGCGCTGGAGAAGGCAGGCATCATCCCGCTCGCCGTCGGCGGGCAGCCCTGGCAGTCCTCCGGCGCCTTCGACGTGCTGCTGGCGGCGGTGGGCGGCACCGATGCTTTCCTCAAGGTCTACAAGGACAAGGACGCGACATTCGCCGCCGGACCCGAAGTCGCCAAGGTCTTCAAGGCCGCCGACGATGCCCGCAAGATGGCGAAGAACACGAATGTGCAGGACTGGAACCAGGCGACCAACCTGGTGATCACCGGCAAGGCCGGCGGCCAGATCATGGGCGACTGGGCGCAGGGCGAGTTCCAGGTCGCCGGCCAGACCGCCGGCAAGGACTATACCTGCCTCCCGGGCCTTGGCCTGAACGAGGTCATCGCCACGGGTGGTGACGCCTTCTACTTCCCGCTGCTGAAGGACGCCGACAAAGCCAAGGCGCAAGAAGTGTTGGCCGAAACCCTGCTCGATCCCAAGACGCAGGTCGCCTTCAACCTCAAGAAGGGTTCGCTGCCGGTGCGCGGCGACGTCGATCTGCAAGCGGCGAACGACTGCATGAAGAAGGGCCTCGATATCCTGGCCAAGGGCAGCGTCATGCCGTGGACGGACCAGCTGCTCTCGCAGGACACCCAGAAGCAAAAGGAGGATCTGTTCTCCGAATTCTTCGCCAAGCCCGACATGACCATCGAAGACGCGCAGAAGCGCTTCGCCGACATCGTCGGCTCGGCAGACTGACTTTCGACCAACCGCCTCACTTCCGGCCGCGCAAGCGCGTGGCCGGAAGCTCAGGGGCAGGACCCCGGTCCTGACCCTCCCGCCCTTACCCGATCCAGCCCGGCTGTCGAGATGAGCAAGAGCGAACGCCCCAACCAGCTTTTCCGCAATCTCAATGCGAAGGTCGCATCGATCCCGATGATCCTCACCGCGCTGGTGGTGTTCGTCGGCGGCACCGCATGGACGGTGCTTTATTCCTTCACCAACTCGAAGCTGCTGCCACGGCTGAACTTCATCGGCCTCGATCAGTATTACCGGCTGTGGTCGACGCCGCGCTGGCTGGTTTCGATCGAGAACCTCTTGATCTACGGCGTGCTGTCGCTGGTATTCTCGCTGGTGATCGGCTTCATCCTCGCGGCCCTGCTCGATCAGAAGATCCGCTTCGAGGACACGTTCCGCACCATCTTCCTCTATCCCTTCGCGCTCTCCTTCATCGTCACCGGCCTTGTCTGGCAGTGGCTGCTCAACCCGGATTTCGGTATACAGCGTGTGGTGCGGGAACTGGGCTGGGAAAGCTTCAGCTTCAATCCGCTCTATGATTCCAGCATCGTCATCTACGGCATATCGATCGCCGCACTCTGGCAAGGCACCGGGCTCATCATGTGCCTGATGCTGGCTGGCCTGCGCGGCATCGACGAGGACATCTGGAAGGCCGCGCGGGTGGATGGGATACCCATGTGGAAGACCTATCTGTTCATCATCATCCCGATGATGCGGCCGGTCTTCATCACCACGCTCGTCATCATCGCCTCCGGCATCGTCAAGGTCTATGATCTCGTCGTTGCCCAGACCAGCGGCGGCCCCGGCATCGCCTCCGAAGTGCCGGCAAAGTACGTCTACGACTACATGTTCTTCGCTCAGAATCTCGGCCAGGGCTTCGCCGCCTCGACGATGATGCTGCTGTCGGTGATGATCGTCATCGTGCCGTGGGCCTATCTCGAATTCGGAGGCAGGAAGCGTGTCTGATCAGGCTGTCTCCTTGCCCTTGCCCCCTGCCACCATCGGGCGCGAAGCCTCGGGGCCGAGTGGGCCGAAGCCGCGGCATAGGTTCTCGCGCCGCAATATTTTCCTCTACGGCACCCTTATCGTCGTGGCGCTCTATTATCTGCTGCCGCTCTACGTGATGGTCGTCACGTCGCTCAAGGGCATGCCCGAGATACGCCTCGGCAACATCTTCTCGCCGCCGCTCGAAATCACTTTCGAGCCGTGGGTCAAGGCTTGGTCGAAGGCCTGCACGGGGCTCAACTGCGACGGGCTCTCGCGCGGCTTCTGGAACTCCGTGCGCATCACAGTCCCGTCGGTGATCCTGTCGATCGCGATCGCCTCGGTGAACGGCTACGCGTTGGCCAATTGGCGCTTCAAGGGCGCCGACACGTTCTTCGTCATCCTGATCGTCGGCGCCTTCATCCCCTATCAGGTGATGATCTATCCGATCGTCATCATCCTGCGCGAGATCGGCCTTTACGGCAGCCTGAGCGGCCTGGTGATCGTCCACTCCATTTTCGGCATGCCGATCCTGACGCTGCTGTTCCGCAATTATTTCTCCTCCATGCCGGAGGAGCTGTTCAGGGCGGCGCGCGTCGACGGCGCCGGCTTCTGGGGCATCTATCTGCGCATCATGCTGCCGATGTCGCTGCCGATCTTCGTCGTCGCCGTCATCCTGCAGGTGACCGGCATCTGGAACGACTTCCTGTTCGGCGTCGTCTACACCCGCCCCGACACCTATCCAATGACGGTGCAGCTCAACAACATCGTCAATTCGGTGCAGGGCGTGAAGGAATACAACGTCAACATGGCCGCCACCATCCTGACCGGGCTGGTGCCGCTCATCGTCTACTTCCTCTCCGGCAAGCTCTTCGTGCGCGGCATCGCCGCCGGCGCGGTGAAAGGGTGATGATGACAGCAATCGCGAACCCCAGCGTGTCGATCCAGGACCTGTCGCTGAATTTCGGCGCTATCTCGGTGCTGGAGACGCTCAACCTCGATGTCGCCGAGGGCGAGTTCATCGTGCTGCTCGGGCCGTCCGGCTGCGGCAAGTCGACCTTGCTCAACTGCATCGCCGGCCTGCTCGACATTTCGGAGGGCCGCATCTTCATCAAGGGCAAGAACGTCACCTGGGAGGAACCCAAGGACCGCGGCATCGGCATGGTGTTCCAGTCCTATGCGCTCTATCCGCAAATGACGGTGGAGAGGAACCTCTCCTTCGGCCTGCGCGTCGCCGGCCTACCCAAGGAAGAGATCGCCAAGCGCATCGCGCGCGCGTCAGAAATCCTGCAGATCGAGCCGTTGCTGCAGCGCAAGCCGGCCGCCCTGTCTGGTGGCCAGCGCCAGCGCGTCGCGATCGGGCGGGCTCTGGTGCGCGACGTCGATGTCTTCCTGTTCGACGAGCCGCTCTCCAACCTCGACGCCAAATTGCGTTCCGAGCTGCGCGTCGAGATCAAGCTCTTGCACCGCAAGCTTGAGAACACGATGATCTACGTCACCCACGACCAGATCGAAGCGATGACGCTGGCCGATCGCATCGCGGTGATGAAGGGCGGCGTCATCCAGCAGCTCGACGCGCCGCAGACGATCTACAACCGGCCGGTCAACCGGTTTGTCGCCGGCTTCCTCGGCTCGCCGGCAATGAATTTCCTTGAGGGCAGGCTGGTGAAGGACGGCGGCAATTGGTACTTCGCTGTCGAGGACGCGCGTATCCCGCTTTCGACCTACACTTTCGAGAAGGAACCGACGCCGGGTCCGGCGGTGTTCGGCATCCGCCCCGAGCATGTCGCCTTCAACAGCGGCGCGGGCTGGCCGTTTGCCGCGACGGCAAGTGTCGAGGTCGTCGAGCCGATGGGCTCCGACACGCTGGTCTGGCTGAAGCTCGGCGGGCAGAATTTCACCGTGCGGGTGACGTCGGAGCGCACACCAAACAATGCGGACACGGTGAGCATCGGTTTCGACCCGATGCGCGCCTCGCTCTTCGACGCCAAAACCGGCAATCGCCTTTAGCCTCCCAACCACCCATCCCCCAAGAAACTACCCCAAAGAGAACGGACAGAGACGATGAACTGGTCATTCCAACTTTACAGCGCCCGCAACTTCCTGCCCTGGGAGGGCGTGCTGAAGACGCTCGGCGAACTCGGCTACGCGCAAGTCGAAGGGTTCGGCGGCGTTTATGACGATCCCAAATCCTTCCGTGCCGAGCTCGATAAGAACGGGCTTGCGATGCCGACCGGGCATTTCTCGATCGACGCGCTGGAGAAGGATTTCGACGGCGTGCGCAAAATCGCCGATGCACTCGGCATCACACTGCTGATCTGCCCCTATCTGGTTGCCGAAGCCAGGCCGGCGGACGCGGCCGGCTGGCGCGGTTTCGGCGAACGCCTGGCTAAGGTCGGCGAGGCCGCAAGGAAAGCCGGCTACGGCTTTGCCTGGCACAACCATGATTTCGAATTCAAGACGCTTGCCGACGGCTCGGTGCCGCAGGACCACATCCTGTCTTCCGCACCCGACATTGGCTGGGAAATGGACGTCGCCTGGGTGGTGCGCGGCGGCGACGATCCGCTGCCGTGGATCGAGAAGCATGGCAAGCGTATCGTCGCCGTCCATGTCAAGGACATGGCCAAGCCTGGCGAGGGGCTCGACGAGGACGGCTGGTCGGATGTCGGCCACGGCACGATCGACTGGGCCGGCCTGATCAAGGCATTGCGCGCCAACAGCGCCGCCAAGTACTACGTCATGGAGCAGGACAATCCCAACGATGTCGAGCGCTTCGCCCGCCGCTCGATCGCATCCGTCAAGAATTACTAGGAACAACCAACATGGCAAAAAAACTGGGTATCGGCGTCATCGGCTGCGGCAACATCTCGAAGGCATATTTCTCGCTTGCCCCGTTGTTTCGGGGCATCGAGATGCGTGCTTGCGCCGACATCAACATGGAGGCGGCGAAGGCGCGGGCGAAGGAGTTCAGACTGCGCGCGGAAACCGTCGACGATCTACTCAAGGCCGACGACATCGACATCATTGTCAACCTCACCATTCCGGCGGTGCACTACGAAGTGTCGAAGCAGGTGCTCGATGCCGGCAAGCACGTCTATTCGGAAAAGCCCTTCGTGCTGTCGGTCAAGGAAGGGCTCGACCTGAAGAAGCGAGCAGAGAAAAAGGGACTGCGCATCGGCTCGGCGCCCGACACCTTCCTCGGCGGCGCGCATCAGCTTGTCCGCAATCTGATCGACACCGGCACACTCGGCAAGATCACCAGCGGCACCTGCCATGTGATGAGCCACGGTATGGAGCACTGGCATCCCAATCCGGACTTCTTCTTCCTGCCTGGCGCGGGACCGGTGCTCGATATCGGACCCTACTATATCACCAATCTGATCCAGTTGATCGGGCCGGTTAGCCAGGTCGCAGCGTTTGCCTCGATCCCGGCGAAGGAGCGGACGATTTCGTCCAAGCCGCGCGCTGGCGAAAAAATCCCGGTCGCCACGCCGACGACCATCCACGGCCTGATGGAGTTCGAGAACGGCGCCGTGGTGACGCTCAATACCAGCTGGGACGTCTGGAGCCATGGTCACGCGCCGATGGAACTCTATGGCGAGACGGGCACGGTGTTCGTGCCGGATCCGAATTTCTTCGGTGGCGAAGTGCGTCTCACCGAGGCGGACAAGCCGGTCAAGAAGCTGCCGAAATGGAAGCATCCGTTCGGCGTCGCCAATGAGATGCATTCGCACGGCATGATGGCCAATTACCGGACCGCCGGTCTGGCCGATATGGCATTGGCGATCACCGAAGGACGGCCGCACCGCTGTTCGATGGAACTGGCGCTGCATGCCGTCGACGTCATGACCGGCATGCTGCTGTCTGGCGAGACCGGCAAGTTCGTCGCCATGCAGACAAGCTGCGAACGGCCGGCCGCACTCGGCGTCGAGGAAGCGAAGGCGCTGCTGACCAAGAAGAAATAAGCCGCAGCGATTATCGATAATTTTGACCACCCCTCTCCCCGTTGCCTTGGGGAGAGGGTAAGGATGGCGCGCTGGGCCTGCTCGTTGCGTTCGTGATGACGGCCCCCGGTCCGATCAGATACGAGGATTTCCCCATGCCCTATGTCGCCGCCGAAAACCGCTACGAGAAAATGATCTACAACCGCTGTGGGCGGTCCGGCCTGAAGCTGCCGGCAATCTCGCTTGGGCTTTGGCACAATTTCGGCAACGACACGCCGCACAAGACCAAGCAGGCCATCGCGCGCAAGGCCTTTGACCTTGGCATCACGCATTTCGACCTCGCCAACAATTACGGTCCGCCGCCCGGCTCGGCCGAGACCGCCTTCGGCGAAATCCTGCGCACCGACTTTGCCGCCTATCGCGACGAGTTGATCATCTCGACCAAGGCCGGATATGAAATGTGGGCCGGCCCGTACGGCGAATGGGGCGGACGCAAATATGTGCTGGCCAGCCTCGACCAGAGCCTGAAGCGGATGGGGCTCGACTATGTCGATATCTTCTATTCGCACCGCTTCGACCCCGATACCCCGCTGGAGGAGACGATGGGTGCGCTCGACCATGCGGTGCGTTCAGGCAAGGCGCTTTACGCCGGCATCTCCTCCTATAATTCGCAACGCACGCGTGAGGCCGCCGACATATTGAAGCAGCTCGGCACGCCCTGCGTCATCCACCAGCCGAGTTATTCGATGCTCAACCGCTGGGTCGAGGAAGACGGGCTGCTGGATACGCTGGAGGGGCTGGGCGTCGGTTCGATCGTGTTCTCGCCGCTGGCGCAAGGCATGCTGACCGACAAATATCTCGGCGGCATCCCCGAGGACAGCCGCGCTGCCCAGGGCAAGTCGCTGAAGGCGGCTTTCATCGACGACAAGACCATCACCAACATCAAGGCGCTGAACGCCATTGCCGGCCGCCGCGGCCAGACGCTGGCGCAGATGGCGCTGGCCTGGGTGCTGCGCAAGGGCCGTGTGACCTCGGCGCTGATCGGCGCCAGCCGGCCGGAACAGGTCGAGGATTGCGTCGGCGCGCTGAAGGCGCTCGATTTCAGTGACGCCGAACTCGCCGAGATCGACACCTACGCGCGCGAAGCCGACATCAATCTGTGGGCGTCCTCGGCGGAACGAAAAGGTCCCCCGAGGAAGTGACCGGAAATCAATAGCCGGCAAAATGAAAGACGGCGGGCTTGATCCCACCGTCTTTCATTCGAACGTGAACCCGCTCAGGGCTTGGCCGGCTTTTGAGCCGTGTAGCTCTCGTTGACGATGATCTCCGCCACCTTGTAGCGCCTGCCTTCGCTGAGATCAGTGGCACCGGTCAGCACGGTGACAACACCAGGCGAAATCGGCTGGCCGTTGTCGATGAGGCAGTGCGCCGCCGTCAGCACCCATTGCGGCGCGATCAGGCTGCCGCCGCAGAACTGTGCGTTCGCCTGTGAGGCCGGGCTCTCGTCCAGATTTTGTCAGTATTTTGAATGCGGCGCCACGGTCGACTTGCGGCGCGCCATTGCGCCACGAAGGTGACTGTATTGCCCGTCAGGCAGAAACAGTAGCAAAAACGCCTGTTCGTCGCTATCTGGGTAGGACAAGGACCATTTGCATCCAGACGTGATGTGCGAATGGCGCAGACAGGTTGGAAACGGGATCATGGCGGCTAGGGATGTGCTGACGAAGAACCAATTGTGCGTGCTCGAGAAGCTCGAGGCCGCCAGCGGGCCGCTCAGCGCCTATACGTTGCTCGATCAGCTGCGCGAGCGCGGCTTCCGGGCGCCGCTGCAGGTCTATCGCGCGCTCGATACGCTCGTGAAGTCCGGTTTGGTGCACAGGCTCGAAAGCCTCAACTCGTTCGTCGCCTGCGCCGAGCCGCGCGACCACAGCCATTCGATGACGGCCTTCGCCATCTGCGACACATGCGGGCAAGTGAGCGAAATGTCCGACCATGATGTCGACCACCGGCTGGACGAATGGGTGCGCTCGACCGGCTTTGCCGCCAAGAAGGCGGTGATCGAATTCCGCGGGACGTGTGCGAAGTGTTTGGCTGAGGCTGCCTGAAGGCCTGCCTTGTCGATGCTGGAGGGACAGCACCCCCCTCTGTCCTGCCGGACTCCCCGCAAGGGGGAGATTAGCTGTCGCTTCGGCTTTCGCTAATTGCCAGCGTTGAAATGAAAGCGCTGCCCGTGAAGCTGCCGATCTCCCCCCTTGCGGGGGAGATGTCCGGCAGGACAGAGGGGGGTGTGAAGGAACGCGGCGTCCAGCCGTTCCGATCTGCTAATGCGCCTCGTCCCAGTTGTTGGCGGCGCGGGCATCGACATGCAGTGGCACCGACATCGAAACCGCCGGCATCGGCGCGTTTTCCATCACCTGACGCACGACAGGGATCGTCGCCTCGACTTCCGCCTCCACCGTTTCGAAGATCAGCTCGTCATGCACCTGCAGCAGCATGCGGGCTGACAGCCCTGCCTTCTCCAGCGCCTCGTCCATGTGCACCATGGCGCGGCGGATGATGTCGGCGGCGGTGCCCTGCAGGCGCGCATTGATCGAGGCGCGCTCGTTGAAGGCGCGGATCGAAGGATTTGACGACCGTATCTCGGGGTAGTGGATGCGGCGGCCGAAGATGGTTTCGACGAAGCCATGTTCGCGGGCATAGGCCTTGGTGGCTTCGATGTAGTCGCGAATGCCGGGGAAGCGCTCGAAATATTTCTTGATGTAGGCGCCGGCCTCTTCGCGCGGGATCGACAGCTGGTTGGCGAGGCCGAAGGCCGAAATGCCGTAGACGATGCCGAAATTGATCGCCTTGGCGCGGCGGCGCACCTCTGACGGCATGCCCTCGACCGGCACGTTGAACATTTCCGACGCTGTGATCGCATGGATGTCGGCGCCATCGGCGAAGGCCTGCGTCAGCTGCGGGATTTCGGCGACATGGGCGAGCACGCGCAGCTCGATCTGGCTATAGTCGGCCGAAACCAGCTTGTGGCCCTTGTCGGCGATGAAGGCCGTCCTGATCTTCCGCCCTTCGGCGGTGCGCACCGGAATGTTCTGCAGGTTCGGATCCGAGGATGACAGCCGGCCCGTCGTCGTCGCGGCGAGAGCGTATGAGGTATGCACGCGCCTGGTGTCGGGATGGATGAAACCTGGCAGCGCATCGGTGTAGGTCGATTTCAGCTTGGTGAGCTGGCGCCAGTCGACGATTTTTCTGGGCAGTTCGTGGCCTTCGGCGGCGAGATCCTCCAGCAGCTGCGCCGAGGTCGACCATTGTCCGGTCTTGGTTTTCGAACCACCCGGCAGGCCCATGCGTCCAAACAATATGTCGCCGAGCTGCTTTGGCGAACCGATGTTGATGCGCTCGCCGACCAGCCCGTAGATTTCCTCTTCCAGCCGTGCCGCACCTTGCGCCAGCTCGCCGGAGAGCCGCGACAGGATCTGCCGGTCGACCGATATGCCGCGCTGCTCCATCCTTGCCAGCACCGGCACCAATGGCCGCTCCAGACGCTCGTAGACGGAGACGAGGCCCTTGGCGGCTAGTCGCGGCTTCAGCACCCGCCACAGCCTCAGCGTCACGTCGGCGTGTTCGGCGGCATAGCCGGTCGCCCTGTCGATATCGACCTGGTCGAAGCCGACCAGGCTCCTTCCGGAACCGGCGAGATCCCTGAGCGGGGTCGTCGCATGGCCAAGCCATTTTTCGGCAAGAGCGGCCAGCCCGTGATGGCCGGTACCAGCGTCGAGCACGTAGGAGATCAGCATGGTGTCGTCGAAGGGCGCGACGTCGATGCCATGGCGGCTCATGACGACGATGTCGTACTTGACGTCCTGCACGACCTTGAGGACGGAGCGGTCCTCGAGCAAAGGTTTCAGGAGGGCCAGCGCTTCGCGGACCGGGATCTGGTTCTCGATCAACCCGCCGCCGAGCAGGTCGCCGTTTCCGCTCGTGTGGGCGAGCGGCACATAGGCGGCGCGGCCGGGCGCGATCGCCATGGAGAAACCGACGAGGTCGGCCAGCATCGGGTCCGACGAGGTGGTCTGCGTATCGAAGGCGACGACACCTGTCTCCTTCGCCTCTGCCAACCAGGCCTTCAGCGTCGCGGTATCGCGGATGGCGACATAGGCTGATGTATCGATCTTGCCGGCGGAAGCTGCCTCCAGGCGAAGCGCCGAAAGCAGGGAGGGGGTGTCGCCTTGCGCGGATGCTTGCGCCTTGGCGGACGCCGCTTCGTCCGGCCCGGCACTAGCAGCGCTTTCGGCGGCCGCCGGCGCTCCGGACCCGACGTCAGGGCCATGCGCGGCGTCAGCGCGCTCGATGGTGACGGCAACGGCCTGGACATCGCCGACCTCGGTCCCGGTCGCTTCACCGACACGGCGGGTCAGCGTGGTGAATTCCATGGTCTTGAGGAAGCCGATCAACTTCGGTCCGTCGGGCGCATGCAGCACGAAATCGTCGAGCCCTTCGGCAACCGGCACATCGTTCTTGAGCGTCACCAGTTCACGCGAAATGCGCGCCTTGTCGGCATTGGCGATGATCGATTCCCGCCGCTTGTCCTGCTTGATCTCGCCGGCGCGGGCGAGCAGGCCGTCGAGATCGCCGAACTGCTCGAGCAATTGCGCAGCCGTCTTCGGGCCGATGCCGGGTACGCCCGGCACATTGTCGACCGAGTCGCCGGTCAGCGCCTGCAGGTCGATCATCTTTTCCGGCGGAACGCCCCATTTCTCGACGACTTCGGGAATGCCGATCTGCCGGTCCTTCATCGGGTCGTACATGCCGACGGTGGCGCCCACCAACTGCATCAGATCCTTGTCGGAGGAAATGATGGTGGTGTCGCCGCCGGCTTCGCGGGCAAGCCGGCAATAGGTGGCGATGAGGTCGTCGGCCTCGAAGCCCTCCATTTCGATGCAGGGCAGGTTGAAGGCCGTCGTCGCCTGGCGGATCAGGCCGAATTGCGGGATCAGATCCTCGGGCGGAGCCGAGCGATTGGCCTTGTATTCGGGGTAGAGGTCGTTGCGGAAGGTCTTCGACGAATAGTCGAAGATGACGGCGAAATGCGTCGGCACCACGCCAACGTCGGTATTGCGGGCGTCCTGCATCAGCTTCCACACCATGTTGCAGAAGCCAAGCACGGCATTGGTCGGCAACCCATCCGATTTGCGGTTGAGTGGCGGCAACGCGTGATAGGCGCGAAAGATGTAGCCGGAGCCGTCGACAAGAAAGAGATGATCGCCTTTTTTCATGCCGGCAGGGATAGCGCGACCCGGCGTTGCGGTCCATGCCAAAGGCAGTGCTGATCACTGGTTCCGGCAACACCCTGACAGAACTGGCCACCTGATGGAGGTTCCACTCCGAGGCTGGGTCGCTCACGCGCACGTTACAAAAGTGTAATTTTCACGCCCTTGAATCGCCACGTTCGAAGACACAAATAAAGGGCATCGGCAGTTTTCGCCGAAGTCCGGAGCAAGGCCCGTCCCCCGCCTATCCCGGACACTTGCGGCAGCCTATCCCCCCTCTCCGGGCTGCCGCATCGTTTCGAGTAAAAGGCCGCCGTGGTTCCCCCTCCACCACGGCGGCATTTTTTCGCCTCCAACGATCCCGGGCTTTTCGTTTTCCAGTCCTGCCTTTACGGTGCCGGTTCTGAATCGAAAGGTCTTGAAAAATGTCAGCAGTTTCCCCCGTCCTCGACCGCCTCGACAAGAACCTCGACCAGAGCCTGGAACGCCTGTTCGGCCTGCTCACGATCAAGTCGATCTCCACCGATCCGGTCTATGCCGCGGAGTGTCGCAAAGCGGCGGAATGGCTGGTGGCCGAGCTCAAGCTGATCGGCTTCGAGGCCAGCGTGCGCGACACGCCAGGTCATCCGATGGTGGTGGCGCACCATGAGGGGCCGGCCGGCGCGCCGCATGTCCTGTTCTACGGCCATTACGACGTGCAGCCGGTCGACCCGATCGAGCTCTGGGAAAACGACCCGTTCGCGCCCGCTGTCAAGGAGATCGAGCCCGGCCACAAGGTGATCACCGGGCGCGGCTCGGCCGACGACAAGGGGCAGTTGATGACCTTCGTCGAGGCCTGCCGTGCCTGGAAGCAGGTGCATGGCAGCCTGCCGTGCCGCATCACCATCCTGTTCGAGGGCGAGGAGGAGTCCGGCTCACCGTCGCTGAAGCCATTCCTCGAGGCAAACGCGGCCGAGCTCAAGGCCGACTTCGCGCTGGTCTGCGACACCAGCATGTGGGACCGTGATACGCCGTCGATCTGCGTTTCGCTGCGCGGACTGGTCGGTGGGGAGATCACGGTGAAAGCCGCCGACCGCGATCTGCATTCCGGCCTGTATGGCGGTGTCGCAGCCAATCCGATCCGCATCCTTGCCAGGGTTCTCTCCGACATCCACGACAAGGACGGTCACGTCACCATTCCGGGTTTCTATGACGGCGTCGAGGAAACGCCCTCGCAGGTCCTGAAATCGTGGGAGACGCTTGGCGAGACCGCCGAGACGTTCCTCGGGCCGATCGGCCTGTCGATCCCGGCGGGTGAAAAGGGCCGCTCGGTGCTCGAACTCACCTGGGCGCGGCCGACGGCCGAGTTCAACGGCATCACCGGCGGCTATACCGGCAAGGGGTTCAAGACGGTGATCGCCGCGGAAGCCTCGGCGAAGGTGTCGTTCCGTCTGGTCCACAAGCAGAATCCCCAAAAGATTCGCGCCGCCTTCGAGACGTTCGTCAAGGAGCGGATTCCGGCCGATTGTTCTGTCGAATTCCATCCGCATGGCGGTTCGCCGGCGATCCAGCTTTCCTACGACTCGCCGTTCCTCGCCAAGGCCAAGGACGCGCTGTCCGACGAATGGCCGAAGCCGGCGGTGACGATTGGTGGTGGCGGCTCGATCCCGGTGGTCGGCGATTTCCAGACCTATCTTGGCATCGAATCCCTGCTGGTCGGTTTCGGCCTCGACGACGATCGGATCCATTCGCCCAATGAGAAATACGAGATGAGTTCCTTCCACAAGGGACAGCGCTCCTGGGCGCGCATTCTCGATGCGCTGACAAGCTGAAGTGGTGGAAAGACAAGTTTTTGTTGATTTTTCACCGGATCGCGGCGAGGACGGAGCACGCCCTCACCGGAGAAGACGATGAGCGACATCCGCTTCCACAAAAATGACCTGCCCGACCTTGCGCTCTACAATGTCGCGGCGGTCGCCATCGACACGGAGACGCTGGGGCTGAACCCGCATCGCGACCGGCTGTGCGTGGTGCAGATCTCGCCGGGCGACGGCTCGGCCGACGTCATCCAGATCGCACCCGGACAGAAGAAGGCGCCGAACCTCGTCAGCCTGTTGAGGAACCGCAATGTAACCAAGCTGTTCCACTACGGCCGCTTCGATCTGGCCGTGCTCTACAACGCCTTCGGCGTCATGGCGGAACCGGTGTTCTGCACCAAGATCGCCTCGCGGCTGACCCGCACCTACACCGACCGGCACGGGCTGAAGGACATCTGCTTCGAACTCCTCGGCGTCGGCCTGTCGAAGGCGCAGCAATCGTCGGACTGGGCGGCGGAGACACTGTCGCCCGAACAACTCGAATACGCCGCCTCCGACGTGCTCTATCTGCACCGGCTGCGCGACGTGCTGGGTGCCCGGCTGGCGCGCGAGCACCGAACGAAGGAGGCCGAGGCCTGCTTCCGCTTCCTGTCGACGCGTGCGAAACTGGATCTGATGGGCTGGGGCGAGGAGGATATCTTCGCTCACAGTTGATGGCGGAACCGGTGCGCCGTTCGCCGCGTTCTGTCGGCCTAATGAGGGAATGACATGGTAGACCGCAAGCCGATATCGACGGCCCCGACGGACGGCTCCAAGATTACTGTCCAATGGAAAGACAGCAACGGCGTAATCAATGAATCCATCGCGCAGTATCGCGACGCGGGCTGGTGGACCTATATCGACAGCGACACGCAGAAGAGGGTCGAACCGACGAGCTGGCGGCCGGTCGCCGAGGATAGTGACGACGAATGACGCCGCCGCTGGTAGGACCGGCCGCTTTTAGAGCGACGTGCGTCCACTTGGAAAGTACGCTCTAACACTTTGTATCCACGCATCGTGCTTTCCGAAAATCGATTCCGAATTTCGGGCCGATGCGATAGCCTGAAGCCGTTGATATCGAGGCTGATTCGGGCTCTTCCGCTCCAGCCTCTTCTCTCGGAGGAACGCTCTATGGGTATCGAAAGCCTTCTCGTCTTCATCATCATCGGCGCCATCGCCGGTTGGCTCGCAGGCCTCATCGTCTCGGGCTTCGGCTTCGGGTTGATCGGCAACATCGTCGTCGGCATCGTCGGTGCCTTCATCGCCGGCTGGCTTTTCCCAAGGTTGGGCTTCGCCATTGGCGGCGGCACCATCGCCTCCATCATCAACGCCACGATTGGCGCCGTCATTCTGTTGGTGCTGGTCAAGGTCCTGAAGCGGGCGTGATGCTCGATATGAAAAAGGGCGCGCCATGAAACAGAACACGCTCTATCTTCTCGTCGGCGCGCTCCTGGTCGTGGTCATAGCGCTCGGCATCTATGTCTATCGCGAGCAAACCAGGCCAAAGGGTGTGGAGCTCAAGATCGACGACAAGGGCATTTCGATCCAGCAGAACTGACCGCTTTGGGTCAGGTGCGCCAAGGTGCGGATGACCCACCTTCCATCACTCTTCGGGTCCGACTCTCAGGTGACACCTCGGATCGACTTCAAAGCCAGCAAAGCTGTGCATGCCGCGCTTGCAGCGGTCGGACGCACGGAAGATCTGCGCTTTTCGCCGGACAATCGATTGCTGGCAATTGCCGGGTTTGCACGAAAACGCTGCCTGGTCCTGCGGATCGACGTCGAATCGACGCCGGGTGGCCCGCAGGTCACCGCTCATGATTTCATGGAATTGGCGTCGGCAAGTATCGGCGAGGTGCACGGCCTCGATTTCATCGACGACCGAACCCTGGTGATCGCCAATCGCGATGGGCTGATCGCGATATTCGCCTTGCCCTCGGGAGATCCGGCCGGCCGCCAGTGCGAAATCGCACCGGTGCGCCAGATCAAGGGCGGGCTGTTCTGCAAGCTGAAAACGCCTGGCTCGGTGGCCGTTCGGCACGAGTCGTGGGGCCGGCTTAGCCTTCTCGTCTGCAACAACTACAGAAACCGGGTGACCCGGCACGTCGTCAATCGGTGGTGGGGATACCGCGCCAGCAAGAACCAGCTGCTTCTCAAGCATGGTCTGGATACACCCGACGGCATTGCGCTCAGTCACGATGGCCAATGGGTCGCCGTCAGCAGCCACGGCACCAGGGATGTGAAAATCTACAACATGTCCGCGTCGCTTGGACCGGACACCGAACCCGCTGGGATCCTGCGGAACGCCAACTATCCGCATGGCCTGCGCTTCACCGGCGATGACCGGCAGATCCTGGTGGCCGATGCAGGCAGTCCGATGCTGCACGTCTACGATGGCAATGCTGGCTGGAGCGGCTGCCGCATGCCCTCCCGCTCCATCGCCGTTCTTGACGATGAAACCTTCGCAAGGGGCAGGGCCAGTGTCGAGGAAGGGGGGCCGAAGGGCCTCGACATCGATCGGTCGAACAGCGTTGTGGCGATAACCTGCGAAGAGCAGACACTCGCGTTCTTTTCGCTCGCCTCGATAGCAGGTGAGCCACTTCGGAAGTTTGAGGTCGGCTAAATTAAGTCATTGATCTGGTTGACACTATTGCCGACGGAGCCTGCTCCGTCCTTCGATGCGCCTGGAAAGAGAAGCCAATCCGGATATGGAATCTGAGTGACGGATCGGCACTTTCGCGGTATCATCCTGGCAAAGGGCGTTTGGGGTCAACCCACCTACTTCAGGAGGTTGCCATGAGGCACCAAACACTGGACCAACTGCATACAGTGGCTGAGGTTCGCAAAGACCCAGCACAAACTGCAATGAACCGAACCCAGCGTCTCGTGCGTTGGTCGGAACTTCTCGAGCGGGAGCCCAGCCGGCTTCTTACTGCACTCGCCGGCACCGAATACCGGGCGCCGCCCGAGCGCGACGTGATGCGTGGCGATGGTTCGCCAATATCGGTGGCCTTGGCGGATCCCATCTTGCGCGATGAGGGTCTGAAAGACGACAGCTATGGCGAAGCCAAGCGCTTCTTCGAATTGACCGACAATCAACTGCACGAAATCGTCTGCTATTGCCATGTCGGCGAGACGATGCAGTCGTCCAGGGCAGCGCTTTCGGTTCGTGCCGCTATCGGCTGACGCGTGATCCACCAGGTCATGACTTGGTAATAGGATCATGGGCAAATTCAAATGATTTGGAGCGCGATCGAACGCGAGGCCGGTCGCTGCCTTGGTCAATCGCGCTCTGATAAGGAGGATATCTTGCGGCTGCCGACGATAGTTCGTTCGCGTGCCAGATGAGTTCGCGACCGTTGGCGACTGCCAGGGCGATCGCCGCGAGCGAAGCGGCAATGAGCCTTCACCAACCATTTGATTATCAATTGCTTTGAATTCTTCCCGCTTAACGCGCCTTTAAACCGCCGCATCTAGTCTTCACCCCGAGCGCCATGGAGCGACGTGCGCCCATTCGGATGCACAAAGTACGCTCTAAGACTTTGAAGCGTCGCATCGGGACAGACAGCACAGCGCATGGCGAACCGCAAAGACAGCCGCATCGAACCCAGCTTCGAGGGAGCGCCGGGGGCGAAATCATCGGCCGGTTTTTCGGTGAGCGAGGAGGACCGCGTCGTGCCGGGCAACCGCAAGAGCGCCGCAAAAGGCAAATCGGCCAAGGCGAAATCGTCACGTCGCGGGCGCGGCAAAAGCCGGCGCGGCCTGTTCGGCGTGCTTGGCCGCATGGTCTACTGGTGCTTCGTGCTGGCCATATGGGGCGGTATCGCCGCTGCCGGCATCGTCGTCTACTACGGCGCGAAAATGCCGGCGGCCACCACCTGGGCCATCCCCGATCGCGCACCCAACATCAAGATCGTCTCCGTCGACGGGCAATTGCTTGCCAATCGCGGCATGAGCGGCGGCGAAGCCGTCGGCCTGCATGAAATGTCGCCCTATATTCCCGCGGCCGTCATCGCCATCGAGGATCGCCGCTTCTACTCGCATTTCGGCATCGACCCGATCGGTCTTTCCAGAGCCATGGTCACCAACGTTGTCGGTGGGCGTTTCTCGCAGGGCGGCTCGACGCTGACCCAGCAATTGGCCAAGAACCTGTTCCTGACGCCCGACCGCACGCTGGAACGCAAGGTACAGGAAGTGCTGCTGGCGCTGTGGCTAGAGCACAAGCATACCAAGGACCAGATCCTCGAAATGTACCTCAACCGGGTCTATTTCGGTTCCGGCGCCTATGGCGTCGAGGCGGCCTCGCGCCGCTATTTTGGCAAGAGCGCGCGCGATGTCACGCTGTCGGAGGCCGCACTCCTGGCCGGGCTTTTGAAGGCGCCGTCGCGGCTGTCTCCGGCGCGCGACCCGAAGGCGGCCGAGGAGCGCTCGCAGCTCGTGCTCGCCGCCATGCGCGACGAAGGCAAGATCAGCGCCAAGGAGCTGACCAGCGCGATGAGCGCGCCGGCGACGCGCTCGCCATCCTACTGGACCGGCTCGGAAAACTATGTCGCCGACACCATCATGGAAGAACTGCCCGACCTGATCGGCAACGTGCGCGGCGACATCGTCGTCGACACCACCGTCGATCTGAATTTGCAGAAGCTCGCCGAACAATCGATCCGCAGGCTGATCGACGAGAGCGGCAAGAAGCTCAATGTCAGCCAGGGCGCACTGGTGTCGATCGACAATTCCGGCGCGGTGCGCGCCATGGTCGGCGGCTACGACTATTCGACCAGCCAGTTCGACCGCGCCTCGGAGGCGCGCCGCCAGCCAGGTTCGGCGTTCAAGCCCTTCGTCTACATGGCGGCGCTGGAAGCCGGCCGGAACCCCGACAGCGTGCGCAACGACGCGCCGATCAAGATCGGCAGATGGACGCCGGACAATTACGGCGGCAAATATTTCGGCAAGGTGACGCTGGCCACCGCGCTGGCGAAATCGCTGAACTCGGTGGCCGCCCAATTGACCATGGAAGTCGGACCCGACGCGGTGGTCGAGGCGGCGCATCGCATGGGCATCCAGTCCGACTTGACGGCCAACACGTCGATCGCGCTCGGCACCTCGGAAGTGACGCCGCTGGAACTGACATCGGCCTATGTCCCCTTCGCCAATGGCGGCTATCGGCCGGACGTCCATTTCATCCGCCGCGTGACGACAACCGATGGCAAGGTGCTCTACGACAACAATGGCGGCAGCGCGCCGCGTGTCGTCAAGCCCGATATCGTCGGCATGATGAACTCGATGATGACAGGGACGGTCGAGGTCGGCACGGCCAGGAAGGCGGCTTTCGCCTGGCCGTCCGCCGGCAAGACCGGAACCAGCCAGAATTCGCGCGACGCCTGGTTCGTCGGCTACACCGCCAACCTCACCACCGGCGTCTGGTTCGGCAATGATGACGGCAGTCCGATGAAGAAGGTCACCGGCGGCGCGCTGCCGGCGCAGGCCTGGCACGAGTTCATGGTCGCAGCACATGAAGGCGTGCCGGTCAGGCCGCTGCCTGGAACATGGAAATCGACGCCGGCGGATACGATCGTGCAGGATGAGATTCCGTCCAACACAGCGCAACCGGCGCCGCCCGCTTCGGTTGGCCAGCCGGCTCCGGCTGCCCAGGCGCCTGCACCGGCGCGCGCTGCGCGTCCCGCGGAAACGGTCGATGCCGGCGGTTTCGGCATGCCGGGCAATGACGGCGCCACGGGACCGATCAAGCACCCGGTGCCCCCCGGCAATGTCGGCGGTCCGGTCAAGAAGCGGCAGACCTCGATCCTCGACATCCTCACCGGGGGGTGAGCGTCAACTCGCCCCTCGCCACCGCTGCCGCCTTCCGCTACATCTCCCGCGCATCGTGCTCTCCGAAAAATCGGAATCGATTTTCAGAGCGCGCGATGCGTTGATTCAAGGTACTAGAGCGTACTTTGTGCGTCCAAGCGGACGCGCGTCGCTCTAGAGAGATGGCGACATGGCCGAGACCGACACCAGAAAGACCATCGTGCTGACCGGCGCCAGCCGCGGCATCGGCCATGCCACGGTCAAGCGCTTTTCACGCGAGGGCTGGCGCGTCATCACCTGCTCGCGCCAGGCATTCGCCGAGGACTGCCCATGGCCGGCCGGGCCGGAAGACCACATCAAGGTCGATCTCGCCGACCAGGAGGATGTCGGCATCGCGATCTCGGAAATCCGCCATCGGCTGGAAGCGCATGACGGCCAGCTGCATGCGCTGGTCAACAATGCCGGCATCTCGCCCAAGCTCAAGGACGGCAACAGCCGGATGAACTCGATCGACACGCCGATGCATGTCTGGCGTGATGTGTTCCAGGTCAATTTCTTCGCGCCGATCATGCTGGCGCGCGGGCTGTTCAAGGAATTGGCGGCGGCCAGGGGCTCGATCGTCAACGTCACCTCGATCGCCGGCAGCCGCGTGCATCCCTTTGCCGGCACCGCCTATGCGACGTCGAAGGCCGCACTCGGCTCGCTGACCCGCGAAATGGCGCATGATTTCGGCCCGCACGGCATCCGCGTCAATGCGATCGCGCCCGGCGAGATCGATACGGCGATCCTGTCGCCGGGCACGGAAAAGATCGTCGAGACGATCCCGCTGCGACGGCTTGGCACCACGGCCGAAGTCGCCGACATCATCTTCTTCCTGTGCTCGCAGCAGGCGTCCTATGTGACGGGTTCGGAAATCCACATCAATGGCGGCCAGCACGTTTAGACGGTAGAGTTCCTTGTTTTGACGCAATTCCGGACGGAAAACCGTTTCACACTTTTCCTGGAATTGCTCCAGGTCAGATCGTCCTCGCGCGTCCCGCAAAGCTTCCCAGGACGGCCATCAGCAAGGTGGCGATGGCGCAGGCGCCAAGCGCAAAGCTCCAATTCCCCGTCGCGTCATGGGCAAGACCGGCTAGCGGCGGGCCCGCGGCCGCCAGCGAATAGCCCAGGCATTGCGCCATTCCCGACAGCGCCGCCGCCTCCTGGCTATCCGAGGCCTTCAGGCTGACGAACGAAAGGCCAAGCACGAAGGCGGCACCCGCGCCGAAGCCGAACAGTGCTACCCATAGCGCGGCAAGGGCCGGAAGCTGCCATAGGCCCAGCAGCGAAAGGCAGGTGGTCAGCGCCGCGCCCGTGGCGAGCGCCCGCTGGTCCTTCGTACGTTTGACGGCGGCACCGAGGAGCAGGCCGGGGATTGCGATTGCCAGTTGAGACAGCCCATGCAGCGAGCCTGCGGTCGCCGCCGAATAGCCTGACTCTGCCAGGATCGAGGGCAACCATCCGACGATCACGTAGAAGACCAGCGAGGTGAGGCCAAGAAAGCCCGTCACCTGCCACGCAAGGGCCGAGCGCCAGATGCGTCCGCGGTCATGCATGGACGATGTCTCTCGCTCCGGGGCGGCGGGCAGCTGAAGCTGGGGAGCCCAGACAATCAGGGCCGCGACTGGAAAGATCAGCGTGCAGGCAAGCGAGAGGTGCCAACTCGATCCGGGTAGTTGAGCAAGCGGGATCGCCGCTGTCGATGCGAGTGCCTGCGCAAGTCCGGACACGATAGCATAGGCGCCGGTCAGGCCGGCGACCCGGTTGGGAAAATCCCGCTTCAGCAGGCTTGGGAGCAGGACGTTAGCGACAGAAATCCCGGCCCCAAGCGTGCCGGTGCCAAGAAATAGCGCCCAGATGGGGCCGATCGAGCGCAGGGCAATACCGGTCGCAACAACAAGCATCGCGCCTAACAATGATTTCTCGATGCCGTATCGGCGCGCCAGGCCGGCCGCGAAGGGTGAGATCGCCGCGAACGCCAGCAAGGGAAGGGTCGTCAGCACCCCTGCTTCGGCTGCGCTGATGCCGCTGGTTTCGCGGATCATGCCGAGCATCGGCGCCACACCGGTGATGGGCGTGCGGAGCGTCGAGGCGATCAGCAGGATGCCAAATACGAGAAGCCCTTGACCGCTCGATGTCCGAGTAACCTCTCTTGCCGTCATTGCAGGCTCCTGACCTGTTGTTAGCGCGACGCGGTCTATTTCTGTCCTGGGCGCTTTGATTTGCGTACTGTGGAAAATGATCGCTAAATATCGTCAATCGTCTGGCCCGTGCCGGGGCGCAGAGCCATCGACCGAAACGGCCGGCTCATCCGGTTATGGTGAGAACAGCCTTGCCGCTGAAGCTGCGCTGTCGCAGTGCGTCCAGAGCTTGGGCGATGTCTGTCCACCGCACGGTCATGGCCACGCGGGTTTCCAGCCGGCCAGCCGCTACCAGAGCGAGCAGCGAGGCGATGTCCACACCAATGCTCGGACCAGAGGCGTAGTACGCGAAAGTCTGAAGCCTCGCCCCCTCGTGACCCGGAACGAACTGGCGGAATCCAATGGGCGTGAGTTCGCCGCTGCTCGAACCGAACATGACAACGGTGCCGCCAGGCGCGACCCGTTCGATCGCGTGTGCGAGGCTTTCACCGCCGACCGACTCGGTGATCAGTGAAAACGGCCCCTCGGCCAGCTCGATCGACTCGACTACTTTCCCGGCTCCAAGGCCGCGGAGGTCGTCGGCATGCCGGGCGGCGGCGATCGCCGTCACCGACGCGCCCTGCTCGCGGGCGATCTGGATCTGGAAACGACCGACCGCGCCGCTTGCGCCGGTGATCAGGACCCGCTGGCCGGCCAGGTCGCCGCCATGGCGCAAAGTCCTCAGCGCCGTCGTGCCCGCGACCGGAAGCGTGGCTGCGGAAACGAAGCTGACGTCATCCGGCAGGACGGCGAGACGGTCGGTTGAAACAGCGACACGTTCGGCCCAACCGGCCTGGTCGACCAGAGCCGCAACCTGGGTGCCCACGGCTGGCCCGGAGCCATCGGCTGCTGCCCGTTCGACAACCCCAACGATGTCCTGGCCGGGTATCCAGCCGTTCGGACGTATGGTGAGCAGGCGCAGTTCGCCGCGGTTCAACGAGGTTGCGTGGACCGAGACAAGCGCCTCGTTCGAGGCCGCTTGAGGCTCGGCGAGCTCCGCGATCCTCAGTCCGGTCGCGCTATCGGAAGAGATGACGAGGGCGAGCATGGTTCATACCTCACTGCCGTGCGGGTGGACGCACGGCTCTTCGGGCAGTTGTGTGCCCGGGTCTTGCTGGTTCGACTTTGGAGCGTCGGCGGCCGCTGGCCGAAGAAAAGTTCGCCAGCTCCGCACGCTCCAGAGTTGCTCATTCACAAGCGGAACCTATCGATTTTCCCCTTCGAATAATCTAGATATTGAAGCATTCGATCGCTAAAAACAGTCAATCATGAGACAGCCCCTCCGTTACCCTTGGCTCAATCTCGATGTGGATGACCCTTCCGCGCCGGCGATTGCCGTGCGCGTTGACGTCCCCGAGACCAGAGCGGAGGTGCCCGCCCATCGGCACCGCAAAGGCCAACTCGTCTTCGCGCTCGGAGGCGGCGTCACGTGCCACGTCCCAAGCGGCCTGTGGATGGTACCGCCTCATTGCGGGGTCTGGATTCCCGGCGACATGGAGCACAGCAATGTTGCGACCGCCAATGCTCGGATTTTCTTCGTCTACATTGAGCCGGGAGCCGCCGATCTGCCGGACCGGTGCTGCACCCTTTCGATCTCGCCACTGTTGCGCGAACTGATCATCGAGCTGTCCGATGGCGTGGAGGATGATGAGGCGAGGGACGGGCTTTTGATCAGGACGCTGCTCACCGAACTGCCTCGTATGCCTGTCCAGCAGCTGCATCTGCCGATTTCATCCGAGCCACGCTTGAGGAGGATCGCCGAAGCGTTGGCGCAAGACCCCGCCGACCGCAGCACCCTGGCGGAATGGGCCAATCGCGTTGCGCTCAGCGAGAGCAGCCTCGCCCGCCTGGTGGTAAAGGAGACAGGGCTGAGCTTCGGGCGCTGGCGCCAGCAATTGCACTTGATCGTCGCAATACGAGAGCTAACCTCCGGTGCGAGCGTGCAGCAAGTTTCGGGCGATCTCGGCTATGGTTCCGTCACGGCCTTCATCACCATGTTCAAGAAGGCGCTTGGGAAGCCCCCGGCAAAATACCTCGGCAGTATCACTCAAAATGGTGGCTCTGCATTCGTGGCGTGATCAACTCGCCTGCGGACGGACGGTTCAGATCGACTGTGTAATCTTCGCCAACCATCGGCTGTTGGCTACCAGTACGCATGATCATGCAGGAGCGGCTCAGGCAGCGGACGGTTCAGCCGCCTCTGGCTTGTGACCAAGCACCTCTTCCACAATCCCGCGCGCAATCTCGCGTTCGCCCATGATGACCGTATCGGCGCCGAGCCCCTTGAGATGCTCGACCTCGGCATCGGAATGGGCGCGCGCGATGACGCTGATGCCAGGATTGGCGGCACGCGCGCGCAGCACGATCTGTCCGGCCTCGAAGGCGTTGGGGATGGCCAGGATCAGCCGCTTGGCGCCCTCCGGATTGGCGGCGGCGAAGACATTGGCATTGGCCGCGTTGCCAGCGACGGTTTCAATGCCGTCCGCCTTGAGCTTGGCCAGCGTCTTGTCGGCGTCCTCGATGACGAGGAAGGGCAGGGCGGCCTCCTTCAGCGCTGCGCCGACGAGGCTGCCGACCCGGCCATAGCCGATCAGGATGGCGTGGCCGGTGAGTGCTGTCCCGGGCGGTGGACCGTCGTCTTTCATTGGGACCGCAACCGAAGCCACCTGACCCGGTTCCGTCGCCGGACCGATCGGCTTTGCCTCGACCGGTGGCGATGCTTTGGCAGCGCGCGCCTCCAGCCACGGCTTCATCCAGTCGAGGGCGAGGAACATCAGCGGGTTGAGGAGGATCGACAGGATGGCGCCGGCCAGAATGAGGTCGCGGCCCTGTTCGGGTAACAGCTTCAGGCCGACGCCGAGCTCGGCCAGGATGAAGGAGAATTCGCCGATCTGGGCGAGGCTGGCCGAGATCATCAGCGCCGTGGCCAAGGGATAGCGGAAGGCGACGACGATGACGAAGGCCGCCAGCGATTTGCCAATGACGATGATCGCCAGCGTCGCCAGGATCGGCAAACCGTTGTCGATCAGGCTGAACGGGTCGAACAGCATGCCGACCGAGACGAAGAACAGCACGGAAAAGGCGTCGCGCAGCGGCAGCGATTCCTCGGCCGCCCGGTGGCTGAGTTCGGATTCGCTCATGATCATGCCGGCGAAGAAAGCGCCCAGCGCCAGCGACACGCCGAACAGCTTGGCGGCGCCGAAGGCGACGCCAAGCGCAATCGCAAGCACCGCCAGCCGGAACAGTTCGCGCGACCCGGTATGGGCGACATAGTGCAGGATCCAGGGAATGACCCGGCGACCGACCACCAGCATGACCGCAACGAAGGCGACGACCTTGGCCAGCGTGACGCCGACGACGCCCCAGATGCCGTAACTCGCCGGCAGCGACAGCAGGCTCGAGTGGGTCTCGACCTGCTGCTGACCGCCAAGCACGCCGGCCAGCGCCGGCAAAAGCACCAGCGCCAGCACCATGGCCAGATCCTCGACGATCAGCCAGCCGACGGCGATACGGCCGCGTTCGGTCTCGACCAGCCGCCGCTCCTGCAGGGCGCGCAACAGCACCACGGTCGAGGCGACGGACAGCGCCAGGCCGAAGACCAGCCCGGCACCGATCGACCAGCCGAGCAGCCAGGCGAGGCCGGCGCCAAGCGCGGTCGCAAAGCCGATCTGCACGATGGCGCCGGGCACGGCGATGGCGCGAACCGACAAAAGGTCCTTCAGCGAGAAATGCAGGCCGACGCCGAACATCAAGAGGATGACGCCGATCTCGGCCAGTTCGTTGGCGAGGCCGGCATCGGCGACGAAGCCCGGCGTGTTCGGCCCGACCAGAACGCCGGCGACGAGGTAGCCGACCAGCGGCGGGATGCGGAAGCGGTTGGCGAGAGCGCCGAAGACGAAAGCCAGCCCCAGACCGGCGACGATGGTGGCGATAAGGGGCGTGTCTTGCGGCATGATCTATGGAGCGCCTTTCAGAAATCGCGATGTCGGATATGCGCCGCCCGAAGCCGCCGCCTTTGCAATATGGGGGCAGGGCGGGCCATGAGGCAACCCGCAATGCCATGAAATCGACGGCAGGGACGGCGGAAGACGGAGAGCTGACGGCGTCATCAGCCGCCACGGCAGCGTGCTCCGGGCTGTTGGCGGTCGATGCGGGAAAGGCAGTTGCGCGCTGCGGATGTCCGGTCAGGCTGCCTGCAGCAGGGTCTCGATGTCGACGATGGTATGATTGGTCAGGGTCTTCGGTATTTCCGCTGTTATCTTCTCGGCAACTTCCTGGTGCAGTTTCCTGCGCATTTCGCCCAGCACCCGCGGCGGCGCGACCAGCACGATCTCCTTGAACGTGCCGCGATGAGCGAGCTTGTAGAGCTGCTCGGCAATCTCGTCGGCAAAACGCTCCTTGCCGAGACGGTGCCAGTCCGTGTCCTCGACAGCGCTGCGGTGGATGGAGGGGCCGTCGCTGTACCGGCCGGGGCGATCCGTGCCCTGTTCCCGCGTCGCTGGATTTTCCTGTTCCATCTCCTGCACGACTTGAAGATCGGGATACCGGGCGTCACCACGGTTCTCGAGGAACAGCGCCTTCTCGCCATCGGCCACCACGATCCACAGACCACGCTTCAGCTTGAGGTTGTTCACGGAACGCTCCTTTTCCTGGTTTCAACCCGCCTTCGGCTCGTTGCTGGAGCCATTGCCGCAGTCGGCTCGGGTTCGCAGGGCAAACGCGCGCCGAGGCGGTAATGTTCCGGTGGCGACTTTAATCTACTAGATTGGTAGAATTTAGAAAAATCTGTTTTGTGGCGCACTCCGCTTGTCGCTACAAGAGCCGCGGATCAAGGCCCGCAACAGCGGCGTCAATCCGCCCCGAACGGCGATGTGGAATATTTTTCTCCTGGCTGTTACGCTTGCGGAAAAGCGATTGCCTCGCACAAAGCGATGCGCGAGAGCGTTCCTTCTGCTTTTTCGCGCTCGCGCGTAGAACTGGCCGCGTGTTCAGGATTCCGCCCGCAATGCCGCAAGCCACGCCCAAGCTCAACGCCTTCCCGGTCTTCCTGCGGGTCGAAGGCGAGGCCGTGGCCATTGTCGGCGGCGGCGAGCAGGCGCTGGCCAAGGCGCGGCTGATCGGCCAGTCGAGCGCTGTGCTGCGCATCATTGCCGACGCCCCCGAGGCCGAGTTGCTGTCCTTCATCACTGCCGCCGGCGCCGTCCACATCGCCGCAGCCTACGATGCCGTGCATCTCGAAGGCACGGTGATGGTGTTTGCCGCCAGCGGCGACGAAGCGCTCGACCGCCGCGTTGCCGAGGATGCCCGCCGGCTGGGCATTCCGGTCAATGCCGTCGACCGGCCGGAATTGTGCGATTTCTTCACGCCGGCGCTGGTCAACCGGGCGCCGGTCGCCATCGCCATCGGCACCGAAGGCGCCGGCCCGGTGCTTGCCCAGATGCTGCGCGGCCGCATCGACCGCATGCTGTCGCCGTCGCTCGGCCCGCTTGCAGCACTTGCCGCTTCCTTCCGTGGCACTGCTGAGAAGCTGCTGCCGAAGGGCAATGCCCGCCGTCGTTTCTGGAGCGATTTCTTCGGTGGCGCGCCGGCTCGTGCCATGGAGGCCGGCGAGCTCGCGCAGGCACATGATGCCGCCGTCGGCCTGCTTGCCTCGAACGCACCGGCCTCGGGTCACATCGCGCTGGTCGGTGCAGGCCCCGGCGCTGAAGACCTTTTGACGCTGCGCGCCCATCGCCTGCTCATGGAAGCCGACGTGATCGTCCATGACGCGCTGGTGCCGGAGGCGATCGTCGCCATGGGCCGCCGCGACGCCGAGCGTCTGCCGGTGGGCAAGCGCAAGGGCTGCCACACCAAGAGCCAGGCCGAGATCAACGCGCTGCTGATCGAACTCGGCCGCGCCGGCAAGCGCGTCGTGCGGCTGAAATCCGGCGATCCGCTGGTGTTCGGCCGTGCGGGCGAGGAAATGGCGGCGTTGCGCGACGCCGGCATCGCCTATGAGGTGGTTCCGGGCGTTACCGCGGCGTTTGCCGCCGCCGCCGATTTCGAGCTGCCGCTGACGCTGCGCGGCGTGTCGTCGTCGATGGTGTTCACGACGGGCCATGACCTCAAGGGCAATTCGCTGCCCGACTGGGCCAGGCTTGCGATTTCCGGCGCCACCGTCGCCGTCTATATGGGCCGCTCGGTCGTGGCCGAGGTCGCCGGCCGGCTGATCGAGGCCGGCCTGTCGCCGGACACGGCGGTCGCCGTGGTCGAGAATGCCAGTCTTGCCAATCGCCGCCGTTTCCACGGCACGCTCGCCGATCTGCCTTCGCTGGAGGCGCGCGCCGACCTTTCAGGACCGGTGATGACCATTATTGGCGATGCGGTCGCCGGCGCCAATTTTGAACATTCCGAGCCGCTCGCGGCACACAGGCATGAGGGCGCTGCTCAAGCTGCCGCCGAAGGAGTTGAACAGTGAAGGTTCTGACTGCAAACCGCCTCACCGATGGCATCGCCGTCTGGTACGCCGATGGCGGCTGGGCCGACACTGTCGACAATGCCGACATTGCCCATGACAAGGCGGCCGAGGACCGGCTGGAAGCGATCGGTGCCGCGGCCTATGCCGGCAACGAAGTGGTCGACGTCAACCTGATCGACGTCAGCGTCGTCAATGGTGTCGTCGAGCCGGTGCGGCTGCGCGAGAAGATCCGCGCCGCGGGCCCCACCATCCGCAACGATCTGGGCAAGCAGGCTGCCCGGGCGGCGTAAGCAACAAGACAGATGAAACACGGGCGGACGCGCCCGGAAAGACCAGACTATGTACCGTTACGATGAGTTCGACCATGATTTCGTCCAGGCCCGCGTCGCCGAGTTCAGCGACCAGGTCCAGCGCCGCCTTGCCGGCGAGATCACCGAGGACCAGTTCCGGCCGCTAAGGCTGATGAACGGCGTCTACCTGCAACTCCATGCCTATATGCTGCGCATTGCCGTGCCCTACGGTACGCTGAACAGCAAGCAGTTGCGCATGCTCGGCCATATTGCCCGCAAATACGACAAGGGCTACGGCCATTTCACCACGCGCCAGAACATCCAGTTCAACTGGCCGGCGCTGTCGGACATTCCGGCGATCCTGGCCGATCTTGCCAGCGTCGAGATGCATGCCATCCAGACCAGCGGCAATTGCATCCGCAATGTCACCGCCGACCACTTTGCCGGCGCCGCCGCCGACGAAGCCGCCGATCCGCGCCCCTATGCCGAGATTCTGCGGCAATGGTCGTCGGTCCATCCGGAATTCTCGTTCCTGCCGAGGAAATTCAAGATCGCGGTGACCGGTGCGGAGCGCGACCGCGCCGCCATCCAGACGCATGATATCGGCCTGCATTTGAAGAAGAATGCGGCCGGTGAGCTCGGCTTTGCCGTCTATATCGGCGGCGGCCAGGGCCGCACGCCGATGGTGGCCAAGAAGATCCGCGACTTCCTGCCGGAGGCGGATCTGTTGTCCTACTGCACGGCGATCCTGCGTGTTTACAACCTCTATGGCCGTCGCGACAACAAGTACAAGGCGCGCATCAAGATACTCGTCCACGAAACCGGGATCGAAGAGGTTACCCGCCAGGTTGAGGCCGAATGGCAGGAGCTGAAGGATGCGGAGCTGAAGCTGCCGGAAGCCGACATCCGCGC
The DNA here is from genome assembly GCF_000359125.1 of Mesorhizobium sp. STM 4661. Lineage (GTDB taxonomy): Bacteria > Pseudomonadota > Alphaproteobacteria > Rhizobiales > Rhizobiaceae > Mesorhizobium. The sequence goes on along the minus strand of NZ_CAAF010000082.1, from coordinate 447,857 downwards.
CATCGAAGCCTATTTCGCGTCGCCTCAGCTCAGCGAGCGGCCGGAAGGCGACGAGGCGGTCAAGCTCGCCCGGCTCGTTTCGAAGAGCTTTTCGGATTGGCTCGACCAGAATGTGGTGACGCACCGCCATCCCGACTATGCGGCGGTGACGATCTCGCTCAAGGGCATTGGCGAGGTACCGGGTGACGCCTCGGACAGCCAGATGGAAGCGGTCGCAGACATCGCCGAGAAATATGGTTTCGACGAGCTGCGCGTCAGCCATGAGCAGAACCTGATCCTGCCGCATGTCGCGCGCGCTGACCTCAAGGCGGTCCATGACGCGCTGGTCGATATCGGCCTGGCGACGGCCAATTCCAACCTGATATCAGACATCATCTCGTGCCCGGGCCTCGACTATTGCGCGCTGGCCACGGCGCGTTCGATCCCGATAGCGCAGGAAATCTCGCGCCGCTTCTCCTCGCTGGAGCGGCAGCGCGAAATCGGCGAACTGAAGCTGAAGATCTCGGGCTGCATCAATGCCTGCGGCCATCACCATGTCGGCCATATCGGCATTCTCGGCGTCGAGAAGAAAGGCGCCGAGCTCTATCAGGTCACACTTGGCGGCTCGGCGGACGAGAACACCTCGGTCGGCGAGATCATCGGCCGCGGCTTCAGCTCGGACGAGATCACCGACGCCATCGAGCAGATCGTCGAGACCTATCTCGGCCTTCGGCTAAACCCGCAGGAAAAATTCATCGACGCCTACCGCCGTGTCGGTCCCGCGCCGTTCAAGGAGGCGCTCTATGCTGGCGAAGCCAAGGCCGCTTGACCGTATTGTCGACGTCGAGGCCGGTGTCGCCGCCGAGGCGGCGGGGTTCGACGCGCTCTACGGTCACCTGAACCCGCTCAAGATCATCGAGCGGTCAGCGCGGGAATTGTTTCACGGCGAGATCGCCGCCGTTTCGTCCTTCGGCGCCGATTCGGCCGTGCTGCTGCACATGATCGCCGAGATCGACCGCACGCTGCCGGTCATCTTCCTCGATACCGGCAAGCATTTCGAGGAAACGCTCGGCTATCGCGACGCGCTCGCCGCCGATTTCGGTATGACCGATATAAGGGTAATCACGCCCGATGAAGCGGCGCTGCAACGGATCGATCCGACCGGCAATCTGAACGAGACCGACACCGACGCCTGCTGCGGTGTGCGCAAGGTCGAGCCGCTGGCGCGGGGCGTCGAGCCGTTCCGCGCCTGGTTCACCGGCCGCAAGCGCTTCCAGGCGTCGACGCGGGCAGCACTTCCGGTGTTCGAGGCGGTCGGCTCGCGCATCCGCATCAATCCGCTGGCGCACTGGACGACATCGGATCAGGCCGCTTACATGCGCGCGCATGCGCTGCGCGAAAACCCGCTGGTCGCCTATGGCTATCTGTCGATCGGTTGCTTCCCGTGCACGCAGCCGGTACAGCCGGGCGAGGACGCGCGCAGCGGCCGCTGGGCCGGGCACGCCAAGACCGAGTGCGGCATCCATCTGTCGGGGCTGGAGAAGTCGCTGACCGACGCCTCTCTCTAGGATTCTTCTGGGCTTTAGGAATTTTTGATGACCGAACCAACACCGGAGACCCGCCTCTGGACCCCGCAGGGTTTCCAGGAGGACGAGTGGATCCATGCCGAAAGCGCCGAGGCGCTTTCCGGCAATGGCCGCTTTATCCTGCCGCTGCAAGCGTTCCTCGGCCTCGACCCGGAGGTACGCCGCTCGGCGAAGGAGCGCCTCGGCGTCGAGCTCCAGCCCGGCGATCAGCTCGAAAAGATCGCAGGCTTGCTCGACCAGCTGTCGCTGGTGGCGCTGGCCTTCCCGGCGTTCAATGACGGCCGTTCGTTCTCCAAGGGCGAACTGCTGCGCAGCCGCTACCATTTCATGGGCGCGGTCCGCGCCACCGGGCAGGTATTGGTCGACCAGCTGCCGCATATGCTGCGCCTTGGCTTCGATGAATTCGAAGTGTCGAACCCGGTGCTTTTGAAACGGCTTGAGGAAGGTCGGACCGGCGGCCTGCCGCTGTATTATCAGCCGACCGCGAAGCCGGAAGCCAAAGGTCCCCAATATTCCTGGCGGCGAGAGCGCGCCGGCTGATCGGATTGAGCGCAGGATTCGTCTGATCTGGTCGGACCAATTCGGGGATTCGGTCTTTTATTTTCCATGTCCGCGCCTTAGGATAAGCCTATTATTTCGCGATCCGAAATAAGTTGCCACAAGGGAGGAACCGGGAATGGCTGGCAAGAAGATATTGATGCTCGTTGGCGAGTTTAGCGAGGAATACGAGATTTTCGTCTTTGAACAGGCCATGCATGCGGTTGGCCACACGGTGCACGTCGTGTGTCCGGACAAGAAGGCGGGCGACATACTGAAGACGTCGCTGCACGATTTCGAGGGCCACCAGACCTATACGGAAAAGCTCGGCCACGACTACATCCTCAACAAGACTTTTGCAGAGGTGAACCCGGCCGAATACGATGCCGTCTATGCGGCCGGCGGGCGTGGCCCGGAATATATCCGCATCGACAAGCGCGTGCAGGCGCTGGTGCGGCATTTCCACGAGACCGGCAAACCGATCTTCACCATATGCCATGGTGTGCAGATCCTGATCGCGGTGGACGGTGTGGTGCGCGGCCGCGAGGTCGCAGCGCTCCAGTACTGCGAACCGGAAGTGACGCTGGCCGGCGGCATCTATATCGACGTTGCGCCGACCGGCGCCCATGTCGACGGCAATCTGGTGTCGGCCAAGGGCTGGCCGGGCCTTGCCGCCTTCATGCGCGAATGCCTGAAGGTTCTCGGCACCGAAATCCGCGACGGCAAGGCCCTGATGCGCGACGAGCGCAAGGCGGCCTGAGCAGGGTTTGGAAAAACCGCCGCACCCTTGGTGCGGCGGTTTTCTTACGCAGCCATCCGCGCTTCGCGGAACGACACCAGCTTCCTGCGGCTCTCGTCCCACAGTGCGAGCTTGACGCAACGCAGGCTGTCGAGGAGCGTGACGCGGCCGATTTCGCGCAGTTCCGGAAAGTCCCTGAGAACCTCCGGAAGCCGGTAGCATGGCACCTTGGCGGAGAGGTGATGGACGTGATGGACGCCGATGTTTCCGGTGAACCAGTTCAGCACCGGCGGCAGGTCATAATAGGACGAGCCGTGCAGCGCCGCGTGCTGGAATTCCCATTCGGAATCCTTTGCCCACTCCGTCTCCTCGAACTGGTGCTGGACGTAGAACAGCCAGACGCCGGCCGAGCCGGCGAGGATGACGATCGGCAGATGGACGACCAGGAAGGCGCCGGGGCCGACGAACCAGATAAGGATGGCAGCGGCCAGCGCGATGCCGAGATTGGTCGCCATCGACGACACCCAAGGCGTCAGGCCGCCCCTCATCATGCCGACCGGCAGCCTCTGCTCGAAGATGAAAAGCCATATTGGCCCCAGGCCGAACATCACCAGCGGGTGGCGATAAAGACGATAGGCAAGGCGGCCTCGCCAGGACATCTGCCGGTATTCGGCCACGGTCAGCGTCCTGATATCGCCCATGCCGCGCTCGTCGAGATTGCCGGCTGTGGCGTGATGGGTTGCGTGAGCGCGCCGCCAGCAGTCGTAGGGGGTCAGCGTCAGGACGCCGAGGCCGCGGCCGATCCAGTCGTCGGCATAGCGATTGGCGAAGAAGGAGCCGTGGCCGCAATCGTGCTGGATCATGAAGATCCGTACCAGGAAGCCGGCCGCCGGAAGGATGAGAATAAGACCCCACCAATGGCCATAGGAATAGGCAGCCGAGGACAGCGCCCATAGCGTAGCGAAAGGGATCAGGGTGATGGCAAGTTCAACGGCGCTGCGACGCCTGTCAGGCTTCTTGTAGCGCGCCAGAATCTTCAACCAGGCACGCTTGCTGTTAGCCACAGCTTCGGGGGAAATCATGTTCATCAGGAAGCATAGGCGGAGCATGGCGCTGCCGCAAGGCACGGATCACGCAAAATTACTGCGCGTAAATGTCGCGCGACGGTCAACTACGCGGACATCTCGGGTTCAGTCGAACGAGACCCCCGGACCGCTATGCCTATTGGTTGCGTTGGCCCGTGGCCAGGCTGCCCTCGATGCCGTCCAGGCGGTCGAGCAACTCCTTGAAACGATCGGGAATGTCGAGCTCCGTGCGGAATGCCGGCAAGGTTCGCAGAAAGCGCGTCGTGGCCTCCGTGCCGAACTGGCGTCTGATGTCGGCGTCGAGCCCTTCGCGTCTTTCGCCATTGTTGCGGGTCGTCATCTCAAAATCCTGTGTCGGCTTCGAAACTCCCCCAGCACGGGAATGGTTCCCGTATTGCAGCATCGTGGCAACCAAATCCGCCGGTTAGAGTAAAATTTGAATTAAAATCAAAAGTCCGTGCTGTCTGCGGACAAAGTGCTGCCGGCGGCGCATAGTATCGCTTACCCCTTGATTTTTGGCCGCCAAACCTCGATATCGGGCACAAAATCCATACCATTCGAGATGACGGGAAACGGCGATGAGCGACCAGGCAAAAGACGAACGCGCGCCCGAGGATATCGAGGCGACCGAAGCCGCCGCCGAGCGTACGGAAGGTAGCGTCGATAGCGACTATGAAGCGCTTCTGCGGCTGATGAAGGAAAACGAAGACTTGAAGGACCGGGCGCTCCGCGCCGCAGCCGAGATGGAGAATCTGCGCCGTCGCACCGCGCGCGACGTCCATGACGCGCGCACCTATGCGGTTGCCAATTTCGCCCGCGACATGCTGTCGGTGTCGGACAATCTGCGTCGCGCGCTGGACGCCATTCCGGCCGAGGCGGCGGCGTCGGGCGATGCCGGCTTCAAGGCGCTGATCGAGGGCGTCGAGATCACCGAGCGCGCCATGCTGTCGGCGCTGGAGCGGCACGGGGTGAAGAAGCTCGAGCCGGAAGGCGAGAAGTTCGACCCGAATTTCCATCAGGCGATGTTCGAAGTGCCCAATCCGGCTGTGCCGGCCAACACGGTGGTCAAGGTCGTGCAGCCGGGCTATTCGATCGGCGAGCGGGTGCTGCGGCCGGCCATGGTCGGCGTCGCCAAGGGCGGTCCCAAACATGTGGCTGGTGAAGCCCCGGTCGAGCCCGGGCCGGTCAATGAGCAGGCTGAGAAGGATGCGTAGTTAGGGGAGTAAGGGAGTAGGGCAGTAGGGCAGTAGGGCAGTAGGGAAAAATAGGGGAGCCGTACAATCGTGCGGCTTCGTGCTATTCATACTCCCCTACTCCCCTACTCCCCTACTCCCCTACTGCCTTATTCCCTTACTGCCATGAACCCAATCGAGCTTCTCGACTATGCCGGCGTCGCCGTCTTCGCGGCGACGGGGGCGCTTGCGGCTTCGCGCAAGCAGCTCGACATCATCGGCTTTCTGTTCCTGGCCAGCGTCACCGGCATCGGTGGCGGTACGTTTCGTGACGTCATCCTCAATCTGCCGGTCTTCTGGGTCGCCAACTCTGGCTATGTGCTGATCTGCGCGGTGGTGGCGATGCTTGTCTTCTTCGGGGCGCACCGTCTCGAATCCCGCTGGAAACTACTGCTCTGGCTCGACGCCGTTGGCCTTGCCGCGTTTTCGGTGATGGGTGCCGCCAAGGGCCTGGCCATCACCGGCTCGCCGGTCGTCTCCGTCGTCACCGGCGTGCTCACCGCTACGTTCGGCGGCATCTTGCGCGACCTGCTGGCCGGCGAGCCGTCGGTGCTCCTGAGACCAGAAATCTATGTCACCGCCGCCCTTGCGGGCGCCACCCTCTTTACAACAGGCGATCTCGCCGGACTGCCGCCGCTCGCATCGGGCCTGGCGGGCTTCGCCGCGGCATTCCTGGTGCGTGGCGGCGCGCTCAAATTCGGCTGGGCCTTTCCACCCTACAAGAGCCGCCCTGGCAGAAAGCCGGAAGACATTCCGTGAGGGTGGGTAGCGAGTAGTGAGTAGTCAGTAGTGGGGGGCTGCGAATGTTGTGATGTAGTTCTCACTACTCACTACTGGCATCATGCGGCGAAACGCTGCGCTTCCCCGCCATAGTAGTTGACGTAGCGGGCGCCGATCTCCTTGACCGGCATCACCACGAACACGTCGACCGTCGAGAATTCGCGGTCGATGACGCAGCCGTCGCCGATGCGCGCGCCGACGCGCAGATAGCCCTTGACCAGCGGCGGCATCGCCGCGATCGCGGCCTTGGCGTTGACCGCCTCGATCGGCATCAAATCCATGGAGCAATAGCGCCCGGCAACCGCGCGCACGTCCCAGGCCGAGTTCGTCCGGCAATGATGGGCGAGATAGGTCAGCGCTTCGGCATGCGCCGCCGGCACGGTGCCGTGGAACGAGGCGCAACCGGTCATCACGCCGATCCCATAGTGATTGATGTAGGCCCAGATGCCTTGCCACAGCGCCTCGATGGTGCGCTTCGAGCGGTACTCCGGCAAAACGCAGGAGCGGCCGAGCTCGAGGAAGCGCTGGCCGGGATGGCGGGCGATGAGCTTGGTCAGCTCGAATTCGCCCTCGGAATAGAAGCCACCGGCAGCGGCCGCGATCTCCTGGCGCAGCAAGCGGTAGGTGCCAACGATGCGGCGGTGCTCGGGACCGGAAAGCGAGGTGTCGAAAACGAGCAAATGGTCGCACAATGGGTCGAAGCGGTCGGCGTCGCGCCGGTCCTGCACCTGAAACAGATCCTTCCTGGCGCCGAGCTCGTCATAGAATACCTGGTAACGCACCTCCTGGGCCGCGGCGATCTCAGCCTCGTTGCGGGCGAGCCGCACTTCGAGGTTGCCGATGCGGCCGAGAGATGCGCCTTTAATGACGGCATCGACGTTCCGCCCGACGAGCAAGGCGCTGCTGGCGTTCGGCCGAGTGTCACATTCCGGCATAACTGTATGCACGAGTGATTCTCCTTCGAGCCATCCCTCTTGGCACGGGGATACGGTGTAGGTGCAACAGGATTGTGACAGTACCGTGATACGGGGCCGCGGGCAATACTTCGTCGGCTGGCTATCGCGTGACTCCCGAAACCGGAATCGGTTTCCCGGGAAAGGAACATGCGAAAAAGTCGCAGCCTTGGAGCGTCCTTTGCGCGTCCAATAGACGCGGCGCTCCCATGCCGTCACCCGACTACGCTACCTGAGGACAGGGCGCACTGCGCTCCGGAGAGGCGAGGGTCAGGCCGCCACCTGGCCCTCGACCGCATGGACAAGCGCGTCGGGATCGAGCGGCTTGGTGACGAAGCCGCTGGCGCCATGGGCAAGAACGGCGTGGCGGGTTTTTTCCTGACTGTCCGCCGACAGAACCATGATCGGAACCGGTGGCGCGGCGGTTTCCTCCTCGTGGCGGCGGATGGCGGCGATGGCGTCCAGCCCATCCATGACGGGCATGTGCAGATCCATCAGCACCACGTCGAAGCGATGCTTGTGGCCGGTGCCGATGACGGCCTCGACGGCCGCCTTGCCATTGCCGACCACTTTCACCCGATGCCCGGCCTTCAAAAGCGTGGCGCGAGCAAGCATGGCATTGATATCGTTGTCTTCCGCGATCAGCACGGACAGGCCGTGCTGGCGGCTGCCGATGGTGCGCACGGAGGGCGCGCCACGCTTATCCGCCTCCGGCTGGGCGAGCGCCGGCGCGTGGCTGGTCAAAAGCACGCGCAGCAGCGTCTCGCCGCGCACCGGCCTCGCCAGGAAGGTGGCGTAGCCGTTGGCGCGGAACTCGCCAAGCATGCCGCGGTCCGTCGGCGCGATCAGCGTGATCGCCTCGCAATCGACAAAGCCGCTCTGGCGAAGGCGCTTGAGCAGCCTGCCGTCACTTTCTTCCATGGACGCGTCGACCAGGAGCATGTCGCAGCTGCCGGCGAAGGGCGCGGCCTGGGCAGCCGTCGCGGCCAGATCGACCTTGCCGCCATTGGCGCGGATGGTACGGGCAATGGCATCGGCCTCGATGGCATTCTTCGACAGGATCACCGCGCGCCGGCCCGACAGCGCACTCTGGCGGTTCTGCGGCGCCTCGGTGGCCGACACCGCGGGGATTTCGAGGATGAATTCCGAGCCCTGGCCGAGCTGGCTCGACACCGAGATCGTGCCGCCCATGGCGATCACCAGGCGCTTGGAGATGGCAAGGCCGAGACCCGCGCCGCCATGTGTGCGGGTCGAGGTGCCATCAGCCTGCTCGAATTCCTCGAAGATGCGCTCCAGGTCGTCCTCGTGCAGGCCGGGACCGGTGTCGGTGATGGTGAAGCGTATGCGGTCGGTGGTTTCAGTGCGGGCGCGGGCGACGGTCACCAGCACGCCGCCGCTGTCGGTGAACTTGATGGCGTTGCCGATGAGGTTGAGCAGCACCTGTCGGACCCTTCCTGGATCGGCTGATATCATCTGCGGCACGTCGGGTTCGACATGGCAGCCAAGGCCGATATTCTTGGCGAAGGCCCGTGCCGCCAGGAGTTCGATGATGTTGTCGGCAATCTCGCGCACGGACATTGGCTGTGGTTCGGGATCGAAGCGGCCGGCCTCGATCTTTGAATAGTCGAGCAGGTCCTCGATCAGCGCCAGCAGGGCGCTGGCCGAGGTGGAGACGGCACCAACATAGGTCCGCTGTTCGGGCGAGAGATTGGTGTCCGCCAGGAGCTTGGCCATGCCCATGATGCCGTTCATCGGCGTGCGGATCTCATGGCTGACGGTGGCGAGGAAGCGCGATTTGGCCTGGCTTGCATATTCGGCCCGCTCGCGGGCGGTGATGAGCGACGATTCAGCGCGCTTGCGGGCGGTGATGTCGCGGGCGATGGCGCGATGCGACACCGCGCCGCTGTCCTTGTCGCGCACCGACAGTTCGATCCACGAGAACCAGCGCGGACCGCCCGGCGTGCGGATGGCGACGTCGGTGGAGCTCAGGCATTCGTGATCGGAAAAGGCGGCATCGGGAACGAGGCCGACGTCGATGCCGAGTTCGGCCAGCGTCTTGCCGGCAAGGTCGCGCTGGTCGGTTTCGACAAGATCGGCGAAGACCTTGTTGGCATAGACGATGTGGCCGTCACGGTCACGGTGGACGACGAGATCGCCGAGCGCGTCGATCAGCCCGCGAAAGCGTTCCTCGCTCTCCTGCATCTCCCACATGCGGTCGGCCAGCGTTTCGATCTCGGCGCGGCTGCGAGCCGTCGTCTCGTCGAGCAGGGCGACCGTGCGGCGCTCGGTGCGTTTGGCGCGCAGATGCATGGCAATACCGGCAATGCCGGTTGCCAGGAGGCCGACGGTGACAAAGATCGGCGCCCCTGTCAGATGGGCAAGCCCAGCCATCACGACGATGGCGACGAGCGTCAGGAACGGCAGGCCTTCGCGGTTGGCCCTGGGCAGTTCCGGCGCCAACGGCGGCGCGGCGACGATCTGCCGCCTTGGCGCCTCAGGGCCGATCCCATTGACGCTCTCGGCACTCTGCGTCTCTTTGATGCCGGGTTCCGCGATCATGCGGAACCTTTGCCAGATAGAGATTATGGAAAATTGTGGTGGATCGTTCGAATTTTAGCGGTCGCGCCGTTTTTGCCTCTCCCCACCTTAAAGCGCGTCGCGTTTGAACGGATTCATGCGACGCGCTTTAAGGTCTTGTTTTTATGCATGTCGTTATCGCAAAACCGCAGCACACTTTTGCGCGACATGCATCAAGATGGGAGGCGAAAAGAACTTCACATATCCACCACCACGCGGCCACGGATCTTGCCCTCGACGATATCATGCGCGGCGCCGACGATGTCGTCGAAACCGATGGTCGTGGACAGGCTGGCTAGCTTTTTATGGTCGAGATCCGCGCCGACGCGGCGCCACGCCTCCATGCGGACCGCCTTTGGCGCCATCACCGAATCGATGCCGAGCAGGCAAACGCCGCGCAGGATGAACGGGGCGACGCTCGCCGGCAGATCCATGCCGCCGGCCAGACCACAGGCGGCGACCGCGCCACCATAGGAGGTCATCGACAGCACATTGGCCAGCGTGTGGCTGCCGACCGCGTCGACGCCGCCGGCCCAGCGTTCCTTGGCGAGCGGTTTTGCCGGCTGGGCAAGTTCGTCGCGCGAAATCACCTCGGCGGCGCCCAGGTCGATCAGATAGGGGCTTTCGGCGCCGCGGCCGGTCGAGGCAATGACATGATAACCGAGGCTGGACAGGATCGAGACGGCGACCGAGCCGACACCGCCGGCGGCGCCCGTCACCACCACCGGGCCGCGATCGGGCACGATGCCGTGCCGCTCAAGCGCGATGACGCAAAGCATGGCCGTGTAGCCGGCCGTGCCGACCGCCATGGCATCATGCGGGCTCATGCCGTCCGGCAATGGTACCAGCCAGTCGCCCTTGACGCGGGCGCGCCCGGCATAGGCGCCGAAATGCGTTTCGCCGACGCCCCAGCCGTTCAATATGACCTTGTCACCCTTGCGCCAGTCGGCATGGGAAGACGAGATGACGGTGCCGGCAAAGTCGATGCCCGGCACCAGCGGCCAGCGGCGGATCACCGGCGCCTTGCCTGTTATGGCAAGCCCATCCTTGTAGTTCACCGTCGTCGCCTCGACGGCGATGGTGACATCGCCTTCCATCAGGTCGGCTTCGGTCAGGTCGGTCACCGCGACCGATTGTTTCTTTTCAGCGTCGCGCGAGACGAGGATGGCTTTGAAGGTTTCGGACATTTTTTCTCCTCGGGCTTTCGAATGTGTGGCGGCAGGTGGGTGAGGTCAATTGTTCAGGTGTCAGGACCTTGGGCGTTCGGGTCTTGAGGCCGGACTTCGCGTCGCCAGCCGATGAGTTCGTCGAAGACGACCAAAACCGCTCCCGCCGAGATGAAGACGTCGGCAAGGTTGAAGACGGCGAAGGACCATACCGGCGTGTGGAACAATATGTAGTCGATGACATGGCCTTGGACGGCGCGGTCGAGCAGATTGCCGAGCGCGCCGCCGATGATCAGCGCAAAACCGATGCGGGCGAGCACGTGGCCAGCCGGGGTGCGGGTCGCGAGATAGAGCACGAAAGCGACAACCAGGGCTGCAATGATCACCAGGCCCGTGTCGCTGAAGGACGAAAACATCGAAAAGGCAATGCCGGTGTTGTAGGTGCGGTAGAGCGCCAGGAACGGCACAAGATCGAGCTTTTCCTGAAAGGGGAGGCCAGTCTCGACCAGGTGTTTCACCCACTGGTCAAGCGCGATTGCCGCAACGACCAGCAGCGCGTAGGGGGACCACGACTTCACGATTTGATGCCCTCTTGCTTGACCATGGACTAGTCCGGCTCCAGCTTCAGCGCGCCGCGCCTGATCTCGAACAGCATCACGCCGGTCGCCACCGCCAGATTAAGCGAATCGGCTCGGCCTGCCTGTGGAATCCTGAGCAGCCTGTCGCAGCTTTCGGCGAGGTTTTCTGGCAGGCCCTGCTGCTCGTTGCCCATCATCAGCAGCACCGGACCTTTGGAAAAATCGACGGAGCGGTAGTCGACCGCACCCTTCAGATGCGTGCCGGCGACAAGACCCGGAAAGCCTTTTCGCCAGGCGAGGAAGGCTTCCGGCGTCGCCTTGGCGACCGGCACGGCGAAGATCGAACCCATGGTGGCGCGCACGGTCTCGACGGAAAAAGGGTCGGTGGTCTCGCCGATCAGGATGACGCCCCTGGCGCCGACGGCATCGACGGTGCGGATGACGGTGCCTAGATTGCCGGGGTCGCGCACCCGGTCGAGCGCCACCCAGACATCGCCATCCCAGGCGCGGATGTCCTTCAGCGGCTGGATCTTTTGCGAAAAAACGCCGACCACCATCTGCGGGTTGTCGCGGCGGGTGATGGCGACAAGCACCTTTTCCGGAACTTCGAGCACAGTGCCGCCGGCGGCGACCGTGCGCGCCGCGACCTTCTCGACCGCCGCATTGCCGCGTCCGGCCTTGGCGAAAACCAGCGTCCTGATCTGCCAGCCGAGATCGAGCGCATCGATTACCAGCTTCAGGCCCTCGGCCATGAAGGCATTCTGCTGGTCGCGGAATTTCTTGAGCGCCAGCGCCTTGATGTCCTTGATCAGCGGGTTGGCAAGGCTGGTGACCTCCTTCACCTGGCCGACGGCGCGGATTCCTTCGTGTCCGCTCATTCAAGCCACCCAGCGCGAGAACAGCGAGGTGGACAGCACCCGCCCGGCGGATTGTTCGCGGATGATCAGTTCGCCGGATTCGACCGTGCCGCCCATGCCGGCGAAAGTGTCGCGCATCAAGGCATGAATGGCGAAGAAGGAGGCGCGGATCGAATAGGCGGTCAGCACCACGGCCAGCGGCCTTGGCGTCAGGATCGAGCGGCAAAGGTCGGTCAGGGCGGGGAGGTCCTCGAACAGCTGCCAGACCTCGCCCTTGGGCCCCCGGCCATAGGCCGGCGGGTCGAAGAGGATGATGTCGTAGCGGCTGCCGCGGCGTTCCTCGCGTTCGGCGAATTTCACCGCGTCGTCGACGATCCAGCGGATCGGCTTTTGCGACAGGCCCGCCATCTCCTGGTTCTCGCGGGCCCAGCCGATTGCCTTCTTGGACGCATCGACATGGGTGACCTCGGCGCCGGCGCGGGCCGCCACCAGCGAGGCAAGCCCGGTATAGCCGAACAGATTCAGCACCTTGACCGGCCGCTTCGCCACCGCGATCAGCGCGGCCATGTGGTCCCAATGCGAAGCCTGTTCGGGGAAGACGCCGACATGGCGAAACGAGGTGAAACGGCCGAGATAGTCGATGCCGTCATGCTTCATCGGCCAGGTCTCGCCGAGCGGCGTTCCGGGAAAGCGCCAGCGGCCGATGCCTTCCTCGTCGGTATCGCCGGTGAAAACGGCGTCGGCACGGTCCCAATCCCTTGCCGGCAACGCCTTTTGCCAGATCGCCTGGCCCTCGGGCCGCACGATGCGGTAGGGACCGTATTGTTCGAGCTTTTGCCCGGCGCCGCTGTCGAGCAGCGCGTAGTCGGCGTTGGGCGCCACTTCGAGGATTACCGGAAGACGTTCGGCAGGCAGTGCGCCGTCGCGGCGGGTAAGGATGCGCGGCGCGGCCTTTGGCTCGGAGCGGTCCCTCGTCTCATGGCGCTCGCCCGGTTTTGCATCCGGCCTGGCCGCTGCGTGACCCTCCCGCGGGCGCGCCTGTTCCGCCCCGCTTTTCGCGAACTGCGAGCGGCTATCGCGGCGTTTGTCGCGAAAAGGTTTCAAGACGGAGCATCTCCGGACGGCGGCTTGGCCCGCTTCTGCCACAGCACATCCAGCGGTGCAACAAAGGCGGTTGTAGGGAGTGAGGCAGTAGGGGAATAGGGGAATAGGAATATCTTGGCCTTACTGCCTTACTGCCTTACTGCCTTACTGCCCTACTGCCTTACTGCCCTACTCCCTTACTCCCCTACTTTTGATCGCCTTGTACACGGCGATGCCGGCGGCGAGGTCTTCCAGGGCCGCGCCGACCGATTTGAACAGCGTGATCTCATCGGGGCCCTGGCGGCCTTTCTTCTCACCGCGCGCCAGTTCATGCAGGTCGGCGACGATCGCTTCCGGCTTCAGCACCCCGGAGGCCAGCGGCTGGACGATGTCGCCAGCCTCCTTGGTGGCGCCGGCGCGGGTGTCGACATAGACGCGGGCGCGCGCAATCGCATCGTCGTCGCTTTCGCGCATATCGGGCGTGAAACCGCCAACCAGGTCGACATGGGTTCCCGGCCGCAGGAGCGCGCCCTTGATCAGCGGCGCGGTCGTGATGGTCGCCGACGAGACGATGTCGGCTTCACCAAGTTCGGCGTCGAGATCGCTTGCGGCGCTGGCCGCAAGACCTTCGGCGCGCAGACCCGCCGCGACCTTTTCGGCAGTGGCCGGCGTGCGGTTCCAGATGCGGATGGTCTTGATCGGCCGCGCCGCCGAATGGGCCTTGGCAAGGAAGGGCGATAGTGCGCCGGCGCCGACCACCAGCAGCCGCGAAGCGTTCTCGCGGGCGAGATAGGAGGCGGCCAGCGCCGAGGCGCAGGCGGTGCGCCATTGCGTCAGCCGCTGGCCGTCGATCATGGCCTCGGGCTCGCCGGTGGCGCCGTCGAGCAGGAGGTAAAGTCCCATCACGGCGGGCTTGCCGAGTGCATTGTTGTCGGGCGACACGGTGACGATCTTGACGCCGATATGGCCGCCCGCCGAGGTTCCGGCGGCGTTGAAGTCGGTCCAGGCCGGCATCAGCAACAGCGTCGAAGCCGCGCCGTCGGGCCGTTCGACCGTATGGTGATGCCTGACCGGTTGCACCGCCCCATCGCGAAAAGCGGCGCGCAGCGTCTCGACCAGCCCGGGAAAGGTCAGCGCACGGTCGACCTCGGCGGCCGAAATGGTCAGCATCAAAAGCTCCGTGGAGAGAAAATCGCCAAACCGATTTTCAGTTCGTTGGCTTCGGCAAGGCTGACCCCTGGGCCAGGCCTTGCGGCACTGACGGCGCGCGGCTGACCGCCTGGCGCAGGTTCTCGGCCTCGGCGCCGCGCTGGCGCGCCAGCTTGCGGTAGCGGCCCTGCTTGACCCAGGTCGCCAGGCTGCCGACGATCATGCCGACGGCAAGAGCCAGAAACAGGAAGATGAACAGCGGCAGCGTCAGCGTCAGCGCCGGATTGCCGGGATTGAACGGGTCGAGCGTAAAGGCCACCAGTTCGCGGTTGGCTACGGCCAGCGCAATCAGGATGACGGCCAGCGGCACGAAGACCACGATGAGCATGAAGCGATTGAACATGTTTTTTCCGTCGGAAGAACTTGTCGACAGGCTGGATTGCCGCGGACGCGGCGCCTATTTTCCGCCGTTCAGCCTTTCACGCAATTCCTTGCCGGTCTTGAAGAACGGCACCCATTTCTCCTCGACCTCGACGGATTCGCCGGTGCGCGGGTTGCGGCCGGTACGGGCGGGGCGGTTTTTCACCGAGAAAGCACCGAAGCCACGCAACTCCACACGGTTGCCCTCGGCAAGGGCGTCGGTGATCTCGTCGAAAATCGCGCCGACAATGTTTTCGACGTCGCGCAGGAAAAGATGCGGATTGCGCGTGGCGATAATCTGCACAAGTTCGGATTTGATCATCAGAAGGGTCCCCGTGAAAGCAGTGCGGTCAAAATTATGAGGATGATTTTATTTGCTTTTTTCACTCGTCCCATACGGCTCCTCAAGGGTGCCAGACGGAAACGAGACCGTCAAGAAACAAGCGGTCCGCTCCGATTTCGTGGATGACGTCGCCACCGGCGTCAGGCAGGCCGAGCGCGCTGGCGATGGTTTTCGCCATTGCCTTGGAGAACAGGAAGCCGCCGCGCGCTTCGGTATTCTTCCACTCCACCACCTTGAGCTTGGCGTCGACGCCCTTGGTTGCAAGCCAGTCGATCGCCTCGGTCTCGCCGCCGACCGCGTCGATCAATTTGTTGGTCACAGCCTGCCGGCCGGTGAAAATCGACCCGTCGGCGAGTGCCAGAGCTTGCTCATGGGTCATCTTGCGGCGTTCGGCGACGATGCCGACGAACCAGTCGTAGCTGTCGAGGATGAGCTTGCGGACCATGGCGCGCTCGTCATCATTGGTCGGCTTGAAGGGCGAGGGCGAGGCCTTCAATGGCGAGGATTTCACCTCCTCCAGCTTGATGCCGAGCTTGTCCATGAGACCGCTGACATCAGGATACTGGATCAGCACGCCGATCGAGCCGACGATCGAGGATTTGCGCGCGACAATATGATCGGCTGCGGTTGCGATCATGTAGCCCGCCGACGCGGCGAGCGTGCCGACCTCCGCCACGACAGGCTTGTCAGCGGCAAGCTTGCGCACTTCCTCGTAGATCGATTCGCCGCCGACGGTGGTGCCGCCCGGCGAATCGATCGACAGGATCACCCCTTTTACCTTCGATGACTGGCGGATGGTCTCCAGCCGTTTGATCAGATCTTCGTCCTCGGTGATGGTGCCTTCGATCTTGACCTTGGCGATATGGTCGACTGCCGTGCCGGTGAAGTCGTCGCCGTAGATCCAGGTCGAAAGGGCAATCAGCCCGGCTGCCGCGACAACAAGCGCGGTAACGCGCCAGAATGTCAGCTTGCGGCGCAAGCGGCGGCGGTCGATCAGGTCGTCGGCTCTCAGTGCCATGGTCAGCCTCGCAGTCGGTGGGAAGAGATGCTTTTAAAGCAACCATCCGCGCCCGGCTACCGTTTCCTGACGCGCTTTCCTGACGCGCTTGCACCAAAGACAGAGCCTTCGACATTCGCAAGCCGGAATGTCATGAGATATCAGGGTCTGTCCACAGGCTCTAACGCATTGCGTCCGTATCTGGTATGACGTGCAGATTGTGCCGGGTCCATTTTCGTTTGCATAGCAAAACCGTCACATTTTGCGGTTTTCCTCGGCTTGTGCTTGCTTGGGGCCGTCGGCATCCCACCTATAGGGTGCTTGCGGGCAGGGGTTTAGAAGAAACAGTCATGTTAGCCAGACCGATAGAACCGACCAACACCGAGGCGGAGTTGGCACCCCCGGCCGTAGGCCCGACGCGGGGTGACGCCTTCGACATCGCCCAGCGCCATTCGCGCCGCGTGCGTGTCTTGAAGCTGGCGGTGCCGCTGATCGCGGCGGTGATCGCGGTCGCTTTTCCCGTCTATTCCTATCTCGCGGCCCCTGTGTCGTTCTCAATCCAGACCGATGGCAGCGCCTTTGCCAATGGCAAGCTGGTGATGGCCAATCCCAAGCTCAACGGGTTTACCAAAGAGAAGCTGCCCTATTCGATGACGGCCTTGCGCGCCATACAGGACGTGGGCAAGCAAGGCATCATCGATCTGGAGGGTATCAACGCCAAACTGCCGATCTCGACCGACAATGTGGCGGCCATCAATGCCTCGCATGGTAAATACAATCGCGACGGCAACACGATGAACCTGACCAGCGACGTCACCATAACCACCACCGATGGCTTGGAGGCAAAATTCAAATCGGTCTTTCTCGACATGGGCAAAGGCACTATGAAGACGAACGACCCCGTCGATGTCAGCCGTGGCGGGTCGCGGATCACCGCGGATTCGATGTCGATCCAGGACAATGGCAAGATCGTGGTTTTCGAGAACAAGGTGCGTGTCAACATCGATCCCGCCAACTTGAAGGCGGCAGAGGCAGAGAGCGGAGAAACCAATGCGGCTCACTAGTTCGGCACGGTTCTTGGCCGCGGCTTCGGCATTGCCGATCCTGGCACTGGTCCTGGGAACGGCGCCGTCGCTGGCGCAGTCCAAGGCCACCAGCCAATTGTCGGGCCTCAAACTGTCCGGCGACAAGCCAATCCAGATCGAAAGCGACAAGCTCGAGGTCCGCCAGGCGGACAGCGTCGCCGTGTTCACGGGCAATGTAAGCGTCGTCCAGGGTCCGACAGTGCTCAAGGCCGGCAAGATGACGGTCTACTACGTCAAGGACGCCGGCGCCGCCGCCAAGGGCGCGGAAGCCGCGGGCGCCGCGATGACCGGCTCGGCCAACATCGACCATCTGGAAGTCGACAACAAGGTCTACATCAAATCGGACGACCAGGTCGCCACCGGCGACCGCGGCACGTTCGACATGAAGAGCGAAGTGCTGGTGCTTTCAGGCAGCAAGGTCGTGCTTTCGCAAGGCGACAATGTGCTGGTCGGCTGCAAGCTCACCGTGCAGATGAAGAGCGGCCTGGCCCAGGTCGACGCCTGTGGTGGGCGCGTCATGATGTCGATCACGCCGCCGGCGAATTCGGGAGCGGCGAAGAACTGATGGCCGGCCTGTCAT
Organism: Mesorhizobium sp. STM 4661; assembly: GCF_000359125.1. GTDB lineage: Bacteria > Pseudomonadota > Alphaproteobacteria > Rhizobiales > Rhizobiaceae > Mesorhizobium. The sequence goes on along the minus strand of NZ_CAAF010000082.1, from coordinate 430,131 downwards.
CGCTGATGGCACGTCTTCCAGGACGCGCCGCCAGCAAACTCGCGGCCCCGGCCACGGTCACTGTCGATGCGGCAAAGTTCAAGGGAACCTTGATCGCCAAGGGCCTGACCAAGAGCTACAAGGGCCGCACGGTCGTCAGCGGCGTGACGATAGGCGTGCGTGCCGGCGAGGCGGTCGGGCTGCTCGGTCCCAACGGCGCCGGCAAGACAACCTGCTTCTACATGGTCACTGGCCTGGTGCCGGTCGACGAAGGCACGATCGAGATCGACGGCTTCGACGTCACCTCGATGCCGATGTACCGTCGTGCCCGCCTGGGCATCGGCTACCTGCCGCAGGAAGCGTCGATCTTTCGTGGCCTGAGTGTGGAGCAAAATATCCGCGCCGTGCTCGAAGTGGTCGAGAAGAGCCGCAAGGAGCGCGAGCGCAGCCTCGACGAACTGCTCGAGGAGTTTCATATCAGCCATTTGCGCAAGGCCCCGTCGCTGTCGCTGTCGGGTGGCGAGCGGCGGCGCCTCGAGATTGCGCGCGCGCTGGCGACGCGCCCCGCTTACATGCTGCTCGACGAGCCTTTCGCCGGCATCGATCCGATCGCCGTTGCCGATATCCAGCAACTTGTGCGCCATCTGACGGCGCGGGGCATCGGCGTGCTCATCACCGATCACAATGTCCGCGAAACGCTCGGCCTGATCGACCGCGCCTACATCATCCATGCCGGCCAGGTGCTGACCCATGGCCGGGCGGACGAAGTGGTCGCAAATCCGGATGTACGCAGGCTTTACCTCGGCGAGGGATTTACGCTCTGAGCGTGAAATCCTGTGCCAGTGTGACTTTTCGGGTAACCCTCGGTCAGTTTGTTCAGTTTTCTCGGAGATAACACTCGTCTAAGCCGGTTTTGCTCGTCATCGCCTTGACAAGCAAAAGCCGGGCCAGTTTCATGTCCGCCTGGGAAAATTCTTTTCCGACAGTCCGGACGCGTAAATTCCGGATGCGTAGAATCCGAATGCGTAGTAAGGGCGTTTGAGACCGAACCATGGCATTGGCGGCAAAACTACAGCTACGACAGTCCCAGTCGCTGGTGATGACGCCGCAGCTCATGCAGTCGATCCGGCTGCTGCAGTTCACCCACCTCGAGCTCGAACGCTTCATCGACGACGAGATCGAGCGCAACCCCCTGCTCGAACGTGCCGAGCCACAGGACGATGCCGCGAGCGACCAGGCGCAGAAGATCGACGCCGCTCCGGAAGCGGCCGGCGACTGGTTCGAAACAGAAACGGCATGGAGCGCCGAGGCGATCTCGGAAAAGCTCGATACCTCGCTGGAAAATCTGTTCCCCGACGATCCCGGCACGAGCGAACGGCTTGGTCCCGACCTGACGGCGCAGTGGAAATCAGCTTCCGGGAACGGTTCCGGTTCCTCGTCGTCCGAAGGCTTCGATGCGGCCGATATCGCCGCCGCCGCCATTACGCTGCGCGATCATGTCGCCGAACAGGTCGCGTTGGCCTTCGCCGATCCGGCGGCACGCCTGATCGGCGGCGAACTTGCCGATGGCCTCGACGAGGCCGGCTACATGCGCGCCGACATGGCCGAGATCGCCGCCCGCCTCGGCACGAACGAAGCCGCGGTGGCGAAGGTGCTGGCGGTCTGCCAGGGTTTCGAACCAGCCGGTATCTTCGCGCGCGACCTTGCCGAGTGCCTGGCGCTGCAGCTTGCCGTTCGCGATCGGCTCGATCCTGCAATGAAGGCCCTGATCGCCAATCTCGAACTCCTGGCGCGGCGCGATTTCCAGACGCTGAAGCGGATCTGCGGGGTCGACGAGGAGGATCTGCTCGACATGCTGGCCGAGATCCGGGCACTCGATCCGCGTCCGGGGATGGCGTTTTCGGGCGGCGCCAGCGACGCAATCGTCGCCGATGTCGAGGTGCGGGCGGCCAATGACGGGAGCTGGACGGTCGAGCTCAATGCCGAGACGCTGCCGCGCGTGCTGGTCGACCACATCTATTTCGCGCAGGTTTCGCCGCATGCCAAAAACCAGACGGAAAAAGATTTCCTGGCGGAATGCCTGCAGAATGCCAATTGGCTGACGCGCAGCCTCGATCAGCGGGCAAAGACCATCCTCAAGGTCGCTTCCGAGATCGTGCGCCAGCAGGACGCTTTCCTCGTGCATGGCGTGCGTCATCTGAAGCCGCTCAATCTGCGCACGGTGGCCGACGCCATCGGCATGCACGAATCGACCGTCAGCCGGGTCACGGCGAACAAATACATGCTGACGCCGCGTGGCGTCTTCGAACTGCGCTATTTCTTCACCGCCTCGATCGCGTCGTCGGGCGGCGGCGATGCGCATTCGTCGGAAGCGGTGCGCGATCGCATCAAGCAGCTGATCGACGAGGAGAAACCCGTCGACGTGCTTTCCGACGATGCGATTGTGGACATGTTGCGGGAAAGCGGCGTCGATATCGCCAGGCGCACCGTCGCCAAGTACCGGGAAGGCATGAATATTCCCTCATCGGTGCAACGGCGGCGCGAAAAACGCGCGCTGGCCAGCGCCGGGCGTTAGAGGCGCTGCATCACAGCCGGATTTCCACAGTCTTCGCGCTTCATTGACAAGCTGCAATGAAGTGGCTAGAAGCCCGCCCGCATGAGGCGGGCTTGATGCCCGCAAGCGAATGGTCCGTCACGACGTAGGCCACGGGACGGCCAAGAAGGCGGCTTGTGATCAACCGGAAAGTTCGGATTTAAAATCGGCGCAAGTGACGCCGCAAAGCTTGTGCGCACAGACCACGAGTATAAACTCTGGCCAGTTTGAAGCCTGAGCAAGGAAGGTCAGTTTTCAGATGAAACTGCGCGTATCGGGAAAACACATGGATATCGGCGATGCGTTCCGTACGCGCATCAACGACCGTGTCGGCGAGGCGATCGGCAAATATTTCGACCGCGGCTTTTCAGGACATGTCACCGTCATCAAATCGGGATCGCGCTATTCGGCCGACTGCATGATTCGGCTGGATTCCGGCGCTTCGCTGCAAGCGACCGGCGATGCGCAGGATCCGACGCTGGCTTTCGAGGCCGCGGCGGATCGGCTCGAAACCCGCCTCAGGCGCTACAAGCGGCGCCTTAAATCGCACAATTCAGGCAGTCCCAATGGCGAGCCGACCGATATCGCCTATACGGTGATGGCGCCGCTTGCCGACGACGATGAGGACATTGCGGAGAATTTCGCGCCGGCCATCGTCGCCGAATCGACCATGACGCTGCAGACGATGTCGGTGGCGTCGGCCGTCATCGAGCTCGACACCAAGGAGAGCCCGGTCTTCGTCTTCCGCAATGCCGGAAACGAGCATCTCAACATCGTGTATCGCCGGCCGGACGGGAATATCGGCTGGATCGACCCATCCACGACCAAAGTCGCACAGGGATGACGACCGAGGGCGCACAGGGATGACGGCCAAGGCCGCACAGGGATAGGAGCCGGTCGCGCGAGGGGGGCGAGGACTGGCGACGGCAGGCGAACAAGGGATTTTCAAGCATGGATCTGAGCGATCTTATCAACGTTCCGGCGATCATGCCGGCGTTGAAGGCGAACTCCAAAAAGCAGCTTCTGCAGCTTTTGTCCGAAAGAGCGGCGGCGATTTCCGGCATTGCGGAGCGGGAAGTGTTCGACACCATCCTGCAGCGCGAGCGGCTGGGCTCGACCGGCGTCGGCAATGGCATCGCCATTCCGCACGGCAAGCTGGCCGGAGTGAAGCGGATCGCCGGGGTTTTCGCGCGGCTGGAGACGCCGGTCGATTTCGAGGCGCTGGACGACCAGCCGGTCGATCTGGTGTTCCTGCTGCTCGCGCCCGAAGGCGCCGGCGCCGATCACCTCAAGGCGCTGTCGCGCATTGCCCGGGTGCTGCGCGACGCCGATACGGTGGCCAAGATCAGGGGCACGCGCGACGCCGTCGCAATCCATGCGCTTTTGTCGGATACACAGGCTTCGCACGCGGCCTGAGCTTTTTGGTTAGATCCGTTGAAGGGCCGCCTTGAGCGGCCCTCTCCGTTTGCAACCCAAATCGCCATATTGTTAGTGAATGGCGACGGTGGTCAGGTCGTTTTCCATGGCGCCTGCCAGCGCCCGGTCGCGGGCGTCCGAAAGCAGGATCGGCTGGCCGTTGGCGGCGAACAGCGCCCACAATTCCAGGCCGGGCGCGATTTCACCGAGGCCCGGGAAGCGGCCGCGCAAATCGTCGCTCGACACTTTCCTGAGATAGGCAACCGAGCCTTCGCCGAGATGGGCGAATTCACCGCTGGTCATGGTGAAATTTTCGTCAGTTCTGGTCATTTCAAGCCTCCTTGGCGCGAGGACGCCGCTCAAGGCCGCCTCGCATGAGAGCCATCGGTAAAGATCAGTCTTTCACCGAAATGTTTATTTTCCGTACCAGCCGTTCGGACTCGGGCCGATCGAGATCGATCGACAAAAGACCGTTCTTCAGCTCCGCCGCGATCACCCGCATGCCGTCGGCCAGCACGAAACAGCGCTGGAACTGGCGCGCGGCGATGCCGCGATGAAGGAATTCGCGCTCGGTGTCGTCGTTCTGACGGCCGCGCACGACCAACTGGTTTTCCTCCGTGGTGACATCGAGATCGCTTTCGGCGAAACCGGCGACGGCGAGCGTGATGCGCAACCTTTCGGTCTTGCCGTCGGCGCCGCTGAGGCGCTCGATGTTGTAGGGAGGGTAGCTGTCGCCCGACTTCGCCAGACGCTCCAGGGTTTTTTCCATGGCGTCAAAACCCAGGAGAAGCGGGCTGGAAAAGGGCGTCATTCGGCTCATGTTACAGTGTCCTCTCGAGAGCGACATAAAGCGGAAAAACCCGGATGGCATTTTTCCCGATGGTCTTGATATGGTCCGCCCCGCCATCAAGTTCAAGCCGCCACAAACCCCGCCCAAAAAGACTCCCCGGACAAGGAATTGAAATGCCCCAACCCCGCAAGATCATCATCGACACGGATCCTGGTCAGGATGATGCCGTCGCCATATTGCTGGCGCTCGGCAGCAACGAGCTGGAGATCGTCGGCATCACCGCAGTCGCCGGCAACGTGCCGCTGAAGCTCACCGAAAAGAATGCCCGCAAGATCTGCGAACTGGCCGGCAGGCCCGACATCAAGGTCTATGCCGGCGCCATCCGGCCGCTGGTGCGCGAACTGGTCACCGCCGAGGAAGTGCATGGCAAGACCGGTCTCAACGGGCCTGATTTGCCCGAGCCAAAGATGAAGCTGCAGAATCAATACGCGGTCGATTTCATCGTCGAGACGCTGATGAAGGAACAAAGCGGCACCATCACGCTTTGCGCGCTCGGGCCGCTCACCAACGTCGCGCTGGCGCTGATCCGCGAGCCGAAGATCGCGCCGCGTATCAAGGAGATCGTGCTGATGGGCGGCGGTTTCTTCGAAGGCGGCAATGTCACGCCGACCGCCGAGTTCAATATCTATGTCGACCCGCAAGCCGCCGATGTCGTGTTCAAATCCGGCATTCCGATCGTCATGATGCCGCTCGACGCCACCCACAAGGCGCTGACCACCGTCAAGCGCACCCAGGCCTTCCGCAAGCTCGGCACCAGGGTCGGTACGGCCACGGCCGAGATGCTGGAATTCTTCGAGCGTTTCGACGAGGAGAAATACGGCACCGACGGCGGGCCGCTGCACGACCCTTGCGTCATCGCCTATCTGTTGACGCCGGGATTGTTCAAGGGCCGCAACTGCAACGTCACAGTGGAAACCGCCTCGGAGCTCACCATGGGCATGACCGTGATCGACTGGTGGGGCGTGACCAAGCGGCCGAAGAACGCCATGGTGATGCGCGACATCGACCACGATGCGTTCTTTGCGCTGCTGGTGGAAAGGTTGGGGCGGCTTTAGGGCCTCTTCCTTCTCCCACAAGGGGAGAAGGGAAAGGCGCCTCACTTCGCCTTTGAAAACGCCAGCCACAGGCCGCCGCCAACCAGGAAACTGCCGCTGATCCGCGACAGGAGCTTGACCCGGCTGGCCGACAGCAGACGCCCGGCGCGGCCGGCGGCGAGCGCATAGGTCGAATCCGAGACGGCGGCGAAGATCATGGCGGTGAGGCCCATGACGACGATCTGCAGCGCGGAGTTGCCTTCGGGAGAAATGAACTGAGGGAAGAAGGCGCCGAAGAACACCAGCGTCTTCGGGTTGCTCAACGCCACCAGCAAGCCCTGCAGGAAGAAGCCGCCGCGCGGTTTTCTCGCCGTCCCGTCGGCATTCAGCGTACCTTTGGAGCGGAACATCTGCACGCCCATCCAGATCAGGTAGGCGGCACCGATCAGCCTGACCCATTCGAACCAGTGGCCCATGCCCGCGATCAGCGACGTCAGGCCGATGCCGACAATGGCAATCATGATGGCGAGACCAGCCTGCGTGCCGGCGACATTGGCAAGACCGACGCGCGAGCCATGGCGGATGCTGTTGGCGATGATCAGCGTCACCGTCGGCCCGGGCACCAAGATGATGACAATGCAAGCGACGAGATAGGTGGCGTAGAGTTCCAGCGACATGGGTTTTCCTCGGTAGAATGCCGCTTGAAACGCGGCTGACCAGGATCAATGCATGGCGACGATGCCGGTGCAAGCCGGCACGACAGGTTGCCGACGAAGCGGAATTGCCTTCAGGAGGCTCCGGCCTGCCATGGCAGCGTCGCCTCATAGGCCGCCGCCGCCCTCAGCACCGCCATGTCGCCACGCGGCCGTCCGATCAATTGCATGCCCATCGGCCTGCCCCTGGCGTCGAAGCCAGCGGGCACATTGACCGCCGGGCAACCGCCGAGCGTGGCGAAGGCGGAAACCTGCATCCAGCGGTGGTAGCTGTCCATGGCGCGTCCCGCCACCTGGCTAGGCCAATGGCTAACGACCTCGAAGGGGAAGACCTGCGCGGTCGGCAGGGCAATGAGGTCGAAGCGTTCGAACAGCGACAGCAGCGTTCGATGCCAGGACGAGCGCCTTACCGTGGCGGCGTGGACCTGCGGCGCCGTGAGGCGTATTGCGTTCTCCACTTCCCACACGACTTCCGGCTTCAGAAGCCGGCGTTTGACGGGATCGTCGTAATGCGCCTTGAGCGCGCAACCGCTGCCAGCCTGGCGCAGCGTCACAAAAGCCTGCCACAGCGCCTCGAAGTCGACATCCGGCAGCAGCGCTTCGGTCTGAAAGGATACGTCCGCGAAGCGGCCGAGAGCGGCCTCGCAAAGCGGCAGGACGCCTGCCTCAACCGGCAAATGGTCGCCGAGATCACCAAGCCAGGCGATGCGGCCGCCAGCCACCGGTGTTTGCAGTCCCTGCAGGAAAGAGCCCTCTTTGTGATGTGAGAGCGGTGCGCGCGGATGGTAGCCGGCCTGTTCGTCGAGCAGCAGCGCCATGTCGCGCACGTTGCGGCCCATCGGCCCTTCGACGCCCATCTGCGCGTGGAAGACATCGAGGTCAGGCCCGGCCGGAACAAGGCCCTGCGACGGGCGGAAGCCGTAGACGTTGTTGTAGGCGGCCGGGTTGCGCAACGAGCCGCCAAAGTCGCTGCCGTCGGCGACGGGAAGCATGTCGAGCGCCAGCGCGACGGCCGCGCCGCCGCTCGAACCGCCGGCGGTCAAGGCCGGATCGAAGGCGTTGAGCGTCGGCCCGAACACGCTGTTGTAAGTGTTGGAGCCAAGCCCGAACTCGGGAACATTGGTCTTGCCGATGATGATGGCGCCGGCCTTGCGGACGCGCTCGACAAAGAAGTCGTCCTCCTCAGGCACGAAATCGGCGAAGATCGGCGAGCCGGAGGTGGTCCTGAGGCCTTTCGTCAGAGCAAGATCCTTGATCGCGATCGGCAGGCCGAACAGCGATCCAGCGTCTCGTCCTCGCGCCAGATGGGCGTCGGCCCCGTCGGCCTCATTCAGGATGCCGGCACGGTCGCGCAGCGAGACGATGGCGTTGACCTCAGGGTTGACCGCCTCGATGCGGTCGAGGAATGCCGTCACCACCTCGCGCACCGACAGGCGGCGCTGCCTGATCGCTTCGGCAAGCTCTATCGCCGACTGGCGGCAGATATCGCCGGCAGCCGGCACGGCGTGTTTCGTGGCAGGGCGGTTGCTTGTCATGTCGCCCTAGCCGGCCGATTTCCGCGAGGCGGCATCGACATCCCTGGCCAGCGGAATCGCCGGCTGGGCGCCGGACTTCAGGCAGGCGAGCGAGCCGGCAATGGCGGCGCGGGCTAGCGCCTGTTCGAGCGGCAGGCCCGACGACAGGCCGGCGGCGAAATAGCCGCAGAACGTGTCGCCGGCGCCGACCGTGTCGACAGGGGTGATTTTCATCGCCGGTACGGTCAGGAAATCCTCGCGCGTCGCGGCCAGCACGCCGTCGCCGCCGAGCGTAACGACAATGGCGCGGCCGGTTTTGCCGACATAGTCGCGCATCCGCGCCGGTCGGTCGCGGCCGCTCAACGACAGCGCCTCGCCGTAAAGGTCGAATTCGGTTTCGTTGGCCACGACATAGTCGGCCTTGCCGAGGAAAGGGGCAGCCTCGCCGCGGAATGGCGCCGTGTTGAGCACGGTGACCGCACCCACCGCCCGTGCCGCTTCGAGTGCGGCATCGACGGTCTGCAGCGGGACCTCCTGCTGCAGGAGCACGACATCGCCTTTCCTCAGGAAAGCCTTGGACAGGTCGCCGGGCAGGACCGAATCATTGGCGCCCGGCACGACCGCGATAACGTTCTCGCCGTCGTCGCCGACCATGATCACGGCTATGCCGGTCGAGGCAAAGGTTTCGCCGACACCTGACAGGTCGATCTTGCCATCCCTGAGCAGCGCCAGCGCTTCGGTGGCGAAGTTGTCCTTGCCGACGGCGCCGACCATGCGCACCTTGGCGCCGGCGCGCGCGGCGGCCAGTGCCTGGTTGGCGCCCTTGCCGCCGGGTGCCGTGGCGAAACCGGAGCCGCGCACCGTCTCGCCGGGTGCCGGCAAGCGGTCGACATTGGCGATAAGATCGAGATTGATCGAGCCGACAACGATGATCAAGAAGTGCCTCCTGCTGATTGCGCGGGAAGCTATCCTGTAAGGCCGCGGCTTGCCAGACCACGCAAGCCATCGCGACAGGTTTGAATTCGCCCCTTGGCCTAACTCCGGGCGTCGGCGCCGCCTTTCATTGCCCTGCCGGGCATTTCTCCCCGTATAGTGACGGGGAGAAACAGGCCTGCGCCGATGATTTCGCCAACTGCCAGCGTTGAGGTTGCGGTCAGCCCCTTCTCCCCGTCCGGCAGAAAATCGCTATATCAAGATCCGACCTGTCCCGCTTCCCAGCCGAGGATGGCGCGTTTGCGGGTCAGGCCCCAATGATAGCCGGTGAGTGCGCCGGACTTGCCGAGAGCCCGGTGGCACGGCACCACGAAGGACATCGGATTGGCACCGACCGCGGCGCCCACCGCCCGGCTCGCGCTCGGTGCGCCGATGCGGGCGGCGATCGAGGAATAGGTGCAGGCCTTGCCCATCGGGATGCGCAGCAGAGCTTCCCAGACGCGGACCTGGAAGTCGGTGCCGATCATGACGACGCGCAGCGGCTGGTCGGCGCGCCACAGCGCCGGATCGAAGATGCGCGCGGCATAGGGCGCGGTGGCGGCCATGTCCTCGACATAGGTGGCGTTCGGCCAGCGGCCGGACATGTCGGCGAAGGCGGCGCGCTCGTCGCCGGCATCGTTGAAGGCGAGACCGGCAAGGCCCCGGTCGGTGACCATGATCAGGGCGACGCCGAAGGGCGAGATGTGGTAGCCGTAGCGGATGGTGAGGCCCACGCCGCGCGTCTTGTAGTCGCCCGGCGACATCGCCTCATGGGTGACGAAGAGATCGTGCAACCGGCCGGGGCCGGACATGCCGACCTCGAAAGACGTCTCGAGCAGCGGCATCCCTGAATCGAGCAGCTTGCGCGCATGGTCGAGTGTGACTGCCTGCAGAAAGGCCTTGGGCGACAGGCCGGCCCAGCGGGTGAAGAGCTTTTGCAGGCCGGTCGGCGTCTCGCCGACTTCCTCGGCCAATATTTCGAGCGACGGCTGGTCGCGATAGTCGAGGCTGATCTTCTCGATGGCACGCCGAACGACTTCGTAGTCACCGCCTTCGGGGGTGATGTCTTTCTGAAGGATCGCTGTTGTCTTGAGAGGCATCTGGGCGTTCATGGGTCTATCTCCTTGGCCCTGAATATCGTCGTTCACGGCGCCGATCACCACCCGAAACTTGCCTTCCTGCCGCACATACCCAGATAGGATTGGCTCCGATCCGAGGAGACCATCATGGCCGGCGAAAAAGTGCATCTTACCAAGGAAAAGGAGACGTTGCTCATCACCGTCTATGGCAAGGCGCTGGAAAGCCGGCTTCCCAATTCGCTGCTGAAGGACCATTTCGCGGACGAGGCGGTTCGCCGGATCGACTATGATTTTTCCGGGCTGAAAGTCGACGACAATCTCGACGTCAGCCTGGCGATCAGGGCGAAGACGCTGGACGACTGGACATCGGCCTTTCTGGCGAAGAACCCGAACGCCATCGTGCTGCATCTCGGCTGCGGCTCGATACGCGGGTATTCCGCATCGATCCGCCACAAGACGTGGAGTGGTTCGACGTCGCCTACCCCGAGGTGATCGAGCTCCGGCGCAAACTCTATCCGTCGCGCGACCATTACCATTTGGTCGCTTCGTCAGTCACCGAGCGGGGATGGCTGGACGCGGTGCCTGGCGATCGTCCGGCGATGGTCGTGGCGGAGGGCCTGACCCCATATCTTGCGGCCGACGAGGGTCCAAAACTGTTTTCGCGGCTCGTGTCGCATCTGGCCAGCGGCGAACTTGTCTGCGACGCCTACAGCGATCTGGGTCTGAAGCTGGTGCGTCTCAGCCCGCCGTTCCGTGCCACCGGGGCCGAGCTCCACTGGGCCATCAACGATCCGCGCGTGTTGGAGCAAGCGGTGCCCGGCCTGCGGCTGGTGGAGGAGACCAGGCCTACAAGCCCGAACACGCTGCCCGCGTGAGTTGGTTCGCCGGGCTGATCTTTCGCCTCTGGAGCCACATTCCGGCGCTTCGCAGGGTCGGCAGGCTGTTGCGATTTCGGTTCTGAAGCGCTGGTTCAGCGCGCCTTGGCGGTTGCCAGCGCCCTTGAAAAGGCAGTGGCAAAGCTCTCGCGGGAGATGGGATCCAGGAAAGACCCGATCGGCACGTTCTGCCCCTGTGCTTCCACCGCCATTCTGGTGATACCGATCTCGGCATGGCGGGCGATCGAAAAACGCGCCCAGAACGGGTTGAAACGATGCGCTTCCGATTTGCCGGATGGAGCCGTCTTGCGGATGTCGAGGCTGGTGCGCGAGACCGACACTTCCTCGCGGGCGCGGGCGGCGCGATAATTGGCGCGGAAGGCGATGTAGACGGCAATCACGTCGAGGCCGAAGAAGCCGAACACCGGCCAGGCGCCGCGCGACAGGAAAAACGCGCCGGTCACCAGCCAGCCGAACAGCAGCGCGCCCATCAGCATGGCAAAGCCGGTGCGGCCGAGCGAGCGGTGCGGTGTCAGGAGCGCGCGGAAGAAGGGCTCGTCGGCCTGGAAAGAGGCGTTTGTGTCGCTCATGCCGGGATATTATAGGAAGGGAATGGCGAGCCCCAAGTCCAAAAATTCCCAGACAGTCAAAAATGAGTTGCCACCCGGCCGGCGCGACGGCGCGAACGCCAAGCCGCGGCCGCGGCCGGTGCGGTCCCGCTACAGTCCGGCCGAAGTGCATGAGATTTTCCGGCGGTTTTTGGTGAAGCGGCCCGAGCCAAGAGGCGAGCTCGAACATGTCAACGCTTTCACGCTTTTGGTCGCCGTGGTGCTTTCGGCGCAGGCCACCGATGCCGGCGTCAACAAGGCGACTCGGGCGCTGTTCAAGGTCGCCGACACGCCGCAAAAAATGCTGGCGCTGGGCGAGGCCAAGGTCGGCGACCATATCCGCACCATCGGGCTCTGGCGAAACAAGGCCAAGAACGTCATCGCGCTGTCGCAAGCGCTGATCAGCGACCATGGCGGTGAGGTGCCTGACGACCGCGACCAACTGGTCGAGCTGCCGGGCGTCGGGCGCAAGACCGCCAATGTCGTGCTCAACATGGCCTTCGGCCAGCACACGATGGCGGTCGACACGCACATTTTCCGCATCGGCAACCGGCTGGGCCTGGCGCCCGGCAAGACGCCGGAACAGGTCGAGCAGGGGCTGTTGAGGATCATTCCGGACGAGTACATGCGCCACGCGCATCACTGGCTGATCCTGCATGGGCGCTATGTCTGCAAGGCGCGCAAGCCGGATTGTCCGGCCTGCGTCATCGCCGATATCTGCAAGGCCGAGGAAAAGACGACCAATGTGCCGGCGCCGCTGGTCGAGATCGCGCCGCTCGGACCGATCGACGAAGCCTAGGACCGAATCCAACCACACCGGAATTCGATAATCTAACTCTCCTCCACAAACACCTCTTCACGCTTCTTCTTGACCGCGGGCAGGAAGACGATGACGAGCACGGCGAGCGCGACGAGGAGCAGGCCGGCGCTGATCGGTCTCGTCACGAAGGTGCTCGGGTCGCCGCGTGCGAGGATCATGGCCCGGCGCAGGTTTTCCTCGAGCAGCGGGCCGAGCACGAAGCCGAGCAGCAGCGGCGCGGGTTCGCAGCGCAGCTTGGTCAGGAGGTAGCCGAGGAAGCCGAAGAAGGCGACGGCGTAGAGGTCGTATACGTTGGTGTTGACGCTGTAAACGCCGATCGAGCAGAACGCCATGATGATCGGGAAGAGTACGTAGTAGGGGATCGTCAGCAGCTTCACCCAAAGCCCGATCAGCGGCAGGTTCAAGACGATCAGCATCAGATTGCCGATCCACATCGAGGCGATAATGCCCCAGAACAGCGCCGGCTGTTCGGTCGCGACATTGGGGCCGGGCACGATGCCCTGGATGATCATCGCGCCGATCATCAGCGCCATGACCGGGTTGGCCGGAATGCCGAGCGTCAGCATCGGGATGAAGGAGGTCTGCGCGCCGGCATTGTTGGCCGATTCCGGCCCGGCGACGCCTTCGATGGCGCCCTTGCCGAATTCCCCCGGGTTTTTCGATACGCGCTTTTCGACCGTGTAGGAGGCAAAGGCTGCAAGGATCGCGCCGCCTCCCGGCAGGATGCCGAGCGCCGAACCGATGATCGTTCCGCGCAGGATGGGCGCCGCCATGCGCCGAAAGTCGTCGCGGGTCGGCATAAGGCCTGAGACTTTTCGGATCAGCACGGAGCGCTCGTGCTCGTTTTCGAGGTTGCGCAATATCTCGGCGACGCCGAAGACGCCGACCGCCACGGCGACGAAATTCAGCCCGTCGGCATATTCGCGGATACCGAGGGTGAAGCGCGGCGTGCCGGTGTAGATGTCGGTGCCGACAATGCCGAGCAGCAAGCCGAGCACGACCATCGCCAGCGCCTTGACGATCGAGCCGTGGGCGAGCGCCACGGACGAGACGAGGCCGACGATCATCAGCGAGAAATACTCGGCCGCGCCGAATTTCAGCGCAATCGCCGTCAGTGGCGGGGCAAAGATGGCGACGAGGAAGGTCGACACCGTGCCGGCAAAGAACGAGCCTATCGCCGCGATCGCGAGCGCCGCCCCAGCGCGGCCGTTCCTGGCCATCTGGTAGCCGTCGATGGCGGTGACGGCTGACGAGGATTCGCCGGGCATGTTGATGAGAATGGCGGTGGTCGAGCCGCCATATTGCGCGCCGTAATAGATGCCGGCGAGCATGATGAGGGAGGAAACCGGATCGCCGATCTGGAAGGTGATCGGCAGCAGCATGGCAATGGTCGCGGTGGCGCCGATGCCGGGCAGGACGCCGATCAGCGTGCCGAGAAGGACGCCGATCAGGCAGAAGCCGAGATTTGCCAGCGACGTGGCCGTGGAAAAGCCGAGCGCGAGATTGTCGAGGAGTTCCATCTCAGCGCCTCAAAATGCCAGCCACGGGGGCAGCCACGGGCCGAAGCGCCGGAACGGCAGCCCTAGCGCGTAGCTGAAGACGAGGAACGCGAATAGCGTCAGGCCGGCCGACAGCACGAGCGCGGTCAGCGGCTTCATGCGGCCGCTGGCAAACGATGCGATCAGCGCCGTCAGGAAGATCGACGGGATGAAGCCGAGGCCGCGCACCGTCAGGCCGAAGAAGATCGGAGCCGGAAGGATGAACAGCATGCCGCGCCACGCAATGTGGCCGATCGGCTCGCTCTCGAAGCGCACCGCCTGGACGAGGATGACGGCGCCAAGCAGGATCAGCACGATCGCCAGGACCAGCGGGAAATAGCCCGGTCCCATGCGGAAGGCGGTGCCGATTTCGAGGCCGAGCGACTGAGCTGCGAAAAATGCGCCGAACAGGATGAACAACACGGCGCACAGGCCGTTGGTCCTGTCGATTGCGAAAGATTTCATGGCGTTCCTCCCGGGCCCCCGCCGCGTGCGTGCAAAAACCGGGCAGTGCGAAAACGGGGGCCGAAGCGAAAACGGGGCGCTGGTGGCGCCCCGTTCCAAGACCTCAGTCGGCGTACTGGCCGGCGGCTTCGATGATCGGCTTCCAGCGCGCGATCTCGCTTTCCAGCTTGGCCTTCAGCGCAGCCGGCGTCGCGTCGGCCTCGGGCGACGGCTTGGTGCCGAGTTCGGCGAAGCGGGCGGCGACGTTCTGGTCCTTCAGCGCGACCTGAAGCGATTTCGACAGGCGCTCGGTGATCTCGGCCGGCGTGCCCTTCGGTGCATAGATGGCGTGCCAGATGCCAACCTGCACCTCGGGAAGGCCGCCTTCCGTCGTCGTCGGCACGTCCGGCAGCACATCGAGGCGTTCCGGCGAGGTGACGGCGTAGGCCTTGATCGTGCCGCCCTGGATCTGCTTGGTGGTGTTGGTCGTCTGGTCGCACATGATGTCGACCTGACCGCCAAGAAGATCGGTCATGGCGGGACCAGTGCCCTTGTAGGGGACGGTGACCAGCGGCGTGCCGATGGCGCTCATGAACAGCATGCCGCACAGATGCGAGGCCGCCCCTATACCGGCATTGGCGACGGTGATGCTGTCCTTGTTGGCCTTGGCGTAGTCGACCAGACCCTTCAGATCGGTCGGCTCGAGATCCTTGCGGCCGACGATGGTCATCGGCACCTCGGTGACGAGGCCGACATATTCGAAGGCGTTCAGCGTATCGTAGGCGAGCTTTCTGTAGAGCGTGGCACTTGTCGCCATGCCGATGTGATGGAGGAGCAGCGTGTAGCCGTCCGGCTCGGCGTTGGCGACGCGGCCCGCGCCCAGCGTGCCGCCGGCGCCGCCGACGTTCTCCACGATAACCTGTTGGCCGAGATCCTTCGACATGGCTTCCGCGACGAGCCGCGTGACCGTATCGGTCGGGCCGCCGGCCGAAAACGGCACCACAACGGTGATGGTGCGTTCAGGATAGGTCTGCGCGCCCGCGGCGAAGGGATAAAGCGTGACAGCTGCGGCGGCAGCCAGAGCGACGACAAATCTTCTCATCGTGATTTCCTCCCAGGTTATGCATTTCCAGCCGCTGCGCGGAGTTCCTCTCAACACCGGCGGCGGATAAAACAACAACTAGCGCACGCTAGCAGATTGCAATCGGACTCAAACCGCAAACTGCTGATATCCGCAACTATCGTAGGCGCGGATTTTCGGTTCGGGGTCATGGATCTAGTAGCCGTAGCCGCGCGCCATCGCCGCCGCGAAGACCGGGATCAGCAGGAAGACGAAGGCTTCGGCGCGAACATAGGTTTTCACCGAGGCCAGTTCAGCCGCCGGCACGGCGAAGGAGGGATTGGCGACTGCCTGCCTGTTCCAGGACAGGAAGCGGACGGTCGGGATGATCGATAAGAGGCCGACGATGGCGAAGGCCACCATCTTTGCCCAGAACACCCAGTTGTAGACGTAGAACTCCCAGCCCTTGAGGCCGTAAATGACGCGGCCGATGCCGACAATGATGATCAGCATGGCGATGATGCCGTAGTGGCGGTCGATGCCGACCAGGCGTCGGAGTGTTGCAGCAGGCAATTCGCCGCGGATCAGGACAAATTCGGCGCCGATGATGCCCGCCAGCGAAAACACCAGCAGATGGTGGATGATGGCCAGCACAAGATCGGTGGCGTCCATGCGCTTTCTCCTCCGTCGGATGCGCCGATGCGCTGAATCAGCCCCCTGCGAAGGGTAGCATCGTTCGGCAAAATTCCCATAGCGGGGCTTGCGCCGACGATCCGGCTGTCGGCCTCTGCTCGGGCATTGCCTGGAGCCGGCTTAGCGCTGGAAGGTGACCTGCACGGCTCTTGTTCGGTGCAAGCAAGCTGCTAAGAAGTGTTGCGAACCACCTATCATGACGCCGCGACGATCCTGCTGGAAAGGCGGTCCTGAGCACACGCCATCACGTGATCCTGGTCAAGGGGAGTTGAGGCTTTCCACGCCTTCCGCGCCGGCCTCGCGGGCCGCCTGGTCGAGCATCGAGGCGTCTTCGCCAAACGCGCGGGTGGCGCGGGCGGCGGCTTCGATGAGCGGCCGTTTCATGCGCTGGAGAAAGGCCATGTCGACGCGCGTGCTGGGGCCGGCCAGCGTCAGGGCGCCGAGCAAGACGCGTCCCGGCCCGAACACGGGCGCCGATACGCCCGCCGTCTCGGGGTCGCGGTCGCCGACCGTCAGATAGTGATAGGTTTCGCGGATCGTGTCGTAAGGCTCGCCCTGCTGGCCGGAAAATGCCGCCAGCACACGCCCGCCCGAGCCGGCCAGCAGAGGCAGCACGTCGCCTTCCCGTATGGTGTAGCGAATGGGGTGCTTGGACTCGACACGATAGAGACAGGTGCGGACATCGCCCGAGCGGACATAGAAAGCGACGCTTTCCCAGCTCCGGTCGGCCAGGTCGCGCATGATCGGCAGCAGGACGTCGCTTGCGACCACCGAGCGCTGGTAGAGCGTGCCGAGTCGGAAGGTTGCTGGGCCGACGCGGTATCGCCCATCGTCGAGGCGCTCCAGCAACTGCCCGCGCAGCAGCGAGCTCGCCAACCGCAGGATCGTGCTCTTGTAGAGGCCGGTGCGCGCCGCGATTTCGGCCAGGCTGAGCGACCGGTCGGCCGCCGCGAAGGCGTTGAGAATGGCGATCGCGCGATCGAGCGCGGCAACGCCTTCGGTTGAAGCCGGTTTGGACCGAGCTTTCGTCATCTGTCCGACGGTCTCATTTCACTTCCGGTCGGGACCCAACGCAACTATCATGCCTTATGCTGGGTGTTCTGTCCAATAGAACGTCGTTCCTGTTGACAGAACGCAATAAAATCAGCAAGAATTTTTCCGAGCGGGTCTGAATTCAGGCTACGTTTCTGGCAGGCACCGGAGGAGGTGTCGTGATTTGGAGGACTCCCATGCTGAACAGACGCAGATTTTTAATGAGCACCGCTGCGGCGGGCGCAGCCGGTTTCGCGGCGTTGCATCTCTCGCCCGCCTTTGCGCAGGACGCGCCTCAGATCCAGATCTTCGTGCCGGCGGCGCCCGGCGGCGGCTGGGACCAGACGGCGCGCACGATGGACCAGGTGCTGCGCAGTGAGAAGCTGATCTCCGGTTCGCAAATCACCAATGTCGGTGGCGCCGGCGGCACGGTCGGCCTGCCGCAGTTCATAAACCAATGGAATGGCAAGGGCAATTCGATGATGGTTGCCGGGATGGTCATGGTTGGCGCCATCATCGCCAACAAATCCGCCAACAATCTCACCGAGGTCACGCCGATCGCCCGGCTGACGGGCGAGTTCGAAGCGCTGGTGGTGCCGGCGGCCTCGCCGTTCCAGACAGCAGCCGATTTTATTGCGGCCCTCAAGGCCGACCCAACCAAGGTGCCGGTCGCCGGCGGTTCGGCCGGCGGCTCGGACCACATCCTGTTCGGCCTCATCGCCAAGACGGCCGGTGTTCCGGCAACCAACCTGTCCTACGTGCCTTTCGCCGGGGGCGGCGAGGCGCTGTCGGCGCTGCTCGGCAACCAGGTCGCTGCCGGCATCTCGGGCTTTGGCGAGTTCTCCGAGCAGGTCAAGGCGGGAGCGCTCAGGCTGCTCGCCATCTCGGCCGACAAGCCCCAGGAAGGCATCGACGCCCCGACGCTGAAGGAAGCCGGCATCGATGTCGAACTGTTCAATTGGCGTGGCGTCTTCGCGCCGCCCGGCGTTTCCGACGCCGACAAGGCGGCATTGGTCACGCTGGTCGAGACCATGGCCAAGAGCGAGGCGTGGGCAACGGAATGCAAGAACCGCAACTGGACGCAAATCCTGCTCACCGGTGACGACTATGCCAAATTCCTCACCGAGGACACTGCCCGCATCGGTGCCATCCTCAGGGATCTCGGCCTCGCCTGATCTCCCGGAAGGGGCGGCTTGCGCCGCCCCTTCGACATTTCGCCAACCGCATGGACATGTGATCCATCGCGAGGGAGACTGCGGTGAAAGCCGGCTGGAGGATGCCGGCCATCCTGGGAGGACATTCATGAGCACCAGCGACCAGCAGGCGCCGCCGCCGCGCCTTGCCGTACCCGAATTGCTGATCGGCTTCGGGCTTCTGGCCTGCGCCGCGGCCGTCGCCTGGCAGACCCTGGCGATCCCGGTGTCGCCTCTCTATTCCAAGGTCGGTCCGACCGTGTTTCCCTACATCACCATGACAGGCATGGTGATCCTTTCCCTCCTGCTCATTGTCGCCGCACTGAGGGGAGGCTGGCAGCCGGAGGAAGAAAAGGAAACGCCGACCGACTGGAAGGCAATGGGCTTCGTCGTCATTGGCTTGATTGCAAATCTCGTGCTGATCCAGCCGCTCGGCTTCACCGCCGCTTCCGTGATCATGTTCGTTCTCATCTGCTACGGCTTTGGTAGCCGGCATACGCTGCGTGACGCGCTGACCGGCCTGATTCTGGCGCTTGCCGCCTATTTCGGCTTTGCCAGGGCACTTGGCGTCAACATCGGCGCCGGCTTCATCGAGAACCAGCTGAATACGGTCATCGAATCGATCATCAGCATGTTGAGGGCCTGACCATGGAGACGCTCGGCCATCTCGCAAACGGATTTTCGGTCGCTTTCACTCCGGTCAATCTCATGTGGTGCCTCCTCGGCACCACGCTCGGCACCGCAATCGGCGTGCTGCCCGGCCTCGGACCGGCACTGACCATAGCCCTGCTTTTGCCGATCACCTATCAGGTGGCGCCGGAAGCCTCCTTCATTCTGTTCGCCGGCATCTACTACGGCGCCATGTATGGCGGCTCGACGACCTCGATTCTGCTCAATACGCCGGGTGAAAGCGCCACCATCGTCACCGCGCTGGAGGGCAACAGGATGGCCCGCTCCGGCCGTGGCGGCGCAGCGCTGGCCACCTCGGCGATCGGCTCCTTCGTCGCCGGCACCATCGGCACACTGGGCGTCGCCTTCCTGGCGCCGATCGTCGTCAAGTTCGCACTGTCCTTCGGTCCGGCCGAATATTTCTCGCTGATGGTGCTGGCCTTCATCACGGTTTCAGCCGTGCTCGGCTCGTCCTCGGTGCGCGGTCTCACCAGCCTGTTCGTCGGCTTCGTCATCGGCATGATCGGCGTCGACCTGCAAACGGGCCAACCGCGCTTCACCTTCGGCATGAACGAACTGCTCGACGGCGTCGATGTCATCATCGTTGCGGTCGGCCTGTTCGCTGTCGGCGAGACGCTCTACATGGCCTCGCGCCGCTATGCCGGCAAGGACGAGATCGTGCCGCTGAAGGGCTCGCTCTACATGACCGCGGCCGAATGGTCGCGCTCATGGAAGCCATGGCTGCGCGGTGCCGCGATCGGTTTCCCGATCGGCGCCATGCCGGCCGGCGGCGCCGAAATCCCGACCTTCCTGTCCTACGCGATCGAAAAGAAGCTGTCGAAGCACAAGGAGGAATTCGGCACGGTCGGCGCCATCGAAGGCGTCGCTGGCCCCGAAGCCGCCAACAATGCCTCGGCCGCCGGCGTGCTGGTGCCGATGCTGACGCTCGGCCTGCCGACTTCGGCGACGGCGGCGATCATGCTGTCGGCCTTTCAGAGCTACGGCATCAATCCCGGGCCGCTGCTGTTGACGACGCAGGCCAATCTCGTCTGGGGCCTGATCGCCAGCCTGTTCATCGCCAACGTCATCCTCGTCATCCTCAATCTGCCGCTGATCGGGCTGTGGGTGCGGCTCCTCAAGATTCCGGCGCCGCAGCTCTATGCCGGCATCCTGGTGTTCGCCACGGTCGGCACCTACGGGATTTCACAATCGCCGATCGACCTTGTCATTCTCTATCTCCTGGGTGCCGCCGGATTCCTGATGCGGCGCTTCGATTTCCCGACCGCGCCCGTCATCATCGGCATGATCCTCGGGCCGCTCGCCGAGACGCAGTTCCGCCGGGCGATGACCATCTCGAATGGCGACTGGTCGGTGTTCTATACCCACAAGCTGTCGCTGACGCTGCTGACGCTCGCCTTCATCGGCCTGGCCGGGCCGCATATCTGGGCCTTCATAGAGCATCGCAGGCGGCGTGGACCGGAGCATGTGCCGGGCGATGCCTGACCTGTTTGTGAGATCATGACCGACCTTTTGTCCGGCATCCGCGTCCTCGACCTGACCAATGTTCTGGCCGGCCCTTACTGCGCCTATCAGCTGGCGCTGCTCGGAGCCGACGTGATCAAGGTCGAAGCGCCGCAAAGCGGCGACCTGGCGCGCCAGCTCGGCGCCTCGCCGGAGCTCAACAAGGCCGGGATGGGCGCTTCGTTCCTGGCGCAGAACGCCGGCAAACGATCGGTGGTGCTCGATCTCAAGGGGGAAGCCGATCGCGAGCGCTTCCTCGATCTGGTCGCCACGGCGGACGCACTGGTCGAGAACTTCCGGCCGGGGGTGATGGACCGGCTGGGCCTCGGCCATGCCAGGCTGAAAGAGGTCCGGCCCAGTCTCGTCTATTGCGCAATATCGGGCTTTGGCCAGACCGGGCCGATGCGCGACAATCCGGCCTACGACCAGATCATCCAGGGGCTTTCCGGCATCATGAGCATCACCGGCACGCCGGAGACCGCGCCGCTGCGTGTCGGCTATCCGGTCGCCGACACGCTGGGCGGGCTGGTCGGAGCCTTCGCCATTGCCGCCGCACTGGTGAGGCAGAAGACAAGCGGCGAGGGTGCCTTTCTCGACGTGTCGATGCTCGAATGCACGCTTTCCGCCCTGGGCTGGCCGGTCTCCAACTATCTGACGGCCGATGTCGAGCCGCAGCCGATGGGCAATGAGAACATGACGGCAGCACCTTCCGGCGCGTTTCGCACCGGCGACGGCCTGCTCAACATCGCCGCCAACAAGCAGGAGCAGTTCCTCACGCTGTGCCGGCTGATCGGACTGCCGGAGCTGGTGTCGGACCCGCGCTTTGCCGAGCGCGAGACGCGCAAACGCAATCGCGCTGTGTTGAAGGAGCTGATCGAGGACGCGCTGGCCAGCGCCCCGGCTGCCGCCTGGGAGGAGAAGCTCAATCGCGCGGGCGTGCCGGCGGGCCGGGTGCTGACGATCCCGCAGGTGCTCGAGGAGCAGCAAGTGACCCTGCGCGACATGACCACCCGTTTCGATGGCGTGTCTGGCATGGACCGGCCGCTGACCGTGGTGCGCGGCGGCTTCATGGTCGATGGCGCGGCGCCGTTGCCGGTCAGGCCGCCGCCGGCGCTCGGCGAACACATGGACGAGGTCTTTTCCGGCCTGCCGCCGAGGATCAAGAGAAAGGTGCGTGCCAAGACAAGGGCGCCGGCCAAGAATGGGGCGCGAGCATGAGCGGCGAGGAAAAAAAGACCGGGCGCGAGCGCGGCGAGGAATGGTGGCAGACTGGCATCATCGAAATGCGCCCCGGCGTGATCCGGCTGCGCGGCTATGAAATTCAGGATCTGATCGGCCGCGTCAGCTTTCCGGCGATGATCTGGCTGATGCTGCGCGGCGAATTGCCCAGTGAGGAGCAGGCTGCCTTGCTTGGCATCGCGCTCGGCGCGGCCGTCGACCATGGGCCGCAAGCGCCGTCGATCGCCATTGCCCGCATGGCGGCCACTTGCGGCGTCGGCATCAACAGCGCCATGGCCTCGGCCATCAATGTGCTTGGCGACGTGCATGGCGGCGCCGGCGAACAGGCGCTTGCCTTCTACGGCGACATCGCCGTGGCGCAAGATGCAGGGTCGACGCTTGGCGATGCCGTCTCGGCGCGGCTAGACCGTTTCTTCGCCGAGGACAAGGGCTACGTGCCGGGGTTTGGCCATCGCTTCCATCCGGTCGATCCGCGCGCGCCGCGCTTGCTTGCAGTGACCCGCGATTTTGCCGCTCGCGATGTCGTCAGCGGGCGCTTTGCCGACATCGCCGAGGCTGTCGAGGCCGAAGTCGCGTTGCGCAAGGGCAAGAAAATCCCGCTCAACATCGATGGTGCCACCGCCGTCATCTATGGCGAACTCGGTTTTCCGCCGCCGCTGACACGCGGGCTTTTCGTGTTGTCGCGCTCTGTCGGCATCCTGGCGCATGCGTGGGAACAGTCGCAGCAGAGCGACCGCAACAAGGGGCCGCTGCCGCGCGAATGGCTGTGGGCCTATACCGGCACGCCGCCGCGGCACTTTCCCGAGGGCGACAAGGGCGGTGAGTGAGCGTCGTCTCAGGCCGGATTGGCCGGTTCCTGCTCGGGGAGCCGCAAATTCCTCAACAGCGTGGAAAGGTCCGGTTCGTCGATCAGCATCGCTGCGTCTTCCGGCGCCAGCCAGGCCCGTTGCCGGATTTCCGCTTCCTGCCAGTTGGCGAGTTCCTCCGTCACCGCCAGCAAATAGACGATGACGTCGACGCGCACGAAGCGGTTCTCAAGCCGCTTCCAATAGGAATAGGTGCCGGCCGGTTCCCTGAGCGTCTTGCCGACGACCCCGGCTTCTTCCCGCGCCTCGATGGTGGCTGCCTTGCGTCCGCTCTTGCCCTTCATCGGCCAACCCTTGGGCACGATGAAGCGCCTGGTCGCGCGCGAAGTGACCAGCATTACCTCGACATTGCCGTGTCCGTTCAGCCGAAAGGGAATAGCCGCGACCTGGCGGATCCTCTCGCCTCTCCTTGCCTTGCGTACGGCCTTCTTCTTGGCGATTGCCATTTGCGAAACCCCAGTCGAGCCAGCGTCCCGGTGAAACGAATTCAGGTTCGTCACACCAGACGGCACTTTCAAGCCCATAAGTCGGCTAAATAAATGGAAAACGCCGGTCTGTCAGCGACACGTGCTGACAAAACTGCTGCCCGAGGGCTGCAACTGGCACGTCGGCTTCATTTGCGGCACCACCGGCCGCTGCTGCGGCGCGATCTGGCGATCCTGGGCGCGGAACTGCTGTTGCTGCTGCTGAAATTGCTGCCGCCGCAGCCTGTTTTCCAATATCTGCAATTCGTTTTGCTGGATCAGCGTGTTGCGGTTGGCGGAGTTGACGGTCTGCGCCGCGGCGGACGAGGCCGCGCCCGACAACATCCCCGTTGTCAGCATTGCCGACATGAAAATCGTTGAAATACGAGGCTGCGACATTGCGTTCATTCCCGCGCCAAAAAGAGACATCTCCTTGATATAGGGCGTTTGTCCGGCGATGCCATGGTCAGGTTCCGATCGCAGCGGAATCAATGCGCCTGCCGCCAGAACCTAATATTCGCAAACCCTAATATTCCGGCTATCCGATCGAAGCATTGCCGTCATATGACGACTATGAAACGCCAGACGTTTTGGTCAGTGTTCTTTGCGCAACACTTCGATTCCATCAGGCGGAAGGTCAATAAATCGATTCCATCTGGCGGATGTTAATGTATTCTAATGAAGCTGACGCTTGACAGACGAATCAGGGGCGTCGGCCATAGTGCGTTGAGTTTTATTACAAATATCCAGCATTTTTTTACTGCCTAAGCGGATGTGGCGGCGGCGCCGGACTCAAGGAGGGGTTGGAGCGTCGCGATCTAGGGGGAAGTGCATGGCTTTGTTCTCAAGGCATTCCGCGACGGATTCCGCGCGGCGGGCGAACCGGCCCATTCTGCCAAACCGCTTGGCGCTGCTGCTTGGCGCGACAGCCCTGGCCGGGCTCCTTCCCCTTTCTTCCGGCATCGTCCATGCGCAGGTGTTGATCCCTCAAAATGGCGGCAACGGAGGCAATGGCAGCGGCTATGACGGCGACGGTGGCAATGGCGGCGCGGGTGGCAACGCGGTGCATGTCAACAACGCCGACCAGAGCGTCTCCGCGCCGGCTCCGCCCCTGGTTAGCGCCTATGATGTTACGGCCGACGGCGGCAATGGCGGCAATGGCGGATACGGCTTTCTGGTTTTCGTGGGCAATGGCGGCGAGGGTGGCAATGGCAATAGCGCAGGAAGCGCCACAGCCACCAACACCGCCAGGCTGACCACGGCAGGAACCTTGCATCATGGCATGATCGCCACAGCGACGGGCGGCCGGGGTGGTAATGGGGGTGGCAGTGGCGGGCTTTTCTTTGCGGATGAGGGCGACGGCGGACATGGCGGCGCCGGTGGCAACGCCAGCGCGACCGCTACTGTTTCGAGCATCATCGAAACCACCGGAGCGAATTCGGTTGGTATAGTTGTCGACGCAAGCGGCGGCGATGGCGGCACCGGGGGCAATGCGGTTTCCGCCGGATACGCCAATGCAGGCGAGGGTGGCAACGGCGGTCATGCCGGTACGGCGAGCGGCAGCAACGCTGGTTCAGTCACTACCTCCGGGCAATTCTCGTATGGCATGCTCATTCGCTCCGCCGGCGGCAAAGGCGGCGACGGGAATACAACCTCGACGCTTTTCGCGGGCTCTGGCAGCAATGGTGGGGCTGCAACCCGAGGCGGCAATGCTTCGGGCGACAATTCCGGCTTCATCACGACCCATGGCGAATCCGCCAGCGGACTGGTCGTCCAGTCGATCGGAGGCGCCGGCGGCGATGGTGGCGGTGCTTTCGGGCTGTTTTACGCGGGAGGCGGATCCGGCACCGACGGAAATGATGGCGGAGAGGCCAGAGCGACCAACACCGGCAGGATCACGACCTACGGAGCCAACGCAATCGGCATGCTGGTTGAATCGATCGGCGGTGGTGGCGGCAATGGTGGTGGCGCCGGGAGCGTTTTCGTTTCCACTGGCGGTAAGGGTGATGGCGGCGGCAATGCGGGAACTGTGATCGCCGGCATCGGCGGCGAAATCAGCACCGGCGCGGACGACAATGGCGGCCACGGCGCAATCGGGGTCCTGGCCCAATCGGTGGGCGGCGGCGGCGGTAATGGCGGGTACGCAGTTGCGATCGGGAGCTCTGTGGCGGCCGTTGCGATAGGCGGCAGCGGCGGGGCCGCTGGGAACGGCGGCAACGTCACCGCCAACCAGGCTGGAAACGGCGTTATCGTCAACACAAACGGCCGATCGGCGATCGGCATGCTTGTGCAGTCGGTCGGCGGCGGCGGCGGCAATGGCGGCGGCGCGATCGCCGCCGGCGGTATCGCTTCGGTCGCCATCGGCGGCTCGGGTTCACGAGGCGGCAACGGCGGTGAGGTGCGCTACAACATCGGCAATGCCAATGTCACCACCAGAGGCGCGGATTCCGCCGGTGTGATTGCACAGTCGGTGGGCGGCGGCGGCGGCAATGGCGGGTTCACGGTAAGCGTTTCTCTCGGGGTTGCCGTCGGTGTCGGCGGTGGCGGCGGTACTGGCGGTAATGCCAGCCTGGTCGACGTTACCAGTGGCGGTTCGATCGAGACGTCCGGCGAACGATCCGCCGGGTTCATCGCGCAGTCGATCGGCGGCGGCGGCGGCAATGGCGGATTCAATATCGCCGGCAGCCTTGGTGCGACGATCGGCGTCGGCGGCAGCGGGTCCGCGGGCGGCAATGCCGGTGAGGTGTTTTTCCGCACAGCTGCTGGTGGTCTTCAGGAAATCGAAACGCGCGGGACCGATTCGACCGGACTGATCGTGCAGTCGATTGGCGGCGGCGGCGGTAATGGCGGCTTCTCGGGAGCAGTCGGCGTCGCCGCGGCGGTCTCGGTTGGCGGCACCGGATCGGCCGGCGGCAATTCGATGGCTGCGAGCGCTGATTTCAACGGCAGGGTCGATACGTGGCAGGACCGGTCGGCGGGTATCATCGTGCAGTCGATCGGTGGCGGCGGTGGTAACGGTGGAGGTGCGTTCACGGGCAGCTTCGCGGTTTCGGTCGGCGTCGGCGGCGATGGTGACGTTGGTGGCACCACAAGCACGGCCAAATATACCTCCAATACGAGTACGATCACGACGCGTGGCAACGATTCCGCCGGCCTCATCGTGCAATCGGTCGGCGGCGGCGGCGGCAATGGCGGCTTCTCGGTCAATATCTCAGCGGCGGTTGCCGTCGGCATCGGCGGCGGCGCCAGCGCCGGCAGCAA
This sequence comes from Mesorhizobium sp. STM 4661, assembly GCF_000359125.1. Classification (GTDB taxonomy): domain Bacteria; phylum Pseudomonadota; class Alphaproteobacteria; order Rhizobiales; family Rhizobiaceae; genus Mesorhizobium. The sequence goes on along the minus strand of NZ_CAAF010000082.1, from coordinate 403,698 downwards.
TGGCGAGCGTGTCGATGTTGACATCAACACCGCTACAATCAGCACCGGCGGCGACCGGTCGATAGGCATTCTTGCGCAGTCAGTCGGCGGCGGTGGCGGCAGCGGCGGCTTTACGCTTGCGGGATCAGGGGCTGTTTCCGTCGGGATCGGCGGCGAAGGCGCCGGCGGCGGCAATGGCGGCGAGGTTTATGCCACCGTGCGTGCCGGCAGCATTTCGACCTCAGGCGAATATTCTCATGGCTATGTCGCGCAATCTGTCGGCGGTGGCGGCGGGGCCGGAGCCTCGACAATCTCGGCCGGGCTGGGCGTCAACGTTGGCGTCGGTGGCGATGGAAGTGTCGGCGGTGTCGGGCGCAACGTCACGGCGTCGAATGGCGCGGTGTTGCAGACGGACGGCATTTTCTCGCACGGCTTCCTGGTGCAGTCCGTGGGTGGTGGCGGCGGCTCCGGTGGGTTCTCGATCGCGGCCGGTCTCGGTCCGGCGGTGTCCGTTGCTGGCGGTGGCGATGGCGGCGGCAGCGGCGGCGAAGTCCGTGCAACCAACACCAATAGAATCACGACACTCCAATATGGTTCGATCGGCCTGTTCGCCCAGTCGGTTGGCGGCGGCGGTGGCGATGGCGGCTTCAGCTATGCCGTCGGCACAACGGCCGCCGTTTCGGTCGGCGGCGGTGGTGGATTGGGTGGCGACGGCAGGTTGGTCGACGTCACCAACAACGCCAATATCAGGACATATGGTGGCCTTTCGCACGGCATCCTGGCGCAGTCGGTGGGTGGCGGCGGTGGCAATGGCGGCGCCTCGAACTCCGTGGCCGTTGGTCTGGCCGCCATTTCCGTGTCGATCGGTGGTGGTGGTGGCGGTGGCGGCACCGGCGGCAACGTCATCGTTCGCCATACCGGCGATATCGAGGTCAATGGCGGCGGTTCCAAGGGTATCTTCGCGCAGTCGGTCGGCGGCAATGGCGGCAGCGGCGGCGACGCATTCGCCTTGTCGGCGGCGGCAAACATCTATCCCTATCCGGCAGGCGCGCTTTCGGTAGCGGTCGGTGGAACGGGCGCCGCCGGTGGTAGTGGCGGGACAGTGGAGGTAACCGGCAACGGTCACATCGCATCGATAGCCAATCCTGCCGTAGTCGATGACAACGGCAATCCCATCAATCCTGACAATGGCGGCGGCATACTGGCGCAATCGGTCGGCGGTCGCGGTGGCGACGGCGGGCGCAGCCGTACCTATTCGGGCAGCTTCAGCCCCACGGTCAGCATCAACCTGGGTGCATCCATTGGCGGCAAGGGCGGCGGCGGCGGCGGCGGCAACACGGTAACGGTCAATTATGGCCTCAGCGATCCGACGAGTTCGATCGAGACGACGGGCAACAATTCGCACGGCATTCTCGCCCAGTCGGTCGGCGGTGGCGGCGGCAATGGCGGCGACTCCATGGCTGGCGCCGGGGGTCTCGGCGGCACCGTCACCGTCAATGCCACGGTAACGGTCGGCGGTTGGGGCGGCACCGGCAACACAGGCGGCACCGTCAATGTCAACAATGCCGGCACGATCCTAACGAGGGGCCATACCAGCAACGCGATCCTGGCCCAGTCGATCGGCGGTGGCGGCGGCTCGGGCGGTTCGGCCAGCGGCACGACGGCGTCGGTCGACACGGGCTCGAATGTCAACGTCAACGCCAATGTGGCGATCGGCGGCCAGGGCGGTGACGGAAACAATGGCGGCGCGGTCACCGTCATAAACTCCGGTGCGCTCGATACGTTTGGCGATTTCTCCAACGGCATCCTGGCCCAGTCGATCGGCGGTGGCGGCGGCGCGGGCGGCTCGGCCGATGCCAAGGCGCTCAATCTCGGCAGCAGCGAGGGCACCACGGTCAACGCGAACCTTGCCATCGGCGGCGGCGGCGGTGACGCAACCGGAGACCGCGACCGCGATGGCGTCACCAACGGAGCGGAATGGGGCACCTATGCGCTCGGTGTCGGCGGCAGCAGCGGCATGAAGGTTACGGTGAACAATTCCGGCAACATCCATACGCGCGGGTATGGGTCGGCGGGCATCGTCGCGCAGTCGGTCGGCGGCGGCGGCGGCATTGCGGGCGCCGCGGCGGCGGGCAGCGAGGGCATGTATGGCGGTAGCGCGACCGTTTCAGTTGGCGCGGGCATCGGACTGGCGGGCGGCGATGCCGGCAATGGCGGCGAGATCGAGGTGACCAACACCGCCAGGATCCAAACCGACCGGGACGAATCGAACGGCGTTACCGCGAGCTCCGTCGGCGGCGGTGGCGGCATCGGCGGTGCGGCGTCATCAGGCGTCGAGGCCGAGTATGCGATTGGCGGTTCCGTGGGTGGATTTGGCGGAGCAGCGGGCCTGGGCGGTCTTGTGCGCGTCATCAATCGCGATACCGCGGAAATCCGCACCTATGGCAATCGGTCCATCGGGATCTTCGCGCAATCGATCGGCGGCAGCGGTGGCGCCGGCGGCGGCGGCGAGAGCCAGGGCTCGGGCGCGACGCTGACTGTCAATCTGGTCGTCGGCGGTTTTGCCGATGGCGGCGGCGGCGGCGGCGAGGTGATCGTGGAAAATGCCGGCATCATCACGACCGGCAGTCTGGACCTGTTGACCGGCGCGCGCACCGGCCACGGATCGCACGGTATCCAGGCGCAATCCATCGGCGGCGGCGGCGGCAGTGGTGGAGCGGCGGGCACGACCAGCGAGGAGGCGGAATATCAGATCGCCGCGACGCTGAGCGGCAAGGGCGGCAAGGGCGGCGCAGGTGGCAATGTGACGGTCACCAATCAGGCAACCGGCCGCATAGTGACCGCCGGTGACAACGCCCACGGCATTTTCGCGCAATCGGTCGGCGGTGGCGGCGGGTCGGCCGGCGCGGGCAACAGCCAGGCCGAGGGCGGCGACACGACTGTCACCTTGCAACTCGGTGGAACCGGTGCAGGTGGTGCCAACGGTGGCACTGTCCGCGTCACGAATTATGGAGATATCACCACCCTTGGCGTCATGTCGCACGGTATCTTCGCTCAATCGATCGGCGGCGGCGGCGGCGCGTCGAGTTCCCTGACGCAGGCTTCGGACGGCAAGACCGCTATTGGCATTCAGCTGGCACCAGAGGATCTTCTTCCCGGCCCGAATCAGGTGGTTGGCGCTGGCGCGAATGGCGGCGCTGTCTACGTTCATCACAACGCAGGCACCATCAACACATCCGGCGCTGGCGCCTTGGGTATCTTCGCCCAGTCCGTGGGTGGCGGTGGCGGCTTCGGCGGCTCGATGACCAACGAGTCCGAGGGCGACGGAGCGTATTCGCTTCAGGTCGGCGTAGACGGCGGGTTCGGCGGCAATGGCGGTTATGTGGAAGTGCTGGTCGCCGGCGACATTCACACCACCGGCGCTTTGGCGCATGGCGTGGTCGCGCAGTCCGTCGGCGGCGGCGGCGGAATGGGCGCGGATGCTTCCGGCAAGGCTGCCGTGGCGCTGGGCGTTGGCGGGCTCGGCGGAGCCGGCGGCGACGGCGGCAACGTCTATGTCGAGCGCACGGGCACGATCATCACCGAGGGCGCGGATTCGATCGCCATTATCGCGCAGTCCGTGGGCGGCGGCGGTGGCATAGGCGGAACCAGCTTCGGCCGGTTCGCGACCGATGACAATGGCAGCGGCCCCAGCGAATTGACCCTGGAGATGCTGGACGGGTCCAGGGGCGTCGGAGGCACTGTCACCGTCATCCAGACCGGCGAGATCGAAACGACGGGCATCCGCTCGCACGGCATTGTTGCCCAGGCGGTCGGTGGCGGCGGCGGCATCGCCGGCGGCCTGAACAAGGGCGCCGGCTCGGCGGGCGGTATTGGCGATGCCAATGCCGCCGCGGCGACGGCGAACAGCCAGATCGCCGTCTACGGCGCGGAAAGCTATGCGCTGTTCGGCCAGAGCGCGACCGGCCAGGGCAATGCCAATGCGGTTACGCTGACCGCAAGGTCCAACCTGTTCGCGCAGGGCGCGGATTCGGTTGCTGCCTATGGCGAAAGCACTGCCCAGGGCACCAAGGGCGATATCACCATGAATCTGAATGGCCAGTACACGATCGGCGGCGCGGCGACCGGTGTCGCGGCCATGCTGGTCGGTGGCCAGGACAACACGGTGAACAACAATAGCCTTCTTTACGCGATGGGGGCGACGCCGTCCTTTTCCTTCATGAATGAGGCAGACCTGACCGCATACCTCCAGGAGCTTGCTGCTGGTGGCCCCGTTGCGCCGGAGAAGGCGATCCTGGAATCCCTTCTCGACGATTTCAGCCCGCTGTCGATCACCGGCACGTCCGGCAACGATCTGGTCAACAATCAAAGGACAGCCAACACGCTTGGCCGCTTCATCGGCAATATCGATCTCGGCGGCGGCCTGAACGGCTTCCACAATTTCGCCGATTCCTCGATGGTCGGTCTCCAGACCATCGATCTAGGCGGCGGCACCTTCCTCAATGACGGCCTGATGACCAACAAGGGCATCGCGGTGGTGGAGACGGTCGATGTGACCGGCGGCGTCACCCAGAGCGCCACCGGCGATTTCGTCACCGACGTCGACCTCAACAATCAGATCACCGACGCCCTTGCCTTGACCGGTGCCGGCAATTTCAACGGCGAGGCGCCGCTGAATTTCCTGTCCATCGACAGACTGTTTGCGGAATATGTGCTGGCCAGGGGATCCTCGATGGTGGATTCCGGCATCACGCCAACGACGCTGCATCCGGCGGTCGGCTTCAACTTCCTGACCAGGGTGGACAACGGCACCGATCTCGTCCTCTACGCCGACAATCCGACCTTCCTGGAACTGGCGCAGGATCCGGGCTCCGGCACCACCGATCCCGGCGTGTTCCAGATGGCGCAATATCTCGACGATATCGAAGCGTCGTCGAGTCCGGACAATCCGATGGCGCGGCTGATCAACATGCTGCGGTTCCTGCCGGACGAGGCGGCCCTTGGCGCGGCGCTGACCAGGCTGACGCCGCATTACGCGGTGCATGCATTCGAGATGGTCAACCGCTCGGCCGACATCATGCTTGAAACGGCGCGCGAATGCACCGGCGTTCCTGCATACAAGAACTCTGACGGCCGCTGCGTCTGGGGCTCGATCAGCCCGCAGGCGGAATACAACCGCGACGCCGGGGCCGGAACCACCAGCCGTGACGATGTCTTGAAGACGATGTCGTTCGGCGCCATCGCCGAGGTCAGTCAGAACTGGTCGCTGGGCGCCACGATCGGCCGGACCGAGTTCCAATCGGAGATCCATTTCAACCAGGATCTGCTGTCGACCACCGAGGGTGAATCCTGGCAGGCCTATGCCTTGGCGAAATACGAGAACAAGAACTACTTCGTCGATTTCGCGCTTGGCGGCGGCACGGGCATGTTCGACGGCGAACGCGACACGCAGGTCGATCAGGTCGGTTTTATTCCCGGCGAAACGCTGGCAGGCGTCTATCTGCCGGAATTGCTGCTCGACGGTATCGGCAACAGTGTCAGCTACACGCAAAGGACAGCCCAGTTCGGCGGCTCGGCGCGGTTCGGCGTGACGCAGCAGATGGGCGCCTTCTACCTGCAGCCGACCCTGCAATTCGATGCGCGCTGGCTTCGCGTCTCCGGCAAGGAGGAAGGCTCGGTCGCCGCCTTCAATTTCGACGGCAGTTCCAACACCTATTATTCGGCAACGCCGGCTATCGAGCTCGGCACCGACATCGCGCTCAGCGACATCGCCAGCCTTCGTGTCTACGGCAAGGCGGGTGTCGAGTTCTCGAACAAGGAGTGGGAGATCGAGGGGCGTTTTGCCGCCGCCGAAGGTCTGCCTGGCAATCCGACGCTGACATTGACAGAAAAGGTCGATTCGCCGCTCTATCGCTTCGGCGCCGGTCTCGAACTCAATGGCGTGAATGGCGTCGGCATGGCCGTCAGGTATAATGGCGCATTCGGCGAGACGGTAAAACAGAACGCGGTCAGCGCATCCCTCAAGGTCAGCTTCTAGAGCATGATCCCGAACAAGAAGCTGGAGCCTGAGGCGGGCAAGAAGGGGTATTTATGAGAAGCAAGGCGCATTTTGCGGCGATGCTGGGTATTGCCTGCATCGTCGGGTTCCCGGTCGCGACAGCGGCGGCGCAGACCAAGGCCGACAAGGCGGTGCCGGTCGAGGGCGCGGCCAAGGCGCCGCAATTGCCCGGTGGTGCGTCGGCCTTGTCCGAAACCCATGGCGACTGGACGGTCAATTGCCAGATCGCCGGCATAAACAAGGCCTGCAGCCTGTCCCATCAGCAATTCAACAAGCAGAGCGGCCAGCGCCTTCTGGCGATAGAATTGGCGACCAAGACCACGGAGCAAGCCAATGGCACCTTGGCGCTGCCGTTTGGACTGGCGCTCGGCAAGGGGATCAATCTCGAGATCGACGACAAGAAGCTGGAGGGGACGCTGCAATTCAGCACCTGCCAAGCCGTCGGCTGCCTGGTGCCGGTGGCATTCGACGCGAAAATTACGCCCTTGCTCAAGGCCGCCACAACGTTGAAGGTCAATGCGGTCGCGGCGGATACCGGCCAGCCAGTCAGCTTTTCCATCTCGTTGGCTGGCTTCAGCGGCGCGCTTGCCCGGACCGCGGAACTCTCGGTGGATTGAGCCCGCGCCCCGGTTCATCTGCAGCAGATTTTTGCGTTCATTCCTTCATTCGGGCGAATTCGCCTGGAGAATTATCGCTGCGTACAATTCGTCGGCGCTTGTTGCGCTGCGGATATTTTTCAAAACCTCGTGCGAGCGCAACTGCCGCGCCACGCAGGCAAGCGCGTTCAGATGATCCTTCCTGCTTTCGCCCGGCATCAGCAACAGAAAGACGATGTCCACCGGAATGTCGTCGACGGCGTCAAAATCGATCGCCTTGCTCAGCCGGGCAAGCATGCCGAACGGATTGACCACGCCCGGCACACGCGTATGCGGAATGGCGATGCCTTCGCCAATACCCGTCGAACCGAGCTTTTCCCTATCAAGGAGCGCTTGCAATATCGGCCCTTCTTCTATCCCGAGCGCCTCGCTGGCTTTCGCCGACATAGTCTGAAGAACACGCGATTTCGACTTGGCCGGGAGGTCAATGACCACGCTTTCCGGCCGGATGAATTCGGCGACTTTCATATCGTTCTCATTTGATTGGCGATGTGGAGCAGGATTGGGAGCACGTTGACGCCCACTCACTCGACCTCGCGCAGGCGGTATCCGACGCCGGTTTCGGTCGTGATGTAGCGTGGCTGGTCGGGCGTTTTCTCGATCTTTTGCCTGAGCTGGCGGACATAGACCCTGAGATACTGCACGTCGGTCGAATCGCCCCAGACCTGTTTCAGCAGAAACTGGTGTGTGAGGACCTTGCCTGCGTGCTGTACCAGGATGCGCAATATGTCGTATTCCTTCGGCGACAGCTTTATCTCCCTGTTCTCGACCTTGACGATGCGCTTCACCAGATCGACGGTGAGATCGCCGGTTTGGAACACCGGCTTTTCGCCCTGCTGCTGGAATTTGTGACGAAGCGCCACACGGATGCGCGCGACCAGCTCATTCATGCCGAACGGCTTGGTGATGTAGTCATCGGCGCCGAGCTCGAGCGCGGTGACGATGCCGGACTCGTCGGTGCGGCTGGAAAGGATGACCACGGGAATGTCCAGGCCGTCGTCCCGCCATTTGCGCAGCAAATCATGTCCGCCCATGCCGGGCAGGCCGAGATCGAGCAGGATCAGGTCCGGCTTTTCCGCCTCGACGAGTTCGATCGCCGCCTTGGCGTTCGGCGCCTCGCTGATCGCATAGCCCTGGCTGCCGAGACCGACGCGGAGCAGTTTTCTGATCGGCGGTTCGTCATCGACGACCAATATACTGACGTTCGAATGTGTCATGCCAAGTCACCAGTATTCTGGTTGTCGATATTGAGCTCGTCCACACTGGGATCGCCCCCATTTTGATCGCCCATAGGGGGCAGTTCCGTCGGCACCGGCATCCTGATGGTGAAGACCGCACCCGAGCGGTCGGTCCTGTTTGCCGCCGAGATTGTCCCGCCCATCGCTTCGATAAAGCCGCGGCAGATCGACAGGCCCAGCCCGGTGCCGGCACGGACCTGGTCGCGCTTGCGCACCCGGTAGAAGGTGTCGAAAATTCGCTCCAGATCCGCCGGTGGAATGCCCGGCCCCTCATCCATGATCTGTAGGGTGACGGTGCCGTTGTCGACCCAGGCCCGCATCCGGATTGTCGACTCCGCCGGTGCATATTTCGCGGCGTTGTCGAGGAGATTGAAAAGCACTTGCTCGAACAGGACCGGATCGAGCTTCAGCATCGGCAGGTTCTGCGGAATGTCGATTTCGGTCTTGTGCTCGCTGATGATTTTCTTCGCCCTTTGCAAGGCGGAGCCGACAATGTCGCCGACATAGTGGAAAGCGTAATTCGGTTCCATCGCGCCGGATTCGATCTTGGTCATGTCGAGCAGATTGGCGATGAAGCGGTTCAGCCGTTCCGATTCGTCGAGCACGGTCGACAAGAGCTCCACCCGGTCCTGTTCGGGAAGTGCAGGCGCGAACTCCCTCAGCGTCCCGGCGGCGCCCATGATGGCCGCGAGCGGCGTTTTCAGGTCATGCGAAATCGAGGTCAGCAACGCCGAGCGCAGGCGGTCGGCCTCGGCCGCGAGCTTGGCCCGGTCGACATCGGCGACAAGCTGGATGCGCTCGATGGCGACCGCCGCCTGGTCGGCGAGAGCGTCGAGGAGGCGCTGCTGCTCGGGCGTCAGCAGCGGCCCCTGCTTGTCGTTGTCGAGGCCGACGACGCCGACCGCCGTACGGCCGGTCCGCAAGGGGAGATAGAGGCGCTTTGCGCCGGGCAGCGTATCGGCGCCACGGCCGGCGGGGCGATCGTGCTCCCAGGCCCAGCGGGCGGCCGCGATGTCGGCCTCGGCCAGCGTGTCGTCGGGGGGATAGCCGGCCTTGACGGTGATCGAGCCGTTCTCCGGCAAAAGCAGCACCACGCGCAGCTTCAGCATCGAGGCGATCTGGAAGGCAGTCGCCCAGAGCACGTCGTCGAGCGTGCCGGCGCCAGCGAGCTTCTTTGAGAAGAGATAGATATCTTCCGTCGCCCGTGCCCGTGAGCGGGCAGCGACCGCCTGACGCTGCACGCGCGCCGTCAGATTGCTGGCAATGACGGCGACAACGAGGAAGACGGCAAGCGCAACGAAGCTCTCCGGGTCCCTGATCGTCAGGGTGTAACGCGGCTCCAGGAAAAAGTAGTTGAAGGCAAGGGCGCTGATGAGACAGGCATACAATGCCGGCCAGAGTCCGCAGGTCACCGCCGATGTCAGCACCGCCAGGAGAAAGACGATTGCGAGATTGCGAACGTCGAGAAACTGGTCGAGAACCGCGCTGACGCCGAGCGAGCCGGCGACATAGGCCGTGGCAAGCAGATAGGGCCAGACTTGGAATTGCGTCTGCTCGGTTGCCGCCTTGACGCTCCTCGACGCCGCGTCGGTACCCCGATCGGTCCCCGAAATGACATGGACGCTGATGTCGCCGGCATTGCGGATGAGATCATAAGTAAGCGAGCCTTCGATCAGTTCCCGCCAGCGCGATCGGGTCGGCCTGCCGATCACGATATGGGTGAAGTTGTTCGCGGTCGCATGGCGAACGATGTCCTGCGCGACGTTCTGGCCCGGAATGGTCGTCACCTCGGCGCCGAGCTGCTCGGCAAGGCGCAGCAGCGTCGCCAGTCGATCCTTGTCCTCCTCGGAGATGGCGGCCAAACGAGGGGTATCGACATGAAGCGCCGTCCAGGGGGCGCGGAGCCGGTCGGCCAGCCGGCGCGCATAGCGGACGCGGGCCGCCCCGCCCGGACGGGCGTCGACGCAGACGAGAACCCTCTCCCCCGCCGCCCACGGCCCCGGAATGGCGTGCGCCTGCATATGGTTCAGCAACTGCTCGTCGACGCGCTGGGCGGTGCGCCGCAGCGCCAGTTCCCTGAGCGCCGTCAGATTGCCTGGCGAGAAATAGTTCTCGATGGCGCGCTGGGCGGTGTTGGGGAAATAGACCTTGCCTTCCTTCAGCCGCTTGATCAGGTCGTCGGGGGTGAGGTCGATGATCTCGATGTCATCGGCCTGGTCGATGATGGAGTCGGGAACCGTCTCGCGCACCCTGACATGGGTGATCTGGGCCACGACATCGTTCAGGCTCTCGACATGCTGGACGTTGAGGGTCGTGTAGACGTCGATGCCATGTGTCAGGATTTCCTGAACGTCGAGATAGCGCTTGGGATGGCGGCTGCCGGGGGCATTGGTGTGGGCGAGCTCGTCGACGAGAACCAGCGCCGGGCGCCGGGCGAGGATGGCATCGATATCCATCTCGTCCAGCATGCGGCCCTTGTAGTCGACCTGACTGCGCGGGATGACTTCAAAGCCTTCGACCAGCGCCTGGGTTTCCTTGCGGCCGTGCGTCTCGACGATGCCGATCACCACGTCCATCCCGTCGGCCCGTCTGGCGCGGCCCGACATCAGCATCTCATAGGTTTTGCCGACGCCGGGTGCCGCGCCCAGGAAAATCCTCAGACGACCGCGCTCCTCGCGCTCCGCATGATCAAGCAGCGCATCTGGAGAGGGTCTGTTTTCGACGTTGCTTCTGTCTTCCGGCATTTGACCCTGGAAATAGCACTATCACAAACATGAAGGGCGCCGGGGTGGTGTCGATCCCCGGCGTATCATTCATTGCTTGGTTGCATCGTCCAGTGCAAGGTTGAGAGCAAGCACGTTGACGACCTGCTCGCCCATGAAGCCGAGCTCGCGGCTTTCGACATGGCTGTCGACGAGCGACTTGATCTTCGCTTCATCGACGCCCCTGGCCTTGGCCACCCTGGCGACCTGGAAGTAGGCGGCTTCGGGACTGATGTGCGGGTCGAGGCCGCTGCCGGACGTGGTGACGAGATCCATCGGCACCGGCGCGCCCGGATTTTCAGCCTTCAACTTCTCGGCGTCGGCCTTGATGCGGTCGATCAGCTTGGGGTTGGTCGGGCCGAGGTTCGAGCCGCTTGAGGAGGCGGCGTTGTAGCCGTCGCCGGCGGCCGAGGGACGGCCGTGGAAGTAGTTGTCGCTGGCGAAAGCCTGGCCGATCAGCTCGGAACCGACAACCTTGCCGTCCTTCTCGATCAGGCTGCCATTGGCCTGGTTGGGAAACAGAGCCTGGGCAATGCCGGTCATGCCGATCGGATAGATCAGGCCGGTCAGGACCGTGAAGAAGACGATCATGATGATCGCGGGTCTGATTTGATTGAGCATGGACATAGTTCCTTATGCGAGGCCGATGGCGGTGATGATCATGTCGATCAGCTTGATGCCGACGAAGGGCACGATGATGCCGCCAAGGCCGTAGACGAGAAGGTTGCGGCTGAGCAGCGCGCCGGCGCCGATGGCGCGGTATTTGACGCCCCTAAGCGACAGCGGGATCAGCGCGATGATGATCAGCGCGTTGAAGATGATCGCCGACAGGATGGCGCTCTGCGGCGTCGCCAGATGCATGATGTTGAGCGCCTGCAGCGGGCCAGACGTCTGCCCCGGCGCGACGTAGAAGACGGCGAACATGGCCGGGATGATGGCGAAGTACTTGGCCACGTCGTTGGCGATGGAGAAGGTCGTCAGCGAGCCGCGCGTCATCAACAGCGCCTTGCCGATCTCGACGATCTCGATCAGCTTGGTCGGGTCGCTATCCAGGTCGACCATGTTGCCGGCCTCGCGCGCGGCGACTGTACCGGTGTTCATGGCGACGCCGACATCGGCCTGGGCAAGCGCCGGGGCGTCGTTGGTGCCGTCACCGCACATGGCGACCAGTTTGCCCTTGGCCTGTTCATCGCGGATAAGCTTCAGCTTGTCCTCTGGCGTCGCCTGGGCGAGGAAGTCGTCGACGCCGGCCTCCGCCGCGATCGCCGCCGCCGTCATCGGATTGTCGCCGGTGATCATCACCGTGCGAATGCCCATCTTGCGCAGTTCGGCGAAGCGTTCCCTGATGCCGCCCTTGACGATGTCCTTGAGATGGACGACGCCAAGCAGGCGTCCGTCGCGCTCGACCGCCAGCGGCGTGCCGCCGGACTTGGCGATCTCGTCGGCGATCGCCTGCAGGTCGCGGACGGCATCGCTGGCCGGGCGCGCACCGCTGCCGGCCAACGTCGACTGGTTGACGTGGGCGAGAACCGAATCGACCGCGCCCTTGCGGATCGACGAGCCGTCGATATCGACGCCGCTCATGCGGGTCTGCGCGGTGAAGGGCACGAAGGCGGCATGCAGTGCTGCCATGTCGCGGGCGCGAATGCCGTATTTCTCCTTGGCCAAAACGACGATCGAGCGACCCTCGGGTGTTTCGTCGGCGAGCGACGCGAGCTGCGCCGCGTCGGCCAGTTCCTGCTCGGGGACGCCCTTGACAGGGCGGAACTCCGTCGCCTGACGATTGCCGAGCGTGATCGTTCCGGTCTTGTCGAGCAGCAGCGTGTCAACGTCACCCGCCGCTTCCACGGCGCGGCCCGACATGGCCAGAACGTTGAAACGCACCAGGCGGTCCATGCCGGCGATGCCGATGGCCGAAAGCAGGGCGCCGATCGTGGTCGGGATCAAGGTGACGAACAGCGCGACCAGCACGGTGACCGAGATGTAGCCGCCGGAATAGGCGGCAAAGCTCGGGATCGTTGCGGTGGCCAGCACGAAGATCAGCGTCATGCCGACGAGCAGGATGTTGAGCGCGATCTCGTTCGGCGTCTTCTGGCGCGAAGCACCTTCGACCAGCGAGATCATGCGGTCGAGGAAAGTATGGCCGGAGGCAGCGGTGATGCGCACGCGGATCCAGTCGGACAGGACCTGCGTGCCGCCGGTTACCGCCGAACGGTCGCCGCCGGATTCGCGGATGACCGGCGCGGATTCGCCGGTGATCGCCGCCTCGTTGACGGAAGCGACGCCTTCGATCACCTCGCCGTCGGACGGGATGATGTCGCCGGCCTCGACGAGCACGGCGTCACCGACCTTCAGGCTGGTGCCGGGCACCAGCTTGAACTTGGTGCGGTCCTCGCCGGTCAGAAGCTTGGCTTGCGTCTCGGTGCGCGCCTTGCGCAGCGAGTCGGCCTGCGCCTTGCCGCGGCCTTCGGCCACCGCTTCGGCGAAGTTGGCGAACAGCACGGTGAACCACAGCCAGATGATGATCTGCAGCGTGAAGCCGAAATCGCCGCCGCCAGTGACGAGGTCCCTGAGGAACAGGACCGACGTGAGCAACGAGACGATGGCGACGACGAACATCACCGGATTTCGGATCAGCGTGCGCGGGTTCAGTTTCCTGAAGGCTCCGCCGATGGCGGGCCACAATATGCGGGCATCCATGATAACAGCGGATTTGGACTGGCTCATTTGGTGGCTCCAGTATCAATGTTGTTGGACGGCGCCGATCGATCGGATGCCGAAAAAAGATGCGGCGGCCCGTAGGCCAGCAGCCAGATCACGATCATGACTGTCGCAAGGCCGAGGAAGGTGGACATGGTCGGGAAGGGAGGGGGAGTTGCCTCCCCTCATTGTCGGCCCGGGGGTGAGCCTTGCGACGCATGATGTTGAGCCAGGACATGTCGTTATCCAAGATGGGGCGGCTCAGAATGTCTGCCCGTGGATCATCGCCAGATGCTCGACGATCGGTCCGATCGCCAGCGCCGGGAAGAAGGTCAGGCCGACGACGATCAGGATGACGCCGACCAGCAGGCCGACGAACAGAGTACCGTCTGTCGGGAACGTTCCGGCGGAAGCCGGCACCGTCTTCTTCGCCGCCAGCGAGCCGGCGATGGCAAGCGCTGGAATGATGACGAAGAAGCGACCCACCCACATGGTGATGCCGAGCGTGATGTTGTACCAGGGCGTGTTGCCGGAGAGGCCGCCAAAGGCCGAGCCGTTGTTCGCGGCCGCCGAAGTGTAGGCATAGAGAACTTCGGAGAAGCCGTGCGGACCGCCATTGGCCATTGAGGCCACGGCGCTTGGCAGCACGACCGCGATGGCCGTGAAGACCAGCATGACCAGGGGCAGAGCGAGGATGGCGAGCATTGCCATCTTGACCTCCTTGGCCTCGATCTTCTTGCCGAGATATTCGGGTGTGCGGCCGACCATCAGGCCGGCAACGAAGACGGCGACTACGATGAACATCATGATGCCGTAGAAGCCGGCGCCGACGCCACCGACGATGACTTCGCCGAGCTGCATGTTGATCATCGGGATCAAGCCGCCGAGCGCGGTAAAGGAGTCGTGCATGGCATTGACCGCGCCGCAGGACGCGGCGGTGGTGATGACCGCGAACAGCGCCGACAGGGCGATGCCGAAGCGGGTCTCCTTGCCCTCCATATTGCCGCCGTCGATGCCGAGCGCATGAACCAGCGGATTGCCTGATGCTTCCGCCCAGTAGCAGACCGCGACGCCGGCGATGAACAGCACGCCCATCGCGGCCAGGATCGCCCAGCCCTGGCGCTGGTTGCCGACCATGCGGCCGAAGACATTGGTGAGTGCGGCGCCAAGCGCGAAGATCGTCACCATCTGGATCAGGTTGGAGATCGCGTCGGGATTTTCGAAAGGATGGGCGGCGTTGGCATTGAAGAAGCCGCCGCCATTGGTGCCGAGCATCTTGATGGCGATCTGCGAGGCGACGGGGCCGACCGCGATCGTCTGCTGCGCGCCTTCCAATGTCGTGGCGTTGACGTACGGGCCGAGCGTCTGCGGCATGCCGAGCCAGACATAGACCAGGGTCAGCACGATGCAGAGCGGCAAGAGGATGTAGAGGGTGCAGCGGGTCATATCGACCCAGAAATTGCCGATCGACTTGACCGAATGCCGAGCGAAGCCGCGGATCAGCGCCACCGCAATGGCAATGCCGACCGCAGCGGACATGAAATTCTGCACGGTGAGGCCGGCCATCTGCACGAGGTAGGACATCGTGCTTTCGCCGCCGTAGTTCTGCCAGTTGGTGTTGGTCACGAAGCTGACGGCGGTGTTGAAGGCGAGGTTCTGCTCAACCGCTGTCATGCCGGCGGGATTATAGGGCAGGGCACCCTGCAGTCGCTGCAGGACATAGAGCACCAGGAAACTGGCCAGGCTGAAGAACATGATGCCTGCCGCGTAGCTGGTCCAGTGCTGCTCTTCGCGCTCGCTGGTTCCCGAGATGCGATAAAGACCTCGCTCGATCGGGACAAGAACAGGCGAGAGAAACGTGCGATCGCCGTTGAAAACGCGATACATATAGCCGCCAAGCGGCTTCACAAGCAAAACGACGA
Source organism: Mesorhizobium sp. STM 4661 (assembly GCF_000359125.1). Classification (GTDB taxonomy): domain Bacteria; phylum Pseudomonadota; class Alphaproteobacteria; order Rhizobiales; family Rhizobiaceae; genus Mesorhizobium. The sequence goes on along the minus strand of NZ_CAAF010000082.1, from coordinate 388,383 downwards.
TCCCGCAATAGACGAGGATCTGTATCCATCCGAAGAGAGTCATTGGTGTAGCTTTCCGTGCCTGGCGCCAGTTGCTGTCAGAAGCGTTCTGGGCGAACGAGGGCGTAAGTCAGGTAGGCGAGAAGGAACAAGGTCACACCGCCACCGAGGATATAGTCGACAAGCATGTTGTGTTCCTTCCGTTAAAGACTGTCGCAAGCTTTGATGTAGGCGAAGGACAGAGCGAAAAACAAAACCCCTATCCCGATAACGACGATGTCCATGGTACGCATTCCTTGTTTATTTTTGCGCTTTGTATTTCAAACCTGCGGCCACTAGTCTTGCTTGGTTTTGCGCATTGTGTTGAAATTCTGCGGCCTGCCAGTCGAATTCATACAAAAACACCTCGTAACGACGTAGTCGCCACCAGGTTTGCCTGCTGGAATATGGATCGAAACACCATAAAGGTTCGAGACGTGGCGGAGAGGAAAGAAATAAAATTCCTATAAAGATTTCTCGAGCGTTAACCGGCCGCCATCATGATACAGGTTACCAGCGCGGCACCCGCGAGCATGACGCCGCCCAGCCGCAGCAGCATTCCGAGTTCTCCCGGATAGGCGGCCATCCGCGTCTTTGCCTCGACCTCGGGCGGGTAGCGCCGATTTTCCCGCAGATCGCGGGTCCGGTAGTATGTGTAGCATGGGGCATGCCGGGGCAGCATCGTCTTCATCCTTCTGTCGTCTCGGATCAAGCCGCCGTCGCGACGGCATCCGCACTCAAGGCATCTACGTAGCGTGCCGTGGATATTTTCTCGATTGAGGGAAGGGTGTGAAGATATAAAGAAGGCATATATAAAATAGCAGAATTTATAGTCGACATACTATAGCAAGTTCTTCGATTCTCTTCGCTTTCGAGCTCTCTATCATTATGCGGCGTTGATGAATCAGGTCGCGAACTCCTCTCGAATTCATATGCAACTGCCGACTATCTAACGCTGGTCCGTTCGTGGGCCGGCGAAAAAGTGACCTACGCCCGGCCACGCCGAGAGCGATGGTTCAATGAATAAGATCCCAAATCCGTTCAAATTGAATGCCAAGGTCGGGCTGAATGCCAGGGTCAGGCGAAGCCTGCCAGCCGAGTCCTTCATTCTGGCGAACCCGCGGTCCGAAGGCGCGACCATCGGCCATCTCGCGGACAAGCCGATTTCCGAGACGGTCGTCGATGGAAGCGGCCATCGATACCGCTATGTCGGCGTTGCGCCGCGCAGCACCGACGGTCGCTTCGACTTCGACAGCCTGCGCAAAGGCGAGTGGATCGTTCGGCCTGGACTGGTCTACCTTCTGGAAGAGTCCAGGCGGCCAACCTAGAGAATGCCTTTCCAATATGCGCGTCACGTCTGAAGAATTGATGCGACGCGCTTTTCGGTTTGTCAGCCCCACCAATGTCCAGCGTTCACAACAGCCCGTGTCGAGCTGAAGACATTGCTGTCGTTCTCGGCCAGCGCCAGCATCGCCTCGCGGATGGCATCGGCGGTTTCCGGTTGCACCGGCGTCAGCGGCAAGCGAACATCGGCGCTCAGCCCCAGCGCAAGATGCAGCGCGTATTTCACCGGGATTGGATTGCTTTCCAGTTCCAGCGCCGCGATGAGCGGCCTCAGCCGATGGTGTATGGCCCGAGCAGTGTGGTGATCTCCCGCCCGGCACGCGTCGTGCATTTCGACGCACAGGCGGGGTGCTACGTTGGAGACCACGGAAATCGTGCCCCGGCCACCCATGGTGTTGAAGCCGAAGGATGTCGAATCGTGACCCGAGAACTGGATGAAGCGATGGCCGAGCGTGGATGAAAGCGATGACGGCCGGCTCAGATCGCCAGTTGCGTCCTTGATGCCGACGATGGTCGGTATTTTTGCCAGGCGCTTGATCGTTTCGGGAAGCAGGTCGACGCCGGTGCGGCCGGGACATTGTAGACAATGATCGGGATGCTGACCTTGCGGGCGACAGCTTCAAAATGGCGATAGATGCCCTCCTGGGTCGGCTTGTTGTAGTAAGGCGTCACGATCAGCGCCGCATCGGCGCCAAAGGCCTCGGCGGCGGCGGTAAAAGCGATCGTCGCCTCGGTGTTGTTGGTGCCGCTGCCGACGATGATCGGCACCCTGCCGCTGGCGACCTTGACGCATCGCGCGATGACGTCGAGACGCTCTTCCCACGACAAGGTCGGCGCCTCTCCGGTCGTGCCGCACGGGACCAGGCCGTTGATACCCTGTTCGATCTGCCACTCAAGCAGTGTCGTCAGGCCCGCCAGGTCGACCTCTCCGTCTGAAAACGGCGTGACCAATGCGGTCATGGCACCGTTCAGGCGCAGGCGTGCTTGTTCAGGCGTCATCATGGACGGATTTCCTTTTGTTGGTTTGGAAGGCCCAGTGAGGCTTCCGCTATGCAGAAGCGAGGCAATCAGCGATGCCAGAACCGCGGCTGACAGATCCGCATGCTCCATCCGGAACCTCTTTGTCGCGGCTCCGGCGAGAGGCGCCGTCGGTTGAAGCGTGCATGTCCAGTGTCCGCCTGTATTGCCGAGGCTGGCCACGGAGCGGTTTGATACCGCGACCAGCAACATTGCGGCGTCGAGCGTGGCGCCGGCATCAACCAGGCAGGCAAATCGCCGGCCTTCGGGAGACGACCTGTCGATGGACAGGCTGCGCGCAGCTTCCCACAGTTGGTGATCGAGAAGCTTGCGCGTATGCGTCAAGCGTTCGAGCAGGCTGCTCAGATCGGCAAGATGCGGAGTTTCCATGATCGGCTTTCGCGACCTGCCGGAGCAGCGACGATGTCAACTGTCGTGAAATCGCTCGCTTGTCGTTGCCCGGGCCTTACGGATCACGGCTCAATTGAACAATGACAGCCGTGCGGATGCAGGCGCGAACTTTACCGCTCCCGCCTGATGGTCGCTCTCCATGGTAGCGAAACGGATGACGGAATTCCTGTCGGTGAAAACGCCGCCGGTCTGGCCCTGTTCATCGCGGGCGATCCAATGGCCTTCGCCATCGAGCCCGACGACAAAGCGGTGGAGAGCGTTGGAAGTTCGCGGAGGTACTGAGTTGGGCATCATATTTCTCTTGGTATCAGGAAACCGAGGCGGCGATGGCCGCGGCGGTCAGCAGGAAGCCGATTGTCAGAAGCATCTTGGTCAATCTGAAAGGTGCGATCGACCGCTTTCGCTCACCATGGGCCACCGCCTGGATGTCGGCCTTCACCGACGAGACAGGCAGGGGACGGTGGGTGGGTAGCCCGTGGCTGCGATACATCGGATTTTTCCTTCTTCCTTCTCGGTCGTCGTCACGAGGTGGCGACTGCCTGCAGCGATCTGCTGCGTCGAGAAAAATAGAAGGCCCGGCATTGGGATTCGAGAGAGGTGAATAGGGAAAAATATTAAAAAGTCATAGGTTTAGCGGTGAACTTGTCGCCGCGCTCTTTGGACGACAAGCGTCGCAATCCGGCTTTGACGGCCAGGCATGTCCGACCGGCGCCGAAATCAAGCGCCAGGCACGAAGATCACGGCGTATTTGTCTGAATATGCCCGCCTCCAGCCCAACTCGTCGAAGAAGGGAATGCGGCTGTCGTCCGCGGTCAGCAGCGCCCAGGCGATCGCATATTTCTTCAGCTGCGCCTCGAGGATCGGCTTTCCGCCGCTGCGGCCCATTTCGGAATCTGTCTTCGTAAAGCCGTTGAGAAAGAGCTGATCCGTCCGGCCGTCGATGAATGTCTTGATGCCATGGAAAATCAAGCTGCCGCCGAAATTGTACGAATTCAGGACATTGCCCGACAGATGATGGCTTTCGGCGAATGCAAGCGCATCCCTGGCGGAAGTCTTCTGGCTAGGCTCGGCCTGATAGGCGCTGGTGAGCACGGCGACCGCAGCCACCACCACCATGCCGGCCACGCCGCAGATCTGGTAAAACCATCTGGCGAAAAATCGTTCCAGCCCGTCGCGCTTGTCCGCCATCCATTTGGCCAGGGAAAGCGAGGGGTACTGCTCAGCCACCTCGACCGCAATCACGATCGGCACCAGCAGGAAGAACAGATACATGAAGCGCAGATGGGTGAGATAGACATGCAGCGCAAAGATGATGAACAGCGCCTTGGCCCAGCCAATGCGCAGTCTCGACACAAGCAGCGCGAAAACGAACAGCAGGATGCCCACTTCCTGGAGTGGTTGATCCGAAGCGTCGAACGGTCGCCACTCGACGATCAGGGGAACCGCTTCATTGCCGTAGGCTACCGTGAAAGTGGCGAGGATGGCCTTGATGCCATAGGGATTGATCAGGCTGACCAGCGGGCAAAGCAGACCGAAAGCAACCCACTTGGCAAGGAGCATGGGGTTGGACAGGCGGGTTCGCGCCAGAAGATCGAGGCCGGCGAAAGCCGCAATGACGAAGCCAAGCGTAAAGGTCGCGTGGAGATTGGCCCACAGCACAAGCAAGGCAAGCAGCCACAAAGGTGGGGCTTGCTCATAGCGCGCGGCACGGAAAAGCGTTGCCGTCCAGATCACGATGATGGGCAAGGTGAAGATGTGAGGACGCGCGGTGTAGATGGGCGAGATCATGGCCGCCGCGAGCAGGGCCAGCCCGACTGCCGCCGTCGGCCTCAGCCAGGTGCTGAGATGCCATGACAGCAGCGAGATCGTAAGCGCAATGGTGGCGATGATCAGCATCGCCACACCGTTCCAGCCGCCTGCCGTGTAGGAGAGCGCGAGGAGAACCTGCCCGAGCCATTCCTTGGCGATCCATGGCTGGCCGGCGAAAGTATGAGAATAGCTGTCGACAAGCGGGAACGTACGATTTGCCAGCAGGTCGAGCCCTACCTTGACCTGCCACCAACAGTCGGGGTCCTGCAGGATGGCGACAGCGTGGGCGGAAAGCGCGAACGCCACGAGAGGCGCGACGAGCAGGCAGAACAGCAACCTGGACCGCAGTGCATCTTTGACCGGCGACACGGCCGCCATGGTCGCCTGAACCACGTTCATTTCATGTCTCCAAGCCGCTTGGCGGCAGGTTGATCAGAGGTTTCGGCGTGTCGCTCATCCGAGGGCAAGGCGTTCGGTCAGACGGCGGGCTTGACCGCATGCACGAAATATTGCGCCCCCATGGGAATCCTGGTCAGGTAACGTTCCAGGGGCCGCAATCTTGCGAGCAGGCGCGGGAAGAAAATCCGGTAGACGATGTCGGGACTGGAGAAGCCCGCCGCTTTCATTCGCCGGCGCATGTCGCGGCCATTGATCAGCACCGCATTCTCGTCGAAGGCACAGTTTCGCACCGCGTGCGTCGTCAGCGGATTCCAGGGATTGTGCTCGAACAGAAAGAAGCTGCCGCCGACGGTCAGCACGCGCTCGATCTCCTTGATCAGGCCGACATGGAGGTCTTCCGGGATGTGATGAAACACGCAGGCGGCGAAGGCTAGATCGAAACTGCCGTCTGCATAAGGGATGGTTTCGCCATCGAAGGGCCTGAAATCGGCCTGGCCGGGAAAGCGCTTGCTGGCGATATCGAGCGACTGCGAGGATGGGTCGAGCAAGGTGATCTCGCTGTCGGGAAACGCGGCGCGCATGGGCCCCAGCGAATTGCCGACGCCGGCGCCGAAGTCGAGTATCCGCCGTGGTTTCACACCGGAGCGAGCGAGCCGTGCCGCGACGTCGTCGATCTTGTACCGCGCAAAGAAATCCGGCGTTTCGCCGCTCAGCCGGATGCTTGCGGCGTGCTGCTGCTGATATTCGAGCGCGAACTGGTCAAACTCGGCCTGAAGCACGCGGGGCTCCTTTCGTCATTTCCCGGGCCAGTTCCTGCAGGCGATGGACGGGCAACTCCGCGGCGGCGGGATCGTGGGCAGCGATCTCGTTGACGAGATAGAGAGGCCGCCGCTTGGTCTCCATGTACATGCGCCCGAGATATTCGCCGAAAATCCCGAGGACCAGAAGCTGGACGCTGCCCAGGATCAGGACGATCGCTGCCAGGCTCGTCCAGCCGGGCAAGACGCTGCCGGCAAACCATGAGAAGAGCGTGTAGCCGAGCGCGGCAAGCCCGAGCAGGCCGAAGATCATGCCGAGATGCGAGGCAAACCGCAGTGGCACGATGGAGAAGCTGGTCATCGCATCCATTGCCAGAAGCACCATCTTCTTCAATGGATAGTGCGTGGTGCCGGCGAAGCGCTCGTGCCGCTCATAGGGAAAGGCCACCTGCTTCAGGCCGATCCAGCTCACCATGCCGCGAATGAAGCGGTAGCGCTCCGGCATCGCATTGAGATGATCGAGCGCGCGGCGGCTCATCAGGCGGAAGTCTCCTGAATCGAGCGCCATGTCGACATCGACCATCTTGCGCAGCAGGCGGTAGAACAATGCGGCGGTGCCGCGCTTGAACCAGCTTTCGCCCTGGCGCTTCAGCCGCTGGCCGTAAACGACGTCGAAGCCCTCATCCATCTTCGCCATCATGGCTTCGAGCAGTTCCGGCGGGTCCTGGAGATCGGCATCGAGGATGAGAATGCGCTGGCCGCGGCAGAACTCCAGGCCGGCGCTGAGCGCGATCTGGTGGCCGTAATTGCGGGCAAGGTCGATGCCGACGACGTGGCTGTCCTGTCTGGCGAGCTCGAAAATGGCCTCGCGGGTGCCGTCGGTTGCTCCGTCGATCACCAGGACGATCTCGTAGGATTGACCGGCCTGTTTACGGCAAACGGCTGTCACGCGCCGGTAAAGCTCTGCAACGCCGCCGATCTCATTGTAGCACGGCACGACGACGGACAGCGCAATAGCATGTCGCGTGGCGATCTTGTCTGTTTGCACCAAAAGCCCAACTCCCATGGTCGGAATGGGAATAGGCCGAATTTGTTAGAAAACCGATAAAAGCTGCTCAGGAATCCCCGCTGTCACGCCGTTACGATCCTTTTATGCTTTCGGCTATTTCTTCCAGCACCTTGCGGTCGCTGCCGTGGCGCTTGATCAGGGTCCGGGCCTGGTCGAGCGTAATGCCGGCTTCCTCGGCGAAATGCCGCACGTCTTCGTCGGCTATCTCCGAGCGGTCGCTTGTGTCGGTCCTGGTCCTGTCCTCTGCCATGGCGGCTCTCCTCGTTTCGACCGAGAGCATAACGGTGAAGATTTCCCGGAGTTCCCTCAGCCAGATCCATCCCGATGGACTCGGGATGGATCGCGATTTGCCTCTGCTTCCGAACCGAGGGTTCGGAATCAGGTCAGGCAGCCAGGTCGCTCGGGATCTTGCCGCCATTCTCGGCCAGCTTCTTCATCAGGGCGCCATGCAGCCACAAATTCATGGTCGCGGAATCGTTCATGTCGCCGGTGTAGTTCAGATCGCGAGCAAGCTCCTTGCGCGCGGCAAGGCTGCTGTCGATGTCGAGAGCCTTCATCAAGTCGACGATCGAGCTCTAGAAGGTAAAGGCTTGGTTGCGTTGTGAAATCGGCCGGATGGAAAGGAAGCGGACAGGCAAGTGCTGCACCGCAATCCGACAGACAGCCACGCGTAATGCGCGAGGTTCGATCCCGGTGCGCGGCCAGATCAGTCCTGGCAAGGGATGGCTGGCGAGGCAAATGGTGGACGAGCGCTCATCGCGCTGTGCCGATGGAAAGCGAAACGGCGTATTCGTTCCGGGCTTAACGTGTATCGCGTTTGAACGGATTCACGCGACGCGCTTTAAGGTCTTGTTTTTATGCATGTCGTTATCGCAAAACCGCTGCGCACTTTTTGCGCGGCATGCATTAGCGCGCCCGATGGTTGAACATGACACCCATGGTCTTACCAATTGCCGTCATCACGATAAGCTCGACGAGATCGTCGTCGCTGTCCTGACAAGCTGGGCTCGTCCGACGGATGGCGTCCAATGCGGCCCTGGTCGAGATGGTGTCGCCGGCACGGAATTTTGAAAGCGCAGATGAAACAAGTTCTTGGGCGGTCAGGTCTATGACAGGCACACTCAACATTGCGTTCATTGGCTCCTCCCGCCATGAACCCTCTCCCACCGGAATGATACGCCGAACACCGGTTTGCGCCAGCGAAATAGTGGTCCGACCAGAGGCCCGATGCGGGTGGGGAGATCTTCGGTTTCAGGGCAAATCCGATAGCTCATCACCCATGGAGTTAGCTGTGGGGCCGGGCAGCCGAAGACATAGCAACGCGTGGGTCTCGTTCACGAAACTGATCATCTGACCTGCTAAATGCGGCGGCGGCGGTCAGGCTTCTCTTTCGTTTGCGTTTCTTGGGCCGACTTGATGCGGATGCGCATGGCTCCACCTTCGGGAAGGTCAATCTCAAAGGCGTTGGTCTTGCGTATGAGATCGCTCAGCTTGCGAAAGCCGAAGGTTCTGGGATCGAAGTCCGACGCCAGGTTGGCGAGCTGATTGCCTACAGTGCCGAGCGGCACCCAGCCGTCCTCGGTTTCCATCTGTGAAATGACCTTGGTGATGATCGGCGTCGCGGCGCTGGGCGGCTGTAACGATTTCGCCGGCACCGCGTCCTGAGTGTTGGCTGGCGCGGTCGGAAGCAGGTTCTCGGTGTATACGAACCGGCGGCATGCCTGCCGAAAACTCTCCGGTGTTTTCTGCTCACCAAATCCATACACGTCGATCCCGTGTTCCCTGATGCGAGCGGCAAGGCGGGTGAAATCGCTGTCGGACGACACCAGGCAGAAGCCTTCGAACCGCCCACTGTGGAGAAGGTCCATCGCGTCGATGACGAGCGTGATGTCGGACGCGTTCTTGCCGGTGGTATAGGCGAATTGCTGCTGCGGGATGATCGCGTGCTTCGACAGCACATCGGCCCACGCCTTTGAACGGGTGCTGGAGAAGTCGCCGTAGATACGACGAACGCTTGCCTCACCGATCTTGGCGATTTCCTCGAATAACCCGTCGACAATCTTGGCCGAAGCGTTGTCTGCGTCGATCAGCACCGCAAGCCGTGGAGAACGTGGTTCGGTTGGCAAGGTAGGCCCCTATTTTTTTGGCGTCGCACCAAATGACATATGGTGCAGCGACAACATTCGAAACCTTTTTATCGAGATTCCCGGGGCAAGCCTTCCGTCGATGGCGGTTCGAGGCCCCGGTCCCTGGTTGTGGCCAGTGTCGCAACCACCTCCAGGAAACGCTTGCCGCTGGCGGACAAGGCCGGCTCGCGCCATGCGGCCGCCATCGGCAAGGACGGCGGCTGAGGGGCAACTGGACGGTACGCGACGCCAGGCCGCGCCACTCTGGCGATGCCCGCGGTGACGAAGCCCAGACCGACGCCCGCCGCAACCAGCCCGGCCAGCGTCGTCATCGGCGTTACCTCCTGGACGATCCGCGGGCTGATGCCGTCTGCCCGAAACAGGGCAATCACCCGGTCATATATGCTTGGGCCGATGGCGCGCGGTGCGAGCAGGAAGGGTTCGCCGTCAAGGTCACTGACACGGACCGTCGCTTGCCCGGCAAGCCGGTGCGTCGCCGGAAGCGCCAGGACCAATGGTTCATCAGGCAACAGATGAATGAGAAGCTCCGGCGTTGTGAGCGGCGGATGCAGCACGCCGAGGTCGATCTCGCCCGCCGCAAGTGCTGCCTCCAGCAATGGCGAGTTCATCTCGATAAGGTCCACCTCGATGTCTGGATATCGGCCGCGAAACATCCGCACCGCCTCCGGCAGGACCCCGTAGAAGGCAATGACGGTGAAGCCGAGTCGCAGGCGCCCAACCTCGCCGCGAACGGCCCTGAGCGCCTGCGTCTTCGCGGCATTGGCATGCTGCACCGCCTTTCGGGCCGGATCGAGGAAGGCGGCTCCGGCCGGCGTGAGCGCCACGCGACGGCGGTCGCGTTCGAACAGATCGGCACCGACTTCCACTTCCAGGGCCCGGATGCGCTGGCTCAGCGACGGCTGGGTCAGGTTCATCCGCTCCGCCGCGCGGCGGAAATGGAGATCCTCGGCAACGGCCACGAAACAGGCGAGCGTGCGGATGTCCAAGATCGTCTCCTTATGCAAAATCCCTATCACAGAGAGCAATATCCCGATTGGATTGCAATCAGCGTCGGAGGTATTTTCGAGCAATGCAAGGGGGTTCGGCGGAACCAGCATCAGCAAAGCAAAAGGAACAAGATCATGATCAGAGCCATCCCTTCCGTGCTCGCCATCGCGCTGAGCATCGGCGTGCCGTCGGTCGTGGCCGCACAGCCGGATCTTGTCGGCCGAATCTCAGCGAACCGGATAGCAGTTATCTCCGATGGCGATTTCGTCGCCCAGACCTACGCCACGGGCAGGCTTGCGCCGCGCCAGGCGGGCTATCGCGATACGCTTACGGTCCTGTCCATCGTCGACGGCAAGGTCGTGACAGGAACCATCCCAATATCCAATTCCGTGACCGCGGCGCCGGAAATCCTGCAATTGACCGAAGATGGACAAACCGCCTTCGTCACGGAAAGGCTGGGCGAGCGCCCTGCGGCGGGCGACACCATCAAGGACCTGCCGCCAGGGCGACGCCTGTTCGCGGTCGATCTTTCCGACGCTGCCGCACCTCGCCTGGCGGACACGGCGGAGATCGCCGCTTTCCCCGAGAGCCTGTCTGTCAGTCCGGATGGACGCCGAATTGCCGTGGTGTCCAACACATCAGAGGCAAGTTTCGTCCAGATCGTCGGCTATCGCGACGGTCGCTTCGGCCCCGTCGCCCGGTTCAACCTTGCCGAACTCGGCGTCACCGGATCGGCGTCGACGCCACGCGGCGGCGTGACCGCGACCAATGTTCATTGGCATCCGGGTGGCCGGCTGCTGGCGGTCAACGTCAACACCCAGAACCGCGTCGCCTTCTTCGAAGTGACCGACGACAATGGCGCGCCAGGCTTGCGGCTGTGGGGCAATATCGTCGATGTCGGCGCCGACCCCTTCGTCGGGCGCTTCACGCCGGACGGGCGCCACTACCTGACCTCCAATTGGGGCCGGGATTTCGCCGCTACCGACATCGAGGGCCGCATTCCGCGCACGCCCTCGACGATCAGCGTCGTGCGGCTGGCCGATCCGGAGGCATCGGCCGATGCCGCGCGCCATGACGTTGTCGCCGGGGCCGAGACCGGCCTCTCAGCCGAAGGCATCGCAGTCAGCCCGGATGGCCGGCTTGTGGCGACAGTCAATATGCGCGGCACGGCGTTCCTGCCTGAATCCACCCGCTTCCAGCGCGACGCCAGTGTCACACTTTTGAGCTTCGATCCGGTCACCGGCGATCTCGCCAGGATCGCCGACTATCCCTTCGAGGGTTCGCTGCCTGAGGGCGGCGTCTTCGATCGGACCGGCGACCACTTCCTCGCCACCGTGTTCCAGGGACATGAGGGGGCGGGACCGGAGGCCGGCGCCGGGCTCGAGATCTTCCGCGTGGTGAAGGGCGATCGGCCATCGCTCGAACGGATCGGCCGCGTGACGCTGCCGCACGGAGCGCATCATGTCGACCTGGCGGGGTAAGGAAGGCCGGCTCCGATCTCCAGGACCCATACAGGGCAGTGGCGGAAACCTATCCGGCGCGACGCGGCTATACGGTTGCCGTCGCCAATCCGACAGCGGACATCAGGGGATCGATGATCCAAAGACCTGTCTCTTGTCGCAGACGCTGGGCGAAGGGCGTCATCCCGGCGCAGCCCAGCACGATCACGCGCGCGCCGCGCTGTTCCAGGCGACGCGCGCCAGCGAGCAACGCTTCAAGGACCTCAGGGGTGTCCACAAGATCCGGAACCTTTATGCCGACCGCCTCGATGCCGGCCAGCCTTGCTTCCAATCCCAGAGTTCTCAACAGGCGAAGCTCACCATTGATATCGTCGTCGAGGTTGGTGAGGATGCCATAGCGCTCGCCAAAGCTCAGGGCCGAGGCCACTCCGGCCTCGCACAGCCCGATGACAGCCCTGGCCGAAAATTCACGCGCTCCGACAACGCCAGGATCACTGAAGCAGGCAATGATGAATGCGTCACAATTGTCCTTCTCACGCTCGATGAGCCGGTAAAGAGAAGGAATCAACTCCTGGGATTGCCGCGCCGTTTCGATGCCGAATGGACCCTCGGCGAGCGTACGGCAGTCGATCTCGGGTCCTCCGGCAAATCTCAGCCGTTCAACGCTGCGGTCCATGGCGGCGGTAAAGGCTTCGTTGCTGTTGGGATTGATGACAAGGATGCGCCGGTTCAAGTTTTATCTCCTATGCCAGGCGTGTTTCCGGCGTGCCGAGGGTTGTCCGGGCTTGCGGCAGGCCCTTCAGGCGCCTGGAGCGGAGCCGCTTTTGATGACGCGGACCAAAAAAATCGCCTAAGCTCGGTGTTCCCCAGTCGCTGAAAGGGAACGAAACCATGACCCCAGTCGTCGCATCCGACAAGCTCGAACGGACTACAGTCTGGGCGGAAGACGACCCATCGGTCAACTGGGCTGGCGCTTTCGCGGTTTACGGCGGACACGGCACGACCCAGTCCTCGATAATCGTCTACGAGATCGAGCCCGGCAAGCGGCTCGGCTGGCACAGCGATGCCACCGAGGAGACGCAATATATCATTGCCGGCACCGGCGAGCTGCACATGGAGGATGGCACCACCCATCCGGTCGGGCCTGGCAGCGTCCTGGTCCTTCCGACGCCGGTCCGGCATGACCTCGTCAACACCGGCACTGAAACCCTGCGGGCGGTCGCCTTCTTTGCAGCGGCGATGTTCACGCAGAGGTTCGACAACGTCATGATGGCTCTAGGGTGCATCGCCCTTGCTGTAGTGCTCAAAGTGACTGCCTTGAGTACCGGCAGACTGGCGGTAGCTCCGCCCGGTGGAGAGGAAGGGGAAGCCAATCCCCCAATGAGGTACTCCACCCAGTCACTCCTCAAACGGAACTCTCCCGCTCCATGCCACCGCAGGCCGCCCATGATGCAGTCTCCTCCCGCGCCAGAGGCTTTTGGGGTCTCACCGCAGAAGGTCCCAGAGCCCCGTGGGGGATGGCATGAGGTAGTAATTGGGCGGAGGGATGACGCTTCGGTCCACTACAGAGAGCGCACTGAGGCCCACCCCGGAAGAGCCTCGCCCAGCTCCAACTCCTCGCGCACGACATCATCGAATACCTCAGGAACCAACCAGGACAGCGCATCATAGAACGGATGCCGGGGGCGCACCTGTTCCGGCTCTAGGGATATCGCCCGCATGATGTGTTCCCGCACTGTCGGCTTGAGCTTGTTCGCAAGAGCTGACCTATCGACAAGCGTTCGGATTGCCTCAGCACATGCCTGCTGGGGACCTCCGCGTGAGAGGAAGGTGTTGAGGGCCGCAGTGGCGTTCGGCATCTGGCGATAAACGAGGTCCTGGTAGCGCCCGCCTGCTTCACTAAGGAGCGTCATGGTCATTGCGACCAGCCGGGCGAAATCATAGCGATCCTCAGCATCTGCCATAGGCCTAGGCAACGTGTCGAACGCCCGAACGACCTGAGGCAATGCCATATTGCTCGTATACCAGTTGCCGTCCGTCGCCTCCTTCAGCGCCTTCAAGGCATCGATCCAGGGCAGCCTCCGGGCGCGAAAGGACCCAATGTCCGGCAGGAGCATGTTGCGGAAATACGGAAGACCCCTATTCGGAAACCTCAGCGCATCGAACCGGACCAAATGGGTCTCCACCACCGACCTGCCTTTGTCGAGAAGGAAGCACTTCAGTATCAATGTGTTTTCGCTTTCAGATGCAGCGATAGCCTCCCGGTCCAGTGCAAAGGCATTGTTCTTGTGTCTCAGGATGACATCCCGGAACGAGGACGGGAGGTTGTCCAGACGGGGCTCCACGCCGTGCAGTACCCAGATGAGCGGCATCCCCTTGCCCTCATAGAAGATACCTCGTTCGGAGATTTCAGGCTGGAACGTGTTGGAGAGCTGGACCTCGCAGACACACTCCGGGAAGCCTTCCCACCTGAAACGGACATCAGGATAGCGACCCCGCTGCCCCTGGTCTCCGGCCACATAGGTCCTGTCGATCTCCACCGCCTGGAACCGCACATCTCGCCTTACCAAACGGTCTAGCTCAGCGCAGATGAACTCATGGGCCGCCGACACCTGGTTGCCTTGATACTGTGCCGCGCGGGCCTCATCTGCCGTCAGCTTGGAGCGGGGATGCCAGGGACACCCGAGACCCTCGCCTTGCCGATGAGCGAAGTAGGGATATCGCCTACGCCCTTTCCCTTTCGCCCTCTCGGAGACATAGACGTGCCCGCCACATCCCGGAAACATGCACTGGGCCTCTAGGCCATTTGGGTCACCGTTGTGCCCGTCCGATATTCGGTTCCTCAGTGCCCGCCACTGATCCTCTGGCATGGCGACCAGATCAACACTAGATACAACACCTGGGGCCGGAAGGATTAGAGCACCCTTCACGGTCCTCTTGAGGCTGGCAATGTCGTCCGTCACCATGGCGACTCATCCTTGTTGCGGGAATTGTATCATTCCACCACATGGTTGTTTGATCCTCCTGTGCCGCAAGACGGTTCAACACCGGACCCGCCGCAAGGGGTCGATCACCCGAGCGCTCCAATTTACGCGACAGCGGGCGGACTTCCCCCCGTGCCCACCTCAGGTGGTCCAATGGCGCGGGCTTACCGGGACCTAGCCCCGATGTCCTCCTCGCCAAATCCAGCGGCGGAGACACAATCAATGTCTTTTTACAGGCACAACCATGAACGACATGGGAGCCAAGACCTCACGGGGAGGTAAGTGGTCCGCGACTCAGGTAATGAGGGTGCTGGAGCGTATTGGCCCTTCCAGCCTGTGAAGTTGGCATCGGAGTGAGCGGAGCCCTATTCGCCTTGAACCCTTGATGCCCGGTGGTCTGGAACATGAGAGGAACTACTCTATGGCCAGTGGAAAGTGCTACCTTGAGGGATATGGCTCGTGTGCCGGCGGCATCAGTCGGGAGCACTATATATCACGTAACATTCTTGAATTTGGCAGTACAGGCAAAGCAGTTAAGATTGGTGGGCTGCCGTGGCAGCCCCCTTCAACAATGCAGGCCATAGGACTTTCGTCTCTTGCCGCACCCATCCTTTGCCAGCACCACAATAAGTCTCTGAAACCAATGGATACGCAGGCCGGTCGATTAATGCGGGTTCTGAATAGCATAGACAAAGTGCCGGCTAAGGTGTCAGCAATAACCTATGTGCATGGCCCTACCTTTGAAAGGTGGATGCTCAAAGTGTTTTGTGGCCTGGCGGCTTGCGGACACTTTAATAACGGTTTCATACCCCGCGAGTGGAAAGAGATACTAGTTGGAGGAGCGTGGCCCGCCTTTTGGGGTGCATACTTTCCGTTAGGATTTGGGCCAGTGACTGTATCAGATGGGCTATCTTTCGAAACGAAAGTGCATCCAGAAACCCGAGAAATAAAGGCCGTCAAGTTCTATTTCTTCGGTCTGCACGTTAATCTTTGCTTTGGTATTCCTGGCGGGGATTATTCCGGGCAAATGAGATGGGGAATTAGACAGCCGCGCCGCATCAATTTCCTTAATGAGCCTCAATGCAAAACGATCGACCTAATGTGGGCTGGCGGGAGCGGCGAAGAGGTGACTTACGTTCGGACTGGCAGCACTAACAGCGGCCCCGACTATCTTAAATACTTTCCATATGACGACTCGGCATAATTTCCCAGCAGTTGGGACACAACGCTGGGACACAACGCTTCGTTGTGCCGGCGCTATCCGACTGATTTTGCAATATTTATTTGGTCTTTGGAATTATGGCGGAGAGAGCGGGATTCGAACCCGCGTTACGGTCTCCCGTAAACACACTTTCCAGGCGTGCGCCTTCAACCACTCGGCCACCTCTCCGTCTTGGCATGTCGCATCGGCCGGTTTCGCCGCGCGGGTTGGGGAACATGCAACTCCCCTGGAAATCCGGTCCGGAATATCCGTACCGTGGGCGCCGTCAACCAACGACATGCCCTTCGCGCTCAAGCCATCAAAGCAACAGGCGCGGGGCTCATCTAGTCGATCCGGCGTCGAATGCCAAGCCATAACGGCGCGCTATTCGCTTTGCCGGGCAAAGGTGGTTTTGCCACGCCGTCGAGGCTGCGCGCCCGCGATGCGCGGCAGGCTCCATGAACGCTGATTGATCAGAAGCTTCAATTTCGCGTGTCGCGATTGCGAATAATGCGCGCGCGCACTATCTCTGAGTGCGAAACAGACAAATCTGGCAAAGGTCCCTGGGGAGGGAAGGTCTGGATGCTCCGCTTTCTTTTCCGTCTTGCGGCGATGGTGGCGCTTTCGGTTTCCGTCATCATGGCAGTGCTCGATACAACCCGATCGGTGGCGGCCTCCGCGCTTGTGCTGACCCCGCTTAACACCAGCTGGCTCGCCGCCTCGCCCGATACGCGAAGCGCCTTCGAAAGCTTCGTCCGCGACAAGGCCGGGTCGCTGCTGTGGGACGGCGTCATCGCCTTTGTGCTCAACCAGCCAGGCTTTGCCGTGTTCGCGGTGTTCGCCTTCATTCTCTATATGATCGGCTACAGGCGAGAGCGGACGACCGGGCGGTTTGCGCCAGCGTAATGACCTTTCCGGCGCCCCCAAACGAAGAGAAATCCCAAATAAAGAGAAGGGAGACTGCTTAATGTTTTTTCTCAGCGACGTGCTGAACAAGAAGCTCAATCTGCCGAAGGCTGCCGAGGCTCTGCCGGGCCGCGCCAAGGCGATCCCGACGGCATCCAGGCATTTTGTCTCGAAAAAGCCGCTCAAGGGGCCTTATCCCGAGGGGCTGGAGACGGCGATGTTCGGGCTGGGCTGCTTCTGGGGCGCAGAGCGGATGTTCTGGCAGGTCGAGGGCGTATGGGTCACGGCGGTCGGCTATGCCGGCGGCGTCACCCCGAACCCGACCTACCAGGAAACCTGCACCGGCCTTACCGGCCATGCCGAAGTCGTGCTGGTCGTCCATGACCCGAAGATCGTTTCCTATGCGGAGCTGCTGAAGCTGTTCTGGGAGAGCCACGACCCGACGCAAGGCATGCGCCAGGGCAATGATGTCGGCACCACCTACCGTTCGGCGATCTACACCTTTGGCGACGCGCAGTACCAGGCGGCGATAGCTTCGCGCGATGCCTACGAGGCCTCCTTGCGCGGCGCCGGCCGCGGCAAGATCACCACCGAGATCGCGCCGGCACCCGAGTTCTACTTCGCCGAGGAGGATCACCAGCAATATCTGGCGAAGAATCCCTATGGCTATTGCAACCTGCAGGGCACCGGCGTCACTTGCGCCATCCCGGCTGCCGTCTCCGCCTGATGGCTTTGGCGAAAGCCTGAGGCCTCTGGCGAATGGAATGTGTCGTGGCGTCGATGTGCGGCGCCACGCTTTTCCAAAGGGTCAAAATTCCACGTGAATTTTGTTTCGGGCCGTGCCAGATTGGCCCCAAGCGGGAGGATGACACTCCTGCCTGATGCCGCATGCCTGCCGGAGAACCGGGCAGGCAGGCGGTGCGTAACGGAAAAAATAACCGACAGGGTGTGGATCACATGAAACGTATCGTTCTCGGCCTCCTGGCCGCAGCTGCAATGGTTCTTCCGGCTTTCGCCGCGGACATCCAGCCCGCGATTCTCTATGATCTCGGCGGCAAGTTCGACAAGTCGTTCAACGAGGCGTCCTACAACGGCGCCGAAAAGTTCAAGACCGAGACCGGCATCCCCTATGTGGAATTCGAGGTCTCCAACGCCACCCAGCGCGAGCAGGCGCTGCGCCGTTTCGCCGAGGATGGCCGCAATCCTATCGTCATGGCGGGCTTTTCCTGGTCGGATGCGCTGGACAAGATCGCCACCGAGTTCCCTGATACCAAATTCGCCATCATCGACATGGTCGTCGACAAGCCCAATGTCCGCTCCCTCGTCTACAAGGAGCAGGAAGGCTCCTATCTCGTCGGCGTGATGGCGGCGATGGCCTCCAAGTCGAAGAAGGTTGGCTTCATCGGCGGCATGGACATTCCGCTGATCCGCAGGTTCGGCTGCGGCTATGTCGGCGGCGCCAAGGCGGCCGGTGCGACCGACGTCTTCCAGAACATGACCGGTGACACGCCGGCGGCCTGGAACGATCCGGCCAAGGGCGGCGAAATCGCCAAGACGCAGATCGACCAGGGCGCCGACGTGGTCTACGCGGCGGCCGGCGGCACCGGTGTCGGCGTGCTGCAGGCAGCGGCCGACGCCGGCAAGCTCGGCATCGGCGTCGATTCCAACCAGAACGGCCTGCAGCCCGGCAAGGTGCTGACCTCGATGGTCAAGCGCGTCGACGTTGCCGTCTACAGCACCTTCATGGACGCCAAGGACGGCAAGTTCACCGCCGGCATCAACGATCTCGGCCTCAAGGAAGGCGGCGTCGACTACGCCATGGACGACAACAACAAGGCGCTTGTCGACGATGCGATGAAGGCGGCGGTCGAAAAGGCCAAGGCCGACATCATCGCCGGCACCATCAAGGTGCACGACTACATGTCGGACAACGCCTGCCCTTATTGATCGCGGCACCGCGGATACGATCGAAGCCGCCGGGTGAACCCGGCGGTTTTACTTTATCCATTCCCCGGCCAGGTGGACCCACTCTAATGTCGCTGCCTGCCCCTGAGCCGCGCTCATGGCAGCGCGACAACTACGGCACCGGACCACAACGCCGCCACATAGCCCAGCGCGAAGGCTGCAATCAGTCCAATGGCGATGGCAAATCCACGCCGACCGCCTGGTGTGTGCAGGCCGATGCCATGGGGCGGCTGCCGCAAGCTGTCGATCACCGGCGGTTTTGCCTTGTCATGGCCGCTGCGGCCATTCTCATCGGCCATGGCCGTTGCTCCTCCTCTACCAATGCGGCGGCTTGGTCACCGGGACGTCGGGAGCAGCCTGTTCCTCCAGCGCCAGGAAGCGATCAGTCAGCGCGTCGAGCTTGCGCTGCATACGCTCGATCACCTTCCATTGCTCGGCGATCTGGCCGGACAATTCCTCGATGGTCTTCTCGTGCTCGGCGGCGCGGATTTCCAGCGTCGTCAGCCGGTCGGCGGGCATGATCATTTGAAAATCCTTGGACTT
Source organism: Mesorhizobium sp. STM 4661 (assembly GCF_000359125.1). GTDB lineage: Bacteria > Pseudomonadota > Alphaproteobacteria > Rhizobiales > Rhizobiaceae > Mesorhizobium. Next base: position 369,365 of record NZ_CAAF010000082.1, on the reverse strand, counting down.
GCAAAGTGCCACATTAGAGCGACGTGCGTCCACCTGGACGCACAAAGTACGCTCTAAGACTCTTAATCTTCGCATCGTGCTTTCCGGAAATCGAATCCGATTTTCGGGCCGATGCGAGAGCGAATGTGAAGGCTGCGGCCACGTTCGAAATTGACAAGCGCGCCGGGATTTGTCGAGAGTGGATGCCGTACCGGCCAATTGGCACAGGCGGGGCGTCATGCTAGGCATTTTGACCAAGCGATAAAAAAATAAGAGTGGGACTGGCTGCATGGCGCAAGCCGCGATCGAGCTGATCGGCATCAACAAGAGTTTCGGCGCCGTTCGCGCCAACCGCGACATCAACCTGGAGATCGTGCGCGGCACCATACACGGCATTGTCGGCGAGAACGGCGCCGGCAAGTCGACGTTGATGTCGATCCTCTATGGTTTCTACCAGGCCGACAGCGGCGAAATCCGCGTCGGCGGCAAGCCTGCCTCGATCAAGACGCCCAACGACGCGATCGCGCTAGGCATCGGCATGGTGCATCAGCATTTCATGCTGGTCGACAATTTCACGGTGCTGGAAAACGTCATTCTCGGCGCCGAAAGCGATGCGCTGTTGACGAAGAGCATCGCCAAGGCGCGCTCCGAACTCGAACGGCTCGAACGCGAATACGGGCTGGAAGTCGATCCCGATGCGATCATCGAGGAGTTGCCGGTCGGCCTGCAGCAGCGTGTCGAGATCCTGAAGGCGCTCTATCGCGGCGCCGAGATCCTGATCCTCGACGAGCCGACGGGCGTGCTGACGCCGGCCGAGGCCGACCATCTGTTCCGCATCCTCAAGCAGTTGAAGGAGCAGGGCAAGACGGTGGTTCTGATCACCCACAAGCTGCGCGAGATCATGGCGATCACCGACACGGTCTCGGTCATGCGCCAAGGCACGATGGTGGCGACGCGCGAAACCAGGAAGACCACGGTCGAGGAACTGGCCGAGCTGATGGTCGGACGGCGGGTGCTGCTGAGGGTCGAGAAGGGCGAGGCGGAAGCCGGCGGCGTCAAGCTTGCGGTCAAGAACCTGACAGTGAAGGATTCGCGCGGCGTCACCATGGTCGACGACATCTCCTTCGACATCCGCGCCGGCGAGATCGTCGGCATCGCCGGTGTCGCCGGCAACGGGCAATCCGAACTGCTTGAGGCGATTTCCGGCATCAGGCGCGCCGTCTCCGGTTCCGTCATGCTTGACGGCAAGCCGATCGACCTCACCGGGGCAGCCGATCCCGGCGAGTTGCGCGACCGTGGGCTCGCCCATGTGCCGGAGGATCGCCACCATGTCGGGCTGGTGCTGGCCTTCGAGGAGAACGAGAATTCGATCCTCGGCTATCACGACGATCCACGCTACCTGAAGGGCCCGTTCCTCGACATCGATGCCATCCGCAACGACGCCAGGGACAAGATCACCAAATACGACATCCGCCCGGCCGACTGCCGGCTGAAGACCGCCAATTTCTCCGGCGGCAACCAGCAGAAGATCGTGCTGGCGCGGGAGATGGAGCAGGATCCGGGCGTGCTGATCGTCGGCCAGCCGACGCGGGGCGTCGATGTCGGTGCCATCGAATTCATCCACAAGCGGCTGATCGCCATGCGCGACCAGGGCAAGGCTGTGCTGGTGGTGTCGGTCGAGCTGGACGAGATCCGTTCGCTTTCCGACCGCATCCTGGTGATGTTCGCCGGCCGCATCGTCGGCGAGCGCGGCCCGGAAGCGACCGAAGGCGAGCTCGGCCTGCTGATGGCCGGTGTCGAGCAGCGGGAGGCCGCGGAATGAGCACGCCCTACGCCAAGCTGCCGGCCTGGGCCGACTACGGCCTGATCCCGGTGATCAATCTCGCCGTCGCCTTCGTCGTCGCCGGTTTCGTCGTCATGCTGGTCGGCGAGAACCCGTTCCGCGCGGCCGTGATCCTGGTCGAAGGCGCCTTCGGCAAGGGGCAAGGCATCGCCTTTACGCTTTTCTACGCCACCACCTTCATCTTCAGCGGGCTTTCGGTGGCGGTCGCGGCGCATTGCGGCCTGTTCAACATCGGTGGCGAGGGCCAGGGCTATATCGCCGGCCTCGGCATCGGCATCGTCTGCCTGGCGTTCGACAGCGTGCTGCCCTGGTGGCTGACTTTCCCTATCGCAATCATCGCCGCGGCGGCGATGGGCGCGCTGTGGGCGCTGATCCCGGCCTATCTGCAGGCCAAGCGCGGCTCGCATATCGTCATCACCACAATCATGTTCAATTTCATCGCCGCCAGCGTCATGGTCTATGCGCTGGTCGGGTTCTTGAAGCCGCCCAGTTCGATGGCGCCGCAGACGCGCACCTTTCTCGACGGCGCGCAATTACCGAAGCTCAACTGGGTCATCGAGCTGTTCGGCGCCAAGATCCGCTCGGCGCCGCTCAACATCTCCTTCCTGCTGGCGCTGGTCATGGCCTTCCTGGTCTGGCTGCTGATCTGGCGTACCAGGCTCGGCTACGAGATGCGCACCTATGGCCACAGCCCGAAGGCGGCACGCTATGCCGGCATTTCGGAAACCCGCATCATCATCATCGCCATGATGATCTCGGGCGCGCTGGCCGGCATGATGGCGCTCAACCCGACGATGGGCGACCAGCACAATGTCGCGCTCGATTTCGTCTCGGGCGCCGGTTTCGTCGGCATCGCGGTGGCGCTGATGGGCCGCCTGCATCCGGTCGGCATTGTGCTCGCCGCGATCCTGTTCGGCATGCTCTACCAGGGCGGCGCCGAGCTCGCCTTCGAGATGCCGGCGATTTCGCGCGACATGATCGTCATCATCCAGGGCCTGGTCATCCTGTTCGCCGGCGCGCTCGAACACATGTTCCGGCCTTATGTCCAGGCGCTGTTCGCCTCCATCAGCCCGAGATCGGTCGGCATCGAAGCGGCCAAGGGGAAGGGGGCCTGAGATGGACCTGTTCAACGCCTTCATCCAGATACTGGACTCGACCATCCGCCTGTCGGTGCCGCTGCTGCTGGCCTGCCTCGCCGGCCTCTATTCGGAGCGCGCCGGCATCTTCGACATCGGGCTCGAGGGCAAGATGCTGGTCGGCGCCTTCGCAGGTGCCGCCGCCGCCTCGGTCTTCCACTCGGCCCTTCTCGGCCTTGGCATGGCCATCCTGATCTCGGTCGCCTTCGCCATGATCCATGGCTTTGCCTCGATCACCCATCGCGGCAACCAGATCGTCTCCGGCGTGGCGATCAATTTTATCGCCGCCGGATCGACCATCATGCTCGGCCAGCACTGGTTCCAGCAAGGCGGGCGCACGCCGGCGCTGGCACCCGGCGAGCGCTTCGGGGCGATCACCTGGCCTGGCGCCGATGCACTGAGGGACGTGCCGATCCTCGGACCGATCTATGCGGAGCTGATCTCCGGCCACTCCATACTGGTCTATATCGCCTTCCTGATGGTGCCGTTCACCTGGTGGGTGCTGTTTCGCACCCGCTTCGGCCTCAGGTTGCGCGCCGTCGGCGAGAATCCGGCGGCCGTCGACACCGCCGGTATCTCGGTCGCCTGGCTGCGCTACCGGGCGCTGATCTGCACCGGCGTGCTGACCGGCATCGCCGGGGCCTATCTGTCGATGGTGCAAAATGGCGGCTTCGTGAAGGACATGACCGCCGGCAAGGGCTATATCGCGCTGGCCGCGCTGATCTTCGCCAAATGGAAGCCGGTCAACGCCATGTTCGCCTGCCTGCTGTTCGGGTTCCTCGACGCGCTGTCGATCCGCCTGCAAGGCACGCCGCTGCCTGTCATCGGCAAAGTGCCGGTGCAGTTCATGCAGGCGCTGCCCTATGTGCTGACCGTAATCCTGCTGGCCGGCTTCATCGGCAAGGCGATCCCGCCGCGCGCCGGCGGCGTGCCCTATGTCAAGGAACGCTGAACTGATCCTGAAAATGCGGATCGGCATCGCGGGAAAGGAAGCGCCGGGTTTTGAACAAGATCATCCGAGAGAAGAACCGAATGTCGCATGATCTGTTCGAAGCGGCCAAGGCTGCCATGGCCAAGGCCTATGCGCCCTATTCGAAGTTCCCGGTGGGGGCGGCACTTCGCACCGAGGACGGCCGTGTCTTTGCCGGCGCCAATGTCGAGATCGCATCCTATCCGGAAGGCTGGTGCGCCGAGACCACCGCGCTCGGCCATTACATCATGGGCGGCGGCGGCAAGATCACGGATATCGCCGTCATTGCCGAGCGCACGGCCAAATGTTCGCCCTGCGGCGGCTGCCGCCAGCGGCTGGCCGAGTTCTGCCAGCCCGAAACCAAACTTTATCTCTGTGACAATACCGGCGTCGTCGAGACCGTGACGATGGGCGACATGCTGCCCTACGGCTTCAAGGGCGACGTCTTAAAATGAAGAACTGGCTGAAATGACAGAAAAAGCACTCGATCATCTCGTCGAAAGGCTGGACGGGCTGGCGCCGACAACCGCGCTGGTGCTCGGTTCGGGTCTTGGTGGCCTCGTCGACCAGGTCGAGGATGCAGTGCGCATTTCCTATGCCGACTTGCAGGGCTTTCCCAGAAGTGGCGTCAGTGGCCATGCCGGCGAGGTGGTGGCGGGGCTATTCGCCGGTACGCCGGTGCTGATGCTGTCCGGCCGCGCGCACTATTACGAGCACGGCAATGCCGCCGCGATGCGGCCGGCGCTGGAGGTGCTCGCCGGCATCGGTATATCGAAGCTGATCCTCACCAATGCCGCCGGCTCGGTCGATCCGGCGATGGGGCCGGGTTCGGTGATGCTGATCACCGACCACATCAATTTCTCGGGCTCCAATCCGCTGATCGGCGAACCGAGCGACCGCCGTTTCGTTGGCCTGACCGAAGCCTATGATGTCGGCATTCGCAAGGCGATCGAGAAGGCAGCGACGGCGACGGCTACCGCGCTGCACCAGGGCGTCTATATGTGGTTCTCGGGGCCGTGCTTCGAGACGCCGGCCGAGATCCGCATGGCGCGTATCATGGGCGCCAACGCCGTCGGCATGTCGACCGTGCCGGAGGTCATCCTCGCCCGCTTCCTCGGCCTGCGGGTGGCCGCCTGTTCGGTCATCACCAACCTTGCCGCTGGGATGACCGGGGCGGATCTGTCACACCAGGAAACCAAGGACATGGCGCCGATCGGCGGCGCGCGGCTGGCGACCATTCTCCAGCGTGTGTTCCAGGACGGGTTGCCGGAGAGCTGATGCTTCCCCAGGAAATCATCCGCCGCAAGCGTGACGGCCAGAGGCTGTCGGCGCAGGAGATCGCGGGTTTCATCGAAGGCCTGACATCGGGTGCCGTCTCGGACGGCCAGGCCGCGGCCTTCGCCATGGCGGTGTTCTTCAACGGCATGAGCCGCGACGAGGCGGTCGCGCTGACGCTTGCCATGCGCGATTCCGGCGGTGTGCTCGACTGGTCGGATCTGCCCGGTCCGGTCACCGACAAGCATTCGACGGGCGGCGTCGGCGACAATGTCTCGCTGATGCTGGCGCCGATCGTTGCCGCCTGCGGCGCCTATGTGCCGATGATATCAGGCAGAGGTCTCGGCCATACCGGCGGCACGCTGGACAAGATGGATGCGATCCCCGGCTATGTCAGCCAGCCCGATGTGGCGCGCCTGCACAAGGCAGTGCTCGAAACCGGCTGCGCCATCATCGGCCAGACCGCGCATCTGGCGCCCGCCGACCGCAGGCTCTATGCGATCCGCGACGTGACGGGAACGGTCGAATCCGTGCCGCTGATCACCGCCTCGATCTTGTCGAAGAAGCTGGCCGCCGGCCTGCAGTCGCTGGTGCTCGACGTGAAGGTCGGCAACGGCGCCTTCATGGAGAAGTCGCGCGATGCGACGGCACTGGCGAACAGCCTGGTCGAAGTCGCCAACGGTGCGGGGTTGAAGGCCTCGGCGCTGGTCACCGGCATGAACGAGCCGCTGGCGTCAGCCGCGGGCAACGCGCTCGAGGTGCACAATGCCGTCGACTTCCTCACCGGCCGCTTTCGCGACCGTCGGCTGGAAGACGTGACGCTGGCGCTGGCCTCGGATATGCTGCAGTCGGCAGGCCTTGTGTCATCCAACCAGGACGGCATGCGCCGCGCCACCGAGACGCTTGCCGGCGGCCGCGCGGCTTCCGTCTTCGGGCGCATGGTGGCGGCGCTCGGCGGGCCGGCCGACTTCGTCGAAAAGCCGGAAAAATACCTGCCGAGGGCGGCGGTGGAACTCGCGGTCAAGGCGGCCGGAAACGGTTTTGTCACCGGGATCGCGACCCGCGACATCGGACTTGCCGTCGTTGGCCTCGGCGGAGGTCGCAAGCATCCGGACGACAGGATCGACCACGCGGTCGGCATCACCAGGCTGCTGCCGGTCGGCGCGGAGGTGCGGGCCGGTGAAGCGCTGGCGCTGGTCCATGCCCGCAATACCGCAGATGCTGAGGTGGCAGCGGCCGCCGTGCTTTCGGCCTATACGACCGGGCCTTCGAAGCCGGCGGCGGAAAAATCTGTCATCCGGCGGATCCTGCCGCGCGGATAGTTCTTCTGCCACACAGCCGCCTCTATTGCACGAGCAGTAGTGCGCCGTTCTCGACCTGGTATTTTTCGAGCCGCTGCAAGAAGCTCATGCCGATCAGATTGATCCGTAGCGCCTTGTCGTCCAGCACCAACGCCTGGACGCCGTCGACCGCGATCTTGCCGATCTGCAGGCGATCGATCGTCACCACGGCGGCGTTGATCGTGCCATTGGCGGTGTTGACCTTTTGGCGGAAGTCGGAGGCATTCAGCGAAATCCCGATCCGGCGCGCGGTGGAGGTGTTGATGGCGACGAATGTCGCGCCGGTATCGATCATGCCGTCGACCTGACGGCCGTTGAATTTGAAGGCCGAGGTGAAATGCCCGCGCGCGTCCGCCGCGACGACGACCTTGCGGCCAAGCGGCTGCGCCGGCCTTTCTGGAACTGCCGCCATGGTCAGGTTCGGCTGTGCATCGGCAGCCGGCCCGGTCGAAGTCGCCGGCTTCAGCAGGCTTTCGATAAGCCTCGGATTGGACTGATAGAGCATCGGGATCCACACCGATGTCCCGACAATCGCGCCAAGGAATAAAAGCCTGCGCAACATGGATCAGCCCCTGGAGCGGGATGGTTTAAATTGACCAGGCATCCCGCTCTGTCCGTTTGTCTGGAACGTCCATGTTAGCGCGGACACGGTATTTGCCGCTTTAACGCGTGCCGAAACCGTGCCTTTTCGTAAACGATCGGTAAACGGCCAGCTACTTGGTCCCGTACATGCGGTCGCCGGCGTCGCCGAGGCCAGGCATGATGTAGCCTTTCTCGTTGAGCTGACGGTCGATCGAGGCGGTGAAGACCGGAACATCCGGATGCGCCTTGGTGAAGCGCTCGATGCCCTCCGGTGCCGCCAGCAGGCAGAGGAAGCGGATGTTGGTGGCGCCGCGTCCTTTCAGCTTGTCGATCGCCGCGATCGCCGAATTGGCGGTGGCCAGCATCGGATCGACGACGATCACCAGCCGGTCGGCAAGATCGCCCGGCGCCTTGAAGAAATATTCTATCGCCTCCAGCGTCTCGTGGTCGCGGTAGAGGCCGATATGGGCGACGCGCGCCGCCGGCACCAGGTCGAGCAGGCCTTCGAGCAGGCCGTTGCCGGCGCGCAGCACCGAGGCGAAGACCAGCTTCTTGCCCTCCAGCGTCGGCGCCTCCATCGTCTCTATCGGCGTTTCGATGGTGGTCGTCGTCAGTTCGAGATTACGAGTGACCTCGTAACCCAAAAGCAGCGAGATCTCGCGCAGCAACCGCCGGAAGCCGGCCGTCGAGGTCTCCTTCTTGCGCATGATGGTCAGCTTGTGCTGGACAAGCGGATGGTCGACGACGGTGACGCCCTTCATGGTGTTCTCCTAGCTGCGCAGGTGAATAGTGAATGGTGAATAGTGAATAGTGAATAGGTTTGCGAGTCCTTGGTTGCGCGGAAAAATTCGCGGTTGACGGACCGAAGCGCCGGGTTCACCATTCACCATTCACCATTCACCATTCACCATTCACCATTCACCATTCACCATTCACCATTCACCATTCACCATTCACCATTCACCTGCCCTTGACGTCGAGCCGGCTCAGCAGCATTGCCTTGGTCTTCCTGTCGACGAAGGCGGCCTCTATTGCCGTTCTGGTGATGGCGGCGAGCGCCTTGTCGTTCATCGCAAAATGCTCGGCGGCGATGTCGTATTCGCGCTTCAGCGACGTCCAGAAATAGGGCGGGTCGTCGGAGTTGAGGGTCACCTTGCAGCCCGCCGCCTTGAGCGCCGGAAAAGGATGGTCGGCAAAACTGTCGAAGACCTTCAGCGCGATGTTGGAGCCGGGGCAGCATTCGAGCACGACGCCCTCGTCTGCGATGCGCCGGACAAGGTCGGGGTTTTCGATGGCGCGCACGCCGTGGCCGATGCGGGAGGGGCGGATGTGGTCGAGCGCCGCCTTGACGTTCTCCCAGCCCATCAGTTCGCCGGCATGGACGGTGATGCCGAGGCCGGCCTCGCGGGCGATTTCGAAGGCCCTGACATAGTCCTCCAGGTCGCCGATCCGCTCGTCGCCGGCGACGCCGAAGCCGGTGACCAGCGGATGGCCGCAGCGGGCGGCGAAACGCGCCGCCTGCTCGATCGCCTCGACGCCGATATGGCGCACACCGGTGACGATCATGCGGCCCTCTATGCCGGTCTTGGCCTTGGCGCGGGCCATGCCTTCGCCAAGCGCGTCCGTATAGGCCTTGGGCGACAGTCCGGCCTTTGTTGCGTGATCGGGCGAAGTGAAGACTTCGGAATAGATGGCGCCGTCGCGGGCCAGGCTGGTCAGATAATGATCGGCCAGCCGCGCATAGTCCTCTTCCGTGCGGAACAGGTCGGAGGAGAAATCGTAGGCGGCGAGGAAAGAGGTAAAATCGTGCCAGACGAATGAGCCGTCCTGGATGTAGGGTGAGGCGTCCTTGCCATATTTCTGTGCCTGGCGGATGACGAGCTCGGGCGCCGCTGCCCCTTCGATGTGGCAGTGCAGTTCCGCTTTCAAAGGCATTCAATCATCCCGTCAGGTCGGTCCAGGTCGTATAAGCCCACCACCTGGAAGCGCGGCCGAACACCGCGCCTTAAACAATAGCGCCCGCACCATCGATCGGCTATGGTCCCGCCGGTTTTATGACGGATCAAAATAATGTCAGTTGAGAGAACCACGGCCGCGGGCGGCATGGAAACCTCCTATGGTTTCAAGCGCGTGGGGGCAGGCGACAAGCAATCCCTTGTCAACGACGTTTTCCACAAGGTCGCCAACCGCTACGACCTGATGAACGACCTGATGTCGGCGGGGCTGCACCGGCTGTGGAAGGATGCCATGGTGACATGGCTCAATCCGCCGAAGCGACCGGGTTGGAAGGTTCTCGACGTTGCCGGTGGCACCGGCGACATCGCCTTCCGGATCGTCGAGGCGAGCCACGGTCATGCCCACGCCACGGTCCTCGACATCAACGGCTCGATGCTTGCCGTCGGCCGCGACCGGGCCGAGAAAAAGGGCCTGTCCGACAATACCGATTTCGTCGAGGCCAATGCCGAGGAACTGCCTTTTCCCGACACCACATTCGACGCCTACACGATCGCCTTCGGCATCCGCAACGTGCCGCGCATCGATGTCGCGCTTGCCGAAGCCTATCGCGTCTTGAAGCCCGGTGGCCGCTTTCTCTGCCTCGAATTTTCCGAAGTCGAGATGCCGCTGCTCGACAAGGCCTATGAAGCCTGGTCGTTCAATGCCATCCCCAGGATCGGCAAGGCCGTCACCGGCGACGGCGAACCCTATTCCTATCTGGTCGAATCGATCCGCAAATTTCCCAATCAGCAGAATTTCGCTGACATGATTTCGCGCGCCGGCTTCGACCGCGCCTCGTTCCGCAACTACTCCGGCGGCATCGCCGCGCTTCATTCGGGCTGGAAGCTTTGAGGCTGGCCCGTATTTTTCACACTCGACGTGCCATTCGCCGGTCTAGGAAATCGGCGGGGCAAGCGCGGCCATGAGCAGCCTCGGCGCCGCTTTCAGGCTCGCGCGGGCCGGCTGGGTGCTGGTCCGCGAAGGCGTCGTCGCGGCCTTGCCGGGCGACGAACTGTCAGGCCTGCCGAAATTCGGCTGGCGCCTGGCGCGGCTCTTCACGCGCCGCCGCGCGCTTACCTACGAGCGCGGCGACCGGCTGGCCAAGGCGGTCGCGCGGCTCGGCCCGTCCTATGTCAAGCTTGGCCAGTTCCTGGCGACACGGCCTGACGTCGTCGGCAACGACATGGCGCTCGATCTCGCCATGCTGCAGGACAAGATGCACACCTTTCCGCAGGCCGAGGCCGTCGCTGCGATAGAGGCTTCGCTCGGGCGCAAGATCGGCGATCTCTACGCCAGCTTCGGCGATGCCGTCGCCGCCGCCTCGATCGCGCAAGTGCATGCCGCCGAAGCTGTCCATGACGGCGTTGCTTCAAGGGTGGCGGTGAAAGTCATCCGGCCAGGCGTGCGCCGCCGCTTCTTCCATGATCTCGAAAGCTATTTCCTCGCCGCCCGCCTGCAGGAGAAATACATCCCGTCGTCGCGCCGGCTGCGGCCGGTCGAGGTTACCGAGACACTGGCCCAGACCACCAAGATAGAGATGGATTTGAGGCTCGAAGCGGCGGCCCTTTCCGAACTCGGCGAGAACACCAAGGACGATCCCGGCTTTCGCGTGCCGTCGGTCGACTGGGAGCGGACCGGCCGCGACGTACTGACCATGGAGTGGGTCGACGGCATCAAGATGAACGACATTGCCGGCCTCACTGATGCCGGCCACGATCTGAAGGCGATCGCAGCCAACCTCATCCAATCGTTCCTGCGCCATACGCTGCGCGACGGTTTCTTCCATGCCGACATGCATCCGGGAAACCTGTTCGTCGAGGCCGACGGCACCATCGTCGCCGTCGATCTCGGCATTGCCGGCCGGCTCGGCAAGAAGGAGCGCCGCTTCCTCGCCGAAATCCTCTACGGCTTCATCACCCGCGACTATCTGCGCGTCGCCGAAGTGCATTTCGAGGCCGGCTATGTGCCGCGCCAGCACAATGTGGCGGCCTTCGCGCAGGCGATCCGCGCCATTGGCGAGCCGATCCATGGCCAGCCGGCCGAAACCATCTCGATGGCAAAATTGCTGACGCTGTTGTTTGAGGTGACGGAGCTGTTCGACATGGCGACGCGGCCGGAACTGATCCTGCTGCAGAAGACCATGGTGGTGGTCGAAGGCGTCGCCCGAACGCTCGATCCGGCCTTCAATATGTGGAAGACGTCCGAACCGGTGGTCGGCGACTGGATCGCCGGCAATCTCGGTCCGCGCGGGTTGCTGGTCGATGCGCGCGACGGCGCCAAGGCGATGCTGACGCTGGCCCGCCAGGCGCCGGATCTCGCCGCCCGTACCGAGCGTCTGTCGCGCGAGATCGACCTGATGGCCGAACATGGGCTGCGTTTCGATGAAACGACTGCCCACGCCATCGGCAAGGCCGAGGCACGCTATACCCGCTCGGGCCGGCTGGCGCTGTGGGTGATCGCGCTGACGCTGCTCTATATCGCGTGGCAGCTGCTTTAAGTGCATGCAGTGACAGCAGTGCTGTCATTGCAGTCGGAAAGCGGGATCGCTATATTGCACGCAGGAGTGCGACAATGGCTAGGATTACTGTCCGCAACCTGGAAGACCATGTCATGCAGCGGCTGCGTGAGCGCGGCGCTGCGCGCGGCGTCTCCATGGAGCAGGAGGCGCGAGACGTACTCGCGGCATCCGTTGGTCTTCCGACCACGAAAGGCTTCGACCGCCGAGGCTTGGCATTCAAGGACGAGACCAGGGTTCAGCCGACGGCAGGGATGCGAAGGTAATTATGGGCACCCTGACCATTCGCAATCTCGACGACGATCTGAAGCAAAGGCTGCGTGAGCGGGCCGCCAGACATGGCGTGTCGATGGAGCAGGAGGCGAGAAGCCTGTTGCTCAAAGAGGTGGCGCCGGCCAGCGAACGTGATGACGATGTCGTTACGGCGGAGGAAATCCTTGAATTCGGCCGACGACTGCAAAGAGTGGATTTCGATCAGAAGAAACTTACCGATGAACTCTGGTCCTTCATCGAGGAGGACTGACCATGGTGGTCGACACCTCAGCGATCGTGGCTATCCTGAAGCAGGAATCTGATGCACCGGAGATTGCTCATCGCCTCGCCGGAAATCAACGGATATTGATGAGCGCCGCGACTCTTATGGAATGCGGTACGGTTGTTGTCGGACGCTATGGCGCGGCCGGCACGGCCGAGTTGACGGGTCTTCTGGCCAGACTAAGAGTCACGATAGTCGCTTTCTCCGCCGAACACGCGCAGGCCAGCATTGAAGCTTACGCACTCTATGGCCGCGGCAGCGGCCATCCGGCCAAACTCAACATGGGCGACTGCTTCGCCTACGCCTTGGCCAAGACGCGAAACCTGCCGCTGCTTTTCAAGGGCAATGATTTCATCCATACCGATATTGAACCGGCGCTGAAGCCGGCATGACACTGGACAAGAAGTCTTGAGCACGAACCTCTCTGGCAAGCGCATCCTGCTGATCATCGGCGGCGGCATTGCCGCCTACAAGGCGCTCGACCTGATCCGCCGGCTGCGCGAGCGCGGTGCTGCGGTGCGCGTGGTGATGACGGCGGCAGCACAGGAGTTCGTCACCACGCTGTCGGCCGGGGCGCTGTCGGCCGACCATGTCTTCACCGAGCTGTTCGATCGCCATGACGAGCACGATGTCGGCCACATCCGGCTGTCGCGCGAGGCCGACCTGCTGGTCGTGGCGCCGGCCACCGCCGACCTGATGGCAAAACTCGCCAATGGCCACGCCAACGACCTGGCCTCGACCGTTCTGCTGGCCACCGACAAGCCGGTCCTGCTGGCGCCGGCCATGAATCCGAAAATGTGGTCGCATCCGGCAACCCGCCGCAATCGCGCAACGCTTGCCAAGGATGGCATCGCCTTCATCGGCCCGGCAAAGGGCGAGATGGCCGAGAGCAACGAGGCGGGCGAGGGCCGTATGGCCGAGCCGCTGGAGATCGTCGCCGCCATCGAAGCATTGCTCGATACCAGGCCGAAGCCGCTTTCGGGCCGAAGGATCATCGTCACCTCAGGGCCGACACATGAGCCGATCGATCCGGTGCGCTACATCGCCAACCGCTCGTCCGGCAAGCAGGGCCATGCCGTCGCGGCAGCACTTGCCAGGCTGGGCGCCGATGTGCGCCTCGTCTCCGGTCCGGTGTCGATTGCCGATCCGGCCGGCGTCACCACGCTGCATGTCGAAACCGCTGCTGAGATGAAGGATGCGGTCGAACGGCTTCTGCCGGCGGACGCGGCGGTGTTTGTCGCGGCGGTGGCCGACTGGCGCACCGCCGGTACGGCCGGCGAGAAGATCAAGAAGGTGGCGGGCGAGGGACCGCCGGCGTTGCAGATGGTCGAAAATCCGGACATCCTGGCCGGGGTCGGCCATCACAGGCTGCGGCCGGGACTGGTCGTTGGTTTTGCCGCCGAAACGCAGGATCTGGTCAGCAACGCCGAGGCCAAGCTCAGGAAGAAGGGCGCCGATTTCATCGTTGCCAACGACGTGTCGCATGAAAGCGGCGTCGGTCCCTCGGGCGTGATGGGCGGCGGCCGCAACAAGGTGCGGATCGTCTCGAAGGCCGGCGTCGACGAGTGGCCGGAGATGAGCAAGGACGAGGTGGCGGCACGGCTTGCGGCACTGATCGCTGAACGGCTGAAGACGATTGTCGTCTAGGTGATGGCCTCCAGTGGCCTATCGGCCGTCCGTGAAATCCGCAAAGCTGCAAGGCAGCCCAGAATCCCGAGCGGCACGAAGGCGAGGAACAGCCAGGCAGCGACATTCGCCGCCGCCTCGCGGTTCAACCCATCGGAAAAGCCGCTGGCATTGGCGATGATACCGGCCAGCGCCGCGCCCACTGCATAGCCGATGCGCTGCATCGTCGGCACCGCGGCCGAGGCGATCGTCTGCTCGTCGGCCCTGGCCGACGCCACGATCACCCGCGTGACGAACGGCCAGGCAATGCCAAAGCCGCCACCTTGCAACAAGGCGCAAAGCAGGATCAGCGGAATCGAGCCCAATGGCACCGTATAGGCAAAACCGGCGATACCGGCCGCGATCATCACCGCGCCGCCGGTGATGATCAGTCGTTCGCGCTCCGGCGGCGCGTTGGCAACAAGGATCGACAGGATCGACCAGGCGATCGATTCGGCGGCGATGATGTAGCCGGTGGTCAGGAGCGGGATGTCGTGCAGGCTGGTCAAGAGCAGCGGCCCATAGACGCCGAAGGAGCAGGTCGCCACCGAAAAGGCGGCGACCATGGTCATGCCGCTGCCGACCGGCGAGCGCCATGAGAACAGCCGCGACGGGAACAGCCGCGAGCGTGGTTTCAGCGCATCGATGCGAACGAACAGCGCAAGGCCGATCAGGCCGAGGGCCAGCAGCAGGGATGAGCGCAGCAGGGCAATGTCGACGCCGGCCGTGGCGATCAGCACCACGGCGACGGCAAGGCAGCCGAGCGCGGCAAAGGGGAAGGGCGGCACTTTGCCAACGAACGCCTGCGGGCTGGTCGCTCCGGGCGTGTCGAGCACGATGAAGCTCGCCAGCGCCATGGCAGTGCCGCCGAGCGTGAAGACGCCGAAGGCCCAGCGCCAGGACAGCAACTCGGCCATCAGGGCACCCAGCATCGGTCCGCTGAAGGCGGCGACGCCCCAGATCGCCGACATCACGCCGAAGAGCTGCGGCCAGATGGTGCGCGGAAACAGCCGTTCGACCGAGACGAAGGCCAGCGATACCAGCGCGCCGCCGCCGCACCCCTCGATCAGGCGACCGGTGAGAAACAGCGGCATGGAGGGCGCGGTGGCGCAGACCAGGGCGCCGGCCGCGTAGAGAAGGGCGGCAACCACCATGTTGGTGCGCAGCGCGACAAAGCTCACCAGCCGTCCGGCGGCCGCGCCGGCGACGATGGCGCCGAGCTCGTAGATCGCCAGCGACCAGCCGACCAGTTGCACGCCGGCGAGGTCGCCGACCATGGCCGGCATGACCGTCGCCACCATGGTTTCGTTGGTGGCGTGCAGCAGGATGCCGAGACTGATGAAGCAGAAGCGCGCCAGATCGCCGCTCGCCCACAGCGCGTGCCAGTCGACTTTGTTGCCGGTGCTGGAAATCACGTCACACTCCCGAAGCTGCCATGCCAAATCAAAGTCCGGAGCGCGCGTTCAACGTCGAAGACGGTGCGAAGCGCTCCGGTCGGGAGGGCTTGTAAAACCTCAAGCGTGGTTGAGCTCAAGAGGTTTTTGCGAATGAGATCAATCCGCCGTGCTGCGCAACTGGAATTGGCTGACCCCGATGGCGATGTTGGCGCCGGTCTGCGTCTGCAGGCTGAGCGGCTGTAGCGTGAAGGCCTGCGAGGAGCCGCCGACCAGCAGGTTGGCGCCGGCGCCGACCGCCGCCGTCAGCTCGGCGCTGGCGCCGACATAGTCGCCGGCCAGCGCGCCCGGCGCGTAGATGTTCTTCAGCGGCGTCAGCACCAGCCACTGCATCACGCTCTGTCTGGTGGTGCCGATGTCCAGCCCGTATTTGTTGACGACACCGAAATAGGCTTCCGGAGCAAAGCTGTTGTTGGCTGGAGTGAAGGTGCAGCTCAGATCCTTGCTCGAGCCGAAGATGAAACCGGTGCCGCCGCCGATGGCGCAACTCAGAACGCCAAGCTCGACGCCCTGGTCGCGCGCATGAGCCTGTCCTGCCCAGATGGCGACAATGGCAGCGGCGATGACGATTTTCTGCACGGCGGTCCCCCAAAAGCATACGGCGCGAAACAATACCCTGTTCCGCGCCGTGCGTAGAGGGAGCAAATGTGCTCGCTTACTTGAAGGAGCGGATCAGCTCCAGAGAGGTCACGGCGACCGCCAGGTTCACGCCGGTCTGCGCCTGCACGCTGAGCGGCTCCAGCATAAAGGCGCTGTTCAGTCCGCCAACCAGGAGGTTAGCGCCGCCACCGGTCACCACACTGGCCTCGGCATTGACGCCGTAATAGCTGCCGGCGAGATCGCCTTCGTCGCGGTCGCGGGTGGCGGCGAGAACCGCCCATGCCAACTGGCCCTGATGCGTCTGGCCGAGATCGATGCCGAGCTTGGAGATCATCCCGGTGTATTTCTCGGCCGGTCCCTGACGATACGGACGGAAGGTGCAGTCTACGCCCTTGTTGGAGGTGATGATATAGGCGGTGCCGCCGTCGATGGTGCAGTCGAGCACGCCGAGCTGAAGCTTGCCGGCGCTGGCGGGAACGGCAAGGAGGGTCGTGGCGAGCGCCGCGGCGCAGCCGAGTTTCTTGATCATGGGAGGATCCTTTCGCAGGTGCCTGGATTAAACGGTCGAGTGCGTCGAGCGTTCCGCCGAAAACTTGGCGCGATCAAGGCAAGAGTTAATGCGGCGTAATCGGCGATTTCTCGAAGACATGCCAAACCGCAGCCTGCCTCGAGCCCATGACGGGCTCCGGCTCAAACCGAACGCCGCCTTCGATCAGCCGGCGTTGGTGGTGCGCGCCAGGCCGTCCTTGGCCGGCTGGTAGGTCGGATCGAGACGGACCGCTTCGCGGTATGATTTCGACGCCCTGACCTTGTCGCCGCGCCGCTCGTAGATCAGCGCCTGATTGGACCAGGCTTCGGCGTTCTTGCCGTCGAGCTTGACGGCCATGTTGAAATCGGCGAAGGCGTTGTCCTCGTCGTTCATGGCGAGATAGGACAGGCCGCGGCCATTATAGGGCTCGGCGGCGTCCGGCGACAGCGAGATAGCGGTCGAGAAATCCTCGATGGCGAAAGCATGCTGGCCCTGGCTCTGATAGATCAGACCGCGATTGTGATAGGCGCGGGCATCGGTCGTGTCGAGCTGGATCGCCTTCTGGAAATCGTTGAAGGCCTCCTGGGTGCGGCCGGCCTTGCGATAGAGGTTGCCGCGGCCGATATAGGCGGCGTCGTAGCTCGAATTGATCTGGATCGCGCGGTTGTAATCGGTAAGGGCCGCTTCCTGGTTGCCGAGGAAGCGCTGGATGAGGGCGCGGTTCGAATAAGCCTGGTAGAAATTCGGATTGAGCTGGATGGCGGTGTCGAAATCCTTCAGCGCCGCCCGATACTGGCCGCCGCGGCCATAGGCCGAGCCGCGCACATTGTAGCCTTCCGGATCCTGGGGATTGCGCTGGATCACGGCCGAGAGCGAGGAGATGTTCTCGGTCGAGCCTTGCGCCTTGTCGATGTTGTTGAATTCGCCGGTCGGGGCTGTCTGGCAGCCGGCAAGCGCCAAGCCGGAAAGCAGGGCTGCCGTCAGTGCAAAGCCGTGCAATGCGGTTCTGCGCTCCACGGTAATTGCGTTCATGTCTGCTCTGTCCTCACTGCCGCCGCGCCGTCAGGTGTGTTTCCTCTCCGAACCGGCCCTCTCCGAATCAGATCGAATTCAAAACAAAAAGGTGGCGGCGATTCCGCATCGCGCCACCTTGGATATCCTTCGAAAAGGACGAAAAATTGGCGTCAGAACCGCGGCGGGCGCGGAGCACCGGCAGCACCACCAGCCGCCACCGGACGCGGCGTCATCGGCAGCAGACCTTCGCGCTGAGCGCGCTTGCGGGCCAGCTTGCGGGCGCGGCGAACGGCTTCAGCCTTTTCGCGGGCGCGCTTCTCGGAAGGCTTCTCGTAGTGTCCACGCATCTTCATTTCGCGGAAGATGCCTTCGCGCTGCATCTTTTTCTTGAGCGCGCGAAGCGCCTGGTCAACATTGTTGTCGCGGACGAGTACCTGCACGGGCAATCCTGTCTTTCGGGTTTGATATCAACAGGCAAGCGGCCATAGCCACTAGCCTCCGCGGCGAATTACACCACGAATTGTGGCGGCTGATAGCAGAATCATGCCGCTTTGTCCACTGCCGAAATGAAGGACGGCGCGCCGAAGCCCGAAACGAAAAACCCGCCTCGGCGGCGGGTCGTCGGCGCAAATCAGCACCATGCCAGGATCAATGGCATGATTGCCGGCACCGAGCAATCGACCGCTGAGCCTTGCCGCTATGCGGTGGCGAGGTGAAGCCGCTCGAAATCCTCGAAGAACTCGCCATAGTCGCAGGTTATTTCCTCGCCCGCCGCGATGTCGCGGGTGGCGGTCGCCCCGCCATACCGTGAAAAGTCCGTGTTCGGCCGCTCTGCGTGGTTCATGAAGCGCCCATTGTCGACTTCATAGACCATGAAGCCCGGCCGATCGGGGCTTGGATAGGCATATCTGTCGAGCAATTCCTTGAGGTGCGGGGGTGCTGCCTGGTACTTCTCCATAGGGATCAGCCGGTCGAAGTCCGGATCGAGGCGCCAGATCGACGCCCCCTTCCTGATCGGTTCGGCGGCGAACACGCCGACGCCTTCGATTGCGCTCTGGGCGATATAGGTTCTGATCAGCAGCATGTTTCCGGTCCGTTTTCGAACAGAAGTCTCCGAGAACGGAATCGTCAAATCGAGCCGAAAAGCAAGGCTGGTTTTGCGATATTTTGGCTCATGAGCCTGCGCGTGATCGGGAAAGACGTCACGTCCGGTTGATCGAGACGCCGCCGTCGGCAAACAGCGCCGCCCCGGTGGTGAAGCTCGACGCGTCGGAAGCCAGATAAAGCGCCGAGCGGGCGATCTCTTCCGGTTGCGCCATGCGCTTCAGGGCATGAAGGCCCTCGACGAAGGCCAGCACGTCCGGGCCGGCGCCCGGGGCATTGGTAATGCTGGCGGGCGTGTCGGTGCCGCCCGGCAGGAGTGCGTTGACCCGCACGCCTTTCGGGCCATATTCGGCGGCAAGTACCTGCGTCAATCCGATCAGTCCGGCCTTGCTTGCGGCGTAACTCGTCATGCCGGGCATGCCGACCGTGTGGCCGACGAAAGTCGAGGTGAAGATCAGCGATCCGCCGCCACGGTCGACCATCGCCGGCACCTGGTATTTCGCGCCGAGAAAGGCGCTGGTCAAATTGGTGTCGAGCGTCTCCCGCCATCCCTCCAGCGACAGCTCCGGGATAGGTCCCATCTGGCCGACGGAGCCTGCGTTGTTGAAGGCGATATCCAGCCCGCCGAACCTGCCGACCGCCAGGTCGACAAGGGCTTTCGCGTAGGCTTCGTCCCGGACGTCGCCGGCAAGGGCGATAGCGGTGCCGTCGGCGTCCTCGATTTCGGCGACGAGCGTGTCAAGCTCCACCTGGCGACGGGCAGCGACGACGAGCTTGGCGCCTTCCTCGGCAAAGAGCTTTGCGGTGGCGCGGCCGATGCCGGAACTGGCGCCGGTAACGATGGCGACCTTGTGGGCGAGTGCGAACATTGTTGCATCCTTTGTCTTTGTGTCGGCTGTTGCCGGCAATTGGATGCTTGGTCGCAGATCGAGGCGGCGCGAGCCACCCGATACCTGCGAAGGCCTCATGACAGGGTTTGATCGTTCATTGCTTCCGATGCGTCTTTTTCGTCACGGCGCAAAACGGCAAGCGCCGTCGCAAACAGCGCAAGGGTGGCAGCGCTGTTTCGCTAGTGATACACCTCGCGCGCCGGGGCTCGATTGGATGCCCGGCCGCTATCCGCGAGGCCAGAACGTTGAAAAAATATTCGGTATTCGCCATCGCCCGCGAGGCCATGCGCGGCCATAGGGGCTGGGAAGAGCAATGGTCCTCGCCCGAGCCGAAGAAGGACTACGACGTCATCATCGTCGGCGCCGGCGGGCATGGCCTGGCCACCGCCTATTATCTCGCCACGGTGCACGGCATCACCAATGTCGCGGTGCTGGAAAAGGGCTGGCTCGGCGGCGGCAACACCGGCCGCAACACCACCATCATCCGCTCCAACTATCTCTATGACGAGAGCGCCGGCATCTACGACCATGCGCTAAAGCTGTGGGACGGGCTCAGCCAGGAGCTCAATTACAATGTCATGTATTCGGCGCGCGGCGTCATGATGCTCGCCCACAATGTGCACGACATCCAGGTGTTGAAGCGCCACGTCCACGCCAACCGGCTGAACGGCATCGACAATGAATGGCTGACGCCCGAGCAGGCAAAGGAATTCTGCCCGCCGCTGAACATCTCGAAGCAGGCGCGCTATCCGGTGGTGGGGGCTGCCTTGCAGCGTCGCGGTGGCACCGCCCGTCACGATGCCGTCGCCTGGGGCTATGCGCGCGGCGCCTCGGCGCGCGGCGTCCACATCATCCAGAACTGCGAGGTCACCGGCGTCAAGCGGGCGGCCAACGGCGCGGTCACCGGCGTCGAGACGACACGCGGCTTCATCGGCGCCAAGAAGGTCGGCGTGGTGGCGGCCGGTCATTCGTCCGTCATCATGAACATGGCCGGCGTGCGCATGCCGCTGGAGAGCTATCCGCTGCAGGCGCTGGTGTCGGAGCCGGTCAAGCCGGTGGTGCCTTGCGTGGTGATGTCGAACACGGTGCACGCCTATATCTCGCAGTCCGACAAGGGCGAGCTGGTGATCGGCGCCGGCACCGACCAATACGTCTCCTATTCGCAGACCGGCGGCCTGCACATATTGCAGCACACGCTCGACGCCATCTGCGAGATGTTCCCGATCTTCACGCGCATGAAGATGCTGCGCTCATGGGGCGGCATCGTCGACGTGACACCCGACCGCTCGCCGATCCTGGCCAAGACGCCGGTGCCCGGCCTCTATGTCAATTGCGGCTGGGGCACGGGCGGCTTCAAGGCGACGCCGGGGTCGGGGCATGTCTTTGCCCACACCATCGCCAGGGACGATCCGCACCCGATCAACGCGCCTTTCACCATCGAGCGTTTCCGCACCGGCCGTCTGATCGACGAAGCGGCGGCGGCGGCGGTGGCGCACTGATGATGGCCGAGATGGCTGTTGCGATGCCGTTGATGCTCGCCGGCGAGCAGGGCCTGTTTCATTTTCCGTCGGTCGAAGAGGTGCGCCTGCAGCCGATCAACCGCGCCGAAAACGAGACCGGATGGCCGTTTTCCGCCGACGCGGGCGTGCTCGCCTGCGTCTGGAGTGGCGGTCAAAAGGTGGTCACCTTCCTGGAAAACAGGCCGGCCGACCTTGAGGACGACCAGACATTCCAGCCGCGCCACGTCATCGTGACCACCGACCCGTTTCAACTCACGATCGGCAACATGGCTGATCGCGACCTTTTCCGCCCGGCGGCAAGTGTCGAGGAACGCATCCGGCTGGTCGCGCCCTTCGCGACCCTGGGCCAGAAGCTTTGCGATCAACCAGCCGGCGCCCATGTCGGCCACGGCGAATTGTAGGAAACATCATGCTTCTCATCCGCTGCCCCTATTGCGAGGAAGAGCGTCCGGAACTCGAATTCCGCAACGCCGGCGAGGCGCATATTGCGCGTTCGGCCAACATTGCCGGCGAGAGCGACGACGATTTCGAAAAGTTCTTCTTCATCCGCTCTAACCCCAAGGGCATCATCCATGAGCGCTGGCGGCACATGCATGGCTGCGCGCGCTTCTTCAACGCCGTGCGCGACACCGTCAGCGACAAGTTCATCATAACCTACAAGGCCGGCGAGCCGAAGCCCGCGAAGCTGCCCAAAATCTCCAATGAAGTGGTTGCCAAATGAGCGGCGCGTTCCGCATTCCCGGCGCCGGGCGCCTCAGCCAACCAAAGACGGCGCGCTTCAGCTTCGACGGCCAGTCTTACCCCGGCATCGAGGGCGACACGCTGGCCTCGGCGCTGCTTGCCAACGGCGTCCATCTGGTCGGCCGTTCGTTCAAGTACCACCGGCCGCGCGGCTTCCTGTCGGCCGGCGCGGAAGAGCCCAATGCGCTGGTTGAGATCAGGCGCGACGCGGCGCGCAGGACGCCGAATGTGCGGGCCACAGTGCAGGAGCTCTATGATGGGCTCGCCGCACAGTCGCAGAACCGCTGGCCGTCGCTTTCCTTCGACGTCGGCGCGGTCAATGACATCGCTTCGCCGCTGTTTTCGGCGGGCTTCTACTACAAGACCTTCATGTGGCCGAAGGCGGCCTGGAAAAACCTCTACGAACCGAAGATCCGTGCAGCGGCAGGCCTTGGCGTCGCGCCGGACCAGCCGGACCCCGACCACTATTCGGCGCGCTTCGCCCATTGCGACGTGCTGGTGCTGGGTGGGGGTGCAGCCGGCATTGCAGCCGCACTTGCCGCTGCCGAGACCGGCGCGCGCGTCATCCTTGCCGACGAGCAGGCGGAGTTCGGCGGCAGCCTGCGTTTCGAGAGTGGCGCCAGTATCGACGGCGAGGACGGCTTTGGCTGGGCGCAGGCGGCGACCGCCAGACTCAAGGACATGGACAATGTCCGCGTGCTCTCGCGCACCACGGCCTTCGGCTATTACGCGCAGAACTTCGTCGGGCTGGTCGAGCGCGTCAGCGATCATCTGCAAAACCCTGGCCGCGACCTGCCGCGCGAGCGGCTGTGGCAGGTCCGAGCCAAGCGCGTGGTGCTGGCTACCGGCGCCATCGAGCGCCACATGGTGTTTGCCGACAACGACCGGCCGGGCATCATGCTGGCGTCGGCGGCGCGCACCTATCTCAACCATTATGGCGTCGCGGTCGGCAGGAATGTCGGCGTCTACACGGCCAATGATTCCGCCTATGCCGCGGCGATCGACCTGAAGAAGGCCGGCGTCAACGTGGCCGCCATCGTCGATTTGCGCGACAATCCGACCGGTCCGGTGATCGACGAGGCGAGGGCGCTCGGCATCGAGATCAATTTCGGCCGCGCGGTGATCCGCGCCGGCGGCAAATTGCGGGTGTCGTCGATGACCGTGCAGCCGAAGAATGGCGGCGGCGAGCGCACTATCCCCGTCGACGCGATCCTGATGTCCGCCGGCTGGACGCCGTCGGTGCATCTGTTCTCGCAATCGCGCGGCAAGGTGGCCTTCAACGACGAGACCAAGCGTTTCGTGCCCGGAATTTATGCGCAGGACTGTGTCTCGGTCGGCGCCTGCAACGGCACCGACGGGCTGTCGGCGACGATTGACGAGGCCTATGCGGCGGGCGCCAAGGCGGCGAAGGATGCCGGCGCAAAGGCCGCCAAGGGTACGAAGCCGAAGGTCGACGCCAGCGAAAGCTGGTCGCGCGGCATGCTGGGCGCGGCACCCGGCGCCGGGCCGGACACGACGGTCAAGGCCTTTGTCGATTTCCAGAACGACGTCACCGCCAAGGACATCCGCCAGGCCGTGCATGAGGGCATGCGCTCGATCGAGCATGTCAAGCGCTTCACCACCAACGGCATGGCGACCGACCAGGGCAAGACTTCGAACATGCACGGTCTGGCCATTGCCGCAGAGACGCTCGGCAAGCCGATCCCGCAAGTCGGCCTGACGACGTTCCGGGCGCCCTACACGCCGGTCACCTTCGGTTCGATCGTTGGACATGCGCGGGGTCCGCTCTTCGATCCGACCCGCAAGACGGCGATCCATCCGTGGGCCGAGGCCCAAGGGGCGGTGTTCGAGGATGTCGGGCAATGGAAGCGCGCCTGGTATTTCCCCAAGGGTGGCGAAGACATCCACGCCGCCGTCGACCGCGAATGTGTTGCCGTGCGCAAGACGGCCGGTCTGTTCGATGCCTCGACGCTGGGCAAGATCGAGGTGGTCGGCCCGGATGCTGCCAAGTTCATGGAACTGCTCTACACCAATCCGTGGGAGAAGCTGGAGCCAGGGCGCTGCCGCTATGGCATCATGCTGCGCGAGGACGGTTTCATCTATGACGACGGTGTCGTGGGCAGGCTGGCGCCGGACCGCTTCCATGTGACGACGACGACCGGCGGCGCGCCGCGCGTCATGAACCATATGGAGGACTATCTCCAGACCGAGTTCCCGCATCTCGATGTCTGGCTGACCTCGACCACCGAACAATGGGCCGTCATTGCCGTGCAAGGGCCGAAGTCTCGGGACATCATTGCTCCGCTGGTCGAAGGCATCGACATGTCGGACGAGGCGCTGCCGCACATGTCGGTGCGCGAAGGCAAGATATGCGGCGTGCCGACTAGGCTCTTCCGCATGTCGTTCAGCGGCGAGCGCGGTTTCGAGGTCAATGTGCCGGCCGATTATGGCCAGGCCGTCTGGGAAGCGCTATGGGCCGAGGGCCAGAAGCATGGCGCGGTCGCCTATGGTACCGAGGCTATGCACGTGCTGCGCGCCGAAAAGGGCTACATCATCGTCGGCCAGGACACCGACGGCACGGTAACGCCGAACGATGCCGGTCTCGACTGGGCGGTCGGCAAGAAGAAGACCGACTTCGTCGGCATTCGCGGCATGGCGCGGCCCGACCTAGTCGCCAAGGGCCGCAAGCAGCTCGTCGGCCTGAAGACCAGGGATCCGAAAGTGGTGCTGGAAGAGGGCGCTCAGATCGTCGCGGATCCGAAGCAGGCGATCCCGATGACAATGATCGGCCATGTGACGTCCAGCTATTGGTCGGAGAATTGCGGCCGCTCGATCGCGCTGGCGCTGGTTGCCGGCGGCCGCGACCGCATGGGCGAGACATTATACGTGCCGATGCCGAACGGGACGATCGAGGTCGAGGTTACCGGCATGGTGTTCTTCGACGAGAAGGGAGAGCGCCTCAATGGCTAAGGCCGCCACCAGGAAAACTGCCGCCGCGACGCCGTCTGCTGAACGCCGCGCCGCGCTCGCCGGCCAGGAACTTTCCGCCACCGGCGTCAAGCTTGCCGTGCTGCCGCCTGCCGAGCGCATTTCGCTGCGCGCGCCGGAGGCTTCCCTGGCCGCGCTTTCGAAGGCGCTTGGCGTGACCCTGCCGCGAAAGCCGAAAACCTCGGCGTCCAAGGCCGGTCGCACGGCATTGTGGCTTGGACCGGACGAATGGCTGGTCATCGATGAGGCCGGAAAGGATCCGCTCGCCGATTGCGCTGAGGTGACGGCCTTGCATTCGGCGGTCGGCATCTCGCATCGCAACATCGCCATTTCAGTCACCGGCCCGGCTGCCGCCGCGGCGGTCAACTCAGGCTGTCCGCAGGATCTGGCGCTCGAGGTCTTTCCGGTAGGGGCGGCGTCGCGCACCATACTGGGCAAGGTCGAGATCGTGCTGTTGCGCACAGCCGAGGACGCGTTCCGGGTCGAATGCTGGCGTTCCTTCTCCGACTATGTCTTTACTTTCCTGTCGGAGGCGGCAGGCGACGCGGCGGCGTGAGCCCAGGAACATTCGTCGCGCCGGATCGTTTTGCGACAGCAAGCCGAGGGAGAATGCCGATGCCGTCGAAACCCGCGCCAAAATCACAGGCTAAAAAGACGTCGGCTGTGCGCTCGCTCGAACATGAGAGACGTCACGACGTGAGTGCGGAAGAGGAGCTCGAGGAAGGTCTCGAGGATACGTTTCCGGCTAGCGATCCGGTGTCGATCACAGGAACGTCCATTTCCGGCGCCCCCGCAAGACCGGGCAAAGCCAAGACCGTAGCGGGAATGAAGAAGCGCAAGAAATAATCCATCTGGCGCGGCGAAGCTGTACTTGGTGGTCAAGAAAACGGGCGGTCAGGATTTCCTGCCGCCCTTTGTCGTCATATCGGGGTCGTCATAACCGTTCGGGCCGCGTTGCCGAACCTTAAAGCGCGTCGCGTTTGAACGGACTCATGCGACGCGCTTTAGATTCTTGTTTTTATGCATGTCGTTATCGCAAAACCGCTGCGCACTTTTGCGCGACATGCATCAGAACGTGCTGGGCACGATCCACGGATTGATGTCGATACCAAGCTTCGGACCCTTGCCGTCGACCGAGCCGGTCTTGGTCGCGACGCCGGTCTTTTCGACCGAGCCGGTCGCGCCGCAATCGAGCTTCACATTGGCGTTGGTGTGGATGCAGGCCGCTGCTGGCGTCTGCTTGGCCGGCTGGCTGGTGCCGGCGAAGGCGGCGCCCGAGAAAGCAAGCACGGCGGCGAGGGTGAGGACTGTCTTTTTCATCATCTGTCTCCGGTCAAATCTTTTCCGTACATGTACGATGCAGCGTACAAATACGCCCGAAGACGCGTGACTTCAAGTCAGAAATCGTACACGTACGATCAAATTTTCTTAAAAAGCCAAAATGTCGCACGGTTAAAGCGCCGGCCGATCAAACTGTGCGGGAATACCAGTTGGTCAGCAGTTGGGCGGCGTTTCCGTCAGCGGCGGCATATCTTGCGTCATCAGACCGGCAAGCGCGAAATCGCACATCCGCTTCACGAAAGCCTGCGGGTCGCCGAACGGATAGAAGGGGAAGGTGATCAGCAGCGAGATCGTGCCATGGCCGACCGCCCACAGCGTGGTGGCGATGGCGCGCGGATCGCCCTTGAGCTTGCCGGCGGCGACGCAGGCCTCGACTCTGCTGATCAGCACCTTCATCGCCGGGTTGCCTTCTTCCATCTCGGCGAAGGTCTTGCCCTCCGGCGGCCTGGTCTTTTCGGTCATGAACACGGTGCGGTATTCGTTGGGATTGCCGAGCCCGAAGGCGGCATATTCCGTCATGACCGCCTGCAATGCCTCGATCGGATCGTCGGACGGATGCTCCTCGATGCGCCGGGCAAGCGTCGCGAAGGCGTCCTCGGCCAGTGCGAACAATATGTCCTGCTTGTCGGCGAAATAGGAATAGACCGACATCGGCGCATAGCCGACGCGCTTGGCCAGCTTGCGGATGGTGAGGCCTTCATAGCCTTCTTCCTGGACAAGCTTGTGCGCCGCCTCGACAAGTTCGGAGCGCAGTTCGGCCTTTTGCTTCTCGCGGCGTGTTTGGACGCTCAGCGGCAATTTTTCCTGCCTTTGTTGTTGGTGGCTGGCTAAATTATATACGCTGTACGGAATCGGACAAGGCGGCATCAAACCGGCTTTGCGGCAATGCGGTTGGCTATGCCGGTTCAGGGTCATTTTGCCCGAACATCGATGGCAAAGTGTTACTCGGGCAAAAAACAGGCAACACCAGGCTGTTACAGACAGGGGCTAGTTGGCTGCTCTGCAAGAAATTTCGTTTCTAGGAGGCCGATATGGCCGTGACCGAGCTTACATCCGCTACACCGGACGCGGATCCACTTTCTCACAGCGCCAGACTGGCGCTCAGGCGGGTCGTCATGGTCGCATGGTTGGGAATAGCACTCGGCTTCGCCATGGAAGCCCTTATTCTGACCGTGAGATTTGCGGCGGGTTCCCACCCCGCCACCACCCAGGTTCTGATCGAGTTGGCGCAAGGTGTGACGTGGTCGTTCTTCGTCTGTGCCGGCGTCAGCCTCGGCACGGCGATCGCCAAGGTGCGTGCCTCGATCGGCGGACTGATCGGCGCGATCGCCGCGCCACTGGCGATGGGCATCGCCAAGGGCACGCAAAAGGTCATGGTGAGCGCACTCGATGCGTCCGCCAAACCGGTGATCCTCTCGCTCCCTACGCTCGGTGTGTTGCGGGCGATCGAATATGGCCTGCTCGGCTGGATACTGGCCTCGCTTGCGTCGAAGGAAAAACCGCGCCCGCAGCAATTCATGCTGGCAGGCGCCTTGATTGGGGCGGTGTTCGGGGGTGGAATCACGGTGCTGACGATCGAGACGGCCTTGGCGAAGGACGTTGCGCTCGCGCTGCCGCAGGCCATCACAACTGCCGTCAACGAGATCGTCTTCCCGATCGGGTGCTCGCTGGTCGTCTACATCGCCCTGCAAGTCAGCCGGAACATGAAGTTCATCTCAGCCGGCGCTCGCTGATACTTGCGAATTCGAGCTTCCGGCACTCCGATGACTTTCAAGCCTCCTCTGGCTGGCGCTCGATCAGTGTCAGCGTCAGCCAGCGGGCGGTCAGCGCC
Source organism: Mesorhizobium sp. STM 4661 (assembly GCF_000359125.1). Taxonomy (GTDB): domain Bacteria; phylum Pseudomonadota; class Alphaproteobacteria; order Rhizobiales; family Rhizobiaceae; genus Mesorhizobium. Next base: position 341,518 of record NZ_CAAF010000082.1, on the reverse strand, counting down.
GGCTTTTTCGAGCCCTCGATCTCGATGGTCACGTCATGCGCCGTCTGCACCCAGCCCGACGGCCTGACCTTGACGTCGGCGAGCACGAAGCGGGTGCGGATGCGCGAGCCGGTCTTCACCGGGGCCAGGAAGCGCAGCGAATCGAAGCCGTGATTGACGCCCATCTTGCTGTTTTCGAGCGGCGGCATGGTCTCGAAAGTCATCGCCGACAACAGCGACAGCGACAGGAAGCCATGCGCTATGGTGCCACCGAACGGTGTTTCGCGCTTGGCGCGCTGCGGATCGCAATGGATGAACTGGTGATCGTCGGTGGCGTCGGCGAACTGGTCGATCATGCGCTGCGAGACCACCCGCCACGGCGACACGCCGACTTCCTTGCCGACGCTGGCCAGAAGCACATCGAGACTGATCGGTTCCACGCTGATGTCCCTCCATTTCAGCCGCCCGGGCGGCTTCATTCCTTGAACAGTGTCAGCCCATGCTGCACCGACTGCCCGCCGTCGATCGGCAGGATGGCGCCGGTGACATAACTGCCAGCACGGCTGCACAAATAGAGCGTTGCGCCGGCAATGTCATCCGGTGTGCCGATGCGACGAAGCGGAACATGGCGGCCAACATGTCTCGCCTGTTCCTCGGTCGCTGTGGCGAAAGCGGTCATCCGGCTCTGGAAAGGTCCAGGGGCAAAGGCGTTGACGGTGATGCGGCGCGCGGCGAATTCGATCGCCAGCGTGCGCGTCAGATGGTGAACCGCGGCCTTCGAGGCGGTGTAGGAATAGGCGTCGTCGGCGAGCGGCTGGGTACCCATCACCGAGCCCAGATTGATCACCCTTGCCGGATCGGCATCGCTGGCGGCGGCATCGAGCAGCGGCAGAAGCTCGCGGGTCAGATGGAAAACGGCGGTGACGTTGACGCCGAACACCTTGGCCCAGGCGTGGTAGGGAAAGTCCTCCAGCGGCGCGCCCCAGGAAACGCCGGCATTGTTGACCAATACATGCAGGCGGTCGGTCCGCGCCTTCACTTCGGCGACGAGCGCGGCGATGCCGGTTTCGCTGGAGACATCGCCGGCGAAGCCTTCCGCCCGGCCGGCGGCGCCGAGGCCGTTCAATTCGCCGGCGACCCTGATGCAATCCTCGCCCTTGCGCGAGGCGATCATGACGCTGGCGCCGGCCCGGACGAGTGCTGCCGCCGCCATGCGGCCGATGCCGGTCGCGGCGCCCGTCACCAGCGCGGTCTTGCCGGCGACCGAAAACAGCTCGTCCAGATAGCTCATTGCAACTCCTCCGCGCCTTCTCGCCATCCGGGTGAGGGGCTCGCGTTGACAAGGCTACCCGAAGTACGGTCATCCTTGCCACGGGTAAAGTGCCTACGCATTTGTGAGAGGGTGAAGAGCGATGGACGTTCCATCTGAGATGAAAGCGCTCCTGCTCGTCGGCGACGGCTACACCAGGATGCCTTCCGCCAGCGCGCTGGAGGCGATGGAGCCTTATGTGCAGCCGGGCGTGATCGCGGTGCCGGTGCCGGGCCAAAGCCAGGTGCTGATCAAGGTCGGTCTCGCCTCGATCAACCCGTCCGACGTCGCCTTCATCAAGGGCCAGTATGGCCAGCCGCGGGTCAAGGGCCAGCCGGCTGGTTTCGAGGGCGTCGGCACAGTCGTCGCCAGCGGCGATGAGCCTTACCCGAAGAGCCTGATCGGCAAGCGCGTCGCCTTTGCCACCGGCGTCAGCAACTGGGGCTCATGGGCCGAGTACGCCGTCGCCGAGGCGGTCGTCTGCATCCCGCTTCTCGACACGGTCCGCGATGAGGATGGCGCGGCGATGATCGTCAACCCGCTCACCGCGCTCGCCATGTTCGACATCGTCAAACAGGAAGGCGAGAAGGCCTTCATCATGACCGCAGGCGCCAGCCAGCTCTGCAAGCTGATAGCAGGCCTGGCCAGGGAGGAAGGATATAGGCCGATCGTCACCGTGCGTCGCGACGAGCAGATCCCGCTTCTGAAGGAGATGGGCGCGGCCCATGTGCTTAACGAGAAGACAGCGGATTTCAAGGCGACGCTGCGCGAGGTGATCAAGGCCGAGCAGCCGCGCATCTTCCTCGACGCGGTCACCGGGCCGCTGGCTTCGGCCATCTTCGACGCCATGCCGAAGCGTTCGCGCTGGATCGTCTATGGGCGGCTCGACCCGGACACAACGGTGATCCGCGAGCCGGGGCAGTTGATCTTCCAGCACAAGCGTATCGAGGGCTTTTGGCTGAGCGAATGGATGCGCCAGTTCCGCGACCGCCGCGGACCGGCGATCATGGAGGCGCAGAAGCGTTTTTCCGACGGGCGCTGGTCGACCGACGTGACGGCGGTCGTGCCGCTGGCCGAGGCGATGGCGAAGGTTCCGGCGGAGCTAGCCAAACCTAACGGCAAAGTGTTCATCAAGCCTTAGGCGGTCTATTCCGCCGGCTCGACATTGGTGTAGGCGGCTTCGTCGAGTTCGCGCTTCAGCCGCGCTTCCTCGTGTGTCTTCGGGGTGACGAAACGGCCCAGCAGCAAATAGGCGACCGGCGTCAGGAACAGCGTCGAGATGGTGGCCAGCCCCAGCCCGCCGACGATCACCCAGCCGAGTGCTACGCGCGCCTCGGCGCCGGCGCCGCTTGCCAGCACCAGCGGCACGCCGCCGAGTACGGTGCAGATCATCGTCATCATCACCGGCCGCAGCCGGATGATGGAGGCTTGCTCGATCGCCTCGCGCACGCCGAGCCCACGGTCGCGCAGCTGATTGGCGAACTCGACGATCAGGATGCCGTTCTTGGCCATGACGCCGACCAGCAGCACCAGGCCGATCTGGCTGTAGGCGTTGAGGCTGGTGCCGCTGAGCAAGAGAGCGAAGATCGCGCAGGCAAGGCCAAGCGGCACCGTCGCCATGATGATGACGGCGCTGACGAAGCTCTCGAACTGGGCGGCGAGCACCAGAAGGATGATGACCAGCGCGAAGCCGAAGATGGTGACCATGGCGCTGTTGGTTTCGCCGAGCGTCGCGGCCTCGGCCAGCGGCAGGATGCGGCTGCCCGGCGGAAGAAGCGGCGTGGCGATTTCCTCGGCGCGGGTGAGTGCCTGGCCAAGCGCGAAATCGCCGCCGAGGTTGGAGGTGATGGCCACCGACGGCTGCTGCTGCTCGCGGGTCAGCGATGGCGGCACGGCGCGCTCGGTCAGCGTGGCGATGGTCGACATCGGCACGAAGCGGCCATCGCCCGTCTTCAGGAAGACGTTTTCGAGATCGGTCGGATCGTTGATCGGGTTGGTCGTCGAAACCAGCTTCACCCCGTAGCTGCGGTCGGCGATATAGACGTCGACGACGTCATTGCCGTCGAGCATGGCCTGCGTGGTGTCGGCAAGCCCGGTGATGTCGATGCCGAGATCGGAGGCGCGCTCGCGGTCGATGGCGACGGAAAGCTGCGGCTGGGTCGGATCGACGGAGAGCCGCGGCGACTGGAAGCGCGGGTCCTTCTGCATCTCGGCGATGATCTCGACCGCCGCATCGCCGAGCGCCTTGCGGTCGTTGCCGACCAGCGCGAACTGCAGGCCGTTGCCGGCGCCGCGGATGCCGAGGCTGTTGGGTTGCACCGGGAAGACGCGGACGCTCGGCACCTGCCTGGTGAGTTGGCTGATCTCGGCCATGATCTGCTGCTGGCTGCGGCTGCGCTCGTCCCACGGCGCCAGCGTCATCACCATGAAGCCGCTGTTGTAGGCGCCGTTCTGGCCGGCATTGGCGAAGGTGCTGCGGATTTCGCCGGAGTCGCGCAGCGGCTGGATCAGGTTCTCGATCTTCTGCATCTGCTCGGTCGTGTAATCGAGGCTGACGCCTTGCGGCGCGTTGACGCGCAGGAGCACGACGGCGCGGTCCTCGGTCGGCGTCAGTTCCTGGCGGATCGTGCCGAACAGCGTGAAGGCCGTGGCCGCAAACAGCACCGCCACCAGAAGCACGATCCACGGCGCGTCGAGGCAGATGCGCAGGCAGCGCCTATAGAGCGCATTCAGCGCGCCGCCAATGCGGACGCCGACACCGTTGCCGCCTTCGTGGTGAACCGGCGCGCTCGACAGCATGCGCGAGGCGAGCATCGGGCAAAGGGTCAGCGCCACCACGCAGGACAAAAGCACCGAGATGGCGAGCACGAAGCCGAATTCGCGGAACAGGCCGCCGGTCTGACCGGGCAGGAAGGAGATCGGCACGAAGACCGCGACCAGCGTCAGCGTCGTGGCGATGACGGCGAAGAATACCTCCTGCGTGCCGAGCACGGCGGCGGCGCGCGGTCCCATGCCTTCGTTGCGTCGTCGCACGATGTTTTCGAGCACGACGATGGCGTCGTCGACGACGAGGCCCGTCGCCAGCACCAGGGCGAGCAGCGTCAGTATGTTGACCGAGAAGCCGGCGAGATAGATGGCGGCGATCGTCCCGATCATGGCGACCGGCATCGCGAGGCCCGGAATGAGCGTCGCACGCCAGTCGAGGAGAAAGACATAGATGACGATCAGCACGATGGAAACGGACAGGCCGAGCGCGATCTCGACTTCATGCACGGCGCCGTTGACGAAGACCGCATCGTCGCTGGTGACCTTGATCGACATGCCCTCGGGCAGGTTCGCCTGCAGCGTGGCAACGGCGGCCCTCACGCCGGTCGAAATATCCAGCGTGTTCGACTCCGCCTGGCGGATGATGCCGAGGCCGATGCCGGTCTTGCCGTCGGAACGCAATGTGGTCTGGCCGATATCGGGACCGAGCGTGACGGTGGCGACGTCGCGGATGCGCGTTGTGCCGCCGATGATGATGTTCTCGAACTCGTCGGGCGTGGTCACGTCCGCCGTGGTGCGCACGATCAGGTCCTGATTGGTCGTGGTGATCGAGCCCGCCGGCGAATCAAAGGCGACCGAGGCAAGGGCCGCCCTGAGGTCGGCGACGGTGAAGCCCTGGCTGGCCAGCTTGGTCTGGTCGACGTCGATGCGGAAAATCTTGTCGCGGTCGCCAGAGACCTGGACGTCGGCAACACCGGGGACGGCGGCAAGCTCGTCCTCGATCTGGTCCTGGACAATCACCGTCATGTCCTGCACCGACATGGTATCGGAGGTGACGGCCAGCCGCATCACCGGCTCGGAATTGGCATCGGCCTTGACGATACGCGGCGCGTCCGCCGTCTCCGGCATCTGGTTGGCGACGCGGCCGACGGCGTCGCGCACATCGGAGGCGGCGACGTCGAGGTTGACGCCGTCGTTGAATTCGATGGTGACGCGGCTGGTGCCGAAGGACGAGGTCGACGAGATCGACTTGACGCCGGAGACGCGGCCGACCGCGCCCTCGATCACGTCGGTCAATTCGCGGTCGACGGTTTCGGACGCGGCGCCCTCGAAGGTCGTATTAACGGTGATGACGGGGCGGTCGACATCCGGCAGTTCGCGGATCTCGACGCCGTAAAAGGCGGCAAGGCCGGCGACCGCGATCAAAGTGTTCAGCACGAAGGCCATCACCGGCCTGCGGATGAACAGCGCGGTAAAGCCGGTGTCGCTGGCGGCGTTGTTGGTTCCGGTCATGAGCCGTTGGCGTCGGCGGCGCGCTGTTCTTCGCCGGCGATACGGACCTCGCCGCCTTCGCTGACGCTCTGGGTACCCTCGGTCACCACCATGTCGCCGCTGACGATCGGGGCGTCGATCAACACGGTCTCCGTGTTGCGCTGGATGACGCGGACGGCAACGCGTTTGGCCTTGCCGTCCTCGATCGCCCAGACATAGGCGCCGTCCGAGCCCCACTGGATCGCCAGCGGGCTGACCGCCGGATAGCTGTCGCCGGGGAATTTCATGGTGATCTGGAAGGACATGCCGGCACGCAGCGAATCGGCCGGATTGGCGATCGTCGCCTTGACCAGAAGGGTGCGGCTGTTCTCGTCGATGTGGTTGTCGATGGCGGAAACCGTACCGGTGTAGCTCATGTTGGGATTGGCGATCGGCGTCGCCGACAATTGCGCGCCGACCTTGACGGCGGCGGCGAAGCGCTCCGGCACCCAGAAATCGACCAGTATGCTGGAGCGGTCGTCAAGGGTGGCGATCGCCGACTGGCCGGTCACGTAATTGCCGGCCGAAATCGGCAGGATGCCCACTGTGCCCGATATCGGCGCGACGATCGAACGGCGCTGCAAGGCCAGTTCCGCATCGCTGAGCGCCAGTTTGGCATTGGCCAGCACCACCTCGGCATCGGCGACGGCGACGGCTGTCGCGGCATTGGAAGCCCTGAGCGACTTGACCCGATTGAGCTTGGCCTGCGCATCCTGCAAGGCAAGCTTGGCGCGATTCTGGGCGATGACCTCGGTGTCGGAATCGAGGGTGGCGATGATCTCACCCTTCTCGATACGGGCGCCGGACTTGACCAGGAATTCGACGATGCGGCCGGAACTGTAGGGATTGACCGTCACCGACGCGTTGGCGCGGCCGGTGCCGATCGCCTGCAAGCGATCATTGATAACAGCCTTCGCCGCCGGCAAAGCGACGATGGTCACCAGTTGGCCGGCGCCATTGCGGCCCTCTGCCTGCCTGGCGTTGGTGACCGCGCCCGTCTCGGCCGGGGGCGTCGCGGCATAAGCCCAGTCGATGCCCCAGCGCGCCAGCACATCCGGCGCGCCGGGAAAAAAGCGAACCCAGGCGGCAGCCGCCGCCACCAGGATCACAAGCGCAAAGACTATTTGTTTCCAGGCGGCCATCGGCACTCCGGTTGGCAAAAACGTCTACCGGTTTCCCCAAGCATAAAACGCAGCGACGCACCCGGTACGTGCGAAGCCGCGCCGATATCATGGCTTTATGGCAATTCTGCCGCTGCCACACATTAAATCTATGTAACGTTGGCAGAACTACGCTTGGAATCAAAACTCGATCAGTTGGCTGCCGCCAATGACCGAGATGGGCTCATTGCCGATGACCACGTAGAGGATGAAGCCGATCGCGGGAGATCTCGGCGCTTGAGCCATCGCCGCGCCAGGATGATTTCCGTGATTGTTTCAAGTGGTGAAGGCTGCTTGTCGGGGAGCACTATCGGTGGTTACCTTGATGACAACGTGGGAGGGGAAGAGACAGCCTCGGCAAGCCGGCAAAATGCTGAGATTGGAGGAGACGATGCCTGGCGTTGAAGCCGCGATCAGGGAGCTGCTGGAGAGTCGATCGGCTGCCATGGGCGCCAAGGACATCGAGTGGCTTATGTCCCTTTACTCCGACGACATAGTCTATTTCGACCTCGTACCGCCGCTTCGGTATGTGGGATCCAACGCTCTTCGCGAGCGGTTCTTAGATTGGTTTCCCCGCTGGTCTGGTCCGATTGGCCAGGAGCTTGGCCAACTGGATATTGCGGCCGGCGACGCGGTTGCCGCCGCATGGATGCTTATCCGAGCGCGTGGCACCCTGAAAACAGGCGCGAATGTCGACTACTGGGTACGCGTGAGCAATGCATTTCGTCGATCCGGAGACAGATGGATGATCACGCACGAGCACGTTTCCCTTCCCGTCGACATGCGGAGCAGGACAGCAGTCTTGGACTTGACCCCGTAGCGTCGCCGGAACGACGTTCAAGAGGGATTTTGAGGCGAGAGGGGATTTTGAGGTCGTTTTTCGAGCCGCCGCGACGTCTGTTGCCGATGATCGCAACGGCGTCGAACCCGGTCGTTCGGGGTGATTGGGGACCCTACCGCAGGCTTTCCAGCTCACGAATGCGCTTGGCGCCGTCGGCCTCGAGTTGCCTCGTGACGGCGCCGATCAGCGTTTCGGCGACGACGAAAAGGGCGGCCGAGGAATCCCAGGCCGAAGGCACCGCGGTGCGTCCGGCAATGACATGGCGAGCGAAGCGGGCGATCGGCGACAGCCACTGGTCGGTGAACAGCACGATCTGCACGCCGCGCTGATGCGCGGTCTCGGCAAAGCGCACCAGGCTGTCCTGGTAGCGTCTGATGTCGAAGATGATCAGCACGTCGCGCTTGCCCATGTCGATCAGCCGGTCGCGCCAGATGCTTTCCTGTCCGGCGAGGTGAAAGACATTGGGTTGGACGATGGCGAGGTGGGCGGCCATGTAGCGTGCCAGCGGATCGGTGAAGCGGCCGCCGATGAGGAATGTCTTACCGCGCCGGTCGGCGAGTTTTGCGGCAATGTCGGCAAGCTGCTTGTCGGACAGGTGCCTGAAGGTCTCGCGCATGTTGTCGAGCGTCGCCTCCAGCATTGGCGACACCGCGCCACCACCCGGCGACGATGGATTGAGCGTGCGCGACGCCGGCGACTGCAATTGCGCCGCCAGTTCGTCCTGCAGCGCCGACTGGAATTCAGGATAGTTCTGGAAGCCGAGCCGGGCGACAAAACGCAGGATCGTCGGCGACGACACGCCAGCTGCCGCCGAGAATTCGGCGACGGTCTTCAGGCCGATCAAGGGGTAGTTGGCGATCAATGTCTGGGCGGCGCGCCGCTCGCCGGCCGGCATCGCGCCGATGCGGTCCGAGATCAGTTCGGCAATGCTGGAAATCATGTTTTCCCCCGCTCTTGGCCTAGCTAACGGAAATCGCGTTTGACAAAGCCGGACAAACTGTATGAAATCATCCACAGGGACGCAATGAGGCAAAATACGTAACATACGATACAGCGCTCCCCGGGGACGGCAGACAATGGAGACAGCACGGCCCGCCAGCCTTGCATCCTCTGAGACCGTAAGGGTGACCAACCCCGGCGGCTCGAGCCCCTTCGTCTTCACCTGCGACCACGCCTCCAACTTCCTGCCGGCCGAATTCGGAACGCTCGGCCTCGCTGCCGAAGAGCTTTCCCGCCATATCGCCTGGGATCCCGGAGCGCTGCCGGTCGCTCGCCGCATGGCCGAGGCGCTTGACGCAACACTGGTCGAGACCCGCATTTCGCGTCTCGTCATCGATTGCAACCGGCCGCTCGACGCACCGGACCTGGTGCCGCCGGTCAGCGAGACCACGATCATTCCCGGCAATGCCGGCCTGTCGGACAAGCAGCGCGCCGCGCGCGTCGCCTTGTCATGGCAGCCCTTCCACGATGCGGTCGGCCACGTCATCTACAAAAGGCTGGCGCGGGGGCAGGAGACTCGGCTGGTGTCCGTCCACTCCTTCACCCCGGTCTACAAGGGCAAGAGCCGGCCATGGCACATCGGCATCATCCATGACGAGGACCGCCGGCTCGCGTCTCCACTCATTGCCGCGCTTCAGCGCCTCGCCGGCATCACGGTCGGCGTCAACGAACCCTATTCGCCGGCCGACCGCGTCTATTTCACGCTGGAGCGGCACGCGCGCTCGCGGGGGCTTCCCTGCGCGATGATCGAAATCCGCAACGACGAAATCTCCGGCGAGGCCGGGCAGCGGAAATGGGCGGATCTGCTCACAGGCATTTTTCTAGATCTGGAGCCCGACGAGGCCAGCGGCTCCCGACCAAGCGCAGTGGGAAAGTCAGTACAATCGGCCAGCTAAGAACCAAAAAGGGGACAAAAATGTCAGCGCAAGACTATTCGGACGTCGATAAGAAGGAGGACCTGAAGGTCCTCCACGGAATGGGCTATGCCCAGGAACTGTCGCGAAGCATGAGCCGCTTCTCGAATTTCGCCATCTCGTTCTCGATCATCTGCATCCTATCAGGCGGCATCAATTCCTTCGCGCAAGCCACGTCGTCGATCGGCGGCGCGGGCGCCGGCATCGGCTGGATCGTCGGCTGCGCCGTTTCCGGATTTTTCGCCCTTGCCATGGCGCAGATCGCCTCGGCATTCCCGACCGCCGGGGGCCTCTATCACTGGGCGTCGATCCTCGGCAACCGCTTCACCGGTTGGCTCACCGCCTGGCTCAACCTGCTCGGCCTGATCACGGTGCTCGGCGCCATCAATATCGGCACCGCGTTCTTCTTCGTCGGCACGTTCGGCGCGGCGTTCGGCATGACGGGCACGCCGGGCGAAATCGTCGGGTTCGTCGCCTTCATAACCGTCCTTCAGGCGCTGCTCAATCACTTCGGCATCAAGCTCACGGCCATGCTGACGGATGCTTCCGGCTTCCTGATTCTCGGAGCAACGGCGGTGCTGATCGTGGCTTGCCTGGTGTTTGCACCGGCGATCGACATCACGCGGCTGTGGACGTTCACCAACTATTCGGGCGATGCGGGTGGCGGCGTTTTCCCGCAAACCGATTCCATGATGTACCTCTTCCTGCTCTGCCTGCTGCTGCCGGTCTACACCATCACCGGCTATGACGCATCGGCGCACACTTCGGAAGAGACGTTGAAGGCCGCGCACTCGGTCCCGCGGGCGATTGTTTCGTCCGTGCTGTGGTCGTCGCTGATCGGCTGGGTGATGCTGTGCGCCATCGTCCTGGCAATTCCGGATCTGGCCGTCGGCGCCAAGCAGGGCTGGGGCGTGTTCTTTGCCACCATGGACGCGATCCTGCCGGCATGGCTGAAGACACTGCTTTATCTGGCCATCCTGATCGCCCAGTTTCTGTGCGGCCTTGCCACGGTGACCTCGGCCTCGCGCATGCTGTTCGCCTTCTCGCGCGACGGCGGCATGCCGGTTGGCTCGGCCTCGCTCGCCAAGGTCAGCCCAGCCTGGCGCACGCCGGTCAACGCCATCTGGACCGCTGCGGCCCTCGAAATCATCTATGTCTTTCTTGCCCAGTTCATCTCGATCGGCGGCACCAACATCTACACCATCGTTGTCAATTCGACGCTGGTGTTCCTGTTTCTGTCCTTCATCATTCCGATCGTGCTTGGCATGATGGCTTTCGGAACCGAGAAATGGCCAAATCCCGGCCCGTGGAATCTCGGCGCCGGTCTGTTCAAGCTGTTTTGCATCCTGTCGGTCATCGGCATGGTGATTATCTTCTACATCGCCATTCAGCCACCGAACGACAAGGTGCTCTACATTACACTGGGCTTTATCGTGCTGACCGCCGTGCTCTGGTTCGGTTTCGAGAATCGCCGCTTCCAGGGCCCGCCGATCGGCGACCAGATCGCCAAGCGCCAGGCCGCCATCAGGGCGGCGGAACAGGCGGTCGGCGAAACCGGCCACTGACCCCACCATCACGGCCATGGCCGGCCTCGCGCCGGCCATGGTTTCGGTTTCCCGTTTCAATCGACAAGCGCTGGAGTGCCAAAGGAATGGCCGGAAATTTCTCGTTCGATCAATTGAAGAAAGCGGTCTCCAGCGGCGAGGTCGACACGGTGCTGGCCTGCATCGTCGACATGCAGGGGCGGCTCGCGGGAAAGCGGTTCCTGGCGCAGTATTTCGTCGATTCCGCGCATGACGAGACGCATGGCTGCAACTATCTCCTGGCCGCCGACATCGATATGGAACCGGTGCCGGGCTACAAGGCGGCAAGCTGGTCGAAGGGTTATGGCGATTTCGTCATGAAGCCGGACCTTTCGACACTGCGGCGCATTCCGTGGCTGGAAAGGACCGCGCTGGTGATCTGCGACGTGCTCGACCACCACGACCATGACGACCTCGCGCATTCGCCGCGCGCCATGCTGAAGAAGCAGATCAAGCGGCTCGCCGAGCGCGGCTATATCGGCTATTTCGCCTCCGAACTCGAATTCTATCTGTTCAGCGAGACCTACGATTCGGCCCGCAAGAAGCATTGGCAAAGTCTCGACACCGCTTCCCCCTATATCGGCGACTACCAGATCGGCATCACCACCAAGGAAGAAGGCGTCATGCGACGGCTGCGCAACGAGATGGAAGCGGCCGGCATTCCGATCGAGAACTCCAAGGGCGAATGGGGTCCCGGCCAGGAAGAGATCAATGTGCGCTACGCCGAGGCGCTCGACATGGCCGACCGCCACGTCATCCTGAAGAACGGCGCCAAGGAGATCGCCGAGTCCGAAGGCAAGGCGATTTCCTTCATGGCCAAGTACAATTATGCACTCGCCGGCAATTCCAGCCACATCCACAATTCGCTGTGGAGCGCCGACGGCAAGACGCCCTTGTTCTACGACAAAAAGGCCGACTGGACGCTGTCGACGCTCGGCCAGCAATGGGCGGCGGGCCAGCTCAAATACGCCAAGGAATTCACCTGGTTCCTGGCGCCCTACATCAACTCCTACAAGCGCTTCCAGGCCGGCACCTTCGCGCCGACCAAGATCATGTGGAGCGAGGACAACCGCACCGCCGGCTTCCGCCTGTGCGGCGAGGGCACCAAGGGCATCCGCATGGAGTGCCGTATCGGCGGCGCCGACCTCAACCCCTATCTCGCCTTCGCAGCACTGATCGCCGCCGGCCTAGCCGGCATCGACGAGAAGCTGGAACTGCAAAAACCCTTCGTCGGCGATGCCTATCAGGCGTCGCGCCTGCCGGAGATTCCGAAGACGCTACGCGACGCGACCGAGACGCTGGCGAAATCGAAGATGCTGAAGCAGGCGTTTAGCGAGGACGTGCTCGAACACTATGTGCACACGGCGCGCTGGGAGCAGTTCGAATACGACCGCCGGATCACGGATTGGGAACTGCACAGGGGATTCGAGCGGTATTAGAAAGATAGTAAGATACTATCTATACCTTGACCGAAAACGCTGGTTGAACTAGGCTTGTGCGATGACCGAAGGAACCAAATACCATCCGCTTTTCGAGCATCTCCTATTCTCGGGCCAGGGCCAGATGTCGATGAGCTTCGCAGAGATCGAGCAAGTTATCGGTGGCCGCTTGCCGCCGTCGGCACGACAGCGGGAGGAATGGTGGGCGAACAGCCCGAGCGGGCACAGCCAGGCGCGCGCCTGGTTGCGCGCAAACTACCGGGCGTCTCGTGTCGATCTTGCGAACGAGCGGGTGGATTTCAAACTGGAGGGATGGCCCGAAGGTTATCGAAAGCCGAATATGGCTACCACAGACAAGACTCGTTCGGGAATGGCGGAACCAGCGCAGGCTAGCTACGAACTTCCGCAGGGAAATACCGACCATCCTCTTTTCGGCATATGGACAGGCAAGGTCACGCTTCTCCAAGGACATGATTACACGAGGCCGGCCTTTGAGCCTGACGTGCTGCCGTGACGCACAGGCTGCTGCTCGACACTTGCGCGATCATATGGATAGCGCTGAACGAGCCAATCAGGCCGGAAGCCAAGATTGCCATCAACAACGCCGCGGCTGTTGACGAGAAGGTCCGGGTTTCCCCCATTTCGGCCTGGGAATTGGGCCTGCTGAGCGCTAAGGGCCGGTTGGCGGCAGCAAAGTCGCCAGCAAGCATTTTTGGGGAAGTGATCGCCACGCCAGGCATCAAGGTCGAGGCTCTTTCGCCGGAATTGTTGATTGAATCGTCTTTCTTGCCTGGATCGCTCCACGGCGATCCGGCGGATAGGATATTGATCGCGACAGCGCGGGCGTTCGATTTGACGCTCGTGACGCGCGATCAGTCAATACTGGATTATGCAAGAGCCGGGCATGTTCGCGCCCTTGCCTGCTGACGCTTTGCCTTTCGATATATGGAGACGCCCACTTGGAAACCGTAAAACTCAAATCCCCCATCGATGGTTCGATCTATGTCGAGCGGCCGATCGCAACCGATCAGGCGATCAACGCCGCGGTCGAGCGCGCCAGGGCGGCGCAGGAGAAATGGGCTGAGGTGCCGGTCGTCGAGCGCGGCAAGTATATGCTCGCCATGCTCGAAGCGCTGGTCGCGATGACCGACGAGATCGTGCCGGAGATCGCCTGGCAGATGGGCCGCCCGGTGCGCTATGGCGGCGAGTTCGGCGGCGTCAAGGAACGCGTCAACTACATGGTCGAGATCGCCGAGGCGGCGCTGAAGCCGGTCTTAGCCTCCAATCCGAAGGATGGGTTCCGCCGCTATGTGAAGAAGGTGCCGCTCGGCGTCGTCATGGTGATCGCGCCGTGGAACTATCCCTATCTGACCGCCGTCAACACCATCGTGCCGGCGCTGATGGCCGGAAGTGCGGTCATCCTGAAGCATGCTGCGCAGACGCTGCTGGTCGGCGAACGCTTCCAACAGGCCTTCGACAAGGCCGGCCTGCCCAAGGGCCTGTTCCAGAACCTTGTCATGAACCACGCCCAGACCGAGAAGCTGCTCGGTTCGGGCAAGATCGACCATGTCAACTTCACCGGCTCGGTCGGCGGTGGCCGCGCCATCGAAAAGGCTGCCGCCGGCACCTTCATGACGCTCGGCCTCGAACTCGGCGGCAAGGACCCGGCCTATGTGCTGCCCGACGCCAAGATGGACCATGCGGTGGCCAATCTGGTCGACGGCGCCTTCTTCAATTCCGGCCAATGCTGTTGCGGCATCGAGCGCGTCTACGTGCACGAGAAGGTCTATGATGAGTTCGTTGAAGGCTTCATTGCCGAGACCAGGAATTACCTCGTCGGCAGTCCGCTCGACCAGGCGACGACGATGGGGCCGATGGCGCAGGCGCGCTTCGCCGACCTGATCCGCGAGCAGAAGGCCGAAGCGTTGCGTAAGGGCGCCAAGGCACACATCAACATGAAGGTGGCCAACGACATGGCCGGCTCGCCCTATCTGGCGCCTGAAGTGCTGACCGGGGTCGACCACCAGATGAGCGTCATGCGCGAGGAAAGTTTCGGGCCGATCGTCGGCATCATGAAGGTGCGCAATGACGAGGAGGCGATCGCGCTGATGAACGACAGTCCCTACGGGCTGACCGCTTCGATCTGGACCCGCGATACCGAGCACGCGATGGCGATCGGTGACCGCGTCGAGACCGGCACGGTGTTCATGAACCGTTGCGACTATCTCGACCCGGCGTTGGTCTGGACCGGGGTCAAGGACACCGGCAAGGGCGCGGCCCTTTCGGCCATCGGCTACGACAACCTGACCCGGCCGAAATCATATCACCTGCGCGAAGCCATCTGATTTTGAAAGACAAAAATGTCCAAGCTCATCTCCAAATGGAACTACCCGACCACCGTCCGCTTCGGCGCGGGACGCATCAAGGAATTGCCGGACGTGCTTGATGCCGCCGGCATCAGGCGCCCGCTCTTCGTCACCGATCCGGGGCTGGCCAAGCTGCCGGTCGTCGCCTCGACGCTGAAGATCCTCGACGACGCCAAGGTGCCCTATGGCGTGTTTTCCGAGGTCAAGCCGAACCCGGTGGATTCCAACCTGACCGCCGGCATTGCCGTGTTCAAGCAGGGCAGGCATGACGGTGTCATCGCCTTTGGCGGCGGCTCGGCGCTCGATCTTGGCAAGCTGATCGCCTTCCAGGCCGGGCAGACCAGGCCGGTCTGGGATTTCGAGGATGTCGGCGACTGGTGGACGCGCGCCAACTCCGATGCGATCGCGCCGATCATCGCCGTGCCGACGACGGCCGGCACCGGTTCGGAGGTCGGCCGCGCCGGCGTCATCACCAATGAGGCGACGCACACCAAGAAGGTCATCTTCCATCCGAAACTTTTGCCGGCAATCGTCATTGCCGACCCGGAACTGTCGGTCGGCATGCCGGGCTTCATCACCGCAGGCACCGGCATGGACGCGCTCGCGCATTGCCTCGAGGCCTATTGCGCGCCGGGCTATCATCCGATGGCCGACGGCATCGCGGTGGAAGGCGTGCGGCTGGTCTTCGAAAACCTGCCGAAGGCCTACGCCAACGGCAAGGATCTGGTCGCCCGCGCCCATATGATGAGCGCGGCCGCCATGGGTGCCGCCGCCTTCCAGAAGGGGCTGGGCGCCATACACTCGCTGTCGCATCCGATCGGCGCGCTCTACGATACCCATCACGGCATGACCAATGCCGTGTTCATGCCTTATGTGCTGGCCTTCAACCGCGACGCCATCGAGGTGCGTATCGCCAGGCTCGCCGCCTATTGCGGCATCAAGGGCGGTTTCGACGGTTTCGCCAAGGCGATCATCAAGCTGCGCAAGGAGCTGAAGGTGCCGCATGCGCTGCCGGGCCTGATCAAGGGGCTCGACATGGACAAGAAGCGCAAGGGGCTGATCGCCGACATGGCGGTGGTCGATCCGACCGCCGGCGGCAACCCGGTCAAGCTGACCAGGAAGGCGGCGCTGACGCTGCTCAAGAACGCTATCGCGGGCACCGTGTGAGGCGTTTTTCGCGCCAGAATTTGATCCAGAAAGTGAAAGGGCAAAGAAAGGGGGAAGGATGAAAGGTAAAGCAGAAAGTAGTTAGCCGGAAAAAGAATCGCGGAGTGATTGCTACAACCGGTTAAAAAGAGTTTACTTTTCGCACTGCGGGCACCGCTTTCACAAAGCTTTCATCTGGCTGTCACACGAAAACGATACCGCATCGCAGGCGTCCAACGGCGTCAGTTCAACGGAGAGAACACATGTTCAAATTCACAGGGAAAGTGCTTTCCCTTTCGGCCGTCGCCCTGATGGCGACCTCTGCCATCTCGTCGGCCCAGTCCATGGATGAACTGGTCGCCGCCGCCAAGGCGGAAGGCCAGCTCACCACCATCGCGCTGCCGCATGACTGGTGCGGCTACGGCGACGTCATCGCCGGCTTCAAGGCGAAATATCCGGAAATCACCATCAACGAGCTCAACCCCGATGCCGGCTCCGGCGACGAGATCGAGGCGATCAAGGCCAACAAGGACAACAAAGGCCCGCAGGCGCCCGACGTTATCGATGTCGGCCTGTCCTTCGGCCCCTCCGCCAAGGCCGATGGGCTGTTGATGCCCTACAAGGTGTCGACCTGGGACTCGATCCCCGACAGCGCCAAGGATGCCGAAGGCTATTGGACCGGCGACTATTATGGCGTGCTTTCGTTCGAAGTGAACAAGGATCTGGTAAAGGAAGCGCCTGCCGATTGGGCCGACCTGCTGAAGCCGGAATTTGCCAACTCGGTCGCTCTCGCTGGTGATCCGCGCGCTTCGAACCAGGCCATCCAGGGCGTCTACGCCGCTGGCTTGTCGACGGGCGCCGCGGCTGGCGAAGCCGCCGGCACCGCTGGTCTCGACTTCTTCAAGAAGCTCGCCGCCGCCGGCAATTTCGTGCCGGTCATCGGCAAGGCCGCGACGCTCGCCCAGGGCCAGACCCCGATCCTGATCACCTGGGACTACAATGCGCTTGCCGGCCGCGACACGCTGAAAGGCAACCCGCCGGTCGACGTGATCGTGCCGAAGACCGGTGTCGTCGCTGGCGTCTATGTGCAGGCGATCAGCGCCTACGCGCCGCACCCGAATGCCGCCAAGCTGTGGCTGGAATATCTCTATTCCGACGAAGGCCAACTCGGCTGGCTGAAGGGCTATTGCCACCCGATCCGCTTCAACGATCTTGCCAAGAACGGCAAGATTCCGGCGGACATGATGGCCAAGATGCCTCCGGCCGAGTCCTACGCGGTCGCGGTGTTCCCGACGCTCGACGAGCAGGCCAAGTCCAAGGAAGCCATCACCAAGAACTGGGACGCCGTCGTCGGCGCCAACGTTCAGTAAGGTTGAAAGCCACCGGGCGGCCTGATGGCCGCCCGGTGTCCCTCGAAGACGGTAGCCGGCGCATGACCGATCTCTCGCTTTCCGATCAGACAATCGCGGGGAAGACCGCGCCGCCCAGCGAGGCGCGTGCGTTGCGGCTGCCGACGCAGTGGCTCGGCGTGGCGCCATTCTTCATCTTCGCCATCATGTTCCTGATCCTGCCCACGCTCTATTTGATGCTGGGCGCATTCCAGAACGGTGCGGGTGAATTCACGTTAGAGAATATCATCGCGCTTTCGCAACCAACGATCGTTGCCGCATACTGGATCTCGATCAAGATCAGTCTTGCTTCGTCGCTGATCGGCGCTTTCGCGGGGCTCGCCATCGCCATCGCCATCGTGCGCGGCGGCCTGCCGGAATGGATACGCTCGGCGACGCTGACCTTCTCCGGCGTGGCTTCGAATTTCGCCGGCGTGCCGCTGGCCTTCGCCTTCCTCGCCACGCTCGGCCGGCTCGGCCTCGCCACTGTGATCTTGAACACCGTGTTCGGCCTCAACATCTACGCCCATGGCTTCAACATCCTGTCCTTCTGGGGCCTGACGCTGACCTATGTCTATTTCCAGATTCCGCTTATGGTGGTGATCATCGTGCCGGCGATCGACGGGCTGAAGAAGGAATGGGGTGAAGCCGCCGCGACGCTTGGCGCGACGCAGACCCAGTTCTGGCGCATGGTGGTCATCCCGGTGATCTGGCCGAGCTTCCTCGGCACCGTCATCCTCTTGTTCGCCAATGCCTTCGGCGCCATCGCCACCGCTTACGCGCTGACCGGCTCCTCGCTCAACATCGTGCCGATCCTGCTCTACGCGCAGATCCGCGGCGACGTGCTGCATAACCCCCATCTCGGCTATGCCATCGCCTTCGGCATGATCGTCATCACCGGCCTCGCCAACGTCTTCTACATCTGGTTCCGGACACGCTCGGAGAGGTGGCTGAAATGAAGACCGGACGTTTCTGGGCCTGGGTCGTCTTTGCGCTGGGCGCGGCCTATTTCTTCATTCCGCTGATCGCGACGGTGGAATTCTCGATGCGCATGCGGCGCGGCACCTACTCATTCGACGCCTACCAGATCGTGCTCGGCGATGCCCGCTTCCAGGCGACGTTCGGCTATTCGGTGCTCGCTGCCATCTTCACCATCATCATAGGTGTGCTGATCGTCGTGCCGGCTGCCTACTGGATCCGGCTGCGCCTGCCGCAGTTGCGGCCGATCGTCGAGTTCATCACGCTGCTACCGCTGGTCATCCCGGCCATCGTCATCGTCTTCGGCTACATCAGAATGTACGGTTCGAATTCGCCGCTACCGTTCCTGGCGAGCGACCGCGGCACCGACCTGTTGCTGGTCATCGGCTATGCCACGCTGGCGCTGCCCTACATGTATCGCGCCGTCGACACCGGGCTGCGCACCATTGATGTGCGGACACTGACCGAAGCAGCGCAGATCCTTGGCGCCGGCTGGGGCACGATCATCACCCGCGTTATCCTGCCCAATGTGCTGATCGCGGTGCTGTCGGGCGCGTTCCTCACCTTCGCCATCGTCATTGGCGAATTCACCATGGCCAGCCTGCTCAACCGGCCGGCCTTCGGCCCGTATCTGCAGAACATTGGCGCCAATCGCGCCTATGAGCCGGCGGCACTTGCCATCATCGCCTTCGCCATCACCTGGGGCTGCATGTCGCTGATCCAGATCCTGTCCCGCTTCGCGCCGAGATCGGCGAACCGCCCAAACTGATCGAAAAGTACTGATCGAAAGAAAAAGCCATGGCCGAGCCATTCCTCTCCATCCAGCATGTCCGAAAATCCTTCGGCACCAACACCGTGGTCCAGGATTTCAGCCTCGACGTGGAGCCGGGCGAATTCGTCTCCTTCCTCGGCCCATCGGGATGCGGCAAGACGACCGTGCTGCGCATGGTCGCCGGTTTCGAGGAGCCGAGCGCCGGCAAGATCGTCGTGTCCGGCAAGGACATCACCCGGCTGAAGCCCAACCAGCGCAATGTCGGCATGGTGTTCCAGGCCTATGCGCTGTTTCCGAACCTGACCGTGGCGCAGAACATCGCCTTCGGCCTGAAGGTGGCGGGCATGCCAAAGGCCGATGCCGACAGACGTGTCGCCGAGATGCTCGACATCATCAAGCTGCCGCAGATGGGCGACCGCTATCCCTACCAGCTCTCCGGCGGCCAGCAGCAGCGCATCGCGCTGGCGCGTGCGATCGCTCCAAAGCCGAAGCTGCTGCTGCTCGACGAGCCGCTGTCGGCGCTCGACGCCAAGGTGCGCGTGTCGCTGCGCGAGGAAATCCGTTCGATCCAGAAGAAGCTCGGCATCACCACGATCTTCGTCACGCACGATCAGGAAGAGGCGCTATCGATCTCCGATCGCATTGCCGTCATGTATGGCGGCAAGGCCGAGCAGGTCGGCACGCCGTTCGAGATCTACAACCGGCCGGCAACCAAGTTCGTCGCCAATTTCGTCGGCACGCTGAATGTGCTCGAAGGCACGGTCACCGATGCCGCTTCGGGCAAGGTGCGCGTCAACACGCAAGAAGTCTCGCTCAAGGGCAAGCTCAACGGTTCGAAATCCGGCGACACGCTGTCGCTGGCGCTGCGGCCGGAAGCAATTTCGCTCGGCCGTCAGCCCGGCCGCGATTCCAGCCTTTCCGGCGAAATCTCCGAGGTGCATTTCCTCGGCTCTGTGATCCGGGTGCGCGTCGGCATCGGCGGCAGCACGGTCTCGCTCGACACGTTCAACAGCCCGGCCACCCCGCCGCCGGCCGTCGGCGAAAAGGCCGAGATCTCGTTCTCATCAGGCGACATGCTGGTGCTGCACTGATCCCGTGAGAAACCGACAGGGTCGAAGCGCGTTCAGGCCGGCGGGATGAAAGGCTGCGAGATCGCCTGAAAGACGGGCAGTGCCTCCATCCGCGCGGCATGAGCCGCTAACGCCGGAAAGCCGGCCAGCGGAACCATGCCCGGATGCGCTTCGCCAAGGAAACGCAGCACGGCGGCAACCGCGACATCGGCATGGCCGATGCGGTCAGCGAACCAGTAGGCCCCAGGCCTCGCGGCGCGGTCCGCTTCCAATGCAGCCAGGACGCTCTCTATCTGCGTCCGGCAGCGGCCGACCCAAAGGTCGGAGACCTTCTCGTGCAAGCGCTTTTCGTAAAACAGGCTGACGCTCTTGTCGCCGAGCCCGGTGGCCAGGGCCGCAATCCTCAGCGCCTGATGGCGGGCAGGCTCGCCTGTCGGAAACATCCTTCGCTCGACCGCAATCAGGCTGTCCAGATAATCGAGCATCTGGTGGCTTTCCGTCAGCACCTCGCCGTCGTCCAGCACCAGTGTCGGCACCCGCGTCAGTGGGTTGTAGGAGCGAATCTTGTCGGCATCGCCGAAGGCCGACCATGGCCGATGCTCGAAGGGCAGGCCGTAGAGCGTCAGCGCGATGCCGACGCGGCGAACGAAAGGCGAGTCATACTGGCCGATGAGGATCATGACTATCTATATGCCGAGGACATGTCCGGTGCATACTGCCAGACAAGGTCGGCCGGCTGGACAATCAACAGCATCTTGCGGTTTTGCCACTGCCAACGATCTCGCTTCGCCGCTACGATGAGGCATGGCGCTTTTCGAACTGACCCTCGTTCTGCTGTTGATCGCCGTCGCGCTGACGGGGCTGTCGCGGCGTTTGGAGATACCCTATCCTTCGCTGCTGGCTCTGGCCGGCGCCGGTCTCGCTTTCGTGCCTGGCGCGCCGACGATCGAGATCGACCCGGAGCTGGCGCTGGCGCTGTTCATCGCGCCGGTGCTTCTGGATGCCGCCTACGACACATCGTTGCGGGACCTTAACCGCTATCGGCTGCCGCTGGTGGCTCTGGCGCTCGGCGCCGTCATCTTCACCACGGCGATCGTTGCGTTCGTCGGCTGGAAAATGGCCGGACTGCCGATCGCCGCGGCAATAGCGCTCGGCGCCATTGTCGCGCCGCCGGATGCGGTGGCGGCGAGTGCCGTACTCGGGCAATTCAAGGTGCCGCATCGCATCACCGCCATCCTGCGGGGCGAGAGCCTGCTCAACGATGCCACCGCGCTCCTGATCTACCGGCTGGCGGTTTCGGCGACGCTCGGCTCTATCATGCTGAGCAACGCCATTCCGACGATCCTGTTGTCAACGGTCGGAAGTGTTGTCGCCGGCTACATATTGGGTCGTCTTTCACTCCTGACGCTTTCCCGGATCGAAGATGCGGCGAGCAGCACGGTTGTGCAATTCGCCGGAACGTTCGCGGTCTGGATCCTCGCCGACAGGCTGGGCCTTTCGGCCATCATCACCATTGTCGTCTATGCCATGACCATAGCGCGCAGGGCGCCGCGCCTGATGTCGGCGAGGAGGCGCGTCAGCACCTATTCGGTCTGGGAGTCGGCGGTCTTCGTGCTCAACGTGCTTGCCTTCGTGCTGATGGGCCTGCAGGCCCGGTCTATTGTCGGCCGGCTTGCGGGGGAGGGACAAGCCGAAGCGTTCATCTTCGCCGCAACGGTGCTGGCCGTCGTCATCGTGTCGCGCCTCGTCTGGGTGCTGGGTTATGGCGTTGTCATGCGATGGTTTGCCCGCTTCGGCAGCGAGGACCAAAGGCGAGACGCGCCAACGTTTCGCGGCGGCGTGCTCATCGGCTGGTGTGGCATGCGCGGGCTGGTGACGCTGGTGGCGGCGTTTGCCTTGCCGGCCGACTTTCCCGGCCGCGATCCGATCGTGCTCGCCGCCTTCGCTGTCGTTCTCGGCACGCTGGTGCTGCAAGGCATGACCCTGAAGCCATTGCTGCAGGCGCTGCGCCTCGACCCGGACAGGACGGTCGACCGCGAAGTGGCGCGAGCACGTGTCGCCATCATGGAAGCCGCACTGAATGTATTGAGGGGCAAGACATCGAATGCGGCTGTAGCGGTGCGCGAGCAATATACGGCCCAGCGCGCGATCGCCGAGAACCCGGAAAACGCGCAGGCGGCGACGGAGTATGACCGGCTGCGTCTCTACGCCATCAGCAGCCAGCGCGATGCGCTGGAGGAACTGCGCCGCAACGGCACGATTGGCGACGAAGCCTATCATCGCCTGGAGGAAGAGATCGACTGGTCGGAACTGGCGGCGTCGCCGGCCGGGCGGTTCCAGCCGCTGACGACATGACAGGCAGGACGCGATCTGGCCCAAGCTCCACGCATGCCTCTGCACATTGCCAGCAATCCGACGAACCGCTACTGCCACACCGAAACTGAGCCGGATAAGCAATGAAGCTGGTCAGCTACAACATCCAGTACGGGTTCGGCGGCGACGGCCGCTATGATCTTGCGCGCTGCGCCAAGGTGGTTGCCGGGGCCGACATCATCGCTCTGCAGGAAGTGGAGCGGCACTGGCAGCGCACCAACGAGGACGACCAGCCGGAACTCCTGTCGCGACTGCTACCCGGTTACTACTGGGTCTATGGCCCGGCCTTCGACATGGATGTCAGCACGCCGCATGAAGGCCGCATCCTCAACCGGCGGCGGCAATTCGGCACGATGATCCTGTCGAAGCTGCCGATCGTCTGGTCGCGGCTGCATACGCTGCCGCTGCGACGCACCGTGCGTCCGCTCAACACCCGCAACGCCGCGCTCGAATGCATGATCCGCACGCCTGCCGGGCCGGTGCGTTTCTTCTCGCTGCACCTCGCCCATATCGCCGCCGAGGAGCGGCTGGAGCAGATCGACTATCTGCTTGCCGAGCATCGCAGGGCGTCGCTCGAAGGTGGACCGTGGAGCGGCCTCGACGACGAGCCCGCGCGCAACTGGAGCAATGGCGAGCCGGAGCCGGAGAACCCGCTGGCGGCGATCTGGATGGGTGATTTCAACATGGAGCCCGACAGTGCCGAATACCGGCGTATCGTCGGCAGCACGCCCTATCACCGGGGCGCGGCCTATCTCGACGGTTTCGTCGACGCCGCCGCCGTCACTCAGGAGCCGACGGTGGACTTCCATACCCATGAGAAGGTCATCGACGGCAGGCTGGCAAAGCGCCGCCTCGACCATTGTCTCGTCGGCGGCATGTTCGCGGATCGCGTGCGCTCGGTCAGCGCCGATATCGGTGAAATCGCTTCGGACCATTTTCCGCTGCGGGTCGACATCGACCTGGAAACGCCGCTCGCGATGCCTCGGGCATGACGCTTTTCGTCTTCTTCGCTGTGCTTGCAGCCGCCGCCATGCACGCGATCTGGAACGCGCTGGTCAAGGTCCATCTCGACCGCTTCCTGTCGATCACGCTGATGACGCTCGGCATGGGCGCGGCGGCACTGGTGGCGCTGCCCTTTGTCGAGGTACCGAAGGCGGAAGTGTGGCCATATATCATCGCCTCGGTGATCTTCCATATGGGCTACAGGACGTTCCTGATAGGCGCCTACAAGGCCGGCGATTTCGCGCAGACCTATCCGCTGGCGCGCGGTACCGCGCCGCTGCTGACGGCTCTGGGTGGCATTGTGGTGGTTGCCGAGCTTCCGGCGCCGCTGGCCATCATCGGCATCGTTCTTCTGTCGGCCGGCACGCTGGTGCTGTCGTTTCGCGGCGGCGCGCATCTGGAGCGCCTGAACCTGCGTGCCGTCGGCTTTGCGCTCGGCACATCGATCTTCATCGCCAGCTATACGCTGTCCGACGGCAGCGGCGCGCGGCTGGCAGCCACCGCGTCGAGCTATGCGGCATGGCTGTTCGTCTGCGATGCGCTGTGGGCGCTGGTGCTGTGCGTGATGTTCCGCGGACCGCAGGCGCTGCCGGTGCTGGCGCGCGACTGGAGGGCCGGCGCGTATACCGGCGTGCTCAGCGGTGCTGCCTACTGGATCGTCATGTGGGCGATGACCAAGGCGCCGATCGCCTCGGTGGCCTCGTTGCGCGAGACATCGATCCTGTTCGCCATGATGATCTCGGTGTTCGCGCTTGGCGAGAAGATGACGGCATGGCGCGGTGCCGCCGTGCTCAGCATCGTTGCCGGCGTCGTGGCGCTCAGGCTGGGTTAGCCGCCGATACTTCAGCCCAGCACCGTCATCACCTGGCCGCGCCTTACCGGACTGAAGCGGATGACGACGATGATGCAGACGGCGACCACACTAGCGAACAGCGCCAGCGTGGCTCATGTGATCCAAACGACGCCTGGAATGACAGGACGTGCGACGAGACGCAACGGTGGCTGGGTGTCATCGGTCGACTGGCTCGACACGCGGCTTGAGGATTGGTTCTAGATTTCCAGGTCGAACACCATCAGCCCGTCGGTGCCGCCTTCAAGTGCGGCGATCAGCCGGGCACCGGCGCGCTGATGGGCTTCATGCACCAGATAGGCGTCGCGAGCGGCGGCATCGCGGAAGTCGATGGTGAAGCCGTGGGTGAAACCCCGCGCGAATGGTTCGGGGCTGACATTGGCGCTGAACTCGACCTTGGCCATGCCTGAGATCACCGAGCGCAGCGCTTCGAGGTCGGCATGGATCGCGGCGCGCTCGACGTCGGGAACGTCGTTGCGGAATCTGACGAAAACACAATGCCTGATCATTCTTCTACTCCCTACGCTGCGCGGTTGCCTGAGAAGACCGCCGGTGGCAGCGGCTCGCGGCCGAGGATCAGATCGGCGCCCTTTTCGCCGACCATGATCGTTGGGGCATTGGTGTTGGAGGAGGGGATGCGCGGCATCACCGAGGCGTCGCAGACCCGCAGGCCCTCGATACCGCGCAGCCTGAGGTCGGGCGTCACGACCGCCATATCGTCATGGCCCATGCGGCAGGTGCCGACAGGATGGTGGTCGGTCTTGGAACTGCGGCAGGCATAGTCGAACAGCTCGTCGCCGCTCCGCAGGGCAGGGCCGGGCAGCACTTCGCGCAGGACATAAGGGGCAAGCGCCTTCTGCCGCATGATCTCGCGCGCCAGCCTGAGGCCCTTGATCGACATGTCACGGTCGTAAGGGTCCGACCAGTAGTTCGGGTCGATCAGCGGATGGTCGGCCGGATCGGCGCTCTTCAGCCGCACCGTGCCGCGCGAGCGCGGGCGCAGGAAGGCCGAGTTCAGCGTCACGCCCGGGTTCCTCAGTTTCTCGACGCCGGCCTCGATGCCGGAGCCGAGGCCAAGATGGAACTGGATGTCGGGCGAGGCGGCGGTCGGGTCGGCGTACCAGAAGCCGCCGGTCTCGAACAGGCTGGACGCCACCGGCCCCTTCTTCAGCAGCAGATATTGCAGGCCGGCCCAGGCGGTCCGGTGCAGCTTGGCGTAGTTGTCATAGGTGTGGTCACCGGTGCATTCGGCGATGACAAACAGGTCGAGATGGTCCTGCATGTTGGAGCCGACGCCGGGCAGGTCGTGCAGCGGCGTGACGCCAACCGATTTCAGATGGTCGGCCGGGCCGATGCCCGACTGCATCAGAAGCTTCGGCGAACCGATGGCGCCAGACGAGACGATCACCTCGCGCGCGGCGCGCAGGATTTTCTTCTCGCCGCCCGGCCTGTCGACGATTTCGACGCCGATGGCACGGCCTTTCTCGATGACGATGCGGATGACCAGCACATCGGTCCTGACCGTCAGGTTCCTGCGCTCGCGGATCGGCTTGAGGTAGGCGACCGAAGCAGATGAGCGCTTCGCGTCCTTCTGCGTCAATTGATAGTAGCCGACGCCCTCCTGGCTGGCGCCGTTGAAGTCCGGATTGAAGGGGATGCCCATCTCCTGTCCGGCGCGGAAATAGGCCTCGCAGATCGGCAGCGGCGAAATCGGGTTGGAGACGCCGAGCGGCCCCTGGTCGCCGTGGAAATCGTTGGCGTAGCGCTGGTTGTTCTCGGCCCGCTTGAAGTAGGGCAGCACGTCGCGATAGCCCCAGCCGGCAAGGCCTTCTTCCTTCTCCCAGGCGTCGTAATCGCGGGCGTTGCCGCGTGTGTAGATCTGGGCGTTGATGGAGGAGCCGCCGCCGATCACCTTGGCCTGCGTGTACCAGAAGACGCGATCCTTCATGTGCTTTTGCGGCACGGTCGACCAGCCCCAGGAGGCGATGCCCTTGGTCATCTTGGCGAAGCCCGCCGGCATGTGGATCAGCGGATGCCAGTCCTTGCCGCCGGCTTCGAGCAGCAGCACCGAGTTCGACGGCTCCTCGCTCAGCCGGTTGGCGAGAACGCAACCGGCCGGGCCGGCGCCAACGATGATGTAGTCGGTCATGGCGTCACCTGTTCACAGCCTCGGCACGGACAGTGCGCCGTCGACATTGATGATCGAGCCTGTCGAAAAGCCGAATGTCCCGCTGGCGAGTGCCGCGACCACGGCGCCGACATCGAAAGCCTCGCCCCAGCGCCTGGCCGGCACCAGCCCGTCATCGATCAGCGCGTCATATTTGGCGGTGACGCCTGCCGTCATGTCGGTGCGGATGATGCCTGGCCGCACTTCGAATACGCCGATGTTTTCGGGTGCGAGCCTGAGCGCCAGGTTCTTCAACCACATCGAAAGCCCGGCCTTGGAGATGCAGTAATCCGGCCGTTCCGGCGAGGCCATTTCGGCGCTGACCGAGGTGATGGTGATGATCGATTTTGGGTGATCGCTTGGCGCTGCAAGCATCGCCTTGGCGGCGGCCTGGCTGAGGAAAACGGTGCCACGCAGATTGACGCCGAGCGTGCGGTCGAAATTTTCCGGCTTCAACTCCAGAAGGTCGCCGCGTAAGACCGCGCCGACGCCGGCATTGTTGACCAGGCAGTCAATGCGGCCGAAGGCATTCAATGCGGCATCGACAAGTGCCGCATGGTCGCCGAGATCGGCGATGTCGCAGCGATGGTATGCGAACGCCGCGCCGCGCGCGGTGATGTCGGCGGCGAGCCCGTCGGTGGCTTTTTCAGCCAGGTCGGCAACGAGGATGTCGAAGCCGGCATCGGCGAGTGCTCCGGCGCAGGCCAAGCCGATGCCGCGTGCGCCGCCGGTGATGATCGCGGCCGAGCGGGTCATGTGAAGATGTCCCTTCGAACGTCAGTGCCGCCCCTCATCGCCCTGCCGGGCACTTCTCCCCGTATAGTGACGGGGAGAAGGACGCCTTCGCCGCCGGCTTCGCCAATCACTAGCGTTGCAGAAATAGCGCCGAGGTTGCGGCCAGCTTTCTTCTCCCCGTTTACGGGGAGAAGGTGCCGGCAGGCGGATGAGGGGCGGCGCTGACCTATCATGCAGCAAGCTCCGTCTTGCGGATGTGGTCAGCCACCCGCAGCGCCTGCGCAGCGATCGACAGTGCCGGATTAACCGCCGCCGAATTCGGCAGGAAGCCACCATCGACGACGAAGAGATTCCGGTGGTCGAACGAGCGGCAGAGCGGATCGAGCGGCGAGGTCGCCGGATCGTTGCCCATCTTCACCGTGCCGCACTGGTGCGACGGGGTGCGCTTGTCGAAAGCGCGTGAGAGCACGATCGGGTAACCGCAAGCGCGAAAATTCTCCCGCATCACCTTGGTCAGCCCATCGAGCGACTGCATGTTGGAGCGTCGCCAGTGCATGACGATGTCCTTGCCGTCGACCATGATGCGGCTTTCCGGGTCGGGCAGGTCCTCGCACATCAGGTACCAGTCGATCGCGTGGCCGGCCATGAAATCGAGCGCGAATTTCGGCGCGAACTTGACGTTGGCCTTCAGCATGTTGCCGTCGATCTTGCCCAGAAGCTGGACGTTGCCGAGCGGCTTGCCGCCCTTGCCGTCGGACAGATAATAGTCGTTCAGCATCAGCGTCTTCTGGTAGACGGCATCGTTCCGGCGGCGCGGATCGATCGCCAGCATGGCGCTCGAATTGTGGTTCATGAAATTGCGCCCGACCTGGTCGGAGCGGTTGGCGAGGCCTTTGCCGTCTCCCTTGCTATTACTGGGCGAGGGTGAGCGCAGCAGGATGACGGCGGAATTGACGGCGCCGGCGGAGAGGATGACCAGCTTCGGCGATACTTTCTTCAGCGTCCCGTTCTGGTGGTAGTGGACAGCGGCAATAGTTTTGCCATCGGCCGAGGCTTCGAGATGTTCGACATAGGCGCCGGTCTCGAGCTGGATGTTGGTGTCCGCAAGTGCCGACGTCAGCGGCCCTGACTGTGCATCGATCTTGCCCATTCCGGTGTTGGGGAAAGCATCCCAGCCCGTCTTGCCATCCTTCAGCCAGGCATCGATGTCGACGCCGAGCGGCAGCGAGGCCGGATGCAGGCCGAGGCCCTTGAGTTCGGCGCGTGCGCGGGTGATCGGTGGCTCGTCCGGCACCGGTTTGAAGGCGTAAGGAATCGAGTGGAATGGCTCGGTCAGGTCTTCGCCGAGAGCACCGCGTACACGAAACAACTGCTCCGCCTTCGAATACCAGGGCTCGAATTCGTCATAGGAAAACGGCCAGGCCGGCGAGATGCCGCCATAGTGCTCCATGGCGGAAAAGTCTTGGCTGCGGTAGCGGATCAGCACAGCGCCATAGAATTTCGAATTGCCGCCGACATAGTAATAATTGCCGGGATTGAACGCAGCACCCCCGGCCTCGCGCCACATCTCCTTCGGCCGATAATAGCCGTCGACGAAGATGGCGCGCGTGTCACGCGTGTGCGGCGTCGCCGGCAATTTCTCGCCTCGCTCCAGCATCAGGATCGAGGCACCACTGCCGGCAAGACCGGAGGCGACCGTGGCGCCGCCGATGCCGGAGCCTATGATGACGATGTCGGGGTTTGCCATAGCCGTCAGAGGATACGGTTCTCGGTCGTCGGATCGAAGAACAACGCCTTGGTCAGGTTGAAGGCGAGCGGCGTCACCGTTCCCGGCTGGATATTGGCGTCGGCGCGCAGCCGCGCCACCACGGCCTTGCCGCCGAGATTGGTGACGGCAAAGGTGTCGGAGCCGGCCGGCTCGATCACCTCGATATGGCAATCGGCGGTGGCGATGTTCGAGGCGTTGCGCTCGGCTCCTTCCGGATCGGTCAGGGCTTCGGGGCGGACGCCGAAGATGATCGGCTTGCCCTGAAACGCCGAGAGGCCTGCCGGTGGATTGGCGAGCGGCAGCGAGATCGGCTCGCGCCCGTCGCGCTGCAGCACCACCGACAGCCCGCTGCCATTGCCGCCGATCGTCGCCGGCACCAGGTTCATCGCCGGCGAACCCATGAAATCGGCAACGAAGATGTTGGTCGGATTGTTGTAGATCTCGGCCGGCGTGCCGAACTGCTGCACCTCGCCGTCGCGCATCACCGCGATCTTGGTGGCCAGTGTCATCGCCTCGATCTGGTCATGGGTGACATAGACGATCGTGGTGCCGGTGGTGGCGTGCAGGCGCTTGATCTCGATGCGCATGTCGACGCGCAGCTTGGCGTCGAGATTGGACAGCGGCTCGTCGAAGAGAAAGAGCTTGGGATCGCGCACCAGCGCTCGGCCCATGGCGACGCGCTGGCGCTGGCCGCCGGAAAGCTGGCTCGGCTTGCGCTGCAACAGGTGGCCGATCTGCAGCACCTTTGCCACCTTGTCGATCGCTTTCTGGCGCTCGGCGGCCGGCACGCCGCGCATCTCCATGCCGAAGGCGATGTTTCCGGCCACCGTCATGTTCGGATAGAGCGCATAGCTCTGGAACACCATGGCGATGTCGCGCTTCGACGGATGGAGATCGTTGATCGTGCGGCCATCGACGCGGATCTCACCTTCGGTGATGGTTTCCAGGCCGGCGATGGTGTTGAGCAAGGTCGACTTGCCGCAGCCGGACGGGCCGACCAGCACGAGGAAACCGCCCTTTTCGAGATCGACGTCGATGCCTTTCAGGATCTCGACCGATCCGAAGCGCTTCTTCAGCCCATCAATTTCCAGAAAAGCCATCAGATTATCCCCATCGGATTATCCCTTGACGGCGCCGGCCATCAGGCCGCGCACGAAGTAGCGGCCAGCGAGCACGTAGACGAGGAGGGTCGGCAATGCGGCAATCATCGCGGCCGCCATGTTGACGTTGTATTCGACGACGCCGGTCGAGGTGTTGACGACGTTGTTCAGCGCCACCGTCATCGGCATAGAGTCGCCGGTGCCGGCATAGGCGGAGGCGAACAGGAAGTCGTTCCAGATGTTGGTGAA
Source organism: Mesorhizobium sp. STM 4661 (assembly GCF_000359125.1). Taxonomy (GTDB): domain Bacteria; phylum Pseudomonadota; class Alphaproteobacteria; order Rhizobiales; family Rhizobiaceae; genus Mesorhizobium. Next base: position 311,034 of record NZ_CAAF010000082.1, on the reverse strand, counting down.
CTGGTAGATGACGGTGACGACAAAGATCGGCATCGAGTTCGGCAGCATGATGCGCCGGAAGATCTGGAAGAAGGAGGCGCCGTCGACCTGCGCCGCCTTGATCAGTTCGGTCGGGAAGGCCTCGTAATAGTTGCGGAAGAACAGAGTGGTGAAGCCAAGGCCGTAGACGACGTGGACGAAGACGAGGTTGACCGTTGGATTGCCCAACCCGAACGTCAGGCCCGTCGCGTTCTGTAGTGTTACGCCGAAACGGCCGAGACTGCCGAGGATCGTCGCCATCGGCAACAGCACCGACTGGAACGGGATGAAGCAGGCAAACAGCATCAGCCCGAACACCAGCGTGTGGCCGCGGAAGCGCCATTTGGTCAGGACATAGCCATTGAGCGCGCCGAGCAGCGTCGAGATCAGCACCGCCGGAACCACCATCTTGATGGAGTTCCAGAAATAGCCCTTGATGCCGGCGCAGGTCAGGCCGACGCAGGTCTCGCCCCACGCTTTCAGCCATGGCTCGAAGGTCGGCGCCCTGGGCAGGGCCAGCATGTTGCCGTTCTGGATCTCGTCCATGGTCTTGAACGAAGTCACCAGCATGACGAAGAGCGGCATCAGGTAGAACAGCGCGAACAGCGCCAGCATTCCATAGATGACGATGCGGTTTAGGGTCTTGGCGCTGGTGCCGCCAGTGTCCTGGCGCGCCGGCGTGGTGACGGCGCTCATCGCGGCTTCTCCCTGAGCTCGGAATAGAGATAGGGGACGATGATCGCGGTGATGGTCATCAGCATGATCACGGCGCTGGCCGAGCCGACGGCCATCTCGTTTCGCTTGAAAGTGTACTCATACATGAAATTCGACGGCAGCCAGGCCGAGCCGCCCGGGCCGCCGCTGGTCAGCGCGACGACCAGATCGTAGGACTTGATGGCAAGGTGCGCGAGAACAATGAAGGCCGAGAGGAACACTGGCCGCAGAAGCGGGATGACGATGCGGCGGTAGAGCTGGAAGGTGGTGGCGCCATCGATCTGCGCCGCCTTCATGATCTCGCCGTCGATGCCGCGCAGGCCGGCCAGGAACATCGCCATGATGAAGCCGGAGGCCTGCCAGACGCCGGCGATGACCACCGTGTAGATGACGAAATCCTTGTTCTTGATCCAGTCGAAATGGAAGCTCGTCCAGCCCCATTGATGCAGCGTCTGCTCGAGGCCGAGGCCGGGATCGAGGAACCACTTCCAGGCGACGCCAGTGACGATGAAGGACAGCGCCATCGGGTAGAGATAGATCGGCCTCAGCACGCCTTCGCCGCGGATCTTCTGGTCGAGCAGGATCGCCAGGAACAGGCCGAGCGCCAGGCAGATGAAAATATAGAGAAAGCCGAAGATGCCCATATTGGTGATCGAGGTGTACCAGCTTGACGGCGGGTCGCTCTCGAAGGTCCAGCGCCACAGCCTTTGATAGGCGCGCGGCCCGGTGATGGCATAGGACGGGAAGGTCTTGGAGTTGGTGAAGGACAGATAGATCGTCCACAGGATGAAGCCGTAGACGAAGACGACGGTGGCGGCGAAGCTCGGCGCCAGCACGATCTTCGGCAACGCATCCTGCAGGCGCGAGCGCACCGAGGCGCTCGGGCGGGTGTCATGCTCCGGCGTCAGCGTCATACTGGTTTCAGCAACAGTGCTCATCGGTTCATCCCGTATCGTGCGCCTGTCCCGGCGAGGCTAGGGACAGGATAGCGCAAGCGGAGCCCTGGGATCGCGGATTGGCCGGCACGCAAGCGGACCAGGACAGCCGCCCTATGCCCCTAGGAAGGCCTTCCCCGCTGGCGGGGAAGGCCGGTGACGTGGCGAGTGCCTTACTTGGCGTCGTCGATCGCCTTGACCAGTTCGGTCACGGCTTCGTCCGAGGTCTTGATCTGGCCATGGACGAACTTCGAGACGACGTCCTTGTAGGCATTGGCAACCGCCGGAGGCGCGCCATAGCCCTGGGCCAGCGAGCCGAACAGCGTGCCACCTTCATTGGCGGCCTTCAGGTCGGCCATGCCCTTCTTGCCGCAAGCGTCGAAGTCGGTGTCAGGCACGTCGGTGCGGGCCGGAACCGAACCCTTGACGACGTTGAAGGCCGACTGGAAGCTCTTCGACAAAGTGGCGGTGGCGAGTGCGACCTGGGCGGCCTTGCGGTCGTCCGGGACGTTGAACATGCCGAACATGTCGGAGTTGTAAATCACGCTGCCATCGGTGCCGGGGAAGCGATAGCACAGGAAGTCGGTGCCTGGGGCCTTCTTGGCGGCGTTGAATTCGCCCTTGGCCCAGTCGCCCATGACCTGCACCAGCGCATCGCCCTTGATGACCATGGCGGTGGCGAGGTTCCAGTCGCGGCCCGAGAAGTTCGGGTCGACATAGGTGACCAGCTTGGCGAGATTGTCGAACGACTTCTTCATCGTGTCGGATTTGAGCTGCTCATCATCGAGGTCGTTCATCGCCTTCTTGTAGAACTCAGGTCCGCCAGTCGACAGCACGACCGAGTCGAACATGGTGGCTTCCTGCCAGTTCTGGCCGCCGAGGGCGAGCGGGATGACGCCAGCCGCCTTGGCCTTGTCGAGCAGGGCGATGAAGTCGTCGAAAGTCTTCGGCTCGGTGCCGCCGATCTTGTCCATCACCGCCTTGTTGATCCACAGCCAGTTGACCGAGTGGACGTTGACCGGAGCCGCGACCCATTTGCCGTCATAGACGGAGAATTTCTGCAGGGCCACCGGGACGGACTTGTCCCAGCCTTCCTTCTTCGCTGTCTCGGTCAGGTCGCCCATCACGCCGGCGGCCGCATAATCGAGCACGGTATAGCCGAGCATCTGCGATGCCGTCGGGTAGTTGCCGGCCGCGACCATCGCCTTCAGCGCGGTCATGGCGGCGTCGCCGCCACCGCCGGCCACCGGCACGTCCTTCCAGGCATAGCCTTCCTTGGACAGATCCTGTTTGAGCACGTTGAGGGCAGCCGCTTCGCCGCCCGACGTCCACCAGTGAAGCATCTGCACTTCCTTGACGTCCTCGGCATGGGCCGCGAAGGCAAGGCCCGATGCAAGAGCTGTTCCGATAAGCAGTTTGCGCAACATGTACTTCCTCCCTTGTTGCATTACACGACCGGCGGATGCCCGCCGGGTACTTCCCAACTCAGCCGAGCCACCATCCGGTGCGCTGGCCGCGATGAAACTGGATCGTCTTTTCCTCGGTATAATCCTCGACGGCGCGTTTGCCGAGTTCGCGTCCGAGACCGGACTGTTTGTAGCCCCCGAAAGGCAGTTCGGGATAACCTTCCATGAACGTGTTCACCCAAACGGTTCCCGAACGCACACTCCGCGCCACCGACATGCAGGTGTCGATGCTGGCGCTCCACACGCCCGCCGACAAACCATAGGGCGTGTTGTTGGCGATGTGCAACGCCTTTTCAATCGATTCAAAGGTGAGCACCGAGAGCACCGGACCGAACACTTCCTCGCGTGCGATGGCCATGTCTTCGGTCACGCCGCGAATAATGGTCGGGTCGAGGTACTGGCCGGCATTGGAGGTCAGCTGCTTGCCGCCGCTGTAGATATCGCTGCCGTCGCCTGCCGCCGCCGTTACATAGCCGGCTACCTTGTCCAAATGGTCCGGCGAAATCATCGCGCCGACCTTGGTGCGGTCGTCCAGAGGATCACCCACGGTCACCTTGGCGGTGAGCGCCTTGACCGCGCTGAGGAAGTCGTCGGCGATCGCCTCATGCACGATCAGCCGGCTGCCGGCGTTGCAGCATTCGCCGGCGTTGAAGAAGCCGCCGAACACCGCGGCGTCGGCTGCGGCTTCGAGATCGGCATCGGGAAAGACGATCTGGCCGTTCTTGCCGCCGAGCTCCATCGAAACTTTCTTCAGCGATTGCGCGGCCGAGGCCATGGTCATCTTGCCGACGCGGGTGGAGCCGGTGAACGACACCATCTCGACCAGCGGATGACTGACCATCGGCGCGCCGACATCGCTGCCCAGGCCGGCGAGGATGTTGACGACGCCATTGGGCAAGCCGGTCTGCATCAGGATGTCGCCAAGCACGAAGGTCGAGGCGGAAGTCATTTCGCTCGGCTTGACGACGGCCGTGCAGCCGGCGGCGAGTGCGAAGGGCAGTTTCTGGCTGACGATCAGGAACGGGAAATTCCAGGGCGTGATGATCGAGACGACGCCGATCGGTTCGCGCAGCACGACGCCCAGCATGGCGTCGCCGAGGTTTGCGTAGGAGTCGCCGGACAGCGTGCGGGCGAGTGATGCGGCATAGCGCCAGATGTCGACGGCGCCGCCGATCTCGCCGCGCGCCTGGGCGATCGGCTTGCCGGACTCCAGCGCATCGAGCCGGGCGATCTCCTCCAGCCGCGCCTCGATCAAGTCCGCCGCCTTGAGCAGGATCGCAGCGCGCTCGCTGGCCTTCATGCGCGGCCACGGACCGGTCTCGAAAGCCTTGTGGGCGGCGGTCACCGCTGCCTCGACGTCCGCCTGGCCGGCCTGCGCATAGCGCGAAACCGTGAAGCCATGGCCGGGGCTGTTGCGTTCCAAAGTGCGGCCGTCGCGGGCGTCGACATGCTTACCGTCGATCAGCAGCCGGTAGCTCTTCGGTGCTGCGGATGCCTCGGTGGGCATGGCGATCTTGAGGGGCAAGTTCATGTGATTTCTAGATTCCGCTTGTGACTCTAAGATCTTGAAAACGCTGGCTTCTGCTTGGTCTTGAAAGCGCCGACACCTGCCTTGAGGTCGCCGGTCAGCGCGATGAAGCCGCTGGCCAGCGCCTCTGTCGCGGCGGCGCTTTCCTCGCCTTCGGCAACGGCGATCATCAGCTTGGCAGCCTCAATCGCCAGTGGCCCGCGCTCGGCGATTTTTTCTCCCCACGCCTTGGCTTCGGCGCGTGCCTTGCCGGCCTCCACCACGCGGTCGACGATGCCCAGGGCGAGCGCCTCGGAAGCGGGAAAGACCTCGCCGCCGAGCGCCATGCGGCGAACTGTCTGGGCGCCGAAGCGGCGCACCGCACGCTGCGTGCCGGACCAGCCAGGGACGACGCCGATCGAGGTTTCGGGGAAGCCAAGTCTGACCTGCGCTTCGGCGACGCGGAAGTCGCAGGCGGCCGCCAGTTCCAGCCCGCCGCCGAGCGCATGGCCGGACAGAACGGCGATGGTCGGCTGCCTGAGCCGTGCCAGCCGGTCGAAGACACGGTGTCCATAGCGCACCCATCGCACCTGGAAATCGGCGGCGCTCATGGCAGCCCAGGCCTCGACATCGCCGCCGGCGCAAAAGCCCTTGCCCTCGCCGCAGATCAGAACGACGCGCACACCGTGCGTCGCCTCCGCCTCGTCGAGCGCGGCCTCCAGCGCCCGCAGCATGGGGATGTCGAGCGCGTTGAATTTCTCCGGCCGGCGCAAGGTGACGATGCCGATGGCGCCGTCGGTTTCAAAGGTGACGAGACGCTCAGACATGCGCGCCTCCAAGCGAGGCGCCGCCATTCAGCGACAGGCCGATCGGCCGGTCCCGATAGAGTGCGTCCGGCGTCACTTTCAGGTCGTTGGCAACGCCGAGCGGAATCTCGGCCTGCGCCATTATATCGCGCTCGAGGTCGATGCCGGGCGCGAGTTCCGTCACCATCAGCCCATCCGGCGTCAGCTTCATCACGCAGCGTTCGGTGACGTAGGTGATGTCCTGTCCTTGCGCGACCGCGCGCTTGCCCGAGAAGGAAATGTGCTCGACCTCGCCGACCACCTTCTTGACCTTGCCTTCCTGGTCGATGCGGATCGCGCCATCGGCCAGTGAGAGCTTGGCGCCGGCATTGAAGAAGCCGGAGAAGACGATCTTCTTCGCCCGCGCGGTGATGTCGACGAAGCCGCCGGCGCCGGCGGTGACATGCGGACGGGCCGAAAGCTTCGACACATTGACCGAGCCGTGGCGGTCGATCTGCAGGAAGGACAGCAGCGAGGCGTCGAAGCCGCCGGCCTGGAAATAGATGAACTGGTGCGGCGAGGGCATGAAGGCATCGGCATTCGAAGAGCAACCGAACTTGAAGTCGAGCAAGGGCACGCCGCCGACCGCACCCTGTTCGATCAGCCAGGTGACCTTGCCGTGCTGACCTTCCTCGAGAAGGATGCGCGGCACGTTGGCCGAGATGCCGAAGCCGATGTTGACCGCCATGCCGTCGCTGAGCTCCATGGCGACGCGGCGGGCGATCACCTTCTGCACGTTCATCTCGGCATTGCGGAAGCTCGACAGCGGCCGGAAGATCTCGCCTGATATCGCCGGGTCGTAAGGGGTCAGCGTCGTCTGCAACTGGTCGGGCGCCACCACGATGTGGTCGACCAGCACGCCGGGCACGCGCACGTCATGCGGTTTCAGCGTGCCGTTCTCGACGACGCGCTTGACCTGCGCGATGACGATGCCGCCATTGTTGCGGGCGGCAAGCGCCTGTTCCAGCCCGCCGAGATAGGCGCCTTCATGCTCATAGGTGAGGTTGCCGCGCTCGTCGGCCGTCGTGGCGCGGATGATCGAAACCTGCGGCACGATCGAGCGGAAATAGAGCCATTCCTCGCCGTCGAACTGCTGCACGGACACGATCGGTTCGCTGGCGGCGTCGTTCATGGCGCAGCCCTGATGACGCGGGTCGGCGAAGGTGTCGAGGCCGACCTTGGTCAAGACGCCGGGCCGCTTGGCGGCGGCCTCGCGATGCATGTCGAACAAGATGCCGGATGGTACGTTGTAGGCGGCGACCGAATTGTCGCCGATCATCCGCCAGATCAGCGGCGGCTCCGAGGATGACGGGCCGGAGGGATAGGATCCACACAGCGTGCGCTTCAACAGGCCGGGCTTGGCCAGATGATCGATCCCCTTGATGCCGTACATGTCGCCGGCGGCGATCGGGTGCAGCGTCGTGATACCTTTCGGATGGCCTTCCGCATCGAAGCGTTCACCGATCGCGGCAAGCACCGCGTCCGGGCAGCCGAGACCGCTCGACGACGACACGGACACCACCATGCCGTCCTTGATCATGCCGGCAGCCTGCGCTGCGGAGACGAGCTTGCTCATGCCGCGTCTCCCATTCCCTTATGCCGATCGGGACCACAGCTTTCCCTGACCACGAGGTTGACCGCGCCGATATGGTCCTCGGCGCGTGTCGTGCGCGACTGGATCATCTTCAGCATGACATGGGCGGCGCGCTCGCCAAGGCCTGCTGAATCCACCGCGACGCTGGTCAGCGCCGGCATGTAATGCTGGGCCTCGACGACGTCGTCGAAGCCGACGACGGCGAAATCCGCTCCGGGTTCCAGTCCGCGCTTGCGCAGCGCCAGCATGACGCCGAAGGCGACCGCATCGTTGAAGCACAGTGCCGCCGTCGGCGGCTCGGCCGCCGCAAGTGCCGTGTCCAGGCAGGCAATGCCGCCCTTGCGGCTGGTCTCGCCCTCGACGACGATCGTATCGCGTTTGGCGATGCCGAGCGCCTCGCACGCTTCGCGAAAACCGCCGAGACGCTCGTGATAGACCACCAGATCGGACGAACCGCCGAAGAAAGCCAGCCGGCGATGGCCCTTGCCGATCAGATGGGCGGTGGCGAGATAGGCGCCGCGATGATTGTCCGGCGCGATCACGGGGATGCGGCTTTCGGGAAGACGGCGCATGGCAAAGACGACCGGAAGGCCCACCATCTCCAGCCGCCGGAAGGCGCCAGACGTCGTGCCGCGCGCCGGTGAGACGATGAGCCCGGCGACGCCCTGTTCCATCAGCGATTTCAGCACTTCTTCCTGGCGCACGGGATTCTCGGCCGTGTTGGCGATGAAGGGAACTATGCCGGCCGACTGGAAGACGCGTTCCATGCCGACAGCCATTTCGGCAAAGAAGGGGTTGGTGAGGTCGTTGATGACCATGCCGATGACATTGGAATGGGCCTTGCGCAGATTGGCGGCGCCGCGGTTGTAGACATAGCCGACATCCTCGATCGCCTTGCGAACCTTGACCGCGGTCTCAGGCCGGATCAGCCCGCTGCCCTGCAGCACGAGCGACACCGTCGATTTGGACACCCCCGCCTCGCGGGCAATGTCGAGTATCGTCGCCTTGGCCCGGCTGGCCATTCAGATGCGTCCTCCCGGTATTTTTTTGATCGAATAATTGGAACGTTCTAATCGCTACGCTGGATGTGAGTCAATGGGGTTTTCTCCGAGCCTGAGATATTGGCAATTTTTGGACCGGACACGGTGTAGTTTAAGGGTTTTTGTATTGCGGTGCAACAATTGACCGGAGTTGAGACGGAGATCGTAAAGGTTCTTGATTTATTGGAACGTTCCATTTATAGGCGCGATCAAGGGAGAGATCGATGGACATTACCTTGCCTGGGGAGGGTGGCCGCCACATCCGCTACCGCCTTGTCGGCCAGCCGGTGCCGCCGGTGATCGGCGCCAGGTTTTCGCGCATCGCCTACGCCGCCGCCCATGTCGTTGCCGATCCGCTTGATATGACCGATCCGTGGTCTCATCCGGCGGTCGACTGGGAGCGCACGATGGCGTTCCGCCATCATCTGTGGCGGCTCGGCTTTCGCGTCGCTGAGGCGATGGACACCTCGCAGCGCGGCATGGGTTTTGATTGGGCAAACGCCAGGGAACTGATCCGGCGCTCGATCGCCGAGGCACGCACCGTCGCGGGCGCCGATCTGGCCTCGGGCGCCGGCACCGACCATCTGGCGCCGGGCGCCGCCAGGGGTCTCGATGATGTCATCGCGGCCTATGAGGAACAGTTCGGTTTCATCGAGGGCCTGGGCGGCAAGGCGATCATGATGGCCAGCCGCGCGCTGGCGGCCGTGGCCAAGGGTCCCGAAGACTATGCCGACGTCTACGACCGCATCCTTCGCCAGGCCTCCGGCAAGGTCATCCTGCACTGGCTGGGCGACATGTTCGATCCGGCGCTCAGGGGCTATTGGGGCAGCAGCGATTTCGAGACGGCGCTCGACACCGTGGTCGCGATTATCGAACGCCATGCCGATAAGGTCGAGGGCATCAAGATATCGCTGCTCGACGCCGACAAGGAAATCGCGCTCAGGAACCGGCTGCCGGAAGGGGTGGTCATGTTCACCGGCGACGACTTCAACTATCCCGAATTGATCGCCGGCGATGGCGAAAGACACTCGCACGCGCTGCTTGGGATTTTCGACGCCATCGCGCCGGTCGCCAATGCAGCACTGGCGAAGCTCGCCGATGGCGACCGCGCCGGCTATGACGCGCTGATGGCACCGACAGTGCCGCTGTCGCGCAAGATCTTCGAGGCGCCGACTGAATATTACAAGGCCGGCATCGTCTTCATGGCCTGGCTGAACGGCCACCAGTCGCATTTCTCGATGGTCGGCGGCATGCAGTCGGCGCGCGGCATCCGCCACTATGCCGATGTCTTCCGCCTTGCGGATCAGGCGGGACTGCTGGCCGACCCGGAGCTGGCCATTGCGAGAATGAAGAGCCTGTGCGCCGTGGCAGGCGTCTGAGCCGCTGATTTTGCCTTGTTTGGCGATTTGCCTTGTCTGGGCAAATCCGTATGCGCTATGCGTCCGACGCAAGGTCCATCCGGAGCACCGGCGCCGAGGGCTTGGCTGCCGTTCTGCATAGGGATACGCCAATGAATTTCGAACTTCAAGGCAAGCGTGTTTTCGTGGCCGGGCATCGCGGCATGGTCGGCTCCGCCGTCCTGCGCAGGCTGGCTGGCGAGGATTGCGAGGTTCTGACCGCGTCCCGCGATGAACTCGATCTTCAGGATCAGGCCGGCGTGCGGCGCTGGATGGCCGACCGCAGACCGGATGCGGTGGTGATGGCGGCGGCCAAGGTCGGCGGCATCCTGGCAAACAACCGGCTGCCGGTCGATTTCCTGCAGGACAATCTGGTCATGCAGACCAATGTCATCGAGAGCGCCTTCCGCAACGAGGTGCAGAAATTGCTGTTTCTCGGTTCCTCCTGCATCTACCCGAAGTTCGCGGCACAGCCGATCTCCGAGGACGCGCTGCTGACCGGTCCGCTCGAACCCACCAACGAATGGTATGCGATCGCCAAGATCGCCGGGCTGAAACTGTGCCAGGCCTATCGGCGCCAGTATGGCGTCGATTACATTTCCGCGATGCCGACCAATCTTTACGGTCCGGGCGACAATTTCGACCTCTCTACCAGCCATGTCGTGCCGGCCCTGATGCGCAAGGCGCACAAGGCCAGGCGCGCCGGCGACAAGACCCTGGAGGTCTGGGGATCGGGCACGCCGATGCGCGAGTTCCTGCATGTCGACGATGCCGCCGGCGCGCTGGTCTGGCTCCTGAAGAATTATAGCGGCGACAGCCATGTCAATGTCGGCTCGGGCGAAGACATCACCATTGCCGAGCTGGCCCGCACCATGCTCTCCGTCGTCGGCGCCAATGCCGTACTCACATTCGATTCGACGAAGCCGGACGGCACGCCGCGCAAGCTGATGGACGTGTCGCGCCTGTTTGCCACCGGCTGGCGCCCGCAATATTCGCTTCGCAGCGGCTTGGAACAGACTTATGCGTGGTTTCTCCAGCATATTGAGACAGGCGATCTCCGCCTCGGCGCGGCGTGATCCTCAAACAACGCTGATCGCCGCCACCAGGGATGACGGCTTGGGCGGCCGGCTTCTGGCCATGGCCAATGCAAAGTCGCTCACCGACACGCTTGGATATGGCTTCGGGTTCACCTGGAAGGCCATCGGAGACAAGGAATTTCATGTCGTCGACGGGGTCGAGAAGATCTTTTCAGCCGATTTCATCGAGAAATACTGGCTGGGCGAGAAAATCAAGAGATCCGATTTCGCCATTCTCGAAAAAGCGGCTTTCACACGGTCCAGCCTGGACGCCGTTGCAGCAAAAGGGAATTTCCGGGGCTGGATCTGCAATGAATTTCGCATTCTGGAAGCATTTCGAGACGAGGGCGCTGAAACAATCCGAAGATCCGAAACCTTGCGGGGTTTTGGCTTCTCCGGGAACGTGAAACAGGCGCTCGACGCCGCCGACAAGTGCCGCTTTCCCAGTCCGATGGCCGCACTGCATCTTCGCAGTGGCGACATCGTCCGCGGCAAGTACCGTTCAAGTCTGGATTTTGCGAACAAGGTGGTCCCTTCCACCTTGGCCAAGTCGATCGTGTCGGAACTTTCGTCGAAGGGTCTCTCAACCCTGCTGATCGGCGAGGATCGCGCTACGCTCGAATATCTGAGATCCGAAACCGGAGCCTTGCTGACCGATGATTTCGGGGCGAGGGAATTCGAGGATCAGACACTCAAGGCATTTTTTGAGATGGGGCTCATGGCGCGATGCCAGAAAATCTATGCCGGAAGCAGTGTCTTTGCCACGATAGCGTCAGTGATGGGTGACATTCCCTCTACCAAGACAACGACATTGTTCGACAGTTCCCGGGCTGCGGAAATCATCCTGGGCGAATTGGAGGCTCATCAGTCGGACTACCATCCGCTGGAGGCTGCCTTCGGCTATCAAGCTGCTTTCCTCGATCTGGAAGACCGGATCAGTTCCGCGCGGGCGAGAGAAATTCTCGGGAAAGCCTATGCGCTTGATCCGGAAAACGATGTCTACGCCCTGAAGATGGCTGCGTCCTATTTTCGCGACAATGACTATCGTTCCGGCGAGGCAATTCTGAAGTCGCTTATGACCAGGGAATTTCTCGTCTCTTCTGACATGCCGCTAAGAGCCATGCGGGTTCTGACCGTCCGGTTGTGGCGCGGCCACGTTCTGGCAAAAGATTTTGAACCTTTCTTTGCGGCGGCGAGGGCGGGCTATCCACATGCTGCCGCGTGTTCGGCGCATATCTTGCACCGTGCTTTTGGGGAGTTGAAACCCGCGCTGCAGATGATCGCACAATCGTTGAAGACGGAACCGACAAATACATTGTTCAAGAAAATCAGAAGATCCATACGGCCAATCACCTCGCCCAAGTCCGGCCTGCTGCCGAAAGCACGGTCGGGGCTGTGGAAGGCCGGGATCAGGATCTAGGCCCCTCGGGTGCCCAGTTCGCCGGGGAGGTTTGTGCTTCGGGACCGGCCCGCGCTGGATGGACTCCGCCATTCTCCCGGGATTATCTGCCAGACATGCCGATCAGCCCGCCTGAAAGCTGGGAACGACCTAGCAAGACGCTTATCATTGCGAGCACGCCGCGAAGTGGCAGCAATCTTCTTTGCAACAAGGTTTGCAGCACCGGCGTGCTGGGCAATCCGGGCGAGTATTTCCATCATTGGGATGCCCCCGAGGTGACGACGGTGGATCGCTGTCTGCTGGCGGCCAGCAAGGGCAAAAGCGAAAATGGCGTCGTCGCCTTCAAGCTGTTTCCCGAACATTTCGACAGGCTGCAAAAGGATATCCGTCTCACGGAATGGTTTCCCGATCCGGTATGGGTGCTTCTTGAAAGACGCGACCTGCTCGGCCAGGCCATCTCGCTGGCCAAGGCCATGCAGGACGGGGCGTGGACCAGCGGCGAGCATGCCGTGAAGGACGCCGAATACACGGTGGAGGGGATAGAGGCCGCGCTTGCCAAGATCATTGCCGGCAACGGGCGCTGGTCAGCCTATTTCGCCAGAAGCGGCATCGAACCGCTGCATATCTTCTACGAAGACATCCACGATGATTTCGACAGCGCCTGCCAGCGCATGGGCAGACTTCTGGGTCTTGAAGCTCCCGTGCCTGCGACGGCACAGGTTGACATGCAGCAACAGCGCAACGCGCAAAACGATGATTGGCGGCGGCGGTTTCTCGCCGAGGCCGGCGACCGGAACAGCTTTCCGGCAGCGCTCAATCCGATGGGAAACCGGGCGCGCAAAAAAACCGGATGGAGGTTCTGGAGAAGATAGACCGGCAGCCTCGTCCAAGCCGAAAGGCAACCGCAACAGACGGTGCAATGAAGGCTGGATGGTGGGCGTGACAGGGATTGAACCTGTGACCCCTGCAATGTCAATGCAGTGCTCTCCCGCTGAGCTACACGCCCATCCGAAGCCGCGCATACACCATTTTTGGTTCATCGCGTCAATAGCGGGAAAAGGGAAACAAAGGCTGGCTTCGTCGCATCGGTTAGGTCGCATCGAAAGCCTGCGGAAGGCGCGTCAGGCTGCCTGCAGCATCTTTTCGACCTCGTTGACGAGGTCGCGCAGGTGGAACGGCTTCGACAGCACCTTGGCGTCTTTCGGCGCCTTGGAATCGGGATTGAGCGCAACAGCCGCGAAGCCGGTGATGAACATCACCTTGAGGTCGGGATCGATCTCGGTGGCGCGGCGGGCGAGTTCTATGCCGTCCATCTCCGGCATGACGATATCGGTCAGGAGCAGCGAGAAAGGCTCTTCGCGCAGCCGCTCATAGGCGCTGGCACCATTGTCGAAATCGCTGACCTGATAGCCGGCGCGCTCCAAAGCCTTGACGAGGAACCGGCGCATATCGTCGTCGTCTTCCGCCAGAAGAATGCGTGCCATTGTAACCCGTCCGAATCACCCGCCCGAGACTGCCGTGGGGCAAGCCCGTTAACCATCCTGTATATGAGGATGTGACGGTAAACATCAAGTGAACGAAGACAGATGCGATCCGCATTTAACAAGGCGGTCCGGCTGCCGAAATGCTGGACATGCGCCCAGCGAGATGGCACTTTCCAATGATGATGCATTGGTGTTTCCGGGTTCGTTCAAATTGAAAACGGCAGCCGAGGATTTTTCGGTCGTTCCACCCTTCGAAATCCGATTGGGCGCCGAGCAGCGCGTTCCCTTCCTCTTCAACTCGCCACATAGCGGCCGCTACTATCCGGACCGGTTCATGGCCATGGCAAGGCTGGACCGAAACGCCATCCGCCGGTCTGAGGATTGCTATGTCGAGGAATTGTTCGGCGGCGCCGTCGCGCTCGGCGCGCCGATGCTGGCGGCAAACTTCCCGCGCGCCTATCTCGACGTCAACCGCGAGCCGTGGGAACTCGATCCGCGCATGTTCGCCGAACCGGTGCCGTCCTTCTGCAACATCCGCTCGGCGCGGGTGGCCGGCGGGCTCGGCACCGTGCCCAAACTGGTGGGAGAGGGGCTCGACATCTATGCCGGCCGCTTGCCGCTGGCGGAGGCGATCGCGCGCATCGAGGCTGTCTACAAGCCCTATCACGAGACGCTGAAACGGCTGTTGACCAGGACCCATGCGCGGTTCGGCTATGCCGTACTGATAGATTGCCACTCGATGCCGGCGAGCATCCGGGTCGGCGACAGCGGGCTGCGGCCGGATTTCATCGTCGGCGATCGTTTCGGCATCTCCGCCTCGGCGGCGTTGACCGAGACGGCGATCGGCCTGCTCATCGGCATGGGTTATACCGTCGCCCACAACAAGCCCTATGCCGGAGGCTTCATCACCGAGCATTATGGCCGCCCCGCGCGCCATCTCCATGCGCTGCAGATCGAGGTCAATCGCGGGCTGTACATGAACGAGCGGACGTTCCAGAAATCCGCCGGCTTCGACGCGCTCGCCGACGATCTGGCGCGGTTCTCGGCCGATCTGATGGCGATACCCGATCACCATTTCGTCGATCTGCCGCTTGCCGCCGAATGACCAAATAAAAGTGCCGGAGTGCCGGTCGGGAAAGACGCTCAGTCCGTTGGATGCCGCCCTGAAAAAAAGACCGCATCGTTCGCACGACACGGTCGAAGTCTAGGGAGGAAACGCCCAAGGAGGGCATGGACAGGAAAACCTGTCCGAGTACAAATCTATTGTGCGCTGCACAAATGTCAAGCTATCTCCCAGGGTTTTAAATCACTCTGATGTGGAAATTGCATTTCGGTGACGGCTGCGTGACATTGAGGCAACAGTTGTCGACGCGCAAATGTCTCCGCACGCCCTTGTCTTGGCGAAGAACCGCAGGCAAATGACAGTTCCAGCATGCTGCAACGCGGGAGAATCAGTTGGACATCAGCATCGATTTCATGCGTCGCATTGCACATGCCGCCGCCGCCGAGACCTTGCCGCGCTTCCGCAGCCAGGGCGCGATCGTCAACAAGGAGGCAGGCGGCTTCGATCCGGTCACCGAGGCCGACCGCGAGGCCGAGCGGGTCATCCGGGCGCTGATATCAGCGGAATATCCCGACCACGGCATCCTCGGCGAGGAGCATGGCAGCGAGAACATATCCAGCAGGCATGTCTGGGTGATCGATCCGATCGACGGCACGCGCGCCTTCATTTCCGGCCTGCCTGTCTGGGGAACACTGGTCGGGCTGACGGTCGACGGAGATGCCGTTGCCGGCCTGATGTCGCAACCCTTCACCGGCGAGCTTTTCTATGCCAACGCTTCCGGCTCGCGCTACGAAGGTCCGGGCGGACCGCGAGAACTCAAAACCCGTAAGACGACTGATCTCGCCGAGGCGACGCTGTTCACCACGACGCCGGCTCTGTTCAAGGGCGAGGCGCGCCAGCGTTACGACCGGTTCGAGACAAAGGTTCGGCTCGCCCGCTACGGCACCGACTGCTACGCTTTCGCCATGGTCGCGGCGGGCAGCGTCGACATCGTCGCCGACCCCGGATTGAAACCCTATGACATCGTCGCGCTGATCCCGATCATCGAAAAGGCCGGCGGCGTCGTCACCACCTTCGACGGCGGACCGGCCGAGAAGGGCGGCGACATCGTGGCCGCGGCGACGCCGGAGCTGCATGCCGCGGCTATGGCGGCGCTGCGCGGCTAGGGCGCAATGCCAGGAAGCCCCTTCCTGACAGGAGGATGTCAGTAGCCTTCTGCTATGGAAGGATGTCACCAGAGGGAGGACCACACATGCCGACGCAATCAGTAGCCAGCCGTTCCGGCGATGGCCGGGCCGATTTCGATTTCTTCTTCGACCGCTGGGACGTCAGCCATCGAAGACTGCAAACGCGGCTCGTGGGCGACACCAACTGGGACGAGTTTGGCGGGACATGCGATGTGCGCCCGATCCTGGGCGGTCTCGGCAATGTCGACGACAATGTCATTGAATTGCCAGGCGGCTCCTATCTTGCCGCTACCGTCCGGACCTTCGATCCGGCTACCAGGCAATGGTCGATCTGGTGGATCGACGGCCGCAACCCGCTGACCATCGACGTTCCGATGCGCGGCACCTTCGAGGCAGGTGTCGGCACGTTCCTGTGCGACGACGTCTTCGACGGCCGCAAGATCAGGGTTCGTTTCCTCTGGTCGCGGATCACCGAAAAATCGGCGCGCTGGGAGCAGGCTTTTTCACCGGATGGCGGCAAGACCTGGGAGACAAACTGGATCATGGATTTTTCCCGGCAAGCGTAGACGGACGCTGAATACGGGCTGATCAAGTCGCGTCGTCGGTCCCGGGGATGAAGGCATCGAGGGCGGCAAGGAACTGCTCGCGGTAGAGGTCGGCTTCCTGCAGGATTTCATGGCGCGCGCCATCGATCATCAGCAGCGAGCCGAGACGCAGTCGTCTTGTGTAGGCTTCCACGGCCCTGGTCGAGACGACCTGGTCGGCACCGGCGGCGATCACCAGCAAGGGAACCTGGATCCTGGCCATGAAATCCGGATCGCTGATGATTTCGGAGGCCTCCGCCGCCGCTTTCAGCCAGCGGATCGTCGGGCCGCCGAGCGCCAGCTGCGGATAGGCTTCGTAGAGAAAGGTGTTGCGCCGATACCGCCCGGGATCCGATGTCACCTTGTTGGCGGCAAACGGCGCGGTTTCCTTCGGTCGCGGTCCCCAGGCGGCATAGAGCCGGCCAAGGCCGAGGTAACAGAACAGCGTGCAGACGCGGCGAACCGTCGTTATCGATACCGGCAGGTCGGGTACGGTCAGGAACGGCGCGATCAGCATCATGCGCCGCACGCGGTTCACCATCGAGGGCGCGGCAAGCAGCGCGATCACCGCGCCGGCCGAATGGGCCAATATATAGTATGGCCCGCGGCAGTCGGGCAGCACGATCTCCTCGAAGAACTGTTCCAGATCGCCGGTGTAGTCGAAGAAGCTCCTGACATAGCCGCGCTGGCGGTCGCCGATCAGCCGGTCGGAATCGCCCTGGCCGCGCCAGTCGAGGGTCGCGACGCCGAGGCCGCGCCCGGTAAGATCGCTGATGGTCTCGAAGTATTTCTCGATGCACTCGTTGCGCCCGGTCAGCACCACCACGGTGCCCTTCATCGGGCGGGTGGTGGCGGCAAAGAGCCCGTAGCGGATTTTCTTGCCGTCGCGCGCGGCGAAGAAGCCGCCGGCCGCATTTTCCGGTATCGGATTGCCCGGAATTTCGTGGAAGAGGTCCGTCATTCGGCGCTTCGTTGTTTGCTGTCTCGCCCGATCCTGCCGAGACGTCGGCATGGTGATAGACGGCCATGCGCCAAAAGCAAAGGCGTTGCGGGAGATGGAAGAGTAACGAAATGAGGCCGGAAGCAGCCTGCGGCGGGCTTCCGGCCTCTGTCGATCCGGGAGGAAGGGACGTTACACCCGGTTCGGCCTCGTCGCGACGCCTCATCCGGCGCCGCCTGTCCTTGATGTTGGAAGTAGTCTAGCGCCGCATGTCTGAACGCCGGCCGAAGCGCTGGTTCATCTGCCGTTCATCCAGATGGCGGCTGAGATCGCCGGATCATCACCGCCAAGCAAAATCTTGAAATGGCTCCGCCTGCTCCCCAAATGTCGAATGCGGCCGCCAATGTCGGGGTCGCTGGCTCATCCGGAACGCCGCTCAAGGGTTTCGCACCGGCCATACGCAAACCATGTTGCTCAACAGGAGAACACACCATGCGTCACGTTGATTTTTCCCCGCTTTATCGTTCGACCGTCGGTTTCGACCGGCTGTTTACGATGCTCGATTCGCTTGCGCAGCCCGACGGCGCGCAGACCTATCCGCCCTATAACATCGAGCGTACCGGTGAGGATTCCTACCGCATCTCGATGGCTGTCGCCGGTTTCTCGGACGAGGAAATCTCGATCGAGGCCCACCGCAATGTGCTGACCGTCAAGGGCGAGCGCAAGGAAGAGGGCACTGGCGAAGGTTCCGAACTGCTCTATCGCGGTATCGCTTCGCGCGCGTTCGAGCGCCGCTTCCAGCTTGCCGACCACGTCGATGTCGTCGGCGCCACGCTGAAGAACGGCCTGCTCTTCGTCGATCTCAAGCGCAACATCCCCGAGGAGCTGAAGCCCCGCAAGATCGCGATCACCGCGTCTTCGGCGAAGGCCAAGCAGATCGAGGCCAAGACCGCTGCGTAATCGCGGTTGAGCGTAAAGTCTCCGAGAAGCGGCGCCGGAAGGCGCCGCTTTTTGTTTGTCGTGGTGCTTGTGCCACCCCCAACCAATGTTATTGGCCCTTTCGCGGCAGGCCTTGCCTTATCATGAAGGGCGATGTCTGATTTCTCCCTGGCGCTGACGGACACCGTCGCCATCACCTTCCTGCTGGCCGGCATCGTCAAGGCGTCCGTCGCCCGCCATCGGGTTCCTCACCGGCCTTGTCACCGGCGGCACGGGGGTCTTCGTGGTTCCTGCCGTGCCCTATATCCAGGCGCTGGGGCTGAGCCCTGGCCTAGCCAATTTCGTTACCCGGCGAGCAAATGGCCAATTTGGTCGACCTCCTCCGTCGTGGTCGCGAAGCTGGCGACGAAACGGTGGATCGCTTCATTGTCGCCGAGGTGACCATCGAAGCCGTCCGGCACGCCCCATTCGTAGAATTTGGCCCCGGCCGTTTGCAGCTTTTCGGCCTTGGCACGGTCGAGGATCGCGAACACTTCATTGGCCTGCGGCAGCCAGGCCAGCCTGCCTGCCGGCGCATCTTCGATCGTCTCGGCCAGCCGTGCCGCCATTCCGTTGGCGTGGCGGGCCATTTTCAGCCACAGCTCGTCGGTGAAATAGGCTTCGAACTGAGCCGAGATGAAGCGCGCCTTGGAGAAGGTCTGCCCGGCGCGCTGGCGAAGCAGGCGCAATTCATGCCCGACCTCGGGGTTCAGGACCACAACCGCGTCGGCCATCCAGCAGCCGTTCTTGGTGCCGCCAAAGGAAATGATGTCGACGCCGCTCTTCCAGGTCATTTCCGCCGGGCTGATGTCCGTTGCAGCGATCGCATTGGCGAAGCGCGCGCCGTCCATGTGCAAAGGCAAGCCATGGCGGCGGCTGACCTCGGCGATCGCCTTGACATCATCGACCGTGTAGACGGTGCCGACCTCGGTCGCCTGGGTGATCGTCACCGCCATCGGCTGGCCGGCAGGGGCGAGGTCTTGCGAATAGCGCGTGATGGCCCGGTCGAGAGCCTGCGGATTGATGCGTCCCAATGGCCCTGCTACGGGCGACATGCGCGCTCCGCTAGTGTAGAAGCCCGCCGCCCCGAATTCATCGACGTTCATGTGCGCTTCGGAATGGCAGAAGGCGACGCCGCCAATGCGATTGCACGTGGCCATCGAGAGCGCGTTGGCCGCCGTGCCGGTCGCGACGAAGAACACCGCAACCTCGCGCTCGAAAATCTCGCTGAAGCGCCGGTAGATGGCACGGTCGAGCTCGCCGTCGCCATAGGCGGTCGCGATGCCCGCGGCATGCCGGGATAAATTGGCCGAGATGTCGGGATGGACGCCCGCCCAGTTGTCGGATGCAAAGAACATCGGGAAGCCTGTAAATCGGTTGCAAAACGGGCGCGACCTTGACCGCTTTGAGCTCCGGCGCGCAAGGGCCACGTGTCGAAAAAGCGGTAAAGCCAGTCGGCAGCAAAAAAAGCGGTTGCGACCGAAGCTTACGTTTCTAAACCTTCTCACGAAATTTTGTGTCGCAACGCGGCCAAGATTTTTGTGAATCGGTCTTGTGCGCACATGAGATTTCTGTCATAAAAATTTAGGACAGTAGTGCTGTCTTATTTTGTCGCACAAATCAGGCTGGATTGGCGTATCATTTGGGCCTCTCCGGCTATTGCCGCGAGCGACAGGTAGACGGCCCGGCTCTGGCCAGTACGAATACCATATGCGAAGCATGCGGAAAGCCGCATGGTTCGGCAAGGATTTCGCAAGACGTGCCGCAGGGATGAAGGGGAAGCCACGTGCTTCCCGACGCAAACCAGCGCCCTGATGGCGCGGAATGGAGGACAGGATGATGACGGACATGACGCCATCTGCGATCAACGGCCAGGCCGCGCAGACGAAAGCGGCAGCCGTCAAAAATCTGCTGCGAACCGATACCGGTTTCGCTGCCCAGGGCCTTTATCATCCGCGCAACGAGCATGATGCCTGCGGCGTCGGCTTCATCGTCAACATGAAGGGCGTCAAGTCGCATCAGATCGTCAAGGACGGGCTTGCCGTGCTCGAAAACCTGACGCATCGCGGCGCCGTCGGCGCCGATCCGCTCGTCGGCGATGGCGCCGGCGTTCTGGTGCAGCTTCCCGACCGTGTCTTCCGCGAGGAAATGGCAGCCCAGGGCATCGAACTGCCGCCGGCGGGTCAGTACGGCGTCGGCCACTGGTTCATGCCGCAGGACGCAACACTTCGCGCCCATATCGAGGACATCATCGCCGAATCGGCTCAGTCCGAGGGGCTTCCGCTGATCGGTTTCCGTGACGTACCCGTCGACAATTCGTCGCTGTCGAAGGCTCCGGGCATCGTGGCATCCGAGCCGTTTCATCGGCAGGTCTTCATCGGCCGCACTGCAGACATTACCGACGACGAGGAGTACGAGGCCAGGCTCTATTTGCTGCGCAAGGTCATATCAGGCCGCATCTACGCCGAGAACGACAACAAGGACATCGGTTCCTACTGCGTGTCGCTATCGGCGCGCACCATCGTCTACAAGGGCATGTTCCTGGCCTATCAGGTCGGGGCCTACTACAAGGACCTCACCGATCCGCGCTTCGAAACGGCGCTGATCCTCGTCCACCAGCGCTTCTCGACCAACACTTTCCCGTCATGGAAGCTGGCGCATCCCTATCGCATGGTCGCCCACAATGGCGAGATCAATACCGTGCGCGGCAACAACAACTGGATGGCGGCGCGACAGGCGTCCGTCGATTCCGAACTGTTCGGCAACAATATCTCGAAGCTTTGGCCGATCTCCTATGACGGCCAATCCGACACCGCATGCTTCGACAATGCGCTCGAATTCCTGTTCCAGGGCGGCTACAGTCTCAGCCACGCCATGATGATGCTGATCCCGGAAGCCTGGGCCGGCAACAAGCTCATGGACGCCGATCGCAAGGCTTTCTATGAATATCATGCGGCGCTGATGGAGCCCTGGGACGGGCCGGCGGCGGTCGTCTTCACCGATGGCCGCCAGATCGGCGCCACGCTGGATCGTAACGGGCTTCGTCCGGCGCGCTACATCGTCACCGACGACGACCGCGTCATCATGGCTTCCGAGGCCGGTGTGCTGCCGGTGCCGGAGGAGCGGATCGTCAAGAAGTGGCGGCTGCAGCCCGGCCGCATGCTTTTGATCGACCTTGAAAAGGGCCGCATCATCTCCGACGAGGAGATCAAGTCGGAGATCGCGACCAAGCACCCCTATAAGAGCTGGCTCGCCAACACGCAGCTTATCCTGGAAGATTTGAAGCCGGTCGAGCCGCGCGCGCTGCGCAAGGATGCCTCGCTGCTCGATCGCCAGCAGGCCTTCGGCTACAGCCAGGAAGACACCAAGCTTTTGATGTCGCCGATGGCGACGACGGGCCAGGAAGCCGTGGGATCGATGGGCACCGATACGCCGATTTCGGCGATGTCGGACAAGTCGAAGCTGCTCTACACCTATTTCAAGCAGAATTTCGCCCAGGTCACCAACCCGCCGATCGATCCGATCCGCGAGGAATTGGTGATGAGCCTGGTCTCCTTCATCGGGCCGCGGCCGAACATCTTCGACCTCGTCGGCAATTCGCGCCGCAAGCGGCTCGAAGTGCGCCAGCCGATCCTGACCAATGGCGATCTCGAGAAGATCCGCTCCATCGGCCACACCGAGGACCGCTTCGACACCAAGACGATCGACATCACCTATGGCTCGAACGAGGGCGCGGCCGGCATGCAAGGCGCCATCGATCGCCTGTGCGAGCGCGCCGAGGCGGCGGTCGCCGGCGGTTACAACATCATCATCCTTTCAGACCGCCAGCTCGGACCGGACCGCATTGCCATACCGGCGCTGCTGGCCACGGCCGCGGTGCACCACCACCTGATACGCAAGGGGCTGCGCACCTCGGTAGGGCTCGTCGTGGAATCCGGCGAGCCGCGCGAGGTGCATCATTTCTGCTGCCTCGCCGGCTACGGCGCCGAGGCGATCAACCCCTACCTCGCCTTCGACACGCTGCTCGACATGCACAAGCGCGGCGAACTGCCGAAAGAGGTCGACGCCTATGAAGTCGTCTCCCGCTACATCAAGTCGATCGGCAAGGGCATCCTCAAGGTGATGTCCAAGATGGGCATCTCGACCTACCAGTCCTATTGCGGTGCGCAGATATTCGACGCCATCGGACTGAAGTCGGATTTCGTGCAGCAGTATTTCACCGGCACCGCGACGCTGATCGAAGGCGTCGGGCTGGACGAGATCGCGGAAGAGACGGTCAGCCGCCACTCCGACGGCTTCGGCAACGACCCGGTGCTGCGCAACAGCCTCGAAGTCGGCGGCGAATACATGTTTCGCATGCGCGGCGAGGCGCATATCTGGTCGCCCGATGCGGTCGCCACCTTGCAGCACGCCGTGCGCCAGGGCTCGTGGGAAACATTCAAGGAGTATTCCACTCAGATCGACAGCGTGACGGCCCGCGCCCAGACCATTCGCGGCCTGTTCAAGATCAGGCTCGCGGAAGAGACCGGCCGCAAGAAGGTCGCGCTCGACGAGGTCATGCCGGCCACCGACATCGTCAAGCGGTTTTCGACTGGAGCGATGTCGTTCGGTTCGATCTCCAGGGAGGCGCACACGACACTGGCGCGCGCCATGAACGCCATCGGCGGCAAGTCGAACACCGGCGAGGGCGGCGAAGAGGCCGACCGTTATCTGCCGCTGCCTGGCGGCGGCAAGAACCCCGAGCGCTCGGCGATCAAGCAGGTCGCCTCCGGCCGGTTCGGCGTGACGGCGGAATATCTGGTCAACTCAGACGTGATGCAGATCAAGGTCGCGCAAGGCGCAAAGCCCGGCGAGGGCGGCCAGCTGCCCGGCCACAAGGTCGATGCCACCATCGCCAAGGTCAGGCACTCGACGCCGGGCGTCGGCCTGATCTCGCCGCCGCCGCATCACGACATCTATTCGATCGAGGATCTGGCGCAGCTCATCTACGATTTGAAGAACGTCAATCCGGCGGCGGATGTCTCGGTCAAGCTGGTGTCCGAAGTTGGCGTCGGCACCGTCGCGGCCGGCGTCGCCAAGGCGCGCGCCGACCACATCACCATATCAGGCTATGATGGCGGCACCGGTGCCTCGCCGCTGACCTCGCTCAAGCATGCCGGCAGCCCGTGGGAAATGGGCCTTGCCGAGACGCACCAGACACTGGTGCTCAACGGCCTCAGATCGCGCGTGGCGCTGCAGGTCGATGGCGGCCTGCGCACCGGCCGCGACGTCATCATCGGCGCCCTGCTTGGCGCCGACGAGTTCGGCTTCTCGACCGCGCCGCTGATTTCGGCCGGCTGCATCATGATGCGCAAGTGCCACCTCAACACCTGTCCGGTGGGCGTCGCGACGCAGGACCCGGTGCTGCGCAAGCGCTTCAAGGGCTCGCCCGAGCACGTCATCAACTTCTTCTTCTATGTGGCGGAAGAGGTGCGCGAGCTGCTCGCCGAAATGGGCTTCACCCATCTCGACCAGATCATCGGCGACACCGATCTTCTGGAGAAGCGCGACGTGATCCAGCACTGGAAGGCGCGTGGGCTCGACTTCGGCAAGATGTTCTTCAAGCCGGATGCGCCCCATCACGCGGTGCACTGGACCGAGCGGCAGAAGCATCCAATCGACGATGTGCTCGACCGCAAGCTGATCGAACTGGCCAAGCCGGCGCTCGAAAGCAAGCAACCCGTCAGCATCGAGGTCGACATCCGCAATGTCGACCGTTCGACGGGCGCCATGCTGTCGGGCGAAGTGGCCAAGCGCTTCAAGCACAAGGGGCTGCGCGAGGACACGATCTCGGTCAAGCTCACCGGCACGGCCGGGCAGTCCTTTGGCGCCTTCCTGGCACGCGGCATCTCGTTTGAACTTGTCGGTGCCGCAAACGACTATGTCGGCAAGGGCCTGTCAGGCGGGCGCATCG
Source organism: Mesorhizobium sp. STM 4661 (assembly GCF_000359125.1). Lineage (GTDB taxonomy): Bacteria > Pseudomonadota > Alphaproteobacteria > Rhizobiales > Rhizobiaceae > Mesorhizobium. Next base: position 286,854 of record NZ_CAAF010000082.1, on the reverse strand, counting down.
TCATCCGTCCTCCGGAAGAGGCCAAGATCGTCGCGGCGGAATCCATCATCGTCGGCAATACGGTGCTCTATGGAGCGACCGAGGGCGAGGCCTATTTCGCCGGCGTCGCCGGTGAGCGGTTCGCGGTGCGCAACTCTGGCGTGGCCGCCGTCGTCGAAGGCGTCGGCGACCATGGCTGCGAGTACATGACCGGCGGCATCGTCGTCGTCATCGGCCAGACCGGCCGCAACTTCGCTGCCGGCATGTCGGGTGGCGTCGCTTATGTGCTCGACGAGGCGGGCGATTTCGCCGAGCGCTGCAACATGGCGATGGTCGAGCTGGAGCCGGTTCCGGAAGAAGACGACCTGATGGAAAGGCTGCTCCATCATGGCGGCGACCTCGATCACAAGGGTCGCGTCGATGTGTCAGGCGACATGACCAGCCATGACGAGGAACGGCTCTACCAGCTGATCTCGAACCATGTGCACTACACGGGTTCGGTGCGCGGCCGCGAGATCCTCGACGACTGGACGATTTTCCGGCCGAGATTCCGCAAGATCATGCCGGTCGAATACCGCCGCGCGCTGATCGAAATGGAACGCATGCGCATGGGCGTGGCGGCGGAATAGATTTTTGCGACTGCCGGGAAGCCTGGCTTCCCGGCACGGGTCTCATCAATAATCCTGACCTCGTGCTGAAGGTTGCCATGGCTGCCTCAAGAGGTTAACGGGTGCGGCGAAACCCGCACCATCTGGACAGCAGGAACTGGACCATGGGCAAGGTAACAGGCTTTCTCGAGATCGACCGGCAGGTACACAAGTACCAGCCGGCCTCCGACCGCATCCGGCATTTCCGCGAATTCACGCTGCCGATGTCGGACAAGGAGGTCGAGAAACAGGCCGCGCGCTGCATGGATTGCGGCATTCCCTTCTGCCACGGGCCAACCGGCTGTCCGATCCACAATCAGATCCCGGACTGGAACGACCTCGTCTACAATGGCGACTGGGACAATGCGATCCGCAACCTGCATTCGACCAACAATTTCCCGGAATTCACCGGCCGCATCTGCCCGGCACCGTGCGAGGAAGCCTGCACGCTGAATCTCGAGGACATTCCGGTCGCCATCAAGACTGTCGAGCAGGCGATCGCCGACAAGGCCTATGAGACCGGCCATATCCGGCCCTACCCGCCGGAGAGGAAGACGGGAAAACGCGTCGCGGTCATCGGCTCCGGTCCAGCCGGCATGGCGGGCGCCCAGCAGCTCGGCCGCGCCGGCCATGACGTGCATGTCTATGAGCGCGAGAGCCGGCCCGGCGGGCTGATGCGCTACGGCATCCCCGACTTCAAGATCGAGAAGCACTATATCGACCGGCGCATCGAGCAGATGCAGGGCGAGGGCGTGACCTTTTATTGCGGCGTCAATGTCGGCGTCGACAAGAAGGTGGAGGAATTGCTCGCCGAATATGATGCGGTGCTCTATTGCGGCGGTTCGGAAACGCCGCGTGCGGCCGGCATTCCCGGCGACGATCTCGGCGGCGTGCATGACGCGATGCCCTATCTGGTGCAGCAGAACAAGCGTGTCGGCGGCGAAGCGATCCAGTCGGTGGCGTGGCCGTCGCATCCGATCATCGCCGGCGGCCAGCATGTCGTCGTCGTCGGCGGCGGCGACACCGCCTCCGACTGCGTCGGCACCGCCTTCCGCCAGGGCGCCGTGCGCGTCACCCAGCTCGACATCCGCCCGCAGCCGCCGGAGAAGGAAGACAAGCTCGCGGTCTGGCCCTATTGGGCGACGAAGATGCGCACTTCGTCCTCGCAGGCCGAGGGCGCGGAACGCGAATTCCAGGTGGCGACGCTGGAATTCATCGGCGAGGACGGCCAGCTGACCGGCGTCAAATGCTGCGAGGTCGATGAAAAGCGCAAGCCGATCACCGGCACCGAATTCGTCATCCGCGCGGATCTGGCCTTCATCGCCATCGGCTTTGCCGGGCCTGCCGCGGCCGGCGTGGCGCAGGAACTGGACGGGCAGATGAAGATCGCCACCGACAGCCGCCGTTCCAGGAATGTCGAGGCCAACGACCGCGATTACAGGACCAGCGTCGAAAGGCTCTATGCGGCGGGCGACGTGCGCCGTGGCCAGTCGCTGGTCGTCTGGGCAATCCGTGAGGGCCGCCAGGCGGCGCGTGCGATCGACGAGGCGCTGATGGGATCGACCGTCCTGCCACGTTGAGACCGTTTGGAAACTCTACTCCCGCGGCCATCCGAGGGCGTTTTCGCCGGATCAAGGATTGATTGCCGTTGTCGTGTCGTTTCCAGCGGCTGCCGTCGCGGGCCGGACCTTGGGCGGCCAGGAAAAATCGTCGGCGCGGCCGGGCGATGCAGCTGGCGCCTTGCCCTCGACGACCAGCCTTTCGCCGGGCCTGTCAGCCTTTTTCGGAAGGGCTGCGCCGAGAAGTTCGGAGCCGCCATCGAGCGCCGGATCGCTGAGCAGCATCGGTACGGTTCGATCGACGGCTATGGGCGCCGCTGCCGGCGCCGGTGCCTCGACGGGAGCGCCGGCCGGCGCGGCGGCGGTCGTGACGCCTCCCGGCGTGCTCAGCCCCAGGATCTTCAGCAGCGGTTTTTCGGCATAGAAGGCGAGCTTGCGTTTGCCGGCCCGCGATACGTTGATGCCGTCATCGGTGCGCAACCGCACCGCCTGGCCGTTGATGTCGGGCCCGCTGATGACGAAGGCGCCGTTCTCGTCGACGAAACCGTCCCAGACGTCGACGAATTCGCCGCCGTGACCTTCGGCCGCCGACCGGTAGATGTCGTTGAAAGCCAGCATGTCGGAGGTCATCTTCGCCACCCGGAATGCCGGCATGCCCACCCACAGATAGGGAACCTTGGTCGACGCGATGGCCTTGCCGAGCGCGTCGGTCCGGCGCTCATACTCCTTGGTCCAGTTCTCCGATCGCGGCTGTTCGCGCACATCGTCGACGCGCATTTGCTGCCGGTCGTTGGAACCCAGCATGACGATCACGGCCGCTGGCTTTTCAGTCTCGATCAGCGATTTGATCTGTTCGGGCCAGTTGTAGACGTCGTCACGCACGAGGCCGGACGAACCATTGCCGCGAACGACGATCCTGACGCCAGCGTTTTCCGCAAAAGCGGCATCCAGGCCTTCGGCAAGGCCGGAGGCAATGAAATCGCCGACCACCAGGACGGTGCGGGCGTCCGGCGCCTTCTGGACCACAGGGGTTGTCGGCTCGGCCGGCGGCCGGGGAGCCGCACGAGGCTTTCTTGCTTTTGGCTTGGGTGGCCTGGCTCTCTGAATTTGCCGGGGCGGTTGGACCCGCTGCGGCGGCTCCACCCGGTCGTATCGGCGTGGAAACAACAGGTCGCGCAGCGACCAGCCACGACTTTCTTCCTGCGCCATGGCCGGCGTGTGAAAGGTGCCGGCGATGGTGACCGCCAGGACGGCAATGGCCAGAGCGAGGATCGGCACGCGACGAAGGATCACCCGGATGCGCGCAGCCGAAACCAATCACCCTCTCCATCCCTGGGCGCATGGCCCGAAATCGGATTTCGGAAGGGGCCATGCGCGCGAATTGACGTGCTACAGTGTCCTCTGGGCGTCCGGAAGGACGCGCGCTGTAGACGGCTCTAGTTCTGTCTGAGCCATTTGAGCACTTCCATGCTCGGATGTCCGTCCTGGGTCAAGCCGGCCTTCGCCTGGAAGGCCATGATGGCGGCTTTCGATCCGTCGCCGATCTTGCCGTCGAACTTGCCCGAATAGTAGCCGTGCTCGGAAAGCCGTTGCTGAAGCTCCTGCCTTTCTTCGAAGGAAAGCTTGGTGAAAGGCCGCTTCCAATCCTGAACAAGCCCGCCGTAGCCGGCGATATCATCGGCAAGCAGGCCGACGGCAATCGCGTATTTGTCGGCATTGTTGTAGCGCTTGATGACCGAGAAATTCTTGATCATCAGGAAAGCCGGTCCGCCGCGACCGCCCGGAAGCTTCAGTGTGGCCTTGTCCGCACCATTCCTGAACGGCTTGCCGTTGGCACGCGTGACGCCCAGCGCTTGCCATTGCGACAGCGATTTCGATCCGCCGGGGAACTTCTTTCCCTCGGGAAGGATCACTTCATAACCCCAGGTCTTGCCGGCCTGCCAGCCGTTCTTCTTGAGCAGATTGGCGGCCGTCGCCAGTGCGTCGGGGATCGAATTCCAGATGTCGCGCTTGCCGTTGCCGTCCATGTCGACCGCGTAGGCCTGGTAGCTGGTCGGGATGAACTGGGTATGGCCCATGGCGCCCGCCCATGAGCCGACCAGGTGACTTTCGTCGATGTCGCCCCTCTGCAGGATCTTCAGGGCCGCGATCAACTGGGTGCGGGCAAATTTCGAACGTCGGGGATCGGCATAGCCAAGCGTTGCCAGCGAACGCACGACACTGCGGATGATGTCGTCGCGCTTGAGGGTTTCGCCATAGTTCGATTCCATCGACCAGATGGCCAGCAGGATGTTGCGGTCAACGCCGTATTTTGCCTCGATCCTGTCCAGCCACGGCTTCCACTTCCTGGCCATCTGCTGGCCGACGGCGATCGACTGATCATGGACGCGATTGTCGAAATAGTCCCAGGCAGGCGCCGTGAACTCGGGCTGAAAGCGCGCTTTCTCCAGCACCTCCGGGTCGGCATCCTTGATGCCCCTGAATGCCTGGTCGTAGACAGCGCCAGAAACGCCATTCTGCACCGCGGTGGCGCGGAAGCTGGCGACCCATTGGCGGAAACCGGCGTCGGCAAAAGCAGACCCGGCGGGCATCAGCAAGGCAAGCGAGAGGCCGGCTGCCGCCACGACGCTTGTCAGGCGCCTTGCTGCATTGCGTACGGACATCTTTTCCTCCTTTTTCATCACAGGAAGATCATTCATCGCCGAACCCGGTTAGGATTTAGTTTACCATAGGTGCCGTTGGGAACGAAAAGACGCTTCGATGCTTTAGGAATTGCAAATTTTCATCGACCCGGTCAGTAATCCCCGATTCCGGCATGAAAATGTCTCGAAGCGGGATTGCCGAACAGGCTTTCAAGCGGATAATTGGCGGCATGAAGAGAGTTCGCAAGGCAGTTTTCCCGGTCGCCGGCCTCGGCACACGGTTTCTTCCGGCCACCAAGGCCATTCCCAAGGAAATGCTGACCGTCGTCGACAGGCCAGTCATCCAGTATGTGGTGGACGAGGCGCGCGAAGCCGGCATCGAGCATTTCATCTTCGTGACCGGCCGCAACAAGGCGGTGATCGAGGATCATTTCGACGTCCAGTTCGAGCTCTACGACACGCTCGCCCAGCGCGGCAAGGACGACCAGCTCGCTCGCCTGCAGCGCTTGCAGCCCGCGCCGGGGCAGACCAGCTTCACCCGCCAGCAGGTACCGCTTGGCCTTGGCCATGCCGTCTGGTGCGCCCGCGAACTGGTCGGCGACGAGCCCTTCGCGCTGCTCTTGCCCGACATGATCATGCAGTCGGAAAAAAGCTGCATGAAGGATATGGTCGAGCTCTATGCCGAGACCGGCAACAACATAATCGCGGTGCAGGAATGCGACCCGGCCGAGGCCCATAAATATGGCATCGTCGGCCGCGGCGAGGATACGCATCACGGTTTCCGCATCACCGAGATGGTGGAGAAGCCGAAGACGGGCACCGCCCCCTCCAATCTCTACATCAACGGACGCTACATCCTGCAGCCGGAGATATTCAAGATTCTTGAAAGTCAGGAAAAGGGCGCCGGCAACGAGATCCAGCTCACCGATGCCATGCTGAAGCTGGAGAAGCAGCAGCCCTTCTATGGCTACCATTACCAGGGACGCACCTTCGATTGCGGATCGCCGGAAGGCTTTGTCGAGGCCAATGTCGCCTTCGCGCTGTGGCGCAGCGACATGAACGAGAACATGGCGGGCGTCATCCGCACGCTTCTCGACGAGTTGAAGCCGTCGGAACGCAAGGGCGCTGCTTTCTAGACCCTCGTCGATGCCACTCGGCTTGCCTTACCGCTGAACCTTGACGCCAAGGAATATGCTGTTGGCCGTGTAGTCGCGGCCCTCCAGGTTACTGGTCTGCTTTTCGGTCCTCACCCGGGTGGTGAGGCCGGCATAGCGGTTCAGCCACCATGTCAGCCCGGCCTCGGCGCTCAGCGTCAGATCATGGCCGTCGGACCCGACATAGTCGCGCCAGTCCGCGCCAAGCGCGGCGTTCCCGGTCAGGTTGGCACGGATTTGCCGCTCGCCGGTGAGGCGGCCGGAATAGAGGATGTCGCCACTTTGGTCGGCGGTCGTCGTGCCCTCGACGGTCGTCTGTCCGGTGAGGCCGATCGTGGTGCCGCGCTCGGGCGACCATTTAAGGTCGGCATTCACCGTGGCGCCCGAAATCGCCGGCAGGCGGGCGTCGTCGATGGCTTCCCGCAACCAGCCAGCGGAGAACTCGCCGGCAAGCTTCTCACCCATGTCGAGTTCGACGCCGGCCCGAGCGCCGAGCCGTGTAGAGGATCGTTCGAAGCCGCTGCTATCGACACGCAGATCATAGAGCCGGCGGCCGACCTCGACCTCGGCGAAGGGGGTGATGGCGGGAGAGATCTCGTAGCCGGTGCGCAAAGTCGCAGTGTAAAGGGTGGAATCGCGGTCCTTCTGCGACAACACGGTGCCGTTCGAAAGCTTGGCGTCGCCATAGATGTCGTGGGAGACGGCGCCGGTCAGCGCAAAGCGCATCTTGCCGGCATCCTTCTCGACGGCGAGGCTGCCGTCGATGGTCTGGCGTATCGGCTGCGAGTTGACGCCGGCAATGGCGTCGGGCGAGGAGGCCGATTCCGGCGCAATCTCGTAGCCGAGCTTGGCGATGGCGCGCAGATCATTGTCGAGGTCGACGTTGAGCGTGCCGTCGATGCGGCCACGCCCCTCGTTGATCTTCTGGCCCGAAACGGTATTGCGGAAGGTGCCGTAGCCGTCGATAACCGCCGAATTCTCCGCCCAGTCGGAGACGGCGTTGAAGCGCAGCGTCGTTTCCGACAGCAGTGCCGACTTGCCGCCGTTGCTCGAATCGGCGTTCGACGTCGCCGTTAGGCCTTGCTCGAGCGTTGGCCTGATCACGAAGGAGCCGAGCTTGATGCCGGTGGCGGCGAAGGGGTCGTCTTCCGCCTTCTTGTCCTGGCCCTCGATGGCCTCGGCGCGCTCGGCGCCAGGGTCAAGCTGCAGCCTGTCGGCGGAATCAATGGTCACGGCGCGCCGGTTGGTGTCCTGATCCGTCTCGGCGGTGTCGGTGTCATCCGTCGTGGCCGTGCTTGTTGTGTCGACGGGGGTTTTCTTTGTCTTCTTGTTGTCGGCGGCCTCGTCCTCCGCCTTGTCTTCATCGGCGGCGCGTTGCCTGGCGCTTGCCGAGCGGCGCGGCGGGACGGGGGTGGGGTTGTCGGCAAATGGGTCGTCGTCGGCCGTGGGCGGATCGAAAATACTGCCGGTCGCGGTCGCCGTGCCAGTGTCGTCGTCCGGTACGGCGCCGGGACTGGCCGGCTGATAGGTAGGTGCCGGGGCGGTCGCGCCGGGCGTTGTCGCCTGGGAACTGGCCATGCTCATCTGCCTGGCCTTGCGCTGCTGGTCGTCCAGAATCGCCGATTCCGAAACCTCGCCACGCAACTCGGTCTCCTGGGCGTAAGGCAGCGCCGGCCGCAGCAAGGCGAAGATGCTGGTCGCCAGCAACAAGGCGCAGACCGTCTTGCCCTTGCGTCCTTTTTTCTTTTCAGGCTGGGCTTTGGACATCGCCACCACTGCTTGCGCGACGCCTGCGCGCCATACTTACCGAACCGTAAATGGGGATGGTTAACGGAGGGTTGAGGCGGCCGCCGATTAGCTCCGTCGCGCGCTTATGATCGAAGGGATTCATGCGGTGCGCTGTACGCATGAGGCGGCAATTCCGTTGGACAGGCGCGCGGCAAAGCGCTAATCGCATCAGCCATGCATGCTGGATCCCCAGAGAAGAAGCCGCTCGACAGGCAAGCTTCAATCGCGTCGGCGCTCAGAACGGTGGCAACCGAGCAGGCTGGTGTCGCCGCACTGGCGTCCGCGCTCGAAAACGGGCTGGCCGAACCATTCGCGCGCGCCGTCGACATGGTGTCGCGGATCGACGGCCGCGTCATCGTCACCGGCGTCGGCAAGAGTGGCCATATCGGCTCCAAGATCGCCGCGACGCTCGCCTCGACCGGCACGCCCGCCTTCTTCGTCCACCCTGCTGAAGCCAATCATGGCGATCTCGGCATGATCGCCAGGGATGACGCCATCATCGCCATGTCGTGGTCGGGCGAGAGCAGGGAGCTCATGGGCATCGTCGCCTATTCCAGGCGTTTCTCGATCCCGTTGATCGCGGTCACGTCCGGGGAGACATCGGCGCTGGCGCGCGAGGCGGATGTGGTGCTTTTGCTGCCGCGTGCGCCGGAAGCCTGCCCGCACGGCCTGGCGCCGACGACATCGACGCTGCTGCAACTGGTGATCGGCGATGCGCTGGCCATCGCTCTGCTCGAAGCGCGCGGTTTCACGCCGGACCATTTTCGCACCTTTCATCCCGGCGGACAGCTCGGCGCCAATCTGACGCAGATCCGCGATATCATGCATGTCGGCGACCGGCTGCCGCTGGTGCCCTCCGGCACCGGAATGCAGGAGGCGATCCTCGAACTGTCGCGCAAGGGATTTGGCTGCGTGGCGATCACCGGCGCGGACGGCGCGCTGGTCGGCATCATCACCGATGGCGACATCAGGCGCCATATCGGCAGCAATCTTCTGGCGATGAGCGTCGATCAGGTCATGACCAGGGAGCCGAAGACGGCCGGACCCGATACGCTGGTGGCGACGGCGCTGCAGACGATCAACAACTCGGCAATCACCAGCCTGATGGTGATCGAAGGCCGCCGGCCGGTCGGGCTCGTCCACCTGCACGATCTGCTGCGCATCGGCGCGGCCTAGGTCTTTTCAGCTCAAAACCGCCTCGACGGTCAGCTCCAGATCCGTATCGGCCGAGCCCGTTACGCGCACCTGCGTGCCGGCCGGCAGATCCGGGCCGGAAACACGCCACAGCGTGTCGCCCAGCCGGATGCGGCCGCGACCGTTCTTGATCGGTTCGGCCAGCGTCGCCATCCTGCCGACCATCTGCGCGCCACGACGGTTGAGCAGCGGCTGGTCGGCGTCGCCATGGCGTCCGCCAATCAGCTTCTTGCCGACAAAGGCCGAGACCAGCGACAGCGCAAGGAAGGCCAGCACCTGGACCTGCCATGTCCAGAAACCGGCGTCCCAGATAAGCAGCGACACGGCGCCGATGATCAGGGCGGCGATGCCGATCCACAGCATGAACACGCCCGGCGCGACGACTTCCATCACCAGGAGGACGAAGCCGAGAACCATCCAGTTCCATGGGCCGAGTTCGGAAACGATGCGTTCGATCATGGGAGTGCTTCTTCTTGTTTGAGCATGATCTTTTCCGAAGAACCGGCTTCCACTTTTCGCTACGCGGACCTTTGGTTCGGGATCACGCTCCTATGATCTCAATTGTCGCTCGGGCGAACCACCGGCGGACGAGCGGCCTGCCGCGCGGCACCGGCAGTGCCCTCGCTCCTGAAGACTTCCCTGGCGATCTCGCCGATGCCGCCGAGCGTGCCGATCAGTGATGAAGCCTCCATCGGCATCAGCACTACCTTGCTGTTCGTAGCGGAGCCGATCTTGGCCAGCGCTTCGGTGTATTTCAGCGCGACGAAGTAATTGAGCGCCTGCACGTCGCCCTTGGCGATCGCCTCCGATACCACTTGCGTGGCGCGGGCCTCGGCCTCGGCCGAGCGTTCGCGCGCCTCGGCGTCGCGGAAGGCGGCTTCCTTGCGGCCTTCCGCCTCCAGGATCTGCGACTGCTTGAGACCTTCGGCATCGAGGATCTGCGCGCGCTTGTTGCGCTCGGCCATCATCTGGCGGCCCATCGATTCGATGAGATTGGCCGGCGGATTGATGTCCTTGATCTCGACGCGGGTGATCTTGATGCCCCAGGGATGCGCCGCTTCATCGACGACGCGCAGCAGGCGCTCGTTGATGGCGTCGCGGTTCGACAGCAATTCGTCGAGGTCCATCGAGCCCATCACGGTGCGGATGTTGGTCATCGTCAGGTTGAGGATGGCGTTCTCGAGGCCGGCGACCTGGTAGGCGGCCTGCGCGGCGTTGAGCACCTGGTAGAAGGCGACGCCATCGACGGCGACGATAGCATTGTCGCGGGTGATGATCTCCTGCGTCGGGACATCGAGCACCTGCTCCATCATGTTCATCTTGGCGCCGACGCGCTCGAAGATGGGGTTGATGATATTAAGACCCGGCGTCAAAGACTTGGTGTAGCGGCCGAAGCGCTCCACCGTATAGTTATAGCCCTGCGGTACCGTCTTGATGCCCTTGAAAAGAAGGATGATGACAAGAAAGACAAGAACAACGATGGCGATGTCGAAACCGCTGAAGCCCATTTTCATTTCTCCCTCAAAAGCCGGCGACCTCACGGAATCACTTAAGTGTGTTTCCGCAGCGTTACAATCAGGTGATCGCGAATATTGGTTAGCGAAGGCTTTTGCGCACTGGTTTCAGCCTTGCCGTCGGGGACGTTCAGATCCAGCCGGCAAGTTCGCGCCGCACCATCGCTTCGATCACCGCCATGCCTTCCACACTGTCATTGAGACAAGGGATGTGCGCGAAATTCCCGCCGCCGGCGTGATGAAAGGTTTCGGCTGCCTCGCGGCCGATCTCGTCGAGCGTCTCGATGCAATCGACGGAAAAGCCCGGATTGACGATGGCGATCGATTTCACGCCTTCCCTGGCCAATTTCTCGACCGTCTTGTCGGTGTAGGGCTGCAGCCATTCCTGCGCGCCGAAGCGCGACTGGAAGGTGGTGATCAACTTCTTCTCGTCCCAGCCGAGCTTTTCGCGCAGCAGCCGCGTCGTCTCCAGGCAATGGGCCTGATAGGGGTCGCCCTTGTCGGAATAGGGTTTCGGTATGCCGTGATAGGAGGTGATGACCACCTCCGGTTCGAAATCGAGGCCCGCCAGATGCCGCTCGATCGAACGGGCGAGCGCCTCGATATAGACCGGCTCGGCATAGTAGGGCGGCACGCTGCGGACAGCCGGCGCGCGGCGCATCTTCATCAGGGCGCGAAACAGCTGGTCGTTGGCGGTCGCCGTCGTCGTCGCCGAATATTGCGGGTAGAGCGGGAAGGTGAGGATGCGGTCGCAACCCTGCTCGACCAGCTTCTGGGCGATGCTCGCCGTCGAGGGATTGCCATAGCGCATCGCCCAGTCGACGACGATGTCAGGCAGGTCGCCAAGCACCTCGGCAAGCTTCTCACCTTGAGCGCGGGTGTAGGTGCGCAGCGGCGATTCGTTGCGCTCCCGGTTCCAGATCCTGGCGTAATTGGCGCCCGACTTCTTCGGCCGCGTGGTCAGCACAAGTCCATAGAGGATCGGATACCAGATCGCCTTGTTGAGCTCGATGACACGCGGATCGGAAAGGAACTCCCTGAGATAGCGCCACATCGGCTTGAAATCGGTGCCATCGGGCGTACCGAGATTGACCAGCATCACGCCGATCCTGCCCGCCCCGGCCGGCCGATGTCCTGCAGGCAGCGGGCCGAGGGCCTTCGCGGCTTTAGGGTCGACAGGGCTGGAAAGCGTCATAAAGGGTCTCCGGACATCCGCGAAACTAGCGATGCCGCGCCGGTTTTCAATGCTGCGTCTGGCCGCACCTTGCCTCGAAAGCGAAAACCCGCCCGGTTTGCCGGGCGGGTGCTCTGAACTCGAACTCCCGAGGTTCCTATTTGCCGGCGGTTGGAATGACCAAGGTTGCGCCTATCGGGAGATGGTGTGGCTCATAGCCCTTGTTGGCGCCGGAGATCACCCTCCACTTGGTGCCGTCGCCATAGGTCTTCACCGCCAGATCCCAATAGGTATCGCCGGCAACGATCACATGGCTGTTTTCGGCAGGCGCCGCCTCGGCCGGTTTTGCTGGTTCTGCCGGCGCTGGAGCTGTCTCCGCAGGCGCCGGGGCAGGGGCCGGTGTGGCGGGAGCGGGCGCAGGTTCCGCTGGCGCGGGCTCGGCCGGCTTTGCCGGTTCGGTGGGCGCCGGAGCTGTCTCAGCCGGGGCCGGCGTTGTTTCCGCCGGCACGCTTGGCGGCGTCGTGGTGATATCGCCGGAACCGGCCGGCAATGCAGGCATCGCCGGTTCAGCAGGTGCGGCCGGGGCCGCCTCCGCCGGTTTTGCCGGCTCTGCCGGAGCGGGCTCGGCCGGCTTTGCTGGTTCAGCGGCCGGTGCTGCGGGAGCCGCCGCAACGTTCGCGGCGATCTCGGTGATGCGGCCATCGAGCTTCGGCGTATAAGGCCGATGCGCGCCGAGGTAATCGGCGACCACCTGTTCGAGGCCCGGACCGTAGTCGTAGGCGTTCTTGGCCTTGTCGGCGAAGATCTTGTAGCCGTCGCCGCCCTGGCGAACATAGTTGTTGGTGGCGACCAGGTAATCCTTGTCCGGATTGATCGGCGTCCAGGCGCCGCCTTCCATGACCTCGACCGACTTGACGCGACCGGCATTGGGCGCGACCGATTTGTCAAATGCGTATTTAAGGCCGGCAACCTGCGGGAAGCGGCCGGCGCCATCCTCGACCTGGCTGAGGCCGCTTTCGAGCCCGGCGACCAGATCCTTGCCGGAAATCTGGAAGGTCGCCAGCGTGTTCTGGAACGGCAGCACGGTCAGCACCTCGCCCATGGTGACGGTGCCCTGGTCGATCGAGGCGCGCAGGCCGCCGCCATTCGAGATGACGATCTCGACGCCCTGGCCCTTGACGCGGTCGAGGATGGCGTCGGAGACGAGATTGCCCATCTCGCATTCGCGGGCGCGGCAATTCTGCCGGCTGCCGTCGATCGGCTTGGTGGTCTCGGCGACTTCCTTGTTCTTCAAAGCCTCGATCGGCGCGCCAAGCTCCTTGATGCGGGCAAGCACGGCGGGATCGGGGGTGATCGACTTGTCGAGATAGATCGGGTTGCCGCTGGCCTCTTTGACGACGCCGTTGTCGTCGAACACGACCTTGAACTCGCCGAGATATTTCGAATAGGACGCTGCCTGGACGACCGGCACCTTGTAGCCGTCCGGATTGTCGACCATCGTCGGGTAAGGGCCTTCGGCCTTCGGGTCGGTGTTGGACAGCAGCGAGTGGCTGTGGCCACCGACCACCACGTCGATGCCCGGGATCTTGGCGATAACATCGCGCTCGCGCCTGTAGCCGATATGGGTGACCGCGATGATCTTGTTGACGCCCTGCGCCTTCAGTTTCTCGACTTCGGCGATGATCGACTTGACGTCGTCCTCGATCGTGACGTTGGGGCCTGGCGAGGCAATCTCCGGCGTGTCGTTGGTGACCGCGCCGACGATGCCGATCTTCTGGCCACCGACTTCGACGACGATCGACGGTTTCACCCGGTCGCCGAGCTTGGACTGCGCGTTGGCCTTCACATTGGCGCCGAGCACCGGAAACTTGATCATGTCGAGGAATGGCGCCAATGCGGCCTCGCCATCATCGAACTCGTGATTGCCGAGCGCCATGGCGTCGAACTTCATCTGGTTGAGGAACTCGCCTTCGACCTTGCCCTTGTAGGTCGTGTAGAAGAGCGAACCCTGGAAATTGTCGCCGGCGCTGAGCAGCAGCACGTTCTGGCCTTCCAGCTTCTTGCGTTCCTGGGCGATCGCCGTGATCAGTCGCCCGGCGCCGCCGATGCACTCGCCCTTGGTCTCTTCCTCTACCGAGCAGGTCGATTCATATTTGTTGTTGCCTTCGATGCGGCTGTGCCAGTCGTTGATGTGCAGTATGTTCAGCGTGTAGTCGGCAAAGGATGCTCCGGCCGACAGGCCAAGCGTGGACGCCGACAGGGCGGCAATGGCTGCAATCTTCTTCATTTTCGTCTCCCGGATGACTTGAGTACAGCGCCGCGCGTCCTTTGGGACGCGCAAAGGACGCTGTACCAATCTCGATTGGCGCATGATCCTTTCCGAAAATCGATTCCGATTTTCGGGGTCATGCGCAGAGCGTTTAACGCTCTTGTTTGACTGGGCTATAACAGCGCAGCCTTTGGCCATGTTCACACTGCGTTTGGGTCGACGCAAGCGGAATCGGGATCAGCTTTGCCGGCGCAAAAAAAGACGGCGAGCCAAGCTCGCCGTCCTTTTTGAAGGCAGTTGGTCTGATGCTCAGGCACGTCTGGTCAGTACGAAATTCTGTCCGCTCCCGCTGGTGCAATTAAGCTGCGAGGTGGAGATCAGCAGACAGTTGAAGCTGATCGGCGTCTGGCGGATCAGCGAGGTGCCGCGGATCTCGACCGAGGTGCCGCCGGTCATGGTATAGCTGCCATCGGCAAGCTTCTGGCCGGTATCGGTGGCGACGGTCTTGAAGCTGCCACCGGCAAAGGTCGACAAGCCCGTGCCCTGCGCGTCGATCCAGGAGCCTTCGACCCCTTTTGACGAGATTGCCGGCGGCTCGCTCGGGCCGGTGGTGGTGCAGGCCGCCAAAACGACGGCCGTGGCCGCGGCAATGCCGGCCGAAAGCAATTTTCGCGCGATCGTCATGAAAAATCCTCTCCTCGAGCATCGGACCGAAATCTGTTCGATTTCGGAAAGCACGATGCGTCCATTCAAAGTGCTGGAGCGTACTTCCAAATAGACGCACATCGCTCCAGGCCGCCTCCTTCAATCGCCCGATTTCCGGGCGATTGCAAGGCGGCGCGGTATGCTGGTGGGACCGCTATCGAACGAGGATGTTGCGGAATTGCCACGGGTCGTTTTTGTCGAGGTCTTCCGGGAACAGGCCAGGGCGGTTATCGAGCGGCGTCCAGTCGGTATAGTAGCCCTTGACCGGTCCGAGATAGGGGGACTGCACTTCCAGGCAGCGCTTGTAGTCCATCTCGTCGGCCTCGACGATGCCGGCTTCAGGATTTTCCAGCGCCCAGACCATGCCGGCCAGCACCGCTGAGGTAACTTGCATGCCGGTCGCGTTCTGGTAGGGCGCCAGCTTGCGCGCTGCGGCCAGCGACAATTGCGAGCCATACCAATAGGCGTTCTTGTCGTGGCCGTAGAGCAGCACGCCGAGTTCATCGACACCGTCGACCAGCTCATTCTCGTCGAGCACATGATAAGCGGCCTGCGGCTTGCCGGCGGCGCCGAAGATCTCGTGCATCGACAGCACGGCGTCGTTGCAGGGATGGTAGGCGTAGTGGCAGGTGGGGCGGTAGTGAACCTTGCCCTTCTTGCCGCGCACGGTGAAGAAATCGGCGATCGAGATCGCCTCGTTGTGCGTCACCAGGAAACCGTATTGCGGCCCAGGCGTCGGGCACCAGGTGCGCACACGGGTGTTGGCGCCGGGCTGCTCCAGATAGATCGCGGCCTTGGAGCCATGCTTGTGCTTCTTGCCGTTCTTGGGCATCCACTTCTCATGCGTGCCCCAGCCGAGTTCGGCCGGCTGCATGCCTTCCGAAACGAAGCCTTCGACCGACCAGGTGTTCCAGAACACATCCATCGGCTTCGGCTTCTTGGTGCGCTGGGTGTCGCGCTCGGCGATGTGGATGCCCTTGACGCCGGCCTTCTTCATCAGCTTGGCCCAGCCCTCGCGGTCCTCCTGCGCCGGCTCCGAAAACTCCAGCCCGAGATCGGTGGCAAGGTTGACCAGCGCCTGCTTGACGAACCACGAAACCATGCCGGGGTTGGCGCCGCAGGTGGAGATCGCCGTCGCGCCGCCGGGATGCTTCTGCTTTTCCTCGATCATCGCTTCGCGCAACGCGTAGTTGGTGCGGCTGGCATTGTCGGCCCTGGCATCGAAATAGAACCCAAGCCATGGCTCGACGACGGTGTCGATGTAGAGCACGCCGAGCTTGCGGCAGAGCCGCATCAGGTCCACCGAGCCGGTATCGACCGACAGGTTGACGCAAAAGCCCTGGCCGCCGCCATTGGTCAGAAGCGGCGTCAAAAGCTTCTTGTAGTTCTTCTCGGTCACGGCTTCCTGGACGAAGGCGATGTCGTGCTGGTCAAGCAGCTTGCGGGGGGTGTCGCGCGGATCGATGACCGTCATGCGCGACTTGTCGAACTTGAAATGGCGTTCGATCAGCGGCAGCGTTCCCCGCCCGATCGAGCCGAAGCCGATCATCACGACAGGGCCGGCGATTTCACCGTAAACGGGCCAGTTTTCATTCGCCATTTTATCGAACACTCCATCAAACACTGGGAAAAACCCGGCATTTCAACCGGACGGCCAAGCGCTACACCACAGATCATTGTCATAAACCAGTGAAAAGCGCCAACCGCCGGCTAGGCCGCATTCGCCATGTGGTTAAGGAAGGCAACCAGCCGGTCGCGGTCCGATGTCATGCCCTTGTAGTCGAGCTGGGCTTCGTCGAGCGCCAAAAGTTGCGCGGCGAAAGACGCTGCCAGCCTTGCCCGATCGGGATGGCGCGCCAGCACGCTGAGCGGGTCGAGATGGATGCGAATGGTGAACAGGACGTCACGCGAAACGGCAAGTTTTCTGAGCGTCTGCCGCTCGACACGGATGAAGGCACGGGCATCGATGTCGCCATCAGGAAAGCGGGAGGGGCGGTTCGCGGTGCGGTCGATGCGCTCAAGGTTCGAGAGTGGATGGTAGAGCGCATCGCCGTCCTGGACCGACCAGTTGTAGCGCTCGACGGCCTGGCCCTGAAGGCCGTCGAACATGCGGTTGATAAGGTCGGCCGGGCGCGTTCCCGGACCGAAGCCCGGCACCGGCGCGTGGATCTCCTGCAACGGCCTGCCGAATTTTTCGATCAGCGACCATGAGGAGGGAAAGCAGAGCGAGCCGGCGACCAGCCGCCAGCCACTCTCGTCGCGGCGCATCAGGATCAGGTCTTCCTGGACAAGCAACGAGACTGCGACAAGCGGCGCATCGCTGAAGCCGCCGGCAGTACCGGCTTCGGCGCCGATCACCTCGATCCCGGTGCTCGAGCGCCGATAGATGTCGGGATATTTCACCAGCAAATGCGCGCCGAGCAGGTCGAACACCTCGCGCTGGGCGTCACGTGTGCCGTCCTCCTCGACAAAGACGCTGCCGGGAATTTCGGTATACAGCCGGCGCTTCTCGGCGAGATGAGTCAACAGATGCCCATCGACCTCGATCCATCCGTCGAAGTCGAGCGGCTTCAGTCCGATGGCAAAAAGCTTCGATGAGCCGTCATAGGGCGTGTGGGTGGGGATGCTCATGCCTCTATATGGGAGTCCAGTCGGATCGCGTCAGCCCAGCCGCGCCGGGATCAGTCCGCGCAACGAATTGCCGACGAACAGCGCCCTGGCCGACTTAAGATCGTCCAAGGTGTAGATCGCTTCGCGGGCGCAGCCTTGATCCAGCAGCTCACCGCGCAGGACACCAGGAAGCAGGCCGCAATCGAGCCGCGGCGTCGCCAGCGCGCCGTCGCCGAAATCGGCGAAGAGATTTGATATCGTGCCCTCGCAGATTTCGCCGCGTTCGTTGGCCAGCAGCACCTCGTCGGCCCGGCTGATCAGATGTTCGGCGCGCGCCCGCTGGTAGGTTTCCCGGCGGCTGGTCTTGTGGCGCAGCAGCGTGTCGTTCGAATCGAGCCGTATCCGCGCCAGTTGCAGCCGCCATACCTTGTCGGCCGCGAGCGGCTCGTAGGGCACGGCCGAGGCCGTCGCCTTGCCGTTGCGCGACAGGACGAGGCGTGTGCGCAAGGCAATGTCAGGCCGGTCAATGACGTTTGTCAGCACCTCGCCGACCTTCCGCGGATCGCAGGCAAAGCCCAATTCGCTTGCCGAGCCGTAAAGGCGCGCAAGGTGGCGGTCGAAACGGAGGAAGCCCTGGTCGGGCTCCCAGCGCATGGTCTCGATCAGTTCGAAATCGGCGGTGTTCCGGTCGCGAAGCGCGCTTTCAGCAGACACTCCTGATACTCCTCCTCGGCCGTCGAATCGAAGACGACGCCGCCGCCGACATTGTAGACGGCTTCGCCGCTGGAAAAGAGCGAGATGGTGCGGATCGCCACCGAAAAGCGCATCGTGCCGCCAGGTGCGATCCAGCCGATGGCGCCGCAATAGACGTCGCGTGGCGCGGTTTCCAGGTCGTGCAGGATTTCCATGGCGCGGATCTTCGGCGCGCCGGTGATCGAGCCGCAGGGGAAGAGTGCCGCAAATATCTCGCGGATTGTCAGACCGGGCAAAAGCCTTGCCCGTACGCGGCTCACCATCTGGTGGACGGTCGGGTAGGTTTCGATGCGGAAAAGCTCCGGCACCTCCAGCGTGCCGACCTCGCTGATCAGCGAGATGTCGTTGCGCAGGAGATCGACGATCATCCGGTTCTCGGCCTGGTTCTTCTCGTCGTTGGACAAGAACGTCTTTAGCCGCTTGTCCTCCGCCCTGGTCGCGCCGCGCGGAGCAGTGCCCTTCATCGGATGCGTTTCGATCATGCCTTGGGCGTCGATCTCGAAGAACAGTTCCGGCGAACGCGACAGAACGACGGGATCGCCGAGTGCGACCAATGCGCCGTATTTCACCGGCTGGCGTTCGGTCAGCGCGTCGAAGGCGGCCAGCGCATCGCCCGACCATTGCGCATGGACCGGAAAGGTCAGATTGCCCTGATAGCAATCGCCCTTGCGGATGTGGTCGTGGAGCCGCGCAAAGCGCTTTGCATAGTCCTGCGAAGACCAGGCAGCTTTTGCGTCGAAGATCGGGCCATTGGTCGCCGCCGCGTGATCGCGCCCGACCGCCCGTTCGACAGGCGCATCGAAGACGCCGAAGCAGACAAGAGGGGCACGTCGCCCGCCCGGCAGCAGCGGAACGAGCTTTGGCTCGAGCAGATAGCCGGCTTCGTAGGAGAGATAGCCGGCCAGCCATTTGCCGGCGTTGTGTGCCGCCTGCGCGGCTTCGAGCGCCGGCAGGAAATCCTGCGCCTCGTGCGCTACAATGATGTCAGCCGGATCGTCGAAGACGAGCTGACGCGCGCTCTTGTCGTTGCGGAAAATTGCAGAGGGCAGGGACATGAGGCTCGGATGTTGCGGCCAATGGCGATCATCAATCGCTCTATATGGGGCCTCGTTCCCGCGCAATCGAGGGAACGGCGTCTCAGGACGCAAAGACAGTCTCGGGCAAAAAGATAGTCTTGAGCAAAAAGACAGTCTTGGGCAAAAGCGAACTGGCGGCGCCCCGGGGACGCCGCCAGTTGTTTTGGGTTCGATGCCGGCAGGCAGGTCAGGTGTTGCTGGCGGTCCCCGCGGTCGGGAAGCGGCGCGCGAATTCCGTTTCGTCGCCGGCGGCGAGCAGCTTGGCCTGCTCGATCCAGCGCTCGCGTTCGATGCGGCCGTCGAAGTTCAAGGTCTTCTCGATCCGCGCGACGTCGGCGGCCGTCCATGCCGCGATCTGAGCATAGGTTGTGACGCCCAGCCCCTTGAGCAGCTTCTCATTGGCCGGGCCGATGCCGATCAGGCGGCGCAGATCGTTGGCCTTGCCGGCTGCCACTGCTGTCGCCTTGCCTGCCGTGGCTTTCCTTGCCGCCGGTGCGGCCTTCTTCGCAGCAGTGCTCGTCTTCGCCGCGCTCGGTGTTGCCGCCTTTGATGCGCCTGCTTTGGGCGCACCCGCCTTGGGTGCGCCGGTCTTGGTGGCGCTTGCCTTCGACGCCGCTGCCGCGGGTTTGCTGGGCGCTGGCGTCGACATCAGCGCAGCCGGCGCCTGAGCCGCAGCCTTGGCCGGGCCGGTCTTGGCGGCTTGCGCCTCGGCCAACCGGCGCTCGAGATCGGCGCGGGTACGGCCGCATGCATCCAGCTCACCGGTCAGACGATCGGTGTCGGCGCGCAGCCTGTCGCGCTCACTGCGCGTACGGTCGAGGTCGCCGCGCAGGCTGTCGAGTTCGCCACGCAGCCGTCCCCAGATGAACCAGCCAACCAACACACCTACCAGGAACGCCAGGAGCATGTAGAAAAAAGTGCCCATTGTCTCTCTCTCCAGTCCGATCCATCTGCCGCGGTCAGGAACAGCGACCTTGGCGAAGGACCATTCGATGGTGGTTCCGCGGTTCGCGGAACAGCCGGCTTCGATAGAGCTGTCGGCAACCGGCTTTTCCCGCCATGGCCAACGGCCGCTGTCGCATTCGCCGAGGCGCCCTGGCCGGCCGGAGAATCTCCCGGCTCGAGCCCCACGCCCGGTTGAGCTTGAGGCGGGACGCTATCATACAGCCCCCGGAAAGCTAACGGAAAAATTCCATAGAAAGTTATTCAAGAACAAATATTCAACGCAAGAATAGAATGGTTTCAATATGCATCGCGGCTAAACTGTTCTGCCTACCCCGCGCGTCCGCCGGCGGGCATCAATGTCCAGCGCTTCCAGCTCGTCGATCAGGCCGCCGATCACGCCGAGCCCGATCTGCCAGAAGGCAGGGTCGGTGGCATCGAGGCCGAAGGGCGCCAGAAGCTCGGAATGATGCTTGGTGCCGCCGGCGCGCAGCATGGCAAAGTACTTCTCCTGAAAGCCGCGCTCGGCATTCTGGTAGACCGCATAGAGCGAATTCACCAGGCAGTCGCCGAAAGCATAGGCATAGACGTAGAAGGGCGAATGGATGAAGTGGGGGATGTAGGTCCAGAAGACCTCGTAACCCTCGCGCAGCTTGATCGCCGGCCCGAGGCTTTCCGCCTGCACTTCCAGCCAGAACTGGCCGAGCTTGTCGGATGTCAGTTCGCCGTTCTTGCGCTCGGCATGCACCTTGCGCTCGAATTCGTAGAAGGCGATCTGGCGCACGACCGTGTTGATCATGTCCTCGACCTTCTGGGCGAGCATGGCCTTGCGCTCGCGCTTGTCGGTGGTCTGCTCGAGCAGCGAGCGGAAGGTCAGCATCTCGCCGAAGACGGATGCCGTCTCGGCCAGCGTCAGCGGCGTCGAAGCCATCAGCGCGCCCTGGCCGCCGGCCAGCACCTGGTGCACGCCATGGCCGAGCTCATGCGCCAGCGTCATCACGTCACGCGGCTTGCCCATGTAGTTGAGCAGCACATAAGGATGCGCCGACGGCACGGTCGGATGCGCGAAAGCGCCCGGCGACTTGCCGGGCCTGACCGGCGCGTCGATCCAGTTGCGGTCGAAGAATGTCCTGGCGATTTCCGCCATGTCGGGGGAGAAGCGCTGATAGGCCGACAGCACCGTGTTCTTGGCCTCGTCCCAGCCGATGACCGCTTGCGGGGTCTCGGGCAACGGTGCGTTGCGGTCCCAGTGGTTCATCACCTCCATGCCGAGCCAGCGCGCCTTCATCGCGTAATAGCGGTGCGACAGACGCGGATAGGCGTCGCGAACGGCCGAGGCCAGCGCGTCCACCACGCTGCGCTCGACGCGGTTGGCGAGGTGGCGCGAATCGGCGATGTCCTCGAAGCCGCGCCAGCGGTCGGAAATCTCCTTGTCCTTGGCCAGCGTATTGGTGATCAGCGTGAAGGTGCGCAAATTCTTGCGGAAGGTTGCGGCCAGCGCCTCGGAGGCCCGGCGGCGTACTTCGCCATCGGCGTCCTGCAGCCGATTGAGCGCCGGCTCCAGTGTCAGTTCCTCGCCGTCGATGTCGAAGCGCAGATCGGTCATCGTCTCGTCGAACAGGCGGTTCCAGGCGCCGCGCCCGGTGATCGACTTTTCGTGGAAAAGCTGCTCGACCCGGTCCTCGAGCTGGTAGGGCTTGTCCATGCGCAGGTCGAGCACCCACGGCCGGTAATGGGCGAAACCGGGGTCGGCGGCAAGCGCGGTCGCGATCGCGGCATCGTCGATGAGGTTCAGTTCGAGCGCGAAAAACAGAAGATGCGCGCTGGCGTCGGTCATCCTTTCCTGGATGTCGCCATAGAGCTTGGCACGCTGCGGATCCGCCGTGTTGCCGGCATAGACCAGCCCGGCATAGGAGACGATCCTGCCGATCAGTTCCTCCAGCGCTTCATAGGCCTGAAGCGCCTCGCCCAGCCTGCCGCCGTCGCCACGCTCGGCCTCGGCGGCAAGCGTGCCTTTCCAGCGGCTCTCGAAGCTGATGGCGTCGGCGGCCGCCTTGGCGATGTCGCGCTTCAGCTCCGGGGCGTCCATGCCCGGATAGAGATCGGTGAGATTCCATTCCGGCAGGTCGCCGAGCTCCGCCGCGCCCTGACCGGACGCCGCCGCCAGCTGCCGACCAAAAACCATGCGCATTGCCATATTTCCAGAACCAAGATTCGAGGGCCAGAATTCGAGGGGCCAAATTCGAAAGGAATGAGAAGCCGGTCAAATCCTAAGGAATTCGTTCACCGGGTTTTTTGAAACCTTATTTAGAACCCTGTGCCAAGATGATCCATAGGGCGCAGTCTCCTCTCAGGTGAGCATATTGGGGGTGGGCAAATTGGGCAGGCATAGTTGATCCAGTCATGACAGGTTCCATACTCATAGTCGATGACGACCCCGTGCAGCGCAGGCTGCTCGAGGCGGCGGTGACGAAATTCGGCCACACCGCTGTTGTCACGGACAGTGGCGAGGCCGGTCTCGACGTGCTCGACGGGCCTAATGCGCGCGACGTCTCGGTAGTCATCCTCGACCTCATTATGCCGGGCCTCGACGGCATCGGCGTGCTGAAGGCGATGCGCGAGCGCGGCATCCAGGTTCCGGTCATCGTGCAGACCGCCCAGGGCGGTATCGAGACCGTCGTTTCGGCGATGCGCCACGGCGCCTTCGATTTCGTCGTCAAGCCCGCCTCACCCGACAGGCTGCAGGCATCGATCGGCAATGCGCTCAAGGTCGAGGCGGTCGAGGGCGAGGTGAAGCGCACGTCGCGGCGGCGCGGCGATCATCTGACCTTCAAGGACCTGATCACGCACAGCCCGGCGATGGACCGGGTGATCCGCCTCGGCCAGAAGGCGGCCGCGTCGAACATCCCGATCCTCATCGAAGGCGAATCGGGCGTCGGCAAGGAATTGGTGGCGCGCGCCATCCAGGGCAGCAGCGACCGCCGCTCGAAACCCTTCGTCACCGTCAATTGCGGCGCCATTCCCGACAATCTGGTCGAATCGATCCTGTTCGGCCACGAGAAGGGTTCGTTCACCGGCGCCACCGAAAAACACACCGGCAAGTTCGTCGAGGCGCATTCGGGCACGCTTTTCCTCGACGAGATCGGCGACCTGCCGCTCGACGTCCAGGTCAAGCTTCTGCGCGCCGTGCAGGACGGCGAGGTCGACCCGGTTGGCGGGCGTTCGACCGTCAGGGTCGACATCAGGCTGATCTCGGCGACGCACCGCAATCTTCTGCAGCAGGTCAAGGACGGCAAGTTCCGCGAGGACCTGTTCTACCGGCTGAACGTCTATCCAATCTTCGTGCCGCCGCTGCGCGATCGGCGCGACGACATCCCGTACCTTGTCGACCACTTCATGGAAAAGGTCGCGCCCGCCGATCCGCGCCGTCGTCTCAACGGCATCTCGGCCGCGGCACTCGCCATGCTGCGGGCCTATGACTGGCCGGGAAATATCAGGCAGCTCGAAAATGCCGTCTTCCGGGCCTCGGTGCTTTGCGAAGGCGACGTGCTGACGGTGGAGGAATTTCCGCAGATCCGGGCGCAGGTCGATGGCACCGTCAATCTCGATGCCTATGGCGCATTGCCGCCTTCCGCATCGCCTGACCTGGCCATCGAATCACGTGGCGAGTGGCCGGCGGCCGATGAGGGCATCGCCGTGGCCGAGCCTGATGCGCCGGCGAGGTTGCAACCGCGTTTCGGCACGCTGCGGGCGCTCGACGAACGCGGCAATGTGCGCGCTCTGGCCGATGTCGAACTTGAAATGATCAAGCTCGCCATCGACCATTATAACGGCCAGATGAGCGAGGTCGCCCGCCGCCTGGGCATCGGCCGTTCCACGCTCTACAGGAAGCTCAAGGAATACGGCATCGACCCCGAAACGGGCCGAGTCGACCGGCTCGCCTCCTGACGCCGCCAACGAATCCGCCCTTGATAGCTGCCGGAGTTGCATGTCGGCAGCGACGTTCACGGATTGAGGCAACTCGTAACAGATTGTGTTTCGAGCGAAGGCCGAAACATGATCTAAACCAGCAGTTTACCAAGAAACCTTGCGCAATAATTTTGACGGGATATCGCCACGGTGTTACCGCATTTCGGCTTCAATAAGTGATGATTAACCATTAGGATCGATATTCGGATGTGACAACAACACATCCGTTTGGGCAAATCCGGGGACAAACGGCAGCCTGCAAGGCCTTTTGATTTGAACAAAGTCGAACGACACACAAACGGGCGGCACTATCACATGAGCGTCTGGCCGAGATGGCTGGCAGCGGTGATTCTTGCCCTTGGTTTCCTTGCGGCGGCAGCGACAGGCGCCAGCGCGGATACGCGCTCGCTCAAGCTGTACCAACTCCATACGCGCGAGAAGGCGGAGATCGTCTACAAGCGCAATGGCCGCTACGACCAGGCCGGCCTGAGGAAGATCAACATCATCCTGCGCGACTGGCGCCGCAACGAGCCGACCAAGATGGATCCGCGCCTGCTGGATCTGGTCTGGGAGGCCTATCGGCAAAGCGGCGCCACCGACTATATCCAGGTCGTCTGCGGTTACCGTTCGCCGGCCACGAATTCGATGCTGCGCAGCCGCAGCAGGGGCGTCGCCGAGAAAAGCCAGCATATGCTTGGCAGGGCCATGGACTTCTACATTCCCGGCGTGCCGCTGAAGAAACTGCGCGACATCGGCCTCAAGATGCAGGGTGGCGGCGTCGGCTACTACCCGTCGTCAGGCTCGCCCTTCGTCCACATGGACGTCGGCAATGTGCGCCACTGGCCCGGCATCAGCCGCCAGGAACTGGCGCGCGTATTCCCCAATGGCAAGACGCTGCATGTGCCGAGCGACGGCAAGCCGCTGCCCGGCTTTGGACAGGCGCTTGCCGCCTATAAGGCGCGCAAGGGGTCCGGATCTCCCGGTATCGAGTTGGCCAGCGCTGGTGGCGGGTCCAAAAGGTCCGGTGGCTTGCTTGCCGCTTTCTTCGGCGGTGGTGACGACGAGGCTGATGACAGCGCCGATGTTGCGTCAGCCGCTCCCGCGCCGAAGTCGAAGAGCGTGAAGCTGGCGAACGCGAAGCCGGCGGCGGCCTCCAAGAGCGACAACCTTCCGGGCATTGCCATCGTGTCGCCCAAGGATGCGAAGCGCGCCGAGATTCCGCAAATCGCCGATGCGCCTGAGCAAGCTCCGGAACCGGAGAAGGACACGCCGGAGACGATCATCGCGGCGCTGCCGGCGCGCAGTGTCCCGTTGCCTGATTTCGCCCCGCGTCCGAAGGCCGATGTCGGCGCCCAGCCGCCCGAGGACGTTCCCTTCGGCATGGCCGATGCCACCGCCACCACCGAGCAGACGGTGGCGACCGCGCAAGCGCCGGCAAGTGTGCCGTTCGGCATGGCGGACCCGTCCGCCGCCGTCGATCCGGCTCAGGTTGCGGCCAACAACATACCGCTGCCGACCTGGCGTCCCGATCATTCGCTGCCGGTCGACCTTGCAGGGGACGACCTGGCGCCGCAGGACAAGGACGTGCTTATGGCGCTGGCCGACACGGCCGGGCATAGCAAGACCGCTACCGATGCGTTCCCGGTGTTGCCGACGGCGCGCCCCGACACCACGCAACCCGACGCGGTCAAGGCGGTTCTCGAAAAGGTCAGCGCCACCGACGGCTACCAGGTCGCTTCGCTCTCCGAACCGGCTCCGGTCTTCAGCGATGCGGCAAGCGCCGACGCGGCATCGCCGCGTGAGGCTGTCGTTGCCCGCCCGGCCGGCTCCGATCCGGCAGCGGCGATCGGCGCGGGTGTGAAGACCACCCGCAAGGAAGCCCGGGCAACGGCCCGCGATCTGAAGCCCGGTCCCAAGGCCCTGGTGGTTGCCGCCGAGCCGCAGGCCGCGCGCTGGGCGCTGAACAGCGGCGAGCAGGTCGCCACCGTTTCCAGCGCAACGACGGCGCCGCGCTATGCCTATAATATCGTGCACACGCCGCCGAGCGAGGTCTATACCGCAGGCTTCCAGTCGGACGACCAGATGGCCGACGCCAACCGGTTCACCGGCAACGCCGTCAAATTCCTGTCGGTCGCCCGCTTCCAGACCAAATAGCGGATCGACCAAGCCACATACAAAGCCGCGCCGGGCCACCTGCGCGGCTTTTGCTGTTAAACAGCCCCTGTGTGGGCAGGACAGCACCCTTTGAAGGCGTGAATCGTGATTCGAGTCCGTGATCGGGAACCAGCCGGCGGTCAACGCCGACGCCGGTTCCGGCCTGCAAGATAACGGTTTCCTAAACTTCTCGTGAAGCCGGAACAGCCGAGCCGTTTCCGGGTTAAATTAGAATGGGTACGTTCCAACCTGGGGATATCCATGAAGACCATTCTACTGGCGTCGGTTCTCGCATAGGCGGCGGCTTCGGCCGCCATCGCTCCAACGCAGGCTGCAACGGTGATCGTCAAAACCAACGACCACATGCATATGAAAAACCATTGCAGGACCAAGGTGGTCACGCATTGGCGGCATCACCACAAGGTCGTCGAAAAGGTCAAGGTCTGCGGCTGATCCCGCGGCACAAGAGCAGACTGGCCCGATCCGCGAATGCCGATCGGGCCTTTTTTTCATTTTGACGTTATCGCCCGAGCTGGCCCGCCGCGCGTGCCAGGGCCTCGATCTCGTCCCATCTGCCGGCCTTGACCATGTCGTCCGGCGCCACCCAGGAGCCGCCGACGCAGATGACATTGGGCAGGCTGAGATAGTCGGCGGCGTTCTTGCCGGTGATGCCGCCGGTCGGGCAGAATTTCACATCGGCGAGCGGTGAGGCGAATGCCTTGAGCGAGGCGATGCCACCCGACTGCTCGGCCGGGAAGAACTTCAGGAAACGCAAGCCGGCCTCGCGGGCGGCCATGATCTCGCCGGGCGTGATGGCGCCTGGCAGCAACGGAACCGGGCTGTCTTTCGCGGCCGCCAGAAGCTCGTTTGTGATGCCGGGGCTGACGATGAACTTCGAGCCGGCTGCCGCCGCCTCGTCGAACTGGCGGGCGTCCAGAATGGTGCCGGCGCCGACGATGGCGCCCTCGACTTCGCCAGCCACGCGCCGGATCGCCTCCAGCGCATCGGCGGTCCTGAGCGTGATCTCGATCGCCGGCAGGCCGCCACGCGTCAGCGCGCGGGCCAGGGGTACGGCGTCAGCGACATTGGCGATCTTCAGCACCGGAATGACCGGCTGGCCATTGAGGAGCGACAGGAGCTTCTCGGTCTTGGCTGACATTCGTTTGTCTCTCCGGTATCGATGACTTCAACCGATTAGCAGAAGGCAGATTCCAAGTCCACGAAGGCAGGCGTGTCGCGATGTCACGCATGCCGGCAGCCTAGCTCCCAACGCCCGTGCTTCGTCTGCGCTGCCTTGAAATGGCTTTCAGCAGAGTTTAGTGGCTTGGCGATGACAATTTCCACCCACGATCAACCTGTCCGCGTCGCCGCGCTCTACCGCTTCGCCAGGCTCGATGCTTTTGAAGCCTTACGCGAGCCGCTCGCCGCGTTCTGCTGCGGGCGCGGCATCAAGGGCACGCTGCTTCTGGCGCATGAGGGCATCAACGGTACCGTCGCCGGCAGCGAGGCTGACATCGCCGCGCTCATCGACCATCTGGAAGCGATCGACGGTCTTGCCGGTCTCGAGGTGAAGTACAGCAGCGCCGCGGCGATGCCGTTCCACCGCATGAAGGTGCGGCTGAAGCGCGAGATCGTCACCATGGGCGTTAGGGATATCGATCCGGCGACAAGCGCCGGCACCTATGTCGCGCCGGCCGACTGGAATGCGCTGATCTCGGATGCGGACACGATCGTCATCGACACGCGCAACGCTTATGAGGTGTCGATCGGCAGCTTCAAGGGCGCGGTCGATCCGGCAACGAGCAGCTTTCGTGAATTCCCGGCCTGGGTCGAGCGGCATCGGGCCGAACTCGACGGTCGCAAGATCGCCATGTTCTGCACCGGCGGCATACGCTGCGAGAAGGCGACGGCCTATGTGAAGTCGCTCGGCTTCGAGAATGTGTTCCATCTCAAGGGCGGCATCCTCAGATATCTCGAAGAGATGCCGGCCGAACAAAGCCTGTGGCAAGGCGAATGCTTCGTCTTTGACGAGCGTGTCTCGGTGTCGCACGGCCTCAACGAGGGCGAGGCCGAACTCTGCCGTGCCTGCCGGCATCCGCTGACCGGGCATGACCTGTTGTCGCCGCACTATGTCGCCGGCATATCATGCCCGCATTGTTTCGATGCCCGTTCCGACGAGGATCGCACCCGCTACGCCGAGCGCCAGCGCCAGGTTGAGCTTGCGGAAGCGCGAGGCGATCGTAGCCATATCGGATGTTAGAGCTACCTTGTGAGCCAAGTGGACGCACAAAGTACGCACTAACACCTTTGAACTACGCATCGTGCTTTCCAAAAATTTTCGAGCCGATGCGTTAGGACAAAGGTAAATCCTGACACCACCTTGCTTCCGCCGTCGCTGGTAAAGCGCCCGAACGTCATTGTAATGTCGCTATGCGGGGCCTACCTCTTCGACGTCCGCAACCTGCCCGTGCATGTTCGGCCGGGCCAATTCTGGAGGCATTGATGCTCGATCCCAAGAAGCTTCTCGATGATCTGCTCGGCTCGCAAATTCCCGGAACAGGGTCGACCGTCCGCGACAAGGCGGGTCAGGCGGTGCAGATGGCCAAGGACAATCCGCTGGCCGCGGGTGCTCTGGCCGCGGTGCTGCTCGGAACCGGCGCGGGACGTCAGGTCACCGGTGCCGCGGTCAAGCTCGGCGGCCTGGCCGCGATCGGTGGCCTCGCCTACAAGGCCTACCAGAATTACAAGAACGGCAATGCGCCCGCGGAAACGCCCGCCGCCGGCGAGCCGGAATTGCTGCCGCCACCGGCCGACACCGCCTTCCATCCCTCGCAGGCGCCGCAGGGTGAGGACGCATTCACGCTGACGCTGGTGCGGGCGATGATTTCGGTGGCGAAGGCCGACGGCCATATCGATGACGGCGAGCGGCAAAAGATCGCCGGCAAGCTCAGTCTCGCGGGCATCGGCCCCGACGCGGAGAAATTCCTGATGTCGGAGCTGGAAACGCCATTGGATCTGGACACGCTGGTCGCCGGCGCCCAGACCGACGCGCAGAAGCTCGAACTCTACACCGCGTCGCGCCTCACCATCGATGCCGACACGCGTGCCGAACGCGGCTATCTCGATCTGCTCGCCGGCCGCCTCGGCCTGCCGGACGCGCTGGTCGATCATGTCGAGGCGACGGTGTCGGCAGCAAAGGTGCCGGCATCGGACAAGGCGGCCGGCAAGACAGCAAAGGCGACCAGCAAGACCGCCCCCAATTCGCGCTGGTAGGCTGGAGTCGCGGGGGAGCCGATCGGTGACGTTTCGCGCTAACGTCTCGTTAACCCGGGTAACGTCTCGTTAACCCGGCAAGCGCATGATTTTAGACAGTCGGATCGGCTTTCCTCCTCCCAAGCCCGGTTCAGATCAGGGCGGCCGCCAATGGCCGCCCTTTTTGTCGGGCATGCCTCGCCTAGCTTCGGCTTGCCACTGGCAGCTTCCGCTTGCCATCGGCGCCGTCATTTGCGATGGCCTTCCAGCCATGACCCGGGAGGACGGCGATGACAGCCAAGACAGATTACAGAACCGCCATCGTCACCGGCGCCGGCACGGGTATCGGCAAAAGCGTCGCCACGGCGCTGCTCAGGGCCGGCTGGAACACGGTGTTCTGCGGGCGCCGCAAGAAGGTGCTGGACGAGGCGATCGCCGAGGCCGGGCCGACGCAGGCCAAGGCGTTGGCGGTCGCCTGCGATATCAGCAAGGCCGACCAAGTCGACGATCTGTTCGAGACCGTGGCGGCCGCCTTCGGTCGCGTCGATCTGCTCTTCAACAATGCCGGCATGAGCTACAAGTCGACACCGATCGACGAGATTCCGGTCGAAGTGTGGAACGACATTGTCGGGGTCAATCTCACCGGCTCGTTCCTGTGCGCCCGCGCCGCCTTCGGCGCCATGCGCAAGCAGCAGCCGATGGGCGGCCGCATCATCAACAACGGCTCGGTGTCGGCCTATGCGCCACGGCCGGGCTCAGTACCCTATACCGCGACCAAACACGCCATTACCGGGCTGACCAAGACGCTGGCGCTGGATGGCAGGCCCTATGATATCGCCTGCGGCCAGATCGACATCGGCAACGCGCTGACCGACATGGCGCAGGCGATGACGGTCGGTGTGCCGCAGGCCAACGGCTCCATCGCCGCCGAAGCGGTGATGGACGTTCAGCATGTCGCCGACGCCGTGGTCCACATGGCCAGCCTGCCGTTCGACGCCAATGTGCTGTTCATGACGGTGATGGCAACGAAGATGCCGTTCGTCGGGCGAGGTTAGCTGCTCATCCCTGCGATAAGGGCACGCCAGGAAGGTACAGCGAAATCGGGCGGATCTCGTAGACGGCCGTCGGATTGACGCGGCGAAGGTCGCGGGCGATCGCGATCGCGGCATCGCGCGTGGCGCAGTCGACGACATAGAGTCCCAGCAATTGCTCCTTGGTCTCGGCGAAGGGGCCGTCGATGATCAGTCCGTCGCCCGGCCCGCGCAAGGTGCAGGCGTCCTGGGTCGCCCTGAGCCGTGCCGCCGGCCCGAGGGTGCGTTCCCGGTAAAGCCGATCGTTGATCTGGAGCAGATCGGTCATCAGCGCCGCATCCTCTTCCGGCGTCAACGCCTCAATCGCTTCTTCCACGTGATAGGCAAGGATGGCATAAAACATCGAGGGTTCCCTTCTTAGGTCGTGAATATCCAAGGACGATCGAAAGGGACCTTTCCCGACAGGGTCAGCCCGAGTTCCCGTTGTTGTCACTTGCCCAGAAACGCCTCGATCCGCTCCAGCGCGCGCAGAATGTTCTCTTCGGAATTGGCGTAGGACAGCCTGACATAGCCTTCGCCGAGAATACCGAAATCGGGACCGCCGATCAGCGCGACGCTGGCATCCTCCAACAGCGCCGAGGCGAGTTTCTTGGCCTTCCAACCCGTCTTGGAGACATTGGGGAAGGCATAGAATGCGCCTTTCGGCGTGATGCAGGAGACGCCGGGCAAGGCATTCAGGCCCTCGACCACGACCTTCCTGCGGCGATCGAAGGCGCGCATCATCTTGTCGACGTCGTCCTGCGGGCCGTCGATGGCGGCGATGCCGGCATATTGGCTCGGCGCGTTGACGCAGGACCAGCAGTTGACCGCCAGCTTGCGCACCTTGTCGTAGAGATGAGCGCCGCTGTCGCCGTTCGGCCAGATCGACCAGCCCATGCGCCAGCCGGTCATCGCCCAGGTCTTCGACCAGCCGTTGAGGATGATCAGCCGGTCGCGGATTTCGGGGAAGTTGAGCAGCGAGCAATGCGTCTCGCCGTCATAGGTCATCACGTCGTAGATCTCGTCTGAAAGGATGGCGACATGCGGGTGCGCTTCGAGCCCTTTCACGAGCTTCTCGATCTCGGCCCTTGGCGTGACGCCGCCGGTCGGGTTGGCCGGTGAGTTGAGGATCAGGAGCCTGGTCTTCGGCGTGATCAGCGCCAGCGTCTCCTGCGCCGAGAAGGCAAAGCCGTTCTCCTCGCGCATCGGTACCGGCACCGGGACGGCGCCGGTGAACTCGATCATCGAGCGGTAGATCGGAAAGCCGGGATCGGGATAGAGGATCTCGGCGCCCGGCTCGCCGAACATCAATATCGCGGCGAACATGGTCGGCTTGCCGCCGGGCAGGATCATCACCGCCTCGGGTGACACCTCGACGCCGGTCGTGGTCAGCGTGCGGCGCGCCACTGCCTCGCGCGTCGCCAGCAGGCCGTTGGCCGGCGTGTAGCCGTGATGGCCGTCGCGCAGCGCCTTGATCGCCGCCTCGACGATGTGCTGCGGCGTCTTGAAGTCGGGTTGGCCGATGCCGAGATTGATAATGTCGCGGCCTTGCTGCGCCAGTGATGTCGCCCGCGCGAGCACCGCAAAGGCATTTTCCTCGCCGAGACGGTCGAAGGCCGCAATCGTGTGGAGCATTTTTCCCGTCCCCGTGGTTCTTACTGTGGGCGAGCGTTTTTGTGAGCGTCCGTTGCCAAATGTCAAACGGATTGGAGCTCCCGTGTCGGAAAATATTGGGGTGTCGGAAAATCTCGAGGACTGGCGGCCGCGCCCGCGGCCGGAACGCAGGATCATCGAAGGCCGCTATGTCAGGCTCGAACCGCTGAGCGCGGCAAAGCATGGCGACGGCCTCTACGAGGCGTCGTCAGTGCCCGATGTCGGCGGCCGCTTTACCTGGCTGCCCGATTATCCGCCGGCGACGCGCGCCGCCTTCCAGCCCTGGCTGGACAAGGTCGAGGCCAGCGAGGATCCGTTGTTCTTCGCCGTCATCGACAAGGCCAGCGGCAAGGTCGCCGGGCGCCAGACCTTGATGCGCATCGATCCGGCCTATGGCGTGATCGAGATCGGCAACATCTATTGGGGTCCGCTGATCTCGCGCAAGCCGGCGGCGACGGAAGCGCAGTTCCTGTTCATGCAATATATCTTCGATGAGCTTGGCTATCGCCGCTACGAATGGAAATGCAACAACCGCAACGAGCCGTCGAAGCGTGCGGCGGAGCGTTTCGGCTTCAAGTTCGAAGGCATTTTCCGGCAGCATCTTGTGGTCAAGGGCGAAAACCGCGATACCGCATGGTATTCGATCATCGACAAGGAGTGGCCGGCGTTGCGCAGAGCCTATGAAGCATGGCTCGATCCGGCCAATCTCGATGGCGACGGCCGGCAGAAGCGACGGCTCGAGGATTTCCGCGCGGAGTTCGGGGCGTAGACCATGATCCCGAAAAGTGGAAACCGGTTTTCGGACAAGATCATGGTCAAACAAGAAGATAGAACCGGAATTCGGCCAGTGCGCCGACAACCATCACGAGCACGACGAGCACGACCATACGCACGAAGCGGCACCGCGTGGTGGCACTATCACTGATCCAGGGAACCCCATGACATTGGCAATGAGCTTGATGAACCCCCGCCGCTCGGGAGCCGCGTGATGGATCGCGACACGCGCAACGCGGCGATCGGCGCTGCCTGGGTCCTGCTCCTGTTCGGCGTTGCCGCCTACTATTTGCCAACGGTGATGCTGGCGGTCGGCAGCGTCTCGACCATCCTTGCCGGTGTCGTCGCCGCTGTCTTCATGGTGGCGATTTTTGTCGTGTTCTGGCTGCGCGGCCGCAGCCAGCGCAAAAAGGGTCTTTGATATGCGCATCCTGATTACCGGCGCCGCTGGCATGGTCGGCCGCAAGCTCGTCGCTCGGCTGGCGAAGGATGGAACGCTCAACGGTCGCAAGATCGCCGCGCTCGACCTCCACGATATCGTGCCGCCGCAGGCGCCGGTCCTGGAAGGCGGCGACGTCGCCATCCATACCGGCGATCTCGCCGCGTCCGGCGCGACGCAAAGGCTGGTCGCGTCACGTCCCGACGTGGTCTTCCATCTCGCCGGCGTCGTGTCGGGCGAGGCGGAAGCCAATTTCGACCTCGGCTACCGCGTCAATCTCGACGGCACGAGGGCGCTGTTCGATGCGATAAGGCTGGCGGGCTTTGCACCGCGCGTCGTTTTCACCTCGTCGATCGCGGTGTTCGGCGCGCCATTCCCGGATGTCATCCCCGACGAATTCCATCCGACGCCGCTGACCTCTTACGGCACGCAGAAACTGATGGGCGAGGCGCTGCTTGCCGACTATTCCAGGCGCGGCTTCTTCGACGGCATCGGCATCCGGCTGCCGACCATCTGCGTGCGGCCCGGCAAACCGAACAAGGCGGCCTCAGGCTTCTTCTCGGGCATAATCCGGGAGCCGCTGAGCGGCAAGGAGGCGATACTGCCGGTGCCGCGCTCGGTGGTGCATACCCATGCCAGCCCGCGCTCGGCGGTGAACTTCCTGATCCACGCGGCAGGGATCGACGGCGGCACTGTGGGGCCGCGCCGCAACCTGACGATGCCCGGTGTCGCCGTCAGCGTCGGCGAGCAGATCGAGGCATTGGAACGCATTGTCGGCGTCGAGGCGGTGAAACTGATCCGCGAGGAGCCCGACGACACGATCTGGGCGATCGTACAGGGCTGGCCGACGCGGTTCGAGGCCCGACGCTCGCGGGAGCTTGGCTTCGCCGCCGAAGAAAGCTTCGATGACATCATCCGCGCCCATATCGAGGATGAGCTGGACGGCAAGATTTGCGCTTAGGGCGGACCACTACGCGTCCAGCCGGAGACGCGAAAGGGCGTTACACGCTGCCCGTCAGGCTGGCCGACAAAAGCAGCAATCCGAACAGGAAGACGAAGGCCGCGCCGCCGATCTCGACGATCGAGTGAATGCGGTTGCCCATACGGCCGTCACTAGCGAAATAGACGGCCCAGTTCTTGGCTGTCACGGCAATCGTTGCCAGCACAGAGACCGTGATGGCAGTGCCGATCGACATCGCCAGCACCGACAGCAAGCCGCCGAGCCAGAGCCCGTTGAGCAGGGCGAAGCTCAGCACGATCAGCGCGCCGGAGCAGGGGCGGATGCCAACGGCGGCCACCGCCGACCAGGCCGTGCGCCAGTCGAAGCGATCGCCGGAAAGCAGCGCCGGATCGGGCGCATGCGAATGGCCGCAAGTGTCGCATACCTCGCCGGCCGCATGGTCGTGATGATGATGATCGTGCGCGCCATGAGCGTGTGCATGGTCGTGATCGTCATGCGCGTGAAGCGCATGCGAATGGGCATGTGCCGAATGGGCAGCATGCGAGTGGCCGCCATGCGAGTGGCCGGCGTGGGCGGCCGAGAGGCTGTAGGCCGGGCCGGCGCCGAACAGGCGCAGCATGGAGGGGCCGAGCTTGCGCCACAACAGCCAGGCGCCGAACAGGGTGACGAAGACATAGCTCATGATCTCCATGAACCATGCCGCATCGGTCATCGAGATAGCGGTGCCGCGCAGCACGAAATAGGCAAGCAGCATGACGACGACTGCCGTCAATCCTTGCAGCAGCGCCGAGACGAGGGACAGCAGGATGCCGCGCTTCAGCGCCACTTCGTTCGCCACCATGTAGGAGGAGATCACCGCCTTGCCGTGGCCGGGGCCGGCGGCATGGAAAATGCCGTAGGCGAAGGACAGGCCGATGAGCAGCCACAGCTTGCTGCCGTCCTCGCGCATCGCCTTCATCGCTGTCGCCAGTGCGCGGTAGAATTCCTGCTGTCTGAGATTGATCCACGTCAGTATGTGGGCGAACGGGCCGGAGGCGGTGGGGGCCATGCCGTCATTGACGCCGATGCCGAGCGAACTCTGGGCGTGGGCGGAGCCAAGGAAGTGCGTCATCACCAAGGTGACGGCCAAGAGGCCGAATGCCAAACGCGGGGACGGTTTCGTCACCGGAATTATCCTTCTGGCTGACAGGTCAGTTCAAGCTTGGTGGCAAAGATCTTGCTCATGTCGGTGCCTGTTGGATCGTTGAAGAAAGCGTCCGTCAGGGTCTTCTGGTTCTCGGCGATCGCCTCGTCGGGATCGGGACGAATGACCTTGCTCGTGCAGGTCGACGGCAGACCATCGACCTGCATGTTGGCGTCCTCGGTGAAATCGATCGCCGTGTAGAAGGTCGGATCGTAGACGCCGATATCGATCTTGCCGGCCAGCTTGATCGGCGCCTTCGGTTCGGATTCGAACAGGATGATGAGCTGGTCGTTGTCGAAATTGGCCATCAGATGCGGAGGCGGGTTCATCGGCACATCCTTGCCGTCGACGGTGACGAGCTGGAAATAGTTGAACTCCGCCAGCGACGCGTGGACGGTGTCGGCGACGTTCTTCAATTCCTTGTCGTCGAGCTTCAGGTCGGAATTCTTGTCGAACTCCATCATCACCGTACTCGAAAACAGATCGTCGAAGCGCCAGAGATGACGCAGCGCTTTCACACTTTGGTGATCCGGGCTCAGCACCACTTCGAGGCGGGCCTCGGCGAAGACGTGCGGGTGCGCTCCGGCCGGCCCGACCACGGCAAAAATTGCCGCCATGGCCAAAGCCATCATGATTGCTTGCCGTTTCAGGTGCATTATCGGTCGCGCGATTCCATCGGCTTCGGTAACTTGTCGAGAGTTACCAGAAAGGGGGCGACATTGGGACCGCTGGTGCGTGTCGCCCAAAAGTGCGGGCGGTTTTGGGACGACGACACGCACACAATAAAAACTCAAAGCGCGTCGCCGCGCAACGCGCTTTGAGGAGAGAAACGGTCACGCGTTTTCGCGCGTCTTGAACCACTGCACCAGGAAGTCGACGAAGACGCGCACCTTGGCGGGCAAATAGCGCCGGTGTGGATAGACTGCGAAGATGCCGCTGCCAGACAGGAGGCGATCGTCCAGCACGGTCACCAGCCGGCCGCTCTCGATTTCGGGTGCTGCGATGAAATCGGGCAGTATGGAAAACCCGAGCCCGGCCACGGCGGCGGCCCTCGCCGTCATCGGGCTGTTGACCTCGATCGGGCCGGATACCGAAACGCTCACCGTATCGCCACTGTCGCCCTTGAATGGCCAATTGGTCAGCCAGCGGCCATTGGTGTCGATGATGCAGGGCACGCGGGCAAGATCCTGCGGCCTGGCCGGCATGCCATGCTTGGCAATCAATTCCGGAGAGGCGCAGAGCCGCACCGAAAATGGCGCGAGGCGCCTGGCGATCAGCGAGGAGTTCTCCAGCCGCGAAATGCGCACCGCGAGATCGAAGCCTTCCTCGACCAGATCGACGAAGCGGTCGTCGAGATGGATGTCGAGCACGATGTCGGGATGCTGCTTGGCGAAGTCGATCAACGACTGGCCGATCGGTGCGTCGGCGAAGGTGCGCGCCGCCGAAAGCTTGATCCTGCCGCGCACGTCGCCGGAGGATTCGCGCACCGCATCGGCCAGGCTGTCGACCTCGCGCACGATTTCTGAGGCGCGCCGGTAATAGGTGTGGCCGGCCTCCGTCATCGAGAATTGCCGCGTGGTGCGGTTCAAGAGCAGCGCGCCGAGTTCGTCCTCCAGCTCGCGCACATATTTCGACAGCAGCGCCTTGGAGCGGCCGATCTTGCGCGCGGCCGCCGAAAAGCCCTCGGCTTCGACCACGTCGATGAAGGCGCGCATGCGGGTCAGCGTGTCCATGTCATGAACTCCGTGGCGAGGTGGCAAGGATGCGTGCGGCGAGCGTCAACAACTGCCGGTCGCTGTTCTTCGGCCCCAGCAATGAGAGGCCGAAGGGCGCGCCGTCGACTTCACCCAGCGGCAGCGTGATCTGCGGAAAGCCTGACAGGCCGGAAAGACACAGCAGCCTCAGCGCGCGTTCGCGGTAGGTCTGCAAATCGTCGAAGGCAGCGGCCTTGAGCGGGGCCGCGCCAGGGACGGTCGGCAGCACAAGCACGCCGTCTTCGCCAAGACGCTCGGCAAGTTCGCGGCGGAAGGCGTCGCGCCGCTCCGTTTCATGTTGCGCCGTCGCAGCGTCGATGGTCGCGCCGTGCTCGAAACGTTCCTTGACGAAGGGCCCCAGCATCCGGCCGCTCCGCGAAATCCAGGCACCATGGCTTTGCCAGGCTTCGTATCCCTGCAGCTTGCGGAAGCACCAATAGAGATCGTCGGTGGAATGCGACAAAGGTGCGATCGTGCGCGGTGCGCCCATCACCGAAGAGACGTGCCGGACCATGATACCATATTCATCGGTCTCTTGCTGGCCGAGCACGAGCCCGTCCAGCGCATCGAGCGCAAGGGGGCGCTGCAGTTCGCGAGGCCGC
The DNA here is from genome assembly GCF_000359125.1 of Mesorhizobium sp. STM 4661. Classification (GTDB taxonomy): domain Bacteria; phylum Pseudomonadota; class Alphaproteobacteria; order Rhizobiales; family Rhizobiaceae; genus Mesorhizobium. The sequence continues at coordinate 249,037 of NZ_CAAF010000082.1, read as the reverse complement.
GGATCGTCGCCGAGCAGCACCGCGCCGACCTTGTCATAGGTGGCGATGTCCCTGGCAAACCATCCGAACGTATCGAAGGAAGGGGCGAGCGGCATGGTGCCGGCGATCGAGATGCGGCCATGCGTCACCCTGAGGCCGATCAGGCCGCAGAAACCTGCCGGCGCGCGGATCGAGCCGCCGGTGTCTGACCCGGTGGCGATGTCGGCAAGGCCGCCGGCGACCGCCGAGGCGGATCCGGACGACGAGCCGCCGGTGATACGGTCGGGTGCGGCCGGATTGACCGGCGAAGGGAAGTGCGCGTTCAGCCCCATCAGGGAAAAGGCGAGCTCGTCGGTCTGCGTCTTGCCGACGAAGCGCGCGCCCGAATCAAGCAGCGTCTGGACGGCAGGCGCGGTTGCCGGGGCGGGTGAGGTCTCTTCATATTTCTGCGGATTGCCGCAGCCGGTGCGGTAGCCGGCCACGTCGAAAATGTCCTTGACGGCCAGCCGCAGGCCGGCGAGCGGGCCTGATTGCCTATTGGCAACTGGAATCTGGTCGAGGTCGAGAAAAGCGTTCAAGGGGCCGCGAGTGCCTGTCATGCGTTCAATATCCGGATACAGTCTGTCCAACATTGTTCGCCGCTGGAAATTTTACAACCTTGCCTGTCGATTTTTATTGATTGTGAAACCCTTCGCTCTTATATCGCGCTTGCCCAAAGTCGCACGTGCCTGTGGGTGTCCGCCGATCCTCGAATGGTGAGGGCAATCGGTAAGGTAACTGGAGCCAACCCCTCCAGTCGGTTTAGTGGCCAACCGCCAAACCGAGGACACCTTGAAGCAACGACGGTGCGGGCCTTTCTGGTGTTCTGCCGGTCGTCCAAAGACCGGGGTTACTGAAGAGGCACACCTTCATTGCCGGCAGTGCGGACGGGTCTCCCATCCAAGCCAAGGCAGACAAAGCGAACCGAGGCCGGGCAAGGCCAAGGTTCACCGCCGCGAGACGGCGATTCGTGGTTCCGGGGTCTCCACCGGCTGGTTCCATGAATTTTCGTCCCGCCTTTGTCCACCGCGTGTTCGCGAGGCCGAGAGCCCGCGTCCCGCAGCCTTTGTGCACGCCGCAAGGCGTGATTGGAGAGACCCGATGGCTACCCAGCGCATCCTTGACTTCCTCGCCACCCGACGTCCGAGCGGCCCCTGCCTCGTCGTCGACCTCGATGTCGTGCGCGACAATTTCCGCGCCTTCGAGAAGGCGCTCCCCGATTCCAAGATCTACTATGCGGTGAAAGCAAACCCGGCGCCGGAAATCCTGCGCCTCCTTGCTACGATGGGCTCGTCCTTCGACACCGCCTCCGTTGCCGAAATCGAGATGGCGATGGACGCCGGTGCGCCGGCGCATCGCATCTCCTTCGGCAACACCATCAAGAAGGAGCGTGACATTGCACGCGCCTACCAGCTGGGCATCCGGCTGTTCGCGGTCGACTGCGTCGAGGAGGTCGAGAAGATCGCCCGCGTCGCGCCAGGCGCGCGCGTGTTCTGCCGCGTGCTCACCGACGGCGAGGGTGCTGAATGGCCGCTGTCGCGCAAGTTCGGCTGCGTGCCGGCGATGGCGGTCGACGTGCTGCGCCATGCCAAGTCGCTCGGCCTCGACGCCTATGGCGTGTCGTTCCATGTCGGCTCGCAGCAGACCGATTTGAGCGCCTGGGACCGCGCGCTCGGCGACGCCAAGAAGGTGTTTTCGACGCTCGCCGAGGAAGGCATCGTCCTGAAGATGGTCAATATGGGCGGCGGCTTCCCGACCCGTTACCTCAGGGACGTGCCGGTGGCTCAGGACTATGGCCAGGCGATCTTCTCGGCGCTGCGCAGGCATTTCGGCAACGCGATCCCGGAGACGATCATCGAGCCGGGCCGCGGCATGGTCGGCAATGCCGGCGTCATCAAGTCGGAAGTCGTGCTGATTTCGAAGAAGGCCGACAACGACAATGTGCGCTGGGTGTTCCTCGACATCGGCAAGTTCGGCGGTCTCGCCGAGACGATGGACGAGGCGATCCGCTACGCGATCACGACCGCGTATGACGGCACCGAGACCGCGCCCTGCGTGCTTGCCGGCCCGACCTGCGATTCGGCCGACGTGATGTACGAGAAGACGCCGTATCCGCTGCCCTTGTCGCTGACCATCGGCGACGAGGTGCTGATCGAGGGCACCGGCGCCTACACGACCACCTATTCGGCGGTCGCCTTCAACGGCTTCGAGCCTCTCCGATCCTACGTGATCTGACGGCTCGCAAGAGTTGCTCAGATCATCCCAGGTGGGCGTCCGTCGCCCGCCCGGGCTCGCCTGTGGAACAGATCTCCGCTCGTGAAGGATCGCGGAAATGGAAATGCCAGTTGAAATCGTAGACCGCGCGCCGGCTTCTTTGATCGTCGCCGAAACCGCTGCCGATATCGCGGCGCGCGAGGCTTTGCTCGATCGCGCGATGGGGCCGAAGCGCAAGAAGAAATCCTCCGAAAAGCTGCGGCGCGGCCGCCGGCCTTCGGAAGGCCTGGCCTTCGTCGCGCGCGATGCATCGGGGGCGGTCACCGGCACCGTGCGGCTGTGGGATGTGGTGCTGGGCGAGGGCGGTCCGACGGCACTTCTGCTCGGTCCGCTCGCTGTCGACCCGGCGCTCAAAAGTGCCGGCATCGGCTCGGCGCTGATGCGCCATGCCGTGGCGGAGGCGGTGCGGCTCGGCCATGCCGCGATCCTGCTCGTCGGCGACGCCCCCTACTATGGGCGTTTCGGGTTCTCGGCCACCAAGACCGGCTCGCTCGCCATGCCGGGGCCTTATGAGCGGCACCGCCTGCTGGCGCTTGAACTGGTGGGCGGCGCGCTGAGCGGCGCCCAGGGCACGCTGAAGGCCGCGGGGCGCAAGCTGAAGGCGCCGGCGGCGCTGACCGTCGCCGCGTGAAGCCTTTCAGCCGGACGCCGCCCAATGGGCGGCGTTCGCTTCATCCGTGGCGAGTCAGCCGATCAACTGGCTCAGCGCCATGGCGACGCTCATGTCGCCCTCGACCTTGATCTTGCCGGTCATGAACGCCATGGTCGGGTTGAGGTCGCCCGATATCAGCGAGTCCAGATCGTCGAGCGAAAGCTTTATGGTGCAGTCGGCCGGTGCGTCGGCGGTCGAGACATCAGCGCCATCGATGACGATGACACCGTCAGCGCCGGTGTCGAATTTCACGGAACGATCGAACCCGGCACTCGCCACGCGCGACCTGATCTTGTCGGCAATCTCCTGAACGCTCATGCCGTTCTCCTCGTCTCGTTGCGTTTGTCGCGCATTGGCGCTGGGCGCATATAGCTTCGGGTTGACGTTTACGTCAACGCAGTTTCCTGTGACGAGGGGGTCTTATCGACGCAGCGAAGCCGCGCTGTCCGTGCCACCTTCCGGCGGCGCCATTGCGGTTGCCATGCGGTGTTGCCGGGCGTATCAGGCACCATTCCCTTGGATATCGGCGAGCCGCTCCGGTGCTTTCCAGAAACGAACCGCAAGTCTATGCCCGCCGGCTGCGCGCGATGCTGATCAGGTCGCTGCCGCTGCTCGAAGCGCGCGGCATCGCGGTGGTCATCCTCGCCGGCGTGGTCGGGGTGATGGCGGGCATGTTGGTCACCGCGATGAGCCAGATGGTGCAGGACCTGCACGGGCTGCTGTTCGGCGTTCAGCCGGGCGGGCGGCTTTCGGGGATGTTTTCGCTGGGGAGCCCGGTGCAGGCGCTGATCCCGGCAATCGGCGGCATCCTGCTCGGGCTGACGGTGATCTGGCTGAGGACGCGAAAGTTCCGCACGCCGGTCGATCCGATCGAAGCCAACGCGCTTTACGGCGGGCGCATGTCCTTGACCGACACGTTCATCATCGCCGGCCAGACCATGATCTCGAGCGGCTTCGGCGCCTCGGTCGGGCTGGAGGCCGGCTACACGCAGGTCGGGTCCGGGCTGGCGTCGCGGCTGGCGCGGGCCTTCAGGCTGCGCCGCAACGATGTCCGCATCCTGGTCGGCTGTGGTGCTGCCGGTGCGATCGCGGCCGCCTTCGACGCGCCGCTGACCGGCGCCTTCTATGGTTTCGAGCTGGTCATCGGCATCTATTCGGTCGCCAATGTCGCGCCGGTCATGACGGCGGCGATCGCGGCCTCGCTGACCGCCGAGGTGTTTGGCGGCGTTCCGTTTCCGCTGGAGCTCTCCGGCCTGCCGGCGCTCACCGCCAGCCAGTATCTGCCGTTCCTGCTGCTGGGGTTGCTGGGCGGTGCCGCCTCCATTGCTGTCATGCAACTGGTGACCCTGATCGAGCGCGGTTTCGTGCGGCTGTCGATCGATGCCGCGCTGCGCCCCTTCATCGGCGGCTGCATCGTCGGGCTCCTCGGGCTGATTACGCCGCAGGTCCTGTCCAGCGGCCACGGCGCGCTGCATCGCGAATTCGCTATGAATTACGGGCTTGCCGTGGTGACCAGTGTCTTCCTGCTGAAGCTGGCGGCATCGGCGGTCTCGCTGGGCTCGGGCTTTCGCGGCGGACTGTTCTTTGCCTCGCTGTTCCTCGGCGCCCTGCTCGGCAAGATGTTCGCCGAAATCATGGCCGCCGTTTCGCCGGCGACGGGCATCGATCCCGCCGTCGCCGCCGTGGTCGGCATGACGTCGCTCGCTGTCGGCGTCGTCGGCGGCCCGCTGACGATGACGTTCCTGGCTCTGGAATCAACCCGCGACCTGACGCTCACCGGCGTGGTGCTGGCGGCCTCGATCATGGCGGCGATCCTGGTGCGCGAAACCTTTGGCTATTCCTTCTCGACATGGCGTTTCCACCTGCGCGGCGAGACGATCCGCAGCGCGCATGACGTCGGCTGGATGCGCACCCTCACGGTCGGCTCGATGATGCGCAAGGATGTCCGCACCATCGATGCCTCGAAAACGCTTGCCGCCTTTCGCAAGGAAGTGCCGCTCGGTTCGGCCCAGCGTGTCATCGCGGTCGACGCCGGGCAGCATTATGTCGGCGTGCTGATCGTCGCCGAATTGCACAGCGAACTGTCCGACGGTGAGACGCCGGTGCGCTCGCTCGCCAAGTATAGGGACGCCGTCCTGGTGCCGACCATGAACGTGCAATCGGCCGCCGAGACCTTCCAGCGTGCCGGCGCCGAGGAACTGGCCGTGGTCGAGGATTTCACCGACCGCATCGTCGTCGGGCTCCTGACCGAAGGCCATCTGATGCGACGCTACGCCGAAGAGCTCGAAAAGGCACGGCGGGATCTGTCGGGCGAGGGGTAGGGCACGTGACAGGCCAGGTCTTGGTCATCGATGGTAGCGAGACGGTTGTCCCGGTTTTCCCGCTGCAAGATGCGGCATCAATCGACAAGGTCGACCTTCCATGTTTCGGGTTCTGCCCGTAATCATCGAAGGAGAACATCAAGGTGAACGAAGACGCCGCCAGTCCAAGGCCGCTTGCGGAAATTGCCAGCTATCACGCCCATATCTACTATGACGGGCAGGCAGAGCGGCAGCATGCCGAATGGCTGCGCCTGCGCATCGGCGAACGTTTCCGCGTGCGCCTGGACAACTGGCGCGACGAGCCGGTCGGCCCGCACGAGCAGGCCATGCACCAGGTCTCCTTCGCCACCGGGGTTTTCGCTACCCTCGTTCCGTGGCTGATGCTCAACCATGGCGGCCTGAGCATCCTCATCCACCCGAACACCACCAACCCCAAGCGCGACCATCTGGTCGACCCGATCTGGATCGGGCGGGCGCTAGCGGTGAAGGGCGAGGCTCTCGGCGAGGAGGATAAGGCGGAGGAGGCGCTGGAAGTGAATACCGAGCCGACGCTGGGTGCGTGGGGGGCAATCGCGTAGGACTGCGCCGACCCCCACTCCGGCCGGCAGCGGCCGGAGTGGGGGAGCGCCATATGCCATTGTCTGGGCGGGCGAATGAGCGCGGTAACTTGGGGCCGGTGTCTGCTTGACGAAGATCGGTGCGCCTGTGAGAGCAAGAACTCCTTTGGCGAGACAAGCAAGCGGTGGGCAAACGGTGAGGCGCGTTCTTCGAATACTTGCCGCGGTGACCATGGCGTTCGGGGTGAGCGGCTGCACAAGCATTTCCTACTACGCGCAGTCGCTGGAAGGCCATGTGGAGATCATGGCTGCGCGCGAAAATGTTGGAAAACTGATCCGCGATCCTTCGACACCTGAGGCATTGCGCAGCAAGCTGACGTCGGCGAGCGCCATAAGACGGTTTGCGACAGATGAACTGTCACTGCCCGACAACAGCAGCTATCGCAGCTATGTCGACATTCACCGGGACGCTGTGACATGGGCCGTTTTTGCCGCGCCGCAATTCTCCCTCACGCCGCGCACATGGTGCTTTCCGGTTTTCGGCTGTGTTCCCTACCGGGGTTACTTTTCGCGGAAATCCGCGACGGAAAGCGCTGTCGAGCTTCAGAGACAGGGGCTGGACGTCTTTGTCACCGGCATCACCGCCTATTCCACACTGGGCTGGTCCAGCGACCCGCTGCTCAGCACCATGCTCCGTCAGGACGACACCTATCTCGCCAGCCTGATCTTCCATGAACTGGCGCATCAGCGCCTCTATGTGAATGGCGATTCCGCATTCAACGAGGCTTTCGCGGTTGCCGTCGAAACCACCGGCACAAGGAAATGGCTCCGCGCCGCCGGCGATCGGGCCGGGTTGCGCCGCTACGAAGCCGCCCGCAAGCGCAGTGCCGATTTTCTCGGGCTGGTGGCGAAGGCGCGCGAAGAGGTGGCCCAGGTCTATGGAAGTCCCCGTACCCCGCAGCAGATGGCTGCCGCCAAGGCGGCCACGATCAACAGGCTGCGGATGCGCTACCGGCAAATGCGCGACAGGCGCTGGGCCGGATACCGGGGCTATGACGCCTGGTTCAATCAGCCGATCAACAACGCCAAGCTCGCCGCGACATCTGTCTACGGCGAACAGGTTCCGGCATTTCTCCGCTTGTTCGACCTGTGTTCCCGCGACTATCCAAGGTTTTATGCTGCTGTTCGACGGATAGCGGACAAGCCGTCCCGTGGAGAAGCACTGAAGGCTGCGAATAGCTGTGATTGAGGTGAACAGGCGCAGCGGGCCGAACATCCTCATCCACCCAACACCCCTAACCCCAAGCGCGACCATCTGGTCGACCCGATCTGGATCGGGCGGGCGTTGGGGGTGCACGGCGAGGAGGATGAGGCGGAGGAGGCGCTGAAGGTGAATACCGAGCCGACGCTGGGGGTGTAGGGGTCGCTGCTTTCCGCGCAAGTCGCTGGTTTGGTGAATGTTCTTTGTCCTGTAGCTAGCCCTTTGACCCGCTCCGAACATCTGCTCAGCAAGCCAAGTTCAAACGCATCTCACTAGACGCCGCAGATTATTCGCTTCAACTATGCGGTAGGCGGCCGACACTTTGGCTTTGCGATGCCTCGTAGGAGCGAAACTGAGGGTATGGGGATGGAAGTAAAAAGGGAGCATTTCTTGCAGGCCGCACTAGAGATCGGCCAAGTCGGTGAAAATGATACGATGCCATATGACATAGACGCGGCGTTTATACGAGACAAAGCAAGTGACCTTTCAGATATATGCTTCAGTTTATTTGGAGAAATTGACTCCAAGAAAGATGATGAAGCGATCGCCTTTATGAATGGGCTTACAATCGGCGCCGAGCGGTTGTTAGCTCCTTCTGGGTCTCACGGATTTCGTATTACAACAAAGATCCATCCATTCTGGAACTTATATTTGAATGGCCTTGGGCTTGCTATCGCCCAAGCAAACGAGGGAAATCGGAGTTCTCGGGTACATTCGTACCGTCTCGGAGGCCAAGGCCCCGAGTTCTTCGATAGAACCAGATCATGGCGGGCGTACAAGGAGATCACCCTTGAGGAAAAGGCGCTCCAACAGGAAGGGTGCGTGGTTGTTCAGACAGATATCTCAAGTTTCTACGAGCATATATATCACCACAGGCTAGAGAACGTGGTTAAAGACCTTGAGCAGAAAGGTTCTACGGTAGCGCTGCAGGTCAACCGGATACTAAGCAAATTGGCGGCTGGCCGCTCGTTCGGACTACCTGTGGGAGGACAGTGCTCTCGGGTCCTTGCAGAGGTGATGATGACGCCCATTGATCTCTCCCTCTCCGACGCAGGCATCGTTTGGCATCGCTACGTCGATGATTTTACTTTGATTTCCACTTCTCAACAGGATGCCTATAGGGCGCTGTCAGTGCTGTCGAATTCTCTTGCTGACTATGGCCTGTCGCTTAACCGTAGCAAGACCACGACACTGAGCGCTAAGCACTATATCGACTACATTGCTGCGCAACTTAGCGGCGGACAAGACGCAAGTGTTGCCCTCAGGGAGTTAGACCTGCACTTTGACCCCTATTCTGATACGGCCAGGGGTGAGTATGAGCAACTGAGGAAATCTTTCGATAAGATTGATATTCAATTCTTGCTCGATCTCGAAAAAGAAAAGTCACAACCCGATAATTTCGTGCTGGCGCAAATAGGTCGCGCCTTGAAGTTCCAAGAGCCGGCCGTCGCTGCTCAATTATGCGCCACCCTGCTGGATCCAAAAAATCTCGACTCATTTAGAGCGTCTTGGTCCAAGATCATGAGGGGAGTGTATTCGGTGCGCTCCAATAACGAGTTTGAGGCCGTGTTCGACCAAATTGATCAGTTGCTTGACGGGGTACTGTCGACTGCTTCTCACCTTCTGCTACCGGAGGTGAATACCTTGCATTTCTTACGTGCGATACGGTTTAAAAGAAGCGAAGTGCGCGGCACATTCGTTCGGCGTGTTTATGACCAGAGTTCCTCACAGTCGGTGAAGCGTGCGTGCATTGATTGCTGGAGGCATTGGCGCGAGCGAGCAAGCTTCACTCGTCTGAGAAATCAATGGCAGAACTTGGGCGCGGATGAGCAAAGGATGCTCTGGCTAGCCGCAGCGAATTTTGGCGACGATGGCTCTCACGCTAGGGGTCAACTGCGAGGGTCGTTGGGGCAGGCTTGGCGGCTAGGATTTGAGCAGGTTCACACTGTTACCTTCGCATCTTGCTACGAAGATTGGGCGAGAAATGTCGCTTAAAAGACTCCCCCTTCGCGATCCCAGAACTGTGGCGCGAGATATACCTGGGGTACTAGATATTATATTCCCCCGCCTCACAGGTGGCTTGGTAAGTTCGTTGAATAGGAAGATGTTTTCTTTTGAAGGCATTAGATCAATACCTGACAAAGCTGTCGAAGAAAGCCAACTTCAGAAAGCGATGCTGTTTGAGCTGGCAATGGTTCGGGCGGAGAGCATCTTAAGCGGGCGCGACGAACCAAGTTGGGATGATTGCCTCCGATTGGCCACGGAGAGGCAAGCGCGGCACTATGATGCAAAGATTCCGGAAAGGCTCGAAAAACGCGATATGGATGTAGCGACGCATGCTGCACGCAACCTAATTATCATGTTGACCAGTGTTAGGAGGCAGGCAAGCGGTGCGGAATTGGAAGGAAGTCCTGTGATTCCTGGACTGGGATGGATTGCATCTGGAGCCGGAGATTTTTCTATAGGAAATATACTTATAGAAGTAAAACATACAGATAGGAATTTCGTATCCGGAGATTTTAGACAGGTTCTGATGTATTGGATTCTAAAATACGCCGCGTCAATCGACAACGACGCTAATGTGTGGTCTGACTTTTTGCTAATAAACCCGAGAAGAAATTCTGCATTGCTTGTGAATTTCGACTACATACTGAGATCAGCTTCTGCAAACCTTGGAAGAGTTGAGATATTTGAGCTTTTGCGTTCGATTGTCGGCCAAGACCTGGATCATCGGTAGTGAGGGTTCGAAAAGTTCCGTCTTCCGATCGGCGGAATTTAAATCTTGCGAGACTTGCGGTGACGTTGCAACTGCGGTCTCCCCCACGTCCGTCAGCCTGCGGAAAATACAACAAGGGGCTTGAGAGCAAGGAGCGCATCGAGGTCTTCGTCGGGCAACTCCCCCATCACCCCCCAGCAAGACGCGGCAGCAGAAAAATCTCCGCCCCCTGCGGCAGTTCCTTCGACCACGTATCCCGATAAATCGTCCCGTCGATCGCAACCGCGATGCCCTTCTCGATCAAGGGCTCGAGGCCGGGATACTGCTCAGCCAGTTTCCTGAACAGCTCCCTTATGTCCTTGGCCTCGATCTCGACCTTGCTCTTGCCTCCGGCGAGCGCGCCAAGCGATCCCCAGAGCGTCACTTCGACCATCAGCGCGAGGCCCTCATTTGGACCATGATGTTTGTCCGAAAACCGCTGCGCACTTTTCGGCATCATGCTCTAGCGTTCCGCCTCGATCGCCGCCAGGATGCGCGGCGGCGACATCGGGATGTGTGTCATCCGCACGCCGACCGCGTTCGACACCGCATTGGCGATCGCCGCCAGCGGCGGCACGATCGAGGTCTCGCCGACGCCACGCACCCCGTAAGGATGGTTGGGGTTGGGGATTTCGAGGATCTGCGTGTCGATCATCGGCAAGTCCGAGCAGACCGGGATGCGGTAGTCGAGGAAGCCAGGGTTCTGAAGCCGCCCGTCCTTGCCGTAGATATACTCCTCGTTGAGCGCCCAGCCGATGCCTTGCGCGGCACCACCTTGGTACTGCCCCTCGACATAGGTCGGATGCACCGCCTTGCCGGCGTCCTGGACGACGGTATAACGCAGCACCCTGGTGGAACCGGTCTCGGGATCGACCTCGATATCGCAGATATGGGTGGCGAAGGAGACGCCGGCGCCGTCGGCGACGAGTTCGCTGTGGCCGGCGATCGGCCCGCCCGTCTTGCCCGACGCGGCCGCGATCTCCTTCAGCGACAGCGCAGCTAGGTTGCCGTACTTCTCGCCTTTGGCAATCGCGTGGCCCTTTTCCCAGACCACGTCGTCGATCGGAATATCCCACGTCTGCGCGGCGCGGTCGCGCAGGGTCTTGATGGCGTTGCGGGCGGCCGAGATCGTCGCCATGGAGGAGGAGAAGGTGCCGCGGCTGCCGTCGGTCATGTCGTTGTAGCCGAGGCTGGACGTATCGGCGACCACCGCCTTCACCTGCCCGTAGTCGATGCCGAGCTCCTCCGCCGCCACCAGCGACAGCGACGCGCGGGAACCACCCACATCGACCGTGCCGACGGCAAGCGAGACCGAGCCGTCCATGCCGATGTTGAGGTCGGTGCAGGTCTGGCCGCCGAAGTTGAACCAGAAGCCGCAGGCCATGCCGCGCCCCTGATTCTTGCCGAGCGGCGCCTTCATGTGCGGATGGTTCTTCGCCGCCTCCAGCGTCGGGCCGATGCCGATCGGGCCGTATACCGGGCCGTAGGACGATCTTGTGCCCTCCTGGGCGGCGTTCCTGATCCGGAACTCAACCGGATCCATGCCGATCTCCTTGGCCAGCTCGTCGACCGCGCTTTCCACCGCGAACGCCGCCATCGGCGCCGACGGCGCGCGATAGGCCGCGGTCTTCGGCCGGTTCACCAGCACTTCGTAGCCCACCGTCCTGACGTTATCGAGCTTGTAGCAGGCAAAGGCGGTCATGGCGCCGATCTCGGCCCACATGCCGGCATAGGGGCCGCAGCTATAGCGCAGCGTCGCTTCCGCCGCGGTGATCGTGCCGTCCTTGCGGGCGCCGATCCTGACGTCGATCGAGGTGGCGCTGGTCGGGCCGGAGGCGCGGAACACCTCATCTCGCGTCATGACCAGCTTAACCGGGCGGCCTGCCTTGCGCGACAGCGCCAGCGCCACCGGCTCGGCCCAGACATGGGTCTTGCCGCCGAAGCCGCCGCCGATCTCCGAGGAGGTGACGCGCAGCTTCGAGGCTTCCATGCCAAGCAACTGGGCGCAATGCTGGCGATAGACGAAATGGCCTTGCGTGCAGACCCAGAGGTCGGCGGTGCCGTCGGAGCTGACGCTCGCCACGCAGGCATGCGGCTCGATATAGCCCTGGTGCGTCTGCTCGGTCTTGAACGAGCGTTCGACGACGAAATCGGCCTGGCCGAAACCTTCATGGATGTCGCCATGGCCATACTGGGTGCGCTTGGTGACGTTGGAAGGCTTGACGGGCTTTTCCTCAAGGCCCTCGGTGAAGATGGCGTCGTTGAGCAGGGGTGCCGTGTGCTTCATCGCCTCGTCGACATCGACCACGTGCGGCAGCACCTCATAGTCGACCTCGATCAGCTTCAGCGCTTGCCTCGCCGTGCGGGCGTCGACCGCTGCAACCGCGGCCACCGCATGGCCGTCATAGAGCGCCTTTGTGCGGGCCATGCAATTGTCGAGGATGTCGTACATGGCGGCATCGCCGTCGGTGAGATCGGGCAGGTCGGCCGCGGTGATCACCGCCTTGACGCCGGCGAGCTTCTCCGCCTTCGACGTGTCGATCTTCCTGATTTTGGCGTGGGCGTGCGGGCTTCGGAGCACGCGCCCGACCAGTTGCCCGGCCATGTTGAAGTCCGCGCCATAGCGTGCGCGGCCCGTCACCTTGTCGACGCCGTCGGGACGGATTGGACGCGTGCCGACGGATGTGAAACTGCGTCCGGAGTAGCGCGGATCGAAATTCATCGTCATGCTCCCTTCATCACGCTTGCCGCGTCCTGGACGGCGCGCACGATCTTGTCGTAGCCGGTGCAGCGGCAGAGGTTCCCGGCGAGGCCGAAGCGGATTTCCTCCTCGGTCGGATCGGGGTTCTTGGCCAAAAGGTCCTTGGCCGCGATCAGGAAACCAGGCGTGCAGATGCCGCATTGAAGGGCGGCGTGCTCGAGGAATTTCTGCTGCAGCGGATGCAGACTGTCGCCATGCGCCATGCCTTCGATGGTCTCGACGTGCCGGCCCTCGGCCTCGGCGCCGAGCACCAGGCACGAGCACACCAGCCGGTCGTCGAGGATGATGCTGCAGGCGCCGCAGTCGCCGGTGCCGCAGCCTTCCTTGGCGCCCGTCAGCCCCAGGCGGTCGCGCAGCACGTCGAGCAACGTCTCGTCCGGCTGGCAAAGGTACTCGACGGTATCGCCGTTGATTGTCGTTGAGACTGCTACACCAGCCATCATTTGCCTCCTGCTCGCTTGTAGGCGGTGGTGGCGGCCCGCTTGGCCAGCACACCCGCAACTTTCCTTCTGAATTCGACGGTGCCCCGCTTGTCGTCGATGGGGCGGCAGGCCCCCGAGCAGACCTTGGCGAGCCTCTCCAGCGTGGCTTCGTCAAGCCTGGAGCCAATGAGAACCTCCGCGGCCGCCTCGACCAGAATCACCGTCGGCGCCACGGCGCCCAGCGCCAGGCGAGCCGATTTGACACGACCTTGCTCATCGAGCGTCAGGTTCACGCCGGCGCTGACCACCGCTATATCCATCTCCGTGCGTGGAATGAAACGCAGATACGCATCGCCCGAACGCGGCGGGCGCTTGTCGAGCAGGATCGCCTCGACGATCTCGCCCTTGGCCAGCGACGTCTTGCCCGGCCCGGTCGGCACTGCCTCTACCGCTATGGTGCGCTTGCCTCCCGGCCCGACGACCACCGCCTTGGCGCCAGCGGCCACCAGCGCCGGCACGCTATCGGCGGCCGGCGAGGCGTTGCACAGATTGCCGACGATGGTGCAGCGTCCCTGCACCTGCTTCGAGCCGATCAGGTTCGCGGCTTCGACGACGCCGGGCCACGCCTTCTTCAGGACCTTGCTCTCGCCCAGCACGGCGCAGGGGACCGCCGCGCCGATGCTGAAGCCCTCGGCTGTTTCCCTGATCTCGCCGAGCCCCTCGATCGCCTTGATGTCGACGATCAGGTCGGGTTCGATAAAGCCGCCTTTCATCCTGACGAGAAGGTCGCTGCCTCCGGCAAGGATGGCGGCCGTGCCGGTCGACCCGGCCAGCAGGCCGGCGGCATCTTCTATTGAAAGCGGACGTATGTAACGCATCGTCTCCCCTTGGTGGTGATAATCAGATCAACCGTTATAAAGCGTCTCTTCATAATGGCCATCCTGTTCGTGCATTCGCGGATTAGGCCAGGCGCCGCAATTCCAGTCCCAAATCACACCTAACTGGCGTGCCCCCCGCCAGCCTCTAATGCTCGATCGGGCCTTTCGGCATGACCAAAGCTGTGCCGGCGGTGGTCGGGCGCTCGATCATGCGGCGGACGCGGGGCGGCTCGTCGCCGCTGTGCAGCGCCCGTATGCGCTCGGTGACGATGGCGTCGGCATGGGTCGCCCGCTTGTTGTGGCGGATATATTCGAGCCATGTCGGCGTGTGGTAGTGCTCGATCCACACGGATGGGTTTTCCAAGTCCCGCGCGAGCGTCCAGTTGCGGGCGCCATCCCTGCGGCGGATACGGCCGCGTTCGGCCATGGTGGCGAGGAATTCCGTAACATCCTCCTCGCGGATGATGTACTCGATCATGATGGCGATGGGGCCGCTGCGCGGCTTGAGGTCGAGCCCAAGATGCGGCTCCTTGAAACGGTTCAGCGGATCGAGGTTCAGCACGGCCTGTTGCGGCAAGGGCAGCAGCAGGCCGATGGCGCCACCCGCCAGCATCGCCACGCTTGCCGCGATCAGCGCGGTTTCGGCGCCATGCGCGTCGGCGACGACGCCCCAGATCCAGCTGCCGAGCGCGATGCCGCCGAAGGTCGCCGTCTGATAGACCGAGAGCACCCGGCCGACCACCCAGCGCGGCGTCGACATCTGCACCGTGACGTTGAAATGCGACAGCGCGAGCACCCAGCAGGCGCCGCCGATCAGCAGCCCGAGCGAGGTCTGCCAGGCATGGTGGCTGATGGCGGCATTGAAGGCGCAGAGCGCGAAGCCGGCGAATGCCATGCGCACCATCGTTTCGCTGGACAGAAGCTGCCTGAGCCGGACGCTGATCAGCGCGCCACCAACCGCGCCGATGCCGAAAGCGCCGAGCATGATGCCATAGGTCAAGGCATCGCCCTTGACGACGTCGCGCGCCACCAGCGGCAGCAGCGCCAGGACCGCGCCGGCGCTGAAGCCGAACGCCAAGCCCCTGACCAGAACCTTGCCGATATTGGGCGACATGGCGACATAGCGCAGGCCGGCGCCCATTGCCGCCCCCAGCGTCTCGCGCGGTAGCGTCGATACCGGCAGTTCCGGCTTCCAGCGGGCAAGCACGATGATGAGGCCGACATAGCTCAATGCGTTTGCGGCAAAGGCCGCGGCAGCGCCGGCAGCGGCGACGATGATGCCGCCGATTGCCGGCCCGACGCTGCGCGTCAGGTTGAAGCCGAGCGAGTTGAGCGCGACGGCCGCCGGCAGCTTGTTGCGCGGCACCATGTCGCCGACGGAAGCCTGCCAGGACGGGTTGTTGAGCGCCGTGCCGCTGTCGATCAGGAAGGTGAAGGCAAGCAGCGTCCACGGCGTTATCAGGCCAAGATAGGTGAAGACCGCCAGCAGCACCGAGACGACCAGCATGAAGGTCTGGGCAACCAGCATGACCTTGCGCCGGTTGAAGCTATCGGCGATGGCGCCGGCGACGAGCGCAAACAGCATGATCGGCAGAGTGGTCGAAGCCTGGACCAAGGCGACCTGATACGGCGAGGTGGCAATCGTCGTCATCATCCAGGCGGCGCCGACGCCCTGGATCAAGCCGCCGAAATTCGAGACCAGGCTGGCGGACCAGACAGCGCGGAAAATCCCGTGCCGGAACGGCGCCAGCGCCGAGACGCGTTCGCTGTCCGGCTCGTCGTCGATCATGGATGCTTTCCCGACTTCAATGCTCTTCGTCTTCCGGTGAATCGGTCCCCTCACACCGTCCATTCAAGGTAGAACATCACGTCGCAAAGGGCGAACGCATTCTCGAGAAAGATCATGGTCCAACAACAACATAGCGGAGGCCGGAACAGGTCTAGCTGGAACTCGTCCAGCCGCGACCTCGACGTTTGCCTGGTAGCCTCAGCCGGTCATTGAATGCCGTCCCTGATGATCGCCGACACTTCGATCAGCCCTTCGAAATTATCCGTGCGGCCCTGGCTGATATCCTCGGCCTCGCGCAGCAGCCACAGGCCGATGGAGATGAGGTTGGCTCGCAATTCCTTGGGCAAGGTATTGTCGCTGGAGCCGAGATCCTCGACGAAGGTTGTCCAGACGCTATTGGTGAAATGCAGCGCCTCGATCGCTTCCGTCGAGCCGTGGCCGGCGAGTGCCGCCGCCGACAGCATGTCGATCGAGCGGGTGAGAAGCTGCCTCTCGTGGTTCCTTGCATCGGCCATTGAGCCGGTCGGGATGTCGGCGTGGGAGAATTGATACATCGTTGGCGCTCTATCGTTCCGTTGAGAGTTGTCGCGTCAGGTTCATTGCCGCAATTTGATCCTGATGCCCGGCCGCTGACATCGCCAGCGGCCGGACCCGAACACGCATCACTTCCACGAAGGCACACGCAAGACACGGGACCGCGTCCAATCGGACCCTTTCAGGGAACGCGAAGCTATCCGCATCCGGCCCCGGAATGGCTCCGGAGCATGAGACTTTGGGTGGTCGCCGCGCCCCCCGAGGAACGGCTGATTCGGGTACAATCTAACCGCAGACGAATCCGACTTCAAACGCGATTTGAGACGATGGAATCGTGCTTCCCGAAAATCGATTCCGGTTCCCGGGCCGATGCGATAGGCTTCGGCGACCGAAACGGATGGGCGTCCGTGCCGGTGTGGAGGGGGACTGGCTGCGCAGCGCGGCATTGGCATGGGGTTTGATCATGGTGCGGGTTCTCCTGGCATTGACGGTAATGCTCGCGGTGTGGAGCGGTGCGCTGGCGGCAGAGCCGGCGCGGTCCGAACCGATCGCGACCTACGCGCTCGACAACGGGCTGCAGGTGGTGCTGGTGCCAGACCATCGCGCGCCGAAGGTCGTCATGAACCTGCGCTACCGCGTCGGTTCGATGAACGAGCCGGCCGGGCGGTCAGGCTTTGCGCATCTGTTCGAGCATCTGATGTTTTCCGGCACGCCGGCATGGCCGAACGTGTTCGGTGCGCATGCCGCACTTGGCAACAAGATCAACGCCTGGACCACCGAGGACGGCACCGTCTACTACGTCGACGGGCTGTCGTCGTCGCTGCCGATGATCCTGTCGCTGGAGGCCGACCGCATGGCCAATCTCGGCCGTTCGGTGACGCAGGCCAAGCTCGACCTGCAACGCTCCGTGGTCAAGAACGAGATGCGCCAGAACGTGCTCGACAAAGCAGGTGCGTCCGGTTGGGAAGCCTTCTGGTCCGGACTGTTTCCGAAGCCGCATCCCTACAGCCGCATGGTCATCGGGTCGGTCGCCGATCTTGACGCGGCGACGCTCGACGACGTGCGCGGCTTCTTCAACACCTATTATCTGCCGAACAATGCGGTGCTGGTGCTGGTCGGCGATCTTGAGGTGGTAGAGACCAGGGCGCTGATTGCCGATACGTTCGGCCGGGTTCTGCGCGGCGCCGACGTGGCGCGTCCGGCCATACCGGAGCCAGGCCAGGCGCGGCTCAGGCTGGCGCTGGAGGATCGCGTGCCGAGTCCGATCGTGGTGATCGGCTTCAGCGGGCCCGTGGCGCGGTCGCCCGACAATGGCGCGCTCAGCATCACCGCCGAACTGCTCGGCAATGGCGACTATGGCTTCCTGCGCAATAGGCTGGTCCTGGACAAGGGCGTTGCCACCTACGCCAACGCGAACTGGACAGGCGGACTGCTCGGCGGACGCTTCACTTTCGAGGCGGGAGCCGCGCAAGGTGTTGCGCCCGAAACCCTCGAAGCCGAAATGAAGGCGGCCTTCGCCGATTTCCTGAAGACGCCGTTCGACCCGGCGGATCTGGAACGCGCGCGCAATCGCATCCTGCTCGGCGCGCGGCTCGGCACCGAGGCGCTGAAGGACCGCGCCGGCGCGGTCTCCTACAATGCCGACATACTGGGTGACGCGCAGAGCGCGCTGCAGGACGATCCAAGGGTCAAGAATGCCAGCGCCGCGGATGTCGAGGCGACGATCAAGCGGCTGCTGAAACTAGAAGACGCCAGCGTTCTGGTGCTGAAGCCTGGTCCGCGCGGCGGCTATCCGGATGCGCTGATCGGTTCGTCCGGCACGCCGCAGCCGTTTACCGCGCCGGAACGTGTCGCGATCGACATTCCGAAGCATCCGGCCGGCAAGGAACCCTCCGCGGCGTTGCCTGCGATGGAGACGGCAACGCTGACGAACGGCATCAGGCTTGTCCACTACACCATGCCGGAGGCGCCGATGGTCTATGTCGCGGCGAGTGCCGAAGGCGGCTGGAACAGCGTGCCGCAAGGCAAGGAAGGATTGCTCGAACTCGCCGCCAGCATGGCCACGCGCGGCGCAGGTGAACGCGGCTCCGCCGACTTCGCCAAGGCGACGAACGATATCGGCGCCAGCATCGGCTACCAGGCGGATTATCTGACCACGGCGATGACGCTCGGCGTGCCGGCGGAAAAACTGGATCAAGGGGTGGCGCTGCTTGCCGACGCCGTGCTGAAGCCGCGTTTCGACCAGCCCGACTGGGCTATTCTCACGGCACAAACTTCCGACTGGCTTGCCGGCCGCGAGGCGGACCTGCCCGGCGTTGCAGGCAGGGCGGCGAAGGCCGCACTGATCCCTCAGGCGCCGGGCAAAGCCGGAATCGACTGGTCGGCGAAGGCGCTGGCGTCGATCACGCTCGACGAGGCGAAGGCCGCCTTCAAGGCTGTGTTCACGCCAAAGGCGGTGACGTTCTACAGTGTCGGTCCCGTGTCGGCGCAGACAGTGGCTGCGAGCCTTGAAAAGGCCTTTGGCGCATGGGCCGGCGATGCCGTCGGCTTGGCCGTGGAGCCGTCGCCGCCGGCATTGTTCACGGGCGGCCAGAAAGTGCTTTTGGTGCCGGAACCCGGCGCCAGCCAGTCGGCATTGTTCGTGGCGCGGCCGGCGCCCGGCACCGATGAAAGCGAGCGTGCCGAAGCGACGGCAGTCGCCAATCTGCTCGGCGACGATTTTTCCAGCCGGCTGAATTCGGTGATCCGCGAGGAGAAGGGCTATTCCTACGGCGTGTCGAGCTATCTGCTCAGCCCGATGAAGACCGGTTCCGGACTGGTGGTGGCCGCCACGGTCGAGCGCGACAATACAGGTCCGGCGATCAGCGAAATCCTCAAGGGATTCGCGGGGCTGAAGACATTGCCGGTGGCGCAGGAAGAGGTCGATCTTACCGTGATCGTCTACCGGCGGTCGCTGGCCGGGTCGGCGGAAACCTCGGCCGGGTTGTTCGGAACGCTGGTCGGCGCCGTCGGCACCGGTTCGACGCTGGAGGACCAGCAGAGCCGCATGACGGCGCGCACCGCACTTACTCTCGAAGCGGTGCGGAAGCAGGCGCTGTCGCTGTCTTCGCTCGATCCGTCGTTGATCGTGGTGGCCGGCGATCCGGATGTGGTGATGCCGCAGCTGGCGGCGATCGGCCTCAAGCAGGTCGAGATCGTCAGGCGCGAGACGGTGAAACCGGCGGGAGAACAGACCGCGATGCGGGCGCTCGATCTCCTCGGCGGCAAGCAGCAGGCGCCGCTGACCGCCTCGCCATGGCGGGTTGGCGATGGCGGCACGACGCGGGCGGTGCATTCATGCGAGGACGGCAAGGATTGCGGCGCGCGCATCCACGCCGAGTGACCGTCAACCCTTATGCGCGACGCGTCAGCGATCCTCGAACCCGGTCAGCACGCCGACGGCGTTGATGCCGATTTCCTCGACGGCATAACCGCCTTCCATGACGAACAGCGTCGGCAGGCCGAGCCTGGCGATGCGGCGGCCGATCCTGGGATAGTCGGCGCTTTTCAGCTTGAACTGGCTGATCGGGTCCTTCTCGAACGTGTCGACGCCGAGCGAGACGATGACGACATCGGGAGCGTAAGCGGCAAGTTTCGTGCAAGCATCTTCAAGCGATGCGTTCCAGGCATCCCATGAAGTGCCGAACGGCATGGGGTAATTGAGGTTGAAGCCTTCGCCGGGGCCGCCGCCACGTTCGTCGGCATGGCCGAGGAAGAACGGATATTCGGTCATAGGATCGCCATGCAAATTGATGACCTGGATGTCGCCGCGGCTGTAGAAGATCTCCTGCGTGCCATTGCCGTGGTGATAGTCGACATCGAGGATCGAGACGCGCCTGGCGCCCTGGTCGCGGAACCATTGCGCGGTAACGGCGGCGTTGTTGATGAAGCAATAACCGCCCATGAAGGCGGCGCCGGCATGGTGGCCGGGCGGGCGGCAGAGCGCGAAGGCCGACTGCTCGCCGGCCTTGACCAGGGCGGCCGCGGTGAGAGCCACATCATAGGACGACTTGATCGCGTCCCAGGTGCCTTTGACGAAGGTGGCGCCACCATCGAAGGAGTAGAAGCCAAGCTGTGCGTCGATGGTTATCGGGCGCACGTCGCCCCGCAGGCCGCGCGTCGGCCAGGTGAAGGGAATGGCCGAACCCGTCCGGCCAGATGCCTCCCAGAGCGGCCAGACGGTCGGCAGGAAATCGATGTAGTCGCTTGCATGCACTTTTTTCGCGGCAGCCAGGTCGTGGATTTCAGGTGGCAGGATCGGGCCGAGCTTCTCGCTCTCCACGCGCGCCTTGATGAACTCGGCGCGCGAGGGCTTTTCGAAAGCCGGGACGACGGCGCCCGCGATCAGCTCCACATTGCCGGCATGGCCGGCGTGAAGCGGCGAAAAAACAGTCTTCATGAAAATCCTTCCGTGTCAAAGCGCAGCGACGGTAACCATGCGCCGCCGTTTTTCACAAGCCGCTGGGCCAAGCGGCCATGGCTTGCTGGCACGGCGGCCAGTCGTCTAGCGTACCGGAATCGCAGTCAACCCGCAGGCAATCATGAGTTCAACCGCCGATCTGATCGTCATCAATGGCCGCGTTTTGACCATGGATGAGGACGATCCGGCGGCTGAGGCGGTGGCGATCGGCGGCGGCGCGATCCTGGCGGTCGGCGACCGCAAGACAATCGAGGCCCTGAAAGGCCCCTCCACCAGAATTGTCGATGCGCGGGGCGGTTCGGTCGTGCCGGGCTTCATCGAAGCGCATATGCATCTGTTTTCGGGCGCGGCCGAACTCACCCATCTGCAACTCGCCGGCGTTGCCGGTTTCGACGCGCTGCAAAAGGCAATCCGTGCCTATGCGCAATCCCGGCCCGAGGCAAGAATGCTGGTCGGGCAAGGCGTCGACTACACCGTGCTCGGGGCCGAACGGGTGACGCGTCATCATCTCGACGCCATCCTGCCCGATCGCCCCTTCTGCATGGCGGCTCCCGACCACCACACGATGTGGGCCAATACCAGGGCGCTGGAGGTGGCCGGTATCCTGCAGGGGCGCGTGCTCGGTCCGGGCAACGAGATCGTCATGGGCGGCGATGGGCTGGCCGAAGGCGAATTGCGCGAGGGCGAGGCGTTCGGCCCGGTGCTCGATCTTGCCGGTGAAAGCCGGGTGCGGTTGGGGCTGGCGACGGGGGGCGAGCCGGACCCGCTGCCGACGCCGGTTGAGCGTGCAGCCGACCGCGATATCATGCGGCGCGGACTTGCCTGGTGCGCGCGTCACGGCATCACCTCGATCCAGAACATGGACGGCAATCTCTACCAGCTCGAGCTGCTGGCCGAGATCAAGGCGGAGGAAGGCTTGCCTTGTCGGGTGCAGGTGCCGTTTCACTACAAGAATTTCATGACGCATGACATGCTCGACAAGGCATCGATGATGGCCGGACGCTACGATAGCGAATGGCTGTCGTCAGGCATGGTCAAGGTGTTTTACGATGGCGTACTCGATTCCTGGACGGCTGTCATGGTCGAGCCCTATGCGGATCGGCCGGATTGGGTGGGCGAGCCGTTGTTCACGCCGGAGCAGTTCGCCAAACTCGCTATCGAGGTCGACAGACGCGGGCTGCAGATCGCGGTGCACGCGATCGGCGACGGTGCCGTTCGAGCCGTGCTCGACGGCTACGAGATGGCGAGCACAAAAAATGGCAGGGGTGACAGCCGGCATCGGATCGAGCACATCGAAGTCATTGCCGCTGCCGACGTGCCGCGTTTCGCGGAGCTTGGTGTCATCGCCTCGATGCAGCCGCCACATCCGCCCGGCGCCATGGACTTTCCCCTGGAGCCGACGGTGTCGCGGATCGGGCCGGCGCGCTGGCCGCTGAGCTATGCCTGGCGGACGCTGAAGAATGCCGGCGCGCGCGTCGTCTTCGCCTCGGACTGGCCGGTGTCGCCGATCGATCCGATCCTGGGCATTCAGGCGGCAATGCTGCGCAAACCGTGGGCAGACAGCGATCCCGACCAGAGTTTCTCGCTGCATGAAGCCCTCGCCGCCTATACGGTCGAGGGTGCCCATGCGGAATTCACAGAACATCGCAAGGGCCGGTTGAAGCGAGGCTACCTCGCCGATCTGGTGGTGCTTTCCGCCGATATCGAGGCGACAGCGCCGGAAGCGCTGCATAGGGTGCGGCCGGTGACGACCATCTGCGGCGGGAAGGTTACTTATCAAGCCTGAGCGTGGCACGGGAATTGCGTGCTGAATCGGGATTCAGAAGTATGCTTGCCAAGCCACGCGCCGTGTGCTGACAATCGAGTGGGACCGGATCCGCCAGGAAGAGCGGACACAAGAATGGGGTAATCGTGCCGGAACAACCGGGTAAGAATGCAATTGAAGTTCGTGGCGTCCGCAAGGTATTCGGTACCGGGGAGTCACAGGTCGCCGCTCTCGACACGGTCTCGGTGTCGATCCGCGAAAACGAGTTTTTCACGCTGCTCGGGCCCTCCGGCTGCGGAAAGACGACGCTGCTGAGGCTGATCGCCGGTTTCGATTTCCCTAGCGCCGGCGAGATCCTGCTGCATGGCCAGGACATCGCCCCGCTGCCGCCGTTCAAGCGGCCGGTCAACACCGTATTCCAGTCCTATGCGCTGTTTCCGCACATGACGGTGGCCGACAACATCGGCTTCGGCCTGGAAATGCTGGGCAAGCCGAAAGCGCAGATCAAGGCGCGCGTTGCCGAGATGCTGAAGCTGGTCAAGATGGAGGCGCTCAGCGGTCGCCGCACCAGCCAGATTTCCGGCGGCCAGCAGCAGCGCGTGGCGCTGGCGCGCGCCTTGGCGCCGCAGCCGAAGGTGCTGCTGCTCGACGAGCCGCTGTCGGCGCTCGACTTCAAGCTGCGCAAGGAGATGCAGATCGAGTTGAAGCGGCTGCAGCATGAGACCGGCATCACCTTCATCTTCGTCACCCACGACCAGGAAGAGGCGTTGACGATGTCAGACCGTATCGCGGTGATGTCGTCGGGCAAGATCCTGCAGGTCGGCACGCCCTGGGACATATACGACAAGCCGGCGGAGCGCTTCGTCGCCGACTTCATCGGGGAAACCAATTTCCTGACCGCTGCCATCGCCAATATCGGCAATGGCAAGGCGCGCGCGACGCTCAAATCCGGTGCGACGATCGATGCGACCGTGGCCGAAGGTTTTCAGCCTAAGGACAATGCCACCGTGGTGGTCAGGCCCGAGCATGCCAAGCTGACCAGCGGCAAGGGCGAGCTTTCGGGTACCGTCGAAAACATCGTCTATTTCGGCACCGACACGCATATCCATGTCCAGCTCGACAGCGGCGAGGCCTTCACCGTGCGCCAGCAGAACACGCGCAGCGCCGGCTGCGGCTTCGATCGCGGCGACAAGGTCGGCATCTCGATCGGCAACGACGCCGCGCAAGTGCTGAGGGACTGATGGCGAGCGCGGAGGAGGTTGCCAAGGAAGCGGAACGGCGCGACATCCGCATGCGCTGGCTGCTGTCGGCGCCGGCCCTGCTGGTCATTTTTTTCGCCGCGACCGGGCCATTACTGATCGTGCTCGTCTATTCGTTCCTGACGCCCGGCCCCTATGGCGACGTGAGATGGCAATTCTCGCCGGAAGCCTGGATTGCGGTGTTCATGGAACGCGACATCTTCGACGACACGCTTTCGCTTGCCGCCGCTCATGTCACCATCTTCTGGCGCTCCATCAAGCTGGCGATCATCACCACGATCGCCACTTTGGCGCTTGGTTTTCCAACCGCCTATTTCATGGCGACGCGCAGCGAAAAGACGCGCGATCTCTGGCTGTTCCTGATCACGATACCGTTCTGGACCAACCTCTTGATCCGGACCTTCGCCGTGCTGCAGATCATCCGCAACGAAGGTCTGATCAACACGGTGCTGCTGAAGCTCGGCATCATCTCGGCGCCGATCCAGATCCTGTTCACCGACACCGCGATCCTGGTCGGCATGGCTTATGTCTATCTGCCGCTGATGGTGCTGCCGATCTACGCCAGCATGGAAAAGCTCGATTTCCGGTTGGTGGAAGCCGGCTACGATCTTTATGCGACACGCTTCCAGGTGCTCAGGCGCATCATCTTCCCGCTGGTCAAGCCGGGCGTCATCGCCGGCTCGATCCTGGTCTTCATTCCGGCGCTCGGCGCCTATGTGACGCCAAGCGTGCTCGGCGGCGGCAAGAACATGATGCTCTCCAACCTGATCGAACTGCAGTTCGGGCAAGGCCGCAACTGGCCGCTTGGTTCGGCGCTTTCGATCGCGGTGATGGTGATCGTCATGGTGGCGCTGCTTGCCTATGTGCGCAACGCCGGTCGGTCGGAGGTGCGCCATGGCTAGAAGCTTCGCAATCAAGCACCAGCCAGGGTTCACCGCGATCGCGGCGACCTGCTTTCTGGTGCTTTATCTGCCGATCGTCGTGCTGGTTGTCTATGCTTTCAACGCGGCGACCTCGACGTCCGAATGGGGCGGTTTCTCGCTCAAATGGTTCCAGTCGGCATCGCAGAATTCGCAGGTCATCGACGCCACCTTGCGTTCCTTCCAGATCGGCGCCATCGCGGCGATCCTCGCAACGATCTTCGCCACCATGGCCGCACTCGCAACCACGCGCACCGCGCCCTATCGCGGCCTGACCTTCAAATACGCGGCGATCAACCAGCCGCTGATGGTGCCCGAGATCGTAACCGGCGTGGCGTTGCTGATCTTCTTCTCGCGTATCAAGATTTTCACCGGCTATTCCGGTCTGGGCTATCTGATCGCCGCACACACAGCGTTCTGCATCCCCTTTGCCTATTTGCCGATCCGGGCGCGGCTGGAGAACATGGATCTGACGCTGGAGCGGGCGGCCGCCGACCTCTACGCGACCCCATGGCAAACGTTCCGGCGCATAACGCTGCCGCTTCTGTGGCCCGGCATCCTGGCCGGGCTGATGCTGGCATTCGTCATCTCGCTTGACGATGTTGTCATCACCGAGTTCGTCAAATCGGGCGGCCAGGACACGCTGCCGACCTATATGCTCGGCCAGATACGCCGGGGGGTAACGCCCGAGATCAACGCGATATCGACCGTGTTCCTGCTCTTGTCGGTCGTCATCGTGACGGTGTTTTTCTTCATCAGCAGGAAACGGGACTGAGTATGAAAATGGGAGTTAAGAGTATGAACCGGAAGACAACAGCAGCCGCCATCGGGTTGGCGTTGCTCGCCTCGACGAGCCTGGCTCGCGCCGATGGCGAACTGAACATCTACAATTGGGGCAACTACACCAGCCCCGATGTGATCAAGAAGTTCGAGCAAAAATACAACGTCAAGGTGACCATCACCGACTACGATTCCAACGACACCGCGCTGGCCAAGGTTCGCCAGGGCGGCACCGGTTTCGACATCGCGGTGCCTTCGCAGACCTACGTGCCGATCTGGATCCAGGAAGGCCTCATCCAGGAAACCGATCCTGGCAAGATGGAGAATTTCAAGAATGTGGCGCCGGAATGGGCCAATCCCGAATTCGATCCCGGCCGCAAATATACGGTGCCATGGGCCCTCGGCACGGTCGGGGTTGTGGTCAATACCGATGCCTATAAGGGGCCATCCGACAGCTGGGGCATCATCTTCAACACGCCGGACGAGCTCAAGGGCAAGGTCAATGTCGTTCCCGAAATGAACGACGTCATATTCGCGGCGATCAAATATGTCGGCGGCCAGCAATGCACCACCGACAAGGCGGTGCTGAAGAAGGTACGCGACACGCTTGTCGCGGCCAAGCCGGACTGGATCGCCATGGAGTACAACACAATCGAGAAGATGGGCGCAGGCGACTTCAAGGCGACCAGCGACTGGAACGGCTCGGCGCTGCGCCAGCGGCTGGCGAACCCGGCCATCCATTATTTCTATCCGAAAGAAGGCTTCGGCCTGTGGAGCGACAATGTGGTCGTCCTCAAGGAGGCCAAGAATGTCGAGAATGCCAAGCTGTTCCAGAACTTCATCATGGATCCGGAAAACGCGGCGGGCCTCTCGGCTTTCCACCGCTACGCCAATGCCATCACCGGTTCGGACAAATACATGCCGGCCGACATGAAGGACGCGCAGGAAGTGGTCATTCCGGAGGCGGACAAGGCGCACGCCGAACTGCAACTGATGTGCCCGCCGGACGTCCAGGAACTCTACACAAAGATCTGGACCGAACTGCAGAAGTGATCGCACCGCGACGGACCCGGCGGCAGGCGCCGCCGGGTCCGTCTTCATGTTTGTCGGGACGCGTTTCATGACATCCTACCGCGACAGCGATCCGGCGCCGCCGATCATGCAGGGCTCGCCGCCCAGGATGGTGCCGCCGAGGCTCGACTGGGACAGGGCACCCTGGAACCGCTGGGCGTTCCAGCATATCCGCGAGTTCCTGCCGACCGTCGAGGTCTGGCGTGGCAACGGGCATCGCCGCCGGCTCGAGCGGGCCGAAATCGATCTAGACGCGCTGCCGGTCAGCGACAGCACCGGGGCGCCGACGACACTGGCCGGGCTGCTCGATGAAACCTATACGGACGGCTTCCTGGTGCTCAGGGATGGCAAGGTCGCCTATGAGCGCTACTTCAGCGGCATGACCGACCGCACGCTGCATTTGTCGCAGTCGATGGCGAAGTCGGTGACCGCTTCGGTGTTCGGCATATTGGTCGGGCGCGGCCTGATCGACCCGGCGCTGCCGGTGACGACCTATCTGCCGGAGCTTGCCGCAACCGGCTGGGCGGGCGCCAGTGTGCAGCATGTGCTCGACATGACGAGCGGGGTGCGTTTTTCCGAGCAATACACCGATCCCTATTCCGACGTCGGCCAGGTCGATGTCGCCTCGGGCTGGAAGCCGGTGCCGCCGGGCAGCGATCCGGCCTTCCAGTGGCCATCGCACATGTTCGAATTGATCCTCGGGCTCAAGGAGACAAGCCGGCCGCATGGCGCGGCCTTCGAATACCGTTCGATCGAGACCGACGTGCTCGCCTTCATCATGGAGCGGGTGAGCGGCAAGCGGTTGGCGCAACTGGTTTCTGAAGAGCTCTGGCAGAAGCTCCGCGCCGACGAAAGTGCGTGCTTCACCGTCGACAGCGCCGGCTATGCGCTGGCCGATGGCGGCTTCAATGCCACGCTGCGCGACTATGGCCGTTTCGGCCAGTTGATCCTCGACCATGGCGGCGGCGTGGTGCCGGCCGACTGGATCGAGGCAACGCGCAACGGCAGGCACGGGCCGGATTTCAATCCCAGCCTGCCGGAAGGCAGCTACCGCAACCAGTTCTGGATCGAGGATCCACGCTCGCGCGCGCTGATGTGCCGGGGCGTGTTCGGGCAATTGATCCATATCGACTGGGACACAAGAATCGTCGTTGTGAAGCTTTCGACCTATCCCGACTTCACCAACGTCGCCTATTCGGTGGCGACGCTGAAGGCCGTGCACGCCATAGCCAAGGCGTTGGCCTGAGCCTCGGACAAAGAAAATCTGGAAGGACCATCATGACCGGCAAGACCGCGTTCGAGACCAGGTATGGCTTTGTCCGCAACAAGGTGCTGCTCGGCAATTGGCGGGAAAGTCCGTTCAGCCGATGGTCGTTCCAGAATGTCGGCGAGCTGGTGCCGAGCGCGCCCGTTGCAGCCGCTCCGGGTGGAAGCGAGGCGCCGGCGCAAGATTTGACCGGACTGCTCGGCGAGAAAATCGCCTTGGCGGGTGGGCCGGAGAGCGTTGCCGCGTTGCTGAAGCGCTCCGATACAGACGGGCTGACGATCATGAAAGGCGGCAAGATCGTCGGCGACTGGTTCGCGCCGCATATGGGTTTCGGCGCCCGCCATATCATCTTCTCGATCAGCAAGTCGCTGACCGCCATTGTCGCCGGCATATTGGAAGGCGAGGGGATTTTCGATCCGGACGCTCCGGTGACGCACTACATCCCGGAAGCTGTTGGTTCGGCCTATGGCGATGCCCGCGTGCGCCATGTGCTCGACATGAGCGTCAGCCTCGATTTCGAAGAGGCCTATCTCGACCCCGAAAGCGCCTTTGCGCGCTATCGCCGCGCCACGCTATGGAACCCGAGCGGCGGCAATGAAAGCCTTCGCGAATTCCTCCTGACGCTGCCACGTCTCGCCGAGCCGCATGGCCAGACCTTCCGCTACCGCTCGCCCAATTCCGACCTGCTCGGCATCCTCGTCGAACGCGCCTCCGGCCAACGCTTCCCCGAGTTGATGCGGGAGAAATTGTGGCTGCCGCTCGGTGCGGTCAGCGAGGCCTCGGTGACGGTCGACATGCAAGGCACCGCGCGCACGGCCGGCGGCATTTCAGTGACGCCGCGCGACCTCGCCCGCGTCGGCGAGATGATGCGGCAGGGCGGCACGGCCAATGGCCGCCGCGTGGTGCCGGAAGCCTGGGTGCGCGACACCGTCGAAACAGGCGGCAGTTCCGAAGCCTGGCAGCGCGGCACGATGGCGTTCCTGTTTCCGCAGGGACGCTACCGCAACAAATGGTACCAGACGGGCGCTGAAAGCGGCGCTTTCTGTGGCATCGGCATCCATGGCCAGTGGCTCTATGTCAGCCCGAGGGAAGAGGTGGTGATCGCCAAGATGTCGTCGCAACCGCTGCCGGTCGACGATCCGCTCGACCTCGATATGGTGGTTTTCCTCGAGGCGCTGAGCCGAATGGTCTGACCAATCCAGGCATCTCTTAGCCCCGCCGCTTTCCTGTGGACCTCTCAGGCGGTTGAAAACGCTGTGGTTGGCGCAGCGGTCGCCAACGCCTATGGTCGCCGCTCTTTCGGCACAGCATCGGGAACGACATGGCATCAGATATCAAGCGCATCGCAATGATCATAGCGGCCGAGATCGGCGCACGAGCCGAACAGGCCGCGGCGGCGATCGGGCTGCTTGACGAGGGTGCGACGGTGCCGTTCGTGGCGCGCTATCGCAAGGAGGTGACCGGCGGGCTAGACGACACGCAATTGCGCGACCTTGCCGAGCGGCTTGCCTATCTGCGCGAACTCGACGCGCGCCGCGACACCATCCTTGGCTCGATCCGCGAACAGGGCAAGCTGACCGAGGAGCTTGAAACCAAGATCGCCGCGGCGGCCACCAAGGCCGAGCTGGAAGACATCTATCTGCCGTACAAGCCCAAGCGGCGGACCAAGGCCGAGATCGCGCGCGAGCGCGGGTTGGGACCGCTGGCCAAGGCCATCCTCGCCGACCGCGCATTGGTGCCGGCGGAACTGGCGCTGGCCTATGTCGGCAACGAGATTGCCGACGCCAAGGCGGCGCTCGAAGGCGCGCGCGATATTCTCTCCGAACAATTCGCGGAGAATGCCGACCTGGTCGGCAAGCTGCGGAGCTACATGAAGGAACGCGCCTTTCTGCGCGCCCGCGTCGTCGACGGCAAGCAGGAGGCTGGCGCCAAGTTCTCCGACTATTTCAACCATGTCGAGCGCTGGGCCACTGTGCCCGGCCATCGCGCGCTGGCCATGCTGCGCGGCCGCAATGAAGAAGTGCTGTCGCTCGACATCGAGGTCGATGCCGACGATGCCTCGCCGGTGAAGCCGGTCGAGCGCATGATCGCCAATGCCTATGCCATTGGCGGCAGCCTGCCGGGCGACCGCTGGCTGATGGAAGTTGCCGGCTGGACCTGGCGCATCAAGCTTTCGCTGCATCTGACGCTCGACCTGATGCGCGACCTGCGCGAGCGGGCCGAGGAAGAGGCGATCCATGTCTTTGCCCGCAATCTGAAGGATTTGCTGCTGGCGGCACCGGCCGGCTCGCGCGCCACGATGGGGCTCGACCCCGGCATCCGCACCGGCGTCAAGGTGGCGGTGGTCGACGGCACCGGCAAGCTGGTGGCGACGACGACGGTCTACCCGTTCCCGCCGCGGAACGATGTACGCGGCACGCAGGCCGAACTGGCGAAGCTCGTCCGCCTGCACAAGGTCGAGCTGATCTCGATCGGCAATGGCACCGGCAGCCGCGAGACGGAAAGGCTGGTCGCCGACGTGTTGGCCGACATGCCGGCGGATGCGGGTCCCAAGCCGCTCAAGGTGATCGTCAGCGAGGCGGGCGCCTCGGTCTATTCTGCTTCGGCGACGGCGGCGGCGGAATTCCCTGGTCTCGACGTGTCGTTGCGCGGCGCGGTGTCGATCGCCCGGCGCTTGCAGGATCCGCTCGCCGAACTGGTTAAGATCGAACCGAAATCGATCGGCGTCGGCCAGTACCAGCATGATGTCGACCAGTACCGGCTCGGCCGCTCGCTGGAAGCGGTGGTCGAGGACGCCGTCAACGCCGTCGGCGTCGACCTCAACACTGCATCGGCGCCGCTGCTGGCACGGGTATCAGGTCTTGGCGCATCGCTCGCCGAAGCGATCGTTGCGCATCGCGATGCCACCGGCCCCTTCGCCAGCCGCCGCGACCTGATGAAGGTCTCCCGCCTTGGACCCCGCGCGTTCGAGCAATGCGCCGGCTTCCTGCGCATTCCGAACGGCAGCGAGCCGCTCGATGCCTCAGCCGTGCATCCGGAAGCCTATGGCGTGGCCAAGAAGATCGTCGCCGCCTGCGGCCGCGACGTCCGCTCGCTGATGGGCGACAGCGCGGCGCTCAAGGCGCTCGATCCGCGTGTCTTCGTCGATGAGCGCTTCGGCCTGCCGACCGTGCGCGATATCCTGGCGGAGCTGGAAAAGCCCGGCCGCGATCCGCGCCCCGGCTTCAAGACCGCAACCTTCGCCGATGGTGTCGACGACATCAAGGATTTGAAACCCGGCATGCTGCTGGAAGGCACAGTCACCAATGTCGCGGCCTTCGGCGCTTTCGTCGATATCGGCGTGCACCAGGATGGGCTGGTGCATGTCTCGCAACTGGCCGACCGCTTCGTCAAGGACGCGCATGAGGTGGTCAAGGCCGGCGACGTGGTCAAGGTGCGTGTCGTCGAGGTCGACGTCAAGCGCAAGCGCATCGGCCTTTCGATGCGCAGGGATGGTGACGGTGGTGCTTCGAAGCCGCGTGACAATGGTGGGAAGCCCGCGCCGCGTTCGCCGTCGCCTCAGCGTCAGCCGGAGCGGCCGGCGCAGCAAGGCGCTTTCGGCGCCGCACTGGCGGATGCGCTGAAGCGGAAATAGCCAGCGCAAGTCAGCTTGCGATGGGTTCGAGCCGATTGGCGTTGGCGGCCTGGCCGTGGGAGGGGGCATTGCGGCCACGGCCATATTGCCGTGGGGAACAGCCCATGACCCGCTTAAACGCCGTGCTGAAAGCGCTTTCGGATTCATAGCCGAGCGACAAGGCGACAACGGAAACGGGATCGCTGGAATTCGCCAGCCTGTCGCCCGCCAGCAGCATTCGCCAGCGCGTCAAATAGTCCATGGCTGATGTGCCGACCATTTGCTTGAATTTGAGGGCAAAGGTCGATCGCGACATGCCAACGCGCTCTCCCAGTTCCTGCAATGTCCAGCCATGCGCCGGATCGTCGTGCATGGCGTTGATCGCAGCACCCATCTGCCTGTCCGCCAGGGCGAAGAGCCAGCCGACTCGCAACCCTTCCGCCATATGCAGCCGCAGCGCCTCGATCAGGATCATGTGGGCGAGATGTTCCACGACCAGAAAGCCGCCGGGTTGCGGCTCGCGCAGTTCCTGCATCATCCGCTCGACGGGCCAGCGCAGCGCGGACCGGTCGGATTCCCCGCGGATGTGCACGATGGGCGGCAGCATGCGCAGCAGGATGCCGGCATGGTCGCCGGCAAGGGCGAAGCGGCTGCTGACGAGAAGAAAATCGCCGCCGCCATTGTGCGAGGTGATGCCGCCCGTGCGCGCGGGCGAAAAGATAGTGCTGGCAGCGACCGGTGGCAGGCTCAAGTCGCTGGCGAGACGAAAGGGCCGCCCGCGCGGCAGCAGGAAGCAGTCGCCCGTGTCCAGGCGCACCGCGTCGGGCACGCCCTCCACCGATAGCCAGCATTGGCCGGACACCACCGCACCGCATTTGATGGCCGCCTGCTGGTCAGGGAATTGGATCGCCCAGTCCCCGCCCGCATCCAGACCGGCTGAAAGGTAATTGCGCGGCTTCAGCAGCGACAGCACGTCTGAGAGGGGATCCATAAAAGTCGTTCCGGACGATTGCAAAAATAATACGGACTTTACAGCATAGATCGTATTTCCTCAATCGCCTATCCCCCTTCGCCAACGGGCTGCTGATGCGGCTCTCGGCTAGAGCGAAGGAGACATTGCGATGCGTGTGTTCGTTACCGGTGCCACCGGTTTTGTCGGCTCCGCCGTTGTGCGGGAACTCGTTGAAGCGGGCCATCAGGTGACAGGCCTTGCTCGCTCGGATGCGGGCGTGAAATCCGTTGTCGCCGCAGGTGCCAAGGCGCTTCGCGGCGATCTCGAAGATTTGGAAAGCCTGCGCAGTGGCGCGGCCATGGCTGACGGTGTGATCCACACAGCCTTCAATCACGACTTCTCGAAATTCGCGCAAAATTGCGAGGCGGACCGGCGCGCCATCGAGGCGCTCGGCGCTGTACTCGAAGGCTCGGAGCGGCCATTACTCGTCACCTCCGGTCTCGCGCTGCTGACAAAGGGCGGCATGGCGACCGAGGACGACGCGCCTGTGCCGCCCTCCACCTCCTATCCCCGTGCTTCGGAGGTGACGGCCGCCGCGCTGGCGGCGCGTGGAGTGCGTGCGTCGACGGTGCGTCTGTCGCCCTCGGTGCACGGCGACGGCGATCATGGCTTCGTTCCGATGCTGATCGGCATCGCGCGCGAAAAGGGGGTTTCGGCCTATGTCGGCGACGGCCTCAACCGCTGGCCGGCGGTGCACCGGCTCGATGCCGCCCGCCTCTTCAGGCTGGCGCTCGAGAAGGGAGCCGGCGGCGCCCGGTATCACGGTGTCGCCGAGCAGGGCGTGCCATGCCGGGAGATCGCCGAGGTCATCGGCAGGCGGCTGAACCTGCCGGTCGTGGCCAAGACCCATGAGGAGGCGGCCGGCCATTTCGGCTTTCTCGGGCATTTCTTCAGCATGGACTGGCCGGCGTCGAGCGCGCAGACCCGCGACGTACTGGGATGGCAGCCGAAGCAGTCCGGGCTCATTGCCGATCTCGACCACCCCAGCTACTTCGAGAGCTGAGCGGAGATCGCTTCGTCCTTGGCGACATGGATTCTATCTTGATGCATGTCGTCATCCCAAGACCGTCCCGTCCTTCTGGGCGACATGCGTGAGCAGCCAGTCGCGAAAGGAGGCGACCGGCGGATGGCCGCGTTTGTCGTATGGCACGACCAGATAATAGGCACTGCGGCTCTGCATCGGCCGGCCCGGCGCCGGCACGAGTTGGCCGCGTTGTAGCTCGCCCGATATCAGGATCAGCGGCAGCAGAGCGACGCCGAGCCCGGCCATGCAGGCCTGGGCGGCGGTGCCGAACTGCTCGAATTGCATGCCGGGTCCAGTCGGCGCGCTCAGGCCCTGATGCTCGAACCATTCGGTCCAGGCGCCGGGGCGCGTCGCCATATGCAGCAGCGGCAGGCGCCCGATGTCGGCCGGCGTGGCAATGGCTCGGCCGGCCAGGAACTCCGGCGAGGCCACGGGCGCCACCTCTTCGCGCACCAGCAGCGTGGAGTCGGCATTCGGCCAGTCTGGCAAGCCGTAATGGATGGCGGCGTCAAGCCTCTCGCGGGTGAAGTCGAAGCGGCCGATGCGGGTGACGAAATTGATGGTGATATCAGGATTGTTTTCGACGAAATCGGGAATGAGCGGCATCAGCCAGCGCGTGCCGAAAGTCGGCAGTATGGCCAGGTTCAGTATGCCAGTATGCCGATTGCTCATCAATCCAAGAGCCGCGTCGCGCAACTGGCCAAGTGCCGAACGCACCGCTTCGGCATAGATCTCGCCAGCCGTCGACAGCCTGACATTGCGGCTGTTGCGGTCGAACAGCCGGCGGCCGAATTGTTCTTCCAGCAATGCAATCTGCCGGCTCACGGCGCCCTGGGTCAGATCGAGCTCGCGCGCGGCGGCGGTGAAGGAGCCGAGACGCGCCACCGCCTCGAAGGCGGCAAGGGCGCCAATGTTCGGCAAGAGGCGGCGCTGGACACTCATGATCCATTACTAACGCTCATTGATCGGTGATGCAATTTCGTTTGATTTTTTCGAGACGGGGGTCGATAAGCCGGGCACTTCAAGATTTTGTTGTGGGGACCGAGAGCCATGGCCGCCGAGAAGAATGTTTTCGTCTGGAACGATCCTTTCCTGATCGAGGATCAGCTTTCGGAGGACGAGCGCATGGTGCGCGATGGCGCGGCGGCGTTCGCCGCCGACAAGCTCGCGCCGAGGATCGAGGAAGCCTATCTCGAGGAAAAGACCGATGCCGGCATCTTCCGCGAGATGGGCGAGGCCGGCCTGCTCGGCATCACCATCCCCGAGGAATATGGCGGGCTTGGCGCCAACTATGTCACTTACGGGCTGGTGGCGCGGGAAGTCGAGCGCATCGATTCCGGCTATCGCTCGATGATGAGCGTGCAGTCGTCGCTGGTGATGTACCCGATCCACGCCTATGGCTCGGAGGCGCAGCGCAAGAAATACCTGCCGAAGCTCGCTTCAGGCGAATGGATCGGCTGCTTTGGACTGACCGAGCCGGATGCCGGTTCCGACCCCGGCGGCATGAAGACCCGGGCCGAGAAGACCGCGAATGGCTACAGGATCTCCGGTTCGAAGATGTGGATTTCCAACGCGCCGATCGCCGATGTGTTCGTCGTCTGGGCGAAATCGGCCGCGCATGACAATGAGATCCGCGGCTTCGTGCTGGAAAAGGGCATGAAGGGGCTGTCGGCGCCGAAGATCGGCGGCAAGCTGTCGTTGCGTGCGTCGATCACCGGCGAGGTGGTGATGGAAGGCGTCGAGGTCGGCGAGGACGCGCTATTACCCAACGTCTCCGGCCTGAAAGGACCGTTCGGTTGCCTCAATAGGGCGCGTTACGGCATCTCCTGGGGCGCGATGGGCGCGGCCGAGGATTGCTGGCATCGGGCGCGGCAATATGGCCTCGACCGCAAGCAGTTCGGCAAGCCGCTGGCCGGCACGCAGTTGTTCCAGAAGAAGCTCGCCGACATGCAGACCGAGATCGCGTTGGGCTTGCAGGGCTCGCTCAGGGTCGGGCGGCTGATGGACGAAGGCAAGATGGCGCCGGA
Source organism: Mesorhizobium sp. STM 4661 (assembly GCF_000359125.1). Lineage (GTDB taxonomy): Bacteria > Pseudomonadota > Alphaproteobacteria > Rhizobiales > Rhizobiaceae > Mesorhizobium. The sequence continues at coordinate 213,618 of NZ_CAAF010000082.1, read as the reverse complement.
GATGATCTCGATCGTCAAGCGCAACAATTGCGGCAAGGCGCTCGACATTGCCCGCCAGGCCCGCGACATGCATGGCGGCAACGGCATCCAGATCGGCTATCACGTCATGCGCCACGCGCAGAACCTGGAGACTGTGAATACCTACGAAGGCACTCATGACGTGCATGCGCTGATCCTGGGCAGGGCACAGACCGGGTTGCAGGCGTTCTTCTAAACGGCGTTGGACCGTTCGGCGCTGCTTAAATTAGGTGCAGCGCAACATCTCTGCTTGGAGAATGGCCGGCATTCGTGTCAGGGTTCGGCGAATTCATTTTGAAACGCCGACTTCCGGGGCACCATGGCAATTCTGGCCGCCGTCTATCACCTGACCCATTACAAATACGACCGGCCGGTGGTGCTTGGTCCCCAGGTCATCAGGCTGCAGCCGGCGCCGCATTCCCGCACCAAGGTGCTCAGCCACTCGCTGAAGGTCGAGCCGGCAAACCACTTCGTCAACCTGCAGCAGGACCCGTATGGCAACTTCCTTGCCCGCTTCGTTTTCCCGGAGCCGGTGACGGAGCTGAAGATCGAGGTCGACCTCGTCGCCGACATGACCGTCTACAATCCGTTCGACTTCTTCGTCGAGCCGTCGGCCGAGACCTTTCCGTTCGAGTACCCGGAAGAGATCAGCGACGATCTCGCCATTTACCGGACGCCGGAGCCGGCTGGCCCCTTGCTGTCGTCCTTTCTCGCTACTATCGACCGCAGCCCGAGGAACACGGTCGATTTCGTCGTCGACCTCAATGCGCGGCTGCAGCGCGAGATCGCCTATATCGTGCGCATGGAAACCGGCGTCTTCTCGCCGGAGGAGACGCTTGCTGCCAGGAAAGGCTCATGCCGCGACTCGAGCTGGCTGCTGGTGCAGATCCTCAGGAATCTCGGCATCGCCGCGCGCTTCGTCTCCGGCTATCTGATTCAGCTCAAGCCCGACCTCGTCGCGCTCGACGGACCGCCGGGCACGGCGATCGACTTCACCGATCTGCATGCCTGGTGCGAGGTCTATCTTCCAGGCGCCGGCTGGATCGGCTTCGATCCGACCTCCGGCCTGCTCACCGGCGAAAGCCATGTGCCACTGGCGGCGACGCCGCATTTCCGCAACGCCGCACCCATTTCCGGCATGGCCAGCTTCGCCAATGTCGAGTTCGGCTTCGACATGCGGGTCGACCGCATCGCCGAGCACCCGCGCATCACCAAACCGTTCTCCGATGAAAGCTGGCTGGCGCTCGATGCGCTCGGCAACAAGGTCGATGCCGCGCTTGAGGCAGGCGATGTGCGATTGACGATGGGCGGGGAGCCGACCTTCGTGTCGATCGACGATTTCGAGGCGGACGAATGGAACACCGCCGCCGTCGGCCCGACCAAACGCGAAAAGGCCGACGCGCTGATCAGAAAACTGCGCGAACGTTTCGCGCCGGGCGGCTTCCTGCATTACGGCCAGGGCAAATGGTATCCGGGCGAGAGCCTGCCGCGCTGGACCTTCTCGCTCTACTGGCGCGCCGATGGCGAGCCGGTGTGGAGCGACCCGTCGCTGATTGCGCGGGAAAAGAGCGAGGCGGATGTCGGACCGAAGCAGGCGGAAAGCCTGCTGACGGCGATCGCCGGCGAGCTCGGTATCGACAAGACCATGGTCAGCGAAGCCTATGAGGATCCGGCAGAGTGGCTGCTCAAGGAAGGCAAGCTGCCCGACAATGTCGATCCGTCCAATTCGAAGCTGGAGGATCCCGAGGAACGCAGCCGGATGGCGAAGGTGTTCGAACGCGGCCTGACCAAGCCGTCGGGCTATGTGCTGCCGGTCCAGCGCTGGAACAGCCAGGCATTGGGGCCACGCTGGCGGTCGGAGAAATGGAAGACGCGGCGCGGCCGGCTGTTCCTGGTGCCGGGCGATTCACCGGTCGGCTATCGCTTGCCGCTCGGCACGCTGCCCTATGTGCCGCCGGCGCAGTTTCCCTACATCGTGCCGGTCGACCCGTCGCTGCCGCGCGGTCCGCTGCCGGCACGCGAGGCTATCTTGCCCGCAGCGGCACCGGCCGAACTGGAAGGCGCCGACGAAATGGCGCGCCGCCAGCAGGCTGCGTCGTTCACGGCTACGACTGGTCAGCAGGATCGCGTCGAGCAGGAGATCACCGAGATCGGCGGCGCGGTGCGCACCGCGCTTTCGGTCGAGCCGCGCGACGGGCGGCTTTGCGTGTTCATGCCGCCGGTCGAGGCATTGGAGGATTATCTCGAACTCGTCGCGGCGGCGGAGAACGCGGCAAGGGCGATCGGGGTGCCGGTGCATATCGAAGGCTATGGCCCGCCGCACGATCCGCGCCTCAACGTCATCCGGGTGGCGCCCGATCCTGGCGTCATCGAGGTCAATATCCATCCGGCCGCCAACTGGCAGGATTGCGTGGCGACGACCACGGCAATCTACGAGGAGGCGCGGCAAACGCGGCTCGGCGCCGACAAGTTCATGATCGATGGCCGTCACACCGGCACCGGCGGCGGCAATCATGTCGTCGTCGGCGGGGCGACGCCCGATGACAGCCCGTTCCTGCGCCGTCCGGATCTCTTGAAGAGCCTGGTGCTGCAATGGCAGCGGCATCCGTCGCTGTCCTATCTGTTCTCGGGCCTGTTCATCGGTCCGACCAGCCAGGCGCCGCGCTTCGACGAGGCGCGCCACGATTCGCTCTACGAGCTCGAAATCGCGATGGCGCAGGTGCCGCATCCGGACAGCGGCAGCGCGCCGTTGCCGTGGCTGGTCGACCGGCTGTTCCGTAACCTTCTGACCGACGTGACAGGGAATACGCACCGCTCGGAAATCTGCATCGACAAATTGTTTTCGCCGGACGGGCCGACCGGACGGCTGGGGCTGGTCGAGTTCCGCGGCTTCGAGATGCCGCCCAATGCGCGCATGTCACTGGCGCAGCAATTGCTGGTGCGCGCCATCATTGCGCGTACCTGGAAGAACCCGCTCGACGGTCGTTTCGTGCGCTGGGGCACCTCGCTGCATGACCGTTTCATGCTGCCGCACTACGTCTGGGCCGACTTTCTCGACGTGCTCGACGACCTCAAGCTGAACGGCTTCGAGTTTCGCCCCGAATGGTTCGACGCGCAGCTCGAATTCCGCTTTCCGTTCTGCGGCGAGGTCCAGCATGCCGGCATCAAGCTGGAGCTGCGGCAGGCGCTGGAGCCGTGGCACGTCATGGGTGAACAGGGCGCGATCGGCGGTACCGTGCGCTTCGTCGATTCCTCGGTCGAGCGGCTGCAGGTGAAGACCGAAGGTCTCAACCCGGAACGCCACGCCATCGTCTGCAACGGCCGCATCGTGCCGCTGAAAGTCACCGACAACAGGGAGATCGCGGTGGCGGGCGTCCGCTTCAAGGCCTGGCAGCCGGCATCGGGCCTGCATCCGGCGCTGCCGGTCAACACGCCGCTGGTCTTCGACATCTACGATCGCTGGTCGGGCCGGGCGGTCGGCGGCTGCGTCTACCATGTCGCGCATCCCGGTGGGCGCAATTACGACACTTTCCCGGTCAATGGCAACGAAGCGGCGGCGCGGCGGCTTGCCCGTTTCGAGCCGCGCGGCCATACGCCGTCAGCCTATGTGTTGCGCGACGAAGAAGCCGCGGAAGATTTCCCGATGACCCTTGACCTCAGGCGACCCGCAAGACTCTGATCAGCCATGGCAAAGGGGAATCAGAAAAAGATACGCGGCAAGCCGCTGGTCCACAGTCTGCTGGAACACTACCAGCCGATCGACGGCGTCGTCGACGAGATGGTCGATGCATCGGGCAACCCCCGCCCGGTCTGGAAGGCCTTCATCGAGGCGCTGGAAGAACTGGGGCCGGAAAAGCTCGCCCAGCGCTTCGCCCGCGCCGACCAGTATCTGCGCGACGCCGGCGTCTATTACCGCGTCTACGACAAGGCCGGCGCCAATGAGCGGGAATGGCCGCTGGCGCATGTTCCGCTGCTGATCGAGGAGCAGGAATGGGCCGCGATCAGTGCCGGCCTCGTTCAGCGGGCCGAGCTGTTCGAGGAAACGATCGCCGACATCTATGGACCGAACCGGTTGGTCGAGAAAGGCATCCTGCCGGCGGGACTGATAGCGGCGAGCCCGGAATATTTGCGGCCGGTCGTCGGCGTCAGGCCTGCCAGCGGCCATTTCCTGCATTTCTGCGCCTTCGAGCTCGGCCGCGGTCCGGACGGCCGTTGGTGGGTGCTGGGCGACCGCACGCAGGCGCCATCGGGCGCAGGCTTCGCGCTGGAAAACCGTGTCGCCACCACGCGGGCGCTGTCCGACATCTATGGCGAGATGCATGTGCACCGCCTGGCCGGCTTCTTCCGCCGCTTCCGCGACGCGCTGAATGGCATGGCCAAGGAGACCGGCGGCCGTGTCGCCATCTTGACGCCGGGACCGCTCAACGAAACCTACTACGAACACGCCTATATCGCGCGCTATCTCGGCATCATGCTGCTTGAAGGCGGAGACCTGACCGTCTCCGGCGGCAGGCTGATGGTGCGCACCGTTTCAGGCCTGATGCCGGTCAGCGTGCTGTGGCGGCGGCTCGACGCCGCCTTCGCCGATCCGCTCGAATTGCGGCCGGATTCGCAGATCGGCACACCCGGGCTGGTCGAAGCGATCCGCCGGGGAGCCGTTTCAGCTGTCAACGCGCTCGGCTCCGGTCTGATGGAAACGCGGGCGCTGTTCGCCTTCCTGCCGAAGATTGCGCGCGAATTGCGGGGCGAGGAGCTTCTGCTGCCGAGCGTCGCGACATGGTGGTGCGGGCGGGAGAGGGAGCGCGAACATGTGCTGGCCAATCTCGATCGCATGGTGATTGGGCCGGCGCTGTCGACGCGGCTTGCCTTTGAGGACGACGATTGCACCAAACTGGGCTCGGCACTGTCTGAGGAGGAACGGACCGAGCTGATCGCGCGGATCGAACGGGACGGCGGCGACTTCGTCGGCCAGGAAGCGGTGACGCTTTCGACCACGCCGGTCTATGTCGGCGGCTGGCTGGAGCCACGTCCGGCAAGCCTGCGTGTCTATCTGGCGCGCACGCCGGAAGGCTGGACGGTGATGCCGGGCGGCTTTGCCCGGGTCGGCTTCTCACTTGATCCGACGGCCATCGCCATGCAGCGCGGCGGCCAGGCGGCGGATGTGTGGGTGATCAGCGACAGGCCTGTCGAGCGCGAGACGCTGCTGCCGCAGGAGCACGACAGCTTCACCCGCACCCTGCCGGGCAGCCTGCCCAGCCGCTCGGCGGAAAACCTGACATGGCTCGGCCGCTATATCGAACGGTCGGAAGACACGGTGCGCATCCTGCGCGCCTATCATGTGCGGCTGGCGGAGACCTCCGATCCGGACATGCCCTTGCTTGCCGATGTCAGGGACTATCTCGAACCTTTCGGCATCGACGTTCAATCGGCGATCCCGTCGGGGCTGATCTCCACGCTGGACAGCGCGGTCTACAGCGCCGGGCAAATCCGCGACCGCTTCTCGCCCGACGGCTGGCTGGCGCTGAAGGATCTGTCGAAGACCATTCACCAGTTCGCGGAGACGGTGGCGCCGGGCGACGATGCGACGCGGGCGATGACGGTCATGCTGCGCAAGCTCGCGGGGTTTTCCGGCCTGCTGCATGAGAATATGTATCGCTTCACCGGCTGGCGTTTCCTGGAGATCGGCAGGCGCCTGGAACGCGGCATCCAGATCGCCCGCACGCTTGCCCGGCTGACCAGGGCGGCGGCGCCGGACGGCGCGCTCGACATGATGCTGGAGATCGGCGACAGCGTCATGACCCACCGGCGGCAGTACCCGGTACAGGCCGGCCGGCGCACGGTGATCGATCTCCTGGTGCTTGATCCGCTCAACCCACGTTCGATCCTGTTCCAGCTCGAGCGGCTGAAGGCCGAAATCGCGCTGCTGCCTGCGGTCGGCGGCGAGGGGCATATGTCGCTGGCGGCGAAAGAGATATTGCAGCTCAACACGGCAATCGCCATCAAGGAGCCCTCGGACATGACGGCAAAGGCGCTCGACGATCTCGCCAATGAGATAGGCGGTCTCTACAACAGCCTCGCCAAAGCCTATTTCGGGTAAGGCATGCTCTACGACATCAGGCTTCATCTCAGTTACGATTACGACGCGGCTGCCGGCGGCGGCCGCCATCAGGTACGCGTGCTGCCGTCGACGATATCAGGCGTGCAGCGCGTGATCGCCGCTTCACTGTCGTTTACGCCGGCGCCGGGCGAGCGCTCGGACTTTTCCGATTTCTTCGGCAACAGCGTCACCTCGATCGCCTTTCGCGACGTGCATGATGCGCTCGACATCAGGATGAGCGCGCGGGTTTCGGTCTCGCGGCCGGAGATCGGGCTGGACGTGTCGCCCGATATTCGCCGGCTGAGAGAGGAAGTCGATGCGGTGCGATCGCTCTCGCCTGATACACCGCATCATTTTCTGGCCGCCAGCGATCACGCGGGCATCGACGCTGATATCACGGCTTATGCGCGCGGCAGTGCGAGCAGTTCGGCCGTCAGCACGGCGATGGACCTGTGCAACCGCATCCACCACGATTTTACCTATGACGGCGAGGCGACCACGGTGCGCACCCGGGCCAGCGACGCTTTCGGCCTGAAGCGGGGGGTCTGCCAGGACTTTTCGCATATCATGATCGCTGGCCTTAGGGGTCTCGGCATTCCCGCCGGCTATGTCAGCGGCTTCCTGCGCACCATTCCGCCCAAGGGCAAGCCGCGGCTCGAAGGCGCCGATGCCATGCATGCCTGGGTAAAGGTATGGTGCGGGCGCGATGCCGGCTGGCAGGAGTTCGATCCGACCAACGGCATGCGGGCCAGCAACGACCACATCACCGTCGGCTATGGCCGCGACTATTCGGATGTGGCGCCGATCGTCGGCGTCCTGAAGACGACAGGCGGACAGGTCGGCGAGCAAGCCGTCGACGTTATCCCTGTCGCGCTCGAGAAGGCCTGACAGCATTCCAGGAGCCATGCCGGAACCAGCGGCCGGTCCGGCGCTTATCTATGGGAAAATTTCCATGGAGAGGACATGCTGGACAAATCCGGGTCGCCGTCCGGCCGATTGGCCGCCAGTGAAGCGGCATCGAGCACTGGGGTGCAGAAGAACGGCGCGCAGGCCTCGGCCGATCAAGCCTCGCTGACCTATGTTGTCGACACCGAGCCCGGTATCCGCCGTCTGAGGGCAGGCAAGGGATTTTCCTACAAAGCGCCAAATGGCCGGGCCTCGAGCGATGACACCCTTGCGCGCATCAAGGCGCTCGCCATCCCGCCGGCCTGGACGGATGTGTGGATTTCGCCCGACGCCGATGGCCACATCCAGGCGACGGGAAGAGACCTGCGTGGGCGCAAGCAGTATCGCTACCATGCGCTATGGGCTGAGGAGCGCGATGGGGCCAAATATTCGAGCCTCGTCGCCTTTGCCGAAAACCTGCCTGAGCTTCGTCGCCGGATCGATGCCGATCTGCGTCGTCGCGGCCTGCCGTTGGAACGCGTCGTCGCTGCCGTGGTATGGCTGCTCGACAACACGATGATCCGCGTCGGCAATGCCGCCTATGCCCGCGACAACAAGAGTTTTGGGCTGACCACGTTGCGCGACCGCCATGTCGACATCAAGGGCTCGAGCCTGCGGTTTGCTTTCAAGGGCAAATCCGGCAAGGAGTGGAAGCTGAAGCTTGTCGATCGCCGGATCGCCAGGATCGTGCGTGGCGCGCAGGATCTACCGGGCCAGAAGCTGTTCCAGTATCTCGACGAGGATGGAAACCGACGCCCGGTTCGCTCCGACGACGTCAACCGCTATATCAGGAATGCGGCCGGGACCGTTTTCAGTTCCAAGCATTTCCGGACCTGGGGCGGCACCATACATGCCGCGTCGCTGTTTGCGCAGACGGAGCGCCCTGAAAGCCAGGCGCAGCAGAGGCGGGTGATCAACGGCGTCGTCGACAAGGTGGCCGAGCGGCTCGGCAATACGCGCGCCGTCTGCCGCAAATGCTACATCCACCCACAAGTCTTCGACGCCTGGTCCGAAGGCCGGCTGCTCGGCGAAATGGCGGAGGCGAACAAGCGAAAGCGTTCGATACCCGGCCTCGACGATGAGGAAGCGCTCGTCCTGAGATGGCTGAGGGCGCGGGAGGGCTGACGCAAGGTTCGGGCTGTCGCCGGCTTGCGTGTCCATCGCAAGGCGATTTTTTTATCGACGCACTGTCGGGATCAGTCCTAGTGTTTCGTCCTTTGAACGAGAAAAGGACATCCCATGCTCTACGCTATCCTCTGCTACGCCTCGGAAGACGTCGTCTGCTCCTGGAGCAAGGAACAGGATGACGAGGTCATGACGAAACTTCTGGGTGTGCAGGAAAAATACGCCAAAGCCGGCCGGCTTGGCCCAGTGGCGCGGCTGTTGCCGACGACGGCGGCGACAACGCTGAGAAAGGTCAAGGGCGAAGCGGTCGTCATCGACGGTCCGTTCGCCGAAACCAAGGAACAGTTCCTCGGCTTCTACACGCTCGAATGCGCCGATCTCGACGAGGCGGTTGATTTCGCCCGCGAGCTTTCCGAGGTCAATCCAAGCGGCGGCTCCTACGAGATACGGCCGGTTTCCGTCTTCAATCCCACCGGGGGTTCCGCATGACAGAACTTGCCTGGATCAGCACGGCGATCAGCACCGCCCGCCCGCAGGCGATGGGAGCGTTGCTGCGCTACTTTCGCGATCTCGATGCGGCGGAGGAAGCCTTTCAGGACGCTTGCCTGAGAGCGCTGAACAACTGGCCGAAGAACGGCCCGCCGCGCGATCCGGTGGCCTGGCTGATCTTTGTCGGCCGCAACAGCGGCATCGACGCGGTGCGCAAGCGCGCCAAGCAGGCGCCGCTGCCGGAGGAAGACCAGATTTCCGACCTTGAGGATGCCGAGACCGATATCGCCGAGCGGCTGGACGGCGCGCATTACCGCGACGACATCTTGCGGCTGCTGTTCATCTGCTGCCATCCCGACCTGCCGGCGACGCAGCAGATCGCGGTGGCGTTGCGCATCGTCTCCGGCCTGACCGTCAAGCAGATCGCCCGCGCCTTCCTCGTCGGCGAAAGCGCCATGGAGCAGCGCATCACCCGCGCCAAGGCGCGCATCGCCGATGCCGGCGTGCCGTTCGAGACACCCGGTGCGGTCGAGCGCTCGGAACGGCTCGCCGCGGTCGCCGCCATGGTCTATCTGATCTTCAACGAAGGCTATTCGACCAATAGCGGCGAAGCGCCGGCCCGCGCGCCGCTGTGCGAAGAGGCGATCCGGCTGGCAAGGCTGCTTCTGCGGCTGTTCCAGACCGAACCGGAGATCATGGGCCTGACGGCGCTGCTGCTGCTCCAGCATGCGCGTGCGCCGGCGCGTTTCGACGAGAATGGCGAGATCGTGCTGCTTGAGGACCAGGACCGCGGCCTGTGGAGCCGCAAGATGATCGACGAGGGCCTGGCGCTGGTCGACAAGGCGCTGCGCCACCAGAAGCCCGGCCCCTATCAGGTACAGGCGGCGATCGCCGCGCTGCATGCGCGGGCCGAAAAACCAGAGGATACCGACTGGACCGAGATCGACCTGCTCTACGGCCTGCTCGAGCAGATGCAGCCGTCGCCGGTGGTGACGCTCAATCGCGCCGTCGCGGTCGCCAAGGTGCTCGGGCCGGAAGCAGCACTTGCCATGATCGAGCCGCTGGAACAAAGGCTCTCCGGCTATTTCCACTTCTTCGGCCTCAAGGGCGGCCTGTTGATGCAGCTTGGCCGCGGCGACGAGGCACGCACCGCCTTCGACCGCGCCATCGCGCTTGCCAACACGACCGCCGAGGCTGCGCATATCCGCATGCATATCGACCGGCTGATGAAGGAAGGCGCCGCTAAGGCCACTGCGAAGACGGCGCATTGAAACACTTCACCCGTCTGGCTCAATCGCGCAGCCTGGGCTTGGACCATGCCGGGGTGGCGATTTTTCCCTGAAACGAGTAATGCGACGCCATGACAGCGCCTGATGTGCCCGATGGTGCATCGCGCAAGGCTTTGACATCCGTCCTGTGGGCGACGGGTCTGAAAGGGACAAAAATGACGATTGCGAAGGAAACGGCCGGGCTTCTGGAGAAACTGGGAGTCGCCAAGGACGCGCTTTCGGGCGGCGACCTTGTCGTGCGCAGCCCGGTGACGGGCGAGCAGATCGCGGCGCTGAAGACGATTTCGCCGGCCGATGCGGCAAAGACCATCGATGCCGCGCACAAGGCTTTCCAGACCTGGCGGCTGGTTCCAGGACCGAAGCGCGGCGAGCTGGTGCGGCTGCTCGGCGAGGAATTGCGCGCGCACAAGGCCGAGCTCGGCCGGCTGGTGTCGATCGAGGTCGGAAAAATCCCTTCCGAAGGCCTCGGCGAAGTGCAGGAGATGATCGACATCTGCGATTTCGCCGTCGGCCTTTCCCGCCAGCTCTACGGCCTGACCATCGCCACCGAACGCCCAGGACATCGCATGATGGAGACCTGGCACCCGCTGGGCGTCGTCGGCGTCATCTCGGCCTTCAACTTCCCGGTCGCGGTTTGGTCGTGGAACGCGGCACTTGCGCTGGTCTGCGGCGACGCCGTGGTGTGGAAGCCATCGGAAAAGACGCCGCTGACGGCGCTTGCCTGCGCGGCGATCTTCAAGCGCGCGGCCAAGCGCTTCGGCGATGCTCCAGAAGGCCTGGCGCCGGTGCTGATTGGCGACCGCGCCGTCGGCGAAATCCTGGTCGATCATCCCAAGGTGCCGCTGGTTTCGGCCACCGGCTCGACCCGCATGGGCAGGGATGTCGGTCCGCGGCTGGCGAAGCGCTTCGCGCGCGCCGTGCTGGAACTCGGCGGCAACAATGCCGGTATCGTCTGCCCGACGGCCGATCTCGACATGGCCTTGCGCGCCATCGCCTTCGGCGCCATGGGCACGGCTGGCCAGCGCTGCACGACGCTTCGGCGCCTGTTCGTGCATGACAGCGTCTATGACGCCTTGGTGCCGCGCCTCAAGAAGGCCTACGAAAGCGTTTCGGTCGGCAACCCCTTGGAGACTTCTTCGCTGGTCGGTCCGCTGATCGACAAGGCTGCCTTCGACAGCATGCAGAAGGCGTTGAAGGAAGCCGCCGCTCATGGCGGCAAGGTGACCGGCGGCACGCGGGTCGAGAACGGCCATCCCGACGCCTATTATGTGCATCCTGCATTGGTCGAAATGCCGAAGCAGGTCTCGCCGGTGACCGAAGAGACCTTTGCGCCGATCCTCTATGTGATGAAATATTCGGACTTCGACGCCGTGCTCGATGAGCATAATGCGGTCGGCGCCGGCCTGTCGTCGTCGATCTTCACCCGCGATCTGCAGGAATCCGAGCGCTTCCTCGGCGTCGACGGTTCGGACTGCGGCATCGCCAACGTCAATATCGGCACGTCGGGCGCCGAGATCGGCGGCGCCTTCGGCGGCGAGAAGGAAACCGGCGGCGGCCGCGAGTCGGGCTCCGATGCCTGGAAGGCCTATATGCGCCGCGCCACCAACACGGTGAACTATTCCAAGGCGCTGCCGCTTGCGCAGGGTGTGTCCTTCGACATCGACTGAGGACCGGATTGCGCGATCATGGCGGCGATGCTGGCGACATCGCAGCCCAATTCCCGGTCCTCCTCGAGAGGCGCAACCCGATCGCGCACCGTCCTGTAGGCCTGGTCGGCACCGCGGCCCAATTTGTCCGCTACACCCCGGATTTCCGCGGCGTAGGCCGAAGAGATGAGTTCCATGGCGACGAGGTAGCGGAACCGTTCGATGATCTGGTTCACCTTGGCGATGACAGCTGGCGCCATCGACGACTGATCCTCGACCCAGTCCGAAACCGCGATCGGGGTCAAAGAGATCGGGTTGGCGAGAAAGCGGATTTCAGCTTCCATCGCTGAAACAGGTTTCTGTAAAATTGCAAAGCCCATGCGGTTCTGGCCGTTTGCCGCCAGGAAACGCGGCAGGCCCGCTACCGCAGGGGACATGAGTTTGATCGTCCGGTTGGCAATGCCCGCCGCCGCATGAGCCAACGCCTGGCCGAGCCGCTCCCAGGACAGGACGAAAGCGGTCATGTCGAAATTGCCATGCGAGACGATCCGGTCCTCCTCGGCCAGGACGACCGGATTGTCTCCAGAACTGGCCAATTCGATTTCGGTCGCGGCTCTGGCCTCGTCGATCGCATGGAGAAGCGCGCCCCAGACCTGCGGCACGCAGCGATAGCTCAGCGGATCCTGGATCCGCCGGGCGGCGCCTTCCGTGAATAGCGTGCTGCCCGACAACAGCTCACGCAGCCGTGCCGCCACCGCTCTCTGGCCGAAGGCGGGCCTTGCCGCCATGGCCGAGTCGTCGAGCGAACTGACATTGGCGCGGAACGCCTCCAAATTCAGCGCGACAGCTTTGAGCGACCACTGGAAAGCCCGCTCGATGTCCTCCAGCGCCAGGCAGGCCTGAGCGACAGACAGGCTGTTGGCGACGATGATGGCATGGCCGTCCTTGGCATGGATGTCGAGCGGCTTCAGCCCGGCGCGTTCGAGTGCCTCGGCCGCCGGCATGGTCTCGTCGCCATATTCCGCCTGGCCGTGGCCAAGCAGGCCCAGCGTCATATGGGCGAGCGGCGCGAGATCGGCCGCACCCAGCGAGCCGAGCGACGGCACCACGGGATGCATGCCGGCGTTCAGCGCTGCGACAAGCCCATCGAACACAGCCGGGGAAATGCCGGTGCCGCCGGCGGCCATGCCGGCGATCCGCACCGCCATCATCGCGCGCACCGCCTCCCGCGGCAAAGCCGGCCCGAAGCCGACCGCATGACCAAAGGAAACCCGCCGCTGATAGGCGATCAGATCCTCCCCGCCCAGCGGCGTATCCACGGCAGCACCCAGCGCGGTGGTCAACCCGTAGACCGGACGGTTCTCCGCCGCATGGCGTTCGATCACCGCGCGGCTGGCGCGGATCAGGGCGTCCACCTCGGGCGAGACCTCGACCAGTGCGTGGCGGCGGGCAATGGCGGCAATGTCCTGCGTCCGCAGCGGCGCGGCGGTCAGTCGGACGGGCGTCGATGTCATGAATGCTTCCCCCCAATTCGGCAATGCAATTCCTTGGTGTAGCCGGGCAGCCCGCTGCCCGGCTAGTGTCTCGCTCATGCCAGCCTGAAATAGGAAAGCTGCGCTGTTTCCATTGAAGCGGCCTAAAGCGCCGGGCCCAAAAGTGGGAGCCTGGTCCGGTTCCGACGCTCTGGCAGGGAACAGTTTTCGAAGGCTGCGTCGATGATCGCGAGCTTCACGGCCTGGGCGGTCATGTACTCCTGATAGAAATCGTTCGACACCCACATGACCGAATGGCCCCGCTGACCCAGCCAGCCGATGCTGCCGAGTTGCTCGGCATCGCGCAATTTGCGGGCAAGGTGGGTCCGGGAAAGCTTCAGCCAATTTGCGAACTCTGCGATCGAGACGATGCCGGTCGGGATCTGGTCGAGCCCGGCATGGTTGGGATCTACGCCTGACATAAGCCAGTCCATGACGACGCCGCCATTGTTGAGCCAGGTGAACAAGGAAAAGGTCTGTTTCGGTTCGCGCACCGGATGGGACGAAAGCAGGCCATCCGCCACCAGCGGCTGCAATTCGCCAAGAGCGTCCGCTCTTGCTGCAAAGGCGGCGAGCCGACGTCCGTCGTCGAGACTGTCCAGCGTCGCAAGATGGGCCATGACCCAGCCAGCCACGGCCTCCTGTGTGGCCGCTGCCGGCAGCAAGGGGCGGCTACGCCCGTCCCTGCTCGGCAGATGCTGGACGAATTTGTAGTGCAGCATCTCCTTGATGAAGGCATCGGCGGTGTTGCGGCTGGCTACTGAATGCCGGCATATCATGTCGATGAAAAGTGCGGTCGTCAGTCCTGTACGGTCGTCATTTGCCTGCAGCCTGAAATGCAGGGCGAGACCGACATGGGCCATCAGCCAGCGCTGCTGCGTGGCGAACACGGAAGCGAGCCGCGGATTGGCTTCGTAAGCCTGGAGCAACGCCTGCGATTGCGCCCGCACAGAGCGGTGCAATGCCGGATGGCCGGCAATATCTTCCACGTCCAGCGCCATCCTGCCCGAGCCCAGTCAAGCCTTTCAAGGTGAACCGTCGATCCAGCCTTCGCCGGCTGTGCCCAAGGCCCTAACGAGACAGGCCCTGGTTGACAGCCGCCATACATGCAAAGAGTCGCCGACTGTTTGCAAGAGCCTGTCGGACCCCGCTCGTCGAAGGTTCGCAAAAGACCCAATAAGCCATATTTGCGGATCGGCCTCGGAAAATCACACACATTGACGTTAATTTAACACCATAGTACGGTCGATTCCGTTGGCTCGGTATTCTCGCCGCTGTGTTCGGCCGCAGCTTGTTCGCCGCCTCTGTGTTCACAGGGGCATCGCAACGAAAAGGGAATCCACGCCATCGACAGGGATGAAGCGGCAGCCTTCTCCGCCGGCGTCAAAGCGCAGCGCATCAGGATCCTGCTCTTGTGGCGGGATGGCAGGAGTGGTGTTGCGGTCGCCGGGTGGCTGCCCGACGAGGGATGGTTTCCATGATGTCCAGCGACACGCAGATGGTTCAACGTGAACATCCTTTGCTCTAGCCCGCCCGAGGACGAGTTCGCGACGCATATCGGCAAGCGCTGAGCCGGAGGGGGTCATGTCCAGCCTGCTTGGGATCGACAACGGCCTGACGGTGACGAAGGCGGTGATCTTCGATGCCGACGGCTCGCAATTGGCGGTGGCGCGGCGACGTGTGCCGCAATCGATGCCGCATGCGCGCTGGGTCGAACGCGACATGGCGGGCCTCTGGCAGGCGACCGCCGAGGCGATCGGCGAGGCCATTGCCTTGAGTGGCAGGCCGGCCAGCGACATCAAGGCGGTGGCGGCGACCGCGCATGGCGACGGCGTCTACCTGCTCGACAGGGAGCGCCGGCCGCTGGGTCCCGGCATATTGTCGTTGGACAGCCGGGCAGGTGAAATCGTCGACAGATGGTCGCAAAATCAGGTCTTCACCGAGGCGCTCGCCGTGACGGGCCAGGTACCGCACGCTTCCTCGCCGTCGTCGTTGTTGGTCTGGTTGCGGGAACACGATCCGGAGCGCTTCAAGCGGATAGCTCACATATTCGCGTGCAAGGACTGGCTGCGTTTCTGCTTGACCGGCACCATTGGCACCGACCTCACCGAGGCGAGCACCTCCTTCACCAATATGCGCACGCAAAGCTATGCGCCCGAGGCGATGCGCATCTTCGGTCTTGAGGCATTGTTCGACGCCTTGCCGCCGGTGGCGCATTCGGCCGATATCGTGGGCACCGTCACCGCCGATGCAGCGGCGCTGACCGGGCTTGCCGAAGGCACGCCCGTCGCTTGTGGCCTGCATGACGTCACGGCCTCGGCGCTTGGTATGGGCGGCCACGAGGAGGGCGTGGTCAGCATCGTCGCCGGCACTTATTCGATCAACGAAATCGTCTCCGCCGAGCCGCGTGTCGACCAGCGCTGGTTCTGCCGCAACGCCATCGACCGCGGGCGTTGGAACAACATGTCGATCTCACCGGCCTCGACGGCGAATTACGACTGGTTCCTCGACACGCTCTGCCGCTCGGAACAGGACGAAACCAAAAGGACCGGCGGCTCGATCCACGAGATGCTGGCGGCAGAGATCGACGCAGCACTCGGCAAGCCTTCGACCATCTTCTTCCATCCTTATCTGTTCGGTTCGCCCTACGGCAATGCCGCCAGTGCCAGCTTTCTCGGCCTGCATGGCTGGCACGATCGTGGCGACATGCTGAAGGCGGTGCTGGAAGGCATCGTGTTCAATCACCGCACGCATGTCGAAGCGCTGCGCGACGGCTTTGCCGTTCGCGAGGTGCGGCTTACCGGCGGCGGCTCGCGCAATCCGGCCTTAGCGCAGATGTTTGCCGATGTGCTCGACGTGCCGGTCATCGTCACCTCGACCGACGAGGCGGCGGCCTTCGGCGCAGCCCTTTGTGCCGGCGCCGCGGTTGGCCTGTTTGCCTCGCCGCAACAGGGGGCGCGGGCCGTCAGCAAGGTGAGCCGCGAATATCTGCCCGACAAGGCGCGCAGCGCTGTTTTCGAGGACCGGTTTTCTCTTTACTGCCGCATTGCCGAATCGCTCAAGCCGCTATGGCCCGAGATCGAAAGACTGGCGGGGCAAGACATTGGGGGAACTGCATGATCAAGGCCGACGAACGGCGCGAGGAGATCGCCGATTATGTGATCAAGCTCGGCCAGGTACGCATCGACGATCTGGTCGAGCATTTCGGCGTGTCGCGCATGACCATCCACCGACACATCGACCAGTTGGCGCATCAAGGCGTGCTGCGCAAGCTGCATGGCGCCGTGACCGTGCAGCCTTCCGGCCTCTATGAAAGCGCTTTCCGCTACCGGGTGACGGTCGGCAGGGCGGAGAAGGACGCGCTGGCGCATGCGGCGCTGGACTATATCGAAGCCGGCCAGTCGGTCATGCTGGACGATTCGACGACGGCGAACGCGATCGCGCCGCTGCTGCTCGACATCAAGCCATTGACCGTCATCACCAACAGCGTGGCGACCGCGGCGCTGCTGACCAATGTCGACGACATCGATTTCATCTGTCTCGGTGGTCAGTACCACCGCACCTACAATGCCTATATCGGCATCGTCTGCGAGAATGCCGTGGCGCAACTGCGCGCCAATCTTTTGATCTGCTCGGCTTCGGCGATCTCAGGCACCACCGCGTTCATCCAGGATCAGCATGTGGTGCGCGTCAAGCAAGCGATGTTTGCCGCGTCGACCAAACGCATTCTTGCCGTCGACCATTCCAAGTTCGACAAGGTCGCCCTGCATGTCTTCGACGATCTGACCCGCTTCGACGCGGTGCTGACGACGGACGGCATAAGCGACGCGCAGGCGCAAAAGCTCGAACAGGCCGGCGTAAAACTGCGCGTCGTCAACATGGCGCGGCCATGAATCCTGCCGACGCCGCCGGCCTGTCGTACTCCGCTGTACCGGACCACTCCGTACCGAACCACACTGGGCGCATCGCCGCCATGGCCAGAACGGGCGACGTCGACGTCGTCATTCTTGGCGCCGGCATCAATGGCGCCGGCCTGTTTCGCGATCTGTGCGCGCAAGGCGTCAGCTGCCTGATCGTCGACAAGGGCGATTTCGGATCGGGCACCAGTGCAGCGCCCTCGCGGCTGATCCATGGTGGTCTCAAATATCTCGAAACGGGCGAGTTCGGACTGGTGGCGCAGTCGACGCTGGAGCGCAATCTCTTGCTGAAGAACGCGCCGCACTATGTCAGCCCGCTGCCGACGGTCATCCCGATCTTTTCCTGGAGCAAAGGCATGTGGGCGGCGCTGCGCACGCTGCTGGGCTCGACCAGCGCGCCGCGCAGCCGTGGCGCCATCCTCATCAAGATCGGTCTGGCGATCTACGATTTTTACGGGTCGCGGCACAGGGTGATGCCGCGCCACCGGCTGGTCGGAAGGCGGCGGGCGCTGCGCGACATGCCGGCGCTGACCAGGTCGATCGTCGCCACCGGCACCTACTACGACGCCAAGATCAGTCATCCCGAAAGGCTGGTGCTCGAGCTGATCACCGACGGATTGGCGGCAAATATGCTCGCCGCGGCCGCCAACTACACGGCGCTGATTTCGTCGTCCGGCGGGGTGCTGACTTTCCAGTCAAAAGACCGGGGCCAGTCAAAAGTCGGGGGCCAGTCAGAAGACGAGGGCCGGTCCGAGGATGGCGGCGTGTTTTCGGTGCGGCCGAAACTGGTCGTCAACGCCGCCGGCCCGTGGATCGACGATGTCAACGCCTTGCTCGGCGCGCCGTCGAAAATGATCGGCGGCACCAAGGGCTCGCACATCCTGTTGAAGCATGACGAGCTGGTGCGAAGCCTGGCGGGCCGCATGCTCTACTTCGAAGCCGATGACGGCCGCATCTGCCTTGTCTACGACTATCTCGGTCTGGCACTGGTCGGCTCGACCGACATCCAGGCCGACAATCCCGACACGGTGCGCTGCGAACCGCAAGAGATCGACTATCTGCTCGAAAGCGTGCGTGCGCTGATGCCGGGCATGACCTTCGGACGCGACCAGATCGTCTACGCCTATAGCGGCATCAGACCCTTGCCCGCATCCGACGCCTCGGTCCCCGGCTTGATCAGCCGTGACCATTCGGCGCCGGTCGTCGAGCCGGACCCTTCGCGTCCGTTTCCGATCATCTCGCTGGTCGGCGGCAAATGGACGACGTTTCGCGGTTTTGCCGAAGAGGTTGCCGACACGGTGCTCAATCGGCTGGGACGCGGCCGCAAGGTTACCACGCGATCGATGCCGATCGGCGGCGGCAAGGGTTTTCCAACCGCGGCTGCGGCGCGGGCCGCCTGGCTGGCCGAGGCCAGGTCGGCTTCAGGCGCCGACGAACGCCGTCTCGACCAGCTTCTGTCGCGCTATGGAACCAAGGCGTTGCAGATCGCCCGCCACCAAAGCCCGTGGAGCAATGAAGATCGCCTGCCGGGGGCGAGCGACTACGGCACATCCGAAATCGACTACATCGTCCGCAACGAATTCGTCGAGCATCTCACCGATATCGTCATGCGGCGCACGACGCTCGCTATCGGCGGCTCCCTGACCATGGGCGATTTGAAGCAGATCGCCGCCATTGCGGGCCGGGCAGGCAATTGGGGTCCGCAGCGGATTTCCGATGAGCTCGACGCCGCTGTCGCGCAGCTCAGCGACAGAAATCTCGTGCGATTGTGATCTGCTTCCCGATTGCGGCACATGCATCGCCGCAACATCCTTTCTTCGAAAAATGCCACATAAAAACAGCAGGTTAATCTTCTATGCCGTTCTTCGCTCTTCCGGACATGCTGAGGTGTTGGGTAAAATATCACATATCTTGACGTGAACTTAACACTATCGTATGGTCGATTTCATGCTTGGGTTTGGACTGCCGAACACCGGCTATTGGTTCCGGCCACGATCAGTTGCTGCGCAGCAAGGGTCTCTCGATGGCGCCGTTTGCACGCGGATACTTTCGAAGGCCGATTGACAACGACACGAACGCGTGAAAAATTTTTCAACTGAAGATAATAATATCATCTCGGGAGGAGATGGGATGAAATCAAGAAGCGCCGCCAATCGTGGCCGTGAGCTGATCGTGGTCATCGCGCCATGAGCTCGCAGTCCACGATCAATCGGCGCGTGACGCCGGGTGTCCGATGGCCGGGCATCCGCTGGATTGTCGCCACGGCCGCAATCCTCGTGTTGCTGGTCGCGATGGCTCTCGACACCAAGGTCGTCGTAATCGGTTCGGCGGAAGACGCGCGAAAGGCTGCGTTTTCGCCGGAGGCATTCGGCAGGTCCGAGTTTCCGAATGTCCAGTCCGCCGTCGACCAGCGCGCGGTGGCCGCCGGTGTCCTGGCGTCGGCAATCGCCAAGGACAAGGCCGCGGCGGAGAAACAATACGGCGTGCCGGCCAATGTCGGGACCGAGTTTTCCGTCAAGTTCACCGGCGTGGTCGGCGAAGGGAAGTCCGGCATCTATGCCGTCAGGGTCGACGACGTTCCCAGCACCCTGGTCATTCGGGTGCAGACCGGGCCGGCGATCAACGGAACCGACCTGCGCGATGCCACGGGTACGGTCACCTTCGGGCAATTCACCAACCAGATCGAGTACCAGAACGCCGGATCGGCTCTGAACAACGAGATGAAGAAGCAGGTTCTGTCGACCATCGACAACACCAAGCTCACCGGCAAGACGATCTCGGTTGTCGGCGTCTTCAAGTTGATCAACCCCAATGGCTGGCTCGTCACACCCGTGAGGCTGAGCGTTCAATGAATGCGGCACCTCAATTCGAGTCGGCGGCAGCGGACACCGTGCTGGCGGCGCGCAACATCGTAAAATCCTATGGCGGCACGCATGCCCTCAAAGGGGTCAATTTCGACATTCGCCGTGGCGAGGTCACCACGCTGTTCGGAGAGAATGGCGCCGGCAAGTCCACGCTGATGAAGATCCTCTCCGGTGTCGAGACGCCGACATCGGGAAGCATCGAGCTCGATGGTCGTCCCGTGGCTTTCTCGTCCACCGTCGATGCGCGGGACCGCGGCATCTCGATAATCCATCAGGAATTGAGCCTCGCGCCCAATCTGAGCGTGCGCGACAACATCTTCATGGGCCGCGAGTTGCGCGGGCGAACCGGCCTCGACTTCGCGGAGGAGGCTCGTCAGACGCGACTGCTGATGGCCGATCTCGAGGAAGACATCGATCCAATGACCCTGGTGCAGGATCTGCGCCTGGGGCAGCAACAGATTGTCGAGATCGCGCGCGCTCTCTCGGTGGATTCGCGTATCCTGATCATGGACGAACCAACGTCCGCGCTGAGCGCGACCGAGGTCGAGGTGCTGTTCAGGGTGATCCGGGACCTGACCGCCCGCGGCGTCTCGATCGTCTACATCTCCCATCACCTCGAAGAGGCGCTGCGGATCACCGACCACGCGGTGGTGCTGCGGGACGGAACGATCACGGCCGCGGCCAAAGCGAAGAACATCGATCTCGAATGGATCGTCCGCAACATGGTGGGCGAGAACTTCGACCTGGGATCGCCGCCCACCGGCTACGCCTTCGGTGAGGTTGCCTTGTCGATCGCGGATGTGAGCATCGCCGATGGCTCGGGTTCGGACCGTCTGGTCGTCGACCGGCTGTCGCTCGATGTCCGCGCTGGCGAGATCGTCTGCATTTACGGGCTGATGGGCGCCGGGCGCACGGAATTGCTGGAATGCGTTGCCGGACGCTTGCCGGTGACGGGCGGCCGGGTTCTGCTGGAGGGCAAGGACATCTCCCGCCTCGGCATTGCCGAGCGCATATCAAGGGGGCTGGTGCTGGTGCCCGAGGACCGGCAACGCGACGGTCTGGTCCAGACGATGTCCGTGGGTGCCAATCTGTCGCTGGCCAGCATCGGCGCCTTCGTCAAGGGCATGTTTTTGTCCCGGTCGCGAGAGCGGTCGCTGATCGACGGCAGTATTCGCGATGTGCGCGTCAAGACCGTGGGCGGAGGCGCGCCTATCGGATCGCTGTCCGGCGGCAATCAGCAGAAGGTCGTCATCGGCAAGATGCTGACGACCAACCCCAAGGTGATGCTGCTGGACGAGCCCAGCCGCGGCATTGACGTCGGCGCCAAGGCGGAGGTGTTCCGGCTGCTTGCCGAGAGGGCCGCGCAGGGGCTCGCGGTTGTGTTCTCGACCTCGGAAGTCGCCGAGTGCCTGAGCATCGCCCACCGGATCATCGTCATGCGGCGGGGCAGGATTTCGGCCGAGTTCGGCGCCGACGTCACGAAAGAGCAGATCATGGCCGCCTCAGGGGAGGCCGTGGTCGTCTGATCATGAAGAACACAGGAGCCCAGACCGTGACCGACGCCAGTCAGAATCGTAGCCGCTCCAGCCCAAGGACATCGAGCGGTGGCTTCAGCCTGGCCAAGCTGTTGCTGGAGGGCCGCGCGTTCCTCGCGCTGATCGTGATCATCATCGTCTTCTCGATGCTGTCGCCCTACTACTTCTCGCTGGGCAATTTCCTCACCATGGCCTCGCATGTCGCCATCTTCGGCATCCTGGCGGCCGGCATGCTGCTGGTCATCCTCAATGGCGGCATCGACCTGTCGGTGGGGTCGACGCTCGGGCTGTCGGGGGTCATCGCCGGATTCCTGATGCAGGGCGTGCAGTTGCAAACGCTCGGTGTCGTGCTGTTCCCTCCCGTCTGGGTGGTTGTGGTGCTGGTGTGCGTGCTGGGCGCGCTGGTCGGCCTGGTCAACGGTGTCCTCATTGCCTGGTTGAAGGTGCCGGCCTTCGTGGCCACGCTGGGCATGCTCTATGTGGTGCGCGGCGCCGCACTGCTGATGACGAACGGCCTCACCTACAACGACCTCGGCGGCAAGCCGGAACTCGGCAATACCGGTTTCGACTGGTTGGGCTTCAACCGCCTGTTCGGGGTTCCCATCGGCGTGCTGGTCATGGCGGTCATCGCCATCATCGGCAGCATCATCCTCAACCGCACCGCCTTCGGCCGCTGGCTCTATGCCTCCGGCGGCAATGAGCGCGCCGCCGAGCTCTCCGGCGTGCCGGTGAAGAAAGTCCAGGTTGCGGTGTATATGCTTTCCGGCATCTGCGCCTCGGTGGCCGGCCTCATCCTGTCCTCGGAGCTGACCTCGGCGGGGCCGACCGCCGGCAATTCCTACGAACTCACGGCAATCGCGGCTGTCGTCATCGGCGGCGCGGCACTCACCGGGGGTCGAGGCAATATCCGCGGAACGCTGGTCGGGGCCTTCGTCATCGGCTTCCTTTCCGATGGCCTCGTGATCATCGGCGTGTCCGCTTATTGGCAAACAGTGTTCACCGGCGCGGTCATCGTGTTGGCGGTGCTGCTCAACGCCATCCAGTATCGCCGTCGCGTCAGGCTGCCGAGCCCGATCGCCGGCTCTTCGACTTCTCCGCAACAAGGCAAGGCCCGAACGGCCGATCCCGCTCACGAGAAGATTGCCGGTTGACCGGCACCATCGCTAACCAAGGAGGAAATTTCATGTATGGCAAGGCAAGAATTCTGATGCTCACGGCCTTTGCGTTGGCCGCTCCGGTCCTCGCAGGATCCGTGACAGCGGCGTCGGCCGAAGGTCTGATCTCGATCATCGTCATCGATCCGGCGAACCCGTACTGGCTGACCGAAGGCAATGTCGCCAAGGCCGAGGCCGAGAAACTCGGCTACACCGCGACGGTCGGCGCCTCGAAAGCCGACACGAACACGGAGAGCAAGCTGATCGATACCGCGATCACCAACAAATCCGTGGCGATCATCCTCGATCCCGCCGACGCCAGCGGGTCCATCGGCGCGGTGAAGAAGGCAATTGCCGCGAACATCCCGGTCTTCCTCGTCAATGCCGAGATCAATCAGGAAGGCCTGGCCAAGGCGCAGCTCGTTTCCAACAACGCCCAGGGCGCCGCCCTGGGCGCGCAGCAATGGGTGACGAACATTGGCGAGAAGGGCAACTACGTCGAACTTCTGGGTGCCCCGTCCGACAACAATGCCGCCACGCGGTCAAACGGCTACGAAACCGTGATCAGCCAGTATCCGGACCTCAAGAAGGTCGGCTCTGAAGTTGCCAACTGGGACCGTACCCAGGGCCGTGACAAGATGCAGAGCCTGCTGCAGGCCCACCCCGACATCATCGGCGTGACCAGCGGCAATGACGAGATGGCGCTCGGCGCGATCGCCGCGCTGAAGGAGGCCGGAAAACTGTCGAGCATCAAGGTCGGCGGCTTCGACGGCTCCCCGGACGCCGTCGCCGCCATCAAGGCGGGCGACCTGCAATACACAGTGCTCCAGCCGGTGGCCGTCTACTCGGCGAAGGCGGTGCAGCAGGCCGACTCCTTCATAAAGACCGGCAAGACCGGAGCAGCGACCGAGAAGCAGTTGTTCGACTGCCTTCTCATCACCAAGGACAATGTGGACAAGTACACGGCTCCTTTCACCCTCTCGGAGTAAACGACGGAGGAGTGTCCCGAGGGGCACTCCTCCTCTCGCTCTAGCCTCGGTGGCAAAGCGACAGTTGGCCGTACAGTCGCGCGCGGCCGCTGACATCGCCGAGGAAATCGTTTAACAGAGCGATTTCCGGGTCATCAGGGCGGCGTTGCGCAAAGAACTCATGGTCACGATCAAGGACGTCGCACTGAAGGCGGGCGTGTCGACCGCGACGGTTTCGCATGTCATCAACGAGTCCCGCGCGGTCAGCATCGAAACGAAGAAGAAGGTCCGGCAAGCCATCATGGCGCTGAGATACAGGCCGGACGGCATTGCGCGCAGCCTGCGCGTCAACCAGACCGGAACCATCGCCGTATTGATCGCCGACGTGACGAACCCGTTCTTCGCCGACTTCGTGCGCGGTGTCGAGGATACGGCGCATCGGCGCGGCGAGCGTTACAATCTGCTGCTCTGCAACACCGAGGAGAACGCCGAACGCGAGCGCCGCGCCATCGAGCTTGTCTTGGAACGGCGCATCGACGGCATCGTCATGGCGCCCGCTGGCGGCAATGAGACATTGCTTGAGGAACTCGTGGAAAGCGGCCTGCCGCTGGTATTTGGCGACAGGCGCCTGAAAGGGGTGGCCGCCGACACGGTGGTGGCCAACAATTTCGAGGCCGCGGCCGGCCTCGCGCGCCATCTGATCTCGCTTGGTCACCGGCGCATCGGGCTGCTGGATGCCGATCTTTCGGCCTCCGCCATCCATGACCGCGTTGCCGGCTTCCGCAGCGCGATGGCTGAAGCCGGACTGACGCTCGATCCGGCCCATGTCGTCACCAGCGCGTCCAACATCCCGGCAGCCACCGCAGCCGGCTCCGTGCTGCTCGCCGCGAGCCCGCGGCCCGAGGCGGTGTTCTGCACGAACAATTTCATGACCCTCGGCATGGTGCAGGCGTTGCAGGAACAGGGCCTTGACTGTCCGAAGGACATGGCGGTCGTCGGGTTTGACGACTTCCCCTGGGCCACGGCTTTCCGGCCGCGCCTCACCGTAGTGGCGCAGCCCGCCTACGAGATCGGACGCGAGGCGGCGACGCTGCTCTTCGATCGCATATCGGGCCGGCGCACCGGTCCGACCGTACAGATGGTCCTGGACACCACGCTGGTGGTCCGCGATTCATGCGGAGCAAACATGAAACAGCCTTCGGGAAGCCTCAGCTCGCCTGCTTGAGCACGTCGGGAACGTCTTCGCCCGGCGTGCCCAGCCAGACACCCTGCTCGCGCAACCGCGCCTGGACCTCCGAGGCGGCGATGCCGGAGATCGGCAGGTTGCGTTTTGCGGCGAGCGATGCCGCGATCGCAGCCGCTTCCCCGGTCATCGTGCATGCCGGCACGTTGCGGGTCGAACCGAAGGCGATCTCGTCGACGGAAATGCAGCGGCCCGCCATGATGAGATTGTCGACGCTCGCCGGGATCATGCTGCGATACGGAATCCCGTAGCCGATGCCGACATGATCCATGATCGCCCGGCTGCCGCCCGGCTCATGCACGTCGACCGGCGAGTTGCAAAGCCCGATCGCATCATCGAAGCGCTTGTTGCCGCGCACGTCGGCCTCGGTGAGCACATAGTGCCCGGTGATGCGGCGCGTCTCGCGTATGCCGAGCTTGGGCGCCACTTCCAGGAAGATCGCACTCTCGAAACCCTTGACGTAGCGCTGCAGGAAATCGAAGGCGCAATAGGCCTGCTTGCGGATCTCGATCTCGGCCTTGCTGAGGTCGCGGTCGTCGAGGCCGTTGCCCTGGAAGCGGGTGACATTGACCGAAATCTCGCCCGGGATCAGCCCGGTCTTCATGGTGATGTGGTCCTTGGGAATGATCCAGTCGAACCCTTCCGCCACCTTGTCCTTGATCCGCTGCTGGAAGCCGGTGAGCAGCACGGCCATGGCATAGTCCTCGTTGCGGTCGCCCGCCTCCTTCGGATAGACGACCTCCCACATGTCTTTCCGGTTTGCCTCGCAGTCGGCGATCAGGGCCGGCACGTTGACGTTGAGCACGCGGAAGTAGGAGGTGATCGGCTGGGTCAGGCCGTCGGCCGCGCGACCGAGCATGAAGTCGGCGCCGGCAAGCGCAGCCACGTCGCCGTCGCCGGAGGCATCTATGAACGCCTTGGCAAGCACGAGGCTCTCGCCCGATTTCGTCCGGATCAGCAGGCCGTGCAGCTTGCCGTCCTGCATGACCGTATCCACGACCATTGCCCGCAGCAGCACCTCGACATTGGCCTGCTCGACCATTTCGATGATGACCCGCTGCATGGTTTCGGCATCGAACGTGCCGGTGTATTTGCCCCAGTAGGATTCGCGCACCCGCCCGTCGGCGCCGTGATAGCCGACACAGCGGTCGAGCATTTCGTGGAAGATCGGCGAGTTGATCAGGCCGGTCGGCTTGGTCAGCCTGCCGCCGGTTATCAGTCCGCCGAGGAAGCCGGAGCCTTCGAGCAGCAGCGTCCTGGCGCCCTCGCGCGCGGCGCGGATGGCGGCGACGATGCCGGACGAGCCAGCGCCCGTGACCACGACGTCGTAGGAGCCGAAAAGGTTCATGATGCTTCCTTTCGAGGTTAGTGCATGTCGCCCAAAAGTGCGCAGCGGTTTTGGGACAACGACATGCATAAAAACAAAGACTTAAAGCGCGTCGACTGAATCCGTTTCAACGCGCCGCGCTCTATCCGGTATATTCCATGACGTAGAGGCCGGCATTGTAGTCGGTCACGTAGACCAGTCCGGCCTTGTCGACGAAGATGTCGCAAGACTGGATGATCGGCTTCTTGCCCGGCCTCTTGTCCATCATCGACCGTGGCGCCGGCGGCACCAGCGCGCCGATCTCCCTTGGCTGATACTGGTTCGAGATGTCGTAGACGCGAACGCCGGCATTCTGCCAGGTCGAGAAGATGATCGACGAGCTCTGAAAGGTGCCCGGCCGGTTCTCGTGGATGTTGTGTGGGCCATAGTGCGCGCCCTTGCGTGGATAGTCGGCATCGGTCGGCACCGGCATGGTGGCGACTGGGACAGGATTGGCCGGATCCTTCACATCGAAGATCCAGATGTTCTTCAAACCGTCCTCGACATCGTCGAGAACCGCCTCGTCGAGGACGACCAGGAGGTTGCGGTCGGCGAGCGGCAGGCAGTTGTGCGTGCCACCCTGGAAGGGCGGCGACCAGTTGCGATGGACGATGAGCTTCGGATCGGCGCGGTTGGCGACGTCCATGACGACGAGGCCGGCATCGCGCCAGGCGCCCCAGGCGATGTCGCCGTCGACGATGGCGTGATGCAGGCCGAATTTGCGGTTGGCTTCCCAGCTCGGCGTCTCGCCGGCGGCAAGGTTCATGCCCGGCAACCAATAGCGGCCGGCTTCGCGCGGATTGGCCGGGTCCGACATGTCGACCGTGATGAAGATGAAATCGGTGAAGCCGTCGAGAAGCGCCGACATGTAGGCCCAGCGGCCGCCAGTGTACCAGATGCGATGGATGCCGCCCGAAACCGGCATGAAGCCGATGCGCCGGGGCTTTCCGGGGGTCGAGATATCGTAGACGGCAAGCCCGGCGTCCCAGTTGCGGGCGCCCTTGGGCACTGCCGTGCCAAGCGCCGTTCCGGCCGACGCCTTGTAGTAGCTTGCTTCGTCGGCAAAGGCTGCGTCGGCAAAGACGTCCTTGCCATGGATGACCAGCAGCAAATTGTCGGCGACCTGAAGATGGACGTTCCAGGTGTTGGCAGGGGCGGGGACGAAGCCGGCCGGCTTCGGGTTCTTCGGGTCACGCACATCGACGATCGAAAAACCCTGACTGAACAGATGCCCGATATAGGCAAAGCCGTTCTCGACCATGATCTGGATGCCGTCGGCGCGGCCAGCCTGGTCGGTGTGGCCGATGAGGCGCATGTTGCGGGCGTGATCGGGCTTCATAATATCGGCTGCTGCTGTCACGTCGGTCTCTTCGGTTCAGTGTTTTCGCAAAAAGTCCGGGATACGCCACCGCGAGGCAGCGTATCCCGGCGGGAGGAGCGTCCTACTTGACGCGGTTGCCCCAATTGTCCTGGCTGTCGACGTTTTCCTTGGTGATCATCACCGGCTGGATCAGCGTTTCCTTTTTCACCGGCTTGCCGGCGAAATGGTTTTCCATCTCGCCGACGATGGATTCGGCCATCGAGAACGGGTTCTGGCCGACATCGGCGTCCTGGGTTCCCTCGCGGATGCGCTGCAGGCCGAGCGGCGTGCCGTCGAAGCCGACGATCGGGACATGGCCGTCCTCGCCGGCGAGTTTCAGGCGATCGATCTGGCGAAGCGCGGAAACCACGCCGCGGATCATCTCGTCATTGTGCGCCCAGATGCCGGCGACGTTCGGCTCGCGGGTGAAGGCGTCGACCGTCAGCGTCTGGGCGTTGTCGGCGGTCCACTCCGCCTTCAACACGTCGATCTTGATGTCGGGATACTTTGCCGCGACCTGATCGTGGAAGCCCTTGAAGCGCTTCTCCGACTGGCCGGAACCGATGGCGCCGCGAACCTCGAGCACCAGGCCCTTGCCGCCGATCAGCTTGGCCATGGCGTCGGCACCGGCAGCGCCGCCCGCGACATCGTCAAACGTGTTGTAGGCGACCCACTCGCCTTCCGGCGGCAGGTTTTCCAGCATGAACAGCGGGATTTTCGATTCATTGGCCTTGCGGACGCCACCCTGCAGCAGCGTCGCATCGACGGCGTTGAGCAGGATGATGTCAGGCTGCTTGCTGACGACGTCGAGAAGCTGGGTCGTCTGCGTGCTGGGATCGCCCTTGCCGTCATAGACGGAGATGTTGATACCCTTTTCCGCCGCCAGTTCCTTGACCCGGTTCACCAGCGTGACCTGGTATTCGTACTGCAGGCCGAAGGCGATGTAGGACAGATTCTTGCCTTTCAACAGGCTGTCCTCGGCCATCGCCGCCGTGGCGAACGGCAGGCCGGCCGCCATTGCGGCTGCCGTTCCGGCGGCCAGCGTCGAGGCGCGGACGAGAAAGTCGCGGCGCGTCGTCTTCGTTTTACCCCGTGTATCGATTGTCATGTCGTCTCCTCCACTTGAACGGTTGCTGTCTGTCGAATGGCTTGTTCCGGCCTTGGCTTTCTCCGATCAGTCGCAGGGGCCAATTCCGGGCAGTGGTCGCGGCAGCGCGCCGCGGTTGGCACTTACGGTCCCGAAGGGCAAAGCATCCCCGTTCGCCGGAGAGGCGTTGGTTTTCGGGCAATCTGTGTTGTCGGTTGGCGCCTCTCTTACGCGGCGCGGATTTCAGGCTACGATGGTTTGGTCGGTTTGCTTGCCTTCGTCGCTATGACCTTCTTGCGCATGCCGGCCTCGAGATACTTCCGGCGATAGACATCGAGTGCGGCGGCGGCGGCGATGACGAGGCCGCTGACCACCGAGTCCCAGTTCGGCGGCACGTTGAGCAGGTTGACGGCATTCTGCACCAGGCCGAGCAGGATGACGCCGAGCAGCATGCCGCCCATATTGCCTTCGCCGCCGAACAGGCTGACACCGCCGATGACCACAGCGGCGATGACGGCAAGCTCCAAGCCCTGGGCCGCCGTGGCGGCGCCCGCCTCGAAACGCGCCGTGATCAGAAGCCCGGCGATCGCGGCCATCAGACCCGAAATCACGAAGGTGGCGATGATGACGCGCTCGGTGTTGATGCCGGCGAGCCGCGCGGCGAGCGGATTACCGCCGGTCGCATAGACCGAGCGGCCGAACTGCGTGCGCGACAGCACCACCTGCGCGATGACGGCGAGCACGATCGTCAGCATGATCACCGCCGGAACGCCGAAGATGCGGCCGGCCTGCAGTTCCACGAAAAGCTTCGGCACCGGCGCGATGTTGGTGCCGCCCGAGAATATGTAGGCGAGGCCGCGCGCGATCGTCATGGTGGCGAGCGTCGCGATCAGCGCCGGGATGCGGAGCTTGGTGACGGCAAGGCCGTTGACCAGGCCGACGCCCATGCCGGCGGCAAGGGCCGCGACGATGGCAAGTTCCGGCGACCAGCCATAGAAATTGACCAGGCCGACCGACAGCACGGATGCGAGCACAAGCACCGACGCCACCGACAGGTCGATGCCGGCAATGAGGATGACGAAGGTCTGGCCGATTGCCACCACCGCGATGATCGTCGCCGACTGCAGCACGTTCTCGATGTTGCGCACCGTGGCGAAGACCGGGCTCATGACGCTCATGATCGCGCAGCCGAGCAGGATTACGGCCAGCAGGCCGACGCTCTGCATCAGGTCGATGAACGAGATTTTTCCACGCAATGCGGAGAAGCCCGTTGCCTGGTTTGCAATACGGTCGCTCATCGAGGAGTTCTCCAGTGCCATTAGTGTCTCCTCAGCCCGTCGTTGCGTAGCTCATGATGGTCTCGCTGGTGGCTTCGGAGCGCGGCAGCGACGCGGCGATACGGCCCGAGCGCATCACCAGGACCCGATCGCTGAGCGACAGGATTTCCGGCAGTTCCGAGCTGATCAGCAGGATACCCATGCCGCTGCGTGCCAGCCGCAGCACCAGCTCGCTGATCTCCGACTTGGCGCCGACGTCGATGCCTTTCGTCGGTTCGTCGAGGATCAGCAGCTTCGGGTGGCGCGCCAGCCAGCGGGCAAGCACCACCTTCTGCTGGTTGCCGCCCGACAGCGTCGAAACGCGCGTCCTGGACGATGGCGCCTTGACCGCCAGCGCCTTCATTTCGCGCGCCGCGATTTCCTCTTCCCTGGTGATCGACAGGAAGCCCCAGCTTTTCACCCGTTCGAGCAGCGAGAGCGTGATGTTGGTGCGCACGCTGAGCAGGCTGACCAGCGCCTGACGGCGGCGGTCCTCTGGCACAAGCCCAATGCCGGCCTCGATCGCCGCCTTCGGATCATTGGGAGCAATCTGCCGGCCCGCGATCTCGACCGCGCCACTGTCATAGGGATCGATGCCGAAGATGCAGGCTGCCAACTCGCTGCGGCCGGCGCCGACAAGGCCCGACATGCCGACGATTTCGCCGGCCCGGACGTCGAAGGAGATGTCGCTGAGCACATTGTCGCGGTTGAGGTTCCGCACCGAAAGCACCACATCGCCGATCGGCCGGGCCTCCGCGATCGTCTCACGCACATCGCGCCCGACCATCATGCGGATGACCTTGTCGTGGTCGAGCTCGGAGATCGGTCTTGTTCCGACCAGCCGCCCGTCACGCAGAACGGTCACGCGGTCGGCGATGCGGAACACTTCCTCCAACCAGTGCGACACGAAGACGATACCGAGGCCCTTGGCCTTGAGGTCGTTGACGACGCCGAAGAGGCGGTCGATCTCCGGCGGCGACAGCGAGGTGGTCGGCTCGTCCATGACGAGGACCTTGGAATCCTCGGAGATGGCGCGGGCGATCTCGACGAGCTGCTGGTCGGCCGGCGACAGGCGGCCAGCCGGCGTCGAGGCATTGAGATGCGGTGCGACGCGGGCAAGCGCGTCCAGGGCGCGCTGGCGCTGGCGGTTGACCGAAACCAGGCCGTAACGCGTCGGCCAGCGGCCGAGCATGATGTTTTCGGCGACCGACATGGCCGGCACCAGATGCGCGTCCTGATGGATGGTGGCAACGCCTATCCGGTGCGCCGCGGCCGGATCGGCGTGCATCGGCTTGCCGTCGACGGAAATCTCGCCGCGATCGGCCGCATAGAAGCCTGCCATCAGCTTGATCAGCGTCGACTTGCCGGCGCCGTTCTCGCCGAGCAGCGCCGTGACCTCGCCCGAACGGACATCGAAATCGACATTGTCGAGCGCCAGCACGCCAGGGAAGGATTTGGTCAGGCCGCGCGCGACCAGAACCTCTCTTGGCCGGTCCTCGACGAGGCTCTCCAAGGCGCTCATCACAAGACCTCCGCGCAAGGCGGACGGATCGTCTCCGCCTGCCGCACAGGCGCGGATGATGCGCGCATGATTGTTTCTCCTCCCATGTCCGCCATCCTCCGGTTCGCCCGGACGGAGGCGGGCCGAAGCCCGAAGGCCTTGCCTGCCGTTCCTCGATGCAAAGTCACGCTATTAGCCCCCTTGGTACCTGTCAACTGGTAGAGACAGCGGACCAGTTGATTTTTTGTCCGGTTCAAAGCGAGAGTCCCAGTTGATGGGCTTCGGCGATGTTGCTTTCGAGCAGTCGCGGAGCCACTGCGTCTCCGACCCGGCTTATCTTCACGCCGGTGAGCAGAGGCGAGGCCCGGCACCGATGGTAAAGGTCTTCGCGCGAACGGCGGCCGATGATGGCGACGACGGCGTCGAAGTCCTCGACAAGAATGTCGTCGCCGGCGACGAGCAGATAGCGTCCGAAGCCTTGCGTGCCGGCACCGCTGAACACCGGCTGAAGCGTGACGCGCCCGGGCGCGATTTTCTTCAGCGCCAGTCCGGGCCGGATCGAAATGTTCTTGATGGCGGCGCGCCGATAGAACAACGTGCGCGTCCCGCTTTCAATGTCGCCGCCGACCATCATATCCGGCGTCACCATCTCGACGCCGCATCCACTGTCCGCCAGATATTCGGCGGTGCCGGCGCCCTCCCAGTGGCCATTGTTGTCGATGACAAGGACCTTGCCCGAGAGGCTAACCGCTCCGGACATGACCGCGTCGCCGGAATGGACGAAGGGCAGGTCCAGTCCCGGAATCTCCGGGCGGACCTGACGGCCCAGTTCCAGCGCCTCGGATCGTTGCTCGCTGGAGCGGCCGGCGCCATCGGGCAGGTTCGGTTCGGAGCCGGTGGCGACAACGATGTGGTCGGCGTTCTCGCCCGCAAGCAGTTCCGGCGTCGCATCGATGCCCAACCTGATCGGGACGCCGAGATGACGCACCATCGCCTCGAGATGCTCGGCGACGCCGGCGACCAACTGGTGCTCGGGCTGTCGCGCGGCGAGCCTTATTTGTCCGCCGAGCAAGGTCCATCGCTCCAGCAAGGTCACGTCGTGGCCGCGCCGCGCCGCGATCTCCGCTGTCTTCAACCCGGCCGGGCCGCCGCCGACGATGATGATTTTCCGGCGCTTCGGTGCTTTGGCGAACACGGTATCGTCGATCTGGCGTTCACGTCCGGCGGCCGGATTGTGGATGCAGCGAATGCCCTTCTCCTGGCCGACCTGGTAGATGCAGGCATCGTTGCAGGCAATGCACGGCCGCACCAGATGGGCGTCGCCGCGCCTGAGTTTTTCGGGCGTCTCGGGGTCGGCGACCAACTGCCGCGCGAAACCGATGAGATCGGCGTCGCCGGCCTCCAGCATCTCTTCCGCCAGGCGCGGCGGCGCGATGCGGCCGAAAGCCA
Organism: Mesorhizobium sp. STM 4661; assembly: GCF_000359125.1. Taxonomy (GTDB): domain Bacteria; phylum Pseudomonadota; class Alphaproteobacteria; order Rhizobiales; family Rhizobiaceae; genus Mesorhizobium. Next base: position 180,717 of record NZ_CAAF010000082.1, on the reverse strand, counting down.
CGACCGGCAGCTTGCTCTGCTTCTTCAGCGCAGCGTTCAGCCCGCGAAAGCTCCCCGCCGTGACGGCGGCCGGCGGGATCTCCATCCAGTAACTGGAGAAGGAGCCGGCATCGGCATTCAAATAGTCGACGCAGCCGGTGCGCTCGATATGGTCGGCCATCCTCAACCCGTAATCGAGCCCGTAGCCGAATGTGGTGAATTCATCGAGGCAGATGCGGACGCCGACAGGAAAATCATCCGATGTCGCGCGCTTGATCGCCTCCAGCACCTCGACGGTGAAACGCATGCGATTTTCGAACGAACCGCCATAGCCGTCCGTGCGCCGGTTGAAGAAAGGCGAGGCGAAGGAACGCAGCAATCCGTCATGCGCGACCTTGATCTCGACGCCGTCGAAGCCGCCGTCCAGCGCGTTGCGCGCGCTCGCGGCAAAGCCCGCGATGGTCGCCTCGATGTCCTCGACATCCATCGCCTTGGTGGAAAAATGGCTCGATGGTTCGGGCATCTGCGAGGGTGCCCATAACAGATGCGGCGGGCGCTCCAGCGAGGTGTGCCCGCCATGTGTCAACTGGCCGAAGATCCTTGTGCCATGCGCGTGCACGCTTGCGGTGAGCTGCCGGTAGAACGGGATCACCGTTGGGTCCCAGGCGCTGACGAAGCGCCGCGACATCTTTCCGGTCGGATGCACGGCCTGGCTCTCGAAGACGATCAGCGCCGTGCCGCCACGGGCGCGGGCTTCATGATAGGCGATGTGGTCGTCCGAGCCCATGCCGTCGAGATTGCCGAGTGCCGTGAAATGCGGCTGGAACACGATGCGGTTCTTCAGCGCCACGTCGCGGATGCGGAACGGGCTGAACAAGCGGCGAAAGGCAGGCGCTGGTTCGGCCGGCTTCACGGCTGCGGCAGTCAAGTTTTTATCTCCATTCGCATTCCCGATGCAGCCGAGACGGCGATCGCGTCGAGCACTCGCAGATTGTCGACCCCATCCCGCGCCGGGTAGGGGACCGGGCGCCCGGACAGCACCGCGCCAGCAAAGGCTTCGACCATCAGGCGGTATTGATCGACCGGTTCAAACCGGGTCTCGACGCGATGTCCATCGGCATCGACGACGATAACGAGCCCTTCCGCGGCGCGGCTTCCCATGCCGGGGATGAAGGCGCGGGGCACCTCGATCGTGCCCTTGGTGCCGATGATCTGGTAGGTGCCTTGCCCGTTCGCCTTGAAGGATGACGAGACGGAGGCACTGCGACCGTCGGAAAACAGGAGCAGTGCCGAGGCGGCAAGATCGACGCCGCTCGTCCTGTCGAGATCAAGATCGCCCATCACGGCAACCGGCTCTTCGCCGAAGATGCGCCGCACGACGTTCACCGCATAGCAGCCCATGTCGAGCAGCGAGCCGCCGCCAAGCGCCTTGTCGAAACGCACATTGCCGCTCGCGGCGGCCTGCATGATGTCGACGGAAAGGTGTGCCCGCACCTCGCGGACCGTGCCGATCGCGCCGCCGGCGACCAGTTCCAGCGCCCGCGCATTCTGCGGATGGAAGCGGTACATGAAGCCTTCCATCAGCGGGATGCCCTTCGCCGCGAAGCGATCGACGACGCGCCGTGCATCCTTCGCGGTCAGGGCGAGCGGCTTTTCGCACAGCACCGGCTTGCCGGCGTCGGCCGCCGCCAGGGACCATTCGACATGCAGGCCGTTGGGAAGCGGAATGTAGACCGCGTCGACGTCCGGCGAGGCGATCAACTCGGCGTAGCCGCGGAAAGTATTGGCGATGCCGAACGAAGCGGCGAAGTCGGCGGTGCGGCGCGGATCGCGCCCGGCCACCGCGACAACGCGACCGTTCGTCGACGCCTGTATCGCGGGCACGACCTGCGAACGCGCAATATCTGCCGTGCCCAGCACACCCCAGCGGAGCCCTGACGCCAAATTCTCCTCCCTAGCAGCATCTCGAGTGCATTCGAGTTCTTGATGTTAATCGATTACGTATCCAGAAAGCCGCAGTGGCCGGTCTTTGTCAAGCGCAGGAAGGATTGCGAAAAGTCAGCAGGATTGCCGCAATACGGCTCAGTATGTTGAATTATTTGAGGTTTTAATGAGCCGCCGGCGCTATGACGACAGAGAGCAACCTAAGTGCCGCGGATTGACAGGTTTGGCAAAAATAGACAATCGTTTACCTGACCGGCGATCTCTGGGAGGAGACGGATGAAATACGCATTCAACAGCTGGGCCTATGGCAGCTTTCCAAGCTGGCTTCCCTCTTATGAGCTCGATGAGGTGGTACGGCGTCTGGCGCGTATCGGTTATGACGGCATCGAGATCGGCTGCGCCGCGCCGCATGCCTGGCCCGCGTATCTCGGTGCGGCAAGGCGGCGCGAATTGAAACGGCTTATGGATGGCGAGGGCTTGCCGGCGGTCAGCCTGCTGCCCGCGCCGGGCGGCGGGCCGGGCCACAATCCGGCCTCGCCGCTCAAGGAGGAGCGCGAAGCGACGGTCCATCATTATGGCGAGGTGGTCGACCTCGCCGCCGATCTCGGCGCCAGGCTCGTCCTCTACATTGCCGGCTGGCAGGTCTTCGGGACGACGCTTGCCGAGGCATTCGACCGCAGCCGCGACTGCCTGGCGAGGATTGCGAAGCATGCAGCGGACAAAGGCGTCACCATCGTTGTCGAGCCGACCGCCGCCGACAGCAATCTCATCGACACGCCGCATCAGGCGCTCGAGCTGATGCGGGCGAGCGGCGCACCGAATGTGAAGACGATGTTCGACACTTTTCACGCGCTTTACCGTGACGATGTCTCCGCCGACCATGTCCGTATTCTGGGTGGGGATCTCGTCCATGTCCATTTCGCCGACACCGATCGCGGCGCTCCCGGCGACGGCGCCGTCGACTGGCTGAGCGTCATGCAGGCGCTGAGGGATATCGGCTTCTCGGGCCATCTCACCATGGAGATCGGCTTTGCCAGCCGCAAGGCCGATCCCGATGCGATGGCGCGCCGGGCGCTTGCTTATTTGAAGGGGTTGGAGAAGCAGCTGGCGTGACGGCTGTCATATTATCAGGCCCGAAAGCGACATCGGTTTCGGGGGAGTATCGCTGCCCAGATAGGCCCCGCTCAGTTGGTCAAGGCCGCGGCGCCGATGCGGCCGATGTCGCCGTCCTGCTCGTCGCTTTCGCCGCTGACACCGATCGCGCCGATGATCTCTTCACCGGACTTCAGCAGCACGCCACCGTCGAGCGGAATGCCGTTGGGGATGCAAAGCAGCGCATAGCGGCCCTGGCCTTCCACGACATCCTGGAAGGCCTTGGTCGGGCGCTTGAACAGCACGGCCGTGCGGGCTTTCAGCGTGGCGATCTCGACGCTGCCGACCTGCGCGCCGTCATCGCGATGGAGAAGCATCAGATGGCCGCCATCGTCGACGATGGCGATAACGAGCTTGAGCTTGTCCTTCCTTGCCGCCGCCTCGCAGGCCGCCGCCACCGCTTTCGCTGCTTCGATGGTGAGTGCCGTCTTTGTCGTGAGCATATCGATTTTCCTCTTCAATATAGCGAAACCTGGAGTGTCTTCAGCCAGCGCAATCCCTCGTCGGTGCCGGCGCGTGGCCGGTATTCGCAGCCGACCCAGCCGGTGTAGCCGAGCCGAGCCAGCGCGGCGAATATGGCGCCATAGGCGATCTCGCCCTCGTCCGGCTCGGCGCGGCTTGGAACGGCGGCGATCTGCACATGGCCGATCATCGGCAAGTGACGTTCGAGGCGTTTGAGGATGTCGCCTTCGCTGACGCCGACATGATAGACGTCGAACATGATCCTGATGTTGGGCGCGCCGACGCGGCCGATCAATGCCGCTGCTTCCGCGATCGTCGAGTAAAAATATCCCGGTTTGTCGCGCTGGTTGATCGGTTCCAGAAGCAGGGTCAGATCCGGGGCAACATCCGCCGCGAAAGCGAGATTGCGCTCGAGGACTTGCGTGGCTTCCGGCTTGGCCGTCGGCTCGACGACACCGGCCATGACATGGATCGAAGAAGCGCCGCTCAGGCGCGCATAGTCCGCGGCTTGATGGAGACTTTTCGCGAAATCGGCCTGCCGGCCCTGCAGCGCGCCAAGGCCGAAATCGCCCTTGGCCGCATCGCCGACAGGCGTGTTGATGCCAAGCAGTTCCACGCCGTGCTTTTCACAAGCTTGCTTCATAAGCCCGGCCGGAACGTCGTAGGGCCAATGCAGTTCAACCGCCCTGAAGCCCGCCGATGCGGCGGCGGCGATGCGGTCCAGCAAGGGCCGGTCGGTCCAGAGGAAACCGAGGTTCGCGGAAAATTTCGGCATGGTCACTTCAGCTTGAAATGCTGGTTGAGTTCGGCGATGGCGCCGGCGTCGAGATGGCGGACGCTCATGCCTCGCAGGATGATGGCAAGCTTCGCCGCTTCCTCGAGCTCCTCGATGGCGAACACCGCCGCATCGAGCGAGGCGCCAGCGACCACGGGCCCATGGTTCTCCAGGAGAACGGCGGGATGGCGCGCCGCCAGCGCGTCGATCAGTGGCTTGACCGCTTCGGAACCGGGGCGCGTATAGGGCACCACCGGCACCTGTCCCACACGCATCACGACATAGGGCGTGATTGGTGGGATGGCGTCGGCCGGATCGACGTCCAGGAGACAGGATAGTGCGGTCGCATAGGTCGAATGAAGATGAACCACGGCGCGCGCCGTGGATCGCTGGTCGTAAAAGCCGAAATGCAGCGGCAGTTCCTTGGTCGGCGCATCGCCCGAGACAAGCTTGCCCGAAGCGTCGAGTTTCGACAGCCTGTCCGCATCGAGGAAGCCGAGGCAGGAATTGGTCGGCGTGAACAGAAACCCGTCGTCGAGCTTCACCGACATGTTGCCGGACGAGCCTGCGGTGAGGCCGCGCTCGAACAACGACTTGCCCCATTTGACCAGATTATCGCGGATTGCCTGTTCGCTCATCGTGTACCGATCCTTTGCACCGCCTTCTCGAAGAAATCATTCGCACCGAAATTACCGCTCTTGAGCGCGAGGCCGAGCGGGCCGCCGCGATCGGCCAGCAACGCCGGCACACCCGGGTCGATCTCTTCGCCAATTTGCAGACTGCTCACACCGAGCGCTTCGACCACGGCCCCGGATGTCTCGCCGCCGCCGACCACCACGCGGCGCACTCCGCCGTCGACGAGCCGGCGCACGAGCGTGGCGAAGAAAAGCTCAATGGTCTCCGCCACCTCGGCGCGCCCGTAACGCGCCTGGGCGCCGGAAACAGCGCCGGCGTCGGCCGTCGAATAGATGATCGGCACCTGCTTTTGTTGCCAGAACCAATCGACGGCCTGGTCGACCGTCATGCTTCCATCCATCAGTGTGGCCGGATCAAGCGCAAGGCCGGGATGGGCGGCGCGATAGGTGGCGACCTGCGCCTGTGAAGCCTTCGAACAGGAGCCGCACAACACCACCGCCGGCCCCGAGGCGCCCGCGGACGCGTGCGCAGTCCGGGAGAGCCTACCGGCCTTGCGGAAATTCTCCGGCAGCCCCATCGCGATGCCGGAGCCGCCGGTCACCAGCCGGTGGCCGGCCAGCGCCTGGCCGAGCAGCCGAAGGTCATCTTCCGCGACCGCATCGGCGACAACTAGCCGCCGCCCTTGCGCCTGTTGTTCGGCGAAAGCCTGGCCGATCGCCGACACTCCGCCACGGATCGTATTCAACGGCACCAGTCCCACGTCGCCGCGGGTTTGCAGCCGAAGCCAGCGGCGGATATCGGCATCGGTCATCGGTGTCAGCGGATGGTTCTCCATGCCGGATTCGTTCAACAGCCGGTCGCCTACGAACAGATGGCCCATGAACAGGCGGCGCCCGGTTGCGGGAAAGGCGGGACAGACGACCGCCACGTCCGCTCCGAGAAGGTCGAGCAGGGCTTCGGCAACCGGGCCAATATTGCCTTTCGGCGTGGAATCGAATGTCGAACAGTATTTGAAGACGATCTGCTCGCAGCCCTGGGCAAGTAGCCAGCGCGCGGCCTCGAGCGACTGGCGCACCGCCTCTTCGGCGGCGATGGACCTTGTCTTCAAGGCGACAACGCCTGCCTCGCAACCGGACGGCGCCGGACCGGCCGCGGTGCCGACGAACTGCGTCGCCGCCATGCCACCCTTGGCCAGGGTGTTGGCGAGATCGCTCGCACCGGTGAAATCGTCGGCGATGCCCCCCAGCAGCATGGTCGGCCCTAACGCGGCAAGGCGTTGCCGAGCTCATCCTCGATATGGACGCGGATGATCTCGTCGAAATTCTGCTCGGCCTTGAAGCCGAGCTCGGCGGCGCGCTGGGCGCTGAAATTTTGCGGCCAGCCGGCAATGATGCCGGCAATCGTCGGGTTTGCTTCCCGGCGGATAAGGCTTGCCGCGCCATCGCCCGCAACGCGGCGCAAGGCTTCGATCTGTTCGCCGACCGTCGCCGACAGGCCAGGCATGGTGATCGTGCGCCGGGCACCCAGCCGCGCGGTGTCGAGTTCGGCCGCGCGCAGCATGAAACCGACAGCGGCGCGCGGGCTGGCGAACCAGTGACGCACGGTCTCGCTGACCGGCAGCACCGCTTCCTGCCCAACCAGCGGCTCCCGAAGGATGCTGGAGAAGAAGCCGGAAGCGGCCATGTTCGGTTTGCCGGGGCGGATCGAGATCGTCGGCAGCCTTATGCCGACGCCGTCGAGAAAGCCGCGGCGGGAATAGTCGGCCAGAAGCAGTTCGCACATCGCCTTCTGCGTGCCGTAGCTGGTCAGCGGTGTCAGGCAATGGGAGTCGTCGATGATATCGGGCAGCGGTTCGCCGAAAACGACGATGGACGAGGTGAAGACGACGCGCGGACAATAGGGTGCATCGGACCCGGCCTTGCGAATGGCCTCGAACAGTGTCCGCGTTCCGTCGAGATTGACGCGATAGCCCTTCTCGAAATCGGCCTCGGCCTCGCCGGAAACGATTGCCGCCAGGTGAAAGACCACGTCCGGCCGGGAGGCGACGAGCGTCTCGGCGATTCCTGGCTCCGAGAGATCGACGGCCACCGTCTCGACCTCGCCATCGAAGCGCGGCGCAACCGGGGCGACGATATCGGCCAGCGTCATGCGCTCGATCCGTCTCCCGCGAAGCTCGCCCTTGTCGATCATCGCGGCGACGAGCTTTCGGCCGAGCATTCCGGCCGCGCCGATTACGACGATGTTCATGCTATGCGGGCTCCTTTTCATTGCCCCAGGACGCGGGGGCAGGCTTGAACCCGGCGCCATCGGCGTCGACCGCCAGGCTGGTGTCGTGGATGCGCAGGATATGTTCCGAGAACGCCGCCGACACCGCTTCCGGATTTCGCATCTTCAAGGCCCTGACGATGAAGCGGTGATCCTCGAGGCTCTTCTCGATCGCGCCCGGCTTGCCCATCGCGATACGGCGGTGGTCGAGCATGTAGGTGTAGAGATCGACCACGAAGTCGGCCAGAAGCCGGTTCTCCGAAGCATAGTAGATGGTCAGGTGAAACTCGCGATCGCAGATCAGGAAGCGCACCGGGTCGTTGCAGGCCTGTTCCTGCACCAGGATCGATTCCTCAAGGCGCTTGATGTCCTCGGTGCTGAGGTGCTTGGCCGCGTCGGCGACGACAGCGGTTTCGACCAGCAGCCGGGCCGCGTGCACGGCGTCGAGGCTGTAGCCGTTGATGGAGGTCGGATTGGTCACGCCTATTCGCTGCCCGCCGACGTCGACATTGACGTTGGCGATACGCGTACGGGCGCCTTGCGAGACCTGGACGATGCCTTCGCCCGCGAGCCTCTGGACGGCACCGCGCACCGTTTCCCGGCTGACCATCAGCATTGAGGCCAGTTCCCGCTCGCTTGGCAGCTCGTCTCCAACCTGCAGGATGCCGGACGCGATCAGCGACACGATCTTGTCGCGGATCATCTCTTTCGCGGTCTGCTTATGGATCGCTTCATGCAGGGGAGAAAGGGGAACCGGCATCATGGTCACCGACAACTGGACTGTTAAGTAGTCCAGTTAAACCATTCTCCTGACGCTGTCACGCTAAAACTGAAACACGGACCTGGACGGTTGAATCGGCGCGGGTGGCTCTATGGACCGGCTGAATGTGGCCTACCCCGCCGTCGTTGAAACGTCACATGTGCTGACCCATATAGGTGTTGTGTCGGATGTCTCCTCCCATTTGCATCCGATGCGTTCCCCTCTGGAGGTTTTAAACCTTCATGCTTGGCCGGACTTAACAGTCCGGCCTTTTTCTATTGGTCCCCTGAATTTGTGCAGGCTAATCCGCCCAGCAGTTGGGGCTTTGGCGAAGCTGATTTCTCCGCCAGCGGAGCGTAACGATCCGCGTGTCACAGTTGCTTCGGAATTGGTACGCTGCGGAGAATGGGAGAATTAATCTCCGCACATCGCGCGGAGATTAATTCAAACGCTTCACCGGTGCTGGGTGACGCGGAAGAGAAAATCATAGAATCGCGGGTCTTCCGCCCAGGCGATGTTGATCCGTATTCCGGCCGCTGCCGTCTGTTTTCCTGGCGCGAAAACGCTGCCTGGGGCGATGAAGATGCCTTCGCGCGCGCCTTGGCGGGCCAGTTCGATATCGTCGACATGCGGCGGCAGTTCGAGATAGACATAGTATCCGCCCGTCGGCGCGGCGAACAGCTTCAGTCCGCCTTTCAGCAGGCGGGGAACGACCATCTCGGTGGCCTGGCGCACACGCTGTCCAAGCCGCTTAAGGTGCCGTCGGTAGTGGCCTTCGTTGATCAGTCCGAGGATCAGCCGCTCGATATGTCCGGAACTGTTGACCGTGGTCAGCATCTTCAACTCAGCCAGCGAGGCAATGAGGTCGGGACGCGCGGCGATATAGCCGCAGCGCAGGCTGGCCGACAGCGTCTTGGCAAAGGTGCGCACGCAGATAACGTTCCGCAACTGGTCGAGGGGCGCCAGACCCACGCCACGCACCGTCGGCAGATCGACGAACGGATCGTCCTCGACCACCAGCATGTCGCAGCGCGCGGCGATCGTCAGGATCGAATGCGCTGTCGGCAGGTTGGTCGAACTGCCGGTTGGATTGTGCGCAAGCGATTGCGTGAAGAACAGTTTCGGACGCTCGCGCTCGGCCTTGCCGGCAAGATCCTCGAGGTCCGGGCCGGTCTGCGTTCGCTTCACGCCGACCATGCGGATCTGCGCCAGCTTCAGCTTGGCGAACAGCGGGTAGTAGCCGGGGTCGTCGACCAGCACCGTGTCGCCGGCGACGAGAAAGCGGCGGATGATCAGATCCAACGCATGGTTGGCGCCGAAGGTCAGCAGGATCTGTTCCGGGCTCGCCCGCACCTCGCGTTCCATCAGGTCGAAGGCCAGCCGCTCGCGCAGCGCCGGCAGGCCCATCGCCGAACCATAGCCGTCGCTGCTGTATCGCTGGTGCCGGCCGAGCAGCCCGAGATGGCGGCGCACTTCCGATTCCTCCATCCATGAGGCGGGCGGGCGCCCGTCGCCGACGCGGATCGAAAAGCTCTCCTCCAGTTGCGCATTGAGCAGCGAGGCGATGTCGACCGCCTCCGCGACATGGCGCGGACGTTCGCTCGGCGTCTGCCGACGGCGTTCGGCGACCGTGAAGCCGGCGCCGGGCCGGGAAAGCGCGATCCCCGCCGAGACAAGCCGGTCATAGGCGTCGACGATGGTGTTCTTGGAAACGTCGAATTGCCCGGCGGCCTTGCGAATGGACGGAAGCTTGGCGCCGACGGTGAGGGAGCCGGCCTCGACACGCCTTCTGATCTCTGCCGCCACGGCCTCGGCGCGCGTCATCTCCGACATCCTCCGATGGGCTGCGTGCCCGAAAATGAACTGGTACAGTTTGCTGCTGTTTCCTGAAACTGTACCTTGATAGATGGTATCAGTTAAACGATAGCTGCCTCAACGACAAGCATTCGCAGGGAGGCGATGGTGATGGGGGCTGTCCAGGACAGCGGCGTCGAGCCGCGGCTGAATTCCCGCATCGAGAAATTCCGCGACCTGTCGCCGGCCGATCGCCTGACGACGGTCGGCGACGCGGCGCGCCTCTCGCAAGCGGATCGCGATGCCCTGCGCGGCGGCGTCCTGCCGCTCGATCTCGCCAACGGCATGATCGAGAATGTGGTCGGCACCTTCGAGATTCCGCTCGGCGTCGCCACCAATTTCACCATCAACGGTCGCGATTACCTCATCCCGATGGCGGTGGAAGAGCCATCGGTGGTCGCCGCCGCCTCCTATATGGCGCGCATCGCGCGTGGATGCGGCGGCTTCGAGACATCGAGCACCGCACCCATCATGCGGGCACAGGTCCAGATACTCGGCCTGTCCGATCCGCATGGCGCGCGCGCCAGGCTGCTGTCCGCCCGCGACCAGATCATCGCCGCCGCCAATGAGAAGGACCAGGTGCTGATCGGGCTCGGCGGCGGCTGCCGCGAGATCGAGGTGCAGGTGTTCGAAGACACTGCCGTCGGGCCGATGGTGGTGCTGCATCTGCTCGTCGACGTGCGCGACGCGATGGGCGCCAACACGGTCAACACCATGGCCGAAGCGGTCGCGCCGATGATCGAACGCATTTCCGGCGGCACCGTCAGGCTGCGCATCCTCTCCAACCTGGCCGACCTCAGGCTGGCGCGGGCAAGGGTACGGCTGACGCCAAAGGCATTGGCGACAAAGGAGTTCACCGGCGAGCGCATGGCGGAGAGCATCGTCGAGGCCTGCGCGCTGGCGATCGTCGATCCCTACCGGGCGGCCACGCACAACAAGGGCATCATGAACGGCATCGACCCGGTCGTGGTCGCGACCGGCAATGATTGGCGGGCTATCGAGGCCGGCGCCCATGCCTGGGCAGCGCGCAGCGGCCGCTATACGTCGTTGAGCCGCTGGGAGATCGACGCCGCCGGCAATCTCATGGGGACGCTGGAAATGCCGATGGCGCTGGGCATGGTCGGCGGCGCCACCAAGACGCACCCGGCCGCGCGCGCGGCGCTGAAACTGCTCGGCGTGACCAGCGCGCAGGAGCTTGCCGAGGTTACCGTCGCGGTCGGACTGGCGCAGAACATGGCGGCGCTCAGGGCGCTGGCCACCGAGGGCATCCAGCGCGGGCATATGGCGCTGCATGCCCGCAATATCGCCATCGTGGCGGGCGCGAGCGGCGCGGACATCGATACGGTGGCAAGGGAACTTGCGGCTGACCACGATGTGCGCGTCGATCGCGCTCGGGAAATCCTTCTCAGACTTGCCAAAGAGAAGGCCTAAGCGGTGAGCGAGGCGGCTGCACAGGGAAATCAGGCACGGCTTTCCAGCCTGCTCAACAGCCAGGAAGGCATCGTGCTGGTGCTGGCGGTGCTGGCCTTCGTGCTGTTCTCGTTGCTGCTGCCGTCCTTCTTCAGCCCGGGCAACATCCTCGCCTTGATCAGGAGCGTCTCGATCCTCGGCATCCTGGCGCTCGGCATGGCCCTGGTCGTCATCGCCAGGGGCATCGACGTCTCGATGATCGCGACGATGGTGGTGTCGGTGTCCTGGGCCTTCGTCATCGCCCGCTCGGGCTACTCGCTGGAATTCGCGCTGCTGGTCGGCGCGCTGTTCGCGGTAAGCGCCGGCATGCTGATCGGGGTGCTGATCGCCTTCGGCGAGGTGGCGCCGATCTTCGCGACGCTTGCCGCGGGCTCCGTCATCTACGGCCTTGGCCGAACCTTCTTCTTCACGCTGGAGATGCAGAATGTGCCGCCGGGCGCCGGATGGTTTTCGCTCATCGGCCAGGGCCGCATCCTCGGCGTTCCGGTGACGGTGGTGATCTTTGCCATGCTTTGCCTGGCGCTGCACCTTGTGCTCAGCCGCACGTGGTTCGGCTGGCAGACCTATGCCATGGGCAACAATCCGGGCGCGGCCAGGATCACCGGCATTTCCAACCGGCCGATGATCGTTGCGCAATATGCGATCAGCGCGCTGATCGCCTACGGCGCCGGGTTGGTGCTTGCCTCGTCGGCCTCGGCGATCAACGCCCGGCTTTTCAATTCGACGATGATTTACGACATCCTTTTGGTCGTCGTTTTGGGCGGCATCGGCCTGAACGGCGGCCATGGCAAGGTCCGCAACGTCATTCTGGGCACGATCTTCGTCGGCATCCTGCTCAACGGCATGACGATCATGAACATCGCCTACACGATCCAGAACCTCGTCAAGGGCGTGGTCCTGCTTCTGGCCATCGTCATCGATTCGCTCGTCAATCCGCGTGACGAGCAGACATCCCAACAGGGGGATCTCTGACACTAATTTCAACGCCAAAATGCAATGGGAGGAAACCATGCGACTTCTGAAAACGACAAAATGGCTGGCCGCGGCCTGCATCGCGCTTGCCGGTATCGTCACCGCCAGCGCTCAGGACAAGGGCCTGGAAAATCCGCGCTCGACGACGTTCCACAAGACGCTGGAAGGCAAGAAGGTCGTCTTCCTGCCGCTGTCGATGGGCTTCGACCTGACCGAAGGCTGGGCGGCGGTGATGCGCCAGCAGGCCAAGCGCCTCAAATATGATTTCGAGATCCGCGATCCCGCCTGGAGCACCGATGCGGGAACCCGCGCGCTGCAATCGCTGATCAGCGAGAAGCCGGACCTGATCGTCGCGCATAATCCCGACATCCAGTCCTATGCCCGCCTGCTCGCGCAGGCGCAGGCCGCCGGCATCAAGGTGGTGCAGATCAACCTGGAATCGAACACGCAGACCGATTCCTATGTCGGCGCCGACTGGACCGAGATCGGCGAACAGGCGGCGCAGGCCGTGGTCGACAAATGCAGCCCCGGCAAGGGCGCCTCGACCAAGGTCGCCATCGACACCGGCGTGCCGACGGCGGCATCCGACGTATTCCAACTCGACGGCATCTATCGCGTGCTGAACCAGCATCCCGACATCCAGGTCGTTTCGCAGCAGGCCACCGAATACAATCCGGAAAAGGCACGCTCGATCATGGAAACCGTGCTGCAGCAGCATCCGGATCTTTGCGGCGCCATCGGCATCTGGGACAATCAGGACACCGGCACGGCGTCGGCGATCCAGCAGGCCGGCAAGGGCGACCAGGTCTTTCTCGTCACCAGCGGGGGCGGCAACAAGGTCGGCTGCGAAAATGTCGAGAAGGGCCTGTTCAATCTCTACATCAGCTACAACGTGCCGCAGCAGGGCGAAATCCTGAATGCGGAGATTGCACGGCTGCTGCTTTCGGACGCCACCGCCGGTGAAGCGAAGACGCTCTACTTCAACCCGCTGACACAGATCACCAAGGCCAACGTCAACCAGCGCAATTGCTGGACGCTGGATGATCTGAAGTAAGGGCATCCCACGCATGGCCACCAGCGAAGCGCTTCTGCGGCTGCGGTACCGGCTTTTGCCCGACCGCCTGTTCGGCGAGTTGCTGACCAAGAGCTGGATCGACAACGTCATTCCCGCATTGGCGCTGGTGGTCACGATCCTCGTCATGATTTGGATCGTTCCCGGCTATCTCACGGTCGCCAATCTCACCGATCTCGCCCGCCAGGTGTCGGAATTCGGCCTGATCGCATTGGCGCTCACCATCGTCATCCTGTCGGGCGGCATCGACCTTTCGGTCGGTTCGATGTTCGCCCTGTGCGTGCTGGCCGCCCTGGTGTCGATGAACGTGCTCGGCCTGCCGGTCGGCGTGGCGCTGGTCGCCACGCTTGCCACGGGTCTCGCCTGCGGGCTGCTCAACGGGGTTCTGATCGGCTACCTCAGGCTGCGCGCCTTCATCACCACGCTGGTGACGCTGGTCATCTACCGGGCGCTCTACGACATCATCTTTCCCCGGCTTGCCAGCGCGATCGTCGGTTCGATGCCGGTCTCCCCGACATGGGACCTGATCGGCTTCGGCTCTTTCTATGGTCTGCCCGTTTCCTTCGTCATCTTCGCCATCATCGCCGTCGGCGTGCATATCGTCCTGTCGCGGCTGAGGCCGGGATGGCGGTTGCGCGCCGTCGGTGGCGCGCGCCGCTCCGCCTACAATGCCGGCATCAACGTCAAGCTGACCGTCTGCCTCGCCTATGTGGCATCGGGCCTGCTGACCGCGATCGCCGCCTTTCTCTTTTCCGCCCGGCTCGGCAGCACCGGCGCCGACACCGGCATCGGGCTGGAGATTTCCGTGCTGACCGCCGTGGTGCTTGGCGGCGTTTCGCTGGGTGGCGGCCGCGGTTCGGTCGGCAATGCGGTGATCGGCTCCATCCTGGTGCTGATCCTGACCAGCGGGCTTATCCGCCTGTCGATGCCGGGCTCGGTCAACCAATTGATCCTCGGCCTGGTGTTGATCGCCGCCGTGCTGTTCGATGCAAAATGGGTGAAGAACCGCGGCAAGCTGTTGAGCAAGGTCTATGTCTCGCCGACCTATCTGAAGCTGCCGAATTTGACACCGCCGACCGGAACCGACGTGCTTGCCGTCAATGACAGGCTTGGCGCGGCGGAGCTCATCGGGCTCGGCGCGGTCGAGGGTCCCGAAGACGTCGTGCTCGACCGCGACGACAATCTCTATACCGGCACGCGGCACGGCACGATCGTCCGCTTCCTGGCGCCCGATTATGCGCGGAGCGAGGTCTTCGCCCGCATCGGCGGTCATCCGCTGGGTCTCGCCTTTGCGCCGAACGGCGATCTTCTCACCTGCGTCGGCGGCATGGGCGTCTATCGCGTCTCGCCGGACGGAAAGGTGGCGAAGGTCACCGACGAAACCAACCGCAGCCTGCTGTCGGTGATCGACGATTCGCGCCTGCGGCTTCCCGACGACCTCGACATCGCGCCGGATGGACGCATCTTCTTCAGCGAGGCGACGATCCGCTACGAGATGTCGGAATGGGCGGTCGATGCGCTGGAGGGCAGGGGCAACGGCCGGCTGATCTGCCACGATCCCAGGACCGGCTCCACCCGCACCATGCTGCGCGGCCTGATCTTCCCCAACGGCGTCACCATTTGCCGCGACGGCCAGTCGCTGCTCTTTGCCGAGACATGGGCGTGCCGCATCAGCCGCTACTGGTTCGACGGACCTGACAAGGGCAAGCATGAAATATTCCGCGACAATCTGCCGGGCTACCCGGACAATCTCAACCGCGGGTCGGACGGCACCTACTGGGTCGCGCTGCTCGGCACGCGCACCAAAACCTTCGATCTCGCCATGCGCAAGCCGGGTTTTCGCCGCCGCATGGCCAAGCGTATCGCCGCCGATGAATGGCTGTTCCCCAACATCAATCGCGGCTGCGTGCTGCGTGTGTCGGAAACCGGCGAGATCGTGGATGCGCTCTGGGACGAGGCCGGCGAGAACCATCCCTCGATCACCTCGACCTGCGAGCACAAGGGCTGGCTCTATCTGGGCGGCGTCTCCAACAACCGCATTGGCCGTGTCCGCATCGCCGGCGCCGATCCGCAATGGACGGCGCATGACGACTATTGGGGGAAGCGCTGATGGCGGGGCTCGGCGCATTCGTCCGCCGGCTGTTTTCGGCTGATGATGCCGGCATCAGCGTGCCGGCCATGGACGGCGTCTTCAAGCCGGACAACCGGCTGGAAGAGGCGGAGCGGCTGCTGTTGCTTCCGGCGATCGACAATCTTGTCTCGTCGCCGGCCGGACTGCTGTGCAGCAGCGGCAAGACTCTTTTCCAGCTTGATTCTGGCGGCGCCAGCGTTTCGACTGTCGCGATAGCGGAGTTCGCGGCGCCGATCAGCTTTGTCGCATCGGCGCTCGACGGCAGCCTTGCCGTCGGCATCGAGGGTGAGGGCGTGCGGATCGGGCAGCCGGGCGCCTCGAAGCGCATCGACCTGCCAGGCGATATGGCGTCCTGCCTGACCGCCGGGGTCTTTGCGGCGGATGGCTCGCTTTACGTGTGTGTTGGCTCGCGCAAGCACCCGGCGCGCGACTGGAAGCGCGACCTGATCGAAGGCGGCAGCAGCGGCATGGTCCTCGCCATCGATCCGGCCAACGGCTCCCATCGCGAACTTGCAGCCGGACTGGCATTTCCCAACGGCGCGGTCATGCTCGGCAATGGCCATCTGGCGGTCAGCGAAAGCTGGCGCCACCGCGTCGTCGTCATCGATCCGAAATCCCCGCACAAGGTGGCGATCCTGGAGGATCTGCCGGCCTATCCGTCGCGCCTGTCGCCCGCCTCCGGCGGCGGTTTCTGGATGGCGCTGTTTGCGCCGCGCCGCCAGCTTTTCGAACTGGTGCTGCGCGAGGACGATTATCGTCGCGAGATGATGGCGACGATCGATCCCGCCGAATGGATCGGACCGGAACTCGCCGGGTCGGCCCGGCCGGACCAGCCTTTGAGCCAGGGCTCGGTCCGGCAGATGGGCGTGCTGAAACCCTGGGCGCCGTCACGCTCCTACGGCCTCGTCGCGCGCTGCTACGACAGCGGCCTGCCCAGGGAAAGCTGGCACAGCCGCGCCGACGGCGGCATGCACGGCATCACTTCCGTCTGCGAGCATGACGGCAGAGTCTACGCCGCCTCGCGCGGCTCCGGCACGCTGCTGCGCTTGCCCGGCGCGACATCCGGCGGAAGCCCGGCATGACTGAAATCGTCCAGTTCCGAAAGGCCACCAAGGCTTTCGCCGGCAACGCGGCGGTGCGCGACGTCGATTTCACGCTGCGGCAAGGCGAGGTCCATGCGCTGCTCGGCGAGAACGGCGCGGGTAAGTCGACGCTGACCAAGGTGCTGGCCGGCCTTTATCCGCTGACCTCCGGCGAGATGCTGATCGACGGCAAGCCGGTCAGCTTTTCGTCGCCGGCCGATGCCATGAAGCACGGCATCGCCATGGTGTTCCAGGAAACCAATCTCATCCCGTCGATGAATGTCGCCCAGAACATCTTCCTGGGCGAGGAGCGCTTCTTCAACCGGCTGCGCGGCGTCAACATCAAGGCGCAGCAGCACTTGCAGCGGCTGAACTTCCATGTCGAGCCGACGGCGCTGGTGTCGACGCTCGGCGCGGCCAAAAAGCAGATGGTCGAGATCGCCCGCGCGGTCCACCACAAGGCCCGCATCTTCATCTTCGACGAGCCGACGGCGACGCTGACGCCGGAGGAAAAACAGCACTTCTTCGCCCTCGTCGAGCGCCTGAAAGGCGAGGGGGCCTCCGTCATCTTCATTTCGCATGCGCTGGAAGAGGTGCTGTCGATCGCCGACCGCATCAGCGTGCTGCGCGACGGCGCGCTGATCGCCACCGACGAGGCCCGAAATTTCACCCGCGAGAGAATCGTCCAGGCGATGGTTGGCCGGCAACTGACCGATGCGCTCTACGGCGATGCTGCCGCAAAGCGTGTCGCGCGGCGTCCGGGCGACAAGGTCCTGGCACTCGAAAACGTCTCGATGGGCAAGGCGGTGCGCAGCGCCACGCTGTCGGTTTTTGCCGGCCAGGTGACCGGGCTGTTCGGCCTGGTCGGCGCCGGCCGCACCGAAATGATGAAGATAGCGGCGGGTGTGCTGAAACGAGATTTCTTCCATGGCGGCCGCATCACGTTGCGCGGCGAGGCGGTGCGCTTCCGCGTGCCGCGGCAGGCCGTGCGGCGCGGCGTCGCCTACATCACCGAGGACCGCAAGCTCGACGGCCTGTTCGACACGATGGGCATCGCCCAGAACGTGTTCCTCGGCAAGCTGGCCAAGGGCTCCAACCCGGTCTCGGTGATCGGCCTCGGTGAAGCGCGCCGGCAATCGGCCGAATGGATCGAGACGATGAAGGTCCGCTCGATCGGCGCCAATGTGCGCGTGGTCGAGCTTTCCGGCGGCAACCAGCAGAAAGTGGTCATCGCCAAATCGCTGATCCAGGCACCGTCGCTGATCATCTTCGACGAGCCGACGCGCGGCGTCGATGTCGGCGCCATCGCCGAGATCCACCGGATCATCGAGCGGCTTGCCGATGCGGGCGCGGCCGTCGTCGTCATCTCATCCTATCTGCCCGAAATCCTCAATCTGTCTGACCGCATCCTGGTGGCGCGCCAAGGCCGCATCGTCGAGGAGATGACCATCGACGAGGCTTCCGAAGAAAAGATCATGTATGCGGCCGTCCATTGAACCGCCCGGCAGGGACCGGCAGGCCACGATCGTCGAGGTCGGCCCGCGCGACGGGCTGCAGAACGAAAAGCGGCTGGTCTCGACCGGCGGGAAGCTGCGCCTGATCGGCATGCTGGCCGATTGCGGCTTTGCCCGCATCGAGGCGACGGCTTTCGTCTCGCCGAGATGGGTGCCGCAGATGGCCGACCATGATGCGGTCATGCGGGGCGCGACGCGGCGTCCGGGTCTCGTGCTGTCCGCCCTGGTGCCCAACGAGCAAGGTGCCCGCGCCGCGATCGCGGCCGGCGCGCGGGAACTCGCGGTCTTCACCAGCGCCTCCGAGACGTTTTCGCAACGAAACACCAACTGTACCATCGAGGAGGGGCTCGCCCGTTTCGTGCCGGTGCTGACGTTGGCCGCCGAACATGCCTTGCCGGTGCGGGGCTATGTTTCCTGCGCCGTCGACTGTCCCTATGAAGGCCCGGTCGAACCCGGCGCGACCGCGAAAATCGTCGCCCGGCTGCGCGATCTCGGCTGCGCCGAAATCGCCGTCGCCGACACGATCGGCAAGGCGACGCCAGAGCGTGTGCATGCCATGGTGGAGGCGGCCCTCGAGGAAGCGGAGGCTGCGCGGCTCGCAGGCCATTTCCACGATACCAGCGGCCTGGCGCTCGCCAATGTCGATGCCGCCTGGGAGCTCGGGCTCAGGGTCTTCGATTCCGCCGCCGGTGGCCTGGGTGGCTGCCCCTATGCACCCGGTGCCGCCGGCAATCTTCGCAGCGGCGCGCTGGTGGAGCACTTCGCGTCGAGAGGGATCGCGACCGGGGTCGATCGCGCGCTGCTGGCCGAGATAGAAAACCAGCTCGCTGAAGGCGCGTTTTTCAGCGAGCCGTGAGCGTTCGAAGATCTTGATGTCCTGGTCAAGAGGCCCCCACTGGGAGCGCTTCCGCCGAACGTCTAAGCACCGACGAGCGGCAGCTGACTCAATAGCCGCCGCGTCTCGATCGCGTCCCAGGAAATGTATTCCGTGATGGCCAGCCCCACCATTTGACACACTCCCGAGACGTCTTGAAGCAAACTGATGACCTGCTCTGGTTCGAGCCGGCCTCGCGGCACACCGTCCAGGAATCCAGTTTTCGCGTTGGGCTTGTTGAAGAGGATCGGTCGAAACGATGGGCGCGAGATCGACCAGGCAATCGCCGCCGATCGTAAGCACGCGGTCGGGTCGGTGTCTTTCTATAGCCACGCGCGCCGCACGTGCCTGCTTCAACAGTGGTGCCTTCGCGAGAATGCCGTCTTCGATCTTCAGCGTTCCTTTCCCGGCCAAGGGAATCGCAACCGTTTCTTCCGGACCGTCCGTCGGCGGCAGGAGCCACGACAGCATCTGGGAACCAAGATGATATTCCGCCAGGTTTCCGCCCTGCCACTGGGGCATATGCAGTCTGAGTCGAAGGTGCATGAGCCATGGAACATCTCCCGCAAGCAGCATCTCGGTATCAGATACCCGCGCTGGAGGACACCACAGGTCTGACTCGGATCCGCAACTACCTGCTGATCCATATTGAGCAGATCAAAGTGCTTATGGAGCGGCCGGCGACACCCTGCGATAGGGGCCACCAGCATGGTTGATGCCTCAAAGCGCAAGGTTGTTCGGGTCCACGTCCCTGCTCGATCGCGCAGCATCCTCACCTGATAAGGATCAGGCAGCTTGAGCTGCTGCCGGCCATAAGGAGGCGGTCGAACTTACCTGAGAATGTCCCTCAGCGACATGTATCCGCCCCATGCACTGAGCCCGAGGAACATCGAAAGCAGCATTGCGATACCGATCCTTTGGCCCGTGGAGGTCGAACGTTGCCAGCCCTCGACACATATCCACGTCCCGTATGTTGCGATCAATACGCACCCGAAGAAGAGCCCCACAAAGACGCTCTTCGGATAGACGGGACGCAACAAAAGGCTCGCGATCACAATCGCGTAAGATGTGATAGCCATCGGCGAGAAATGAGGTCTCATCAATCACGACTAGCACGCACCAATTGCAGTCGAGTTAAGGCTGGAAATGTCGACCGAGGACACTCAGCCAGCGACACATGAGAAGTGGGCGCATGCCAATTTGGTCAGCGTGATCGCCTTCACGGAAGCAGTCTTCCAGATCGCTAAAATGATGGACGCTGCACAACTCCCGATGGGCTAGCAGCAGGAGGACAGACAATGACGATGCGTCCAATAACCTGGGCAATAAACGCAGCGCGCCGCATCGCGGCGGCGCGCGGGCTCGATCCGTTCGACGGCGAAGCCTTCGCCCGCTCGCTCGCGCCCCGCATTCTTGAGATCGCGCATGCAATCATGCAGATTGAGCCGCGCCGTGGTCCGCGCGAGATAGCGCTGCATCAGTTGCGCGAGGTGACAGGCCGCCACGCTGCCGAAATCCCCGATGTTGTGTTGTCGGAAGACACCGTCGTCGCCGCCGTGCGGCTGCTCCGTTGGGCGCAGGAAGGTCCAAGCCTAGCCGCCGACAATTCCAAGCCGGAGCGCACGTTGCTGCGCAACATGCGGATGACCGTCTTTCTTGCCGATGGCTGCGCAAAAGAGTGGGATAGGGTTGTTGAGATAGACGGCCATCCCACTCGACATGACGGCCGCAGATGACACGCATGGGCTGGGGGCCTTTGGCCCCCGCGGCCCATAAGGATTTCTTGGATCGCGCGCCTTGAAGCCGATCTTGTCGTCTCGCCACCGATCAGCGCTGTGCAGCTTCATCCGGGGAGCAATCGCCGCTTACAGGCAAATCCTCATCTATCTCTCGGAACCCTTCTCGCCGATTGAGATCGAGATCAAAGGCCGCCTCGCGGCACTGCTCGGCGAGGGCGTTGAATCCCGCCGGCAGGCCGAAAGTTGGCTATAGGGATTGGTAGCGGGAGGGCGCTACCGCCTTTCCCCCCACTCGTCGAACTGCCGGTTCCGGCTTCGCTGCTGCGGCTGAGCGAAGAGAGTCGAAGGCGCTGGGCGTCTTCCTGGCCTCGTCGCAGGCGTTGTTGTTGAGCGCCCTGTGGCTTGATCAAAGCGTTACCCTTGCTCCGGTCAGTTGTGATCATCAAGCGCAAGGCGAAGATCGGTCAGAATCCCGTACCGCGCGTACGGGAAGATCGCGGCCCGCGGCGCTGGACGAACCCTTCCTGGCGAATATAGAGTCACCCTCGATGAAACCGTACTTTCGGAGCGGCACCGCAACACTCTCATTTGACATATCTGAGGATATTCTCGATGTGGAAGATAATTGGCAGGCTTCGGATATCGAGCCGCACTTGGGAAATAATTCTCCAGGGAATGAGAAGCCCGAGAGGGTCCGTATATTACCGCAGTATCTGGCGGTGATATGCCCAGGCGGCGCCCGATCAGTTTCGCCGCCGCCCATATTTCAAATGGTATTATGGCTGGATCGGCGTAACCGATCAGATTTCCGTTGTCCTCCATCGGCAAGAATGTGACCGTCACGACCTCGATGGGTAAGGATAGTTGTTCCGGCCAGGTCTTTTCGCGTGAGGGCCGAGGGAATGCTTGCGATCGTATGAACCGATCATCGTGTCCCTGCTAGGTTGCCCATTGGCTTCTCAGACACCGCTCCATCGTCGCGGGCTCAATGTCGATCACGGACAGTCTCGTCGCCGCGATCGGTACATATCGCAGCGGTTCGCCGAGCAAGGCCTCGACGAACGGGGATATGCGGCGAGCCCGTTGAAATTGCCGAGCAGTCGCTCGACCACCCGCCTAGATGGACCCGGCCACGATCGCGATGCCGGATGCGAATGCCGCAATCATCACAGCCGCGCTAAAACACATGCCCTTTGAATAATTGTTTCGGCTTGACACATGCTAAAAGTGGATGAGATGATGCTAATGATACGAAATATGCATGTAGGCGAAGATGGAAACCCGGGACCTTCAGACCTTCCTTGCGGTTGCTGCCAGCGGCAGCATTACCAAGGCGGCTGATATGCTCGGGCGTTCCCAGCCAGCGGTGACACGCACCATTCAGGATCTCGAGGCCGAGCTTGGCTTCGAATTGCTGCACCGGGTCGGTCGACGGGTGCAGTTGTCCGAAGAGGGTGTCGCCTTCGAAGAGGAAGCGCGGCGCTTGCTGATGTCCTTCACGGAACTCGCAGCGCGAGCCAAGATGATCGCCGCCGGCAGGGGGCGGATCCTGCAGATTGTCACAACCTCCGCCATCGGGACTGGCTTGATCCCGACGGCCATGGCTGAGCTCAAGGGCGTCGAGCTTCCGCACGAGACGCATCTTGGGCAGTTTCTTCCCTCGATCGTCGCCCAGGAAGTGCGCAGCGGACGTGCCGAGATCGGGTTTTCAAGCCTGCCGCTCGATACGCCCGGTTTGGATGTTCTACGGCTGTATTCGGCACCTGATGTTGCTGCCGTGCGGGAGGACGACCCGCTGGCTGAACTTGACGTCATACCGCTTTCGGCCTTTGCCGGTCGCCGCGTCGCTACGTTGCTCAATCCGCTGCGTTTTCAGATGCATGTCGCCAAGGCACTGGCTGCCCGGGGCATCGACACCGGACCAGTGATCCGGACCAATACTGCATATGGCGCGTTGCAGATCGTGCGCCATACGGGTGTCGCGGCCGTCATCGATCCCCTCACCGCCTACGGCGTGGCCCTGCCTGGGGTCGTCATTCGCCCGATCGACGTAACCGTTCTCTTCTATTGGGGCGTTGTGGCTGCCGAAAAACGTCCCCTTCGACCAGTCGCGCAGGCGTTGATGGAGGCGGTCGAAGCGGTGGCTGAACGGTCGATCGCCGGTTTCAGGAAGCTCGATCCGGCCTTAGCCGGACAATTGGTGACCGATCCTGAATCGGGCACCAATCACGGAACTGGAATATGAAGCATACCCCCACCCAGCCGATGTCGACAGGTCTTGCTGCGCTGGAAGCACAGCTTACTCAAGATCTCGACTTTCTCGAGCTGCCCGCCAAGCCCTGGGTCCCCGAGCGTTCGCGCGATGGCGTGCCGGTCCGTGACGTCGTGGTGATCGGCGCCGGCATGTGCGGACTTGCGGCGACGGCAAAGCTGGTGCTGACCGGGATCACCAATGTCGTCGCCTACGATGCGGCGCCTGCCGGGCTCGAAGGACCATGGGTAACGTTTGCCCGCATGCAAACGCTTCGGTCGCCGAAGACCCTCCACGGTCCGGCGCTCGGCCTACCGCAACTGACGTTCCGCGCCTGGTTCACTGCGCAGTGGGGAGTCGAGGCCTGGCAGTCGCTGGACAAGATCCCCAAAGGGCAGTGGATGGATTACCTGATCTGGTACCGCAAGCTGCTCGGTCTGCCGGTGCGCAATGGCGTGCGGATGATGGGCATATCGCCAGTTGGTGATCTCATCGCAATCGATATCGATGGTGACGAAACGGACCGGGTTCTCACTCGTCATCTCGTTCTGGCCACAGGTCGGTCCGGTCTGGGCGGTTTTGCCGTGCCCGACTTCCTCATGGGTATCGACCGCGCCTATTGGGCCCATTCCGCCGACGACATCGATTTCGGTGCGCTGAAAGGTAAGCGCGTGGCGGTCATCGGCGCTGGTGCCTCTTCCATGGACAATGCCGCAACGGCGCTCGAAGCGGGCGCGGGCTCTGTGGACATGTTGATCCGGCGCAAGGAAATGCCTCGCATCAACAAGCTGACCGGCATAGGCAGCCAGGGTGTCGTCCTCGGCATGTACCATTTGCCCGATGACTGGAAGTGGAAGTTTTTCGACTACACCGCCTCGACCCAGACGCCGCCGCCGCGTTCATCGACGCTTCGGGTGTCTCGTCATGCGAATGCTCGGTTCTTTCTCGACTGTGGCATAGTCGCGGTAAAGCAAGATGCGGAAGGCCTTCTGGTCGAAACCACACAAGGGCCGATGCGCTACGATTTCATGATCGCGGCAACCGGCTTTTCGAACGACTTCAGCGACCGCCCGGAATTTGCAGCACTCGCCCCATACATCCGCACCTGGTCGGATGGTCGATATACGCCGGATATGGGTCCGTCGCGTAGGGGCATGTCGGATGCCCCGGATCTCGGTCCTGCCTTCGAATTCCGGGAACGGGTTCCAGGCTCTTGCCCGATGCTGGCGCATATCCACTGCTTCAACGACGCGGCCATGCTGACCCACGGCAAGGTCTCCGGCGACATCCCGGCTGTCAGTGCCGGCGCCGACCGTCTGGTCCGCGGCATTGCCGCATCGCTTTTTGTCGAAGACGTCGAAACCCACTTCGCCAATCTCATGGCTTACGACACCCCAGAACTTCTAGGCGATGAGTGGGTGGATTCAACACCCTTGCCACATAAGGAGGCCGCGTTGTGATCGACGCGATGGACAAGGCCGCCGGTCTTTCACCGGATGATGCCCTTTTCGCCGCACGGCGGTTTCGGCCCGAATTCGTGCAGGGGGCGGAAGAATGTCGCCTCTCCGTCCTGCAGCCGGCAAACGATCAGGGACTGGCGCCGAATTTAAGGGTTGCCCTTGCCCGTCGCATGGCCGCCCTGAATGGCGATCCGGTCCTAATGGCCGAATATGATGTGCAACTGGCTCAGCTTGGTCCAACTGAGCAGCTTCTGGCCCTGGCCCAGGGTGAAACGGATTTGAACGAACCCCTGGCGACCATCGTCCGTCATGTTGACCTGATCACCCTGACGCCGAAAAAGGCGGAAGCGAGCCATATCGCCCTCCTCGTTAAGGCCGGATTGAACAATCCTCAGATCGTCGCGCTCTCCGAGCTGATTGCCTTTGTCAACTTCCAGACACGGGTGGCGGCCGGGTTGCGCCTGATGAGGTCGACATGATTTCCTCTGTTCGTCTGAAGCCATTGAATTGGCATCCGTACATCGCGCCGGTCGAGCTATCCGGGGCCACGCCGGAACAGCTGGAAGCGATGAAGGTCACGCCATCGGCCAAGAAAGTTTCGGAATATGTGCGCACCCTTGCGCATGACCCAGAGAGCTATCTTGCCCGCACCATCTTGTTCAACGCAATCATGTATGTCGAAGGCGGGCTTGCCCGTCCCGACCGCGAACTTGGTGCATTGGGTGCGTCGATCGTCAACGGTTGCAAATTCTGTGCCGTTGTTCACGCCCGCCGGCACGCGGAACTGACCAAGAGCGACGAAGTGGTCACCGCGCTGTATCTCGACAAACCTGAAGCGCTCGGCCCGCGCGATGCGGCAATCTACAGCTTTGCCCGCCGCCTGTCGGCGGCACCGTCGGAAGCGACGGCAGACGATATCGCCGCGCTTCGATCAGTCGGCATGGATGACTGCGAGGTCATCGACCTGATCCACGCCATATCGATCTTCGGCTGGGCAAACCGGCTGATGCACGTTCTCGGCCATGCGGAGAGCGGGTGATGATGTTGCATGCGGTCAAGGCACTCCGTCCCACACTCTGAAGGGCACCAACCAGAAATGCTTGAACTCAAAGATATAAAGCTGTCGTACGGAAGCACGCAGGTCCTGAACGGCGTCAATCTCTCGGTAAAGCGAGGCGACGTTGTGTCAATCATCGGCCCCAGCGGCACCGGCAAGACCACCCTGCTGAAATGCATCAACTACCTGGTTAAGCCGGCATCTGGAACCATCGCGTTCGATCAGATTCGGATGGATTACCAGCGCGCCGACAAGGCAGCTATCCAGGCGATCAGGCTCCGGACAGCGATGGTCTTTCAGCAATTCAACGTCTTCAAGAACATGACCGTCCTCCAAAACGTCATGGATCCGCTGGTCGTCGTGCAGCGCAAATCCACGGACGAGGCCCGTGATATCGCGCTTAGGGAGCTTGAACGAGTTGGCCTCTCCGCTAAGCGGGACAGCTATCCGTCCCAACTGTCAGGCGGACAGCTCCAACGGACTGGAATCGCACGAGCGCTAGCGGTTCGGCCGGATGTGATGCTCTTCGACGAACCGACATCATCGCTTGATCCTGAACTGGTCGGTGAAGTTCTGAAGGTGATCAAAGACGTCACGTCGTCCGGGATCACTTCGCTGCTTGTGACCCACGAGATGCAATTCGCCAAGAACATCTCAAACCGGATCGTCTTCATGGATCGTGGCGTGGTTGCCGCCGACGGCAGTCCGGCTGAGATCTTCGATGCGCCTTCCAGCCCACGACTTGCTCAATTCCTACAGTCAGAACTTGCTTTTCAATAGCTCAACAAGAAGGAACTTAAGAAATGTCTGCAATCAAATCCGGTTTTTCCCGTCGTTATGCCCTGGCCGTCGTCGGCGGAATCGCAATTGGCCTTGCGACAGCAGGGATCAGTTATGGTCAGACCGTTCGGGCAATCAAGATCGCGACGTCGGCCGAATCCAAGCCGCTGGCATGGGGCGCGCTCGGCGTCGAGCCGCAAGGCTATGAACCCGACCTCCTGAGGGCGATTAACGCAAAGTTGCCGCAGTACAAGTTCGAAATGGAAGGTGTTTCTGATATCGCGCAGGAAACCGGCCTGGCCACAGGCAAGTACGACATCGCGGTCGGTGGCTACTACAAGTCGCCCGAGCGCGCCAAGCAGTTCTTCATTCCGGAAAACCCCATGGGTGCCAGCCTGATGAAGATCTACAGCAAGAAAGGCAGCGGCATCAATGAAATGAAAGACCTGGTCGGCAAGAGGATCGTTCCGACCACGGCCGGCGGCGGAACCTACAAGTTTATTATGAATTGGCAAAAAGAAAATCCGCAATACAAGCTTGATGTCACGGCATCGAGTGCCGGTATTCCGTACCCGAACCGACTAGACGAAGTTCAGAACGGCAAGTTCGACGCGTTGGTCCTGCCTTCAAACCTGGGTGAGCAGACTGTCATCGATGAAAAGAAGCTCGACATCGTGGCGTCGGAGCCAGTCTTTAGCAACAACACCTATATGCTTATTCACAACTCGGATGAAAACAAGGTTTTGGTCGATGATGTGAACAAAGTTCTCAAGGAATTAAAAGACGACGGCACGATCGAAAAGCTCTCGCAGAAGTGGTTCGGCGAAGGCATCGTCAAGTATATGAAATAACACGACCATCGACGTAGATATTTGTTAGTCAGCGGCAAGGCTGAATTGCAAGAAGGAATGTTTCAAAGTGGATGTTTCTGCTATGATTCCCGAGTTGCTCTCGGCGTTGCCGCTGACGCTCGCCATCACGTTTACGGCCATGTTCGTCGGCTTTTGCTTGGCGCTCGTCGCGGCAACACTCCGGGTTCGCAGGATACCAGTGGTCAGCCACCTGACCGACCTCTACGTGTCCTATGCCCGGAGCGTTCCCGTCGTCCTCCAGTTGTTTGTAGCATTCTACGGGCTTCCCTTGTTGGTGGCCCTGATGGGCGCTGAAGATTTCTTCTCGCCGACGATCGCTGCGATGGTCGGACTGAGCTTTTACCACGGCGGGTATCTGTCGGAAGTCATGCGGCCCGCATACCTGGCCGTCGATCGCGGCCAGCATGATGCCGCCGACAGTCTGGGATATACCTTTCGCCAGAAGATCGCTCGCGTAGTGGGTCCTCAGGCGGTGCACTTTGCATTGCCGGGCTATGGAAACTCCATCATCTACCTGATCCACAACGTTGCGCTGGTCATGTACATCGGGGCGGCGGACGTGATGGCGACCGCGCACTTGATCATGCAGCGCGACTATAACCAGTACCAGTTCGAAACATACCTCGTCCTGGCGGTCATCTATGCGCTGATGTGCCTGATCGCGTGGTTCATCGTGCGCTTCTTCGAGCTTCGCTCGCCGATGCAAGCTCCTGAGGCGATGACAACAACTCAGATCAAGAACGCGCTCATCGCCAGCGTCTGACCTAAAGGGTATTCAACCATGTTCGATACCGATATTTTGCTCCAGGACACGCAGGAAATTCTGGGCGCCGTACCTGTAACGCTTGGAATGGCGCTCACGATTTTCGTCTTGTCGACGATAGTCGGCAGCATTTTTGCACTCGTCGAATATAGACGAGTCCCGGTGCTGCGAGAGCTCATCATGGCTTACAAAATCGTCTTCAAGGGCGTTCCGATGGTCATCGTGATTTTCCTCGCCTATTTCGGTCTGCCCCCGGCATTCCAGTTCCTGCTCTCGTTGCTCGGGATCAACTTCAACGCCCATGAAACACCCAACTGGGTCATCCTTGTTATTGCGGTGACAGGCTGTATTGCTGCGTTCCAATCGGAGATTATCAAGGGCGCCCTGAACGCCTTCGACACCGGTCAGTCAGACGCCGCCCATTCGCTGGGCTATACAAACGGCCAACTGTTCCGACGGATTCTATTTCCCCAGGTGGTCCTCACGGCAATTCCCGATCTTACAACCTCGATGATGGTCATCATGAAGGCGTTGTCTCTCGGATTCGCCATCGAGGTTGTCGACATCTTCGCCCAGTCCCAGTTGACCGCCGCGCTGAACTACTACTACCTCGAAGCCTTCGTGATTGCCGTCGTGATCTACATGTTGATTGCCTATATCGTCACCCAGATTGCCGACAGGCTGGAGCAGGCGCTGAGGGTGCGGACCTAAGGGTAGCCTCCTCGCAGCTCTCTTGAGCGGCATTCGTTCAGCTGAATCGCATCCTCTACAGGGAACGTGGGATGACCCCACGGCATCGGGAAAGGCGGCGAAGAAGCTGCTCATGAGCTGGCGGCCGGCCGTCACCCGACGCCGATCAGCCGGCGCCATCTCAATGAGCAATCGGGCGACACATCAGGTGGTCAACGACGCGGCTGCAAGTTCGGCATGGGTTGAGGGCCGCGACAGCCTTGGATCCCCAATGACTGCAACAGGAGCATTACCATGCGGGTGAGTATTCTAGGCGCCGGAGCGATTGCTTACGGCCTTGCCGCCTATTTGGCGGAAGCGGGACACGACCCTATGCTTTGGTCGCCGTCGGGAGAGCGCACCAAGAAGTTAGCTGCCGGCGAATTGCTGAAGGCCACGGGGGCTATCGAGGCAAGGGTGCCGGTGCGCATCGCCAAGGATTGCAAAGATGCCGTTGCCAATGCAGACGTCGTAGTAATCGCGCTGCCGGCTAACGGCCACAAGATGGTGATGGATGCTGCCACTCCCTATCTGAGCGAGGGTGTGCCGGTCATCATCAGTTCGCACAGTTCCTTCGGGGCGCTGTACCTCTCCAAGCAGCTGGCGGAGCGCAAGGTCAGCCTGCCGATCGTCGTCTGGGGTACAACGCTCGTGACCGGCCGCCAGAGCGGACCGACTGAAATCGATGTTGCCACCATTCGCCAAAAGCTTGATGTCGCGACGCTGCCTTTTAATGCGCTGGACCAAGGGTTAGAGCTTTGCACGGCCTTGTTCGGCGATCGTTTCGTCAAGCGCGACGGCTTGCTTGCTATCGCGCTCAGCAACCTCAATCCGCAGAACCATCTGGGAATCGTTCTTCTTAATCTCACACGCATGGAGAAGGGAGAGCAGTGGAGCCAGGCTGGGAACGTCACGCCGGCCGTCGGACGCTTTATCGAGGCTCTGGACGCCGAACGATTGGCGATCGCCGCCTTTTTTGGAATTGCCGTGCGCACCGTCGAAGAGCATTTTTCATTGTCGTTCCATGTCCCCATGAGCACTGTTTCGAAAATGAACCAGGAGATGGATCGCCAAGGCCGTGGCGGCTTTGGCCCGACAACTATCGAAAGCCGCTATATTCTTGAGGATGTTCCGTTCGGACTGCTGCCGACCGTATTTTTGGGGAAGATCAGCGGAAATCCAGCGGTTCTCCATGAATCTGGAATTTCCATATTGTCGGCAGCTTATGGTCGCGATCTCAAGGGAGATAATGATATTCTTCCTGCGCTCGGCATCGAGGGAATGGCAAAAGCGGATCTCGAAAACCTTTGTCGTAAGGGATTTTAACAGCTCTTCACGGTGGATTGCAGCACGGGCCAATACACCCGATAAGCCGCCGGCGAGCAAGACATGGCGGTCTCCTCGGCGAGCGCCTTGAGATTTTGCAAGCCTCGATATGTAAAAACATATCTGAGCGCTGGAATGATATGTTTTCATAGATCACGCTTTGCCAACCTGTCGAGTTTAGCAGAAGAGAACAAGACAGCCGCAGGGTTGGGTCGCTTGCACGGGAACCACGTTGAGTCATCGCTGCGGCAACAACGGGACGGATCTGGCGCGAAATCCGCAATTTAAGATCCGTGATTACATGAGGGATCACGCCTTCATGAGCTTCTATGATCACTTGGAAAAAACAGCCGTTTGACCCGAATCAGTTATTTTTCAGTGGCTAGGCGGTGTCAGGATTTTTCGTTGAAAATTATAGTCTGTATGCTATAAGGCAAGGCAGAATGAAAAACCAAAAGCTCGCAGTATGGATGGGGTCGTCGAAGGGCGACCTGCGCGAAGTTTCCGGTCGATGTTCGCCGGTTGATGGGTGTCGCAATCAACGACGCCCAGAATGGTGAGGAGCACCCGGCTGTCAAAGCCCTGAAAGGCTTTGGGGGCCGCAGCATCCTCGAGGTGGTCGACGACTTCGACGGAGATACCTACCGGGCCGTCTATGCGGTGCGCTTTGCCGGGGTGATCTACGTGCTTCATTGCTTCCAGAAGAAGTCGAAGAAGGGCAGGGAGACACCTAAGCACGAAATCGATCTCGTTACGGCGCGATTGAAGGCGGCCGAGGCGCACTACCGCGAAAATTATGGGAAAGGAACAAAGTCATGACAGAAGACATCACCGCCGAAGTGAGCAGCGGCAACGTGTTTGCGGACCTCGGCTTTGACAATCCCGAAGAGGAATTGCTCAAGGCCAAGCTGGCCCGCGAGATCCGCGCCATTATCAAGCGCCGGCGCCTGACCCAGGCGAAGTCGGCTGAACTGCTCGGAATGAAACAGCCCGACGTCTCCGCGATCGCCACCGGGCGCACGGGTAAGTTTTCAATAGACAGGCTGGTTCGCTGTCTGGACCGGCTCGACTACAAGGTCGACGTGGTGGTTCGTCACAAGCCTCGACGGTCAACTCGTGCTGAGGCCGCTTGATCAGCGGCTTTGCCGACGAGCGGACAATTGACTTTCCAGGTTGGATGGGCGCCACCGCGACCAGGACGGTAGGATTAGCGAAAAGCACGGGAACACGAAGGTGGACACCCTTCGTCAGACCTACGGCGACAATTTCGCAGCTGGGATCGCAGCGACGCGAAGCTATCGACGGTGTTGCAGCGCGCCGGCGTCGGCTCTCTAAGCCAGTACCTGAAGCAGAACAAATAATCGTCGCCTTGCGCCGTTTACGTCGGCACCGCCAATCTCCTGTATTTGCACGCTACGCCACTACGCCTCGACATAGGTGTTGAATCCACTCGAGATACGGCTCTCTTAATCATCCCCGTCCAGGGGCCGCCCATGTTCCCCCGGATCGAAACGGGGGACAGGATGGCAGCTTCGCCTTGCAATTCAGAAGGTCTGGCGCGCGGCGCACGCATGTTGCGCACGGCGCTCGGGCCTGCGATCGCGAGCTATCTCGACGACGCGGGCATCGTCGAAGTGATGCTCACCCCCGATGGACGTTTGTGGATCGATCGCCTGTCGGAGGGCGTATCCGACACAGGAGAGCGTCTGTCGGCGGCGGACGGCGAGCGCATCGTTCGCCTCGTCGCTCATCATGTCTGTGCCGAAGTCCATGCCGGCGCCCCACGCGTCTCGGCCGAGCTGCCCGAGACGGGCGAGCGGTTCGAGGGGCTTCTTCCTCCCGTCGTCGCGGCGCCCGCCTTCGAGCGCAAGGGCATTGTGGCCGAACTGGACCAAGTGCCCGCGGCGGCCACTGTGATCGCGCTGCATCCTGCGGTGCTGGCACGCTACGAGGAACAACTAAATCAACTGCAAGCGGGACTTGCAAAAGGCATTGTGGCAGGCGATGCCGAATCCGCAGAGGCGATGCGGGACTTGATCGAAACCGTCACTGTGTTTCGAGATCCATTGAAGATCGGCGGAATCGAAGTTGAAATCGCCGGGCGTCTAACCGCACTCCTGGGCGAGAATGCCTTCCCCAACGGCGTCAAAGCAGTGGGGGGTAAGGTGGTAGCGGGAGAGGGACTTGAACCCCCGACCCCAGGATTATGATTCCCGTGCTCTAACCAACTGAGCTACCCCGCCAGGGCGGCGAAAGGCCCGAAATCCGCCTTAAATCGAAAGGCATGTCGAGGCGTTCGCCAAGGTCGCGCGGATATAAGGTTGGGACACCAAGCCTGTCAAGCATCGATGCAGCCGGCATGCCGACATATCGGCGTCGCCGAAATGCTTTGCCGGGCAGACATTTGAGCAGAGCTACCGGGGTTGAGTTCGATGAGGCACGTCGCTATGTCTCGGCCACGAAAGTCATGGTCTGAAATTGATGAAACCGCGCATTGCAGTCCTCGGTTGCGGATACTGGGGCAGCAACCACATCCGCACCCTCAAGGCGCTCGGCGCGCTGCACGCGGTTTCGGACGTCAATCCTGCCCGTGCCGAGGGGTTCGCCAGCGAGCAGGATTGCCTGGCGATCGAGCCCGAGGCGCTGTTTGGCCGCAAAGATGTCGACGCCATCGTCATGGCGCTGCCGCCGCAGTTCCACGCCGACATGGCGGTGCGTGCCGTCAAGGGCGGCAAGGATGTGCTGGTGGAAAAGCCGATCGCGCTGACGGTGGCCGATGCCGAGCGCTCGGTGAAGGCGGCGGCCGACAATGGCCGCGTCTTCATGGTTGGCCATGTGCTGCGTTTTCATCCCGCTTTCGAAACGCTGAAGGCGCTGATCGATAATGGCGAGCTTGGCGAGGTGCGCTACATCCACTCGCATCGGCTCGGGCTCGGCAAGTTCCATACCGAAAACGACGCGCTGTGGGATCTTGCGCCGCACGATCTGTCGATGATCCTGGCGATCACCGGCTCGGAGCCCGTCGAGGTGCGCGGCGAGGGAGCCGCCCTGCTCGACAAGCTCAGCGACTTCGCGCATCTGCACATGCGCTTTCCCAACGGCTTGCGCAGCCATCTCTTCGCCTCGCGGCTCAATCCCTACCGCGAGCGGCGGCTGACCGTGGTCGGCACCAAGGCGATGGCGGTGTTCGACGATGTCGAACCGTGGGAGCGCAAGCTCGCCGTCTACCGCCACGCGGTGTGGCAAGACAGCGGGCAATGGGCCTTCACCGCCAACGAGCCGTCCTATGTGGCGGTCGGCGAGGGCATGCCGCTGACGCGTGAGCTGGAACATTTCATCCAGTGCATCGAGACGCGGGCCGAACCCCGCACCAGCGGCGAGGAAGCCATCCGGGTGCTGCGCATCCTGACCGCCGGTACGGTCGCCCATTCCGGATCGCCTTCCTGAGAGAAAAGTGCTGTCGCTGCCCTATTCGGCGGGAACCTGCGCCGGCCGGGCCGCAAGCCGGTTCAGCATCGCCTCGGCCTCGGCGCCGCGCTCGGAACGCTCGATGAAGCCACCGCCGAACACGCGGGCCTCGTTGCCGTCGTCGGAATAGAGCACGCAGGCCTGACCAGGCGCGATGCCGGACTCACCGTCGACCAGCTCGACAAAGGTGCCGCCGGCCCGGTGGTGCAGCACGGCCGGGCGCGGCGGACGCGTCGAGCGGACCTTGGCAAACAGCTCGAGCCCGGCCGCCGGAATGTCGGACAGCGGCCCGTCGCCCAGCCAGTTCATGTTGCGCAGGTAGATCTTGTGCGTCTCAAGCGCCTCGCGCGGACCAACGACGACGCGGGCGCGATCGGCATCGAGATGGACGACGTAGAGCGGCTCGCCCGAAGCGATGCCGATGCCGCGGCGCTGGCCGATCGTATAGCGCAAAATGCCTTCATGGCGGCCGAGCACGCGGCCGTCTATGTGGACGATGTCGCCCGAATTGGCCGCGGCCGGCTTAAGCTTGGCGATGATGTCGGAATATTTGCCCTGCGGCACGAAGCAGATGTCCTGGCTGTCCTGCTTGGCGGCGACCGCCAGCCCCATTTCCTCGGCAATGGCGCGAACCTGCGGCTTCGACAGGCCGCCGAGCGGAAAGCGCAGATAGTCGATCTGTGCCTGCGTGGTGGCGAACAGGAAATAGCTCTGATCACGATCCGCGTCGACCGGCCGGTAGAGAGCGCGATGGGCGCCGTTGGCGCTAGAACGGATGTAGTGGCCGGTGGCCAGCGCGTCGGCGCCGAGCTCCAGCGCGGTCGCCAGAAGGTCGGCAAACTTCACCGTCTGGTTGCAGGAGACGCAAGGGATCGGCGTTTCGCCGGCCACATAGCTCTCGGCGAACGGGTCGATCACCGCCTTGCGAAAGCGCTCCTCGTAGTTGAGCACATAATGCGGAATGCCGAGCGTCTCGGAAACGCGGCGGGCATCGTCGATATCCTGACCGGCGCAGCATGAGCCGGCCCGGTGCGTGGCCGCGCCATGGTCGTAGAGCTGGAGCGTGACGCCGACGACATCATAGCCTTCACGCTTCAAAAGACCGGCGACAACAGACGAATCGACGCCCCCCGACATGGCGACCACGATGCGGGTGTTTTGCGGGCTTTCGGGAAGGTCGAGGCTGTTCATGGTTCTTTCGTTCTGCGCGGCGCCCGATTGACGGGGCTTGAATGCCAATGGCCGGAATATAGGTCAAGCACTGCGGGTGCGCCAGCTTTGCGGCGGCGCCGATTTTTTCGATCAAATTCCGCGCTTGCCGGCGGATGTTTCAAATGCCGACGAAAACACTAACGCGGCGTTCATGATCCTTACCTAGCTATTAGGGTTCGCTTAGGCAATTTTTAAAGCTGTGGTGGTAATGTGGTGGGGATTGGGTCTTTGAGTTTTTAGTAGAGAGTACGATGACCGATCTAGTTAGACCGCGAGTCAAATATGTTATCGGGCCTGACGGCAGCCCTCTTACGATCGCCGATCTGCCGCCGACGAACACACGTCGCTGGGTTATCCGGCGCAAGGCGGAAGTGGTCGCCGCGGTGCGCGGCGGGCTGTTGAGCCTCGAAGAAGCGTGCCAGCGCTACAAGCTGACCACCGAGGAATTCCTGTCCTGGCAGGCATCGATCGATGAATACGGCCTTGCCGGGCTGCGCACGACGCGCATCCAGCAATACCGCCATTGAACTGATTCCAGGACTATGGAAGGCGCGGCAATTCGCGCCCTTTTGTTTTGCCGGAACGATTCTCCCGTATCAGGCCGTAAGCACCACTTTGCCGATTGGCCTGGTGCCAAGAAAGGCATGCGCGGCGCCAGCCTGTTCAAGCGGAAAGGCTTTCGCCACGTGAATGGCAAGCTCTTTCGCGTCGACCAGTCTGGCAAGCTCGACAAGGCCGTCGCGGTCGGGCACGACAGACATGCGTTCGACCCGGATACCTCGTGTCTTGGCCTCCTCCTTGGCAGCGTCGCCGACATTGAGCAGCGACACCAGCACGCCGCCGGGCTTGAGCACCTTCAGCGAGCGCTGCGCATGGTCGCCACCGACCGTTTCCAGGACGAGATCGATGTTGCCGATGCTGTCGACGAAATCGCCCTTGGTGTAGTCGACAACCTCATCGGCGCCGAGCGAGCGGACGAAATCGAGCTTTTGCGGACTGGCGGTGGCGATGACATAGGCGCCGCGCGCCTTGGCGATCTGAAGTGCCAGATGCCCAACGCCGCCGGCCGCGGCATGGATCAGCACGCGCTGGCCCTGTTTGAGCCCGCCATGGCGGACAAGGCCTTGCCAGGCCGTCAGGCCGGCCAGCGGCAGCGCCGCTGCGTGGACGTGATCGATGCCTTCCGGCTTCGGTGCAATCTCGTCCGCCGGTACGGCGGCCAGTTCAGCATAGGCCGCCGCCTGCTTGGGAAAACGCGGCATGCCGAACACGGCGTCGCCAATCTTCAGGCCAGTCGTGCCCGAGCCTAGTGCCTCCACGGTTCCCGAAAAATCCCAGCCCAGAATGAAGGGCGGCTCGCCGAGCAGCGGATAATGGCCGCCGCGCACGGCGCCATCGACCGGATTGATGCCTGCTGCCTTGATGCGAACAAGCACTTCGCCTGCCTGAGGTATCGGGTCGGGTCGATTTGCGATGACGAGGACATCAGGTCCGCCGACGGAATTCTGGACAACGGCACGCATGGGAGTCTCCTGCTGGTTGGTGTGCCGCTATCATTTGGATAGTAATATTCCGTTGTCTAGTATGTACCTTCCTGATATCTAGGCACCTCATGGATAGCGAAGACAGATCCCCTTTCGGTTATGACGCGTTCCGCCGGACGTGCCCGTCGCACACCGTGCTCGAAATGCTCGCCAGCAAATGGGTCTATCTGGTGGTTTGCGCCTTGCGCCGCGAACGGCTACGCAACGGCGAGCTGGCGCGCAAACTCGAAGGCATCACGCCGAAAATGCTGACGCAGACGCTGCGCGTCCTCGAACGCGACGGTCTGGTGCGGCGTGAGATCTTTCCGGTCATCCCGCCGCGGGTCGAATATGAACTGACAGAACTCGGTCAGAACCTGGCGGGGCTGCTCAGCCAGATCAGGGCCTGGTCGGAGCAGCATGCCCCCGACATCAAGGATGCCCGCGCGCGCGCGGTCGCGGGACAGGAAAGGGATTTGGTGGGCTGAAACTGGCGCCCGTTTGGCGAGTGGTGGCTTTCCATGGTCGAAGCCCTGATTGCCGCGTGCCGATTGGGCCTGAGGCCCTGTTTTCAGCCGATCATGGCGCTGCGGGTGCCGGTCTCGGCGTCGCGGATCTTGGTGTCGCGCGATTCGAGCATTTCCGCCTTGGAAAGCTCCGCCTCGGCTTCGCCGAGCAGTGATTCGGCGATGCCTCGCTGCTGAGCGAGGTCGCTTTGCGAATTTCTGAGATTGTCGCGACGCAAGCGCGCCGCCTTGGCGAAGGTCGGATAGGCAAAATGGTTGATGTCGGTGATGCCAGCCTTCTTTTCCTCGGCGGTGATCTGAAGTTCCAGTTCGACAGCCATGCGCTCGAATTCGGCGATCATCATGTCGAGTTGCAGCAGCTGCCGCCGCTTCTCGTTCACCTGAAACTGCTTCAGTCGAACGAGGTTTTCACGTGACTTCATGATTCGGTACTCCTGGAAACGCACACCTGCACATATCGTCCAATCCGCTCCGGCAAGCCGAGGCTTCACCCGTTTCCACCGGCTTTCCCGGAACTATGGGAAACAAACCCCTAAAGTTTTTTGCCGTCGGTAACCATTCGTTTACGGGCATTGTTAATCATACGGCTCAGGACTTAAGGCCGGGTAAAAATTCCGGTTCTCGGCTGGGAAGCGTGGCCAGCGAGTCCCTGGAGTCACTTAGTCTGGCTTATTAATGTGTTGCATTAGCGGTTTGGTTCTGTGATTCATCATTAGATTCAACAAGGTGTAGAAAGGGGTTAAAAAATCTGATACCGTCATCAGCACGGAATTAGGTTTTGTTAACCATTCGATGGCAGCCTCTGCTCTAGGCAATCACTGCTCCGGTCCTGGACGGGTCATGAAATGGTCCGGCAGCAGAAAAGGGGAATGAAATGCGTGTTCTGCTGATAGAAGATGACAGTGCAACCGCACAAAGCATCGAGCTGATGCTGAAATCGGAAAGTTTCAATGTCTATACGACCGATCTTGGCGAAGAAGGTGTCGATCTAGGCAAGCTCTACGACTACGACATCATCCTTCTCGACCTCAATCTTCCCGATATGTCGGGATATGAAGTCTTGAGGACACTTCGTCTTTCCAAGGTGAAGACGCCGATCCTGATCCTCTCCGGCATGGCCGGCATCGAGGACAAGGTGCGCGGTCTCGGCTTCGGCGCCGACGATTACATGACCAAGCCGTTTCACAAGGATGAGCTGGTTGCCCGCATTCACGCCATCGTGCGACGTTCCAAGGGCCATGCCCAGTCGGTCATCACCACCGGCGACCTGGTGGTCAACCTTGACGCCAAGACCGTCGAGGTCGGCGGCCAGCGCGTGCATCTGACCGGCAAGGAATACCAGATGCTGGAGTTGCTCTCGCTGCGCAAGGGCACGACGCTGACGAAGGAGATGTTCCTCAACCACCTTTACGGCGGCATGGACGAACCGGAACTGAAGATCATCGACGTCTTCATCTGCAAGCTGCGCAAGAAGCTCGACGCCGCTTCCGGCGGCCAGAATTACATCGAGACGGTCTGGGGCCGCGGCTATGTGCTGCGCGAACCCGAGGATATCCGCGTCAGCGCCTGAAACGCCCTTTCGATTGGTTTTCCCACAAAAGCCCGGCTTCTGCCGGGTTTTTGCTTTTTGAACAGCTGCTCGTGAACCGGCGTCAGGCGGCGATTTTCAAGTTGCGGAAGCATTCGAGCAGTTGCGGGCGATTGAACGGCTTCAGCAGATAGCCTTGAGCGCCGGCGCGCTTTGCCTTCATGATCGACGCGACCTCGACCTCAACCAGCGAAATCAGGATCTGGGGCTGTACCGGGCTTGCCATGGCGCGCACGCGGCGGATGACGTCCGCCGCCTGCATATCCGGCAAGGCGCCATCGACGATGATGATATCCGGCATATCGGCTGCACACATCTCGACCGCTTCAAACCCGCTGGCGGCTTCGATGACCAGCATGTCGGGGCCACCCAGGATGCGCTTTGCAACCTTCCTGATGACGCTCGAATCGTCGATGAACATGCAGCGTTTCATTTCCGGGCCTTCTTTGCCGGCGGCGTCGCGGGGGCTGAAAGGCACCATAGGCTCAATCCGGTAAAGAAGCCGAAAAGCCATTGGGTAAAATTTTTGTAAAGGCGCTATTTACATGTTCTTCTTCGTCGATACTTCGACTTTGTCAGATCGGCAAATTTTGCCGCGACGGCACTAGGTATTGTTGGAAAAGTTCTTTATCTGTGCTTGCCGGCTGGCGAATGGCCCCAATCACAGGTTTGGGAGAGGATCATGCGTCCGAAGCGCTGTGCAGCGCTGCAGGAAGTTTCAGGCTTTCAGGCTGCCGAAAGCACGATTTCTTCCGCGGTTGCGTGGATCGATATCGTCATGTTGGCTTCGCGCGCCAGGAGCAGCGTGTAATAGGGCTGCACCGAATGCGCGTCGATCGGCTCCTCGGGCCGGTGGCCGGAATG
This sequence comes from Mesorhizobium sp. STM 4661, assembly GCF_000359125.1. Taxonomy (GTDB): domain Bacteria; phylum Pseudomonadota; class Alphaproteobacteria; order Rhizobiales; family Rhizobiaceae; genus Mesorhizobium. Next base: position 141,616 of record NZ_CAAF010000082.1, on the reverse strand, counting down.
GAGTTCGAGGAACTTCGGCGGCACGCGCAGCATCGGGCCGCTCGCGGCCAGGGCAAAGCGCGGCTCGGCGTCAAGGTTTTGAAGCGTGACCACAAGCTTGCCGCCACGCGGGATGGCGGCGTTGGCGACGAGAATGAGATTGAGCAGCAGCTTGACCTTGTTCTTGGGCAACAGTTCGCGGTTTCCGTTCCAGACCAGTTCCGGCTTTTCGTTCTTGAGGAAAGCGATGGCAACGGCTTCCGCGTCCCCGGTGTCGATCATCATGCCGGCGGAACCAGCCGCGCCGAAGGCGATACGGGCGAATTGCAGGCGGGCCGAAGCATTTCTGGCGCTCTGGCGGATCAGTTTCATGGCGTCCTCGTCGGCGCCGCCTTCATCGAGCAGCTCAAGCCCGTTGTTTATGGCGCCGACCGGCGAAATGATGTCGTGGCAGACCCGGCTGCACAAAAGCGCCGCGAGATCGGGTGCGGAAAGGGTAAAAAGCTCGGCCATCAGCGAAAAGTCCCTGCAAAATTTCACAACCAATGGCCGGGCGATCGACAATCACGCCTGTCCACACGAATCACGCTCGCTCCAAGGCATTCTGAATACACAGCGCTTGTGCGCGCATCAACAAATCCAGAATTGTCGTGATAGAAAATGGTGCGTTCACGCAAGTGGATGCGCGGGCGAGCCAAACCAGGCCGAAACCAGCCTTCGAACCGCCATCTTCATGTGAAAGCTTAATGGTTGAAAAAGAATTACGGCATAGTTTGTCCGTAACAGTCATCCTTAACGGCCGCCGAAGAGCCGCACGGATGCGAGGCGTCGGCGAAAGTGCTCCCTGACGGAGATTGGAAGCATGTTTTCCCGATTCTACGACCGGACTTTTTTCCGTGTCATCCCCGACCGGACCCTTGTCCGTGTCATCTCAGACCGGAACTTTTTCCGTGTCCTCGCAATGACGATCGCTCTCATGGGCCTTGTCGTTCTTTCACCCTCGGCTTCGCGGGCCCAGGAATACACCGCTCAGGAGATTGTTGATTCCGGTCACAAATTCTTTGGAGCGACATCGGGCGGACTCGCCACCGTCGTCGAGAAGATCTTCGCCTCCTACGGCTTGCCCAACGGCTATCTGCTCGGCGAGGAGGGGTCCGGCGCGCTGATCGGCGGCCTGACCTATGGCGAAGGCACGCTCTACACCAAGAATGCCGGCGATCACAAAGTGTTCTGGCAGGGCCCGTCGCTTGGCTGGGATTTCGGCGGCGAGGGCTCGCGGGTGATGATGCTGGTCTATAACCTTGATGATGTGAACAGCCTCTACAATCGTTTCGGCGGCGTTGCCGGCTCGGCCTATATCGTGGCCGGCGTCGGCTTCAACGTCATGAAGAACAACAATGTGCTGCTGGTGCCGATCCGTACCGGCGTTGGCGCCCGGCTCGGCGTCAATCTCGGTTACCTCAAGCTTACCCAGCGGGCAACCTGGAATCCGTTCTGAGCAGGCATTTGCATCATCTCGATCGGACCTTGGGTCCGCGATCCGAACAGTGCCGCGGCAGATCCTTGCCGCAGCACTGGAATTCCGTCATGCGAACGTGGCACAATTCCCTGCGATTGTTTGCCATCCATAACGGATAGTCACCTTGGTTCAGTCGATCCTGTTCTTTGTCCTCGGTTTTCTCTGCGCCGGCTTTCTGGCGCTGATGATTGCCCCGGCGATCTGGCGAAGGGCCGTGGCGCTGACGCGCAAACGAGTCGAGGGTTCGATGCCGTTGACGCTGGCTGAGATCCGGGCGGACAAGGACCGCGTCCGCGCCGAGTTCGCCATGTCGACGCGCCGGCTCGAAATGAGCGTGAAGTCGTTGCGCGAGAAATCGGCCGAACAGCTTGTCGAGATCGGCCGTGGCCGCGAGGCGCTGAAGGGGCTGGAAATCGAGCGGAAGGACAAGAAGCAGGCCCTTTTGGAGCTTGAAGCCAAGAGCGAGGAAGTTCGGCAGCGCGAAGACCAGTTGCAGGTTCTGACAGGTCGGCTTGCCCAAACCGAGCGTGTGCTGGAAAAGCGCGCGCTCGAGCTGGAAAAGCTGGAGCACATGTATGATGACGCCAGTTTTTCCTCCAGCAACCGCCAGATCGAGCTGGTGGCGCGCGAATCGGAGCTGCAGAAGCTGGCCAGCGACATTTCGCTGCTGCGCGGTCAGCGCAAGGAAGCCGACAGGCGCCAACAGGAGATCGTGGCCGAGAGCAAAGCCGCGCGCGACGCGTTGAAAGCCGAGAAGAAAAGAACCGGCGAACTGGACAAAAAGGTCGAGCGCCTGCTCGCCACGCTTGCCGATCGCGAGGACAAGCTTGAGCGCCGCGAAAAGGAAATCGCGCGGCTTCGCGAAAAGTCGAAAGGCGAAGGCAACACGTCCTCGGTGCGGCTTGTCAGCGGGGCAGGCGATCCCGTCGGTGCGGCCACCAAGGGTGACGAGATCGAAAAGGCGATCGCCAAGCTCGATGTCGACCGGGAGCGGCTGGAAGCCAGGCTGACGGCGCTGGCCCGCGAGAACAAGCGGCTGAAGACCGACCTTGCCGCCTACGAAACCGCCAGATCAGAGGGTGGGAACGATGCGCGCAACGCCAGTGCGGCATTGCGCGAGCAGATGAGCGACCTGGCGGCGCAGGTCGTCGCCCTGACGGCGCAGCTCGACGGGCCGGAGTCGCCGATCGCCAAGGTGCTTGCGGCACCCAAGCAGCCGGCAAGCGGCGAACGCAGCCTTGCCGACCGTGTGCGGGCGTTGCAGAAGGCCGCTTTGACGAATTGAAACCCGGACGATGAAGGCCGTCTTCTGCAGCTCATCTCCTGCCTGCGGAAAAACGATGCAGTGCGATGGCTGACGCCGCGGCGACGTTCAGGCTGTCGAACCCCTCGGCCATGCCGATCCGCAGTGTTCGCAGGCGGGCAAGCAGGTTTTCGGGCAGGCCTTCGCCCTCGGTGCCGAGATAGAGCGCCAGCCGCTCCGTCCTTTTCGCGTCACGAATTTCGGTTTGCCCGCGCGGCGACAGGGCCAACTGGTCGAAGCCTTGCCGGTCGAGCGTCGCAATGAAGCCGACGGCATCGGTGAAGGAGGCAAAGGGCACTTTCAGCGCCGCGCCGACCGAGACGCGGATCGCCTTGCGGTACAACGGATCGCAGCAGGTCGCGTCCAGAAACACGGCATCGGCGCCGAAGGCGGCGGCGTTGCGAAAGACGGAGCCCATATTGTCATGATTGGCGATGCCGACCAGCACGACGATCAGGGCGTGGGCGGGCAGGGCGCCAAGCAGGGCTTCCGCAGGTTGTGCCACGCCCTTGCGGCCGATCGCCAATATGCCGCGATGCATGTGGAAGCCGGCAATCCTGTCCATGATCTCGCCGGCCGTGACGTAGACCGGCAGGTCCACGGGCGCCCTGCGCAGGATTTCGTCGAGGCCGGCCAGCCGGTTTTCGAGCACCAGCACCGATTCGGCAGCAAAGCGCCCGGTTGAGAGCAGCATGTCCAGCACGACCTTGCCTTCGGCAACGAAACGGCCTTGCCGGCCAGCAAGATCGCGCTCGCGTATGTCGAGATAGGCGGCGACGCGCGGGTCCTGCGGGTCATCGATACGGATAGGGTCCATGCATTCCTCGGCGAACGAAAAACATCAGCGACGTAGGAACGATTGGACTTTCCGGTCAAGTCCCGGCGCGGCGCAGGCGATTGGCCATCTGCGACAGCTCGCCTTCGCCGAAAATCCCGTCCAGCATGGTGAGAAGTTCGCGCACGGCCTCTGATTTGCAGGAATAGTAGATCATCTGCCGGTCGCGGCGGGTCTCGACGAGATCGAGCGCCCGCAATTTGGCCAGATGCTGCGACAGGGCGGATTGGCTGAGTTGGACCTTCTCGGCAATGGCGCCGACCGACATTTCACCGTCGGCAAGATAGCTCATGATCAAGAGCCGTTTCTCGTTGCCCATCAGCGTCAGAAAAATGGCCGCCGATTCGGCGTTGGCGATTAGCTTTGTCGAGACCATCGATCCCCCATGCTTTCCTGCTCATCAGACACTACGGGGGCAATAGCGTCTGATTCCATAGACTCACTCATTGATGTGCGCTGGCGATTCAACGCTAGCGGGAAAGGTAGAACATTTCTTCCAAATCTCAAGACTTGCTTTCGATCCGACGCGATTAACTGTGGAGCTGTGTCTAAAGCGCGTCGCGTCTGAACGGATTCGTGCGACGCGCTCTAGGTCTTTGTTTTTATGCATGTCGTTCAGCCTGCCGCCCGGCCGGTTCTTGCCATGTCGACAAGGACAGGCCGCAGCTCCCGCGCGGCCTGCAATGGCTCGGGAAAGAGTATCCGGCAAATATCGTCGCCCGATGCCAGATCCATGCCGTCGGCATCGAAGCCGGTGACGACCCAATCGTCGTCCGCGGCCTTGGCAAAATGTCTGGCATAGATGGCAATTGCATCGCGATGGTCGGCATTCATATGGTCAAGGGCGGATTGTTCGACGGCGGCGAGTTCCTCGACGATCGGTGTGGTGGTGACAAGGTCGGCGCGGTCGAGCAAATAGGCCTTGCCGAAGCCGCCATTCAGGCTGGCACGCTCGGGCTCGAGGCGGAAGATCGAGAAGTCACCAAGCCCGGCATAGAGTTTTGCCTTGGGATTGCGGTTGAGATAGCGCCGTTCGGCGCGGGCATGTGCGCCTGATCCGCGCTCGAGCCGCACCGCCCGGCAAACCAGGGTGATTCGCGGGTGCGCCAGCGGATCGCCCTTGCCGGGTTCGCCCACGAGCAGAGAACAGCGCGGATCGGCCAGGATCGCGCCGGTATGGGCGGACAGCATCGACACGAGGATCAGTGGCGTGCCGTCGGTATCGGTCGCCGCGCCCACCCTGCTGGCCAGAGGCGAACCGGTTCCGGGCTCGATCGCTGCAAGCGCGCCGAAACGGGCGCTGCGCATCAGCGTCTTGGCCAGCCTGATCGCCTCGGCGTCCGTCTCGCGGATCATGTCCTTGCTTCGATCTTCCAAAATGATCACTCTGGTAAGTTGATTTTGATCATCCACCTATCAGACGACGAGCCCGATTTGGCAATAGAGCGGGATGCAGTTGGATTGAACGGGGCATCCCGCTCTATCTGTTTGTTTTAGCCGCATTTGTGCGAGAGCAAGTGATGCCACTTGGCCGCAAAATGCCTTGGCTATTTCGGGGCCATGCGGATGGCGCCGTCGAGGCGGATAGTCTCGCCGTTCAGCATCTGGTTTTCGACGATGTGCAGCGCAAGTGCCGCATATTCGGACGGCTCGCCCAGGCGGGACGGGAAGGGCACCGCGGCGCCCAGAGAATCCTGCACCTCCTGCGGCATGCCGGCCATCATCGGCGTCTTGAAGATGCCGGGCGCGATGGTGCAAACGCGGATGCCTGAGCGGGCAAGGTCGCGCGCCACGGGCAGCGTCATGCCGACGACACCACCCTTGGAAGCGGAATAGGCTGCCTGGCCGATCTGACCGTCGTAGGCGGCGACCGATGCCGTGTTGACGATGACGCCGCGCTCGCCGCCTTGCAACGGCTCGAGTTTGGCGACCCGGTTGGCGACGAGGCGGATCATGTTGAAGGTGCCGATCAAATTGACCTCGATCACCTTGCGGTACTGGTCGAGCGGATGCGGACCGTCCTTGCCGATCGTCTTGATGCCGATGGCGATGCCGGCGCAGTTGACCAGGATGCGCGGTTCGCCAAGCTTTCCCGCCACTTCCATCACGGCAGCGGCACCGCTGTCGGCGCTGCTCACGTCGCATTGGATGGCGATGCCGCCGATGTCGGCCGCCACCTTTGCCGCCCGCTCGATGCCGAGATCGAGGATGGCAACGCTGGCGCCCTTTGCAGCCAGGGCGCGCGCGGTCGCCTCGCCAAGGCCGGATCCACCTCCGGTGACGATCGCAATCTGGCCGTTCGGATTCATCTCGGTGTCCCCCACCTAATGCGCGTCATGGTCATGCCACCACGGCGATGGGCTCGGCAATCTTCGCCTGATCGGCGTGGCAGACCTCTCCCGCCAGCCTTGCCACCGCGCCCGGCACGATCTCGTGCGCCAAAAGCCGGTCGAGATCGACCGGACGCGGCATGGAGATCTGCCCGCGCGGGATTCTCTTGAAACCGAGCGGGCCGTAATAGGGCTCGTCCCCGACAAGCATCACGGCTGACATGCCGGCCTTGGCGGCGGCCTCCAACGCGATCGCCACCAGCCGGCGGCCGATGCCGAGATTCTTGAAGGCCGGGCGCACCGCAAGCGGACCGAGCATCAGCGCACGGCCGGCGCCGGCAGCTATGCGCGTCATGCGCACCGAGGCAATTACGGTATCGCCATCGACGGCGACGAAGGACAGGGAGCGCTCGTGCGGGCCACCCTCGCGGATCTTGTAGGCGGCCAGCACGAAACGGCCGGGCCCGAAGACCTCGTCGTTGATGGCTTCGATTTCGGAGTCATGGGCCGGAGTTTCCGGCAGGTATCTTACGTCGGCAAGGCTCATGGTCTTTGCGTTCCGGTACGGGGAAAGGTTTGCTGCAAACGGCAGCGTTCGCCAGTCAGCGCTTCATCAAGCGCGGGCGCCCTTTCGTCGTCGGTCGAACCGGATCAAAGCAAAGTCGAACATGCGGATTGTCCGCTAGCATCAATTTTCAGCCGCTGCAATCGGCCGTTTTCGTCCGCCGTTTCGGCCAAGTGACGGTCTGTTCAGCACATGACGACTTCGGTGCCGCCGCCTTGCGCCTAAAATGGTTGATGAGGACGCAAGGAGATTTCGTATGGGATTGCTGGTCGAAGGCAGGTGGCATGATCGCTGGCACGACCCCGCGGACAGCGGCGGCAGGTTCGTGCGGGTGCAGTCGCAATGGCGTGATTGGGTCACTCGCGACGGCGCGCCGGCCGAGGGCCGCACGCGCGGCTTCAAGGCCGAGCCCGGCCGCTACCATCTCTACGTCTCGCTTGCCTGTCCGTGGGCGCACCGGACGCTGATCTTTCGCGCGCTGAAGAGGCTCAAGGACGTGATTTCCGTCTCGGTCGTCCACCACTTCATGGGCGCCAATGGCTGGACGTTCCTGGCCGAGGACGGTGCCACCGGCGATACGCTTTACGGCCTCGATTTCCTGCACCAGGTCTATGCCAAAGCCGATCCCGCCTATTCCGGTCGGGTGACGGTGCCGGTGCTGTGGGACAAGAGGGAGCAGACCATCGTCTCCAACGAATCCTCCGAGATCATCCGGATGCTCAACTCCGCCTTCGACGCATGGGGCGATGCAAGCCTCGATTTCTATCCGCAGGCGCTGGGCGGTGAGATCGACAGGGTCAATGCGCTGGTCTATCCCTCCGTCAACAACGGCGTCTACCGTGCCGGCTTCGCCACCACGCAAGCAGCCTATGAGGAGGCGTTTGGCGACCTATTCTCGGCGCTCGACGTGCTGGAGGACCGGCTGTCGCGACAGCGCTATCTCGTCGGCAACCGCATCACCGAGGCCGACTGGCGGCTGTTCACCACGTTGGTCCGCTTCGATCCGGTCTATGTCGGCCATTTCAAGTGCAATTTGCGCCGTATCGCCGACTATCCGAACCTGTCGAACTATTTGCGCGATCTTTATCAGGTGCCCGGCGTCTCGGGGACGGTGAACCTGCACCACATCAAGGCGCACTATTACCGCAGCCATGAAACCATCAATCCGACGCGCATCGTGCCTGTCGGACCGGAGCTCGACTACGCCGCGCCGCATGATCGCGCGCGGTTCAGGAAGGCGGCGTGAGGTCGGCGATCTAGCGGAAGATTTCGGTGTTGATACGGGCCTGTCTGGCAAGCTCCGCTTTCAGGAAGCTGTCCGGTAGTGAAGGGAATATGACCGATATGCCCATGAACACGACGGTCAGGCCTATCATCATAAGACTATAAAGCCCGACATAGGGCCAGACGTTCACCGATCTTGCTTGTCCGACATCCATGGTATCGCCCCCGTATAGTGCCTGAGCGATAGCTTGGAATTTTTCAAACAACCAAAGCAAGCCTACCAATAGGGTAATGCCGGTTGACCCCCAAAAATCTCTGCGATGCGTCGCAAAGTCGCCGGTGTCGTGCCTTCCGGCAAGCGGTCGAGCGGAAAGAAACCGGCTTCGGCGATCTCGTGGTCCGGCAGCTTCGGCGCGGTCTGGCTGAACCCCTCGATCAGGTACAGGCCGACGTGATCGCGGCGGCTGGCCCGGCGGTTGAAATGCATCGACTTCAGCAGCGGCGGCGCGCTGAGCGCAATATTGCCCTCCTCGGCGAGTTCGCGCGCGAGCGCTTCAACCAGCGTCTCGCCGACCTCGACCCCACCACCCGGAAGCTGCCAGCCCGGGACATAGGTGTGGCGAATGAGAAAGACGGAATTGGAGGCGCGGTCGTGGACCAGGCCGCGCACGCCCAGCGTCATTGGCCGCCGCAGCACGAAATAGAGATGAAACAGCCTTGCTCTGAGACCGGGCCAGCCGGCCTGGCGAAAGGCTTGTTGCGGATCGGGCTGCGTCATCAGCCACGAAACCGTGGGTGGAAAGCGGGGCGCGTGTCGCTTATGAAGGAAGGATGTTCAGGCTCGCGCATATTTCCGATATCCATCTGGGACCGCTCCCCGATGTAACCTATCGCGATCTCGCCTCCAAGCGCGTGGTCGGCTACGTCAACTGGCAGCGCAACCGCCGCCGCCACATGCGCGATGCTGTCCTCGACACGATCGTCACCGACATGAAAGCCAGCGGGGCGGATCACATCGCCGTCACCGGTGATCTGGTCAATCTGGCGCTCGACGGCGAAATCGAGATGGCCAAGCATTGGCTGGAGACGCTGGGTTCGCCGCATGACGTGTCGGTCGTACCCGGCAACCACGACGCCTATGTGCCGGGCGCCTTCGACAAGGCCTGCCGGTCATGGGCGGCGTGGATGACCGGCGACGGCGTCAATACGCCGGTCGACCGCAACGCCTTTCCCTATCTGCGCGTGCGCGGCGACATTGCGCTGATCGGTGTGACGACGGCGCGCGCCACGGCCCCGTTCATGGCCAACGGCTTCTTTCTGGAAGGTCAGGCCGAAAGGCTGCGCGGTGTGCTCGATGCGGCCGCCAAGCGCGGGCTGTTTCGGGTGATCATGATCCACCACCCGCCGGTGCGCGGCGCGGTGTCGCAGCCCAAGCGGCTGTTCGGCATTGCCCGCTTCAGCAAGGTCGTTCGTGGGCATGGAGCCGAACTCATCCTGCACGGCCATTCGCATGAGCCGTCGCTGTTCTTCATCGGCGGGCGAGGTCGCAGGATTCCCGTGGTCGGCGTTGCCGCCGCGGGGCAGTCGCCCGGCGGCAGGCGCCCGGCAGCACAGTATAATCTGCTCGATATCGACGGCGAAAAGGGCAATTGGCGCATCAAGCTGACACGGCGCGGCCTGACCGGGCCGGCCATAGCGCCATCCGACCTGGAGACGCTGGAACTTGGCGCGAACGCCGAAGCTATGGCTTAAAGCCCCAACCCATCGCAACGATGCGGTCCCAGAACAATACGACCGAGACAACCAGCCCGACCAGGGCGCCCGCGGCGATCAATCCTAGGCCGGACAGGAAAGCCGACCAGCCCTTGCGGCGTGGGGCGGCCTGCAACGGCGGCTCGGCCTCCGGCACAACAGCGCGTTTCAGGCCGGCGATAGCCTGCTCGACGCCACCTTCCAGCATTCTCTGGCGTTCTACGACGCGCTCCGCCACGTAGCGCGTCACCTGATCGGCAACCGGTTTCATGTCGGTCGATTCGGCGAGCACCACACGGCCGATGCGCGTGTCCTTGAGAAAGCGGTAGGTGCGGCGGTCGCGCCCCATGGCGACGTGGCTGACGGCATCGATCCACAGACGCGGCTGCAGCCCGGACGATACGGCGAAGTCGAAATTGTCCATGTCGGCCGGCACGTCGGCGAAGACGGGTGCGAGTTCGGCGGCAAGCAACTCGAGCCGCATGCGATGCGCCTCGCGCATGTCGACCACAACGTCATCGCGGTCGGCGAAGGCGTTTTTCACGTCGCGAATGGCGTCGGACAATTTTCGCGACTGATCGATCTGGGTGATGTTCTCGCCTGCGTCCTTCATCGGCGTTTGCCTCGCGGGGTTGGTTAACAGCGAGTTAACATAATCGCCGGCAAAATGCACGCTGGACGAGTTTCGAGTAGGAGAGCAGTACGCCAAAACAGAACGTCAGAGTGCCGGAGGTCACCTGGTGCGTCCAAGAGCTCGACGTCTTTGCAGCGAAGGGATCAGTTCGCCGCGGCGGCAAATTTTGGCCGAAGAGGGCTACTGCGGCGTTTCATGTTGTGGCGGACGGTCTCCGCGATCACGCCGGGCGCTTCCTCGACCAGCATATGGCCGGCCTCCAGCACATGGTGCAGGTGGAAATGCGCCGGCAGGCCATCGGCCTGGGTAAAGGGCAGCACGGCGTCGTCGGTCCCCCAAACCACCATCACCGGCATGGTCAGCGTCTCGAGCCGTTCGCGCGGGATGACACCTTGGCGATCATCCCTGGTCATGGCGGCCGCGATCTCGACCAGTTTCTGCAACTGGCTAGGACGCGCACGCATTTCGCCATGGACATCCACAATACGCTCCGAGGGCGGGCTTTGCGGTCCGGACATGGCGGCGAGGCAAGCGCGAATTTCGTTTCTGTCGGCAGCAGCGGCGTAGCGGCGCAACAGCGGCCCGTTGATCTCCGTCCCAAAGCCGCCTGGGGCCAGAAGCGTCAGCGACGCTATCTTTTCGGGTTCGGCCAATGCCATCAGCACCGCTGCTGCACCGCCCATCGAATGACCGGTGAGATGCACTCTCCTGATTTTGCGCGCGGCGAGATCGGCAAGAATGGCGCGAGCCGCCGTCTTGGCCGTACCGCCCTCGGAGAAATCGAGCGACAGTCCGTGGCCCGGAAGATCATAGGCCAGCGTGCGTGCTCCTGGTGCGAGTGTCGAAATCACCTCGCGCCAGTCATCGAGGCAACCGCCGAAGCCATGCAGGAAGACGATCGTCTTCGGGCCGGTGCCCCGTTCGACAGCGTAAAGGGATGAAATCATGAAATTTTATGGTGTATTGCAAGACGGGCGGGAGAACGGATCTGAAATTGTGGCTGGATTGCTCTTTGTCTAGATCCATAGCCAGTAAAATTTTCGCGATCAGGCGCCAGCTTGGAATGATTAGCTGCCGCTGCCGATCCCGGCGGCATGCAGGGCCTCGACCAGCCGGTCGGTCAGATCGGCGGGATACCGTCTGTCGACGAAAGTCGCGCGCGGATCGGCTGCGAATTTCGGGAACTTGGCGGTCAGTTCGTCGGCGAGTTTTTGCGCCAGCTGATCGCGGCCGGCGGCCTTCGCACCGATCAGCCGCGCGGTCAGATAGTGCGATTTCGCCGCCGTCGGCCGCAGCGCATCGCTGGCGATCGTGGCCCTGTTCATGTCGCCCAGCATGAACGCGCCGACGAAAAGCCCGTAGTCCCACCAGGTCGGATGACCGCTGGAGATTTCGACGGCGTGAGCAAGAATTGGCGTGCCTTGGCTGTACTTGCCGGCGAAGATCAGTCCGTAGCCATAGGCGGCCGCCATGCTGAGGTCATAAGGGTTGAGCTCATGGGCCTTGCGCATCCAGCGGATCGATTCCTCCGAATTGCCGAGGCGCGAGTAGAGGTAGCCATAGACGCGATGGGCATAGGGACTGGTCGGCCCCATCTGCGCGGCGCGATGGGCAAGCGCCATCGCCTGTTCGATTGTTGCGCCGGGGGGATAGGCGTAATGATCGGTGACCGCCTCGAGATGCAGGGAGGCAAGTTCCGAATAGACGAGCGACGACTTCGCATCCAGATTGGCCAGGTTTTCGAGACAGCGATACGCAGTCTCATGGGTCTTGGCGCTCTGGTCGAGATAGTATTTGTCGTTGAGCCGCAGACATTCCGTCAGGCCGTTTTGGATGCCGCTCTGTTCGATATAGTTGTAGATCGTGCCCGAGGCCGGAACGGCCGAACTCAAAATGTCGGCGACACTGTCCTCGACGGCGGAGGGCGTGCTGTCGGCGGCAGTAAGGTTGCGTGACAGCAAGACCCGTCCGGTCGCCACGCTCTGCAACTCGACAGTGACATCGCCCGCCGTCGGTCCAGGCAAGACATCGAATATGAAACTGGTTGCGTCCGCGACCGGATCGGGTGGGCTGTCGGCGTCGCGACCGATGAAGTTGACCGTATCGAAGCTGCTGAGGCCGGCGCGCAGCGACGCGGCGACGCGCGTCGCCTTGGCGCTGTTGGCTTTCACGGCAATGTAGACGAGCGGAAGGGCTTCGATCGGGGCCAATGGCGCGATGCTGCCGGTCGCCACTCCGCTCTCGACCGTCGATGCGGCATCGCCTCCGGCCAGCAATGCGCCGCTTCCCTGACGAAGGATCAACACGCCCAGCATGACGATGACCAGAGCGATCGCCGCCCAGAAGAACTGGAGATGGCGCCGCAGCGCATGTCCCGGCTCGGGGACGACAGAGGACATCAACGATGCAGGAGGCGCGGCCATGCCGGCGCCTTCGAACGGTCCCGGCAACTCGGCGGCCGTCTCGATATATTCCGCCGGCTCGGGGTCGACCGGCAGGCGGATCGCGTTGAGTTCATAGGATGGGACATAGCCGCCACGCGGAATGGCGATGCGGATCGGTTCGGCAATGCCCTCATTGGCGAAGTAATGCTGCAGAAGCTCGCGCAGCCTGCCCGCCTGGACCCGCACCACGGCATCGGTCGACGGATCGAAATCGCCGTCCTTGCCGAAAACATCCATCGCGATGGAAAAGCCCTTGAGCTTGTCGGCTTCGCCTGCCTGCTCGCGCTCGACCAGGTAGCGAAGCAATTTACGCGCGCGCTCGGATCGCCCGAACGTCTCGCTGGCTAGCAATCGCTCCAACGTCTCGCGCACTGCGGGGGCGGCAGGCGTGGCATGCTGCAAGTGTCGATCCTTCCGAAGTCGGCACAGGTTATGTGCGCGATCATATAGCGCTTGCACTGCCATACAAGCATGCATCCATTATGCGATCGCGTACCCCACCGGATAATCCCCCGGTGGTTAATGGTGCCAAGGATCGGAGCAAGATGATCCCGTCCGGGTTCATCTTGCTCTTGCCGGGGAGCTTTTCAGCCCGCCTTGCGGCCGATGATGCGGTTGGCGGCGGAAACCACCGCTTCCAGCGAAGCGGCGACGATGTTGGTGTTGATGCCGGCGCCGAACAGCTTGCCGCCGGGATGTTCCATCTCGACATAGGAGATGGCCGAGGCATTGGAGCCGCGCTGCATGGAATGCTCCGAATAGTCGAGCACCGACATCTCGATGCCGATATGGCGCGACAGCGCATCGACGAAGCCGTCGATCGGGCCGGTGCCGGTGCCTGATATCGTCACTTCCTTGCCGCTGTCGAGGATGACCGCCTCCACCACGCGCCGCCCCTTGGTTTCCGTATCCGGATAGGTGTTATGGTCGAGGAATTTCAGCCGCGCGCCGGGCTGGTCGACATACGTGTCGAGAAAACGCTCGTGGATGCGCTTGGCCGGCACCTCCTTGCCTTCGGCATCGGTGATGGCCTGGATTGCCTGGCTGAACTCGATCTGCAGGTTGCGCGGCAAATGGAGGCCGTAGTCCGCCTGCAGCACATAGGCGATGCCGCCCTTGCCGGACTGCGAATTGATGCGGATGATCGCCTCGTAGTTGCGGCCGACATCGGCCGGATCGATCGGCAGATAAGGCACTTCCCAATGCGGCGTGTTGGCCTTGCGCAACGCCTTCATGCCCTTGTTGATGGCATCCTGGTGCGAGCCGGAAAAGGCCGTGTAGACGAGTTCACCCACATAAGGATGACGCTCCGGGATCTTCAACTGGTTGGAATATTCGTAGACGTCCTTCATCCGGTTGATGTCGGAGCAATCGAGCTCGGGATCGACGCCTTGCGTGTACATGTTGAGCGCCAGTGTGACGATGTCGACATTGCCGGTGCGCTCGCCATTGCCGAACAGCGTGCCTTCGACGCGATCAGCACCTGCCATCAGGCCGAGTTCAGTGGTGGCGATGCCGGTGCCGCGATCATTGTGCGGGTGCAGTGAAATGAGCAGGTTTTCGCGGTTGTCGAGGTTGCGGCACATCCATTCGATGCGGTCGGCATAGATGTTGGGCGTCGACATCTCGACCGTGGACGGCAGGTTGATGATCAGCTTGTTCTGCTCAGTCGGCTTCACGATCTCGGTGACGGCGTTGCAGATTTCGAGCGCCACGTCGAGTTCGGTGCCGGTGAAGCTCTCCGGCGAGTATTCGAACCGGTAGCCGCCGCCGGCCCTGGCCGCCATATCGGTGATCATCTTGGCCGCGTCGGTGGCGATCCGCTTGATGCCGGCGACGTCCTTCTCGAAGACGACGCGGCGCTGCAATTCGCTGGTCGAGTTGTAGAAATGCACGATCGGGTTGGTAGCACCCCTCAGCGCCTCGAAGGTGCGGGTGATCAATTCCGGCCGGCACTGCACCAGCACCTGCAGCGAGACATCGGCGGGCACTTTGCCTTCCTCGATGCACCAGCGGGCGAAGTCGAAATCGGTCTGCGAAGCCGACGGGAAGCCGATCTCGATCTCCTTGAAACCCATGTCGAGCAGCAGGCCGAACATGCGCGCCTTGCGCTCGTGGCCCATCGGGTCGATCAGCGCCTGATTGCCGTCGCGCAGGTCGACCGAGCACCAGATCGGCGCTTTGTCGATGATTTTAGAAGGCCAGGTGCGGTCGGTGAGGCCAACGGTCGGATAGGGCTGATATTTGCGGGCAGCGTCAGGCATGCCCTTTGCCATGGGCTCCCCGCCATCGCGGATGTCTTCTCGTGCGTTCATCGTCGTTTCTCCCGGCGGCTCGCGGATCCGCCTTCAGGCGGATTCGGTGGCGAGCGGCGCCTTACCAAAGTTTCGTTCGCTTGATGTGACTTGCCAATTTGACTGGCCAAGGAGCGTGCGCGTGAGCGGCGGTTCGACCGCCGGGCGCTCCTTCAGCGAACCCGGCGATCGCCGATAAGGCCGAGAAGCAGCAGGGTGGAAGCAAGCGCGCGCACGGTCTCGCCGGCAAAGCCGGTCTGACGGGAAGCAACGAAGGGAACGCGCGTGTTCATGGCGGTTCTCATACAGGAGCGGGCAAAGCGAGGCAAGTGGGGCTGCACCATTGCTTGTCTTGGGCGCTCTTCCCCACACGCGGCAAATGCGTCAGACTTGGCTGTCGACGAGGCGACAATGCCGGGGGAGGTCGTCAGTGAATTTCGTGTTCTTCTCGCCGCATTTTCCGGCCAATGGCGCCGACTTCTGCGACCGGCTGAAGAAGGCCGGCGCCACCGTGCTCGGCATCGGCGACGCGCCCTATGAAGCGCTGAACGGAAAACTGAAGACGGCACTGTCGGAATATTACCGCGTCGCCGACATGGAGGACTACGAGCCGGTGTTCCGGGCGATGGGCCATTTCATCCACAAATGGGGCCGCATCGACCGTTTCGAGTCACTCAACGAGCATTGGCTGGAACTGGAAGCCAACATCCGCACCGACTTCAACATCTTTGGCACCAAACTCGATTTCGTGAAGAATTTGAAGCGCAAGAGCCGCATGCGCGCTTTCTTCCGCAAGAGCGGCGTCGAGACCATCCCGCAGCGCAAATGCTCCGACCGGGCCGGCGCCATGACCTTCATCCGCCGTGTCGGCTATCCCGTGGTGGTCAAGCCGGATTCCGGCTCCGGCGCCTCGAACACGTTCAAGATTTCCAATACGAGGGAACTCGACCAGTTTTTCAAGGACAAGCCGGAAGATGTCAGCTTCGTCATGGAGCAGTTCATCGAGGGGCTGGTGGTGACCTTCGACGGGCTGGTCAACCGCGACGGCGAGGTGGTGCTGGCGGCCAGCCACCGCTACGACCAGAGCGTCATGGAGGTGGTCAACCGCGACCGCCATATGAGCTACACCTGCTTTCCCGAGGTCAGCCCGGCGGTGGAGGAGGCCGGCAGAAAAATCCTCAGGGCCTTCGACGTGCGCGAGCGCTTCTTCCACATCGAACTGTTCGAGACCAAGGACGATCGTATCATCGCGCTGGAGGTCAACATGCGGCCACCCGGCGCCTGGATGACCGACGCCATCAACTACACGTTCGACGTCGACGTCTATGCGGCGTGGGCCGAGATGGTGGTCAGGGATGCCGCCGGCGGGCCCTACAAGGGCAAGTATTTCACCGCCTATGCCAGCCGCAAGCGGCACCTCCACTATTTGCATAGCCATGCCGACGTGCTAGCCGCCCATGGCGACAAGATCGTCCACCATCAGGCCATAGAAGAGGTTTTCAGCCGCGCCATGGGACACTACGCCTATCAGATGCGCTCCAAAGACGCCCAAGCGCTGCGCCAGGCGGTCGGCTACATCCACGCGGAAAGGGCGTGAAGCGGATGGATATCTCCTATCACAAGGGTTTTGCCCGCAACCTTGGCCGCGACATGGAATACAAGCGCTACGGCCATGCCGGCCGGCCGGTGGTGGTGTTCCCGACCTCGCAAGGACGGTTCTACCAGTTCGAGGATTCCGGCGGGGTCGCAGCGCTTTCGGAGTTCATCGACACCGGCCGTATCCAACTGTTCACCCTCGACGGCATCGATTCGGAATCCTTCTTCGCCAAGCATGCCGACCCAGCCGACCGCATCGCCCGCCACGAGGCCTATTTCCGCTATGTGCGCGAGGAGGCGCTGCCCGAATTGCTGGCGACCGCCGCCGAGGCCAATGGCGGGCGGGCATTGAAGCCATTGTTTTCAGGCTGTTCGATGGGCGGCTACCACGCATCGAATTTCGTCTTCCGCTTTCCGGAACTGAGCAGCGGCGTCATCGCGCTGTCGGGGGTCTATTCGACACGGGACTTCTTCGGAGAGGCGCTCGACGGCAACATCTTCCTCAACTCGCCACTCGACTATCTGCCTGGCATCGTCGATCAGAAACTGCTTGGCCGGCTGAAGGCGCTGAGGCTGATCTTCTGCTGCGGGCAGGGGGCGTGGGAAGAACGGATGCTGGTCGAGACGCGGGCGCTGGAACAGGTGCTGCGCGAAAAGTCCATTCCCGCCTGGGTCGATTATTGGGGCGGCGATGTCAGCCATGACTGGCCATGGTGGCACAAGCAACTGGTCTATTTCTTCGCCCGCTGGCTGGATGACGACCTGATGCACAGGCTGGATTGATGACCCCGCCCGATCCCATCCGACGCTTCGTCGAGGCCACCAATGAAGGTGACACCGCGGCGTTTCTCGACACGTTCACGGCGGATGCGTTGCTGAGCGACTGGGGCCGCACCTTCAACGGGCGCGCAGAGATCGCGCAGCTGTGGACGACACCTATCAGGTCCGCATTGCCGTGAAGGGCAATGGCTTCAACGGTGAGGGCGACATGACCTTCACGCTGGACGGCGATCTCATCTCCAGCCTGGTGATTACCTGAACCTGGCGGCGAAGAAATAGTCGATCTCCTGCGTTGTTCGCGCCATCGCGCGAACGGCGGTCAGTCATGGCGGGCAAGGAATGCCTCGGTCACAGCCATGCAATCCTGCCTTTCCTCGACATGCGGCATGTGGCTCGATTGCGGGAAGACATGGCCTTCAACCGTAGGAATACGGTCGAGGAAGGGCTGGACGCAGGCTGGCGTGGCTTCATCATGAAAGCCGCGAAAGGCCAGTGTCGGCGCTTCGATTGTTGGCAGCCGGTCGATGATCGTCCAGTCGCGCATGGTGCCGACGACGTGGAATTCGTTGGGGCCGTTCATGGTGTGATAGACAGTGGGGTCGGCGTCGATGGCGGCGAAGGTGCGCGCCACCTCGGCCGGCCATGGGGTGACGCGGCAGACGTGCCGGTCGTAGAATGCCCGGGTCGCCGCGAGGTAATCCGGATGGTCCATCGTGCCGTCGGCTTCGTGCCGGTCGAGAGCCTGCCGCGCCGCCGCCGGCAGCTCTGCGCGCAACTGACCCGCGCCTTCGACCCACAGCTTCATCGATGCAAGCGAGTTGGCGAGCACCAGCGCCTTGAGGCCGGGCGGGCGGCGCACCGCGTGCTCGGCGGCGAGCATGCCGCCCCAGGATTGTCCGAGCAGGGCGTAACGCTGGATGCCGAGATGAGCGAGCAGCGCATCCAGTTCGCCGAGGAAGAATTCGACCGTCCAGAAGTCGCCGCCCTTGTCCGGCAGATGCGTGGAGCGCCCGTTGCCGATCTGATCGTAGTGGACCACCGCGCGGCCGAAGCCGGCAATGTCCTTGAAGCTGTCGACATAATCATGGGTGCAGCCGGGCCCGCCATGGGCAACAACCAGCGGCAGCTTGCCCGAGCCCAGGTCTCCCGTCACGCGGTACCAGGTCTTGTAGGGCCCGTAGGCGCTGAAACCTTCCGCTACTGCAAGATCGTTCATTAGTCCCTCCGCTGGCTCGGCGGCGACCGCC
Organism: Mesorhizobium sp. STM 4661; assembly: GCF_000359125.1. GTDB lineage: Bacteria > Pseudomonadota > Alphaproteobacteria > Rhizobiales > Rhizobiaceae > Mesorhizobium. The sequence continues at coordinate 123,114 of NZ_CAAF010000082.1, read as the reverse complement.
GATCAGCGGTCTCCGACGTTATTCGCGGTGAAGGGTACAGAGGCGGACCGGCAGGCGACCAGCTAGCAATAACGTTAGTTTTGACGGTGCTGCCGGGACAGGTTTTGGCCCTGACTGATCGGTCCGAGCAACCGGTAGTGAGCCGCCAAGGCGATGGCGTGGAAGCGGTTGCGGGCGCCGAGCTTGCGGCTTGCGGCGTTGAGATGCAGCGTCGCGGTCGGCACGCTGCGGCAGATTTCATGGGCGATCTGCTTGGCCGTCAACCCGCAAGCCGCCATGCTCAGGCACTGGCGTTCCCTCGAAGTCAGGTGGAAATACTGGCTTGTCCTGGTGCGCTGATCGAAGCCGGCATAGACGGAATCGTGGAACAGGTGTCCGAGGTCGCCAATGCCGGGCAGAAGCATCTGTGCCTCGACTTCGAAATCCGGCTCCGGATCGAGGCGGATGGCGGTGAAGGTGGCGAGATCGCCGCCGTCGAAGCGGATCGGCACCGTCACGCCGCATGTCATCTTGGTGTCCAGGAGGTAGCTTATTACCGGATCGTGCTTGCGCTGCAGGACGCGCCGCATGACCGGGCTCTGAGGCCCCCTGTGCGACCACAGGAACGGCCGTGACACTGCGAGCGCCGCCTCCTGCACCGGATCGAGCTGATAGTAGCCACCCTTGCACCAGAGATCCTGCATGTCGGACGGCACATTGGCGAGCGCCATCAGAGACGGCGTGATCAACTCGCCGTCATGGCTGACCGGGACAGGCGTATAGTCGTAGATCAGCGAGGTGAACCCGGCGGGCGCAAGCACGCGCATCGCTGCCGCCATCGCGGCATCGACTCGCATTCCCGTATGAAATTCACTTTCGAAATCGCCGGACAGGCCCTGCATGAGCAAAAGCTTACTCACCCGCTAATGTTTGTCAAACGGGCATATTCGCGGAATGCTCAACAAATAAGCAGGGCGCGATCGCAGCTTGCTGGCTCCGACGGGTTTGGAGGTCCAAAACTATCTTAATTCACAGCTATCCCGGCTGGTTTGTCGCGCCATAGGCTATGTGCGATGGATTACGGTCCGCCGGCGCTTGTCACTTGGCATCCGTCGCGGTTGCAATCACCCACTTCCCTAGAGGAGCAAGACAATGCGATCCCGGAAGGTTTTCAGTGCAATGATGGCCGGTGTCGGCCTGGCCGGCCTCACGCTGATGGCGCCTCTGACCGGCGCCGCCGCGCAGGAAGGCAAGGCTGGCGGAACGCTCAAGCTCCTAGCCAACGCCGCTGCCGGTACGATCGACCCGCATATCAACTACACGCTGCAATATTTCCAGATCAATTACATCCTCTATGACGGGCTGGTGACCTTCCGCAAGACCGGCGACAAGACCGGCTTCGAGGTGGTCGCCGATCTGGCCGAAAGCCTCCCCAAGCCGGATGACGGCGGCAAGAAATACGTCTTCACGCTGCGCAAGGGCATCAAGTTCTCGGACGGGTCGGACCTGACCACGGCCGATGTGGTGGCGTCGTTCCAGCGCATGTTCAAGATCAGCGGTCCGACGACGGGCACGCTCTACAACGGCATCGTCGGCGCCGACAAATGTCTCAAGACGCCGGCGACCTGCACGCTCGAAGGGGGCGTCGTCGCCGATGAGGCGGCGAGCACCGTAACCTTCAATCTGGTGGCGCCCGATCCCGATTTCCTGCAGAAGATCTCCATTCCGCATGCGGCGATCCTGCCCGCCGAGGCGCCGCTGAAGGACGCCGGCACCGTGCCCATCCCGGGCACCGGACCCTATATGATCGCCAGCTATGACCCCAACAGCCTGCTCAAGATGGTGCGCAATCCGCATTTCAAGGAATGGAGCAAGGAGGCACAGCCGGCCGGCTATCCCGACGAGATAGACTATGGCTTCGGGCTCACCGACGAGGCGGCGGTCACCGCGGTGGAGAACGGCCAGGCCGACTGGATGTTCGACCCTCCGCCGGCCGACCGGCTGGCGGAACTGGGTACCAAATATGCCAAGCAGGTGTCCGTGCATCCGCTGACGGCGATGTGGTATGCGCCGATGAATACCAATCTGGCGCCGTTCAACGACATCCGTGTCCGGCAGGCGGTCAACTACGCCATTGACCGGGCGGCCGTCGTCAAGCTGTTCGGCGGCAGCAATCTGGCGCAGCCGTCCTGCCAGATCCTGCCTCCGAATTTCCCATCCTACGCGCCCTATTGCCCGTTCACCGCCAATCCCGGCGAGAAATGGTCGGCGCCTGACCTGGAGAAGGCCAAGGCGCTGGTTGCCGCCTCCGGCACCGCGGGCCAGGAGGTGACGATCATCACCGAGGACACAGCAGTGTCGAAGTCGATCGGTGTCTATCTCCAGGATGTGCTGAACGGGCTGGGCTACAAGACCTCGGTCAAGCCGATCTCGCAGAACATCCAGTTCACCTACATCCAGAACACCAACAACAAGGTGCAGATTTCGGTCTCGCAATGGTTCCAGGACTATCCGGCGCCCTCGAACTTCCTGCAGGTCCTGTTCAGCTGCGCTTCGTTCAACCCCGGTTCGGATGCCTCGGTCAACATTTCAGGCTTCTGCGACAAGGCGATCGATCAGAAGATGGTAGAAGCCCAGACCGCCACGATCGCGGACCCGGCCAAGGGCGCGGAATTGTGGACGGCCGTCGACAAGGCGGTCACCGACGCGGCACCCGTAGCGGTGCTTTTCACACCGAAGCGCATCGACCTGATCTCGCCGCGGCTGAAGAATTTCGTCTTCAGCCCGCAATTCTACTGGATCATGAGCCAGTCATGGGTTGAGTGATCCGGCCAATCCGATCCGCGGCGGAACGGTGCGCAATCTTCCGCCGCGGTTGCTTTTCCCGCTGATCGGTGCACTTTTCGAGTCCGAGCTTTTGCAGTCCAAGCCGCTGAAATTCACACGATCATGGACAATCTGAGTGCCGGGCAAGCGCTGGTTCGGAGCCACCGGGGCGCCGAGGGGCCATGGCGCACGGCGTGGCGCAAGCTCAGGGCGGATCGGGCCGCCATCATGGCGTTCGGCGTGCTGGTGCTGATCACCGCCGCCTCGCTGGCGGCGCCTCTCTATGCCCGCTATGTGGCCGAGACCGATCCCTTCGCCACCAATCTCAACGGCGAGGTCGTCATCCATGGCGAGACCAGGCAAGTGCTGGAACCTTCGACCGAAGGTCTCGGCCTGGGCTTCACGCCGCTCGGACCGACCTGGGATTTCGGACCCTATATGCTGGGTGCCGACAATCAGGGCCGCGACGTCGCTGCCCGGCTGCTTTACGGCGGCCGCAATTCGCTGCTGATCGCCGGCGCCGCGGCGCTGATATGCCTCGGCCTGGCGACATTGCTCGGCGTCGTTTCCGGCTTTTTCGGTGGTCTGGTCGACACCTTGCTGTCGCGCATTCTCGATGTTCTGTGGGCGTTTCCGATCTTCCTGCTGGCGATTTCGCTGTCGATCGTGCTGATCACGCAGAGCATCACCATCGGGCCGATCGAAATCCGCTCCGGCAGTCTCTGGCTGCCGATCTTCATCATCGGCATCGTGTATGTGCCCTACGTCGCCAGGCCCATCCGTGGCCACGTCCTGTCGCTGATGCAGGCCGAGTTCGTCACCGCGGCAATCGGCATCGGCGCCTCGCCCTGGCGCATCCTGCTCTACGATATCCTGCCCAATGTCATTACCCGGGTCATCGTCTTCGTGCCGCTCATCCTAGCGCTGAACATGATGACCGAATCCTCGCTGTCCTTCCTGTCCATCGGCGTCCAGCCGCCCGATGCCAGCTGGGGGACGATCATCCAGGACGGGCAGGGGTTGCTCTATTCACGCCCGATCGTCGCCCTGGCGCCGGGGCTGGCAATCGTGATCTCGGTGCTGGCGCTGAACATATTGGGTGATGGAGTACGCGACGCGCTCGATCCGAAATCCTCGATCAGGGTCGCCTGATGCTGGCGGCGCTCGTTTCCCGGCTGGGGCAGATGGTGCTGGTGATGTTCGGCATCAGCGTCGTTGCCTTCCTGATCTTTTTCGCCACCCCGGGCGCCGACCCGTCGGCGCGCATTGCCGGGCGCAACGCCTCGCAGGAGACACTGGCGCAGGTGCGGCACGATTTCGGCCTCGACCGGCCGCTGCCTGTCCAGTACGCGCTGATGATGGAGCGGCTTTTCATCAGCCGCGACCTCACCTCCTTCGTCAATCGCGGCCAGAAGGTCGTTCCAACGGTGCTCGAGGCGATCCCGGTCACCTTGTCGCTGGTGCTTGGCGCCGCTGTCTTGTGGGTTCTCGGCGGGCTGACCGTCGGTGTGGTCGCCGGGGCGACGCGAGGCACGTGGCTAGACCGGACACTGATGATCCTCAGCCTGATCGGCGTATCGATACCGGTCTTCTGGCTTGGCGAGGTCGCCAATCTGGTCACGCAGAGCCGCTGGCATGACACCTGGCTGTTCTCGTGGGTGCCGCCGCTGGGCTATATCGCCTTCACCGAAGACCCCTGGGGCTGGTTCAAGGCGCTGATCATTCCCTGGTTCACGCTGGCCACGCTCTACATCGGACTTTACGGCCGGGTGCTGCGAGCCAGCATGATCGAGACCATGCAGGAGGATTTCATCCGCACGGCGCGCGCCAAGGGCATCGGCGAGCGGCGGGTGCTGCTCAGCCACGGGCTCAGAACCTCGCTCGTCGCCTTCGTCACCATGTTCGGGCTCGATTTCGGCGCCCTGGTCGGGGGAGGCGCCTTGCTGACGGAGGTGGTCTTCGGCCTGCAAGGGGTCGGCAAACTCACCTACGGAGCCTTACAGACGCTCGATCTGCCGATGATCCTGGCGACCGTCATCTATGCCTCGTTCTTCGTGGTCATGGCCAATTTCATCGTCGACGTCGCCTTTGTCTTCATCGATCCGAGGGTTAGAGATGCCCACTGATGCGCCGCTGCTGGTCGTCGAGAACCTTTGCGTCTCGTTCCGCACGGAGGGTGGCGTGGTGCCTGCCGTCAGCGGCGTCTCGTTTTCGATCGAGCGGCGCGAGATCGTCGGTGTCGTCGGTGAAAGCGGCTCGGGCAAGAGCCAGACCCTGCTTGCCATTCTGGGGCTGATCAGCAGCCCCAATGCCGTCGTCACCGGGTCGGTCCGCTTTCTTGGCCAGGAGTTGCTGGGGCTGAAGCGCCGTGCGCTCGACGCCATCCGCGGCCGGCAGATCGCAATGATCTTCCAGGATCCGATGACGGCGCTGACGCCTGTCCATACGATCGGCGACCAGATCGTCGAGCAGATCCGGGCGCATGAGAGCGTGTCGCGCTCGGCCGCGCGCAAGCGGTCGGTGGAACTGCTCGATGCGGTTGGCCTGCCCAGCCCTGAAAGTGCCGTCGACCGCTACCCGCACCAGCTCTCCGGCGGCATGCGCCAGCGTGCCGTGATCGCCATGGCGCTGTCATGCAATCCGGCGCTGCTGATTGCCGACGAGCCGACGACGGCGCTCGACGTGACGGTGCAGGCGCAAATCCTGGAGCTGATCGGACGATTGCGCGATACGTTCGGATCCGCCGTGATCCTGGTCACCCATGACCTCGGCGTGGTCGCTGAAGTCGCCGATCGCGTGCTGGTGATGTATGCCGGGCGCGTGGTCGAGGAAGGCGGCAAGGGGCAGCTCTTCCGCGAGCCGCTTCACCCCTATGCATGGGGCCTGTTCGGCTCGATCCCGCCAATGCACGGTCCGCGTCCCGCGCGGCTGACGGCCATTCCCGGCAGCCCGCCGAAACTGAGCCAGATGCCGCAAGGTTGCGCCTTCGGGCCGCGATGCACGTTCCGGCACGAAGCCTGCGCCGCGCAGCCTTCGCTCGGCGGAGCGGGAGGGCACCGGTCGGCCTGTTTCCTTCCACGGGACAGCCGCCAGGATCTGCGCCGAACCCTGACCGGCAGGATACCGGCATGACCGAGCCCAGGCCGCAACCGCTCGTGCGCACCAGCGATCTGTCGAAACGCTATCGTGTGGGGCGTTCGCCCTTTCCGGCGCAAAGGCGGATCGTCCATGCCGTGGAGCAGGTCTCGCTCGACATCTTCCCCGGCGAGACGCTTGGCATCGTCGGCGAGTCGGGCTGCGGAAAGTCGACGCTGGGACGCTGCCTTGTCCGGCTCACCGAAATCACTTCCGGGGTGCTGGAATTCGAAGGCAGGGACATCACCAGTGCCTCGCAAAGGCAGCTTCGCCCGCTACGCCGCCAGATGCAGATGGTGTTTCAGGATCCCGCTGCCTCGCTCAATCCGCGCAGGCGCGTCGGCGATCTGCTGGCGGACCCGTTCCGCGTGCACGAAAAGCTTTCGCGATCGGAAATGATGGACCGCGTCGAGGAGCTGCTTGTCCGTGTCGAATTGCTTCCGGAACACGCGCAGCGTTTCCCGCATGAATTTTCGGGCGGGCAGCGTCAGCGGATCGGCATCGCCCGCGCCCTGGCGCTGAAGCCGCGCCTGATCGTTGCCGACGAACCGGTGTCGGCGCTGGATGTGTCGATCCAGGCGCAGATCATCAACCTGCTTTGCGACCTGCGCGACGAGTTCAGCCTGACCTATGTGTTCATCGCCCACGACCTCTCGGTGGTCAGGCAGTTCTCGTCGCGGGTGGCGGTGATGTATATGGGTTCGATCGTTGAAACCGGGCCCGTCGACGCGGTCTTTTCAGCGCCGCGGCATCACTACACCGCGGCGCTTCGCTCGGCGGTGCCGGTTCCCGATGTCGACAATCGTCCGGGCCAGCGGATCGTGCTGAAGGGCGATCCGCCAAGCCCGTTCGATCCGCCGTCGGGCTGCCGCTTCCATACACGCTGCGGGGCGGCGACTTCGGTCTGCCGCAACCAACGCCCTGTTCTTTCCCTCGTGGACAAAGCCCATTTTGTCGCCTGCCATCATCCGAGGGCAGCCTAGGAGAGTTCAGGCGAGGCGGCTTTGCCTATTCCTTGACCGCTCGCGCCACCAGGCGCGCCACGCTCGGCCCGACCAGCAGCACGACCAGGAAGCGGGCGGATTGCAGCGCCATGACGAAGGAGATGTCGACGTTCTGCGCGGCGGCGGCGATGATGGCGACGCTGTCCATGCCGCCGGGGCTGGTCGCGAGATAGGCGGTCAGCGGATCGACACCAAGCACATGGCTGATCATGAAGCCGAGGCCGCCGCAAAAGGCGATCAGCGCGATGATCGAGCCGATGATCTGCGGCAGCGCCCGCGCCGCGTGACGCAGGATGGGCCGCGTGAAGTTCAGCCCGATCGACCAGCCGACCATCGCGTAGCTGAGGGCCAGCAGCCAGTTCGGCAATTGCATAGGCACGCCAAGGCCGAGGTGAATCACCGCGCCGAAGATGAAGGTGCCGAGAAAGAAAGGCGACGGCAGCCTGAACAGCTTTCCCATCAGGCCGCCGACAAGCGCGATGCCGATGGTGGCGGCGAAGGCTTGCGGATCGATCGGTGGAAACCAGACGATGGGCGGAATCTCGATACCCGATGTGTCGACCCACATGCGCGCGATGAGAGCTGCCGTCATCGAGACGAAGATGACGCGCAGATATTGCATGAAGGCGACGAGGCGCTGGTCCGCGCCGAAGGCGCCGGCCATCAGCACCATGGCGGTGGCCGCGCCCGGTGACGAGCCCCAGACGGCAGTGGTGCCGGGCAGGATGCGCCAGCGGCTGATCAGCCAGCCGAGCAGGCTGGAGGCCGCGACGGTTGCCAGCACGACGCCGAGGAAGAGGGGCCATTCCTTGTAGAAGACGGCAAAGATGTCGGTGGAGATCGAACTGGCGACAAGGCAGCCGACGATCGCCTGCGCGGAACCGAACAGAGGAACCGGCACGCGCACCGTGGCACCATTGGTGCCGGCCAGGATCGCAGCCAGCATAGGTCCGATCAGCAGCGCCGCCGGCAAGGCGGCGAGTTCCAGCGCGCCGGCGAGGAGGATCGAGAGCACCAGGAGGGCCAGCCACTGCCAGCCCTTGTGTATTCGCGCCATGCGCTCAACGGTCGGCGGCTGGTCTGGCGAGGAATCCATACTCGCGTCTTAGACTCATGCAGGAAGAATGCGAAGCCCGTTGCCGGAGAAATCATAAGACTCGTTCGTAGCGGGTTTTGGGATTTTGCGGCAAGCAGCTACCGCACCAAGATTGCTCGATAGTCACGGCTGAATTCACTACCTTGCATAAACAGGTAGCGTGCTATATACACATCTTGCATTCGAGACCTGCCATGACCGACTCTATCCAAGTTCAGTTGCGAAAAGGCGCCCTCGATCTGTGCGTCCTGGCCGTGCTGTCGCGAGGTGAAAGCTACGGCTATGAAATCGCCAGCACGCTGGTTGCCGCCGTGAGCATGGGGGAAGGCACGATCTATCCGCTGATGCGGCGGATGCAGAACGACGGCCTGGTCGCCACCCGTATCGTCGAGTCGAGCAGCGGGCCGCCGCGCAAATATTACCGGCTCACGCCTCTGGGCCGGACGGCTTTCGAAGCTCATCGCCGCGACTGGCGCTCCTTCGCGGGCGCAGTCGATAAACTTCTTGAGGATTTGCCATGACCAGGGATGCTTTCTTGCGCACGCTGAGACTGGGGCTCGCCGGTCTGCCGCCTCAGGAGATCGAGGATATTGTTGGCGACTATGCCGCCCATTTCGCCGAGTCCGAAGCGTCGGGCCGCAGCGAAGCGGAGGTCGCGTCTGCATTGGGCAACCCGGCCAGGCTCGCCCGCGAGTTGCGAGCCGAGGCTGGGCTGCGTCGCTTCGAAGCCCATTGGAGCGTGTCGAACCTGTTGGCGGCGATGCTCGCTCTGGCTGGCCTTGCCGTCGTCGACATCCTTTTCCTGCTGCCGCTGCTTATCGTCACGATCGTCATTGCGCTCGGCCTTGCCATCGCGCTTGTCGCCGTCGGCGCGCTCGGCCTCAAGATCATCCTCACCACTCTGCTGTTCGACGGTGGCGGCACGTTCACGGCGACCTTGGGGCGCCTCTTCATCGGTGCCGGACTGGTAAGTTGCCTTCTGGGCGGCGGCGCTTTGCTGCTGCTGGGGCTGGGCGCGGGCATACGCGTCCTCGGGCATTATGCCCGGCTGCATTCCCGCCTGGCTCAACCGGGCCATGACCGCGTTTGAGCGTTGTGTCATCACGTTGAAGGAACCGGACAATGACTGGAAAATTGGCATTCGTCGCGACAGCAGGACTGATTGGCGCCGTCGTCTTTCTGACGCTGGGCGTCGGGCTTTCCTGGCCGGGTTGGGCCGATGCCGGAGGGTGGTGGATTGCCGGCCAGTCTACCTGCGGAGCGGCCACGTCCACCAGACGAGAGGTTACCTTGCCTTTCAGCGCCAGCGACAGCATGACGATCGATCTGCCGGCTGCGGTCCACTACCAGCCGGGAGACAAGGCCGAGGCTGTCGTCAGCGGCGATTCGGCTCTGCTCGACCATGTGCGGATGGAAAGCGGCAGGCTCGGTCTCGATTGTGAACCGGGCTGGTTTGCGTCCCGGCTCGATGTCAGCCTGTCGGGGCCGGCGATAACCGATTGGAAAGTGCTCGGCAGCGGAGAACTTGCTCTGTCGCAGATCAATCAACCTGAACTGCGGCTGAGTATCCGGGGAAGCGGCAGTGTCACCGCCACTGGCGTCGCACAGACTGTCGGTCTGGAGATCTCCGGTTCGGGTAGCGGGAGGCTCAAGAACCTGATCGCCCAATCCGCACGGATCGAGATTCGCGGCAGCGGCGATGCGCAAATTACCGCACAGGCGGACGCGGACGTCTCGATTTCCGGCAGCGGTGATGTCGAGCTGTACGGGCATCCGACCATGCGGCGTTCGCAGGTAAGAGGCAGCGGCAGCATAGTGCAGGCGCCGTAGCCTTGGCCGCCTGCAACCGTCGGAATCTTGGGAATTTTTATTCTGTCAACCTGTCTTCGGAGACGGCCATGCGCGCACTTTCCTTCATAGTCTCTTTCCTGATCGTCTTTTCTGTCTCGATGGCGTGGGCGCAGCCGGTCCCGTTCCACGCCGGGATTGCACGCATTTCTGTTCCAGCCGAAGAGCCGTTCGATACCTTCGTCTGGTATCCGACGCGCGCGGAAGAAGTGCCGTGGCAGGCAGGCCCTTTCACCGTTTCCGCCAGTCGCAATGCGGCGATTGCCGATGGCGAATTTCCGGTCCTTCTGCTCTCACATGGCGGCGGCCGGACCGGTGGTGGTCCCCTCGTCTTGCGAGGTCTCGCAGCCTATCTCGCCCGGCAGGGATTTATTGTGGTCTCGCCGTCACACGGAAAGACCCGCCTTTCAGGCAGGCCTCTTCAGATCATGGCAGCGCTTGAAGCGATGATGGCCGATCCTCGCTTCAAGGCTCATGCCAACCCAGCCAAGCTGGGCATGCTCGGCTTCTCGCTCGGTGGAGCGGTCGCGTTGGAACTTGCGGGCGGAGTGCCCAACTTCAGGCACCTCGCCGCCTATTGCGCAATGCATCCGGACGACGTCCAATCATGCAATCCAGGCCCCAGCGGCGACAGCAACACGGCCCCGCCGAAACGAGTTCAATCAGCCGATCTTCCGCCGCCTCGCCTTCCCTTGAAGGCGCTTGCCTTGCTCGATCCGTTTGGCGTGCTGTTCGAACGGGATGGCCTGGTGGCCGTGAAGATGCCGGTTCTGCTGTTTCGGCCGAAGCAGAGCAGGTTGGGGGAAGAAAATACGCGTGCCCTTGTGGCAGGACTTCCCCAACCTCCGCGGGTTCAATACGTGCCGGGTGGGCATTTCGTCCTCACGGACATCTGTCCGGTGGCGCTGATGAAGCAAGCGCCAGAGGTGTGTGAGGACGCACAAGATGTCGACCGTGCCGCTGTTCAGGCCGACATCGAGGTGAAAATAGCACAATTCTTCCGTGATCGGCTTTAGCGCCGATTTTGCGCTGGCGCATTAAATGCCGAATTTCTGTCGGCGCGCAGGTGTCAGCCGGTTTTGCCGTCGGTCAGGCCGAAACCGCCGACGGGGTGAGTTTCGACCTGGAATTCGAAGCCGGCGATGAAGGGGCGCGCCTTGGCAATCGCCGCCTGGACTTCCGGCAGTTGCAGGGATGCCTTGTGGCTTGCCTGATCGGTCCACACTTCGGTCACCCAGATCGCGTCGGCGTCGGCCGGGTCGGTGGCGATGATGTAGCTCAGGCAGCCGGGCAGGGCGCCGGTGCTGGCGCGCAGCACGTCCATGACCGCGTCGCGTTGGCCGCGCGTCGCCCGCATCTTGCCGATCAGTCCGTACATCGCCCTTGTCTCCATTCCGGTTTTTGCGACGGGAGTATGCAGATCGCGGATCAAGGCATCAACTGGCCGCCATTCACCTCGATCACCTGGCCGGTGATGTAGCCGCTCAACAGCGCGGAAGCGAGGAACAGATAGGCGCCGACGCAATCCTGCGGCGCGCCGGCTCGCCCTTGAGGAATGGTGGCCACCATGCCCTTCATCTGCTCGTCGGTGGAATAGCGCTCATGGAACGCCGTGGCGATGGTGCCGGGCGCCACCGCGTTGACGCGAATGCCAAAGCCGATCAGTTCCTTGGCCATGCCGCGCGTGACATTGGAGACGAAGGCCTTGGATGAGCCGTAGAGCCCGGCGCCGCCACCGGCGCCATTGCGCGCGGCAATCGAGGAGGTGTTGACGATGAAGCCGCCCTGGCGCTTCAGCCATGGGATCGCCTTGCGCGAGGCGGTGAGCACGGAACGTGCGTTGAGGTCCATCACCGCGTCGTAATGCGCTTCTGTCAGTTCGGCATAGGGCACGCGGCCGAGCATGCCGCCGGCATTGTTGACCAGGCCATCGAGCCGGCCGAAATGTTGCGCGCTGTCCTCGACCACGCGTTCGACATCGGCGGGGATCGAGAAATCGCCCTGGACGAGGAACACCTTCCCGCCGCCGTCCTGGATCGTCCGGCCAAGCTTTTCAGCCGCCTCCTGGCTCGAATTGTAGTGCAGCGCGACACGGCATTTCTGCGCGGCATAGGCCAGCGCAAGTGCTGCCCCGATGCCGGTGGACGCGCCGGTGACCAGCACCGCCTTGCCGGCGAGGTCGGGGATGGTCAGGCCGGGAATGATTGGGGCGGTCGCGGTGGCTGGCACGTCTGTCCTCCGGATCTTTGGCCGTCCTTCGTAGGCCCTTGCCGCCTCTGTGTTCAAGCCCTTCGGATCAGGGCCTGAGATAGGCGTGGCCCTGGCGCTGCAACTCGGCGAGCTTGACGCCGCCGCCGGGCTCGGCGGCGTGGAAGCCGTCGAGCAGGTCGGAGAGCGCAATATCCATGCCGTGCATGGCGTTGGCGCAGGCATGCCGGAAATCGCGGACGACGGCAAGACCGCGTCCGACGACAAGGTCTATCGGCTGAACCTGATGCTGCAATCAGCCTGCTCGCCTTGAGATCTGTGGCAGGCCTATCTTGTATATGCAGCAAGATGGTATATATCTTTGCCATATATCACCGAGGAGATGGATGATGGAAAAGGCAAAGGTGTTCTGGTCAGGCCGCTCGCAGGCGGTGCGCCTACCCAAGGAATTCCGTTTCGAAACCGATGAGGTTTCGATCCGCCGCCACGGCCACAGCATAATTCTCGAACCTCTTGCCCAGGATTGGGCTTGGCTCGACCGGGTGATCGGAACCCTTGACGACGATTTCGTTAAGGCGACGCTGGAACGTCCGGCTGAGCAGGACCGACCGGCATTGGACGACCTCTTCAAGTGATCTATCTGCTCGACACCAACGCCGTCATCGCAATCATGAAAGGCGATGCAAATCTGCTGGCGCGGCTCAAGCCCCTCCGGCCGCAGGATTTCGCGCTTTCTGCCATCGTCGTGCATGAACTCTACTTTGGTGCGCAGAAGAGCCAACAAAAGGCCGACAATCTTGCGCGCATCGAAGCGTTGCAGTTTCCGGTGCTCGAATTCGATCGGGATGACGCAAGGCATGCCGGCGACATTCGGGCGACGCTTGCGACGTTGGGAACTCCGATCGGTCCCTACGATGCGCTGATCGGCGGGCAGGCTCGTGCCCGGAACCTCACGCTGGTGACCCGCAATGTGCGGGAGTTCGAGCGGATCAAAGATCTCGCCGTCGAGACGTGGTGAGCAGCTTTACGCGAACGGCACGGCCGTCGTGCCCTTGGGCAGTTTTGCCTCGTCGTCCGGCTCGACATGGATGGTGACGCGCACCGAAGGGATTTCCGCCTTCAGCGCGTCTTCGATGCGGTCGCAGATAACGTGGCTGGCGCCCACCGACATGTCGGCATCGACGACCAGGTGGAACTCGATGAAGGTGGCGCGGCCGGCAATGCGCGTCTTCAAATCATGGACTTCCAGCGCGCCCTTGCAATTGGCCGAGATGAGGTCGCGGATATGCATGTGCTCTTGCGTGTCGACGGCGCGGTCCATCAGCCCGTTCATCGATGAGCCGATGACGTGCCAGCCTTGCCACAGGATGTTGAGCGCGACGATGACGGCAAGCGCGGGATCAAGAATCTGCCAGCCGGTCAGCACAACGCCGACTAGGCCGGCGAAGACGCCGACCGACGTCACCACGTCGGTCATGATATGCCTGCCGTCGGCGACTAGCGCGGGCGATTTCTCGGCGCGACCGGCACGGATCAGGGTCCATGCCCAGAAGGCGTTGATGATCGTCGCGACGCCGTTGATGGCAAGGCCGGTCCAGGGTTGTTCGAGCGGGGCGGGATGGCGCCAGGACGACCAGACCTCGTTCAGGATCAGCAGTGCTGCCAGCACGATCAGCACGCCTTCCAGAACGGCCGAGAAATACTCGGCCTTGTGATGGCCGAAGGGATGATCCTGGTCGGCCGGCTTGTAGCTGACCCGGATCGCCCAGTAGGCAGCGGCCGAGGCAATGACGTTGACGATCGATTCCAGCGCGTCCGAATACAGCGCGACGGAACCGGTGACATACCAGGCCGCCAGCTTCAGGCCGAGCACGACGTAAGCGGCGACGATCGACCAGAAGGCAAGGCTGGCGACCTTGCGCCTGGCGGCGGCTTTTGCGTCTGCCGTGGTCGCTGGGGAAGCCGCGTTCATCCGTTGTCCTAAGCGGCCTTTTCCCGGGCCTTGCGCGGCAGATGCGCAACGATGTTCTCGATGATGCGCATGCCGGCATTGTGGCCGAGCGTCATGATCGACTCGGGGTGGAATTGCACCGCGGCGATCGGCTCCTTGCGATGTTCGAAGGCCATGATGACGCCGTCCTCGGTTTCGGCCGTGACGATGAAGTCGTCGGGCAGGCGCACCGGATCGGCGAATATCGAATGGTAGCGGCCAACCGTCACTTCCTTGGGCAGGCCGGAGAAGATGATACCCGGCTTCGACACGCGGATGCGCGACGGCTTGCCATGCATCGGCACATGCAATTGCCGCAACTCGCCGCCATAGGCCTCGGCCAGCGCCTGCAGGCCAAGGCAGACGCCGAAGATCGGCAGCTCGCGCGCCCGGGCCCGTTTGATGGTGGCGGCGCAGTCGAAGTCCTTTGGCGTGCCGGGGCCAGGCGACAGCACGACCAGATTGGGCTTGAGCCGGTCGAAGACCTCGTCCGGCACCGGCGTGCGCACGGTCGAGACATTGGCGCCGGTCTGGCGGAAATAGTTGGCGAGCGTGTGGACGAAGCTGTCCTCGTGGTCGACGAGCAGGATGTTGACGCCGTCGCCGACGCGCGCGGTGCTGCGCTCGGTGCTGGCGGCATTGCCTGATTTGGCGTCGCGGATGGCGGAGAGCATGGCGGATGCCTTCAATTCGGTTTCAGCTTCTTCTTCCTCGGGGATGCTGTCGAAGAGCAGCGTGGCGCCGGCGCGCACCTCGGCGATGCCGTCCTTGATGCGGATGGTGCGCAGCGTCAGGCCGGTGTTCATGTCGCCGTTGAAATTGACCATTCCGATCGCCCCGCCATACCAGGCGCGCGGGCTCTTCTCGTTCTGCTCGATGAAGCGCATGGCCCACAATTTCGGCGCGCCGGTGACGGTGACCGCCCAGGCATGCGACAGGAAGGCGTCGAAGGCGTCCATGCCTTCGCGCAGCCGGCCCTCGATGTGATCGACGGTGTGGATCAGGCGCGAATACATCTCGATCTGGCGGCGGCCGATGACGCGCACCGAGCCGGGCTCGCAGACCCTGGACTTGTCGTTGCGGTCGACGTCCGAGCACATGGTCAGCTCGGATTCGTCCTTCTTCGAATTGAGCAGTTTCAGGATCTGCTCTGAGTCGGAAATGGCGTCGTCGCCGCGCTTGATCGTGCCCGAGATCGGGCAGGTCTCGACCCGGCGGCCGTTGACCCGCACGAACATTTCGGGCGAGGCGCCGATCAGGTACTCGCCCTCGCCGAGATTGATGAAGAAGGAATAGGGCGAAGGGTTTATGGCCTTCAGCTTGCGGGAGATATCGGAGGGCGGCGTTTCGCAGCGCTCGTAGAACATCTGGCCGGGCACCACTTCGAACAGGTCGCCGCGCTTGAAGCTCTCCATCGCCTTGCGCACCAGATCGGCATATTCGCCGGGCTCATGGTCGCCGCGCGGCGGGATGCGGTCGGCGGTCTGGAACGGCTCGACGGCGGCGTCGCGCGGCAGGCCTTGCGTCGAAAATCCGTCGCCGGAATAGTCGTAGCGGTCAGTCCAGGCCTTGGTCGAATAATGGTCGACGACCAGGATCTCGTCGGGCAGGAACAGCACCAGGTCGCGCTGGCCTGACTTGCGCTCGAGCTTGTAGTCGACCGGATCGAACTGGAAGGCGAGATCGTAGCCGAAGGCGCCGTAGAGACCGAGATTGGCGTCTTCATCGGTCCTGAACAGAGCGGTGATGGCGCGCAGCACGGTGAAGACGGAGGGGACGCGGCTGCGTTCTTCTTCGGTGAACACGCGGCCGGGCTTGGCCACATCGAGGCGGATCAGCCTTTTTGATGCCTCGGCGATCGTCACCTCGGCAAGGGCGGCAAGCGCCTGGCCGATGACAGGCAAAAGCACCTCGCCACGGCTGTTCAGCGCCTCGATGCGCATGGCGCGGCCACGTGCCGTGATCACCAGCGGCGGGTCGATGATGGCGGTGTCCCAGCGCGTGTAGCGGCCGGGATATTCGTAATTCGAGGAGAACACGACGCCCCGGCGCGCATTCAGCCCATCGACATAGGCGTCGATCGCGCCTTCATAAGGCCGGTCGTGGCGCTCGCGGGTGATGGTCACGCCACCCGCGGTGTCAAAGCGCTCGGCCCCGTTTTCCAGAATTTTCGTCGTCATTGCCGTCTCCATCAGCGTCTTGCTATTTCAGCTTCTTGGGGCAACGGACCCGGGAATGGCGTAAAAAACAAATGGCCGCCCGGACATTCCGTTGCGGCCACCCTCTATTTTCACGCGCACGCGTTCGAACAGGCCGCTGTCAGCGAGCCCACCACCAAACGGTCTTGATCGAGCGCATGTTCATGAGAGTCCCATAGCGGCGAATGAACGGCCGTGCAACTGGATTCAATGAGGGGCGTGAGCCCTCAATCCTCCAGCGTCCCCGACCTGGCGTCGGCGCTCTTCCTGTCGCCGACCAGCTTCAGCAGGTCTTCGCCGGCGCGGATGATGCGCCGTGAACGCCGCGTCAGGATGAGACCCGCTTGCGGCGCGAACACTTCGGTGCGGCCGCCGACTTCACCCGGTGCGTGGACGATGGTGGCGAGCCGCGCGCCCTTGGCGACGCGGTCGCCGGGCTTCACGTCGTAGAGCACTGCGCCGGCCCGGGGCGCCGGCATCATGTCGATGTTTTCGAGCGGCGCGACAGTGCCGGTGAAAGGACCGGGCGCGGGCAGGGCCGTATCGGCGACCACGCCGCGCGCCGCCAGCAGCCGATAGAGCCCTTCGGCATCGGAGCCGGCCAGGGCGCCATCGACATCGAGTATGCCGCGATATTCGACCGTGGTGACGACGCGCCGGCCGAAGCGCGCCACATCGGCGGGAACGTTCTGGTACGGCATGATCGAGGCGCCCTCGAAAGTGCCGTCGGTATCTTCGCTCCACAGCACCACCGCATCGACGCCCATCGCCGCCGCGCAATCGGCCATGGCCGGCCACAGGCTGGTGTGGACGTAGAGATAGGCGAGACCCTCGTCGTCGCAGTGCAAGTCGAGCACGATGTCGTGGCCGAGCGAAAGTTGCAGCAGTCGCACTTTCAGCCGCTGGTCTGCCGTGTCGAGCGCTGTCTCCGGCAGCAATTTGGTGTCAGGCGCGGCCAGCAGTGGAAAGCCGCGGTTGAAGTTGTTGCGGGTGCCCATGTGAAAGCGACCCTGATGCTCGCCGAAATGATACTGGGCGCGGCCGATCGGATTGGCTTGGGGCACGAGGGTGATGTCGCCCTTGATGCGGCCTTCAGCCTCGGCCTTGACCAGCATCGGCATCAGCACATCGATGGCGATCACGCCCGGCAGCTCGCCGGCATGGAGGGCGGCCTGCAGATAGGCCGAAGGTGCGGCCTCGTCCTGCCCTTTGAAGCGGAAGACCGGGAATTCGTAGGAAATCCCCTCGCTGTCGCCGGCGATGCGCTCGATCGATTTCTGCATGGCTTCCTCCATCAAGAGCGAGAAGACATGCCCATTGGAGGTGTCGATGTCGATTGGTCCAGCCTGTCGCGCCATGGGCGCAAGGGCTATTCCGCGGGTGCCCCAAGAGAGACGACAGGCGCAGGCCGGTCCAGCGCCTGCGACATCACCGCGACGGCGACCGCCAGCAGGGCGAGTGCCGCTCCGACCAGCGGAAGATTGGCGTAGGATACGCCGAAGGACAGCGCCAGCCCGCCGATCCAGGCGCCACTGGCATTGCCGACGTTGAAGGCGCCCTGGTTCAGCGTGGCGGCAAGGTTCGGCGCCTCGGACGCTGCCTCGACGACGCGGATCTGCAGCGGCGGCACGACGACGAAGACGAGCAGACCCCACAGGAAAACCATCGCCACCGCAACAGTGGCGATGGCGCCAAATCCGGTGAAACAGGCCAGCAGCAACGCCAGCATCAACAGCGTGCCGATCACCGTCGGCATCAGTTTCCAGTCGGCCAGCCTGCCGCCGATGATGTTGCCGATGGTCATGCCGCCGCCGAACAGCAGCAGCACCCAGGTGACCGCTCCGGTTGAAAGGCCGGATACGTCGGTGAGATAAGGCTTGATGTAGGTGAAGACGGCAAACAGGCTGGCGGAAGCCAGCGCCGAGATCAGCATCGAGAGCCACACCTGCAGCTTGCCGAGCACGCGCACTTCGCCGAGCAGGCCGCCGCCGCTCGGTTCAGTTACGTCTGACGGTACCAGCCAGGCGATGGCCGCGACAGAGATGAGGCCGATGCCCACGACGGCCACGAAAGTGGCGCGCCAGCCGAAGGCTTCGCCAAGGGCCGTGCCGCCGGGAACGCCGAGGATGTTGGAGAGCGTCAGCCCGGCGAACATCAGCGCAATGGCGCTGGCCCGCTTGTTGCGCGGCACCAGGCTCGCGGCAACGACCGAGCCGATGCCGAAGAAGGCGCCATGGCCGAAGGCGGTGAAGACACGCGCGGCCATCAGCGTCCAATAATTGGGCGCGATGGCGCAGAACAGATTGCCGATGACGAACAGCATCGCCAGCCCGACCAGCACCGGCTTGCGCGGCAGATGCGCGGTGGCGACCGCGATCACCGGCGCGCCGAAGACGACGCCGAGCGCATAGCCGGTGACCAGAAGGCCGGCCGAGGGAATGGAAACGCCGAGATCGGCGGCGACCTCGGGCAGCAGGCCCATAATGACGAATTCGGTGGTGCCGATGCAGAAGGACGCAATGGCAAGCGCTAGGATCGGCAAGGGCATGGGGCGTCCAGAATGAATCGGTTCAAAAGTCAGACTGTCCGGAGATGGGCCGGCCGCACAAGCGCGATCGCTGCAATGCAGCAATGCAGAAAGCGGGGAACCGGACGACAGAACGGGGCGTTGTAGCGCCCCGTTTTTACACCCGTCTCAGCCTTTTTTCGGCAAGGCGTAGGCGATGATGTAGTCGCCGCGATCCAGCGACTGGCGTGCGCCGCCAGCCGAGACGACGACGAACTGGCGACCGCTTTCGGGAGGTCATCGGCGTCGCCTGCGCGCCGACCGGCAAGCGGCCCTTCCAGAGTTCCTCGCCGGTGGCCACGTCGATGGCGCGCAGATAGTAGTCCTGCGTGCCGGCATAGAAGACGAGGCCGCCAGCCGTGGTGACCGGTCCGCCGAGCGACGGCATGCCGAAGCCTAGGATAGGGCGGTTCATCGCTTCACGGAAACGCTGGACCGCTCTGTCTTGCCCCTGGCGAAAGTGCGGGATTTAGGCGCGACCGGCTCGCCTCTTATGAATGGAAGAAGCTCAGCCAGCAGGCGATCCGGCGCCTCCTCGGCCAGATAGTGCCCCGCCTCGATTGCACAGCCGACGACGTCATGCGCAAAGCGCTGCCATACGCCGATCATGTCGAAGCGCTTCCATACCGGATTGTGCGCTCCCCACAGGAGCAGCAAGGGCGTTTCGATGCGTTGGCCTGCATCGGCGGCATCATGGGCAAGATCGATCGTGGCGCCGGCGCGGTAGTCCTCGCACATTCCATGCATGGACGCCTTGTCCTGTGGGACGCGCAGATACTCGTTCCAAACCTCGGGACCGATCGTGCCGTCATCGGCGAGATGGCCGAGCTCATAACGCAGGAAACTTTCGGGATCGGCGCTCAGCAGTCTCTCCGGAAAGCCCTTGCCCTGGGTGAAGAAAAACCATTCCCAGTATGAGCTGGCGAAGTGCCTGTCCGTCTGTTCGTACAGGACCGTCGTCGGCAGGATGTCGAGAAAGGCCAGCCTTTGCAGCCGACCGGGAAAATCCAGCGCCATGCGGTGCAGGACCCGCGCGCCGCGATCATGGCCGACGGCCGAGAAGCTTGCGTAGCCAAGCCGCGCCATCAGTTCGTTCTGGTCCGCCGCCATTGCCCGAAACGAGTAATTCGCGTGGTTGGGCAGCCCTTGCGGTTTGCTACTGTCGCCATAGCCGCGAAGGTCGCTCGCCACAATCGTAAATTCGCGCGACAGGACCGGTACCAGTTTGTGCCACATCAGGTGGGTTTGCGGGCAGCCGTGCAAGAGCAGCAAGGGCGGTCCTTTGCCGCCGATGCGGTAGTGGATCGTGACTTCGTCGAGGGTCACGGTTTGCGTGTGAAAGTTCTCAAAGACCATCGGTCACCTCAAATTCGAGCGCACCCAACGGGTGCAAGCAACATCAAGCCGCGTAGGTGGAATCTTGCCTGTCGAGGCCGCGCTTCAGCTCTTCGAAATGGGCGAAGCTCATGCCGGAATAATCCTCCCAGTCGAGCGCCGTGCGCTCTGCCAGCCGCGGTGACATGATGTTCAACGCCTGACCGCTGGAATAGGCGAGGATCAAGGTCCGGCAGGCCCGCTCGAGGAAATAGAGGTCTTCAAAGGCTTCCGCGATGGTGGGAGCCGTGGCCAGAACGCCGTGGTTGCCCATCATCAGGATGCGGCGGTTGCCGAGCACAGCGGCGAGCCGCGCGCCCTCGGCATCGTCATCGGCGATGCCCCCATACGCAAGATCGACGGCAATGCGCTCATAGAAACGGGCCGTGTTCTGATCGATGGGCTTTAGCCACGGATCCGCAAGTGCCGCCACCGCTGTCGCGTAAGGCGGGTGGAGGTGCAGGATGCAGCGCGCCTGCGGCAGCCGCGCATGCAACTGGCCATGGATGGCCCAGGCCGACCGGTCGGGCGCGTCGGGCCGCTGCATCGTTTCCCGGTCATCGCTGTCGAGCGCCAGGAGATCGCTGGCCTTGATCCCAGAGAAATGCCGCCAGCGCGGGTTCATCAGGAAACCCTTGCCGTCCGGCGTAGTGGCGACGCTGAAGTGGTTGCCGACCGACTCGTGCCAGTCGAACTGCGCTGCCAACCTGAATGCCGCGGCCAAGTCTACCCGCAGTTGCCATTCCGTGTCGGCGTGAGAATGACTGTCACCGTGCCAGCTCTTTTGCATATGAACACCTCCGCTAGAGATGGCCAAGTTATTCGACACGCATGGCAGGTGTTTTGACATTTCTGGCTATGTGTCGAAAAATGGCAACTCCACGGTGAGTGCAGTCATGCCGGTCAGTTTTGGCTTTCTCCTGGTCCGCCTGTTTCCAATGTATGTGGTTGTCCTGGCGACAGAGGCGCTTCGGCTCGCCAACAAATATGCAGGGCGACGCGTCTTCGATTGGCAAATCCTCAGCGAGGACGGACATGCCGTGGAGGCAAGCAACGGCATTGCCGTGGACTGTGACGCCGCGCTCCGCGACGCGCCGGAGCTTGCCTATGGCTTCATCGTTGCGGGCGATGACCAGGCACGGACCGCAACACCGCAGATGCGCCGCTGGCTGGTCCGTGCCGGCGGCAAGGGCACGGTGCTCGGCGCCATCGACAGCGGCGTTTTCCTGCTTGCGGAAGCTCGATTGATCCGCGAGCGCAATGTCACCGTCCATCCAGTGGCGGCAGCGGCGTTCCGCGAGCAGTTTCCCGAAGTGAATGTGCAGGAGCGGCCTATCGTCGTCGATGGTTCGCTCATCACCTGCGCCGGCGGCATGGCGACCGTCGAGCTTCTGCTGATGCTTATCGAAAGGCACTGCAATGCCGCGATCGCCCGGGACGTCGCCAGCGATATGGTTTCGTCCAATGCCGCTTTCCCACCACTAGGCCGTCTGACGACAGACACTTTGGACGGTGACCACGGTGCCAGCCTGGAAAAGATCCTGGAAATCATGCGGCGAAGCGTGGAGACGCCGCTTCCGCTTCATGCGCTTGCCCGCCATGTGGGGTTCTCGGAACGCCAGTTCGCTCGCGTCTTTCATCGGGCCACCGGCGAGGCGCCGATGGCCTATTATCGAAAGCTGCGCCTCAATCACGCAAAGCAGCTGTTGTTTCAAAGCGACATGGCAGTCTCCGAAATTGCCTTCGCCTCGGGCTTCCGGTCGATTTCCGCGTTCTCACGCTGCTTCACGGCCGAATTCGGCCGATCGCCACGCAAGCTGCTCGCGGAACTTCGTGCATCGGGCAACGTGCAAGCCGTTCCGGCCCGGAATTTCACCAAGCGCGTGAGGCTGCACAGGAGCCAGCCGAAAAAATGAGAGAGTTCGTAGAGCCAGGCACAGGTGAGCCGGCTGTTCAGACCAGCGGCTTCAACTCCTGGGCAATGGTGGGCAGCAGCTCCGAGACGTTGGGGTGGATATGGGTTGCCCGCGCCAGCGTGTCGACCGGCGCCTTGGCATACATCAGGTCGAGCACGCAGTGCACCGCCTCGTCGCCACCTGGCCCGAGCACCGAGCAACCGAGAATCTCCCTGGTGTCGTCATCGACCAGGATCTTCATGAAGCCTTGTGTCTCGCCTTTTTCGACGGCACGGCCGACGCGGGTCATCGGCCGCTGGCCGACCAGCGCCTTGCGGCCAGATTTCCTCACCGCTGTCTCGGTCATGCCACAGCGGCCGAGCGGCGGGTCGATGTAAAGCGCATAGGCCTCGATGCGATCGCTGACCTTGCGCGGGTCGTTGTCGAGCAGATTGGCGGCGACGATCTCGTAGTCATTGTAGGAGGTGTGGGTGAAGGCGCCCTTGCCGTTGCAATCGCCCATTGCCCAGATGCCGGGCACGCTGGTGCGCAACTGATCATCGACGACAACGAAGCCGCGTTTGTCGACCCCGACACCGGCCTTGTCGAGGCCGAGATCGTCGGTGTTGGGGGTTCGGCCCAGCGCCAAAAGCACATGCGAACCGACCGCCGGCGCCTTGCCGGCGGAGAAGGTGACGGCAATGTCGTCGCCTTTCCTGGCAAAGCCGATGTCGTCGGCGCCGACGTGAACCGTGATGCCTTCGTTTTCGAGGATCGACAGAATGGCGGCCGAGACATCCTCATCCTCGCGGCCGGTCAGCCGCGGGCTCTTTTCGATGACGGTGACATCGGAGCCGAAGCGGCGAAACATCTGCGCGAATTCGAGCGAGATATAGCTGCCGCCGACGACGATCAGATGGCGCGGCAGCACATTGAGATCCATCATCGACGAATTGGTCAGGTAGTCGATGTCCTGGATGCCGGGCAGGTCGGGCACCGAGGCGCGGCCGCCGGTGTTGAGGAAGATCTTCTCGGCGCTCAGCAGGTCGTCGCCGACACGCACTGCGTTGGTGGATTCGAAACGCGCATGGCCGCGATAGAGTGTGCATTTGTCCATGCCGGCGATCCAGGTTTCCAACCCGGTGCGGGAGGCGCTCGACACCTTGTCCTTGCGCGCCTGAATCGCTTTGTAATCGACGCCGACGGGACCACCGAGCGTCACACCATAGTCGGCGGCGCGGCGGGCCAGATGCGCGGCATAAGCGCTGGCGACCATGGTCTTGGTCGGGATGCAGCCGGTGTTGACGCAGGTGCCGCCGACCAGCTTGCGCTCGATCAGCGCCACGCTCATGCCGGCCGCGTTCAGCCTGCCGGCGAGCGGAGTGCCGGCCTGTCCGGCGCCGATGACGATGGCGTCGAAGCTTTTTGCCGTCATGCCACGGCCGCCAAGATCAGCAGGCCGCCGATGATCGCCACGGCGTCCTCGATGAAGGCGGCGGGCGGGTCTTTGCCGAAAGCGGCTGCAAGCCGGCCACGCACTTCGGCGCCGCCATACGTGCCTATGACCGCGCCGATGGCGCCGGCGATCAGGCCGCCGATGGTGGCGCCGCCGGTGGCACCGATCACCGCGCCGGCGAAGGCGCCCATGATGATGCGCGCGCCGAACTGCTGCGGCACTTTGCGGCTCGGCGTGGACGGCAACTGGTCGGTGACCAGTTCGACGATGGCGAGGATGGTGAAGATGCCGACAGCGGCCCAGTGGCCCATGAAGCTCGCCCAGATGCCGGCGACCGGTAGCCAGCCGAGATACGCGCCCCAGGCAACCGCGGCAGGCGCGGTCATGGCACGAAGACCGGCAATGACGCCGATCAGAAGTGCAAGAATGTACAGCATGATTGACCCCCTCGATCACCGGGCCAGGACAGTCCGGCAAGAGCAGGCTAGCATAGGCTTGGCATTTGACCAGTGGCGACGCTGGCGCTTTCCAGTTTGCATCGACTGTGCTTTGGAACGAGATGGAGACAGGAGGCGCCGCCATGGCTGGAAGTGAACGCACAAAAATGGCGGTCGGCGAGTGGTACACATGCCTCGATGACGAACTGGAGGCTTTGCGTGTCATCGCGCGCGATGCGGTTTTCGAACACAACAGCCTGCCGCCCGGCCGCCGCGGCAATATCGGACCCGCCCTGAAATCGCTGCTCGGCGCGGCGGGCGTCGGCGCTCGCATCGAGGCGCCGTTCCATTGCGCCTATGGCTTCAACATCGTCCTCGGCGACGGCGTCTTCCTCAACGCCGGCTGCACCATTCTCGATACGGCAACGGTCCGCATCGGCAAGCGGACGCTGCTCGGCCCCAATGCGCAGATCTATTGCGCCGAGCACCACAAGGAGGCCGCCGGGCGACAGGCGGGCCTGGAGATCGCGAAGCCGGTCGAGATCGGCGCCAGCGCCTGGATTGGCGGCAGTGCCATCATCCTCGGCGGTGTCAGCATCGGAGATGGCGCCATCGTCGGCGCCGGCAGCGTGGTGACGCGCGACGTGGCCGCGAACATGACCGTGGTCGGCAACCCGGCGCGGCCTGTCAAGCGCGGTTGACGTTCACGCAAGTGAAAGCACCAGTTCGTTTTCGCTGCTGGAATATGCAACCCCTCTCGACGTCGGGCGACGTCTAAGCCAATTTTGCGGCCTTGCTCACGGAGGGTCCAGTGCTGGAGAGACAAGCGGTCGACATGGCTGCATTCAACAGATCCATCGAATTGCCATTCGAACTTCGTTTGAAGGATTTCGAAATTGCGATGCAGGACGTGTACGACTTTTTCTTTGATGTGAACTCCTTGTTTCGATCGAAGGGCTTACCTCGGCTGGAGGAGGTACTGCGCGCGGCAAACATGTCGGGAATGATATCCGATATGCTGACTGCAAGCGTCGCAAACCATTCGCGTTCTCTCTGCCAAAATCAGTTCCACAACGGCCATCCCGACCTCATCGTTCGCGGGAGATACGCGAATGACAGCACCAAGTCGGGGATGGATGGGGTCGAGATCAAAACCACTCGCAAGAAAGGAGGCGCCGTCGACACCCACGGTGCTCGCGAGCAGTGGATGTGCGTGTTTGTCTATGTCATCGACGATAAAACCGAGCCAGCACAAGATCGTTCACCGACGCGCTTTACCGAAGTTTACCTCGCTCATCTGGTTGAAGCCGACTTCCGCAAAAATGATCGAGGGCCTCTGGGAACTCGAACAGCGACTGTTGACAAGGCCGGCGGGCAAAAGATGCGGTCAAACTGGATCTATCTGACGAAGTGATGCGAGTTTCGGCATGGCATCTGATGCCAGACGGATAAATTTCGGATCGGCTTCAACACCTATGCTTGGATAGCCGACGGCGGTGGCGGCAGCCAATGTCGATCCTGAGCCCGCAAATGGATCAAGAATGACGCCTTCCCCAAGGGGTAGGGATGCCCGAACCACTTGACGAAGAAAGTTTTGCGGTTTGAGCGAGGGATGCGGAGCGATGAGACGTTCGCTTCTTGTT
This sequence comes from Mesorhizobium sp. STM 4661, assembly GCF_000359125.1. GTDB lineage: Bacteria > Pseudomonadota > Alphaproteobacteria > Rhizobiales > Rhizobiaceae > Mesorhizobium. Next base: position 97,459 of record NZ_CAAF010000082.1, on the reverse strand, counting down.
GTCGGGCTTGACCGGATGACGTCGCCGAACGGCTGCTCGTCCGACAAGCGCCGGAACCCGCCGGTTTTCCACTTTCGAAGATTGTCTTGCACACGACCCTCCAGTGGACGGCGCAATACCACCCACGGCTCCCATTGCGACCGTGGCATGACCGAAACATCCGGAAAATCCTGATGAGCATTCTTCGGGCGATCACCGCCGCGCATAGTCATGGTCAATCGCGCAAGATATCCACGAAGTTCCAGTCCAGCATTCGCCATTGCCGACGCGACAAGATGTGAGAGAAGTGGGTTGCTGGCCACCAAAACATTGCCTCCGGGTACAACCGCACGACCTAGCAATGTTCCAAGGCGCCGGAAAAAACGATAGAGTTCATCGCGATCGCCTTCGTTCAATACTGTGAAGCGAGGCAGAGGGGCTCGTCTGTTCCCGTCGAACGATGGAGGAACACGCCAAACACCGCCTTTGCCGGCACGTAGTTTTGTAAGTTCTTTCTCGCTGTATTCGACTATTCCATAGGGTGGATCAGTAACCACCGCATGGATGGAGTTGGGCGCGCACGAAGCCAGCCAGTCAAAGCAGTCGGCATGATACAGGATAGCAAGCCCGCTTTGCACAGCGGGATTGAGACGAACATGCCGCACATTGGCTTCTGCATCCGACCTGATGCGATATCGCCCCCGTGCCGTGCGTTCAAAAACCTCGGGTGCATTGGAGTTCAGGTACGAACGAACCGAAGATGCAGTTACCGATCCCAATTGAAGCGCTACGGCGTCGCTTATTTCGGCGACTGTTGCGTCACGTTCGAGGGCGGACAAAAAGCGAAAAATGGAATCCCGGATAACCCCAGGCGCGCTTGTCATAGCCAATCCCCTCGATATGCGTAAGGCCAGTTTGACGTCTAGACGTCAAATGTCAAGCAGATTGTTCTTTTTATGTTCTGGAAGCTGCGCGCCTAGAGCGGGATGCGTTCGAATTGAATCAGGCATCCCGCTCTAGCTGTTTGTTTTAGCCGCATTTGTGCGACGCCAGGCGATTCCACCTGGCCGCAAATGCTCTAAGAACAGTCCTTAGAACAGGCCTTCGATCTGGCCTTTCTCGTTCAGAAAGATCTTTTCCGAGGATGGTGCCTTGGGTAGGCCGGGCATGGTCATCACCTCGCCGCAGATGATGACGACGAAGCCGGCGCCGGCCGAAAGCCTGACCTCGCGCACCGGCACGGTGTGGCCGGTCGGCGCGCCGCGCAAATTCGGGTCGGTCGAGAAGGAATACTGGGTCTTGGCCATGCAGACCGGCAGGTTGCCGTAGCCCGCCTTCTCCCAGGCGTGGAGCTGGTCGCGCACCGACTTGTCGGCGATCGCCTCGGAGCCGCGATAGATGCGCTGGACGATGGTGTTGATCTTCTCGAACAGCGGCATCGCGTCGGGATAGAGCGGCGCAAACTGCGACGCGCCGGATTCGGCCAGCGCCACCACCTTGTTGGCGAGTTCCTCAATGCCGGCCGATCCCTTGGCCCAGTGCTTGCACAGGATCGCGTCCTCGCCCATCGAGGCGACATAGTCCTTCATCGCCTGGATTTCGGCATCGGTGTCGGAATAGAAATGGTTGATGGCGACCACGGCCGGCACGCCGAACTGGCGGATGTTCTCGATGTGACGGCCGAGATTGGCGCAGCCCTTCTTCACCGCCTCGACATTCTCCTTGCCGAGGTCTTCCTTCTTGACGCCGCCATTCATCTTCATGGCGCGCACGGTGGCGACGATGACGGCCGCCGCCGGCTTCAGGCCGGCCTTGCGGCACTTGATGTCGAAGAATTTTTCGGCACCTAGGTCGGCGCCGAAACCGGCTTCGGTGACGACATAGTCGGCGAGCTTCAGCGCCGTCGTGGTGGCGACGACCGAGTTGCAGCCATGCGCGATGTTGGCGAACGGACCGCCATGCACGAAGGCGGGGTTGTTCTCCAGTGTCTGCACGAGGTTGGGCTGCATGGCGTCCTTCAACAGCACCGCCATGGCGCCGTCGGCCTTGAGGTCGCGGGCATAGACGGCCGACTTGTCGCGGCGATAGGCGACGATGATGTCGCCGAGGCGCTTTTCCAGGTCCTTCAGGTCGGTGGACAGGCACAGGATCGCCATGACTTCCGAGGCGACGGTGATGTCGAAGCCCCCTTCGCGTGGAAAGCCGTTGGCGACGCCGCCGAGCGAGCAGATGATCTCGCGCAGCGACCGGTCGTTCATGTCCATGACGCGGCGCCAGACGACACGGCGGGTGTCGATGCCGAGTTCGTTGCCCCAGTAGATGTGGTTGTCGATCAGCGCCGAAAGCAGATTGTGCGCCGTGGTGATGGCGTGGAAATCACCGGTGAAGTGGAGGTTCATGTCCTCCATCGGCACGACCTGCGCATAGCCGCCGCCGGCGGCACCGCCCTTGACGCCGAAATTGGGGCCGAGCGAGGCCTCGCGGATGCAGACGATCGCCTTCTTGCCGATGCGGTTGAGGCCGTCGCCGAGGCCCACCGTCGTCGTCGTCTTGCCTTCGCCGGCCGGGGTCGGGTTGATGGCGGTGACCAGGATCAGCTTGCCGTCCTTGTTCTTCTTCACCGATTGGATGAAATCGGCGGAAATCTTCGCCTTGTCGTGGCCGTAAGGCAAAAGATGCTCGCTCGGAATGCCGATCTTCTCGCCGATCTCCTGGATCTGCTTCTTCTTGGCGGCGCGCGCGATCTCGATGTCGGACTTCACTTCGGCCATGACGGCTTTCCTCTGGATTGGACGGTGGAGGGGACGGGTTCGATCACTGATGCATGTTCGAAACTGCCCCGCGGGCGCGTAGGGGCTTGTTCTAGCCCTGTCGCAGCCGTGGCGTCAAACTTGCATGCAACTATGTTTCCTATGAAGAAATAATTCCTGCCGCCGGCCGACCGTTTCCCAAGGTCTCTCGCGCCACTTGCCGTGCCGTATAGAAGCCAGAGCGGACGCCGTTCCGCCGTCTCAAAACAGCCGCACAATGCACGGAATGCGACAGGCTTTCGTGCTCTCTCGCCGGCGCGATCGTCAGCAAGTCGCGCCGGTGGCGGCTCGACTTCCCCGCGGGACTACCGGTCGAGCACTCCTCTGATCTCCACGATCTGCGAGCGCGCGCGCAAGAGGTTGAAGCCCATGGTGGCAAGGTGCGACGGAAAGATGAAGCTCGACTCATTGCCGTTGGAGATGATCCACGGCTGCATGTTGAGTGCGTCGCGCACCTGCACCTGCATGGTATCCCAAACCGTGGCCAGGTTGCGTTCGCGGATGACGGAGGAGAAGTCCGAGCGCGTTGCGCTCAGGATTCCGTAGTAGGCGTAAAGCTGGCCATAGGCGAACCAGAACCTGTCGTCAGCGCGTGGATCGAACCAGCCGGCGTCTGAAGCCTCGATCTGCCCGCGCAGGATGTCTGACGTGGAGCCCATATCACCGGCGATGCGGTCCAGAAACTGTAGCAGGTTGTCGGCACGCGCGTCGAATGTTGCTTGGCATTGCTCCAGGCTGGTGTTGAAGGCGCGGACCTTCTGGTTCGCTTCCCGATACACGCTCGGGGTCGGGCGCGTCGGCCCGCGCAGGCCGATGTACCAGGCGTCCTCGTCCCAGGACATCGCCGTCCTGGCGTCCTGTAGGTTCTGGTCTATGCGCGAGGTGCCACGGGCGCGTCCCAGCGTGTCCACAAGTTCGGTGGTGGTGCGGCGCAGCACCTGGTTAATACCGAGCTGGAACGCGGCCTTGTTGTCGAAGAAGGGCGTGTTGCGCCAGGGGACGCCGAAGAAGCCGAGCTTGGACACCAGCATCGAGGAAATCCAGGCGTTGCGGTTGACGTTGAAGTCTATGAGGTCGGCTGTCACGGCGGCGATCTCGGAGCGTTTGCAGCTCTGCGGCGTGGTCGGGTTCTGGCTTGTCGTGCCGGAACCCTCGCCGCCTTGCGTCGCAGCCGGTGCGACGGGGTCGCCGGCCAGGGCGTTCGCCGTCTGCGGACTGTTGGACTCCGCCAGTATTCTGGGGGGATAGTCGGGGTTGAAATCGTTCCAGACCTGGGTGACGTAGAAGAAATAGGCGTAGAGGCCGACAAGCACGAGCAGAGCCAGGCCGACCACCGCCTTCAGGATCCAGCCGCGCTTCGTATACCAGCGCCCGGCCCACATGAACGGCCACAGGATGACGCCGATGACGAAGCCGATGCCGCGGCCGATCCATTGGAAAATCCGGGTGAAGAAGTTCACGATCGGATCAAGCATGGCGATGTCACCCCCTCGTCAATCAGCAAATCGGTCAATCAGTCAGGCCGTAGAGGCGTGTGCGAAACGCCACCTTGTCTTTCAGATATGTGGTTTTCAGAACGTCCACAACATGCGATCGCCAGGCGTCGCTGTAGCCGTCAAAGTCCCTGTAGAAGCCCGGCTTGTTGAAGACGTAGCGCGAGACGAAGTCCTGCGGCACGAAATCGGAGATCAGCTGGTTGGTCAGCCAGGCGTCGGGATGGTCGGGCTTGGCCCGGATCACCAGGAAACGCTGCTGTGGGAACACGTCCTCGATCTTGAGGTGGCCAAGCTGGGCGATCTCGCGCTTGGCGGCGTTGAGGAAGGGAAAATTGCCGTCCCTGGTGATCAGGTCGGTATTGCCGTGGATCCAGGTCTGCAGCCAGACCTTGTCGACATCGGTCAGGTTGCGGTCGGGCTCGGTGTCGCGGATCAGCGCGCGCACCACCATTTCGGCGCGATGTTCGAGATAGCCCGAGGTTTCGATCCATGAGGCGCGCGGCAGTTCGATGCGGCCGGTGGCAGTGAGGAATTTGAATACCTTGTCGGCATCGTTGATCGAGAGATAGCTCACCTGCCATGGCCGCGAGCGGCGGAAGCCGGGTGCGGCCGGGTCGCTGATGACAGTCGTCATGTCGGGATCGACGAACACGTAGAGCCCGCCGAAATGGCTGGTCCAGTAGGCGTTGTGGCGGAAGATCACCTGGTCCGGCACCAACGCGTTCTCGCGGATGTCGCCGCAGATCTTGGCCAGCTCGACCATGCGGGTGAGTATGGCATTGTCGCGCCATGCGTCCGGCTCCTGCTTCAGCCGGTCGACGAGCTTGCCGAGTTCGGCCGCCTTGCCAAGCACGTCCTCCGCCGACAGCACCTTGAACTCGACCTGGTTGATCGACAGCAGATCCTCGATGTCGTTGACCCTGGGGACCGAATCCTCGATCTCGCCGTAGATGACATCCTTGATGGTCAGCGCGTCGATGGCGCGCTGGTTCTTCGACATGAACTCGAACATCAGTTGCGAGGTGTTGGAAAAAGCGGTGTGCACCACGGGCAGGTCGATCTGCGATGGCGTCAGGATGATGAAGCGGCGGTTGACCTCATTGGGGTCGAGGTAGCCATAGTCGCCGCATTCCTCGGCCACTTCAGGCGAAAAACCGGTGCGGTCGATGTCGAAGCTTTGGAGCTTCGTCGGCTTCAGCCCGAAGGCAGCAAGCGCCTTGTTGTAGCGCTGGATGAGATGCGGCTCGTCGACCGTCAGCAGCCGGCCATAGATCAGCTCGTTGTCGCGCAAAAGGTCAGGTTTCTTGGCCATTATTCCTTCTCCCCGTTTACGGGGAGAAGGGAAGGTCGGCGTAGCTCACGCATTCCAATTGCCCTTCTTCTTCATCTCCTCCATCTCTCGCGCAGCCCTCTCACGCAGGCGTGCGTCCCGCAAAAGCTTTTCCACCGCCGCGTCGTCGGATTTGTCGGAGTAGCGGAACTCGCTATCGGCGTAGCGGTTGATCTCCTGCATGACCATATCCATCGAGAACGGGCCGCGCAGGTCCTCGATCATCGCTTTCTTGTCGTCATAGCTCTTGTGCATGAAGGCTTCCGGCTTTTCGAACCACTCGTCCGGCAGTTCGATGTCCATGGCCCGCATCTTGATCGCATCGGTGACGTTCTTGATGGCGCGGCCGGTGAAGCGCGGTTCGGCGTCCTTGATCATGTGCAGATAGGTGCCGATGTCGGCCATCGACTTCGGCGCGCCATTCTCCTTCATGTAGCGCTCGTAGACCTTCATCAAGCCGTCTTCCTGCGGCTTTTCATGCTCCTCATAGGCTTCCATAACCGCGCGCTGGATTTCCTGGGCGGCATAGAGCTTGTGGTCGCCGAGCGGGATCTTGTGGTTTTTGCCCGCCAGCAGGACGAAGATGTCGATGTAGTCGTCGCGGCTTTGCGGCCCGTCGACCATCCAGCGCGCGCCGGCGCGCTGGCGCAGCGCATCGTCGACGTTTTCGGGATAGTTGGAAAACATGCCGAAGGAGCAGTTGCCGCGCACGACGGTCGACGCACCGGCAAAGGCGTCCATCAGGACGCCGGTGATCTCCTGCTGGCCGGCGGAGGCGCGGTCATCGGATCGTCTGGCTGCCACCTGGTCGATGTCGTCGACGGTGCCGAAGCCGATGACGCGCGGGTTCAAGACATTGTTGATGAACTGGCGGCAATTCTGGCCCGACTTGCCCTGATAGGAGGAGATCTGGTCGACGCCGAAATTCTCGTAGGCGAAGGGATAGCCGGCGACCTGGCAGTAACCGCTGACGAGGCCGGCGATCATCTGGATCAGCGTCGTCTTGCCGGTGCCGGGCGCGCCGTCGCCGATGAAAGTGAAGAGGAAGCCGCCAAGCTCGACGAAGGGGTTCAGCTCGCGCTCGAAATCATAGGCCATCAGCATCTTGGCGAGCTTGACCGACTGGTATTTGGCGATGTGGTTGCCGACGACCTCTTCCGGCTTCTTGAAGGTCATCACCAGCGGCTTCGAGCGCTTGCCCGGCGCGACGTCGAAGCCATCGAGCGTAAAGTCATCGACATCGATGCGGATATGCGCGTTCTCGAACGGGCCGATGCCGTCGAAGCGGCCCTTGCGCGCCAAAAGCCCGTCGATGGCGACGCGGGCAAAGGCGCGCGCGCGGGTCATCAGGCCTGCATCGTCCTTGGACCCGGCAATCGCTCTGTCGAGGCCGGCCAGGATCGACTTCACCGCATCCTGCGGAGTGTCGAACAGGAAGTCCGGTTCGGGCGTGTCGTTGGGTGCCTCGCCGTCGCTGTCGATGAGCTGGAACAGATAGGAGGCGAGGCTGAAGGCGGAAATGTAGGCCGAGGCCGACAGCAGTCTCTTGAAGGTGGCAGCTTCGTCGCCTTCGAGGGGCGCGCGGGCGTTTTTCGCTTGCAGGCTTTCGAGGTCGGAACCTTCGGCGAAGGCGTCCGATATGGCCAGCGCTAAGGCCGTGCCGCGCCGGGCGCGAAACAAAAGCGTATGCTGCGCGATGCTCAGCAACTGGTCGTCGGGATGGACGGCGGCGACGGTCTTGGCAAGCTCGACCTCGCGCGTGCGCCGTACCGAACCGACCGAGACCGTCGAGACGAAGCGGCGGTTGGTGCCGGCAAGGGCGGTGCCGGATTCGCGCGAAGGATCCTCCAGCACGACGATGCGGGTGATGAAGCTCTGCGCGGTGGCGCGATGCTTTTCGATTGCCGCTTCCGAAATCGTGGTCAGGCCGGTGTCCATGAAGGATGCTCCGCGGTGTGACGGTCAGACGTCGCTGATGACCTGTCCATTGGACAGGATGTGGACCTTGTAGCCCGAGAAGATCTTCTGTGCCTCGCCGGCGGCGTAGAGCGCCTGATAGGCCTCGTGCGGGATCAGCGCGTGGTTCTCATAGCTCGACACGCCCTGGCGCGCGGCTTCCAGATCGTCGGTGTTGATGAAGAATTCCTGCGTCGTCTTCTCGCTCGAAAACAGCCCCTTGCGGCCGGGTTTCTCGGCCTTCGAATAGACTTCCTGGATGGTCCAGGTCAGCAACCAGGCGTTTTCCGGCTTGCGCACCTTGGCCAGCACTTCGCTCACCGTCGAATTGTTTTCGGTGATGCCGGCCGAATAGAAGGGGCCGAGCACGATGCGGCGCAGTTGCTTGGGGTGGAGCGGCTCGAAATCCTTGTCGAGGTTCACCGCGATCGTCGCCGGCGACAGCGTATAGGCGGAATTCTTCTCGGTGAAATCGTCGAAGCGGCGGGCAAGCTCTGGATTGAGCAAGCCGTCCACCGGCAACGGAATGTCGATCTTGTCGTTGAGCTTGCCGTTGCCGTCGACGAGCTGCCGGATCATGTCGTCGGAGGAATCCTCCACGGTCACCATGTAGACCAGCGGCAGGTTGGCGCTGCCGTCGAAGGCGGCCCAATGGACGAGATAATAGGGCCGGCCGGTTTTCGGATTGACCGAGACGTTTGCCGTCTGTGCCAGTGTGAACGGGCCGAAGGTGGTCTCGCTCCTGACGCCCTCCAGATAGAGCCGCTCGGCCATCGACTTCTGCAGCGCTTCGGGGAATTCCTTGTGGCGCAGGATGAAGTCGGCCATTTCCTCACGCAGCTCGCCGGCCAGCGGTATGTTGGCAAGCCGCGCATCGGCCTGGCGGCGGTCGTTTTCCAGTTCGAGCAGGTTCTGAAAGACCGGAAAGCCGCTTTCAGCGCGCGAAATGCGGAACGTGTCCATGAAGCCCAGCCGGTTGCGCCAGCAGGAAAAGGATTTGTCGAGGCGCGCAATGTATTCGGCGACGATCTTGGCGACGATGCCGTGCCGGTAGAGCGGCGAACGGTCGTCGCGCATGAACACTTCGAGGCCGCTGAGCGCCGCCGTGATCGCCGAGAAATAGCGCGCCGCCGCTTCGTTTTCCGGGGTCATGCAGCCAGCCTTAGAGTGCGATGCGCGTGCAGCAATTACGTCTGCACGTAGTTGGACGAATTGTGCTTCTTCAGCACCTCGTCGAAGCGGCGGGCGAAGGCATCGTCGGCCAGCTTCTTGCGGCGCTGGATGTCGGCGGTGGCCACCATATTCTTCTCGTGCATTTCGAGGAGATCGCCAATGTGCTTCTGTGAGGCGGCACCAATGCCTGCCATGGTCTCTTCGGCGGTGTTGTCGACCTGGCTGCCCAGCGTGTTGATCTTGTGGGCGACATCCTGCTGGGCGGCGGTCTTCAGCGAATCTTCCAGCGCCTTGTAGAGCACGATGCGCTGCTCGGTATCGATGGTCAGCTTGTTGATCAGCGTCGACTGCGCCGCGATCTGGTTGTTGAGCGAATCGACGAAGGTCTGGAACATCGAAGTGTAGCGTTCCAGCGTCTGGCTTTCGGCCAGCAGCTCCTGCTCCTTGGCCTGCTTCTCATTGTATTCCGTGGCCAGTTTCGAGCGCTCGCCTTCAAGCTGCGTGCGATCCTTCTGGCTGGTCGAGGCGGCGATCCTGTTCTCGATGTCGAGCAGCATCGGGTTGAGCTCCTCGATACGCTTCTGGACGGCCTCGAGATTGGACATGGTGGTCTTGCGGCGCTCGATCACCTGCGCGAGGCTGGTCTCGGAGGTCTTGTAGCGCTGGTCGAGAACGTCCTTCTGCGCCTTGAGAATGCCGACGATGGTATCGGATTTCGCCAACAGCTCCTGCAGATTGCCGGCCAGTGACATGTTGCGGACACGGTCGGTGCGCATGCGCTGCTTGCGCTGGCTGGAAAAGATGCCGATGAAGTTCTCCCAGCCTGTGTAGTTCTTCATGCTTTCGAATTCAGCGCCGAAGACGTTGGTGGCGTCCTCCAGCCCGATGATCAGGTCGGCGATGTTGCCTTCCATCACCTTCTGCTGCTTCAACACGTCCTCGATGCGGGCGTTCTCGATGTCGAAATTGGCGTCGCCGATCTTTTTATCGGTCTTGGCGAGCGTGTCGAGCACGGTGCCGGATTGCTCGATCTTGGTGCGCATGTCCTGCACGACCTGCTTGGTCTTGGCAATTTCGGCATCGAAATTCTGCAATGTCGCCATGGAGGCCTCCCGCTTCGGCATCAGTTTCGTGTCGCAACCCGCCGCGAATATATGTGCGGCATGGGGGGAAGGGAAGGCGCAAGAGACAAGACGTCAGGAAATTCAAAGCAGTGGGCCGGCGATTGCTTGATCGCCAAAGGCGACCATCGCGTGATTTCAGGACGGATCAGGGCTTGGGGTCGGCTTTGAGATAGGCGATGATATTGGCGATGTCGTCGTCGTTCGTCAGGCCGGTGAAGCCCATCTTGTTGCCGGGGACCTTTTGCCGGGGCGCGCGCAGATATTCGGCAAGGTTCGCCTCGTCCCAGACCAGCCCGGCGGCGCCCGCATCCTTCATCGCTTGCGAGTAGCGGCTGAGGAAGCTCTCCGCCGTGCCGGCGGCGCGGCCGACGACGCCCATCAGATGCGGACCGACCTTGTCGCGGTCGGTCGCCGCCTCGTGGCAGGCGAGGCATCGATTGAAAACCTTCTTGCCGAGAACGGCGTCGCCATCGGCATGCGCGGCAAGAATGCCGGCAAGGAGAAAGACACCGGCAGACGAAATGGCTCGAAACATTGCTGATCTCGACAAGTTCTGGCGAAAGTCCTTAGTTTTTATGCATGTCGTTGCCCCAAAACCGCTGCACACTCTATTTTGGGCGACATGCATTGAAGCCCCCAAAATAGGTACGAGGCCTTAACAAACGCCGCATGATGGCGGGATTGCGGAAGACAGGCTCAACCCGCACGGCGCGCTGCCAGACTTTCGACGGCCTGCAGGATCGTCTGTTCGATCGCCGCCAGCGAATGCCTGTCGCGCACGAAGGCCCGGCCGGCGTTGGCTATCGCCGCGGCTCGCCGCGGCTCCGCGGCGAGTGCCGTGATCTTCGTGGCCAGTTCGCCGGCCTCGCGGCCGGACAGGAAATGCGTGCCGGCTTCGAGGCCGAGCCCCTCGACGGCCTTTTCCGTCGCGCAGACGACCAGTCCCGCGGCCATCGCTTCGAGCGCCTTGATACGGGTTCCGCCACCGAACCTGAGCGGGATCGGCGCATAGCCGGCACGGCCAAGCAAATCCGGCAGACGCGGCGGGTTTTCGACGAGTTGCAACCCGTGCGTTGCACAGATGTCACGCACGATGTCGCGCGGATTCTTGCCGGCGACGGTGATCGACCAGGGCTGACCGGACGCCGCCAGGCGTGGCGCCATCTTGCGGCCGATCTGCTTGACCGCGTCGATGTTGGGGAAATAGCCGAGATGACCGATGAAGCAGAGGCGGAGCTCTTCGTAGCGCCGGGCGGCAATCGGCAGGGAAAGCACGGTCTCGTCGGGGATGGGATTGGCGATCACCTTGATGTGGGCCTTGATTCCATCGGCCGGTCCCAGCGCCAGCAGCATCGCCCGGTCGGCTTCGGAACAGACCCAGACCTGGTCGGCAGTGCTCGCGGCGAGGATATCGGCTTCGCGCGCCTGGGCTATCTTGCGGTGGTGCTGGCGGAAGCGCCACCAGCGCTGCAACAGGGACAGCGATCCGATGCGGTCCGCCACCGTGCGTGAATCGACATTGTGCAGGTCGATGACGGTCTGTCCGCCATGCTCATGCGCCAGCGCCAGCAATTGCGAAAGCGCGATGTCCTCGACGACGACTAAGTCGGGCGCGAACGCTTTCCAGATCGAGGCTGCTTCGGCCAATTCATCGGCCGGGATCACATGCACGGTTGGGTGTGGGCTGCGTCTGTGCCAGGGGCCGCGGCCGCGGGCCGCCTCGACGATCCGGTGCCGGATGTTCGGCGGCAGCGCCAGTACCGGCGCGCCGGTGAAGCTAACGATCAGAACCTCGCCCAGCCCTGCGAGCGCCCGCGCATTGGCGGCGTTCCTGATCTCGCCGCCGGACACCGGCGGAAACGGACAATCGACCGTGAACTGAAGAATTTTCATGTCGCCCCCGCGCGCATCGTAATCGGAGGCGAATGAAACCGGAATAGGTAGCGGTCAGGCCTTTCAGCCCTTGGTGAAGCCAATGAAGTCGTCGGGCGCGGCGCGGCCCATTTCTTCCTCCCAGTGGCGGCGGCAGAGCGAGACATAGACGTCCTTGCCGATCGCCACCTGTTCGCCTTGCCTCGCCGCCTTGCCGTCCGGGCCAAGCCGCACCACCATCGTCGCCTTGCGGCCGCAGCGGCAGATGGTGCGCACCTCGCGCAATTCATCGGCGATCGCCAGAAGAGCGCGCGAGCCGGAAAACAGCTTGCCCTGGAAATCGGTGCGCAGGCCATAGCACATGACCGGGATGTTCAACCGGTCGGTAATGCGGGCGAGCTGCCACGCCTGCTCCTCCTCGAGGAATTGCGCTTCGTCGACGAAGATGCAATGCACCGTCGTATGGTCACTATGCTCGGCAACCCGGGCGAACAGATCGTCGCCATCGCGGAACATCTCGGCTTCCGCCTCCAGGCCGATGCGCGACGAGATCAGCCCGGTATCGCCCTTGCGGTAGTGGCCGGCGACGAACAGCATCGTCGTCATGCCGCGCTCGCGGTAATTGTACGATGCCTGCAAGAGCATCGTCGTCTTGCCGGCATTCATCGTCGCATAGTGGAAATACAGCTTGGCCATGCCGCCCTTTTAAGCCGACTTGTCCTGAGGCGGGGAGGGGGCATCCCCTACATTCCACCAGAAAAGGGCATTCCATCGGCAAAACCCTGCCTAAAAAGCGGCAAGCGTGTCGCTGATCGGCCAGCCCGCGCCGTTGATCGTGATTGTCTTAGTGCTTGAAACTGCACCAGAATGGTGTTTGGCTGACGAAACAAAGGCGGGTGCAAGAAATCCGCTTCGCCAAAGAATCGAAATGGGAGAATAACTATGTCGCGCATGAATTCCTTCGTCGCCGGCCTCGGCCTGGCGGCTTTTTTGTCCACCAGCGCAGCTTTCGCCGGCGATCCGGAAAGCTGCAAGGCGGTGCGTCTTTCCGATGTCGGCTGGACCGACATCCAGGCGACGACCGGCGTCGCCTCGGTGCTGCTCACAGCGCTTGGCTACGAGCCGCAGGTGATCCAGCTTTCGGTGCCGGTGACTTATGCGTCGCTGAAGAACAAGGACCTTGACGTCTTCCTCGGCAACTGGATGCCGTCGATGACCACCGACATTAAGGACTACACCGCCGACGGCTCGGTCGAGACCGTCAGTGAAAACCTCAGCGGCGCCGGCTACGGCATCGTCGTGCCGACCTATGTGGCGGACGCAGGCGTCAAGACGCTGACCGATCTCGGCAAGTTCAAGGACAAGTTCGACGGCAAGATCTACGGCATCGAGGCCGGCAACGACGGCAACCGGATCATTCTCGACATGATCAAGAACCCGGCCGACAATCTTGAAGGCTTCGAACTGGTCGAATCCTCGGAGGCCGGCATGCTGACCCAGGCCGAGCAGTCGATGAAGAACAATGAATGGATCGCCTTCCTCGGCTGGACGCCGCATCCGGTGATGGGCGCCATGAAGATCACCTATCTCGAAGGCATGGGCGACAGCGGCTTCGGCGCCGCCACCGTCAGCACCAATGTGCGCAAGGGCTACACCACCGAGTGCCCGAACGCCGGCAAGTTCATCGCCAATTTGAAGTTCAATCTCGACATGGAAGGCGAGATGATGGACGCCATCCTCAAGGGCGGCGACGCCAACACGGTCGCCACCGACTGGCTGAAGAAAAACCCGGACGCGGTCACCCCATGGATTGCCGGTGTGACCACTTTCGACGGCGGCGACGCGGCGGCAGCCGTCAAAACCGCGCTCGGGAGCTGAGCCGGCTTTGAATTCAGGGTAACAAGCCAAGAAGGGCAGCCATCTTAGAAAAGGCTGCCCTTTTTCATATCCTGTGAGAAGATGACCGTCCGGCAAAGGACGGCGCCGACAGAAGAGGGGCGAGATGGATCCGATTTCCAAATTCCTGGTCAGCTACAAGATCCCCATAGGCGCCTGGGGAAAGGCCTTCTTCGGTTTCTTGACCGACAATTTCAACACCGTCTTCAGGGCCTTTTCGAACAGCCTCAATTTCCTGCTCGACGGCATCGTCGACGGACTGCTGCTGCTGCCGCCTGTCCTGCTCATCGCGCTGATCGCCCTGCTCGCCTATTTCCTGCAGCGCTCGAAGGGCCTGGCGCTCGCCGTCTTCCTCGGACTGCTGTTCATCCTCAACCAGAACCTCTGGAAACAGACGGTGGAGACGCTGGTGCTGGTGGTTGCGGCCGCCGCCGCCTCGATGGCCATCGGCGTGCCACTCGGCATCTGGGCCGCGCACAAGCCGAAGGTCTACCGTATCATGCTGCCGGTGCTCGACCTGATGCAGACACTGCCGACCTTCGTCTACCTGATCCCGGTGCTGACCTTGTTCGGGCTCGGCAACGCACCCGGCCTCATCGTCACCATCATCTTCGTGATCCCGACCTCGGTTCGTCTCACCCATCTCGGCGTCACCTCGGTGCCAAAAGCGATCGTCGAGGCCGGCGAGGCCTTCGGCGCCACCAAAAGACAGCTTCTATGGAAGGTTGAACTGCCCTCGGCGCTGCCCACCATCATGGCGGGGCTCACCCAGTCGATCATGCTGTCGCTGTCGATGGTGGTGTTCGCGGCCCTGATCGGCGCCGGCGGCCTCGGCACCGAAATCAACCGGGCGCTCGGCTCGCGCCGGATCGACCTCGGGCTCGAGGCGGGGCTGGCCATCGTCGTGCTCGCCATTGTGCTCGACCGGATGACCCGCATTGGCGTGGGAGGCAAGAAATGACCGTCGCCGTCGATTTCAGGAATGTCGATATCGTCTTCGGCGCCGACCAGGCGGGGTCGCTGGCGCTCATCGACAGCGGCGCGACCCGAGCCGAGATCCTCGAAAAGACCGGCAATGTGCTGGGCTGCGCAGGCGCCAGCCTTACCGTGCATGAAGGCGAGATTTCCGTGCTCATGGGCCTGTCCGGCTCCGGCAAGTCGACGCTGCTCAGAGCCGTCAACCGGCTGAACGTGGTTTCGCGCGGCCAGGTTCTGGTCAAGGACGGCGACGGCACGGTCGATGTCGTCACCTGCGACGAGGCGACGCTGAGAAGGCTGCGGCAGAAGCAGGTGGCGATGGTTTTCCAGCAGTTCGGCCTGCTGCCATGGCGCACGGTGGAGGAGAATGTCGGCCTCGGCCTCGAACTCGCCGGCATGCCCGAAGCCGAGCGCAAGGAGCGCGTGCATCGCCAGCTCAAGCTGGTCAATCTCGACCAGTGGGCGAAGAAATACGCCCATGAGCTTTCCGGCGGCATGCAGCAGCGCGTCGGGTTGGCGCGCGCCTTTGCCACCGAAGCGCCGATCCTTTTGATGGACGAGCCGTTCTCGGCACTCGATCCGCTGATCCGGACCAAGTTGCAGGACGAATTGCTGCAGCTTCAGGCCGAGCTCAAGAAGACCATCATCTTCGTCAGCCACGACCTCGAGGAGGCGTTGAAGATCGGCACCCATATCACCATCATGGAAGGCGGGCGCATCGTGCAGACCGGCGCGCCGGAAGACATCGTGCTGCGCCCGGCCAACGACTATGTCCGCGACTTCATCGCCAATGTGAATCCGCTCTCGGTGCTGACCGCCTGGAACGTGATGCGCGACCGCCGCGACCTCGAACACGGCAAGGATGGCTGGGTGTGGCTCGACCGCCGCAAGACGACGCGCTTCAAGATCGATGAGCACGGGCTGGTGGCGGCGGCCGAACGCGATGGCAAGCCGGCGGTGTGGGTATCCTGCGCCGATGTCGAGGGCCAGCCGGAGGAGTTGGCGCAGGTGTTCTGGGCCAATCCCGGCACTTCGCTCAAGACGGTGATGCTGGCCATGCATCGCTCGCAGACCGCACCGGTGGCGCTGTTCGACGACCAGTCGCGTTTCGTCGGCGCGATCGGCATCAGGGATGTGCTGTCGGCGGTGTTGCGAAGGTAGTTGTTTTCTCCTTGAGGGAGAGAAAACCAACTGTCGCGATCCTTCACGCCCCCCTCGGTCCTGCCGGACATCTCCCCCACAGGTGGGGAGATTGGCTGTCATCGCCGATTTCGCCAATTACAAACGTTGGAAAGTGAGAGCCGTCTGCGAAACTGCCAATCTCCCCCAATTGGGGGAGATGTCCGGCAGGACAGAGGGGGCGCGAAGAAATGCCCGCCTGGCCCAATGTCGCCAGCTACGCCGCCAGTGGCAGACGTAATTCCGTCAGCAGGCCGCCGCCGGGGTGATTGGACAGGCTGACCTCGCCGCCGGCGGCGCGGGCGATGTTGCGGGCGATGGTCAGGCCGAGGCCGAGCCCGCCGGTCTGGCGGTTGCGCGACTGTTCCAGGCGCACGAACGAACCGAACACAGCGTCGAGCTCGGCCTGCGGTATGCCCGGCCCCTCGTCACGAATGGCCAGTGTGATGATCTTGCCTGATTGCCGCAGGCTGAGATGCGCCTTCTTGCCGTAGGTGACGGCGTTCTGGACGAGATTGGTGACGCAGCGCCGCAGCGCAACCGGGCGCGCGATGCAGATCAGGCCGCGCGAGCGGGTATCCTCATTGTCGAAGGAGACCTCCTGAAAGCCGTCGGCGATCGATTCCACCAGCGACCAGAAATCGATCCTTTCGCTCTTTTCCTCCGTCACCTCGAAGGTGGCGAAGTCGATGACGGAGCTGGCAATCTCCTCGATATCGGCAAGGTCATGCGCCAGCGCCTCGCGAACCGTCGATTTCCTGAGCAGTTCGAGACGCAGCCGCATCCTGGTCAACGGCGTGCGCAAATCATGCGCCAGGGCCGCGGCAAGATGTTCGCGATCCTCGACATAGTCGCGCAGCCTTGCCTGCATGGCATTGACCGCCCTGGCGGCGGTACGAACCTCGCGGCTGCCGGTCTCGGCGATCGGTGGGCTCTTGAGGTCGTTGCCGATCCGCTTCACCGCGGTTTCCATCATCCGGTAGGGCGCGGTCAGCCGGCGCAGCGACCAGATCGACGAGATCACCACCAGTCCGGCGATCAGGGCATAGAGCGGCAGGCTGTCGAAGCTCAATATGGGGCCGACCGGCGTGTTCGGCTCGGTGAAATTCAGCCATTGGCCGTCGGCGAAGCGGAGCGAGGCGGTCAGCTTGTCGCTCTGGGCGAAGTCGGCCGCCAGCACAAGCAAGTCGCGCTCGACCTGGCCGAGATCGCGGCGCTCGACCTGGCCTCCGGCATCGTCGGCTTCGCGCGTTGCCGGGTCGCGCCGGACCCTTGCGTCGGTGACGCCGAATTTGGACAGCCGCCCGACCAATATGTCTTCCAGTTCGGCCAGTTCGTCATCGCCAGCGATAGACGAGGTGACAGCGGGCGTATCCGAAACGGTGAGCGCATAAGTCGCGTTGAACAGGCCGGAGGCGATAGCCTTGCGCTCTTCGGGCGGGCTGGCATGCATCAGCTGCACCAGCGAGAAGGCACGATCGTTAAGCCGGTAGAGATCGACCACATCGTTGGCGGCGGCGCGGTCGCGCGAGACGATGTAGAGGGTCGCGACCTGGCTGATCAGCAGGCCGGCAATGACGATGAGCAGAACCCAGACCGGCAGGGTTTGCGGCAGGATGCGTCTCATTCGGACGTCGTCTCGGGCAGGAACTGATAACCGCCGCTGCGCACGGTCAGGATCAGTTTCGGCGTTTTCGGATCGTCCTCCATCTTGCGTCGCAGTCGGCTGACCAGAATGTCGACGCTGCGGTCGAAGCTGTAGCCGCTGTCGCCGCCCGACAGTTCGATGAGCTGGTCGCGGCTCAGCACGCGCTGCGCGCTCCTGACGAAAGTCTGCAACAGGTTGAACTCCGCCATCGTCAGCTCGACCCTGACGTCGCCCGGCGCCATCAGCCGGCGGCGCGAACAGTCCATCGTCCAGCCGGCGAAATGAAAGATCTGTTTCGAGGTGGGCCGGCGCGGCTCGGCGCCGCCGTTGCGCCTCAGCACGGCGCGGATCCGCGCCAGCAGCTCGCGCGGGTCGAAGGGTTTGGGCACATAGTCGTCGGCGCCCATCTCCAGCCCGACCACCCGGTCGGTCGTCTCGTTGACCGCGGTCAGCATGATGATCGGCGTTGAATAATTGGCGCGAAGCTCGCGGCAGAGTTCCAGCCCGCTCTTGCCGGGCAGCATGACGTCCAGAACGATAAGGTCCACCTGTGCCCGGCGCAGGATGGTTTCCATCTCGGTGCCGTCGGCGGCGACGGATGTGTGCAGGCCTCGCTTCTGGAAAAACTCCTGAAGCAGGTCGCGGATGCCCTTGTCGTCGTCGACGATCAGTATGTGTGCGTCGGATTTCACGGAAAACCTGCCATGGTGGATCGCCCAAGCGCTCGTTCGCTCATCACCCACACGATAGAATTCAGGCCATATGTTGGCCAGTGGCGATGTCAGGTCCAGACGCGGATTCGTCAGAAACAATCCAGAAACAAAATTCTACAGTTCGGAAAAACTTCCGAAAAAAATCAAAGGCATAAATGGTGTCGTGGCGGTCAGGTCACCGGCTGCGACACGCGTTACGGGATTACGGACAAACCAATGCAAAGGTTCTCGATCAGCCTGATGGGTGCGTTGCTCGGCATTTCGCTCGTCACGGCCGCGGTCGGACAATCCGATGCAAAGGTGGCCGATGCAAAGGTGGCCGACACAAAGGCGGCCATCACCCGCAGCGAGCGTTGCAGCGATCTGAGCCGTCAATTCGACGAAGCCCTCGAAACCCATGCCACGGCAACGCAGGTCACCGCGGCGAAGGCACTTCAAAGAAAGGGAAACCGGTACTGCGCCAACAAGAAACAGGCACAGGGAATCCGGATGCTCGCGAACGCTTTGAAGCTGCTTGGAGTGACACCGATCGACCCCGTTCAGTGACACTCAAATTCGATCTGCAAGAAAAAGGAAGTGAAGCCATGAATAAGTCCCTCCTCTCCGCCCTCGGTCTCGCCATCGCGCTCGCCTTCTCGATGCCGGTCCTCGGCACGACCAGCGCCAACGCTGCTGCTACGACCGCGGCTGCGACGACCACGGCCACGACGGCTGCGCCCGCCAAGGCCGTGAAGAAGGTCGTCGCCAAGAAGACCGCCAAGAAGCACAAGAAGGTCAAGAAGGTTGCTCCGAAGGCGGCTCCGAAGGCCTGATCCAGCGACATCTCTTGTCGCCTGAGAGGACCGCTCCGGTTGCGATTTGCCTGGAGCGGTCGTCTTTTGTGGGCCAGGTCCGGGCCAAAAAAGCGCAAACCTCGACAACTCCCCAGCTGTGCTGGCCCATTGGTCACTACTAACTCTTAACCCGATCGCAATGCCGGCCAGGTAAGGCATCCGCATGAAGAAGCGGCCTTCGTCCATTCTGCGTTCGATGGTCATTGGCAGCCTGGTGGTCACCGCATTGACCAAGGTGCTGATCCAGTTGACCGCCAGCCCGGTGCCCGACCCGGCCAGCGGGCGCATCGAGCCCGCCCTGTTCGCGCCTTCGATTTCCACCGATTGGGACTACATCACCACCTGGCAGACCATGCTGCTCATCGTGCTCACCAGCACGGTGCTGATCTGCTTTGTCGCGTGGCCGGTCGTTGCCTGGCTGGAACGGCGGATGGATGCGGCCGGACGCAGGCAAAGCGGGCCGCCCGTCCCGACCGTGCGGCAATTTTCGGCCCGCCGGACCTTTGGCCGCCAGGGCCGTTGAACCGCGGCCGACAGTTCCCACATAGACCACGGGCTTGTGAACGGCCGCGCCCCGCCGGGAAGCGGTTTGCGCGCCGTTGAAAATGGACGACCGCTTTTGCCCATGCCAAAGTAATGGCGACACTCGTGCGATTGCCGGTTCCGATGCCTGAAATCACGACAAAGCCCCGCACCAAGACGCAGCCGAAGACCGAACGGCCGAAGCTCTACAAGGTTATCCTGGTCAATGACGATTTCACGCCACGCGAATTCGTGGTGACGGTGCTGAAGGGCGAGTTCAAGCTGAGCGAAGACCAGGCGCGGCGGGTGATGATCACCGCGCACCAGCGCGGTGTCTGCGTCGTCGCCGTCTTCACCAGGGATGTCGCAGAAACCAAGGCGGCACGCGCAACCGATGCCGGCAAGGCCAAGGGCTATCCGCTGATGTTCACGACGGAGCCGGAAGAGTAAGGAGCGCTATCTTCCCTCGCGGTACCACATCGAGCCCATCGCCAGCAGCAGCAGGCCGAGGCCGAGGAAGCCGCCGAACAGCGGCACGCGCGAGACCGCCTTCAACACGCTGTCGTCGGTGGTGCGCAAGCCGATCCAGTCGTTGCCGGCCGCCGCGCCCGAGGAGCGGACCGGGACGATCGAAGGCAGCGTCACGCCGCTGGTGACGCCGCCAAGCGTGGATGACTGAGCCAGCCGGCGCACGCTGCCGCCGGTGGCTTCCGCCGGCGCTTTCAGCCGGTTCTCGGTGGAGATGACGTCGGAGAATTCCGGTGCGTTGACCGGGCCGACATGGGCAAGGGCGGTCAAATTGCCATTGCCGACCTGATAGAGGCCGATCTCGCTGGTCTCGATGCTGCCGAGGAAAACGCCAGGCTCGGACTTTTCGAGCTTGACGATCAACGCCTTGCCGGAGGGAGTGATGACCTGGGCCGGGCCGGGATCGTCGCTCATCGTCTGGCGGCGGATTTCCAGCATCATGCCGCGGCCTTCGGCGGTCAGCCGCTCTTCCTCGAGTTCGGGCTCCTTCATCAGCCAGTGGGCAATGCGCCGGTAGAGCTGGACATGCGGGCCGCCGCCCTCGTAGCCGCGCGCCCACAGCCAGCCCTGGTCGGACAGCAGCATGCCGACGCGGCCTTCGCCCTTGCGGTCGAGCAGCAGCAGCGGGCGGTTGTCGGCGCCTTTCATCACCACCTGGCCCTTGGGGTTCTCGACGCCGATGGTGCGGAACCAGCGGCTCCAATGCGGCGGGTCGGTTGCCGAGCCGTCGAGCCCGCGCGTCACCGGGTGGCGCTGGCCGAGATCGGTGAGACGCGGATAAAAGGCCTTGTCGACGACCTCGCCGGTCGGCATCGCCGGCAATGCCGCCATTAGGGGTGTGCGGGCAATGGAGCTTTCGCCGGCATATTCGGGGCCGGCCGCGATCAGCAGCGCGCCGCCCTTTTCGACATATTCGGCGATGTAGTCGTAGTAGAGGATCGGCAGCACGTCGCGGTGCTGGTAGCGGTCGAAGATGATCAGGTCGAAATCCTTGATCTTCTCGACGAAGAGTTCGCGCGTCGGAAAGGCGATCAGCGACAGTTCGTTGATCGGCGTGCCGTCCTGCTTTTCCGGCGGCCGCAGAATGGTGAAGTGGACGAGATCGACCGAGGCGTCGGATTTCAAGAGGTTGCGCCAGGTGCGCTCGCCGGCATGCGGCTCGCCGGAGACGAGCAGCACGCGCAAATTCTCGCGGATGCCGTCGACCAGCGCGATGGCGCGGTTGTTGGTGTCGGTCAGTTCGCCCGGCTCGGGGTCGATGGCGAGTTCGATGATGTTGCGGCCGGCGCCGGGGATGGTCACCTGCAACGGCATGGCCTGGCCGATGGTGGCTTGCTCGACCGCGACCTGCTCGCCATTGACCGAGACGCGGACATCGACCGGGCCGGCCTGGTTACCGGTGGCGATGACGCGATAGGTCATGTCGAGCGGCTTGCCGACGAGGCCGAAGCGCGGCGCGTTCTCGAAGCGGATGCGGCGATCCTTCTCGTGGTCATTGCCGGTGATCAGCGCATGCAGCGGGGCGTTGAAGTCGGGGGTGCCGGCGGGCGCATCATGCACCTCGCCGTCGGTGATCATGATGGCGCCGCCGATGCGCGACGGCGGCACGTCGCGGAAAGCGCCTTCAAGCGCGCCGAACAGCCTCGTTTCGGTGCGCTCGTCGGCGGCTTCGGACTTGCCGGCCTCGACGACGCGCACGTCGAACTGCTTGAAGCGGCCGAGGCGCTGCTGAAGACCGGCCAGCGCCTCGTCGGTCTGCCTGGTGCGCTCGCCAATGTCCTGGCTCTGGCTGCGGTCGACGATGACGGCGACGACACTTTTCAGCGCCTCGCGCTCCTCGTCGAGGAACACCGGGTTGATGAGGGCGGCGCCCAGTGCCAGCAGGGCGACGAAACGGAAGACCGCGCCGCGCTGGCGAAACCACAAGCCAACCAGCGCCAGCAGCAACAGCGGCGCCAGCACCAGGCCAAGCAGTGGCCAGGAGAGCAATGGTTCGAAGGAGAGCGACCAGTTGTTCATGGCCTACTGCCCCAGCCGTTCGAGCAGCACCGGCACATGCACCTGATCGGATTTGTAGTTGCCGGTCAGCATATACATCATGATGTTGACGCCGGCGCGCAGCGCATAGATGCGCTGCATCGGGTCCGACGGCACGGTCGGCAGAAGCGGATCGCCATTCTCGTCGGCAGCCCAGGCGCCAGCGAAGTCATTGGCGGTGATCATGATCGGCGAGACGCCGTCGCCGGTGCGCACCGGGCGGTTCTCGGTGTTGCTGGCTTCGAGCGAGGCTTCGACCCAGAGCGGGCTGCCAGCGAAACGGCCGGGAAACTCGGGCAGGATGTAGAAGGATTTGGTCAGCACGTGGTCCGACGGCACCGGTTCCAGCGGCGGCACATTGAGATTGCCGAGGATGTCGCGCAACCGCTCCGTCGCCGGGCTCGTCGAATCGGCGCCGATACCATTGGCGAACTGGTCGCGCGTGTCGAACAGAACCGTGCCGCCCTGCTGCATATAGGCGTCGATGCGGGCGATCGCGGCCTCGCTCGGCATGGGGGCGGTGGGGTCGATCGGCCAGTAGATCAGCGGATAGAAGGATAGTTCGTCCTTGGCGATGTCGACGCCGGCCGGCGCGCCGGGTTCGAGCGCGGTCTTCTCGATCAGGAAGCGGGTCAGGCCTTCGAGCCCGGCACGGCTGATCGAATCGACGCCCGGCTCGCCGGTCAGCACATAGGCGATCCTGGTCTTCGAAATGTCCTCGATCGCCTGGGTGTCGCCGGGTTTGGCATCGTCGGCGCGGGCGACGTCGGCATGGCCGAGCAAGGCGCCGAGCGCAATCAGCAGGGCGGACGCGGTTGCGGCAGTCCGGGCACGGCGCGGCCGGAGCGAGAACAGGCCGCCCATCCAGAACACGGCCAGCGTGTCGAGCACCATCAGGGCGAGCGCCGCCGCCACCAGCGGGCCTTTCAAATCGTGCGATTCGTCGAAGGCGTACTGGATGGTGGTGACCGGCACGGTGATCTCGGGACGGACCAGCGGCGCGAAGGTGCTTTCGGCATTTAGCAGATTGTGGGCGAAGACGCCGGTTTCGGAACCGTAGAGGCCGGGCGGGTTCTCGAACGTCACCGGCAGCGAGCCTGCGCCCGGCACCAGCGGCCTTGCATCGGGCGTCGGCGGCACCAGCGCGCCATCAGCGGCGACCATGCGGTAGGGCGCCAGCGAGGTGGCGGCGGCTTCGGCATTGGCGACCGCTGCACCCTGGTTGCGCGACAGCTGCACGATGCGCCGCAGCATTTCGACGAAGCTGCCGGAGATCGGCAGGCTCGACCACGTCGCCTCCGGCGTGACATGGAACAGGACCAGCGTGCCCTTACCCTTTTTCAATCCGGTTACCAGCGGCGTGCCGTCGGCCAGCGTGGCCCAGCTGCGCTCGACGATGTCGGGCGTCGGTTCGGCCAGCACCTGCCTGGTGACGGTGACTTCGGCGGGCGGCGCGAGGTCGGCGAAGGGGCCGGTTTTCGGAAATTCGGTGACCGGCTGCGGCGTCGTCCATGACAGCGCGCCGCCGAGCGAGCGTTCGCCGGTGCGCAAGCGGACCGGCAGCAGGTCGTCGTCATTGCCGGCGGCGGCCAGCCGCGAGCCGGCGAAACGCACCAGCGTGCCGCCATTGTCGACCCAGTCGACCAGCCTTTGCCGCACCTGCTCGGGAATGGTGCCGATATCGGCCATGACGATCATCGCCGGCTTCTGGTCGAGGAGCTGCGGGATTGCGTCGGCAAGGTCGGCGCTCGACGGTTCGACCAGATCGGCGAAGGGCTGCAGCGCGCGCCTGATATAATAGAGCGGCGACAGAAGCGGCTGCGCCTGATCGGCCTCGGCCTGCGACAGGAGCCCGACGCGGCGGCGCTTGGAATTCTCGTCGAGCACGCGCACGGCGCCGGCCTGGCGCTCGCCGTCGAGCGCGATCGAAGCGAAGTCGTTGCGCAGTTCGAACGGCACGGCCATCGTGCCGGTGGCGGTGGCCTCGCCCGGCGCGAAGGTCAGCGTCGCGTCGGCGATGCGGCGGCCCTTGTCGTCGAAAGCGCCGGCGGTCACCTGCGCCGGCGCCGGGTCGCCCGGCGCGCGGATGGCGGTCAGCGCAAAGCCGTCGACCTGGTTGTCGGCGCCGGTCAGCCCGGTCAATGTCAGCCGATCGGAGACGGCCCAGACGACACGGGCGGCGTTCCTGGACAAGAGCGTGTTGAAGGCGGCCTCGTCGCCTTTCGCCGCCAGACCGTCGGCCAGCACGGCGACGCTGGCGCCCGGCATGCTCTCCAAGGTCGCCGCGACGCGGGCGTAGACGGCCGGCCGGTCGGTCGGGATCGGCCGCGGCTTTGCCGCGCGCAGCCGGTCGAGCGCGGCGGCGGCGTCGAAGGGGCCGATCTCGGCATTCGGCTTTTCGGCGGTAAAGGCGATGATGACCGGCACGCCATTGGATCCGGCATCGGCGATCAGCCGCTCGGCGGTGGCGACGCGCTTGCCCCAGTCGGCGGCACTGGCCCAGTCATTGTCGATGACCAATGCGAGCGCCGCGCCCTCGGCCGGCAGTTTTTCGCGCGGATTGAAGACCGGTTCGGCAAGTGCCGCGACGACCAGGGCCGCCATCAAAAGCCGGAGCAGCGTCAGCCACCACGGGCTTTGATGCGGCGTCTCCTCACGCTTCAGCACGCGGGCAAGGATCTTCAGCGGTGGGAAGGTCTCGGTCCGCGGCTTCGGCGGCGTGAGCCGCAACAGCCACCAGATCACCGGCAAAGCCAGGAGGCCCCACAGCACCATGGGCGCGCCGAAGGAGAGCGGCAGCCAGCTCATGCGCTGATCCTCCCGGCATGGCCACCACCGGCGGCCAGCCCGGCATGACCGCCACCGGCGGTCATCGCCATATGGATGCGCACCAGCGCCTCGGAGGCGAGGCGGTCGGTGTGGTTGACAGTGAAGCTCCAGCCAAGCCGCTTGCACCAGCCGGCCAATTCCCCGCGGCGGGCGGTGTAGAGCAGACGATACTCAACGCCCAACGTTTCGGCGCGGCCGGCGGTCAGCTTCTCGCCGGTCTCGGGATCAGTGAATTCGGTGCGGCCGGCATAGGGGAAGGTCTCTTCGGCCGGGTCGGCGACTTCGATCAGATGGGCGCGCACGCCGTGGCGGGCGAGCACGTCCAGCCAGGCCATGGTGTCCTCGACCGGATCGAGGAAATCGCTGACGAGGACGATATCGCAAAAGCGGCGAATGCCGGAAAGGTCTGGCTTTGCCGGCAGGTCGGGAGCATGGGCGAGCTGGGCGGCAATGCGCTCGGCGCCGTTGCGGGCGGTGAACGGATCGGTCAGGCCCGGCCAGGCGATGCGCTCGCCGCTGCGCGACAGAAGCTCGGCCATGGCCAGCGCCAGCACCAGAGCGCGGGATTCCTTCGAGACGGTCGCGCCGGTCGATTTGTAGAGCATGGACGGCGAGGGGTCGGCCCAAAGCCACACCGTATGGGCAGCCTCCCATTCGCGGTCGCGCACATAGGTGTGGTCGTCGCGGGCCGAGCGGCGCCAGTCGATGCGCGAGGAATCGCCTTCGACATAGGGCCGGAACTGCCAGAAATTCTCGCCAATGCCGCGCTTGCGGCGGCCATGCCAGCCGGCAATCACCGTGTTGACGATGCGGCGCGCCTCGACCAGCAGGTCCGGCACCAGTGAGGCCCGCAACCGGCCACGGGCGAGCGCGTCGCGCGTCGCTGCCGGTGCCTGGACCTCGCCTATGCGCCCCATCAGATACCTTTTGCCAGTTTCGCCACCACGTCGCGCACAGTGGTGCCCTCGGCACGGGCGGCGAAGGTCAGCGCCATGCGGTGCTGCAGCACCGGCTCTGCCAGCGCTCTGATATCGTCGACCGACGGCGCCAGTCTTCCATCGTAGAGCGCACGGGCGCGGGCGCACAGCGTCAGCGCCTGGCTGGCGCGCGGGCCAGGGCCCCAGGCGACATGCTTGTCGGTTTCGGCATTGCCCTGGCCGGGGCGCGCCGAGCGCACCAGCTTGAGGATCGCCTCGACGACGCTTTCCGGCACCGGCATGCGGCGGATCAGGGTCTGGATCTCCTTCAGGCGTGCCGGCTGCAGCACATTCTCAGCCTTCGCGTCCTCGACCCCGGTGGTCTCCAGCAGGATGCGGCGCTCCGCCTCGATATCAGGATAGAGAATGTCGACCTGCATCAGGAACCGGTCGAGCTGCGCCTCGGGCAGGGGGTAGGTGCCCTCCTGCTCCAGCGGATTCTGCGTCGCCAGCACGTGGAAGGGCGCCGGCAGGTCATGGCGGGCGCCGGCGATGGTGACGTGGTATTCCTGCATCGACTGCAGCAGCGCCGACTGGGTGCGCGGCGAGGCGCGGTTGATCTCGTCGGCCATCAGCAGCTGCGCGAAGATCGGCCCTGAGATGAAGCGGAAGGAACGCTTGCCGAATTCGTCCTGCTCCATCACCTCGGAGCCGAGGATGTCGGACGGCATCAGATCGGGCGTGAACTGGATGCGGCGGGAATCGAGGCCGAGCACGATGCCCAGCGTCTCGACCAGCTTGGTCTTGGCGAGGCCCGGCACGCCGACCAGCAGCGCGTGGCCGCCGGCCAGAAGCGCCACCAGCGTGCGCTCGACGACGCTCTCCTGGCCGAAGATGACGCGGCCAACGCCATCGCGAACCCGGGAAATGTCGGCCAGCGCCTTCTCGGCATCGGCGATCATGTCCTTTTCGCTGATCGGGCTTTCCTTGATCATCACGCTCATGCAGCATCGATCCTTCTGGTTGGAAATACCGGCTTGCACCTTACAGTGCCGCAGAATGCCGCGATTCGGCCTCGCCTGGCGCGCCTCTTTGAACTTAAATCACAGACTTAAGCTGACAAGCGGAACAACAGTGACTATTTCGTGACCATGACGGAACACACCGACCTTCGCCAGGACACTCTGACGGCCGCCACCGAGGCGCGGGGGCTGGAAGCGCTGATCTCGCGTGCCGCCCGCGCGGGCAAGGGCCCGGCGCCGGTGGAGCGCTGGAATCCGGCCTTCTGCGGCGATCTCGACATGGAGATTAGGCAGGACGGGACCTGGTTCTACCTGGGCACGCCGATCGGCCGTATGCCGTTGGTGCAGCTGTTTTCCTCGGTGCTGCGCAAGGATGAGGACGGCAGGACCTATCTGGTGACGCCGGTGGAGAGGGTCGGCATCCGCGTCGTCGATGCGCCCTTCATCGCCGTCGAGATGGATGTTTCCGGCACTGGCGACGGTCAGACCATCACCTTCCGTACCAATGTCGGCGATGTGGTCGAGGCCGGTCCGGGTCACCCGCTGCGCTTCGTCGACGAGGACGCGACCGGCGGCCTGAAACCCTATGTGCTGGTGCGCGGGCGGCTGGAGGCGCTGGTGGCGCGGCCGGTGATGTACGAGCTGGTCGAGCATGGCGAGGAGATCGAAATCGACGGCAGAAGGATGTTTGCCGTACGCTCGAAAGGCGCGGTCTACCCGATCATGCCGGCGGAAAAACTCAATCGGCTGAGCGTGTGACGGACAACACATGATGGACCAGGTGACGCCCACGCCCTTTTCAGCCGAGGATTTTCGCGCCCGCGTCGCGGCACAGCCGCAAGCCCATGCCGGCGACGATTTCGGCGACCATTGCTTCAACCCCGGTCATCCCAGGATGAAGCTCGTGAAAACGCTGCGCGATGCCGCCGTGCTGATCCCGGTGGTCGATCACGGTCGCGACGCCACGGTCCTTTTGACCAAGCGCGCCGAGAAGCTGCGCAATCATTCGGGGCAGGTGGCGTTTCCCGGCGGCACGATCGATGCGACCGATCCCACACCCGAAGCGGCGGCCCTGCGCGAGACATTCGAGGAGATCGGGCTCGGCCAGGACCGCATCGAGATCGTCGGCCGCTTGCCGGATTATGTCGCCGGCAGCGGTTATCGCATCGCCCCGGTGCTGGGAATAGTGCGGCCCGGCTTTTCACTGATGCTCAATGCCGACGAGGTCGACGCCGCCTTCGAAGTGCCACTGCGCTTCCTGATGGAGCCGGCCAACCACACCAGGGACAGCCGCATGTGGAACGATCTCGAATGGTTCTTCTACGAGATGCCCTATGGCGGCCAACGCATCTGGGGCGTCACCGCCGGCATCATCCGCACGCTCTATGAGAGGCTCTATACGTGAGCAGCCGCGTGTCGCTCACGGGCAGGGCCGAGTGGCTCGGCGATAAGCACCTGCAGTGCCTGCTCGCAGTACTTGCGGATCATGGCGAGGAGGCACGTGTCGCTGGCGGCGCGGTGCGCAACACGCTCATCGGCCAGCCGGCCGCCGACATCGACATCGCCACCACTTGCCTGCCGGCCGATACCATCCGCCGGGCCGAAGCGGCGGGCTTCAAGGCGGTGCCGACCGGCATCGAGTACGGCACCATAACGGTCGTTGCCGGTGGGAAGCCGTATGAAGTCACCACTTTGCGCGCGGACATCGAGACCGACGGGCGGCACGCCAAGGTTTCGTTCGGGCGCGACTGGAAGGCCGACGCGGAGCGGCGCGATTTCACCATCAACGCGCTCTATGTCGAAGCCGACGGCACGGTTATCGACCTGGTCGGCGGCATTGCCGACATTGAGGCGCGGCGGTTGCGCTTCATCGGCGATCCGGAAGCCCGCATCCGCGAGGACTATCTGCGTATCCTGCGCTTCTTCCGCTTCTTCGCTTGGTATGGCGACGGCCGGCCGGATGCCGAAGGGCTGAAGGCCTGCGCCCGGCTGAAGGACGGGCTCGGCCAACTGTCGGCCGAGCGCGTCTGGTCCGAACTGAAGAAGCTCCTGTCGGCGCCGGATCCATCGCGCGCCTTGCTGTGGATGCGCCAGGCCAGCGTGCTCACCAGCGTCGTGCCGGAAAGCGAGAAATGGGGCATCGACGCCATTCACGGGCTGACCAGGGCCGAGAAGGATCTGGGCTGGGCGCCGGACCCGCTGCTCAGGCTGGAAGCGATCGTGCCGCCGGACGCCCAGCGCATGAAGACGCTCGCCGAGCGGCTGAAATTCTCCGGCAGCGAGGCGGAGCGCATGCGCCACTGGGCACTGACGGGCGCCGTCGAGCCGAAGATCAGCGAAGCGGAGCTCGCCAAGAAACTCTACCGTGGTGACCGTCAAGGTTTCGTCGACCGTCTGCGGCTGTCGCTCGCTTCCGCGAGGGTGCGTGCGGTAGAGGACAATGACGCGCTGCTCGAAGCCGGTGGCTTTTCGCGCCTGCTTGCCTACGCCGGAAAATGGCAAAAGCCAGACTTTCCGCTCAAGGGCGCCGATCTGACGACGCTTGGCGCGTCGCCGGGACCGAAACTCGGCGAAACCTTGAAAAACCTCGAAAAGGAATGGATCGAATCCGGCTTTGCGCTCGACCGCGGCGCGCTGCTGAAGCGCGCCGCTGAGGCGCTTGAGATTTAGTTATCCCTTCTAACCATGATCTTATCCGAAAACCGGTTCCCACTTTTTGCTACGCTGGCCTTCGGTTCGGGATCATGGTCTAGGCCGCGTCGCGGACCTTCTGGATGCGCGAACGGATCGCCTCGATCATCGTCTCGCGGATAACCGTTTCGCCATGCGTCTCGCGAATATGCTCGACGGCGCGGCGCATGACTTCGGCTTCCTCATCGGCGCGCGTGTGCCAGTCGCAGCCGGGAACGAGCGACCCGCATTGAAATTCCTTCATTGGATTTTTCCTTCCTCCTTGGAGCACCGCGCATTCGCTCTGGGCACGGAAAGCCCCAGCACCTTTGAGCAGTGCATGATCCTTTCGAAGACCGATTTCGGTCCTCGGGTGGCGAGCAAACATAACACAATCGAATGGTTTTGGTTGCGTTGGACCTCATCTGCGCATGATCCTTTCCGAACCTGTGGTTCGGGGGCATGCGCGGGAGGCCAAAAAGGCGGAGCATCGCTGCTCCGCCCTCCTACGCTACCTCGGAGACAAGACTGTGTCTTGCTCCAGCGGGCAGGCTATCACTTCACGATCTTGACTGCCTCGGCAATTTTGTTCTTGCCGCTCATGTCCCAGGAAACGCGGACCTTTTCGCCGGCCTTCAGGCCAGGATCCTTGAAGGTCTTGGGCAGCGTAAAGGTAGCTCCGTCATCCAGAACAAGGCTCATGGCCGTTCCATCATAGGTTTTGACCGTGCCCGTGGTGTGTTTGACCGCGGCGAACGCGGCCCCACCAGAGGCGAGAACGGCGGCAGCCGCAGCCGTCATAATAAGCTTGCGCATGGCATGCTCTCCTGGAAAATGAGGGCACCCGTTTGGGCAGGTGCCCCACTCAATCATGGGCCGTCCGGTCGCGTCGGGTCGCGGTTCCAGAGGAGGAGAGAACCGCCGGCGTTTCCCGGCCCGGAAACGACAAATAATCCAATTGTTTCAATTGTGTATTAGACGAAAAAGATATTCTTCACGCCACATTCCCCGCCAAAATCAGGCGATTGGGACGTGAATGCGGTTCACGCCCCGCTCACCATTATTTTACGGCCATCTTACTTCCGGCGGCAGGCTGGACAGGATCGCGGCGACATTGCCGCCGGTCTTCAGTCCGAAGATGGTGCCACGATCGTGAAGCAAGTTGAATTCGACGTAGCGGCCACGGCGAATGAGCTGCTCGTCGCGGTCGCCGTCGGTCCAGTTGTCGTTGAAGTTGGCCCGCACGAGATGTCCGTAGACGACGAGAAAAGATCGTCCGACATCCTGGACGAAGTTAAAATCGGCGTTCCAGCCGCCTTTGTCCTCGTCCGAATGCAGCCAATCGAAGAAGATGCCGCCGGTGCCGCGGGGCTCGTTGCGGTGCGGCAGGTAGAAATACTCGTCGCACCAGGCCTTGAATTTCACATGGTCGGCGACGCCGGCGTTCTTCTCGCAGGCGAATTGCATGGCCCGGTGGAAGGCAAGCGTGTCGGGATCGTCCTGGACGCGGCGGCGGTCGAGCACCGGCGTCAGGTCGGCGCCGCCGCCGAACCATTGGCGCGAGGTGACGACCATGCGCGTGTTCATGTGCACGGCGGGCACGTTGGGGTTCCAGGGATGGGCGATGAGTGAAATGCCGCTCGCCCAGAAGCTGGGGTCTTCCTCGGCGCCCGGCATCTGCTTCCTGAATTCCGGCGAGAACTCGCCATGGACGGTCGAGGTGTGGACGCCGACCTTCTCGAAGACACGGCCATGCATCATCGACATGGTGCCGCCACCGCCGCGGCCTTCGTCGCGCTCCCACGGCGTCTTCGCGAAGCGGCCAGGCGACCATGAGGCCAGCGGTCCCTGAAGATCCTGCTCGATCTGCTCGAAGGCGGCGCAGATGCGTTCGCGCAGCGTCTCGAACCAAAGCCTGGCCTTCATTTTCTTCTGTTCGATGTCGGCGGGCAGCCCCACGGGTATTTCAGGTCGTTCCAAATGCTGTCTCCAGTTGCAGCCGACAAATGACTCGTCTTTTCCGGGCGCGATCCCTAATCTCTTAGGGGCAAGGGTCAAGTGTCATCTGGTTAAGGCCCTAGGAGTTCTTTCATGCGCACCCCGGCAAGACCGCCGCTGGATGGCTTGAAGAAAAGGCTCGATCGTTCGCGCGCCGAGCGCGAGCGCATGCCACGCGACGGCTTCCTGCGCGAGACCTTCGTCCTGCCGCGCTCCGATGCGCGCCTCAAGGCGAAGGAGTGGTTCGAGCGCTTTCCCAAGCAGGCCTATTGGACCGAGATCGAAAGCTGGTTCGAACGACCTGGCGACGTCATCGAATTCACCATCCGGCGGCTGCCGGCTGCGGATTAGCGCTCGACCAACAACCGCCTCGCCCCTGTTCCTTCCCTTGCCAACCGGTCCCCCTTGTTCCTCAGCGGGCATTTGTCGATCGACATGCAGCCGCAGCCGATGCAGTCGGTCAGCCCGTCGCGCAGCTTCTTCAGCTGGCTAATCTTCTGATCGAGCCCGTCGCGCCAAGCCGTTGAAAGCAGATTCCAATCCTCGCGCGTCGGCGTGCGGCCTTCGGGCAGCGATTGAAGCGCGGCACCAATCTCGGCCAGCGAGATGCCAACCTCCTGCGCGATCCTGATGATCGCCACCCGCCGCAGCACGTCGCGGCCGTAGCGCCGCTGGTTGCCTGATGTGCGGTGGCTGCGGATCAGCCCGCGCGCTTCGTAGAAATGCAGCGCCGATACTGCCACCCCGCTGCGCGCCGCCACCTGACCGACCGTCAATTCCGTCACCGGAGCCATTCGAATTTTTCCGCTTGACCTCAAGTTAAGTTGAGCTTGTAACCAAGAAACCCTGGCTATGCAAACCGCGGGAGAAGGCGATGTGCGCCTGGGTGAAAATGACAAGAGAGGGCGCAGTTCTCAGCGAGAAGGATGCCGTCATCGCCGACGGCGTGCGCATCCTATCGGAGCTGCCGGATCGCTTCGCCGGCCACCATGGCGACGGAAAGCGCGACATTGATACTGCGCGCGCCGGGCTGCATCGGGATCGTCAATCGCGCGTCAGCCGCCTCGTGGACAGGATCCGGCACGCCTGCGGATTCGCGGCCGAACAGCAGTATGTCGCCGGCGGCGAAGGCGAAATCGGTGTAGGCGGGCGCGGCTTTGGTCGACAGCAGCACCAGCCGCCGCGCTTCGCTTCGGCGCCAGTCTTCGAAGGCGTGCCAGTCGACATGCCGGGAAAGCCGCGCCATTTCGAGATAGTCCATGCCGGCCCGTTTCAGCGAGCGGTCGGAGAGTGGGAAGCCCGCCGGTTCGATGATATCGACGCCAAGCCCGAGGCAAGCGGCGAAGCGCAGGATTGTTCCGGTATTGCCGGCGATGTCAGGCTGGTAGAGGGCGATGCGGAGACGGTCGTTCATTTCCGCGTCTTTCTGGTGCATGGCCCCGAAAATCGGTTTCGGTTTTCGGAAAGGACCATGCACCAATCTAAAGTGTCAGAGCGTCCTTTGCGCGTCCACTGGACGCGCGGCGCGCTAATAAGTGGCAGATCGGCCACAGCGGGTTCGCCGTTTTGGAAATTCCTGGACCTCCGGGTGGCCATTTTCTGCGAAGTCAGGTATACGCCGCTCATTGTCAACCTGAACCGATGGAGGGGGGAATTCATGATGAATATGCACATCCAGCACCCCTCTCGGGGCCTTGTACGCCCCACGGCGGTTTCGGTACGACGATTTTCCTGACACTTTAAGATTTGATCGCACCGATTCCCGCCGAACCCAGTTTTCGGCTTTCGAAGGAATCCTGCGATGTTTTTCAAACTGCAAAACGGGCTCGACGCCCCACCTGAACGTGTCCGGACCGACGCTGACCGTCGTGTCCTGACCGACGCAATGCGCGCCGACGCCATCCGTGCCTTTGGCCGAATGCCGCCGGTCGAGCTTGCTTCACCCTTTTTATCGCATCTTCACATGGAGGACGGACCAATGTTCGATCCCTATAGAATACCCGGTTCAAGAAGCCTGCACGAGCGCAAGATGGCGACCTGGGCGCTGCTGATCGGCGAAACCTATTCGTCGGCGGTC
Organism: Mesorhizobium sp. STM 4661; assembly: GCF_000359125.1. Classification (GTDB taxonomy): domain Bacteria; phylum Pseudomonadota; class Alphaproteobacteria; order Rhizobiales; family Rhizobiaceae; genus Mesorhizobium. Next base: position 63,872 of record NZ_CAAF010000082.1, on the reverse strand, counting down.
CACGCCGAGACGCGCCGGCGTCCGCATCGCGGCATGCTGCCCGATGTCGACTTCTCGCGCGCCGTGCCCGACCGCAGCCGTCCTTCGCTGGTGCGCCGGATCATCAGGCTGATCCGGCCAGGCGCGAAGATCCGGGTCGTTGACACCGCGCCGTCAGGATCGTCAAACGAGCCTGTCGGCGAAAAGTCCGCGACACCCTATATTGCGCGAAGCAGGACCGACGGCCCGGGTGATTCCGAGCCGTCGGTCCTTAACGCCATGCGGTCTGGAGACGCTACGCGCTCCGGGGACGCTACGCGCTCCGGGGACTTCACCCGTTCCCGTGCCGCGTGAGCGGAAGAAAGATTTGTGAGCATCGCCATGTTTAGCTGGTTTGAAAAAAGGCTCGATCCGTTCCCTGCCGCCGAACCGGTAGAGCCGCCGAAGACGCTGATCGCCTTTTGCGTGCACTATACGCGTGGCGCCTGGCCCTACATCGCTCTCGATGCGGTGCTGGTGACGGCCATCGCCCTTGCCGAGGTGTGGATGTTCGGCTTCCTCGGCCGGATCGTCGACTGGCTGTCGGGGCAGAACCGCGAAACCTTTCTGCAGACTGAGGGCTGGAAGCTCGCCGGCATGGCCTTCATCGTGGTCTTCGCCCTGCCGGCGACGGTCTGGTTCCATTCGCTCATCAACCAGCAGACGCTGATGGGCAACTACCCGATGCGCATTCGCTGGCAGGTCCATCGCTATTTGCTCAAGCAGTCAATGGCCTTCTATCAGGACGAGTTTGCCGGGCGCATCGCGACCAAGCTGATGCAGACGGCGCTCGCCGTGCGCGAATGCGTCATCAAGCTGATCGACGTACTCAACTACATCATCGTCTATTTCCTCGGCATTCTGTTCATCGTCGGTTCGGCCGACTGGCGGCTCGCGGCGCCGCTGGTCGTCTGGCTCATCGGCTATATCGGGCTGCTGCGCTTCTTCATACCGAGGTTGGGCAAAGTCGGCGAGGAGCAGGCCAATGCGCGTTCGACCATGACCGGTCGCGTCGTCGACAGCTACTCCAACATCCAGACAGTCAAGCTGTTCTCGCATGCGCGCCGCGAAGCCACCTTCGCCAGGGAAGGCATGGCCGGTTTTCTAGATACGGTCTACCGGTCGATGCGGCTGGTGACGGTACTCTACGGCCTGCTCTACATCCTCAACTCGCTGCTCCTGTTCTCGGTCACCGCGATCTCGCTGTGGCTGTGGCTCGGCCAGGCGGTGACGATCGGCGCCGTCGCCGTGGTCATCGGCCTGGTGCTCAGGCTGTGGGGCATGTCGCAATGGATCATGTGGGAGATGTCCGGCCTGTTCGAGAACATCGGCACGGTCCAGGACGGCATCGGTTCGATCTCGCTGCCGCGCCTCGTCGAAGACAAGCCTGATGCCAAGGACATTGCGGTCACCAAGGGCGAGATCCGTTTCGAGGACATCCGCTTCCACTATGGCAAGCAGAAGGGCGTGATCGAGAGCCTGTCGCTGACGGTTAAGCCGGGCGAAAAGGTCGGCATCGTCGGCCGTTCGGGCGCCGGCAAGTCGACGCTGGTCAATCTTCTCCTGCGCTTCTACGACCTGGAAAGCGGAAAGATCCTGATCGACGGCCAGGAAATCGCCTCGGTGACGCAGGATTCGCTGCGTGCCCAGATCGGCATGGTCACGCAGGACACCTCGCTGCTGCATCGTTCGGTGCGCGAGAACATCCTCTACGGACGGCCCGATGCCAGCGAGGAGATGCTGATCGAGGCGGCACGCCGCGCCGAGGCGCTGGAGTTCATCGCCGGGCTCCTGGATGCGGAAGACCGCAAGGGTTTCGACGCCCATGTCGGCGACCGCGGCGTCAAATTGTCCGGCGGCCAGCGGCAACGCATCGCCATTGCTCGCGTTATGTTGAAGGACGCGCCGATTCTTATCCTTGACGAAGCGACGTCGGCACTCGATTCAGAGGCCGAGGCGGCCATCCAGGAGAATCTCTACAAGCTTATGCAGGGCAAGACTGTCATCGCCATTGCCCACCGGCTGTCGACCATCGCGGCGATGGACAGGTTGGTGGTGATGGACAAGGGCAGGGTCATCGAGGAAGGTTCGCACGAGGAGCTCGTCGCCAGCGGCGGGCTCTATGCGCAGCTCTGGCAGCGCCAGTCGGGCGGCTTCCTGCTCGAAGACGGCCCAGCCGACGCCGCCAATGACGCACTTGCCAAGGGTCAAGCCGCAGAATGATGGCCGCCGAATGATGACAGCCGTCTATCGCTGGTTCGAGAACTGGGTCTATCCGTTCCGGGAGCCCGCGAATCTTCGGCCACCCCTCAGCGTCGGCGGCTTCCTCTGGCACTATGTCGGGCAGGCGAAATTCGCCTTCTTCGCCATGCTGGTCATCGGCGGCATCGCACCGCTGGTCGAGGCCGGACTGTTCTACTTCGTCGGGCGGCTGGTCGACATCCTCGACCAGCTCCCCGAGCGCAACTGGCACGCTCTGTGGACTGCCGCCGGCCCCGAACTTGTCTTCATGGCCGTCGTGGTTCTGGTCATCCGCACCATCGTCGTCGGCCTGTCGGCGCTGGTGGACGAGCAGACGATCACGCCGGGCTTCTACAATCTGGTGCGCTGGCAGGCGCACCGCCATATCTCGCGTCAGTCATACGCCTTCTTCCAGAACGATTTCGCCGGCCGCATCGCGACCAAAGTCTGGCAGGCGGGGCAGGCGACCGGCGACCTGATGGAAAGCTTCATCGAGGTCGTCTGGTTCATGATCGTCTATACGGTGACGACGCTGGCGCTGGTCGCCGGCCTCGATCTGAGGCTGGCGGCCCTGGTGGTGATCTGGATCATGGCCTTTGGCTTCCTGGCCAAACTCTATGTGCCGGCGATCCGCAAGCATGCCGAGGAGACCGCCGAAGCCGGCTCGATGATCAACGGCCGCATCGTCGATTCCTATTCGAACGTGCAGACCCTGAAACTGTTCTCCGCCGATGGCGACGACCGCTATATCAGGAACGGCTTCGACATCTATCTCGACGCGCTTCGCCCGTTCACCCGCCGGCTGACCGGCGTGCGCATGGCGCTCACCACGCTGTCGGGCATCATGATCACGGCGATCGGCTGTTTTGCCGTCTACCTCTGGGTCGAAGGCTCGATCACCGTCGGCGCCGTTGCCTTCACGCTGTCGCTGGTCTTGCGGCTCAACATGCTGCTCGGACGGCTGATGATGCAGCTCAATGGCATATTGCGAAACCTCGGCGTGCTGGAGAACTCCAAGGCGCTGATCTCGCAGCCGCTCGGCCTGACCGATGCGCCGGACGCGAAAGAGCTTGTCGTGGCCGGCGGACGGATCGACGTGAAAAACGTCGAATTCCACTACGGCAAGGGGTTCGGCGTGCTCAACGGCATCGATCTCATCGTGCGGCCGGGCGAAAAGGTCGGGCTGGTCGGGCCGTCCGGCGCCGGCAAGACGACGCTCGCCAATTTGATCCTGCGGCTCTACGACCTCGAAGGCGGGAAGATCACCATAGACGGTCAGGACGTTGCCAAGGTCACGCAGAACTCGCTGCGCGCCAACATTGGCGTCGTCAGCCAGGATACAGCACTGTTCCACCGCTCGCTGCGCGACAACATCAAGCTCGGCATGCCTGACGCGACCAATACGCAAGTGATCGCCGCGGCGAAGAAGGCCGAGGCGCATGAGTTCATCCTCGGCTTGCGCGACAATCGCGATCGCCAGGGCTACGAGGCCTTCGTCGGCGAGCGCGGCGTCAAGCTGTCGGGCGGCCAGCGCCAGCGCGTGGCGATTGCCCGCGTCTTCCTCAAGGACGCGCCGATCCTGATCCTCGATGAGGCGACGTCGGCGCTCGATTCCGACATCGAGGCGGCCATCCAGGAGAATCTGGCAAGGCTGATGGAAAACAAGACTGTCATTGCCATCGCGCACCGGCTGTCGACCATCGCCGCGCTGGATCGGCTTGTGGTGCTCGATGGCGGCCGCATCATAGAACAAGGCACGCATGACGAGCTGGTGGCGCTCGACGGGCTCTATGCGCGGCTGTGGAAGCGGCAGTCCGGCGGATTCCTGTTCAACGAGGAGAGCGCGCTGGAAGAGACGAGACCAGCGGAGTAGGGCATGGGCGGATCGGCGGCGACCGGCTATGTGCTCAAGCGGCTTCGGCCGACCGCACAGGGCTTCGATAGGCTGAAGGAAGAGAGCCGGCAGGAAGGTTATTGGATGCTGGTGCGGCTGGCGGACGGCTGGGCGAGTGGTCGCAACATTTTCCGCAAGCGGGGCGAGGTCTTGTTCGGAGCCTGGCACGGCGATGAGCTTGTCGGAGTCTGTGGGCTGAACATCGATCCCTATTTCGACGACAGGGGCCAGGGGCGGGTCCGGCATCTGTTCGTCAGCGCGCCTCATCGCCGCAAGGGCGTTGGCAGAATGCTGGTCGAGACCGTTATCGACAGGGCGCGTGACTATTTCGCCGTGCTGAACACCCGCGCCCCGAAAGAGGCCTTTGGCTTCTACGAAGGGCTTGGCTTCAAGCGGATGGAGGGCGAAGAATTCGTCACCCATCGTGTGGCATTTGGAACAGGAGGCTGAGATGTCGCTGCGACCACCATCTCATCTTGCCGGCACGTCGTTCGCGGAGGCGGCCTTTGACGCGCTCGGCCATGAAATCCTCGCCGAGAAGGCGGCAGCACTCGGCCGCGCCGGCCAGCGCGTCGAGGAAACGCTGGCGAGATTGCGCGAAAACGGTGGCGACGAGCATCGGCCCCGGCTGCTCAAGGAAGCGGCCGAGGCCGTCCACGGCTATTTCATCCAGCGCGAACTGTGCGGCCTGCTCAGGCACGACGCGGTGATCCGCGAATACGATATTCCCAGGGCGGTCCTGGTCAGACTCGGCGCGAAATAGACTTATCTTTTTGTTTGTCCATGATCTTTTCCGAAAACCGGTTTCCACTTTTCGGGATCATGGTCTACTCAAGCCATTCGGTGACGAAACTGCCGTTCTCGTGGATGTCGGCGGTTTCCAGCGGGCCAGGTCCCAGATTGGTGAATTTGCGCGGCGTGTTGGGCGGTACGATCAGGATCTGGCCGGCGGTGGTCTCGATTTCCTGATCGCCGACGGTGAACAGGCCGGTGCCGGCGCGGATGATGAAGATCTCGCTGTAGGGATGCTGGTGCAGGCGCGGGCCGCCGCCGATGCCGGGCAGATAGTTGAAGATCAGGCAGCTGTTGGAGCCGTAGGCACCACACTCCAGCTCGCCTTGCCAGTGGTCGGGCGCTTTGGCCCATATGTCGCGTTCGATGATATGCGCCATGGTCATCTAACCTGTCACAGGTATCCAGGGATTGAACAGTTTTACTCCTGTGCCTTCGAAATCCTTCGTATTGCGGGTCACGATCGTCATGTTGTTGACGAGCGCGGTGGCAGCGATATAGGCGTCGCGGTCAGGCCGGGGATCCGGAACGTGGAGAGGCGCGCAGCGCAGCAGCAAGATCCACGGGGAGTATGCGCTCTGCGATCTCGGCAACCATTCCGTCGATCCAAGCGCGCAGGACGGCTGCTTTCCTTATGTCTTTTCGTTCTGCTCTCAGCGCGCCGATCTGAGCCTCGAGAATGCTGATGGCCGAAACATGAAACTCAGCAGGATTTCGACTCTCTGCCCAGACGCGAACCTTCGGGTCGCACCGGTCTCTTCGCCTGAGTTCGGAGATGACATTCGTGTCGAGTAAATACATCAGTCGAACTCGGGAGGCCGCAGGGACACGCTCTTGAATTCCGGGATGTCGAAATCAAAATCCGCTTCAGGCCGATCGTCCGCCAGAAGGTCCGCAAGGCTTCTGAATTTTTCCGGCCTGCCTCGATGGCTTTTCAATTTCTCATATTCCTCCATCGACATCAGCACATGGGAAGGTTTGCCGCGATCGGTGATGAAGACCGGGCCATTCCTGGCGGCGCGCTTGGCGCGAGCCGTATCCTGATTGAATTCACGGCTCGATATGGTGGTGATCGTCTTCGCCCTGATGTTCATTCGCCAGCTTTGTCGAGAAGATGTAGACATATTGCTACATTCGTGTTCGTGGGTCAAATTCATGTCTGCGCGGGACGCCCGCGACAATCTGCCCTTGTGCCTTCACCCGTCTGGACAAAAACGGGCTTCACGCATAAACCGAACTCCAAATGCCGGAGGAATTCGCTAGCCTGTTCGCCATGCGCTGTCGGGTTGGCGCAAACGAGCGGGGAGCAAGGCTCGGCCACCGGCACGGAAGAGGCGAAAGGATCAGGCACCCGTGAGCGCAACCGACATCCACGATCCCAATCGTCGCGATTTTCTCTACGTTGCCACCGGCATGGCCGCGGTGGTCGGCGCGGGCGCCGTCGCATGGCCGTTCATCGACCAGATGCGCCCGGACGCCTCGACGCTGGCGCTGGCCTCTGTCGAGGTCGACGTCGCCTCGCTGACCCCGGGAATGTCGCTCGTCGTCAAATGGCGCGGCAAGCCGGTCGTCGTGCGCAACCGCACCGAACAGGAGATGAAGGACGGCGAGGCGGTCAATCTGGCCGACCTCAAGGATCCGATCGCCCGCAACGCCAACCTGCCGTCAGACGCGCCGGCAACCGACGCCAACCGCACCACGCCGGGCAAGGAAGCCTGGATGGTGATGGTCCAGGTCTGCACCCATCTCGGCTGCATTCCGCTCGGCCAGGAAGGCGAGTTCGGCGGCTGGTTCTGCCCCTGCCACGGTTCGGTATACGACACCGCCGGCCGTATCCGGAAGGGGCCGGCGCCGGAGAACATGGCGGTGCCGGTATTCCAGTTCATTTCCGACACCAAGATCCGTATCGGCTGAGGGCTAGGGGACATTTCGATGAGCGAGGGACACTCGACCTATACGCCCAAGACCGGTATCGAACGCTGGTTCGACGCCCGCATGCCGCTGCCGCGGCTGGTCTATGACAGCTTCATCGCCTATCCGGTGCCGCGCAACCTCAATTATGCCTGGACCTTCGGCGGCATCCTGTCGATCATGCTGGTGGCGCAGATCCTGACCGGCATCGTGCTGGCCATGCACTACACGGCGGACAGCACTCTCGCTTTCGGTTCGGTCGAGAAGATCATGCGCGACGTGAATTCGGGCTGGCTGTTGCGCTACCTGCATTCGAACGGCGCGTCGTTCTTCTTCGTCGCCGTCTACATCCACATCTTCCGCGGTCTCTATTACGGCTCCTACAAGGCGCCGCGCGAGTTGCTGTGGATTCTCGGCTGCATCATCTACCTGTTGATGATGGCGACGGGCTTCATGGGCTATGTGCTGCCCTGGGGCCAGATGAGCTTCTGGGGCGCCACCGTCATCACCAACTTCTTCACCGCCATTCCGCTGGTCGGAGACTGGATCCAGCAGCTTTTGCTCGGCGGCTTCGCCGTCGACAACCCGACGCTGAACCGTTTCTTTGCGCTGCACTACCTTCTGCCGTTCATGATCGCCGGTGTCGTCGTGCTGCATGTCTGGGCGCTGCATGTGGTCGGCCAGTCGAACCCGACCGGCATCGAGGTCAAGTCGAAGACCGACACCGTCGCCTTCACTCCTTACGCGACCATCAAGGACGCGTTTGGCATGATCGTGTTCCTGTTCTTCTTCGCCTATTTCGTCTTCTACATGCCGAATTATCTCGGACACCCCGACAACTACGTTGTCGCCAACCCGCTGAAGACGCCCGCCCACATCGTGCCGGAATGGTATTTCCTGCCGTTCTACGCGATCCTGCGCGCCATCACCTTCAATGTCGGGCCGATCGACGCCAAGCTCGGCGGCGTGCTTTGCATGTTCGGCGCCATCGTCATGCTGTTCCTGGTGCCGTGGCTCGACACCTCGAAGGTACGCTCGGCGGTCTACCGGCCCTGGTACAAGCTGTTCTTCTGGCTGTTCGCCGCAAATGCCATCTTCCTGGGCTGGCTGGGTTCGCAGCCGGCGGAAGGCAGCTTCGTGCTGATGGCGCAGATGGCAACCCTGTTCTACTTCGCCTTCTTCCTGATTGCGCTCCCCGTGCTCGGCCTGATCGAGACGCCGCGGCGCTTGCCGAATTCGATTACCGAGGCGGTGCTCGAGAAGAACAAGGGTGCCGGTCACCATCCTGCGGGGGCTACGGCCGCGCCGGAAACCAAGGGCTGAGCGGCTGAGAATCTAAGGGGATTTGGCATGAAGAAGATTCTCACCTCGCTGGCGTTGCTCGGCCTGTTGGTCGCGGGCACCGCGGCCGTCGCCGAGGAAGAAAACAGTGCGGCAGCACCGACGCATCTCCCGATCAAGGACCCGAAGGAGATGGACTGGAGCTTCGCCGGGCCGTTCGGCACCTACGACAAGGCCCAGCTGCAGCGTGGGCTGAAGGTCTACAAGGAAGTCTGCGCGGCCTGCCATTCGATGAATTTGGTGGCGTTCCGCACGCTGGAAGATCTTGGCTATTCGGAAGCGCAGATCAAGACGCTGTCGGCCGGATACACGATCAATGACGGTCCCAACGATGCCGGCGACATGTTCGATCGCCCCGGCAAGCCGTCCGACTATTTTCCGTCGCCGTTCCCCAACGAGGAAGCCGCCGCCGCAGCCAATGGCGGCGCTGCCCCGCCCGACATGTCGCTGCTGGCCAAGGCGCGCGGCGTCGTGCGCGGTTTTCCGCAGTTCGTCTTCGACATCTTCACGCAATATGCCCAGGGCGGTCCCGACTACATCCACTCGCTGCTGACCGGCTATGACGAGCAGCCGCCGGCAGGCATGGTGATACCGGAAGGCACGCACTACAATCCGTACTTCTTGTCCGGCGTGTCGCTGAAGATGCCCAAGCCGCTCTCCGACGACCAGGTGACCTATGATGACGGCTCGCCGCAGACGGTCGATCAGTATTCCCGCGACGTTTCGGCCTTCCTGATGTGGGCGGCCGAGCCGCATCTGGAAGACCGCAAGAAGATGGGCTTTCGCGTGCTGGTTTTCCTGCTGCTGTTTGGCGCGCTGGTCTACCTGACCAAGCGCAAGGTGTGGGCCGGCGTGGCGCACTGAGCGGTGCAGGCATCGAAAATACGAGGGCGCCAACAAGGCGCCCTTTCCTTTTCGGCTGCTTACCGGCAAAACTGTACGGCAACGGAACCTCCGCCTCATGAGACCTTCGCTCGAAGAGACGCTGCTCTCTGCCATCCGCACCATTCCCGACTATCCCAAGCCGGGCATATTGTTTCGTGACATCACCACGCTGCTCGGCAATGCGCGCGCCTTCCGCCGCGCCATCGACGAGCTTGTACATCCCTATGCCGGCCAGAAGATCGACAAGATCGCCGGCATCGAGGCGCGCGGCTTCATCCTGGGTGGGGCGGTCGCCCATCAGCTCTCGGCCGGCTTCGTGCCGATCCGCAAGAAGGGCAAGCTGCCTTTCGAGACGGTGCGCGTCGCCTACAGCCTCGAATACGGGCTGGACGAGATGGAGATGCACAGGGACGGTGTGTCGCCAGGCGAGAAGGTGATCCTCGTCGACGACCTGATCGCCACCGGCGGCACGGCGGAAGCGGCGGTCAAGCTGCTCAGGCAGATCGGCGCCGACATTCTCGCCGCCTGCTTCGTCATCGACCTGCCGGACCTCGGCGGCCGCCAGAAGCTCGAAGCGCTCGGCGTGCCGGTCAGAACGCTGATCGGGTTTGAGGGGCATTGAGGGCGGCAGCTCTTTCCTTCTCCCCCTTGTGGGAGAAGGTGGATCGGCGCGTAGCGCCGAGACGGAAGAGGGGTGTTGGAAGAAATTCGACGTTGGCGATCCGTCCAGCACCCCTCATCCGACCGAGCTTCGCTCGGCCACCTTCTCCCACGAGGGGAGAAGGAAAGAACTCTGCTCACCCCACCTTCACCAGCACCGCGCTGTCGAACTCGAGGACCTTGTCGCCGGTCGAATCGAAGGCCTCCGAACGCAGCGAGAGCAGCCGCCAGCCCGGCCGCGAGACCATCGGACGATGGCCGAGCGCCGTGCGGGTGAAGGTCACGGTTTCGCCGGCATGGACGGGCTTCAGCCATTTGAGGTTCTTGAAGCCGGGCGAGGGGCCGAATTCGGGTAAGGGCCCGGGGCCGGTCCAATCACCCTCGGTCACCATCAGGGTTTCGAGGTTCAGTTTCATCCAGGTGGCGGCGGTGTGCCAACCCGATGCGCACAGCCCGCCAAGCACGCTGTTCCTTGCCGCCTCCTCGTCGAGATGGAAAATTTGCGGATCGTATTTCCGGGCGAAGGCCTTGATCGCATCTGCCTCGAACTTGTGCGAGCCGAGCTTGACGGTGGTGCCGATGCAGAAAAACTCGTCGAGGGTCACGCGACGGCCTCACGGGTGAGGAACATAGCGGTGTTCTCGAGATCGAAGACGCTTTCGCCGCGCTGGTTGAACAGTTCGGAACGCATGGTGACGAAGCCGAGTTGTGGTTTTGACCTGGACAGGCGCTTGGCAAGGACGGTGGTGCTGCCGCTCAAAATGTCGCCGGCCAGCACCGGCTTCTTCCACCGGACCTGGTCCACCCCGGGAGCGCCCTGGCAGGTCGAATCGAGCAGGAAGGCGTCACACAACATGCGCATGAACATCGCGCAGGTGTGCCAGCCGGAGGCCGCCAGGCCGCCGAGGATGCTGGCCTTGCCCGCCGCCTCGTCGAGATGCATCGGCTGCGCATCGAATTCGGTGGCGAATTCGATGATCTCGGCAGCGCTTACCAGCTTGGTGCCGAGGTCGAGCGACGCGCCCTCGGTGAAATCCTCATAGGCCCAGGTCTTTCCGGTCATGGTCTGAAGTCCGGTTCAAGATTGTACGATCCACGGATCGGCGTTCCCGGATGCAGGCCGGACGGATTTTGGTCAAGTGATTTCTAGTGAGCCACGCCTTGCTCAGAGCCAGCCGCGGCGGCGGAAATACCAGAAGGGCAGGATCGCCGACAGGGTCATCAAGCCGATGGCGAAGGGATAGCCGAAGTTCCAGGCCAGTTCGGGCATGACATTGAAATTCATGCCGTAGATCGAAGCGACCAGCGTCGGCGGCAGGAAGATGACGGCGGCGACGGAGAAGATCTTGATGATGGCGTTCTGCTCGATCGAGATCATGCCGAGCGTCGCGTCGAGCAGGAAGCTGATCTTCTGCGACAGGAAGGTGGCGTGGTCGGCCAGCGAAAGCACGTCGCGCGACAAGGTCTTGATGCGCGCGCGGATGTCCTTGCTCATCCTGGTCTGCGTCGAGGCATGGGCGAGGAAGCCGGCGAGGCGCTGCAGCGAGATCAGGCTGTCGCGGACCGAGGAGGCGATGTCCTCCTTGCGGCCGATGGCCTTCAGCAACTCCTGGAAGTCGCGGTTGCGCTTGGAAACCTTGGTGGACCTTGCCTCGAAGATGTCGCGCGAGATCGCCTCGATGTCGCGGCCGGCTCGCTCCAGAATGTCGGCGAGGCGGTCGACGATCGCCTCCAGCAGGCCGATCAGGATGGTGTCGCTGCTGTTGCAGCCGGTCGCCACCTTCTCGGCGCGCAGCGGAAAGGTCGTGAAGGCCTTCGGTTCGTGATAGCGCACGGTGACCAGCCTGCTGCCGGCCAGCACGAAGGTGACCGGCGACATCAGGGGATCGTCGGCCTCGGTCTGGGCGGGCAGCGTGGCGGTCATGAAATAGGCGCCGTCCTCGATATAGAGGCGGCTCGAAATCTCGATCTCCTCCATCTCCTCGCGCGTCGGAATGGCAACGCCGAGCCAGGTATCGATCGTCGCCTCTTCTTCCTTTGTCGGGTTCAGAAGATCGGCCCAGACGACCCTGTCGCCGTTTGCCAGCAGATCGTCGATGACGCGCAGGCGATCATTGTCGACGACGAATGCCTTGATCATCGCGGGGTCTCCCTTGCTCAAGCCAAAGAGGTTTCGTTCGATAGCGACGCGTCATTTCTGATTGCCCGGCACGGGCACTCCGATGGGGAGCGCGGGCCGCATGCAGACGCCCCTTAGACCGGGTGCCAGGGGTAGTCAAGCGGCGCGAAACGGCTTCTCTCCAACCTGCACGAAGCCGTGATCGGCCGCCGTCGGGCCAGTAGCCGCGAGACCGTTTGCCGGCTCAGGTGTTGAACTTGAACAGCAGCACGTCGCCGTCCTGGACGACATACTCCTTGCCTTCGTCGCGGGCCTTGCCGGCTTCCTTGGCCGCCACTTCGCCGCCCAGCGTGACGAAGTCGTTGTAGGCGATGGTCTGGGCGCGGATGAAGCCGCGTTCGAAATCGGTGTGGATGACGCCGGCCGCCTGCGGCGCCTTGGCGCCCTTGTGCACGGTCCAGGCGCGCGTCTCCTTCGGCCCGGCGGTGAAATAGGTGATCAGCTGCAACAGCTCGTAGCCGGCGCGGATGACCTTGTTCAGGCCTGGCTCATCGAGCCCGAGCGAGGAGAGGAATTCCATCTCCTCCTCGTCGCTCAGTTGGGCAACCTCGGCCTCGATCGCGGCCGAGATGATGACCGTGCGGGCGCCTTGTGCCGCAGCCATCTTTTCCACGGCCCTGGTGTGCTCGTTGCCGGTGGCGGCATCGGCCTCGGCGACATTGCAGACATAGAGCACGGGGTGCGACGTCAAGAGGTTCAGCCCCTGCAGGATGCGCAGGTCTTCCGCCGAGATGCCGTTGAGCAGGATGCGGGTCGGCTTGCCGGCCTGCAGCAGTTCGAGCGCTGCCTCCATCATCGGCAGCACGGTGGTCGCTTCCTTGTCCTTGCCGGACGCGCGCTTGCGGAATTGCACGATGCGGCGTTCGAGGCTGTCGAGGTCGGCGAGCATCAGTTCGGTTTCGACCGTCTCGGCGTCGGCGACCGGGTCGATGCGGCCCTCGACATGGGTGATGTCGTCATCCTCGAAGCAGCGCAGCACATGGACGATGGCGTCGACCTCGCGGATGTTGGCGAGGAACTGGTTGCCCAGTCCTTCGCCCTTGGAGGCGCCGCGCACCAGGCCTGCGATGTCGACGAAGGAGATGCGGGTCGGGATGATCTCCTTCGACTTGGCGATTGAGGCGATCTTCTGCAGGCGCGGATCGGGCACCGCCACCTCGCCGGTGTTCGGTTCGATGGTGCAGAACGGATAATTGGCCGCCTGCGCCGCCGCCGTCCTGGTCAGCGCGTTGAAAAGCGTCGACTTGCCAACGTTGGGCAAGCCAACGATGCCGCATTTGAAACCCATTTTGTCCGGTCCTATCGGGAAATCGAAATTTGATGAGGGCTATGGGCGATAGGGGTGACGAACGTCAAGCCCTTCGGACTTGATCGTGCCAAAGCTCAGTCCTTGCCGCCGAAGAGCTTCTTCAGCATGGCGGCCATCGGGCCGGTTTGCGGCGGCTTGACCGCCGGCTGCTGCGGCCTCGCCTGGCGGATGTGGCTCTGCTGTTTCGGGCCTTCCTGCTTCGGTCCGGCTTTTTCGGGCGCTGTCTTGCCCTGGACGGCAACGCTGATCTTGTTCATGAAGCCGGGCTCGTCACCCCTGACGATCATCTCTGCATTGTCGGCAACGGCGTCGAGCAGCGGCTCCAGCCACTCGCGGTCGGCCTTGGCGAAATCGCCCAGCACATGATTGTGGACGAGGTCCTTGACGCCGGGATGGCCGACGCCGATGCGCACGCGGCGATAGGCGTTGCCGACATGCTCGTCGATCGAACGGATGCCGTTGTGGCCGCCCGCGCCGCCGCCGGTCTTGACGCGGAGCCTGCCATCGGCAAGGTCGATCTCGTCGTAGAAGACGGTAAGTGCCGACGGGGCTAGCTTGTAGAAGCGCAGCGCTTCGCCGACCGCCTGGCCGGACAGGTTCATGAAGGTCTGCGGCTTGATCAGGAGGATCTTTTCGCCGCCAAGCGTGCCTTCGGAAATCAGGCCCTGGAATTTCTTCGACCAGGGCGAAAAGGAATGGCGGCGGGCAATCGCGTCCGCCGCCATGAAACCGACATTGTGCCGGTTGTCAGCGTATTTCGCGCCCGGATTGCCGAGGCCTGCAAACAGCAGCATCGTCACCTCCGGGCGGGAAGAAATTACTTCTCTTCGGCGGTTGGGGCCGCCGCTTCAGGTTCAGCCACCTCGACCGTCTCTTCGGCCTCCGGCTTCATCGCCGACGAGCCGGCAATGGTCGCGATGGTGAAGTCGCGGTCGGAGATGACAGGCTTGACGCCGGCCGGCAACGTGATCGCCGAGATGTGGATCGAGTCGCCGATATCGGTGCCGGTGAGATCGACGGTGATGAATTCCGGGATCGCATTGGCCGGGCAGTGGAACTCGACATCGTGACGCACGATGTTGAGCACGCCGCCGCGCTTGATGCCGGGCGACTTGTCCTCATTGATGAAGTGTACAGGCACGTCGACATTGACTTGGGTGTCCTTGCCGATCCGCAGGAAGTCGACATGGACAGGGAAATCCTTGACCGGGTCAAGCTGGAAGTCCTTGGGCAGGACCTGGATCTTCTTGCCGTCGACATCGATCGTGGCGATCGTGGTCAGGAACCCGCCGCCATGGATCTTGTAGTAGATGTCCTTGTAGGTCAGCGCAATCGCCAGGGGAGGCTGCTTGTCGCCGTAAATCACTGCAGGCACTTTACCGTTGCGGCGAACTGCACGGGCGGACCCCTTACCGACCTGTTCGCGCGCTTCGGCCTTGAGCTCGTAAGCATCGTGGCTCATGGCATTTCCTTTCGCGTTGTTCTGGAGCGCTCACGGTCAGCATGGCTGAGCCGTAAACGTCGAAAGCCGCCGGGCCTGGATATCCGAACGCCGGAGGCCGCATAAGCGGACCTTTGTTCGGATCACAAGGGAAGGCAGCCTTCCGCCGCGTTGCCTCCAAGGGTGTCTACGCGGGTGGCGGCTCTATAGCGGAAGGCGGCATGTGGCGCAAGGCATGGCGGGCAGGCCATGGCGGGGAAGGGCAGCGCTCACTTTGAATTTCGGTTTTGCGGCAGCGAGGCGCCGTTCGAACTGCACCACGACTCGCCTGAGGACAGGGCCGAACGGGCACGCGGTGGCCTGATTACAGGTCATCGCTCAATGCATCGCGCAGCGCCTGGATCTGCCGGTTCAGCGTATCAAGCTGTGCCGGCGTCATGCCCGAGCGCTCGATCAGAGTCGAGTTCAAGCAATTGCACTGGACAAGCAGCGCGCGCCCGGCGGTGGTCAGATCGACCTGCACCTGGCGCTCGTCGACCTGGCTGCGCTGGCGAGTCACCAGCCCCGCCTGTTCCAATCGCTTCACCAGCGGCGTGATGGTGCTCGATTCCAAAGCGAGCCTATGGGCGACGGTGCCAACCGACATGCCATCAGCCTCTGCCAGCGCGTTCAGCACGAGATACTGTGGATAGGTGATCCCCATTTCGTCAAGCATGGGCTTGTAGGTGCGATTGATCGCCATGCTCGTGGCGTAGAGCGTGAAACAGAGCTGATTGTCCAACGGGAGAGGCACGACGAATTCCTTTTGCCGGCATATGCAGGCATTGTATACCACGAAAAATGATATCGCGATACATATTTCCATGGACAAGCGTTTTGATCTGCGCTAAATATATTGATATCGCGATATTGTTTATTGCGATATCAATTTAATGGAGATTGAGATGAACCAAGCCTCGCAATCCAGGCCCGCCTCCGGCAGCGGCACATTCACCACCAAGGACGGAACGCAGATCTACTACAAGGACTGGGGGACCGGTCAGCCGGTCGTCTTTCATCACGGGTGGCCTTTGAGCAGCGACGACTGGGACGCCCAGATGCTGTTCTTCCTGTCCAAGGGCTACCGTGTCATTGCCCATGACCGGCGCGGGCATGGCCGGTCGAGCCAGACGGACACCGGCAATGAGATGGACACCTATGCGGCCGATGTCGCGGCGCTTGCCGCGCATCTGGACCTCAAGGACGCCATCCATGTCGGCCATTCCACCGGTGGCGGCGAAGTGGCGCGCTATGTCGCCCAGTATGGCGCCGAGCGCCGTGTCGCCAAGGCGGTGCTGATCGGAGCGGTGCCGCCGATCATGCTCAAAACCCCGGCCAATCCCGGCGGTCTGCCGATCGAGGTCTTCGACGGCTTCCGCTCCGCTTTGGCGGCCAATCGCGCCCAGTTCTTCCGCGACGTTCCGGCCGGTCCGTTCTACGGTTTCAACCGTCCAGGCGCGACAGTATCGCAAGGTGTCATCGACAATTGGTGGCGCCAGGGCATGATGGGCGGCACCAAGGCGCACTATGACTGCATCAAGGCCTTCTCGGAAACCGATTTTACCGAGGATCTGAAGAAGATCGACGTGCCGGTGCTGGTCATGCATGGAGACGACGACCAGATCGTCCCCATAGCGGACTCGGCACTGCTGGCAATCAAGCTGCTGAAGAAGGGCGAGCTCAAGGTCTACAAGGGCTTCCCGCATGGCATGGCCACGACCGAGGCCGATACCATCAACGCCGACCTGCTGACCTTCTTCAAGGCGTAGGACGTTTTCGGAACGGAATACAAAAGCACCCGCCTGAGGCGGGTGCTTTTCTCATGCCGCAGCCAAGCTCGGGTTCACCTGGTCGCGGCACCGGCCTCCAGCTTCCTGGCTTCCCGCATGTTCGGCAGGAACACCGTCAGCAGGCCGAGCAGCGGCAGATACGAGCAGATCTGGAAGACGTAATCGATGCCTTTCATATCCGCGACGACGCCGAGCACGGCCGCCGCGATGCCGCCCATGCCGAAGGCGAAGCCGAAGAAGATGCCGGCGATCATGCCGACACGGCCGGGCACCAGTTCCTGGGCAAAGACGACGATGTTGGAGAAGGCCGAGGACAGGATCAGGCCGATCAGCACCGTCAGCACCATCGTCCATTCGAAATTGGCGTAGGGCAGGGCCAGCGTGAAGGGCAGCACGCCGACGATCGAGAACCAGATCATCGCCTTTTGCCCGTAGCGGTCGCCGAACGGGCCGCCGAGCAGGATGCCCAGCGCCGACGCGCCGAGGAACAGGAACAGCATGACCTGCGACATCTGCACCGAAACGCCGAATTTGTGGATTGCGTAGAAGGTGTAGTAGCTGGAGAGGCTGGCGATGTAGGCGTTCTTGGTCAGCACCAGCAGGGTCAGCACCGCCAATGCCCACATGACTTTGCGGCGCGGGAAGGGCGAGACGAAGCTCGCTGCCTTGCGGTTTGCCTGCGATGCGCGCAGCCGGCTGTACCAGCCGCCGACTCGCCATAGAACGACGATGCCGATCAGCGAGCCGACGGCGAACCAGGATATGCTGGTCTGACCGAAGGGCACGACGATGAAGGCCGCGAGCAGCGGTCCCATGGCCTGGCCGAAATTGCCGCCGACCTGAAACAGCGACTGTGCCAGGCCGAAGCGGCCGCCCGAAGCGAAACGGGCGATGCGCGAGGATTCCGGATGGAAGATCGCCGAGCCGATGCCGATCAGCGAGGCGCCGATCAACAGCAGAAAATAATGTCCGGCATAGGCCAGAACGACCAGGCCGATCAACGAGGACGCCATGCCGTAGGGCAGCGAATAGGGCATCGGCCGCTTGTCCGTGGCCATGCCGATCAGCGGCTGCAGCAATGAGGCCGTCACTTGAAAGGTGAAGGTCAAGAGCCCGATCTGCCAGAAATCGAGACGATAATTGTCCTTCAGCAAGGGATAGATGGCCGACAGCAGCGACTGCATGATGTCGTTGATGAAATGGCCGAAGCTCACCGCAAGGATGACGGTGAAGGCCGTCGCTTGCGCCGAAGTGTGGCTGGCCGCCGCTGATGTGGCGACGGTGGTGGCTGTCGTGTCGGTCAAGGCAATGCTCCGAGGTCTCGCTGGCGGCGAACCGCAGGCAGCCTTATAGGACGGTTGCTAAGCGACTTCTTTCGTGGTTTGGTCCAATAGTTTCGCAAGTGGGCCACATCCAATGCCACATGGCAGGGAAATTTTTAGAGGTGACGCCGCCGAACTCGGACGTCTGCATCAGACCCGCTGGCAGTGGCTGGAGGAGGCCGTCGGGCCGGCGGTGGCTTTGCCGACCGAATATCCCGACGGCTACCATGTGCCGCAGCACCGTCACAGCCGCAGCCAGTTGCTGCATGCGCTTGTCGGTGTCGTGCTGGTGACGACGCGGCACGGACGCTGGATGGTGCCTCCCGATCACGCGATGTGGATCCCCGCCGGCACCGAACATTCGGTCGAGATGCTGGGCGATGTCAGCATGCGCTCGGTCTATGTCATGCCGGACGCCATTGCCGGGCTGCCGGACGGCTTGCGTGTCGTCGGCATAACCGATCTGATGCATAGCCTGATCGTGGAATCGGAAAAGCTGCCGCAGGGCGCCGAGCTGGAAGGGCGCGGCGGGCTGATCATGAATCTTCTGCTGCATGAGATCCCGAACCTGCCGGAACGGCCGCTTGGCCTGCCTTTTCCTTCGGATCCAAGGCTTGCGGCGCTGTGCCGGCGCTTCGTCGCGGCGCCTTCGCCGCATGCGACGATCGACGAATGGGCCGACGCCGTCGGCATGAGCCGGCGCTCGTTTACCCGTGCCTTCCATCGGCAGACAGGGCTGTCGCTGTCTACATGGCGCCAGCAGGCCTGCCTGTTCGCGGCACTGCCCAGGCTGGCCGATGGCGAGCCGATCACAAGGGTGGCGCTCGATCTCGGCTATGACAGCGTGCCGGCCTTCATCACCATGTTCAAGCGCATGCTGGGAGCCTCACCGCGCGGCTATATGCGCGGCGCGCGTGATACTGGCGAGGGCATGAAGCGACTAAGCGGTCCGACCAGGCAGGGGAGTGCGACGGTTTAGTCGAACAGGCTCGACACCGATTCCTCGGTCGCCGTGCGCGAGATCGCCTCACCCATCAGGTCGGCGATCGAGATGACGCGGATGTTGTGAGCGTCGAGCACGCCTTGCGTCGGCTGGATGGAATCGGTGATGATCAGTTCCTGCAGCTTCGAGCCGCTGATGCGGGCAACGGCGCCGCCCGATAAAACACCATGGGTGATATAGGCGGTGACGCTGGTGGCACCGTTGGCAAGCAGCGCATCGGCGGCGTTGCACAGCGTGCCGCCGGAATCGACGATATCGTCGATCAACAGGCAATCCTTGCCGCCGACCGCGCCGATGATGTTCATGACTTCCGATTCGCCCGGGCGCTCGCGGCGCTTGTCGACGATGGCGAGTTGCGCATCGAAGCGCTTGGCCAGCGCGCGGGCCCGCACCACGCCGCCGATATCGGGCGAGACGACGACGACATTGGCAAGCTGCTTGTATTTCGCCTTCACATCGCGAGCCATGACCGGCACGGAGAACAGATTGTCGGTCGGGATGTCGAAAAAGCCCTGGATCTGGCCGGCATGGAGATCCAGCGTCAATACGCGATCGACGCCCGCCCGGGTGATCATGTTGGCGACCAGCTTGGCCGAGATCGGCGTGCGGCCGGAGGCGCGGCGGTCCTGCCTGGCATAGCCGAAATAGGGAATGACCGCCGTGATGCGTCTGGCCGAGGAGCGCATGAAGGCATCGATCATGATGAGCAGTTCCATCAGGTGATCGTTGGTCGGGAACGAGGTGGACTGCAGGATGAAGACATCCTCGCCGCGCACATTCTCCTGGATCTCGACGAAGATTTCCTGATCGGCGAAGCGCCTGACGCTGGCCTTGCCCAGAGGAATGTTGAGATAGCGGGCGACCGCCTCGGCCAGCACTCTGTTGGAATTGCCCGCGAAGAGCTTCATGCACCGTTCCTGGCGAAGGATGGAGAGACCCTAACAGACTCGCTAAGCCTCTTAGTCGGGCTTTTAGCGGCCCGTGCCGGTATTGCAAGCGTCGTGATCGGGAATCCGCCGGCTAATCTCAATAAACGTTTACAGTGCTGAAAGCCGGCATGCCGTCAGCCGGCCTGGCCACCGAGCCAAGCGGCGAACTGGTCGATCGTCTGGTCGGCGATCGCCTGCATGGTCGCCGGCGCGACCGCCGGCCAGCCTTCGGCGCCATTGGCCGAAGGCGCCTTCTGCTGGCCGTTGATGCGGTGCAGCCGGTTGCCCGACGGGTCATAAACGTCCCAGACATAGATGACGGTGGTGTCCTTGCCTTCCGACATCGTCGAGAAGTAGCCCTTCAGAACGTGGGTGGCGGTCTGGTCGGTGCTGCCGGCAAGCGTGATGCCGCGCTGCTTGGCGCGCGTCTGGAGCTCCGCGGTCAGCGGCGTCGCCGCTTCCACAGAAGCGCCGACGATCGGCGCCACCTGCAGCCGCGTCTTCGACAGGGTGGCGGCGGTCTGGGCGGACGTGGCAGGTATCGGGGCGGCAGGAGCAGGCGACGATGGCGTCGGCGCGGCAGCAGTGGTGGCCGCCGCGTTGCCCGGGCTTGCCGCTGGTGACTGGGCCGGCAACGCCTGTGTCGACGTCGATGGCGGAGTGATCGCGGAAGGTTCGAGGACGTCCTTCGCGTTCGTGCAAGCGGCCAGCACGAGTGCTGCGAGCAATGACACGGTCGTCACATGCGATCGTCTCATTTGCCTGATAACTCCTTGGCGATGAACGCCCCTTCGCATTATGGATTCACTGCACGATCAAGTCGAGATCATGGCGTGAAAGCGGCTTCGGCTGGGATTCGGTGGTCAGGTAGGTGCGGCCAAGCGTCATCGCGGTCTCCGTTTCCGAATCCATGATGATCATATGGGCGAACAGCGTCATATTGGGCGCGATCGGTTCGGGATTGCCTTGATAGAACATCGGCATGTCCATCCAGGACGGGGTGAAGCGGGCGCCCAGCGAATAGCCGCAGGCGTTGAGCCGGTGCTTGGTCAGATTGTGCGCCTCCAGCGTGCGGGCATGCGCGTCAAAGACGTCGCCGAAGCTGTTGCCCGGCGTCATCGCCTTTTCGACGGCTAAAAGTGCCGCGCGCGCGGCGTCGAAAAGCTCCTGGTGACGCTTCGATACTTTGCCGGTCAGCACGGTGCGCATCATCGCCGCATGGTAGTGATGGAAAACGCCGGCCCATTCGAGCGTCAACTGGTCGTTCTTGGTCAGTTTGCGGCGTCCGGCCTTGTAGCGGCAAAGCAGCGCGTCCGCGCCGGAACCGATGATGAACTCGTTGGCCGGATAATCACCACCGCCGGCGAAGACCGCGCCCTGCATGGCGGCAAGGATCAAGGCTTCGTCGCCGCCCTGCTTGATCAGCGGCAGGGCCGCATCCAGCGCATCGTCGGCGAGAGTTGCCGCCTTTTCCGCCTTGGCGATTTCGGCCGGGCTCTTGAACAGGCGCAGCCGGCTGACGATGCCGGACGCGTCGGCGATCTGGCCAAAGGTCTGCAATTGCTCGTCCAGACGCCGGCCATTGTAGGCGGTCAGGCCGTGGGTGTCGTATTCGACGCCGATGCGGGCGCCGAGCAGGTCGAGATCGTTGAGCAGATTGCGCAGGTCGATCGCCGGATTGGCGCCGTCGCGGTCTGTCCACAGGACGATATTGTCGATGATGGAGGTGTGGCGCGCCTGGTGCAGATCGGCCGAGCGGGTGAGCAGGACCATCGAGCCGTCGGCCTTCACCACCAGGCACTGGAAGAAGCAGAAACCGAACGTGTCGTAACCGGTTAGCCAGTACATGCTCTCCTGCGCAAACAGCAGCACGGCGTCAAGCTTCTTCTCGGCGAGTTCGATCATCAGCCGGTCGCGCCGCGCGTCAAATTCCGAGCGTTCGAAATGCAACGCCATTACTCATTCTCCAAAACAATTGCCGAAATCTGCCGCCCGTAATCCGGCTCCCTGCGATGCGTGGTGCGCCGGTAGGAATAGAACAGGTGCTCCTCGGCGTAGGTGCAGCGGCCGAGCCCCTCGGCGGTCACGCCGGCCTTGGTTAGCCGATCGACCGTGTAGCGATTGAGGTCGAACATTGCATGTCCCGATTTCGCCGAGGGCGCGAAATAGCTGGCATTATCGACATCGGCCTCGACGAAGCGGGCGATGAATTCCGGTCCGACCTCGTAATTTTCGGGCCCGATGGAAGGGCCGAGAACCGCGACAATACGCTCGCGCCGGGCGCCGAGGCCTTCCATCGCGGCAATGGTATTTTCCAATACGCCTGACAAGGCGCCTTTCCAGCCGGCGTGCGCGGCGCCGATGATGCGCGCCTCGGCATCCGCGAACAGGACCGGTCCGCAATCGGCGGTCGAGGCGCCAACGGCGATGCCCGGCCGGTCGGTGACGATGGCGTCGGCCCTGGGCCGCTCGCCGGAAAAAGGCTCCCTGGCGACGACGACGTCGGGTGAATGGATCTGGTGGGCGGTCAAAAGATGGCTGGCCGGCACGCCCATCCAGTCGGCGACGCGGCGACGGTTCTCCGCGACCAATGTCTGGTCGTCGCTCGAGCCGGTGCCAATGTTGAGACCCTGATAGATGCCGCCGGAGACGCCGCCAACGCGCGTGAAATAGCCATGGCGAATGCCTTGCGCCCGCGCCTTTTCCAGCAAGGGTGACCGAACAGGATCCGGTTTGCTCTGATTCAACATGCGGGCGTTGTTGTCCGTGCGGGCGATTTCGTCAAGCGGCAGTGAAGGTGGACGGTCGTCGGAGAGTGGGAGAGGCGACAGCGAAAAGTCAATCCGCCGTTGGAAAGGGTGGAACTGCTACGCCGGCGGGCAGGATGGCCAGCACCTTGAAGAGCTCGCCCATGGCTTGCGTGCCGGCGAGGCGTTCGACCTCGCCGGCGATCTTTTCGCGGGCCGCCTCATTGGCATTGGCGCCGAGCCGGCCGGCGCGTTCGAGAAGCCCCATCCTCACCAGGAATTCGCCTTGCGTGGCGAGGTGGGCACCGAGGCCATGCGCCCGGACAATGGCGGCGAGGGCAGCGAAATCGACATGGGCGGTGAGATCGGCCTCGCCCGGGTTGGCCAGCACATCTTCGTGATCATGCTTGCGCAGGGCCTGCAACGTGTCGCCGATCCCTGGCTGGAGATGGCCATAGTCAGGGAATAGCCCGGCGCCGCCATGACTGGATATGCGCCCGGCGATGGCCGCCATCAGGGCAGAGCGGGCCGGTGCCACTTCCACGATCGCGCCTTGCGGGGCCTTTTCAGCATCATCCGGCAGCAGCGTCGGATCGACCGAGCCGGCGCCGGCGAAGAGGCGCAACCCGCCCGCGTCGTCGAGCCCGATCATCCGTTCGCGCCAGCCTGCGCCGGCGCGGACGAACTGGCGTATGGGCACCGCGTCGAACAATTCGTTGCCGACGATGAGAAGCGGCGTCCGCGGCAGCGTGTCGATGGTTTCATGCCAACGAATAGTGGCCGATGTGCCGGCAAGCGTCTGCTGCTGGATTCCCGTCAGCCGCGGGCTGGTCTCGATCATGGCGAAGGCGGCGCCGGCGGTCAGCGCCGTGTCGAGCCGCGAAAGGGTGCGCAGCATGTCCTTCATCAGCGTGCCGCGGCCGGGGCCGATCTCGGCGATGGTGACCGGCAGCGGCCGGCCCGTCGCCCGCCAGGCCTCGTAGAGCCAGATGGCGACCAGCTCGCCGAACATCTGGCTGATCTCCGGCGCGGTGATGAAGTCGCCGGCGGCGCCGAACGGCTCGCGGGTCGTGTAATAGCCATCCTCGGGGTCGAACAGGCAAAGCGCCATATACTCGCTGACGGGAATGGGACCTACCGCATCGATGAGCTCGGCAATGCGGGTTTTCAGCCGTGTCATGCAGGCTGCGGCTGTGTCACCGGTTTAGCGGTGGCCATCGCCCAGATGCCGGCAAGGACCATCGGCAGCGACAGCACCATGCCCATGGTCAGCCATCCGGTGCCGAGGAGATAGCCAAGCTGCCGATCGGGCTCGCGGAAGAATTCGACGAAGATGCGCGAGAGACCGTAGCCGCAAATGAAGGCGCCGCCGACAAAGCGCGGCGTCTTCAGCTTGAGCCTGGAATGGGTGAGGACGCGCAGGACCAGGAACAGCACCAGGCCTTCGAGCAACGCCTCATAGATCTGGCTCGGATGGCGCGAAAATGGCCCGCCATTGGGGAATTCGACCGCCCATGGAACGTCGGTCGGTCTGCCCCACAGTTCGGAATTGATGAAATTCGCGACGCGGACAAGGCCGAGGCCGACCGGGACGCCGGCCGCCACCACGTCGAACAGCGACCATGTGCTGATGCCGCGCGACCGGGAGAACAGCGTCATGGCGAGAATGACGCCGAGCAGGCCGCCATGAAACGACATGCCGCCCTGCCAGACGGCAAAGATATCCAGCGGTTGGGCGATGTAGCGCGGCAGGTCGTAAAACAGCACGTAGCCGGTGCGGCCGCCAAGCACGACGCCGATGGCCGCCCAGACGATGAAGTCGTCGAGATCCTCGGGCTTCATCGGCAAGGTGCCGTCGGGCCAGAGCCTTTTGTTGGTGACGAGCCGCTTGGCGTACCACCAGGCGAAAAGAATGCCGACGATGTAGCCAACGCCATACCAATGCACCGCCAGCGGGCCGATCTGGACGATGACCGGGTCGATATTGGGGAAAGGCAGGGCAGCCAGCGGCAGCATAAGATTTTGGCTCAACAGGGATCTCCGGTTGCGATCGCGTTCGGGCGCGGACCATGCGGCAGGGTTTTGGCAGGGTCAAGGCAAGTTGGTGGTTGCCTTCATCGCCACAGACGGAGGGGCTCAACCCTGACGCTTGCCGTCGACCATTTGCCTTAGAGCGTCGTTGATCCTGTCCTGCCAGCCCGGACCATCTTCCTGGAAGTGGTCCAGCACGGCTCGATCGATCCTAATCGAAACGAGCTCTCTGACATTGGGCGCGGCCGAGGGTTCGCGAATTGGGGCTGCCGGTTTCTTGATCGGCTTAAAGGCAGCTTCGGCAGCTGCCATCGGATTTGTCGGTCGGCGCGGGGGCGTTGCCATTGGTTGACCCTGACTGAGAGCGACTCGTGCTTGACGCAAGTCGCGACGAAAGCACCACAATAGGCGACTGGTCTGTGAAGACCAGCCGCTTCACTTGGTCCTCTCTGCCATTGCGTTGTATTTGACCTCAAGCCTGTCCAGAACCTCGTCGCCGGGCTTGACCCGGCCGGCATCGGCATCCGAAATGCCTTTGGCGAGGGCCGCATCGAGGACGGCGAGGCGCTTCTCACGCTCTTCCACAAGGCGCACGCCCTCGCGCAGCACTTCGCTCTTCGAATTGTAGCGGCCCGTGCTGACAAGCTGGTTTACGACATCCTCCAAACGGTTGCCCAAATCCGCGCTGATGGCCATGACAATGCTCCTGATGTCTCTTCCGTTACAATAATAGTTATTGATCTGGCGCGCCGGTAGCTCAACGCGCCAAAATTGCATGGACGGCCGATGCCACCGGGTTTCAACGTTCTTGCATTCGGCGCCGCGCGCCACTACGTCAATTCCAGCAAGCGAGGATTTGCCATGTCGACCGGACCGAACCGCATTCTCGATGAATTCGCCAAGCTGATGACCGACGCCGCGGGTGCCGCGCAGGGGGTGCGGCGCGAAGTGGAGACCGCCTTCAAGGGGCAGGCCGAGCGCATTCTCAACTCCATGGAGGTGGTGCAGCGCGAGGAGTTCGAGGCTGCCCGCGACATGGCGGCGAAGGCCAGGGAAGAAAACACCCGCCTCGCTGCCCGCATCGAAGCGCTCGAAGCCAAACTGGCCGAATTGACCGGACAGGCCGCGCCTGCGACCGCGGCCAAGCCGCGTCCAAAAAAATAATCAAAAAATATTCGTTAAACTTTTCCACAAAGCGCAATCGCAAAAAGCGCTTTGTCGTGAATCGCTTACCGGCATTGCGTGAATCTTTGTGACAGTGCCTTTCCACATGCTGATAACGCAGTGCGAAAAATTGGGCTGGTCAGGCGACTCCCGATCAATAGACTGAATTTGTTGCATGATTCGGAGCAGGGTCATGCGCCGGGCGGTGGGGTCCGGTCAGGGGTCTTTGCGTTGAGAAGTCCTGGCCGTCCGAGTTCTAGACAGAATTGTTCGTCGAGTGTGCCCCGCGGAGCGTGTGGCGCTCCCCTGAACGACAGGAAGCATTCCATGGAACTTCTCGAACTCGAATTCTCGCGCGAAATCCACCCGGTGGATGTCATCGAGCAGGTGGCCCACAACAATGACTGGTCCTTCGAACGGGCCGGCGACGACGAGATTTCGATCTCGGTTGCGGGAAGCTGGACCGATTACCACGTCTCATTTTCCTGGATGGAGGATTTCGAGGCGCTGCATCTGGCCTGCGCCTTCGACATCAAGGTGCCGGAGGCCCGCGCGCTCGAAGTGATGCGGCTCTTGTCGCTGATCAACGAGCAGATGCTGTTCGGCCATTTCGACCTCTGGGAGCAGGAAGGCGCGATCATGTTCCGCCAGTCGCTGCTGCTTGCGGGTGGGGTCGAGCCGTCGAGCCAGCAGGTCGAGGTGCTGCTGTCGTCGGCGCTAGAGGCCTGCGAATGCTATTTCCAGTCCTTCCAATTCGTCGTCTGGTCGGGAACCTCGGCCAAGGACGCGCTGGCCGGCGTCCTGTTCGAGACCTACGGAAACGCCTGATCCTCGATGAGTTCCAGCAGCCAGCGCAAGCCCGAGATCAGCTTCGCCGATTTCGACCGTGTCGATATCCGCGCCGGCACGATCGTCGAGGCCGAGCCGTTCCCAGAGGCACGCAAGCCGGCGTTCAAGCTGAAGATCGATTTCGGCGCCGACATCGGGGTGAAGAAATCGTCGGCGCAGATCACCAAATATTATGCGCCCGAGACGCTGATCGGCCGGCAGGTGTTCGCGGTGGTCAATTTCCCGCCGCGACAGATCGGGCCGTTCATGTCGGAAGTGCTGACGCTAGGCTTTCCCGACGAAGAGGGCGCCGTCGTGCTCGGCGCCATAGAGCGCAAGGTGCCGGACGGCGGCAGGTTGTTTTAAAGAGGCCCATCAGGCAGCGAGCTTCCGCGTCGTGCCCAGTGCTTCCTCGACCGTGTCGAGAAACATTTCCGCGCAGGCTTTCCAGCTATAGCGCATCGCGCGCTGGCGTGCCTCGGCACGGTCGACGTGAAGGGCGGCAAGTGCTGCCTGCCGCAAATCGTCCGCTACCGCGCCGCCAATGCCGTCGCCGACAATGTCGATGGGGCCGGTGACCGGATATGCGGCGACCGGCGTGCCACTGGCCAGCGCCTCGATGATGACGTTGCCGAAGGTGTCGGTGCGGCTGGGGAAGACGAAGACATCGGCCGAGGCATAGATTTCGGCCAGTTCGTCGTTCGGCCGGTGACCGAAGAAGTGGGCATCGGGATATCTGGCCTTGAGCTTGGCCAGTTCCGGGCCTTCGCCGACGATCACCTTGCTGCCCGGCAATTCGAGGTCGAGGAAAGCGCTCAAATTCTTTTCGATCGCGACACGGCCGACGCAGAGGAAGATCGGTCCCTCGAGACCCAGATCCTTCCTCTTGTCCGGGCGGAAATGGTCGGTGTCGACGCCGCGCGTCCATGGCCTCAGCTTGGTGAAGCCGCGCGCGGCAAGATCGTCGGCCAGCGACTGGGTGGCGACCAGCGTGCCTTGCCCGGAATTGTGGAAATCGCGAAGCCAGCGGTAGGCCCAGGCTTCCGGCACGGGCAGCCGCGCGCTCAGATATTCGGGAAAGCGCGTGTGATAGCTCGTCGTGAACGGCCGGCCCGTATTGCGGCAGTAGCGGCGCGCCATGATGCCGAGCGGGCCTTCGGTGACGATGTGGATATGATCCGCCTTGCGCTCGGCAATCAGGCGCGCGACATGGCCCGGCGTCGTCAGCGCCAGCCTGATGTCGGGGTAGGTCGGCAAGGGCAAGGTGCGGAAGATGTTCGGGGTCAGGAAGTCCGTTTCGACGTCGAAGGATTTCAGGGTCTCGGAAAGCCGCTCCAGCGTGTGGACGACACCATTGACTTGCGGGCGCCAGGCGTCGGTGACCATCAGGATGCGCATGGCGGCCCCTTGCCCAGGAAGTCGTCGGTTGCCTTGCCGCGATGCCTGAATGGCGACCAGGCCGCGGCTCTCGCTTCGCTCCAGCGCACCCGGGCGGGCACGGGGTCGAATCGATGCCGAGGGGCCGAATCGATAGAGGTCGCGCGCTTCATGCGCGCTCTTCAGCATGGTTTCATGACGGGCCGATGAAAGCGTGACCCGCAAGCACGCTCTGGAATGCCGCCGGGCAGGTCAGGCCGGCACCTTGATGACGGCACGCAAGCCGCCGAGCGGGCTGTCGTCCAGCATGATGTCGCCGCCGTGGCTGCGGACTATGTCGCGTGCTATGGCGAGGCCAAGCCCGGTGCCGCTGGCGTCGAGGTTGCGGGCCTCGTCAAGCCGCACGAACGGCTTGAACACCTCCTCGCGTTTCTGGGGCGGAATGCCCGGACCGTCATCGTCGATGGTGACGAGCAGCGAGCCGCGGCCATGGTTGGCTTTGATCTCCACCGTCTGGGCGTAGCGGAAGGCGTTGCCGACGACGTTGGACAGCAACCGGGCGAAGGCGCGCGGCCGCACATGCACGTGCGGATCGCCGGCAAGCGTGGTCGACAGTTTGCGCTTGCGCAGCGTGGCCTCCTCGCCGAGCTTCTCGAAATAGGCCTCGAGATCGAAACGGCCGGTGTCCTCCGTCGCCTCGCCGCGGGCAAAGGCGAGATAGCCTTCCAGCATCGACTGCATGTCGTCGATGTCCTGGCCAAGCGCCTCGGTGTCGGCCTTGGTCCCGGTCAGCGCGAGCTGCAGCTTGAAGCGGGTGAGGATGGTTCTGAGATCGTGGCTGACGCCGGTCAGCATGGCGGTGCGCTGCTCGAGCTGGCGTTCGATGCGCTCGCGCATCTGGATGAAGGCAAAGCCGGCGCGGCGCACCTCCTCGGCGCCGCGCGGACGGAAATCGCGCGGCATCGGCCGTCCCTTGCCGAAACTCTCGGCGGCTTCGGCCAGCGTCAGGATCGGCCGGATCTGGTTGCGCAGGAAGGGGATGGCGATCATCAGCAGCACCAGCGAGGTGCCGACCATCCAGATCAGGAAAATGTGGGTGTTCGACGCATAGGCCTGGCTGCGGCGCACGAAAACACGCAGCACCTTGCCCTCGAGCTGGACGCGGACCTCGACAATGTTGGAATTGCCGACCGTATCGATCCAGAACGGACGGTTGATCTGGCGGGTGATCTCGGACGAGAGGATTTCATCGAGGATCGAGAAGAAAGGTTTTGGACCGGGCGGCGGCAACGGGTCGGGCGGCAGCAGGTCGACCTTCAACTGCATGCGATCCTGGGCGATGCGGATGACATTGGCGTAGTCGGCGTCGCGCGGATAGGTTTCGATCAGGTCGACGATCGCGGCAATGTCGCGGACAGTGGCCTGCGACAGGCGCTGGGTAACCGTCTGCCAGTGGCGTTCCATGAAGACAAAGGCGACGACAGACTGCAGCAGGATCATCGGCGCGATGACGATGATCAGCGAGCGGGCATAGAGCCGCTTGGGCATGTAAAGCGCAACGTAACGCCAGAACCGGTTCCAGGCGCGCGGCATGGCCTTGAGCGCCCGCGTGGCGCGTGCGCTCAAGCCGTTATCTCCCGGCCCTTCCAGATCCGTGGTCGCCATTCGCCCTTTTGCTCATCCGCGGCCACTCAACAAGGGGCCCGCAAGCACAGTGCCGCGCTTGCAATTTTCGACTTTATGCATGTCGTCGTCCCAAAACCGCTTCGCACTTTGGGCGACATCCATTGCAGCAGTCTATTCCACGCTGAGCCGATACCCAATACCGCGCACGGTCTGCAGCCAGACCGGATTGGACGGGTCGCGTTCGATCTTGCGGCGCAGCCGGTTGATCTGGACGTCTATCGTGCGCTCGCCGACTTCCGAATCGTCGCCGACAAGTTCATGGCGCGGTATCGTTTCGCCCGCCCGCGCCGCGAAGATCGCCAGGATCTCCTGCTCGCGGTCGGTCAGCTTGAGGGCCTCGCCGCCGCGCTTGAGCTCTCGCCGGGCGATCTGAAAGGTGTAGGGGCCGAAGACCAGCTGCTCGACCTTCGGCGTCGTCGCCGGGCCACCGCGGCGCAGGATGTTGTTGATGCGCAGGATCAATTCGCGCGGATCGAAGGGCTTCGGCAGATAGTCGTCGGCGCCGGCCTCGAGCCCGGTGATGCGGCTGTCGGTTTCCGACAGCGCGGTAAGCATGAGGATCGGCACGTTCTTTTCGGCTCTGAGCGCCTTGGTGAGGTCGACGCCGGTTTCGCCCGGCATCATGACATCGAGCACGAGCAGATCGAAATCGAGGCCGGCGAGCTTGCGCCGCGCCTCGCCGGAATTTCCGGCAACGGTGACGCGAAAGCCGTTCTCGGTCAGATACTGCTTGAGAAGATTGCGGATACGGGTGTCGTCATCGACCACCAGCAGGTGCGGTGCATCATCGTCCGGTGCTGCCGGGTGATCAACCTTTTCAATGGTCTCCATGGCTTTTCCCTGACATTTTTGCGGGCACAATGTCGATCTGCGCCCTTAGTTCCGGATTGACCATCGCTTCCAGGAAGCGTTCGATCAAGGCGCGTTCGCTGGCTCCGGAATCTTCCAATGCAGCACGGATGCGGCGCGACTGTGGCCGCGCCAGAGCCAGCGCCAGGGCGCGGCCCCTGGCGGTGGGGTAGAGTTCGCGCTGCCGGCGGTCGCGCGGGCCCTGCAACTGGACGACATGGTCGGTGTCGATCAATTGCTTGAGCACGCGCGCCAGGCTCTGCTTGGTGATTTTCAGGACATCGAGCAGTTCGGCGACCGTCAGGCCCGGCCTGCGATTGACGAAATGCAGGACCCGGTGATGGGCGCGGCCAAAACCATAGTCGGCGAGGATCTGGTCCGGATCGGAGGTGAAATCGCGATAGGCGAAGAAGAACAATTCGATGATGGCGAAGTCGATGCCGTCCTCGTCGGCAATCGCCGTCCTGATCGGTCTTCCGGCTGGGTGGCTGCGATCCGTCATCTTTTCTCCACGGGAAACGGGAAATTATGTCAGCACTATTGACGTAATTTTCCGACGATGGTAATTTTTGACAAGCTTTTCGGCGGATTGCGAACGAAAAGGCAAGGGAAGGTTGTTTTTCCGGAACTTCCTGAGTTTGCCAGACCTCAAATATCCGCTTACCCTTCGAGGCACTCTACGCTTTGAGAAACTTCACGCTTTGAGAAATGGGCCGCCGGTGCGGCCGACACGAAAAACGCAACGACACAATGATATGCGGGCCGTCGCCCGCGGGAGGTTACCATGGCATCCGTTCCCTTCGACCAAATGGATGGCTCTATCTGGATCAACGGCGAGTTCGTCAAATGGGCCGACGCCAGGATTCACGTCCTGACCCATGGCTTGCACTATGCCAGTGCGGTGTTCGAGGGCGAGCGCGCCTATGGCGGCGAGATTTTCAAGCTGACCGAGCACAGCGAGCGCCTGCATGAATCGGCACGCCTGCTCGGCTTCAAGATTCCCTATTCGGTTGCCGAGATCGACGATGCCTGCCGCACGCTGTTGAAGAAGCAAGGGCTCCAGGACGCCTATGTGCGGCCGATCGCCTGGCGCGGCAGCGAACAGATGGGCGTTTCGGCGCAGAACAACCGCATCAACTGCGCCATCGCCATCTGGCAGTGGCCGAGCTATTTCGACCCCGCGCAGAAGCTGAAGGGCATCCGTCTCGATATGGCGGAATGGCGCCGCCCCGATCCGCGCACCGCGCCGTCCAAGTCGAAAGCCGCTGGTCTCTACATGATCTGCACCATGTCCAAGCATGCCGCCGAAGCCAAGGGCTATGCCGACGCCATGATGCTCGACTGGCGCGGCCAGGTCGCGGAAGCGACCGGCGCCAACATCTTCTTCGTCAAGGACGGCAAGATCCACACGCCGACCCCCGATTGCTTCCTCGACGGCATTACTCGCCGTACGGTCGTCGGCCTTGCCAAGGATCGTGGCCTCGAGGTGATCGAGCGCGCCATCATGCCGGAAGAGCTGGAAGGCTTCGAGCAGTGCTTCCTTACCGGGACGGCAGCCGAGGTGACGCCGGTTTCGGAGATCGGTCCATACCGATTCGAGGTCGGCGAGATCGCCAAGACGCTGATGAACGACTATTCTGCGGCCGTTCAACCCAAGCACGCGATCGCCGCAGAATAACGAAAGTCACAGCTTTTTTTAACAAGTAGGGGCGGTTTTTGGGCCGCCCCTTTTATTTAAGCACTTCTGCATTTGACTTTCGTCCAATTCGGCGTCTCATGATGGCGTCGGCCCGGGAGGCTGGCAGCTATGGAGGGACTGGTACTATGGACATGAACACGCTTCTTCCGATCATTATTCAGGTGATTACGGGTGTCATCGGTGGTCAGGCGGTGGGCGCGGCGATCAAGACGGCGGCGATGGGTCAGCTTCCCAAGATCCTTGGTGGCGCCGTTGGCGGCGTCGGCGGCGCGGCCATCCTCGGTAGCCTGCTCGGCGGTGGCGCACCGGTCGACCCGGCAGCGGCAGCAGCGGCAACGGGCGGATTGGGCAGTGCGCTTAATCTGCAAAACATCATCGGCGGTGCTGGTGGTGGCGCCATTCTGACCGGCATCATCGGCGCGGTCATGAATGCGATGAAGAAATAAGCTTGGCGGTTTCGGGCTTTCAAATGGGCGGCTTCGGCCGCCCATTTCCATTTCAGCCCGGCCCATCATGACGGTGGACGTCGTTCGCATGTGCCCCTAAAGCGCGCCGCTTGAACGAATTCACACGACACGCTGTAGGTTCTTGTTTTTATGCATGTCGTTATCGCAAAACCGCTGCACACTTTTGCGCGACATGCATTAGATCAGAGACGCCACCACGAAAGGACGATCATGGGTCAACTCAATGCCGGTGTCGTGCCGGTCACGCCCTTCCAGCAAAACTGCACCATCCTCTTCGACATGGACGACAAACAAGGCGTCGTCGTCGATCCGGGCGGCGACATCGACAAGGTGCTGGCGGTGCTGAAGGACAATGCGATCACCGCCGGCGCGATCTGGATCACGCATGGCCATATCGACCATGCGGGCGGCGCAATGGAGATGAAGGAGGCGCTCGGCGTCGAGATCATCGGCCCGCATGAGGCTGACCGCCCGCTGCTCGCCAATCTCGAGAGCCAGGCGAAACTTTACGGCATCACCGATGCCGTGCGCAATTGCGTGCCCGACCGTTTTCTCGGCGAGGGCGACACCGTCTCGTTCGGCCAGCACGCGTTTGAGGTCTTTCATTGCCCCGGCCACGCGCCGGGCCATGTCGTCTACTACAACCGCGCGGCCAAATTCGCCCATGTCGGCGACGTCCTGTTTCGCGGCTCCGTCGGGCGCACCGACCTGCCGGGCGGCGACCATGCCGCGCTGATCGCTTCGATCAAGAACAAGCTTTTGCCGCTTGGCGACGACATCGGCTTCATCTGCGGCCATGGCCCCGGCGGCCGCTTCGGCGAGGAGCGGCGGACCAATCCGTTCCTGGTCTAAATGCATGTCGCCCAAAAGTGTGCAGCGGTTTTGGGACAACGACATGCATGAAAACAAAGACTTAAAGCGCGTCGGCTGAATCCGTTTCAGCGCGACGCGCTTTAGGGTGTGCCGATATCCAGGTGAGGCCGGCCTGACCTGAAATCTCAACACACCCTGGCGGGCCAACTTGCTCAGAGAGCCAGATACAAAAAAGCGCTGGCCTTGCGGTCAGCGCTTTTTGTTTGGGGCCAGGGAAGCCCTTGGCTTTAGTTGGCGGTGCAGAAATGCTGTTCGCCGTCATAGTCGGTGAACGTGCCCGTGCGGGCATTGAAGCTCCGGTAGCGATCCGAACAGTATTCGTACCAGCCACGGGTCCAGGGCTCGGCGTAGCCGTCATTGTAGGCGACCCGCGGTTCCACGTAGTAGCGGCGCACCGGGGCCGGCCGCGGCCGCGGATAGCGACCATAATCGTCATAGCCGGGGTCGTAGTAGCTGGGCTGCGGATTGCTGAGCGCGCCGCCGATCAGGGCGCCGGCCGCGAGGCCGAGGACGCCGGCGGCGACGGCGTCGCCATTGCCATGGCCACGATAGTGGCGGTGGTTACGCCAATCATCGGCGCTGGCCGCGGGCAACGTCGCGAGCGTGGTCGCGACGACGGCGGCGGACAGGATGGCGGTCTTGAAAATTCGATTCATATCGGTCTCCTTCGTGCCGGCCCGGTAGTGGGGATGCGGTCCGGCTTTACCGAAGACTAGTAGGCGACCGTGGCTGAACGGGGGCTGAACGAAAATTGGCGGGCCGGGATCAATCGATCGGCCAGGGCACGGGCGGCAAATATTGTACGCTCACGGAGAGCGAGCCTCTAGCGCGGGAGCCGTTCGGCCGTCGTGAGCCGGCTCAGCCGATCGACAGGTTTACGGCTTTCGGACCCTTGCCGCGCTTGTCCGGCTCGGTGTCGAATGTCACTTTCTGCCCATCCTCAAGACCGGGAAGACCCGACGCCTGCACGGCCGAAATATGGACGAAGACATCCTTTGCGCCATCATCCGGCGTGATGAAGCCGAAGCCCTTGGCATGATTGAAGAATTTGACGGTGCCGGTCTGCGGCATGGGAAGCTCCTTTGATCCCATCAAGTCCAGTCTCGGGCCGGCAAATGCCCGAGTGGAAATTTGTCCTTTATTTTAGCGCTATCGGCAAGAGAAAGTTTTGCGGGTGACGGCAGGCATTAAAGCGCGTCGCGTTTGAACGGATTTATCGCAAAACCGCTGCGCACTTTTGCACGACATGCATTGGGACGTGAAAAAGGCGCGACGAAAACCGCCGCGCCTTCGAAAACTCGGATCCGGCCCTGGAAGCCGGCGCAAGACCTTTGGAGCGTCACCACCCCTCGCATGTCCGAACGAACGTGCGACGCGCTGACGGCTCAGGCAGCGCGAAGATTGACCGCCTTCGGACCCTTGCCCATGCGATCGGGCTCGACGTCGAAGGTGACCTTCTGGCCGTCGACGAGAGTGCGCAGGCCCGAGGCCTCGATCGCCGAGATGTGGACGAACACGTCCTTGGCGCCGCCGTCTGGCGTGATGAAGCCGAAGCCTTTGGTCGCGTTGAAGAATTTAACGGTGCCGGTCTGGGCCATTGGGGAAACTCCTTCACCCGTGTCAGTCTTGTGGTTTGCCCGCCGCCTGGCGCCGTGGGCAAGTCCCGGTGGTTGCTTCGGCAGTCATGCATTGGCGCATGGTCAAACCCCCCGCCGAAAAACGGGGCCGTCAGAGATTCACAGTATCGGGGAAAGGTCGTCCAAAACGTTCCGCTCTCCGGGTCGCAAATGCCCGAACACAAAATTTATCGCACGGAAACGTGATGGTTGCAAGATAGAGCCGCGGGCCGCCCGATGGCGTCCCGACGCACCGCATCGATAGACCCGGGTCTTTGCGCGGTCATCGGCCAGAACCCGGTCACGCATGGTCCAGTGAGCGCGATGCGTTCGGTTGTTTCCGGCAGCCGCCCAAAAACGGGATTGCATTTGCCGATGGAATGGCGAGGATCGGTGTTGGCAGTTGATTTTTCGCATGATCCTTTCCGAAAAATAGATTTTCGGGGTCATGCGCTAGAGCGAAGCGCGTTTTGCGCCGGAGCGGGGGCTCGAGGGAGATATAGTCATGAGATTTCTTGCGGCAATCTTTTCGCGGCAGGGTTTTGCCGTTCTGTTGTTGTCGGCAATTCTTGCCGCCTGCACCGTGGTGGTGGATGAAGGACCGGGGCCGCGTCCGCCAAGGCCTGGACCGCAGTTCTGCACCAAGCAGTATGACCCGGTCTGCGCCCGGCGCGGCGGCGACCGCCAGACCTTCGCCAATGCCTGCCTTGCAGAGCGGGCCGGATACCGCATCATCCGCGACGGCCAGTGCCGTGACGGTGGCGGTGGCGGTGGCGGTGGCGAGGAGCAGACATTCTGCACGCGCGAATATGCTCCGGTCTGCGCCCGCCGCCGTGGCGAACTGCGCACCTTCCCCAATGCGTGCGAGGCCCGTGCCGCGGACTATCGGGTGGTCGACGACGACCCCTGCTGAGGGGGCCGCACCCTATCTCCCCCGCGGGGGAGATAGGTTTTGCATGGCATCTAATGCATGTCGCCCAAAAGTGCGCAGCGGTTTTGGGGCAACGACATGCATAAAAACAAAAGCTTGGAGCGCGCGTGAATCCAATCACACCCGACGCGCTCTAAGCCTTCATCTTGCGGCAATAGGCGATGAACTCGGCGGCGGGCATCGGCCTGGCAAACAGCCAGCCTTGGCCATAGTCGACATCGCGCTCCAGCAGATAATCGGCCTGTGCCTGCGTCTCCACGCCCTCGGCAACGATCTTCAGCTTCAACGTCTTGGCCATGTCGATGATATGCGGCGTGACGGAACTGGTGGCTGAATTCGTGGCGATCGTGTCGATGAAGGACTTGTCGATCTTCAGCGCATCGAGCGGCAGCCCTTCGAGATGGGAGAGGCTGGAATAGCCGGTGCCGAAATCGTCGATTGCGACCGCATGGCCAAGCTCGCGGGCGCGGATGAGGGTCGAGCGCGCTGAATCGATATTGACAAAACCGCGCTCCGTCGCCTCCAGCCAGATCTGTCGCGGCCGAATTCCCGTGTGCTGCAGGGCCTTTTCGATGACGGGAAGGATCCTTGCCGTTTCGACGTCGGCGGGGCTGAGATTGACCGCGATGTGGAGGGAACGATTGGCGACGAGGAGCCGGTTCAGGTCAAGAACCACATGGGCGACCACCTGATCGGTGATCGCCGCGATCAGGCCGCTCTCTTCGGCCAGCGGGATGAAAAGATCGGGCCGGACCAGCGAGCCGTCCGGGCGCCTCCAGCGCACCAGAGCTTCCGCCCCGATGCATTTGCCGGTCCTGAGTTCGACGATCGGCTGATAGTGGACGATGAATTCGCGCTTGCGTACGGCAATCTGCAATTCTCTCAGCGGCGACAGCCGCCGTCGCGACAGCCAGACAACCATGCCGATGGTGAAGGCGGCGATGAAAGCGCCAAGCGGAAGCAGCAGCAATCGCTGCCTGCGCACACTGTCCACGATCTGGCTTTCCGGTTCGCTTGCGACGGCGATCCAGTCCGCCCCGCGTGCCGTGGCGAACAGATGGCCGTCGTCCAGGCCTTTGCCGGGGCCGGCGATGATCTTGCCGATGCGGGCGGGATCAGGCCCGTTCAACGCGCCGAGCAGGATGCCCTGTTTCGTCGCCAAAGCGAGCTGAATGTCGGGATCGACGATGACGTCGACAAAGCGCACGGGATCGACAAGGACATTGTGGTCCTTGTACCGCAGCGCCATCAGCGGATGGTCCCGGTTGGCCAAGGGCAACATTCGAGCCGTGACGGCAACGCCGTCCCCCGTGGTGAAATCCGGAGCGGTTTGCGCGACGCTTCCTTCGGTCGACCCCCAGGACGTGCATTTGAGCAGGCCGTTTTCGAAATAGCCCATCTCTTCGATCGAGCGCGTGTTGATGGTGAGTTGCCGCATGCGGGCTATATGGCCAACCGAGCAGCGGTCGCCGGTGAACCGGTCGATCTCGCGCAGCGCGCCGGTCGCATCCTTGAGCGATATGTCGGCCCTGGCGATCGCGCGGTTGGCGAACAGCGCCAGCCGGTCATGTTCTTCCTGAACTGCCAGGACCGATGAAAAGTGAAACATCGCCACGATGGGCACTATGGCGCCGAGCAAGGCCAACACCACCGCGGTCACGATGATGCGCGGCCTGTCCATATGCGCCTCCTGCCTTCGGCCGGCGATCACCTGCCGGTTTCACGCGCAATCCCGCCGGGGCGGCACCGAGCCTCGTTCCAGCGGGCCCTTATATGGCTTCGACGTTACGTGACCTTTAATGCGATCCGCACCGTGCTTGGGTGAGTGCAGCGTTGCTCATTCAGCCGTTGGATACGTCCCATCCGCTGGCCCGGCATAGAGTTCACTGCCGTCCGCATCGGAAATGCGCAGGCGGTCGGGGGTCTGCGGCATCGCCAGCGTGCGGAACAGCGCGGCGGCACCGTGCAGGGCGGCACGCAAGTTCGGTGCTTCGAGCGGCACCCTGTCGAGCATCGCTTCGGCGGCGTCGCGCGAACGATAGAACTCGACGACGAAGTTCAAGCACGCCTCCATGTTGCGGCCGGAACGCCGCAATCCTGCGGTCGCACCAGCTCCGGTGCGCGCGTCGCCAGGCTCCAAGAGGATCGCGTGGCGGGATGGGGCAGGCTCTAGCCCCTGGACTTCGGCTTCAAACCGGCTTCCGCCTGCTTTACGGTCGAGCCGAAGGGCGAGGCAGGCTTTGCCGCCGTCTTGTCCTTCTTGGGCTTGCGTGTCTCGCGGTTGCTGCGCTGTTGACCCTTGGCCATCTTCTGATCCCTCGAATGTTGGCGGTTGATGCTGGCTTAAGTGGCCTGATTGTCGGCCGCTTCGAGATTGTCTTCCGTGGTGACCCGCTCGTGGCTCTCCTGGTCGTTGCGGATGCGGTATTGCGGTGAGCCGTCCTTGACCGGCAGCTTGCTCTGGATCTGGAACAGTTCCGCGGTTTTCTGGACAAGGCCGGTACGGCTCTTCATGCGGACCGTCTGACCGACAGCGAAAAGATGCGCGGGCGTGTCGGTGCGCGGGCGCGCATTCTGCTGGAAGCGGATCATGCGGCGTTCTCCCGGTCGTGTTTCAGCGCTGTTTCGAGTTCGGCTAGATCGATGGCAACCAACTGGCTGGTCGAGCTTTTCACCGTCCTCGCCGGCAGATGGATGAAGGTTGCGACACGGCGCCAGGCAAGCCACGACATGCCGTCAATCAGCTCTTCATCGTGGTCGATGTCGTAGTCGCCGGCCGGCAACTTTCCTTCCAGCCCGCCGAGCACGAAAGGTGCCTCGAAATGCGCGATGGAATGGGCGGTGCGGCTAGACATTTTGCGTCTCGACGTCTCTATCCTGACGTGTTCCGGAAAGCGGTTTCCACTTTGCCACGCTAAAGCAAATGCGCCACGCGCCTTGTATCGGCAAATTGGGTGTCGGCGATTTGGATTGAGTTTGGCGGGTCGAGGACCCCTGACGCCGCAAGATGCCAAGCTTGGCCCAAAAACGATCTCATACCAATAATCCGAAATTTTGGTTTATTCAAGGAAAATTCCGAGAGAATTTGACTGACCCCTGAAATTTACCCATATAAATTTTCAAAATTCTGCTATTGTCCAATAATATCGAAAAAATCCTTATTAAGCTCGTCAGAATAATTATCCTGGCGCCTGGATTTATTTTTTCCAGAAAGGAAAAAATCTATGAGGCTCATGAAAACACCGGATGGCCCGGCCGTAACAATCAAGCCGATAGTCAAGTTCCCAAAAGTCATGTCGGCGCGCCTGACGATAAGAAGCGATGAAGCGGCACGGCGAAAGATCGCCGACACCGACGGCACGCTGCGGCGGGCGCGCCAGCTTGCCGAAACCAACCGGCTGATTTGACGAGGGTTGGTTCGGAACGACCAGTCCCGGTTCGACGCAGGTTTGTCAGCATTTCAATGTTTTCGCGAAGGTAGTGCGAATGAATAGTATCAGAAGCCTCTGCGCCGCCTCCGCTGATGCGAAAGACGGCAGTCTGGGCCATATGAGCCATGATTATGGGCGGCGCATGGAGATGAACAGATCGTGGACCATCTATCATGTGTTTACCGGCGTTCCGGCCGAAGTCGGTGCGCGTTCCATGGTGGGTCTCAGCAAAGTTGATGCTACCACCGGGATGCTGTTCCTGAATTCCCACAATGTGGAAAGGCGTAGGACATCGTTCCTGCAAAATGCACGTTCCCGCGGCTTCAACGAGCACTGCGGCGCTACACGTCCCCTGGACGCGTAAAGGACGCTGTAGCACTCTGATTTTGCGCATGATCTTTTTCCGAAAATCAAATCCGATTTTTCCCGGTCATGCGCCAAGGAATTCGCCCATGACGCTCAATTTCCCCAACCCCAGCCGCTCCTATGACGCCGCGGCGAAGCGCATTCGTTTCACCGGCCATGATGGCATGTTCGAAGTGCCCTTCTTCGTCGAGGTTGCCGCGCTTTCGGCGGCAAGTTCGGCCGCGACCGGAGCGGAAGCCGAATATCTCAGCGCGTTCGATGCGAAGCGCTCGTCGATCCAGGACGTCGCGCGGGAGGCCTATTCGCACGGCCGCAAGAACATGTACGTGCTGACGCGGGCAGATTTCCGGTAGGCTGGCCAGCAAACCCTTGAACCTGCCGCCCTGATGGCCTAGATCGCCACAAGCGGACAAACACGGCAGGTTTCCCATCAACAGAGATCAGAGAAGAGCGGCGGGCGCGGGAGCGAGGTCTGGCACTGGAGGCCAGCCATCGCCAGGCCTTGACCAGTATGTGCAGCAGGCGCTGCAACTGCACCAGGCCGGGCGCCGGCAAGAAGCCGAGGCGATTTACCGGCAGGTGCTGGCGCGTAAGGCCAATCATGCTGCCGCGGCGCATTTCCTCGGGCTTCTGCTGCATCAGACCGGGCGCAGCGCCGAGGGGATGGATCTCCTCGAACAGTCGGTGCAGTTGCAGCCGACGAATCCGGATTTCCTCAACAATTTCGGCACGGTCATGCGCGATCTCGGCCGGGTCGCGGCGGCCGTCGATTTCTTCCGCGGCGCGGTGGATATCCGGCCGGACCAGCTCGCCGCGCGCGACAATCTCGGCTCGTCGCTGAAGCAACTCGGCCAGTTCGAGGAGGCCGAAGAGATCTATCGCGGCACGATCGGCCGCAATCCATTCCATGTCCGCGCCCGTATCGGGCTTGCCGAAACGCTGCAGGAGGCCGGGCGGCTCGACGAGGCATTGGCGGTTTTCCGCGAGGCGCTGACGATCCGGCCGAAGGACGCAGACCTGCTGCACGGGCTGGGTGTCGGGCTGATGGAAAAGGGCAAGCTCGATGAAGCGGCCGATCTTTTCCGCCAGGCGCTGGCAATCAATCCCGGCATGGCGCGAGCGTGGCTGATGCTGACGCAGGTCAAACGCCAGAAGGAGCGCGACGCCGAGCTTGCCGGTATGGAGGCGCAGCATGCCAAGGCGCCGCAGGACAGCCTGGCGCGCATGCAGCTCTCCTTTGGCCTCGGCAAGGCCAATGACGATCTGAAAGATTATCCGCGCGCCTTTGAATATTTCGCCGAAGGCAATGCCATCCGCCGCAAGGGCATCGACTACGACCCGGTGAGGACGCGGGCCGAATTCGAGGCGATGAAGTCGGTGTTCGATGCCGGCTTTTTCGAAAAACACAAGCCAAGCTCAATTGCCGATGACGCGCCGATCTTCGTCGTCGGCATGCCGCGTTCGGGCACGACGCTGGTCGAGCAGATCATCGCCAGCCATCCTCAGGTTTATGGCGCGGGCGAGCTCAGTATTTTGAAGACGGTGGTCGGCAAGCAGTTTCCGTCGACCATGCCGGGTGGCTTCCCGTGGGGAGCATCGGACGTGGACGACGCGGATTTTGTCGAGGCCGGGCAGGCCTATCTCGACATGCTGCACGCCCGCTATCCCGGCATCCGGCACATTACCGACAAGATGCCGGGTAACTTCCTTTTGGTCGGCTTCATCCACATGATGCTGCCGAAGGCCAGGATCATCCACTGCGCCCGCGATGCGGCCGCGACCTGCCTGTCGATCTACAAGGTGCATTTCCGCGGCGACAGCCACCGCTATGGCTACGATCTCGGCGAGCTCGCCGACTTCCACAATCTCTACACCGACATCATGACGCATTGGCAAAGCGTTTTGCCCGGCGTCGTGCACGATGTGCGCTATGAGGATTTCGTCGCCGACCAGGAAGGGCAGACGCGGGCGTTGATCGCCCATCTCGGCCTGCCCTGGGACGATAAAGTGCTGTCGTTCCACGAGACCGACCGCCCCGTGCGCACGGCCTCGGCCGCGCAGGTGCGCCAGCCGATGTATCAGGGCTCGGTCGATCTGTGGAAGCGCTATGGCGACCGGCTGAAGCCGCTGCTGGATAGGCTGGATTAGCACGCTGGTTACAGATTAGCCGAAGCCCCCTCACTTCGTCATCCTAGGGCGAAGCAGGAGCGAAGCTCCGTCGCGGAGACCCTAGGATCCATGCCGTAACCTTCCGAAGAGCGCAGCGGAACAGAATTCTGCACCGTTCCAAAGCCTTGAAGTCACGGCATGGATCCCGGGGTCTGCGCTGCGTCGCTTCGCTCCTTGCTACGCCCCAGGATGACGAAGCGATGGGTGCTCGGCCAATCTCCAGGGCCTATTCAAAGCTCCATGAACGGCTGGAATCCGCCGAAGATCATGCGCTTGCCGTCGAACGGCATCGCCGACTGCTCTCCGTTCAGGCGCGGATCGGCCATCACCTTGGCCATCACTGCATCGCGGCTCTGCCTGGATTCATAGACGACCCACGAGAAGATGACGATCTCGTCGTCCTTGGCCTGCACGGCGCGCGGAAACGAGGTCAGTTCGCCATAGGGCACGTCGTCGCCAATGCATTCGACATAAGCGAGCGCGCCATGCTCCTTCCAGACAGTGCCGCCTGTCTGAGCCATTTTCTTGTAAGCATCGAGATTTGCCTTGGGTACGGCAAGCACGAAGCCGTCGACATAGGACATTTTGGTCTCCTTTTTGGTGATCGTTCAAAAGGCTGCCCCACCGGCACGAGCCGGTGAGGGGCGCCTCGCCATTCGCGAAAGGTCAGGCTTTCTTCACCGGCGCGTTCATCGCCCACTCCACGCCGAACGGATCGCGCATGTTGCCCCACTGGTCGCCCCAGAACATCACCTGCAGCGGCATGACGACCTCGCAGCCGGCATCGACGGCGCGCTGCCACCAGGCGTCGATGTCGTCGCTGCCGAGATGGAGCTGCATGGTGTAGCCCTGCGGCTTCACGGCGGCCATTCCGTGCTCGGGATAGAAATCGGAAATCATCAGCGTCGAACCGTTGATGTGCAGGTGGATGTGCATGGTGCGGCCCTGCTCATCCGGCGGGTAGAAGAAGACCTGCTCGGCGCCGAAGGCCTTTTGATAGAATTCTGAAGCCTTGAAGGCGCCGTCCAGCTGAAGATAGGGCGTCAAGCCGCCGAGGACTTTCGCCGCGGGCTGGGTTTGGGGCTGGTCGTTCATGTCTTGCTCCTCTTTGGTTGGGCGTTGCGAACCACAGGACGAATGAGGCAGCGGCGATCCTACATGGCCGATGCGTTTTTTAATGCCGAGCGTGCGACGGCTGGCCCCAGTCAAGGGGCCCCCTTGTCAAGGAGCTAGGCCAATCCGCGGGCTGTTCTGTGCATCGACAATGATTTCCGGCCAGCCGATGTCCTTGCGCAGTTCGATCGGCAGTGAAAGTAGCGCGCGCTCGCTGCGGTAACGGGCGCGGGTCGCCGAGTAACGGGTCGCGATGCGGCCTATGGATGACAGAATGGACATGATGCACTCTCCCTGGTTGAAGCCGGCATCATCGTGTCGGCGTCCCAAGGACGTGGCGTGCAGTCATGATCCGACAGACCGCACGATTTTTTTGTCGTCAGATCGGTATCGGCCGGTGCAAAGGCGGATGTGGTTCAGTTGACCGCCGCGGCTAGCGCAGTGTCGTAATATTCCACCACCTCGACGGCCAGGCCGTCGCGTATTGTCCAGAAATCGGCGACGGGCATCACGAACTCGTCGCCGGTCGCGCGACGTGTCATGTGGTACTCGACCTGGGCGGCAACCTTGTCGCCGCCATCGATGATCTCGACCGGGATGACGCGCCGGTATTCGAAGTCCTCATTCAGGTCCACCAGGCGCGCAAGGAATTCCTGCTTGCCGCGGGCGCTGCCGGCGCGACGCGACTGCCGCGGATCGGCGATCCAACGAAACACGACATCATCGGCGCAATGCGCCAGTGCGCCCTCGATGTCGCGATCTGCATAGGCTTGGTAGAAGTTGTTAACGAGGTCTACCGCACGCATATCCTATCCCTCCCTAAGCTCTACCGCGGCAGGATGCGCCTTTTTAGGTCGATGGAAAAGCTTTCTTCCGTGGTCAACACGGCGTCAGGGACGACAGTACTTCAAAATGTCGGCCCGGCAGATGCATTGTTTTCCTCAGCCAGTCCCCTCGGCCACCGAGCGGAAGAAATCCTCCGGACAGTCGACCTCGGTCAGCCGCCGCTTCTCGATCAGCCAGAAGCGGTTGCCGATCGCTCTGATGAAGGAGCGGTCATGCGAGGCGAGCACGCAGCTTGCCTGATGCGCCAGCAGTTCGGCTTCCAGCGCTTCCTGGCCGTCGATGTCGAGATGGTTGGTCGGCTCGTCGAGCAGGTAGAAATTTGGATTGGCGAGCCGAAGCGCCAGCATCATCAGACGTGCCTTCTGCCCGCCCGACAGAATGCCGATCCTGCGCTCCTGCATGTCGATGCTGACGCCGGCACCGGCGAGCAGCGAGCGGGCGCGCTGTTCGCCGACGTCGAATTTTCGCGAAACCATCGCCAGTGGCGTGTCGTCGCTGCTCATCCCGGACAGCGCCTGGTCGCTGTAGCCGAGCACCGTCGACGGCGTCACCTTGACGCTCTGCACGGCTTCCGGTTCGGCGATGGCGTTCCTGATCAGGGTGACGAAGCGCGACTTGCCGACGCCGTTGCGGCCAAGCAGGACGATACGGTCGCCCTGGCAGATATGGCGTTTGCCGGTCCGGAACAGCAGCGTGCCGTCGGGTGTTTCGACCGCCGCATCATCGAGCGTGATCAGCACCTTGGCGTGGGTACCGCGATTGGCGAGCTTTATCGCGCCCGCCGATTTCTCGCGATGCCCCGGTGCCGCCGCTTCTTCCAGCCGCTCCGCCCGC
Organism: Mesorhizobium sp. STM 4661; assembly: GCF_000359125.1. Lineage (GTDB taxonomy): Bacteria > Pseudomonadota > Alphaproteobacteria > Rhizobiales > Rhizobiaceae > Mesorhizobium. The sequence continues at coordinate 19,091 of NZ_CAAF010000082.1, read as the reverse complement.
TGGTTGAGCTGCTTGGTCTTGACCGTCAGGAGGTCGCTGCCCGAATTGATGCCGATATTGTTGAGCTTGGCGGCTTGCCGGCGCAATTGCTGCGCTGTCTTCATGTCGCGCTGGAATTTTCGATCAGCCGAGGCGTCGGCTTCATCCAATGCTTGCCTGGCGCGCGAATAGGGAAGCGAAAACGCTGGTGACTGTTCCGGGCGCAGGAATAGCGTGCGGTTGGTCGTGGCGTCGAGGAAGGCGCGGTCGTGGCTGGCGATGACCACCGGCACCTCGCGCGGCAGTGTGTTCAGCCAGGTTTCCAACTGGCTGATGCGGGCAAGGTCGAGATGGTTGGTCGGCTCATCGAGCAGCAGCACGTCCGGGTCGGTGACCCAGACGCGGGCGATCAGTGCCAACCTCTGCCAGCCGCCGCTTAGCGCTTGCATCGGCCGCTCGCGCATCGGCTCAGGCACGTCGAGGGAGTCGAGCACCACGTCGACCCGCCACAGTTCGCTTTCGGCCTGTTCGGCCGGCAGGGCGCCGGCAACAAGCTGATGGAAGGTGCGGTCGAGGAGAGCAGGCGGAACGGACTGCTCGACATGGCCGACACGCAGGCCGCGCGTGCGGGTGATGTCCCCGGATGTCGGTTCCATCTCGCCGGTCAGGCATTTGAGCAAGGTCGACTTGCCGCGGCCGTTGGCGGCGACGATGCCGAGCCGGTCGCCGGCGCCGACGGTAAGGTCGAGATTGGAAAAGAGCGGCGCACTCATGGTGACGCCGAGGGATTTGAGGCTGATCAGGGCCATTTGGATTTCTCTGGTCTTGCCGGAGCCCGGCTCAATGCACTTTGACGGTGCGCGTGCTGGCCATCAGAACAGGCGTTGCGACACCACGAAGGGCAGACCAAAAAATCGAAGCGGGAAAACCCGGACCGTCCTGGTCAGCCCTGCAAGCAAGCTCGCAGGGCACAGACAGGGCCGCGCTGACGGTGGTGGTCGAAAGTCACGCAGCCCTCCTTTCAAGACGTTTGAGTGTGGAGACTGGCTACACCTGAGATGGGGTCGATGGCAAGGGGTGGCGAAGGCCAGGGCGGCGATGATCTCCATGGCGCTTGCGCAATGAGATACGTTCCGTAGCGATCCTTCGCGCCCCCATTTGTCCTGCCGGACATCTCCCCCACGAGGAGGGAGATTGGCTGCGTCGCCTGTCGCGCCTTGTCCTGCAACGCTGATGATTGGCGAAAGCCGCGATGACGGCCAATCTCCCTCCTTGTGGGGGAGATGTCCGGCAGGACAGAGGGGGGCGCTGTCCCGCCAGCGTTTCGAAAGGCGCCGTAGCGCAATGTCCCCAAAACTTACCGTCCGGGCCGACCGGTCTTGCCGGGCCGGCGCTTTTCACGGCGGGCGTCGGCGGGGTCTTCGTAGGAGCCGATGCCGGCACGCTGGCGGATAATGGGCTTGCCGGGATCGCTGCGTTCTTTCGCGCCCCCCTCTGCCCTGCCGGGCATCTCCCCCACTGGGGGGAAGATCGGCTGTGGCTTGGCCGGCACCTTTCCTTCAACCGGCTTCTCGGTCCGCCGCACGGTCATCTCGTCCAGCGAGTTCTTCTTGAACAGCGGCTTGGTCGGATCGCCTGGTATACCGAAATCCGAGCCGTGCGCCTCCTGCGCCGACTGTTTCTTGAACAGCGAACGCGACACCGCGCCTGATGGTGTCGGCATGTCGGTGCCAGGCCCCATATCGTCCAGCGACGGCTTGGCAAACAACGGCTTCTTCACCGGCACAGCGCCGTCGGCGCCCATCTCGTCGAGCGCCGGCTTGCGGAAGAGGTTGGGCCGGGCAGCCTTGGCCGCCTCTTCGGCGGCATGTGCCTCGTCGAGCTTGCGGAAACGCTCCTGTTCCTCTGATGTACGATGTTTGGCCACGCCCTTGTTGTGCTTGCCCTTCTCGCGGCCCGAAACCGGGCTTTCCATGTCGGCGTATTTGGCCAATGGGTCTTCCGAGATCGACAGTTCCATCTCGCGCAGCCGCTTGATCTCGTCGCGGATGCGGGCCGCCTTCTCGAAGTCCAGATTGGCGGCGGCATCGCGCATCTGCTTTTCCATCGCGTCGAGATGGGCCTTCAGATTGTTGCCCATCATCGCGCCGGCACTGTCGGTGAACTGCGAGATGTCGGCGCGGACGTGGTCCTTCTCGTAGACCGAGTCAAGAATATCGGAGATGCGCGACTTGACCGATTCCGGCGTGATGCCGTTGGCCTGGTTCCACTCCATCTGCTTTTCGCGGCGGCGGCTGGTTTCGGCCATCGCCCGCTCCATCGAGCCGGTGACCTGGTCGGCATAGAGGATGACCTTGCCGTCGACGTTGCGGGCGGCGCGGCCGATGGTCTGGATCAGCGAGGTTTCCGAACGCAAAAAACCTTCCTTGTCGGCGTCGAGAATGGCGACGAAGCCGCATTCGGGAATATCGAGACCTTCGCGCAAAAGGTTGATGCCAACCAGCACGTCGAAGGCGCCGAGCCGCAAATCGCGCAGGATCTCGATGCGCTCCAGCGTGTCGATGTCGGAGTGCATATAGCGGACGCGGATGCCCTGCTCATGCAGGTATTCGGTCAAATCCTCGGCCATGCGCTTGGTCAGCACGGTGACCAGAGTGCGGTAGCCGGCTTTTGTCGTGTCACGAATTTCGCCGACGACATCGTCGACCTGGGTCTTGGCCGGCCGCACCTCGACCGGCGGGTCGATCAGGCCGGTCGGGCGGATGACCTGCTCGGCGAAGACGCCGCCGGACTGTTCCATCTCCCAGCCGCCGGGCGTCGCCGAAACGGCAACGGAAAGCGGGCGCATGGCGTCCCATTCCTCGAAGCGCAATGGCCGGTTGTCCATGCAGGAGGGCAGGCGGAAACCGTATTCGGCCAGCGTCGCCTTGCGGCGAAAGTCGCCTCGATACATGCCGCCGATCTGCGGCACGGTGACATGGCTCTCGTCGATGAAGACCAGCGCGTTGTCCGGAATGTACTCGAACAAGGTCGGCGGCGGATCGCCCGGCTGGCGGCCGGTGAGATAGCGCGAATAGTTCTCGATGCCGGCGCAGGAGCCGGTGGCTTCCAGCATCTCCAGGTCGAAGCGGCAGCGCTGCTCCAGCCGCTGTGCCTCAAGCAGGCGGCCGGCCCGTTCCAGTTCCACCAGACGGTGCTTGAGTTCTTCCTTGATCGACTTGATGGCCTGGTTCAGGGTCGGTCGCGGCGTCACATAGTGCGAATTGGCGTAGATCTTGACGCTTTTCAGCTCGCCGGTTTTCTGCCCGGTCAGCGGGTCGAATTCGGTGATCGCCTCGATCTCGTCGCCGAACAGCGAGATGCGCCAGGCGCGGTCTTCCAAGTGGGCCGGAAAGATCTCGATCGTGTCGCCACGCACGCGGAACGAGCCCCGGACGAAATTGACGTCCTGGCGCTTGTACTGCTGGGCGACGAGGTCGGCGAGCAGCGCGCGCTGGTCGAGCCGGTCGCCGATCTGCATCTGGAACGTCATCGCCGTGTAGGTCTCGACCGAGCCGATACCGTAGATGCAGGACACCGAGGCGACGATGATGACGTCGTCGCGCTCCAGCAGCGAGCGCGTCGCCGAATGGCGCATGCGGTCGATCTGCTCGTTGATCGAGGATTCCTTCTCGATGAAGGTGTCGGTGCGCGGGACGTAGGCCTCCGGCTGGTAGTAGTCATAGTAGGAGACGAAATACTCGACGGCGTTTTCCGGGAAGAATTTCTTGAACTCGGAATAGAGCTGCGCGGCCAGCGTCTTGTTGGGCGCCAGGATCAAGGCAGGGCGCTGCGTCTCCTCGATCACCTTGGCCATGGTGAAGGTCTTGCCGGAGCCGGTGACGCCGAGCAGCACCTGGGTGCGGTCGTTGTCGGTGACGCCTTCGACCAGATCCTTGATCGCCGTCGGCTGGTCGCCGGCCGGCTCGAAATCCGACACCATCTTGATGGCGATGCCGCCTTCGGATTTCTCCGGCCGGGCAGGGCGGTGCGGCGTCCACAGCACGCCGTCCTTGTGCAGAGGATTGCCGGACTCGATCAGCGCCGACAAAGCGGCCACCGTCGCGGTGACGCCGCCGGACGCCATGGTCTCGGCGTCTTCCAGCGAAATGTCGAGGCCGGCGACCGGATTGAGACCGGCCGCGGTGCGCTCCCTGGCCGAGGCCGCGCCGCCCATCGAGGTGCCGCGCGCGGTGCGGCCAGGGGAGGTGGAGCGTTCGGGAATCTTTTTCGCCGCCTTCGGCGATTTACCGCCGCCCTTGCCTGACAGACGCCCTTCCTTCTCCGCTTCCTGCTCGATCTGCTCGGCCCAGTCAGCGATCGAGCCGGTCAGCGGCGTGCCGGACAATTCGGCTTGCGGCGCTTCGGCAAAGCCGCCCTTGTGCAACGGCTCCGAGGCGTCGAGGAAATCGGTCAGCGGGCTGCGTCGCTTGGGCGGCAAAGCGTGGTCGTCACGCGCCGGCGAGGGCGTCTTCTTGTCGGAGGGTTTGGCCATGACCCAAATATGGGAGGTATCGGCCAAAATGGAAAGAGCGGAGTGAAGAGGGGTGCGATGCTCTGCGTGGCTGCTGACAGAAGGGTGTCAGGAGCGATGTCGAAATGCGTCTCTTCAATTGAACCACAGCGCGAAGGTCAAAAACCCGGCGCCGCCGAACTGGCGCTGGATCTGGTCGAACTCCTCGCCGGTCAGGATCTTGCCGCTTTCGAGATACGGCGCGATGGCCGGGCCGGTGATCGACAGCACAAGGTCGAAAGGCTTCGGCTCGTCGAAGAAGCGCTTCATGTTGATGCCCTTGTCGGCGATGCGGAAATGCGGCAGCAGCGTGCGGCCCTCGAGCAGGTCCTCGGCCATATCGAGCGCCGCGAGCCAGGCCTGCACCTGCTGCTCGCCGACGTCGAGACCGGTGAGCGGGCTGGCGCCCTTCTGCCGCGGGCCGGGCAGCCATTCCCGATCATTGTCGGTCTCGGCGCGGATCGCCTTCCAGTCTTCGCGCGACAGCCGGATCATCTCCATGAGATGACGGCGCGCCGCCATCCGGCGTTCCGGCTCGACGACCGGCCAGTTGACCAGATGGACCAGCGAGATGAAGTCGGCGATCCGCCATTCGGAGGAGAGAATGCCGCCGCTCATGCCGCCGTCGGGCGGCACGAGAATGTCCTGCAGCGGCAGCCTGGCGCGCGGGAACAGCATGTGGAAGGAGCCGTCGAACATGGTCCTGAAATCATGCGCCAGCCAGAAATCCGCCTGCGCCATCAGGAATTCGGCATAGCCCTGCAGCCAATAGCCGTCGGCGCGGTCGAAACGGAAGGTGAGCGCGGGTGCGGCATCGCCTGTCGTGATGCTGCCCTGCGCCAGGGCCGCCATGATCGCGGCAGCGCTTTCATCAGGCGCAATCGCGCCGTCCTCGTTGAGATCGATACCGAGACGGGTGAGGTCGACCTCCATGCCGATATCGGCGCCGGCGGGCACGGAGCCGAGCGTCGCGGCGGATTTCTCCAGCCTGTCGCGGAAGCCGACCAGTATGGCGCGGAATTCCTCGTAAGTCAGCGGCTCGGGATTGGGGTTGTCCGGCACGGGCAGCCGCATCAGCGGCAGCATCAGGGATTGCGGGCTCTCGAAGCCGTGGCGGTGCAGACCGCTCGCCAGGATCTCCAGCGCTGTGAAGAATTCGCCGGCGCCGGCGGCATAGGCGGCTGCCGGATCAGCAGGTGCCGCGGCTTCCAGCGTCGCCAGTGCGGTGTTGCGCTCGGCCACGGTTTTCGCGGCGAACATGATGGTGGCCGCTTCCGGCGCAGCGGCGGAGGCGGAAGACAGTGGCAGGAACAGGATGAGGGCTGACGCCAGCAGGCCTGCAGTTCGTGTCATCTCGTTCCTCCGCTGTGCGACGTTGCGATGAATCATACACGCAATTGGCTGGCTGCGAATGCGGACACGCTTCAACCCGTCCGGCAGACAGTCTACACAAGGCAAACAATTGGGCGTCGCGTGTCGAACTATCCGCTTTCCTACAAATTGTCGTGGCTGCCGCGTTTCCTCCGGCCTTCGCTCGGCGGCCATGCTCATGGTTTCGCGTCGGCGGCCGCGACGATGATCGAGCCGCCGCCGGCGCAAACAATTCGGCTGGCCTTCGTCGGCGACATCTCGGCGGTGGCCAATGGCAGTGCGCCGGACTGCGATCCGGCGATTGCCGCATTGCTTGGCTCCGCCGATCTGGTGATCGGCAATTGCGAAAGTCCGGTGGTGGAGCGACCGAGCGCGGCGATGGGCACGCGGCTTGGCACCCATCATGCGATGACCGGGCGGTTTCTGGCCGAGGCGTTGACGTCCGTCGGCATTGCGCATGAAAAGCTCGTGCTGTCGCTCGCCAACAACCATGTGCTCGACCAGGGTGTCGACGGTTTCGGCGAGACCGTGGCGGCGCTGAAACGGCTCGGCATTCGTAGCATCGGTACCGCCGCCGGCGGTCCGGTCGAGCGTCTTGTGGTCGGGCCACTGCGCATCGGCTTTGCCGCCTTCACGCTGTGGCGTAACGCCGACGCGACTTCGTTCGCGAGCCGCGTCTCGATGCAAGGCGATCCGGCGCAGTGGTCGCGCGAAGCCAGTAACGGCCTCGATCTCATCTGCGCGGTGCCGCATTGGGATTGGGAGTTCCGGCATTTTCCCAGACCGCAAACGCGGGCGCTGGCCAGGCGGCTGGCCGACCATGGCGTCGGGCTGATCGCCGGCCACCATGCCCATGTCGTGCAGCCGATCGAGCGGATCGGCAAGGCGGTCGTCGCCTATGGGCTCGGCGATTTTCTCGGCACCGCCTTTTCGCGCCAGCCCTGGCCCGGCCGTGTCGGCGGCATTATCATCGTCGATGTCAGCACTGAGGCCGGTACGCGCGGGGCGATCGCCGCCTACCGGCTGCACGCATTCATGCGGCTGCGGGCTGGCGACCACGAGCGGCTGGTTGCGGTCGAGGCGCTGGAGAGCCGTTTGCGTGGCAAGGTTGAAGGTCGGTTGAGAGCGATTTTTCCGTAGCGCCGCAAGTGAGGCTAGCTGCAGTTGCCTATCGCACAAGTATGGCGCTGCCCCTTGATCGTCTGAAAGCGGCTTACAAGCCGCTCGGCATTTTCGCCGCCAGCCAGTTCGCGGAGCGTTTCGCCATGTCGGCGGTTGCCGAAGCGGCACGGCCAAGATCGGTCTTGACCACGGCATAGCCATTCCTTGTGCGATAGAGCACGCCGGTTCCGCCGTCGACCACTTGTTCATAGGCGACGGGCCGGGCGGCGGCCGCCTCCGTGGCCGTCGTCGGCGAGCCGACCGGGACGCTCGGCCGGTGGCTCAATTCCGGCGGCAGCGGGCTTTCGGGTTGAACGGCCCGGCTGGCGGGCTTCAGTTCCGGTCGGGACGCCGTCTCGGCCAATTGCGAGGAAGACGACGAGCCCTTCGCGCGGCAGATGCCGGAGACCAGCGGATAATTGAAATTGCGCTCGTGCAGCATCTGGCTTTTCATCGCCGCTTCGCAATCGGCGATGGTCGACCACTTGGCTGGCGTCTCGCCGATATATTCGCAAAGCTTGGCGTCGCAGTCGCAGCCGACGATGGTCATGGCGACAAGGGCGGTCTTGATCACGGTCTTGTCCCTTCAGGTTCCACGTTACCAATCGGCGTGGAACAAGGCGGGATTTGGCCGCGATTGTGGAATGAGCGTGGCGAAGCGTTACGCAAGGTTTCCCGGGATGACGGCTGTGACCGAAAAGCCTCAGTAATCGTAGACGTGCTCGAGCCTGGCGCCTGCCTTCATCAGCGCCGGCAGCACGGTGTGCAGCTTGCGTACAGCGACGGTCAGACCGGCGCGGCGCGTGGCCGGCTCGGCCGGGATCTCATAGCTGAACAAGGTGCGGGCGCCGTCGGGAACGGCGATCTCGTCATTGGAAAGCATGGTGACCATGATCTCGTCATTGCCGCCGATCTCAACGAAGGAGACGCCCTTGTCGATCAGGCGCGGGATCATGTCGGTGAACACCTGGTAGCGCCTGGTGACGAAGATCGTGCCGTCGGCGCCGTAGTCGCGCTCGAGCAAGGTGTCCGGCTCGTTGCGTGTCGCTTCGCCGACCGGGCCTTTGGCCCAGACGTGAATGTCGAGCATGGCCGGGTCGGAGGTGGCGGCGACCGCTCGGCTGATCAGGTCGGCATAGCCCTGCTTGATCGTATCGGCGAGGCCGAAGGCCAGCTTGCGTTCGCTGGTGCGGACGGCACCATCGCCCGGTGCCGGCTCGACGGCAAACAGGCCGACGCGCTTTTCGGCATAGGGAAACTCATACCACGGCACCTGGTCGAGAAACCCTGCATACTCGGCCGCCACCTTGGCCTGATAGATGTCGGCCGCGGTCCGCTTGCCTGATGTCGCCTCGGTGATGCGGCCGACCGTGTTCTCATAGACCCATTGGATGGCATGCTCGATCGTATGGCTGGTGCCGGTGATCACCAGCATCTGATGGTTGGCGAGGTTGAATTTGTAGTCGGAGCTGGCGCGGATGACCATCGCATAATCCTGCCAGAAGCGGCCGACATAGGACCAATAGGGAAAGCCGCTGGGCTGGTTCTTGTCGACGAAGCCGGCATAGTCGCGGGCGGCGTGGACGATCGCCCATTCCGGATAGGTGAGGAAGGTCGATTCCTCCGGCCGCTGGTAGCCGGGGATTTCGGCGCGCACCTTGTCGGCCAGCGTCTTGGGCGGAGCGCCGTCGGCGACGCCCGGCAAAAGTGCGGTGTCCAGCGACGACGTGGTGAGAAAGCCATAGGCCAGCCCGGCGATCGGGATAAGCACGACGATGACGACCAGCCAGAGGATCGTCTTGATGATGCGTTTCAGCCAGCGGAGCAGGAACATGGCCGCTCAGGCCGTGGCGAAATGGTCGTGCACGCGCTTCGACAGCCCGAAGCCGACATAGACGGCGAAGCCGCCGATGACGAGGTGCGGCAGGTTGGCGAAGAAACGGGCCGGGAATTCAACGTCGTTCAGGGAGCGGAAGCCGTTGATGAAGATGCCGGCGTCGAGGCAGCCTGAACCGGTGATCAGGCCGAGCAGTCCGTCGAACAGATAGATCGAGCCGAGCAGCTTGAAATAGAACACCGCCTGGTGGCGCGAGATGAAAGCGGCGGCCCGCGCCCAAACGCCGGAAAATGCGTGCAGAAGGTCATCGTACCATTGCAGCGAAAACAGGCCGAACAGATTGCCATTGGCGTCGTTGAATGCCGGTATGTAGCCGATGGCGACAACGCCGAAGAACAGGAATGCGTACGCAATGGCAAGCTTCTGGATCAACGTCATGAAGCATCCCCCTCCAGATGACGCTGAACGTTAGCCGATCTTGGCGCCGGTTGCAGCCCCAACCGGAAAGACCGTAGAAATTGTGGGGATGCCAGGTCGTGGATGCCCGACCGAAAAGACAGTCGGCGCCGGGATTTCTCCCAGCGCCTCCCTGTCAGATCAGGACACGGTCGCGGCAGCAACTTCCGCAAAGACGTCGCGCCATGCCGGCCTTGATGTTGACGGTCCTGCCAGTCACCACCCGAGGGCAGTGCCCGTTCGGGACCACGCCGGCCTTCACTCTTGCGAGCTTCGTCCAGCGCGCCATCGAAGGTTTTTGCCGTCCTTCATGGCAGCATCGGTCCGCCGTAGGCGTTCGCACGCTTTCCGCGGCCCCGTAGGTCTCGGCTTCCGTCCCTCGAAACAGGCAAGCCTGCTCTCGTTCCGGGCCGTACGGGCCTCAGGAAATCCGCCATTCGCTTTGCCTTTCGGCGTGGCGATCGGTAGCCGCCTGAGATGGGTTCAATGTACGCCGGGTAAGGGGTTTGCGGAATGCCCGCGGCCCTGTGGATAGCGGGGTTATCGGGGACTGATTTCATTGGCCCCGGAATTTTGAAGCGAGCTGCCTTCGACAGCCTGGCCCTCGCAATTGGGCACCTGACCCTTGCTCTGCCGGGCGGTGCGGGGTTCAATGCCGGCAAAGGATGGGCGGTCTGCTCCAGGCCTTTGCGGAGGACGGCGTTGAAGGTCGGGGTGGTGCTCAATCCGATTGCCGGTGGCGGCCGGCTGAAACGGCATTGGCCCGAAGTCAGTGCTTCGCTGAAAAAGCATTTCGGCGATTTCGAATTGCGCGAGACGCAAGCCGAGGGCGACGCCGAAAGGCTGGCGCTCGACCTCGCCGCCAGCGGTTTCGAACTGGTGATCGCGGCGGGCGGCGACGGCACGGCCAGCGAAACGGCCGACGGGCTGCTGCAGGCGTTTCAGGAACACGGCCGGACGGCCGAGCTCGGCCTCTTGCCTTGCGGCACGGGCATCGATTTCGCCCGCGGGCTCGGCCTGTCGGGCGAGGTCGACTTGACGCTGAAGCGCATTGCCGGGGCCAAGGCCCGCAAGGTCGATGCCGGGCGCATCTGCTACATCGACGATCACGGCGCGTTGGCCAGCCGCCATTTCATCAACATCGCCAGCCTCGGCCTCTCTGGCGCCACCGATCGCGCTGTCAACGCCGACAAGCGCAAGGGCAAGGTATCGGCCAAGGCGCTGTTCTTTTGGCGCACCGTGGTCGAATTCATCCGCTACCGTTTCCAGGACGTCAGGATCACCGTCGACGACGGCGTCCCGGTCGAGGCGCGCATGGCGCTGGTGGCGGTGGCCAACGGAAAATTCTTCGGCGGGGGCATGATGATCGCGCCGGACGCCGAGCTGGATGATGGTCAGTTCGACATCGTCATCCTGCGCGCGGCCGGCAAGCTTAGACTGATCTGGGACATCCGCCTGCTCTATGGCGGGCGGCATCGCAACCATCCGGCGATCACCATACTGCGCGGCAAGAAAGTGGTTGTCGAACCGCTCGGCGACGTGGAAAAGAACGGCGCTCTGGTCGACATAGACGGCGAGTCGCCGGGGCGCATACCGGCAACTTTCGAGATCCTCCCGGGTGCGCTCACGTTGAGGTGTTGAATCAACTGCCTCAGAGGCTGATTCCACGGGAGCAGCTAAGCAGCTGAAGTAGCTGGCTAAAATTTGCCGGTTACATTTCGAGCTTGGCCGGGAAACCGGGCGCGCGCAGCTCAGTGCCGACTGCATCCTCGAGCAGTTTGACGATCTGGCTTGACCAGGCACCCCCGCCATAGGTCTCCTTGCCTTGCTGGAAAATCGCGTTGACGCGTGAGGCGAGGTCGAGCGGCACACCGAAATCCTCGCCCATGGCGAGCGCGAAGCCGAGGTCCTTCAGCGCCAGGTCCATGGTGAAGCCGATGTCGTAGGAGCCGTTCAGCACGAGCTGGCTTTCGGTCTCATGGACGAAGCTGTTGCCGGAGGAGGCGACGATTGCGTGATAGGACTGGGCGAGATCGAGTCCGCCTTTCCTGGCCAGCATCAATGCCTCGCCGGCCGCGACGAGATGGATGAAGGCCAGCATATTGGTGATCACCTTGATCACCGCCGCCGAGCCGACCGGACCCATCAGGAACGATTTTTCGCACATCGCCTCGATGGCCGGGCGGTGGCGTTCGTAGAGCGCCGCATCGCCACCGACCAGCGCGGTGATTTTTCCGGCGGCCGCCAGATGCACGCCGCCTGTGACCGGACATTCCAATGTCTCGATGTTCTTCGCCGAGGCGAGTGCCGCGAGCCGCACAATCTCGTCGCGGCCGTTGGTCGACATTTCGATCCAACTGCCACCCGTGGGCAGGCCTTCAAGCAGCCCGTCGGCGTCGGCCAGCACCGCTTCGCTGACCTTCGGCGACGGCAGGCAGGTTATGGCGTTGCCGGCCCGCGCCCCGGCTTCGGCCGGGCTGTTCGCGGCGGTGGCCCCGAGCGCCACGAGGCGTTCGACGGCGGCGGGGTCGCGATCGAAGACGGTGACGGCAAAGCCATTGCGGATCAGGCTGGCGGCGAGGTGACCGCCGAGGTGGCCAAGGCCGATGAAGGCGTAGCTTTCGCTCACGGCATCAACGGCGTCTGCATCATCTGCAGATGCAATTCCTTGCCGTTCCAGGGATGCGCCTCGCAGACGGCCTCATCGAGCTCGACGCCGAGGCCGGGCTCCTTGGACGGAATGACGTTACCGTCCTGCCATTCGATCTTCTTCATCAATAGCTTCTCGTGGAAGCCGTCCCATTGCTTCAGCGATTCCAGAATGAGGAAGTTGGGCAGCGTCACCGCGAGCTGGATGTTGGCGGCGCCGACGATCGGCCCGCAATAGCAGTGCGGCGCGACCTGGATGTGGTAGGCCTCAGCCATGGCGGCGATCTTCTTGGTCTCGAGAATGCCGCCGGAGCGGCCGAGGTCCGGCTGCAGAATGGTCGCGGCGCGGTTCTCGATGACACGGGCGAATTCGAATTTGGTCGTCAGCCGCTCGCCGGTGGCGATCGGGATCGACGTCCCGCGAGCGACCTGCGCCATCACTTCGGGCATATCCGGCGGCACCGGTTCCTCGAACCACAGCGGATCGTAGGGCTCGATGGCGCGCGCCAGGCGCAGCGCGCCCGACGCGGTGAACTGGCCGTGGGTGCCGAACAGGATGTCGGCGCGGGTGCCAACCGCCTCGCGGATCGCCTTGATCATGCGGGCGGAAAGGTCGATGTCGACAAGGCGCGGCTGATGGCCGTCGAAGGCGGTGTAGGGGCCGGCCGGGTCGAGCTTGACCGCATTGAAGCCCTGCTCGACATATTCGAGCGCGCAGGCGGCGGCCATGTCGGGATCGTTGTAGACATTCTTGCCGCGCGCGTCCTCGGAGTGGACGCTTCCGGTGTGCGGATAGAGGTAGGTGTAGGAGCGCAGCGTTTCATGCACCTGGCCGCCGAGCAGCTTGTAGACCGGCTTGTTGGCTTCCTTGCCGATGATGTCCCAGCAGGCTATTTCGAGCGCTGAAAAGCAGCCCATGCCGGAAACATCGGGGCGCTGGGTAAAACCGGACGAATAGGCGCGGCGGAAGAAGTTCTCGATATCGTGCGGGTCGCGGCCGATGAGATAACGCTCGGCCATGTCCTCGATCATTTTTGCGGTGACATGGCCGGAGAAGGTCGCGTTGTAGGCTTCGCCATAGCCGACCACGCCGCCATCGGTGGTGAGCTTGACGAAGATGAAATATTTGCCGCCGATGCCGGGCGGCGGGTTGCCGACAACCCAGGTCTTGACGTCGGTGATTTTCATTTTTGGTCCTCCAGAACCAGTTCGGCGCCCTTCCATCCGGTCATGATCGAGGCGGCGTTGGTGTTGCCGGTGATATTGTCGGGAAAGATCGAGGCGTCGATGACGCGCAAACCTTCAAGGCCGTGCACTTTGAGGCGCGGATCGACGACCGAGCGTGTGGGGTCAGGGCCCATGCGGCAGGTCGAGACCGGGTGATAAACGGTGCCCGAGCGCTTCCTGAAATCCGTGATCAGGTCGGCGTCGGACGTGATTGATGGACCGGGCAGAACCTCCTCCTCGATGATCTCGGCCATGGCCGGCATCGAGGCGATCTTGCGCACGAACTTCACCGCCGCGAGCATTTCATCGACATCGGCATTGGTGGAATAGGCGTTGGCAGTAATCTTGGGATAATCACGCGGATTGCTGGAACGGATCATGATCTCACCACGGCTGGATGGGCGGCAATTGGACAGGCCGATGGAAAAGCCGGGCCACGGATCGGGCGTCAGGATCGGGCGCTCGCCGCTCTTCGGAATGACCGTCGAGAAGGCCTGGAAGTAGAGCTGCATGTTGGGGCGTGTCGTGGCCGGGTCGGTGCGAAAGAAACCGCCGGCATTGTTCATCGACAGCGACAGCGGGCCGGACTGCGTCAGGATATATTGCATGCCGACCAGCAGCTTGCCCCACCAGGGTCGCAGGATCTGGTTGAGCGTCGGCAGTCTGCCCCGATACGTGTAGTTGATGCCGACATGGTCCTGCAGGTTTGCGCCGACATTCTCGTTGGCATGAACAATCGGAATGCCCAGCCCCTTGAGCAGCGCCGAGGGGCCGATGCCGGACAGTTGCAGCAGTTGCGGCGAGTTGACCGAACCGCCCGACAGGATCACTTCGCGTCCGGCGCGGACGGTCTTCGTTGCGCCGTTCTGGACGTATTCGACACCGACGGCGCGCTTGCCCTCGAACAGGATCCTGGTGACCAGCGCATTCATCTCGACGCGGACGTTTTTGCGCTTCATCGCCGGGCGCAGGAAGGCGCGCGCGGCCGACATGCGGCGGCCATTCCTGGTGGAGATCTGGTAGATGCCGACGCCTTCCTGCGATGCGCCGTTGAAATCAGGATTGAGCGGCAGGCCTGCCTGCTGACCGGCGGCGAGATAGCGCCTGGTCAGCGGGTGGACCGAATTCGAGCAGTCGGTGATGTGCAGCGGCCCGCCGGTGCCGCGCCAGCGGTCGGCGCCGGCCTCATTGTCTTCCAGCGCCTTGAAAGCCGGCAGGAGATCGTCGTAACCCCAGCCGGGATTGCCGGCGGCCGCCCAAGCGTCGAAATCCTCGCGCGCGCCCCTGATCCAGACCATGGCGTTGATCGAGCTCGAGCCGCCAAGCAATTTGCCGCGTGGCCAGTGGTCGGCATTGCCGCCAAGGCCGGGGTCCGCCTCGGCCTTGTAGTTCCAGTTGACCGCCGGGTCAAAGAAGGTCTTGCCGTAGCCGAGCGGCATCTGCACGTAGAAGCGGCGGTCGGTGCCGCCGGCCTCGAGCACCAGAACGGAGAAGCGGCCGGAGGCCGACAGTTTGTCCGCCAGGACCGAGCCGGCCGAGCCGGAGCCGACAATGATGAAGTCAAAACTTTGCATGATGGCTGCGGGCGGCTCCGGAAAATTTGGCCGCAGCCTAAACGCGGCGGGCTTCCCAAGTCGCCGTGCCTTCCGGCATCGGTTGTGAAAAAAGCGACCGGCGGTATTCAGTTTGAATTTCAACTTCCGACCCTTCTCTGCCCTTCGCTCGGAGGAGGTAAGCCCTGACCCGTTGGCGACGTTCGTTCCCCTACCGCGAACGACCGCATAGCGCCTAATGCCGGTCGTTCGAAGTGGTGGTCGCCGCGCCCAAAAGCAGCCGTTCATTCAATGCGCCAAAGAATGGCTGCTGCCGCGCCTGCGGGTGAGTTCGACCGAGCTAGCGAGCTCGCTAGGGGAAAGCGCAGGTCGCGTCGTGACGCAAGTGGTGCCGCCCAGACGGAACGCGCTTGCTCGCGGGGCTGTCACCGTCTCTCGAAGCGATACCGTACCGAGCCGCTCCGCACGACCCGGAAGGATGCCGAGCCCACCATCGCTTCGGCGACCGCTTTCCTCAACGCCGTCGCTGCCATCGTTCCCATCCGCCGCATCGCGAAAAGTCATGCGTTTTCGGGACGGACTCTCACTTCCATCCGTCTGAAGCGTCATCACGAGAGTTTAGCTTGCGCATTCGCGTAACAAGGTTGTGATTTTCGCATCAAGATTGCGTGCGACAGCAAGAGCCTCCAAACTACCATAAGAGAGCAGATAACTCTCCATTTTGTCATAGGAGACATGCACGCCATCGGGCCGTTGATCGAGAAGGACTGTGACTGGGGCGTAAGATCCAGCATCGGGAACGTGCTTGACCATTTCTTTCATTATGAGTGGATTGCCGACCAAAAACCGCATGCTCTTAGGAGTGTCTCGTCCAGTTTCGCGGCGCAGAATGGCGCCCAAGTCGAATTCCGCGAAAAGCATGAGACCTGTGCGGCCTAGGCCGTTTTGCACAACTCGCTCCAAATCCGAGAAGGAATTTGCAGCGCTCGTCGCCTGGAAAAATTCGACCATGTCAGGTTGCCCGACCGCTGACTTGAGCGCGGCCACAACGGCGTCGAATGGTTTGGAACACGTCAGGCTGAAACGCTCAACCTCGACCTTTGCGATTGTCATTTCTTTCTCCGCAACAGCTCTCAAGAATAAAGGTGCGACCGATCGCGCCGGGATTATGCAACCGCCGACTACGCTTCCAGGAAGGTCCGGACGTGGCTGACGAACAATTCGTGGTACTGAAATAGGGCGCCGTGGCCGGAATCGGGATAGAGGACCAGCTGGGCGTTGCTTAGAGCCTTGAACATTGCGTAGGCGTTGTCCGCCGGCAGCATGGTGTCGTGGCTGCCGCTGACCACAAGGGCGGGCTGGCGGATGGCGCGCAGAATGGCGTGCTCGGGATCAGGTGTGGCGCACCAAGTAATAAGCGCCTTGGCCTGCGGATCCGTCACCGCGCCGCCGTTGTCGGTGTCCCGATCTTCCTTACGCACCTTCGCCCGCTTCAGGAACGCAGGCCGGCCGACTGGCTGGTGGAAGACTTCGTAAAGAATAGCGGCAGGCGGAGGTCCGGCGCCTCGGTTTGGGAAAACGCGTCCTGGAGAACCGTCAACAGGTGTTCCTCTCCGCCTTTCGGAGCGGTGCCGACGAGGATTAGCTTGCGGACCAGCCGTCGGTGCTCGGCAGCGATCTGCTGGGCGACGCAGCCGCCGAGGGAAAAGCCCAGAAGGTCGACTTCGGAGAGTCCGAGCAGTTTGATAAAAGCGACCGCGTCTCGGGCCATCGCCGCGATATTGTCGGGCGTTTGGCCTGTCGAGCGGCCGACCCCAGCGTTATCGAAAGCGATCACCGGTCGATCGGCGGCCAGAACATTCACGACGGCGGGGTCCCACGCGTCGATGTTGCCCGAGAAATGCTGTAGGAGAACCAGAGCCGTTCCGGTCGATGGGCCGAGGCGGCGATAGGCGAAACGGATTCCGCTGCCTTCGATGTAACGGGTGGGCGCCGTTTCTAGCGTGGCGGCGTCCTGGCTCGCGGTGTCGAGTTCAGTCATGTCATCCTCCGGATGCTTGGCATAAAATAATCGAATGGGAGTAGCTGTTGCGGTTTTGGCTAGGTCTGAGCCGCTCGCGGTCCAAGGCATTCCGTAGTCCCGCCGAGCACGCGTGGTGCTCCCGGCACGAAAGTGCCGGGAGCGGTATCGTCACTTCACGAGTGCGGCCTTTTCAATCACCGCGGCGACTTCCTTCGCGTGGACGACGAGGGAAGCGTGGCTGCCGGCGACCTCCGTCGTCTGGGCCTTCATCCTGTTGGCGAACATCTTCTGGACCTCGGGTGCGATGACCTTGTCCTTCGTGCTGATCACATAGAACGTCGGCTTGTCGTACCAAGCTGCCTTATCGACGGGAGCCTCGAACGCCGTGTGGTTCAACGGGAGCTGATGGCTTGCCAAGGATTCGGCGATCTCCGGAGGAAGGTCAGCCGCGACTGCCGAAGGAAACACTTTGGGATCGATGTAGAGGTCGCCCTTTTCGTCGGGATGAATCGCCGCGCCGCCTTCGGTTGCCGGACCGCTCTTTGCCAGGGTGGCCAGGGATTGTCCTATGTCGGGCGCGAATGCGGAGACATAGACGAGCGCCGAGACCTTCGGATCGTCACCTGCTTGCGTGATGACAACGCCGCCCCAGGAGTGGCCAACGAGAACGGTCTTGCCGTTTTGTTTCGCGAGCGCCTGTTTGGTGGCATCAACGTCCGCTTCGAGGGAGGTGAGCGGATTTTCAACGAGCGTTACGTTGTAGCCCTTCTTCGTGAGGATATCGGCAACAGGCTTCCAGCTTGTCTGGTCGACGAAAGCGCCATGGACGAGCACGATATTGCGAGCCGCCCCCTTGGGCAGTTGAGCCGATTGGGCTGGTGCGGCAATTGTTGCTCCGGCCATGAGGACTGTGGCGACTGAAAGTAGAAGATTTCGCATTGATTGCTCCTGTTGGGATGACGGACGACGCGCGTCCGGGGATGGGCAGCCGTCTGTGCGAAGCCGCGGTTCTTCCATCTGCCGTTTTGCGAAATGGATGACCGCACGACGCATCGGGCCGCTGTGACATGAGATCGTCCGCGAAGGCTGCGGACGCTAGGGCACAATCGTCCGAATGTTGTGTCTGACCGTCCGGAGGATTAACGTCAGTGGCATGGACATCCTCGCTGAAGTGCTCGATCGCGTTCGCCTTGGCGGAACCTTGCTGTTCCACTTCGAGCTCGGCCATCCCTGGAACCTCGCGTTGCCAAAGCGCCCCTACGCCCTGTTCCACTATCTCAGCCGTGGCTCGGCTACCCTCGCGCTCGAACAGGGACGAGAGCTCCACTTGACCGAGGGCGACTTTGTTGTCGTCACGCGTGGCGAGCCCCATGTGATCTACTCGGATAGCCGGACGGAGCCGTTACCGATTCTCGATATCGATCGACTAGCCGGGCGTCTTGGCCTCGTTCGTCACGGAGGCGGCGAGCAGCCGCTCGCGACGATGATCTGTGGTAATTTCACTGTAGCACGGCCCTCGCGCGGTAGCGTTTTGGAATTGCTTCCGCCCGTGCTTCTCCTGAAGCCGACGGAAGACGGAGGATGGCTCGAGGCGATTCTGCAACGCATGGTGAGCGAGGCGGCGTTCGAGCGTCCCGGACAAGGCGTCGCGCTCTCACGTCTGACTGAAGTGCTCTTCGTGGAGGTGTTGCGAAGCTGGATCAAGTCGCTCGGCCCCGGAGAAGGCGGGTGGCTGGGGGCGATGGCGGACCCGCACATAGGACCGGCACTTCAGTTGATCCACGAACGACCGGATCGGCCCTGGACGCTTGGCGGCCTCGGGCAAAGCGTGGGACTTGGTCGTTCGGCGTTTTCGGCTCGCTTCACCAAGCTCGTCGGCGAGTCCATGTACCGCTATCTGATCGCACGCCGGATGTCGGAGGCCGCGTTTCTGCTCGAAACAAGCGACGAGGGGATTGCACGGATTGCGACCCGTGTCGGCTACGAGACCGCGGCCGCGTTTTCGAAGCTGTTCCATCGACATCATGGCCTATCGCCTGGCCGTTATCGAGCAGTTCGCCGGTCTGACGGTGGCCGTAGGCAAGGGGGCGTTCTGGAAGCAGTAGTCGCCGATTGACCTCGACCAAGCTGGCTTCTGGAAGGCCTGGCGATGGGCGGGCGGCGGGGCGGCTCCGGCAGGAGTGCCCAGTTTTGTTCACAAATGGCGCGCCGGAGAGACTTGAACTGTCGTCGAGTTTTGGCTTGATCACAAGCGCGACGACTGCTTTCGCGAGGTTGCCATCT
>NZ_CAAF010000083.1 GCF_000359125.1 Mesorhizobium sp. STM 4661 | reverse complement strand
GTGAACGGGGAGAAAGAAGCCGGCCGCAACCTCGGCGCACGTCCTGCAACGCTGGTGATTGGCGAAACCGGCGATGAGAGCGTCCCTCGCCCCGTTTACGGGGAGAGGATGCCGGCAGGCAGGTGAGGGGCGGCGCCGACTGCGACACGCTTGATGCCTGACTTGGGAGAGGAGCCGAGCCTCAGTCCGGAATCACCGCCGTGGCCTGGATCTCCACCTTGGCGCGGTCCTCGACAAGTGCGACCACCTGCATGGCGGCCATGGCCGGAAAATGCCGGCCGATGACGGCGCGATAGGCTTCGCCGATGCCCTTGAGATTCGCCAGATACTCGGTCTTGTCGGTGAAATACCAGGTCATCGAGGTGATATGCTGCGGGCCACCGCCGGCCTCGGCCAGCACGGCGACGATGTTGGCGAGCGTCTGGCGCACCTGGCCAGTAAAATCATCGGTCTCGAATTGGCATTGTCCATTCCAGCCGACCTGCCCGCCGACGAACACGAGCTGCCCGCGAGCGGCGACGCCGTTGGCGTAGCCGACGGGCTTGGCCCAGCCTTCCGGCTGCAGGATGGTGTGCATGTCTGGCCTCCCCTAAATCAAAATGCGGTTCGCAATGACGACGTTCGAAACGATCCGGTTCATGGAATTCATTCGGCGGCTCACACCGCTCCCATCACCTGCCTGGCAATCACCACCTTCTGCACATCCGATGCGCCCTCGTAGATGCGCAATGCCCGGATTTCGCGATAGAGGCTCTCGACGATATGGCCCTTGCGCACGCCATCGCCGCCATGCAGTTGCACGGCCTTGTCGATGACACTCTGGGCGCGGTCTGTTGCGAAAAGTTTCGCCATGGCCGCCTCGCGGGTCACCCGCGCCGCACCCATGTCCTTGGTCCAGGCAGCACGGTAGACCAGCAGCGCCGCGGCATCGACGTCCAGCGCCATGTCGGCGATGTGGCCCTGCACCATCTGCAGCTCGGCCATCGGCGCGCCGAACAGTTTTCGTTCGGCCACTCTGCCGATGCTTTCGTCCAGCGCGCGCCGCGCGAAGCCGAGTGCGGCCGCACCGACGGTCGAGCGGAATACGTCGAGCACCGACATGGCGATACGAAAACCGTCGCTTGGCTTGCCGATCAGCGCCGAGACTGGAACACGAACGGCCTCGAACGACAGCCGCGCCAGCGGATGCGGCGCGATCACTTCCAGCCGCTCGGCAATGGTCAGCCCCTTCGTGTCTGATGGCACGATAAAGGCTGAAAGCCCCTTGGCGCCTGGCGCCTCGCCGGTGCGGGCAAAGACGATGTAGAGATCGGCGATGCCGCCATTGGAGATCCAGGTCTTTTCGCCCGACAGCACATAGTCGTCGCCATCGGGCGTGGCCGTCATCTCCATATTGGCCACATCAGACCCGGAGCGCGGCTCCGACAGCGCGAAAGCCGAGATCGCCTTGCCGGCACGCGTCTTGGCCAGCCAGCGCTGCTGATCCGAGGTGCCGAACAGGCTGAGCGCGCCTGTGCCGAGCCCCTGCATGGCAAAGGCGAAGTCGGCCAGACCGTCATGCCGGGCTAGCGTCTCGCGCGTGACGCAGAGCGTGCGCACGTCGAGCGGACCAGGATTGGCGGTATCGATCGCCGTCGGCTTCAGCCAGCCGTTCCGCCCGAGCTTTGCCACCAGCTCGCGGCAGGCCGCGTCGACATCGTCATGCGCCACCGGCAGGTTTGTCGCGCACCATGCGTCGAGACGTTCGGCCAACTCGCGGTGGCGGTCCTCGAAGAAGGGCCAGGAGAGGAAGGATCGGTCAGGCATGGATGCCTCCGCTGTATTTCGGGCCTTGCGCTTTACGGCGCCCCCCTCTGTCCTGCCGGACATCTCCCCCTCTAGGGGGGAGATTGCCAGCTCCGGCGTCGGCTCCCATCTTGCGGCAGTGGCGATTGGCGAAGGCCAAGACGAAGGTCGATCTCCCCCCTTGAGGGGGAGATGTCCGGCAGGACAGAGGGGGGCGCTGTCCCGCGAACGTTTCCATTGAAACCTTCATCCTCAATTCCCCGCGAATACCGGTTTTCCCTTGGCGACAAACGCCTTGTAGGCGCGCTCGAAATCGCCGGTCTGCATGCAGATCGCCTGCGCCTGCGCCTCCGCCTCGATCGCCTGTTCGAGACCCATCGACCATTCCTGGTTCAGCTGCGTCTTGGTGATGCCATGGGCAAAGGTCGGTCCGGAAACGATGCGTGCCGCCATGTCGAGCGCGTCGGCTTCGAGCGCCGCGGCGTCGACCAGCCTGTTATAGAAACCCCAGCGCTCGCCTTCGGCGGCACTCATGGTTCGGCCGGTGTAGAGCAGTTCGGCGGCGCGGCCCTGGCCGATGATGCGCGGCAGGATCGCGCATGCGCCCATGTCGCAGCCGGCAAGGCCCACACGGGTAAAAAGGAACGCCGTCTTGGCCTCCGGCGTCGCGATGCGGATATCGGACGCCATGGCGATGATGGCGCCGGCGCCCACCGCCACACCGTCAACCGCCGCAATGATCGGCTTGCCGCAGTTCAGCATCGCCTTGACGAAGTCACCGGTCATGCGGGTGAAGGCGAGCAACGCCTTCATGTCCATCTTGACCAAGGGGCCGATGATCTCGTGGACATCGCCGCCGGAGCAGAAATTGCCGCCATTGGGCAGGAACACCACCGCATCGACATCGTCGGCATAGACGAGATCGCGAAAAACATCGCGCAATTCGGCGTAGCTGTCGAAGGTCAGCGGGTTCTTGCGCTCCGGCCGGTCGAGCCGGATTCTTGCGACCTTGCCTTCGACCTGCCAGAGGAAATGCTTCGGCATGCGGCCGGTCATTCTTGTCATTCCCGTCCCTCCCAATTGCTGCGGAACGAATTCAGCATGCCGGTCAACCGGCGCGCCTCATCCTCGCTGACGGTATCGAGGAGTTCGCCAATCCACCCCTCATGCGCGGCGGCGATCATGGCAAAGGCCTTCGAGCCTTCCTCCGTCAGCCGCACCATCGAAGTGCGACGGTCGCCGTTACGGCGCGCGCGGGCGACCAGCCCTTCCGACACCAGCCGGTCGACGATTCCAGTCACGTTGCCGTTGGACACCAAAAGGAAACGCGACAGGTCGCTCATCAGCATGCCTTCCGGCGCACGGTAGAGCGCCGCCATCACGTCGAAGCGCGGCAGCGTGGTGTTGAACTCCTTCTTCAGCCGCTCGCGCAGCTCCGCCTCGATTGTGCGCGAGGCGCGCAGCAGCCGTATCCACAGGCGCAAACGGTCCTTGCCAGGCCCGGAGCGCGCGGGCAGGGGGCCGGCTACCACGTCTCGCCCCCCGAAACGGAGATCGCCTGGCCGGTGATCGACCGGGCGGCATCGCCGCACAGCCACAGCACCGCGGCGGCGACTTCCTCCGGCTGGATGAAGCGGCCTTGCGGGTTTGTCGAAGACAGTCTCGTCCGGGCTTCCTCAACTGAGCGGCCGGTCTTTTCGACGATGCGCTGGATGGACACTTCCAGCATCTCGGTTTCGACGAAGCCCGGGCAGACGGCGTTGACGGTCACCCCGGATTTGGCGGTCTCGACCGCCAGCGCCCGCATCAACCCGACGACGCCATGCTTGGCCGCGACATAGGCCGCCACGTAAGCGTAGCCTTTCAGGCCGGCGGTAGAAGCAATGAAGATGATGCAGCCTGTCTTCCGCGCGACCATGCCGGCCAGCGCCGGCTTCACCGTCAGGAACGCCCCGGTGAGGTTGACATCGAGCGTCCGCTGCCAGTCCGTAAGCGAGGTCCGCTGCGCCGGCGCGCTGCCGGACATGCCGGCATTGGCGACAACGATGTCGAAAGGTCCGCGCGCCGCTTCCGCCTCGCTGTACAGCGACGCCATCGACGCCTCGTCGGTGACGTCGGCGGCAATGCCGAAGATGCGGGCGCTTTCCCCCGCGACCTCGGCAAGCGCGGTCTCACGCCGG
The DNA here is from genome assembly GCF_000359125.1 of Mesorhizobium sp. STM 4661. GTDB lineage: Bacteria > Pseudomonadota > Alphaproteobacteria > Rhizobiales > Rhizobiaceae > Mesorhizobium. Next base: position 34,961 of record NZ_CAAF010000083.1, on the reverse strand, counting down.
CCACAGATGGTCACCGCGATGCCTGCGCCAGCCAGCACCAGCGCGATAGCGCGTCCGACGCCGGAGCCACCGCCAGTGACCAGCGCATGTCGACCCACGATGGTTCCCGGCGCGCTCATACTTTCAACCCCGCAGCCGCGTCGCGTTCGGCGAGACGGTAGACCTGGTCGCGGCCGGGTAGATAGGGATCCGGCCATTTGACGCCGCGATCGCCGAGCGTCACCGCCGCATGCAGCGTCCAGTAGGGATCGGTGAGATGCGGCCGTGCCAGCGCCACCAGATCGGCGCGGCCGGCCATCAGGATCGAATTGACATGGTCGGGCTCATAGATATTGCCGACCGCCATTGTCGCCATGCCGACCTCGTTGCGGATGCGGTCGGAAAACGGCGTCTGGAACATGCGGCCATAGACCGGTCTGGCATTGGCCGAGGTCTGGCCGGCTGAGACGTCGCAGATGTCGACGCCGGCCTCGTGCAGCAGCCGGGCGATCTCGACTGCGTCGGCCGGCGTCACCCCTTCGATGCCGACCCAGTCGTTGGCCGAGATGCGCATCGAAACAGGCTTTTCATCAGGCCACACGGCCCGCACCGCGCGGAAAATTTCCAGCGGATAGCGCATGCGGTTTTCCAGCGAGCCGCCATAGGCGTCGGTGCGCCGGTTGGTCAGCGGCGTGATGAAAGAGGACAGGAGATAGCCATGCGCGGCGTGGATCTCGAGCATGTCGAAACCGCAGCGCGCCGCCATCTCGGCCGAGGCGACGAACTGGTCGCGCACCAAAGCCATGTCGGCGCGGTCCATCGCCTTCGGCACCTGATTCTCAGGTGACCATGCGACCGCCGACGCCGCCATGACAGGCCAGTTGCCTGTTGGCAGCGGCACGTCGGTTCCCTGCCAGCCGAGCCGGGTCGAGCCCTTGGCGCCGGAATGGCCGATCTGGGCGCAGATCCTGGCCTCGGTCTCGGCGTGGACGAAATCGACCAGCCGCTCCCACGCCGCCTCGTGCTCGGGCGCGTAGAATCCCGGGCAACCCGGCGTGATGCGGCCTTCCGGGCTGACACAGGTCATCTCGATATAGACGAGGCCGGCACCGCCCTTGGCCCGTTCGGCGTAATGGGCAAAATGCCAATCTGTCGGACAGCCGTCGACGGCCTTGTATTGCGCCATCGGCGAGACGACGATGCGGTTGTTGAGCGCCATGTCGCGCAGCCGGAACGGCGCGAACATCGGCGCGCGATGCAGGCTGTTGCCGCCGGCACCGGCCTGGCGCTGGAACCATTCTTCCGCGCCCGCCAGCCATTCAGCGTCGCGCAGCCTGAGATTCTCGTGGCTGATGCGTTGCGAGCGGGTCAGCAGCGAATAGTTGAACTGCACCGGGTCGAGGCCGAGATAGCGTTCGACCTCCTCGAACCATTCGAGCGAATTGCGCGCCGCCGACTGCAGTTTCAGCACTTCGGTGCGCCGCGCATCCTCATATTTGCGGAAGGCAGCCTCGAGGTCGGGCTCGGACTTGACATAGTCGGCCAGCGCCACCGCGCTTTCCAGCGCCAGCTTGGTGCCCGAACCGATCGAGAAATGCGCTGATGCCGCCGCATCGCCCATCAGGGCAAGATTCCCATACGACCAGCGCTCGCACAGCACGCGCGGGAAATTGATCCAGGCCGAACCCCTGATGTGATTGGCATTGGTCATCAGCGCGTGGCCGCCGAGATGCTTGGCGAAAATCCGTTCGCAGACGCCGATCGATTCCTGCTGCGTCATCGCGCCGAAGCCGAAGCGTTCCCAGGTCTGCTCGCTGCATTCGACGATGAAGGTCGCTGTCTGGCTGTCGAACTGGTAGGCATGCGCCCACACCCAGCCATGCTCCGTCTTCTCGAAGATGAAGGTGAAGGCGTCGTCGAATTTCTGTTGCGTGCCCAGCCAGACGAACTTGCATTTGCGGGTGTCGATGTCGGGCTTGAAGATTTCGACGAAGGTGCCGCGCGCCTTCGAATTCAGCCCGTCGGCGGCAACCACCAGATCGTGCGTTTCCATATAGGGTCGGGGGTCGCCGATATCGGTCTCGAAGACGAGCTTGACACCAAGTTCGCGCGCCCGACGCTGTAGCAGGACGAGCAGCCGCTTGCGGCCGATGCCGCAGAAGCCGTGGCCGGTCGAAACCGTGCGCACGCCATCATGGATGACGGCGATGTCGTCCCAATAGGCGAAGTGTTTTTTTATCCAGACGGCGCTGACCGGATCGTTCCTGGTCAGATTGTCGAGCGTCTCGGCCGACAGGACAACGCCCCAGCCGAACGTGTCGTCGGCGTGGTTGCGCTCGAACACCGTCACCTCGTGGGCGGCGTCGCGGAGCTTCATCGAGATGGCAAAGTAGAGCCCGGCCGGCCCGCCGCCGAGAACCGCAACCTTCATGCCTGCGATCTCCTCTTCGCCTCGGGTCGCCGGCAAGGCCGGCAATCCCGACTCTCAGTATCGCGCCACAGGAAAAATATTTCAAGCTTAAAGTTTCATACCGAAACAATTCGGGCGCGTATCTGGGCGTGCTTGCGGCTGGTCCCGCAAGCACGCTCCCAATTACTTTTCTGGGCTCTTGGGGCTCCACAGCACCGTCTCGGCACCCTTCTCATAGGCCATGCCCTCGGGATAGCTGATCGCTTCCAGCTGCAGACCCCAGGGCGCCTGGAAATAGAGGATGGTCTGGCCGGCAGCCGGCCCCTCCTTGACCGGCAGCGGCCCCATCCGTGTCTTCACGCCCTTGGCATCGAGATATGCCTTGGCGGCGGCGACATCGTCGACATAGAAAGCGATGTGGAAGCCGCCAATGTCGCTGTTCTTCGGCGTCAAATCCTTCTGGTCGGGCGCGGTGTATTTGAACAGTTCGATGTTCGATCCATAGCCGCAGCGGACCAGGGTGATCTCCTCGATCACCGCCTTGGGGTCGACGCCAAGCAGATCCTGCATGAACGTGCCCTTGTCGTCGGCGAACGGGCCGAACGACATCGCCTTCTTGCAGCCGACCACCTCGGTGAAGAAATCGACGGCCTGCTTCATGTCGGGCACGGTGATGCCGGTGTGGTCGTGGCCGCGCATGCCGGGTATGGAATCTGCCGAGGCTGCACCCATTGAGCCGAGCAAAGCGGCCACAAGCATCGTGTTTCTGATTGCGTATTTCATTCCAGTCACCCTCCGTTTCGCGGGCTGACTTGTCGGCGCACGTCCGAGGCCCGCTTTTTTCGACGTGCGGATGAGATTTGAGCGGTCCTCATGCCGGGGCTTTCGTGGCCGGCCGCAGCCAGTCCGCGTCGATCTCGGGCAGCGGAATGGCCGCGATCAGGTCGCGCGTGTAGGCTTCCTTGGGATTTTCGAACAGCGCGTCGGTGGCGCTGGCTTCGACGATCCTGCCTTCTCGCATGACGATCACTTGCCGGCACAGCCGCCGGATCACCGACAGATCGTGGCTGATGAAGGCGACGGTCAGGCCCATCTCGGCTGCCAGTTTCTCCAACAAGGTCAGGATCTGCGCCTGCGTCGACACATCGAGCCCGGAGACGATCTCGTCGGCCAGTACGAATTTCGGTGACAGCGCCAAGGCGCGGGCAATGCCGACGCGCTGGCGCTGGCCGCCCGACAGTTCGTGACGGTAGCGGCTGGCGAAGCTTTGCGGCAGGCCGACGCGCTGCAGCGCCTCCGCAACTCGGGTCTTCAGATGGTCGCCAAGACCGTTCTGTTTGAGCGGTGCGGCGATGATACTGGCGATGGCGCGGCGCGGATTAAGCGACGACATCGGATCCTGGAAGATCATCTGGAGATTGCGGCGCAGTGGCCTGAGTTCCGCCTCCGAGAGATGGCTGATGTCGCGGCCTTCGACGCTGATCGAGCCGGCGCTGGGTTCGAGCAGCCGCACCAAGGCGCGACCGAGCGTCGATTTGCCAGAACCGGACTCGCCGACGATGCCGGTCACCGATCCTCTGGGCAGATCGAAATCCAGACCCTTCAGGATCTCGGCCAGCGGTGCCCGGCCGATCAGCGGCTTGCGCGTCATGTCGGGCAGCGCGACCTTCAGCCCGCGCACGGAAATGAGCGGCTCAGCCATGGCGAGGTCTCCACGCCCGGTCTGCTGCGGCAATCTCCGCTGCCAGTCCGGCCAGCACCGCTTCGTCCACCGGTTTCAGCGAGGCAAGTGGATCGGTGTAGCGCGGCGTCGCCGCCATCAGCGCCCGCGTATAGGGGTGCTGCGGCGCGGCGAACAGCGCCGCCGTTTCGGCTTCCTCCACCACCTTGCCCGCATAGAGCACCGACACTTTCTGGCTGATCTTGGCAACGACGCCGAGGTCATGGGTGACGAACAGGATCGCCGTGCCATGTTCGCGCTGCAGCTGCGCGATCAGGCGCAGGATCTGCTTCTGCACGGTCACGTCCAGCGCCGTCGTCGGTTCGTCGGCGACGATCAGCCGGGGTTCAGCGGCAAAGGCGGCGGCGATCAGCACGCGCTGGCGCATGCCGCCGGAAAGCTCGTGCGGATAGCTTTTCAGCACGCGATCCGGGTCGCGGATCTGCACCTCCTCCAAAAGCTGGCGGATGCGTTGATCGGCTCTCTCGCCGTTCCAGCCGAGAATGCGCACCAGCCGGTCGGTCATCTGCGGACCGATGCGGCGCGACGGGTTGAGCGCGGTCAGCGGGTCCTGCGGGATCAGTGCGGTGCGCGTGCCGATCAGCGTGCGCCTGGCCTTCGGCGAAAGCCGGCCGAGGTTTTCGCCTTCGAGCAGCATATCGCCTTCGACAATGCGCACGCTCAGTGGCAGCACGCCGAGCACCGCCTTGCCGATCATCGTCTTGCCGGCGCCGCTCTCGCCGACCAGCGCGCGCACCTCGCCGGGTTCGACGGCAAGCGACACCGAACGCAGCACGCGCTGCCCGTTCGCCAACACGGCGCTGAGGTTTCGAATTTCGAGGCAGGTAGCGCTCATCGCAGCACCGGATCGAAGCGAGCCCTCAGCGCCTCGCCGAACTGGCTGAACGACAGCACGGTCAAGATCAGCGTGATCAGCGGAAACACCAGCACCCACCAGGCCTGATGGATCGACAGCCGGCCCTCGGCGATGATGCCGCCCCAGGTCGGGTCGTCGGTCGAGATCGATAGATTGACGAAAGAGAGGATCGCCTCGACGATGACGGCGATGCCCATCTCCAGCGACAGCAGCGCCACGATCGACGGCACCACATTGGGCAGCACTTCGCGCAGCATGATGCCGATGCGGCCATAACCGGCGATACGGGCGTTCTCGACATAGTCCATGCGCGACTGACCCATGGTCTCGGCGCGGATCACCCGGCAGAAACGCGTCCAGTCGATGACCGCGATGGCGATGATGACGGAGCTCAGGCCGGTGCCGAGCACGGCAACCAGAAGGATGGCGAACAGCACCGGCGGGAAGGCCATCCAGATATCGACGATGCGCGAGATGATGCGATCGGCCCAGCCGCCGAAATAACCCGCGATCAGCCCGAGCGTCGAGCCGACCAGGCAGGCGGCAAAAGCTGCGGCGAAGGCGACGACAAAGGCGATGCGGCCGCCGAAGATCAGCCGCGACAGCAGATCGCGGCCGAGGCTGTCGGTGCCAAGCCAATAGCCGGGCTCGGCGCCGCTCATCCAGAACGGTGGCAGGCGTTCCAGCATCAGGTCCTGCGCCAGCGGATCCTGTGGCGCGACCAGCGGCGCAAAGATTGCCGCCAGCAGTGCGAGCAGCAACCAGCCGCCGGCAAGCCACAGCCTTGGCCCCAAGCCACGCCTGATCATGCGTGCCTCATCCATGGCGCAGCCTCGGATTGAGCAGCGCGTACATCATGTCCACAGTGAGGTTGATCAGCACGAACAGCAGCGCGAAGACCAGCACGATGCCCTGGATCAGCGGCAGGTCGCGGTTGATCACGGCGTCGATGGCCATGTTGCCGAGACCTTCATAGGAAAACAGTCGTTCGACGATGACCGTACCGCCGATGAGGAAGGTGAACTGCACGCCAACCAGGGTCAGCGTCGGCAGTGCAGCGTTCTTCAGCGCCTCGCGCAGGATGACCTGCGTCTCGGAAAAGCCTTTTACCCGCGCCAGCACGACATAGTCGAGGTCGAGCACCTCCTTCAGCGACTGTTTCAGCAGTTGCGCGATGATTGCCGCCAGCGGCAGGGCCAGCGCCACGGCCGGCATCAACATGTGTTTCAAGAGGTCCCAGGTCAGGTCGAAGCGCAGGCGCAGGACGCTCTCGAAGAGATAGAATTGGGTGACGAATGGCAGGTCGAGCTGCGGCGACACCCTGCCGGAAATGTCGAACACCGGCACCAGCACGCCGAATAGCAGGATCAGCACCAGTCCCCACAGGAAATCTGGGATGGAGAGCGCGGTCCCGCTAGCGATGTCGATGCCGGCCTCGACCGCTGTGCCGCGTTCGCGCGCGCCGAGGATCGCCGCCGTGCCGCCGATCGCCACCGCCATCAACAGCGCAACGATGGCGAGTTCCAGCGTCGCCGGCAGCCGGTTGAACACCAGCCCCAGCACATCCTGCCGCAGCGAAATCGAGGTGCCGAAATCACCCCTGACGACGCCGGACAGCCAGATGAAGAACTGCTGCACGATGGTCTTGTCGAGCCCATAGAGCGCGCGCAGCCTCGCGATGTCGGCATCGGTCGCGCCAGGCGGCAGCATCATCGCGATCGGGTCGCCGGGTGCGACGCGAATGACGACGAAGACCACGACGGCCACGCCAAACAGCGTGATCGCCATCGTCAGCAGGCGGATCAGAAATCTTTGCAGAAGCATTCCGGCGTTAGCCTAGTGCGTTTCAGTCAGGGATGGAATGAACAGCCCCCTCATCCGGCCGCTTCGCGGCCACCTTTCCCCGAGGGGAGAAGAGGTCGCGGATGGCTGAGCCAGTCTCTTCTCCCCAGCGGGGAGAAGGTGGCCCGAAGGGCCGGATGAGGGGGCCTGCGTCGTTGCGGAAGACACGCCGCTGATAGCGTGCCTCCTCATATTGATCAGGCCGGGGTCATCAGCGCCGGCAGCAGCGCGCCGGAGACATGCTGCACGACATTGACGCCCTTGGCATGCACGATCGGCTGCGCATACTGGATCAGCGGCAGCACATAGGCCTGCTCGGCGATGTATTTGTCGACGGCCTTCCAGCCCGCGATGCGCTTGGCCTCGTCCTTCTCGCCCCATAGCGGGTTGATCATGTCGATCAGGTCCTGGCTGTCCCACACCGAATGCGGGCTTGGTCCATACATGGCAAAGCCGGTCGACGTCGTCGGATCACCGATGGCGTTGCCCCAATTGTAGAAGGCGGCCGGCGCCAGCTTGTCGGCGGCGCGCAGTTCGTAGTGCTTGGCGATCTCGTAGACTTCGATCGTCGCCTCGATGCCGACCTTGCGCCACATGCCGACGATCGCCTGGATCATCTCATAGTCCTTGGGCTTGAAGCCCTTGGTCGTCTGGATCGCGAACTTGACCGGCTTTTCCGGCGAATAGCCGGAGGCGGCCAGCAATTCCTTGGCCTTTTCCGGATTGTGCTCGACCTTGATCGACGCGTCGTAGGCGGAGTATTCCGGTGTCTCCAGCGTGTCGATCGGCTGGCCGTAGCCGCGCAGAAGACGATCGACCAAAAGCTTCTTGTCGACCGCCATCACTGCGGCCTGGCGGACGTTCTTGTCCAGCATCGCCTCGATGTCGTTGAAGAAGATCATGCCGATGTCGGAAACGTTCTTGCACGAACCGGCAAGCCCGTCCTTGGCGATCAGCCGGTCATACTCCTCATAGGGGATTTCGAGCGTTACTTGCGAGGAACCGGACTCGATTTCGGCGACACGGCTCGCCGCGTCGGTGACGAACTTGATCGTCACATTCTCGAAGGCTGGCTTGCCGCCCCAATAGTTCGGATTGGCCTTGAGCCGCAGGAAGGCGTTGCGCTCGAATTTGTCGACCATATAGGGGCCGGTGCCGATCGGAGCCTTCTCGAAGCCTTCGGCGCCGACCTTCTCATAATAGGCTTTCGGAATGATGTAGCCGGTCAGGAACGACATCCATTTGAAATACACCGGGTCGAACTGCACCACGTCGCCAGTGATCTTATTGCCGTCGATCTTGAAGTTGTTGACGTTCTTCCAGACGAACTGGATCGGGTTGCCGGTCTTTTCGTCGCCCGCCCGCTGCAGCGACCAGACCACGTCCTCGGCCGTGAACGGCGAGCCGTCATGCCAGGTCACGCCCTCGCGTACCGTCATCATGATCTTGGTGCGGTCGTCGTTCCAGCCCCATTCGGTCAGCAGGCCGGGCGCGAAGGAAAGGTCCGGCTTCTGCGGGATGAACTGGTCGAACACCGACTGGTAGAGACCCTGTATGGTCGGGTTGACAGCCGAAGGCCCGGTGGTCGGATCCCAGGACGGCAGGTTGACATTGTAGGCGATGGTTAGTTCGCCGGCCGCCTTGGCCATCTGCGGCAGGCCGATGGCGGCCGCACCAAGTGCTGCGGCACTGTATCCGAGCAATTCGCGTCTGTTGATTGTCATGGTCGTTCCCCTGTTGGTTGTATTTTCTTTGCGCGGCGTCTCTGTCTAATCAGTGGGTTCAGGCTCCTTGGGCAACCGCGCCTCGCCCCTCCTTCACACCAGAGTTTCCTTCACCCGGAAGAATCCTGTTTCTACCTCCCGCCAAGCTGTTGCGCGAGCATGTAGCCCGAGGCCGCACCGGTGCCGGCGCCTGGCCATGTCGCGGCGCCAGTGAGATGCAGATTGCCGACCGGCGTGTTCCAGCCGGCGTAACCGCGCGCCGGGCGAAACAGGAAATTCTGCGCCAGATGGTGGCTGCCGCAAATCTGGTCGCCGCCGACAAGGTTGGGGTTCTCGCGTTCGAGATCGATGGGCGAGAACACGGCGCGGCCGAGGATCTTTTGCCGAAGGCCGGGCGCATAGGTCTCGATGATGTCGAGAACCCGCTCGGCGTAGCGCTCCTTGACCTTGTCCCAGTGATCCGGCGCGATTGTGCCAGCCGCATCGCCTGCTATTTCGGCCGGCAGCATGCGCACCTGCACCCACAATACATGCTTGCCTTCAGGCGCGCGCGACGGGTCGATCGCGGTCGGCTGGCCGACGACCAGCACCGGCTCGTCCGGCAGCGTGCCGGCCATCGCCTGCTGATAGGTGCGCGACATGGCGTCGAGCGAAGGCGAGAGATGCACATAGGCGAATTGACGAAGCTCGGCGCCGACGCGCCAGTCCGGCAAATCGTCCAGCGCCAGATGGATCATCATCGTGCCCGGCGCGTGGCGGAATTTTTTCATCGCCATGTCGAAGCCGGCATCGCCGGAACCATCGGGCAGAAGCTTGCCAGGCAGCGCCCTCGGCGCAACGCCGGCGATGACCGCCTTGCTGGCGATGTGGAAGTCGCCGGATGAAAGCCGTACGCCGGTTGCCTTGCCGGCGGCAACGGTGATCTCGGCCACCTCGGCGCCGGTGGCGATCTTGCCGCCGGCTGATGTGACCATGCCGGCAAGCGCGCGGATGATGGTGTCGGCGCCGCCCTTGCCGAGCACCATGCCGAAGCACTGGTTGGCCATCGATTCCAGATAGGGGAACACAGCGCCGCCGGCGATGTCGGGGGCGAAGTCGAGATGCATACCCCAGGCGGCGAGCGTCGTCCTGATATGCGGCGTCTCGAAAGTCTCCTCGAGCCAGGCTCCCGGCGACGACAGCAGCAGCCGGCCGGTGTCGAGTGCACCGGACATGCCCTTCTTGCGCCACAGGTTCCAGGCTGTGCCGGCGAGAGCGCCGCCGCTCATCGGTGAGCCCAGTACTCTAAACAGATGCTCGGCCTCTCCGGGGAAGACCGCGACCAGCCGGCGCCAAGTGGCGGCGTCGGCTTGCGAAAAAGCGGAGATGCGCGAGACGGTCTTTTCCAGGTCGTTGCTGACGCCGAACCATTTCCCGTCAGGAAAGGCGCTGGCAAAGCAGTCGGCTACGGGCGAGAATTCCAGCCCGTGGGTTTTCAATTCATTTGCATATTTCCGGTGGAAGGCCGAGCCGGCAAACAGGCTCAGATTCATCGCGCCGAAATCATGCCGGAAGCCGGGCAGCGTGAATTCGCGGGTCTGGACGGCGCCGCCGATCGTTTCGCTGCGCTCGAAAACTCCGGTTTTCCAGCCCTTGAGCGCCAGATGCGCGGCGCATGCCAGGCTGTTGTGGCCCGCCCCGACGAATATGGCGTCAAACTCGCTCACGCCCACCCAACCCATTTCCTTTATGCTTAAAGATAATTGCAGATGCATATGTTTTCGTCTAGTAGGATATTAAGGGCCGCAACGAGCCTTCAGCATCATCGAGAAAGAGGGAACAGAGACCATGGACACGCAAAAACTCCTCGGCGAGGTCGCCGGCCAACTGCTTTCTGGCGCCATCCAGGTGGTCGACCTGTCGGCGCCGCTCGGGCCCGATACGCCGCTGATCAAGCTGCCGCCGGAGCTCGCCGTCGATACGCCGAAGGTCGAGATCCACTCGATCTCCCGCTATGACAAGAACGGCCCATGGTGGGCTTGGAACTGGCTGAAGCTCGGCGAACATTCTGGCACGCATTTCGATGCGCCACAGCACTGGATCACCGGCAAGGACTATCCGGACGGCGCCACCGACACTATTCCGGCGCAGAATTTCGTCGGCCCGGTCAATGTCATCGACTGCTCCAGGGAAGCCGCCGCCGACCATGATTTCCTGCTCACCGTCGATCACATCAAGGCGTGGGAAGCCAAGCACGGCACGATCAATGCCGGCGAGTGGGTGGTGATGCGCACCGACTGGTACAAGCGCAACGGCTCGGAAGCCGAGTTCCTCAACGCCAACGAGACCGGCCCGCACACGCCCGGCCCGACCGCCGAAGCCATCCAGTTCCTGATCGGCAAGGACATCAAGGGCTGGGGCAGCGAGACGATCGGCACCGATGCCGGCAAGGCCGGTGGCATGGAGCCGCCATTCCCGGCGCACACGCTGATGCACAAGGCCAACCGCTACGGCCTCGCCAGCCTCTGCAACCTCGACCGGCTGCCGCCAAAGGGCGCCATCCTGATCGCAGCCCCGCTCAAGATCGAGCATGGCACCGGCAGCCCGATCCGCGCGCTGGCGCTGGTGCCAAGACAATAGGCAGCCGGCGGTCTTCGGGAGAAGATCATGCTCGCAGGCAACGCTGTAGTGACGATTTGGGAGCGGCAGCGTTGCAACGCTGGCGCTTTACGGCGCCCCCCTCTGTCCTGCCGGACATCTCCCCCACTTGGGGGGAGATTGGCGGCTTCGGCGCCCCGTTTATTCCTGCGACGTTGGAAATTGGCGAAGGCAGTGGTGACGGCCAATCTCCCTCCTCGTGGGGGAGATGTCCGGCAGGACAGAGGGGAGCGCGAAGGAACGCCGCCCCGCGCGATTGAATTCCATCTCCTGTCGGCGGGGAGCAATCGTCGATGAACGCGCCCGATCACATCATCGTCGGCAGCGGCATCAATGCCCTGGTCTGCGCGGCGATGCTTGGCGGCAAGGGTGCGAAGGTGCTGGTGCTCGAGCGCAACGACCGCATCGGCGGCTGCATGCGCACCGAGGAGATCACAGCACCCGGCTTCATCCATGACGTGATGGCGACGACTTTCGTGCTGTTCATCACCTCGCCCGCCTATGCGGCGCTTGGCAAGGATCTGGCGCGCCACGGGCTGGAGTTCTGCCACACCGCCACGCCTACAGGTGTGCTGCGGCCCGACGGCAGCCATGCCGTGCTCAGCACCGACCGCGCCGCCAACATCGCGGCGCTCAACGCGATCTCGGCAGGCGACGGCGACAAGCACGGCAGCGATGTCGGCGAGATCGAGCGCAACGCCGGCCTGCTGTTCGGTCTGCTCGGCGGCGGCCTGTGGTCTTATCCGACGACCAGGCTGCTCGCAGGCGAGGCTTGGCGGCGAAGCCCGCGCAATCTTGCCGCTTTTCTCGGCGAAGCGCTGGTGCCGGCGCGTGGCTGGCTTGAAAGCACCTATAAGTCTGAAACCATCCAGGCGCTGTGGGCCCCCTGGGTGCTGCATGCCGGCCTCGGTCCCGAAGACGCCTTCTCCGGCCAGATCGCCAAGGTAATCGCCTTTGCGCTGGAGGCCGCCGGGGCGCCGATCGTCAAGGGTGGGGCGAAGAACCTGCTTGCCGCATTCGAAGCCTTGATCAGGGAAAGGGGCGGCGAAATCCGCACCGGCGCCGATGTCGCCTCGATCGTCCAGAGCAATGGTCGCGCCAGCGGCGTGCGGCTGGCCTCGGGCGAGACGATCGCGGCGAGCAAGAGCGTTGTCTGCTCGGTTACGCCAACCCAGCTTTACGGTCGGCTGTTGGGCAAGGACGCGCCGGAGGCCGCCGTCGAGGCGACCCAGAAATACCGCTACGGCAAGGGCAATTTCCAGATCCACTATGCACTGAAAAAGCCACCTGCTTGGCGCGGCGAGGGCCTCGACAAGGTGGCGCTGCTGCATTTGACACCGGGTCTGGACGGCGTCTCCAAGGCTTGCAACGAGGCGGTGCGTGGCCTGCTGCCGGAGGTGCCGACCATCTGCGTCGGCCAGCCGCACGCGCTCGACCCGTCGCGCTGTCCCGACGGCAAGGCGATCCTGTGGCTGCAACTGCCGGAGGCGCCGCGCCGCATCAAGGGCGATGCCGCCGGCAAAATCAAGGCACCGGCCGACGGGCAATGGACCGAGAAGCTGCGCGAGGCCTATGCCGATCGCGTCGAAGCGATCCTCGGCAACCATATCGACGGCTTCAAGGACAGCGTGATCGCGCGCCGCGCTTATTCGCCGGCCGATCTGGAAGCCATGAACATCAACCTGGTCGGCGGCGATCCCTATGGCGGCTCCTCGACCATCGATCAGTCGTTCCTGTGGCGGCCGTTCAAGGCAAGCCGCAACCACGACACCGGCATCAGGGGCCTCCACCATATCGGCGCCTCCACTCATCCCGGCGCCGGACTTGGCGGCGGCTCCGGCTTCCTGTTGGCGGGGAGGCTGTGATGGAACAAAGCGTTCCCGAAAAACGCCAGCGCATCTCGACCCTCGGCCAGATCGGCCTGCAGCAATTCGCGCCGTATCTGATGAACCGCATCATGGGCCGCTACAACGCCACCTTGCGAGACGATTTCCGCAAGCAGGGCCTGACCATCCCGCAGGTCCGCACGCTGGCCGTGCTGTCGGTCACCGACGGCGTCACCGTCAACGACCTTTCGGTCTATACGGTCATCGAGCAGTCGACCTTGAGCCGGACGCTCGACACGCTGGAAGGGCAGGGCCTTGTGCGGCGCGAGCAGGGCGTCACCGACAGCCGCATTCGCCACGTGTTCCTGACCGACGATGGCCGCGCCGATTTCACCCGCGCCTGGCCGGCCATGCATGATGCGTTCGAGGCGATGTTCGACGGCATCGACGATGCCGAATATGCAGCACTCATCGCCACGCTGCTGAAGATGCTGAAGAACATTCGCAAGCACGACATCTAGACCTACGCGCCGCCGAAGCCCGGCGGTAACGGAAGGAGTAAGAAAATGGCCGAACGGTCTTTTGCCAAGGAAGTCGAGAAGCTCCGGCTCGGCGCCGGCGAGGAGTTTGCCGGCGAAGGCATCCTCGCCATCACCAAGGCGCTGCTGCAATGCGGCGTCGGCTATGTCGGCGGCTATCAGGGCGCGCCGATCAGCCATCTGATGGACGTGCTGGCCGACGCGCAGGACATTCTGGGCGAGCTCGGGGTGCATTTCGAGGCCAGCGCCTCCGAAGCCACCGCCACCGCCATGCTGGCCGCCTCGGTGCACTATCCGATCCGCGGTGCGGCGACCTTCAAGTCGACGGTTGGCACCAATGTCGCCTCCGACGCGCTCGCCAACCTCGCCTCCGGCGGTGTCACCGGCGGCGCGCTGATCATCGTCGGTGAGGATTATGGCGAAGGCTCCTCGATCATGCAGGAGCGCAGCCATGCCTTCGCCATGAAGAGTCAGGTCTGGCTGCTCGACCCACGCCCCAATTTGCCGTCGATCGTCAAGGCGGTGGAGGACGGTTTTGAGCTGTCCGAGGCTTCCAACACGCCTGTCATGCTGCAGGTGCGCATCCGCTGCTGCCATGTCCACGGCCATTTCATCGCCAAGGACAACAAGCGGCCGCCAATGTCGGTGGCCGATGCGCTGAACGCACCGCGCCGCGACACCGGTCGCATCGTGCTGCCGCCCGCCTCCTTCCTGCATGAGAAGGAGAAGGTGCAGAAACGCTGGCCGGCGGCGGTGGATTTCATCAAGAGCCGCAAGATCAACGAATTCTTCGGCTCGGATCACGGCTCGGTCGGCATCGTCATGCAGGGCGGCATGTACAATGCGGTCATCCGCGCGCTGCAGCGGCTCGGCCTTGCCGACACCTATGGCGACACCGACGTGCCGCTCTATGTGCTCAATGCCGTCTACCCGCTGGTCGACGACGAGTTCCTGTCCTTCTGCGAGGGCAAGGATGCCGTGCTGGTCGTCGAGGAAGGCCAGCCCAACTACATCGAGCAGGCCTTTGCCTCGATGCTGCACAAGGCCGGGCGTGGCACAAAACTCGTCGGCAAGGAACATCTGCCGATGGCTGGCGAATACACCGGCCAGGTCATGCTGGATGGCATCGGTTCTTTCCTGCGCACTGAGGCGCCGCATCTTCTGCCGGGTGAGGTGCGCGCGCCGAACAAATCGGGCGAGGGCGTCGATACCGCCGATCTGATCAACGTCGTGCCTGGTCGGCCGCCCGGCTTCTGCATCGGCTGTCCGGAGCGGCCGATCTTCGCCGCGACAAAGCTGGTCGAACAGGAACTCGGCAAACACCACATCGCCTCAGACATCGGCTGCCATCTGTTCTCGATCATGCCGCCCTTCGAGCTCGGCGCCACCACCATGGGCTACGGGCTGGGGCCGGCCTCGGCCTCGGCCTTCAATTCGCCCGACGCCAAACGCCGCTCGATCTCCTTCGTCGGCGATGGCGGCTTCTGGCACAACGGCCTGACCTCCTCGATCGGCAATGCGGTGTTCAACAAGAACGATGGCGTCATCGTCATCGTCGACAATTTTTATTCGGCGGCGACGGGGGGACAGGATATTCTTTCATCCCGCGCGGGCAACAAGACCAAGTCGACCAAGCATCCGATCACCGAAGCGGTGAAAGGCATGGGCGTCAAATGGCTGCGCCACATCGACCGCACTTACGATGTCGGCAAGATGCAGGCCACGCTGCGCGAGGCGCTGACGACGGACGAGAAGGGCCCGAAAATCATCGTCGCCTCGTCCGAATGCATGCTGAACCGCCAGCGCCGCGAAAAGCCGCTGGTCGACAAGGCGATCAAAGGCGGGACGCGCGTCGTCAAGCCGAAGTTCGGCGTCGACGAGGACATCTGCACCGGCGACCACGCCTGCATGCGGCTTTCCGGCTGCCCGTCGCTGTCGGTGAAGTCGCTGGACGATCCGTTGCGCGACGATCCGGTGGCGCATATCGACCAGAGCTGCGTCGGCTGCGGCAATTGCGGCGAGGTCGCCGATGCGGCGGTGCTGTGCCCGTCCTTCTACCGCGCCGACGTGGTCCACAATCCCGGCCGCTGGGATCGCTTCCTCGAAAGTTCGCGTCGCGCGGTGATCGGCCTCTTGCAGCGCCGCCGCGAAAGCCGGCGCCTGACATTCGCCGATGCTTGAGCCGTCATCGCGTTCGAGAACCGGCG
Source organism: Mesorhizobium sp. STM 4661 (assembly GCF_000359125.1). Lineage (GTDB taxonomy): Bacteria > Pseudomonadota > Alphaproteobacteria > Rhizobiales > Rhizobiaceae > Mesorhizobium. The sequence continues at coordinate 19,200 of NZ_CAAF010000083.1, read as the reverse complement.
CTGCTGATGACGAGCGCGTCATCAAGCTTGCCGTTCTGGCGGTCGGCGGCCAGGGCGGCGGCGTGCTGGCCGACTGGATCACCGACGTCGCCGAGCGCAACGGCTATCTGGCGCAATCGACTTCGGTGGCCGGCGTCGCCCAGCGCACCGGCGCCACCATCTACTATGTCGAGATGTGCCGTGACACCGGCCGGCTGCCGGTCTTTGCGCTGTCACCTTCGCAAGGCGATGTCGACATTCTGATCGCGGCCGAATTGATGGAAGCCGGCCGCGCCATCATCAGGGGTTTTGTCACGCCCGAGCGCACCACGCTGATCGCTTCTTCGCACCGCATCGCCGCCGTCTCGGAAAAGATCGAACCCGGCGACGGCCGCGCCTCGTCCACCAAGGTGCAGGCGACGGCGGAAGCGGCGGCAAAACGCTTCATCGCCTTCGACATGGAGAAGATCGCCGCCGACAACGGCTCGATGATCTCGGCCAGCCTGCTCGGCGCGCTGGCCGGATCCGGCGCGCTGCCTTTCACCCGCGAAAGCTATGAGCAGGCGATCAGTGCCGGTGGCCGTGGCGTCAAGGCCAGCCTCGCCGCCTTCGGCGCTTCCTTTGACCGCGCGCACGGCATTGCCGGGGCTGCCTCTTGGGACAAAACGGAGAAGCCGGCGGCCCCCGAAACCGGTTCTGAAATGACGACGAAGGTGAGCGGGCCGGAAAACCTCTTGCAGGGCTGGCAGCAACTGGCTGCCCGTATCGATGCTTTGCCGACTCCTGTTCGCGACATGGCGCTGCGCGGCCTGAAAAAAATCGTCGACTATCAGGATATCGCCTATGGCGGCGAGTATCTCGACCGGCTCGACCGTGCCGTCGCGTTTGATAGCGCCGACCATGCCTACGCGCTGTCGATATCAGCGGCAAAGCATCTGGCCAACGCCATGTGCTACGACGACATGATCCGCGTCGCCGACCTCAAGACCCGCTCGACCCGCGACAGGCGGGTGCGCCGCGAGATCGGCGTCAAGGACGGAACGGTGCTGCAGGTGACGGAATATTTCCATCCGCGCATCGAGGAATTCTGCGGCACGCTGCCGGCGGGGCTGGGCAGCTACATCGAGAGCCGGCCGAAGCTCGCGGCCTTTCTCGATCGCCGCATCAATCGCGGCCGCCACATCCGCACCGACAGCTTTGCCGGTTTCACCGCGCTCTGGTTCATCGGCGGCCTGCGCCGCTGGCGTCGCCGCCTGCTGCGCCACAAGGTCGAGACCGCGCATCTCGAACGCTGGTATGATCTGGCGCTGGGCCATGTTCGGCAAGACTACGCGCTGGCCGTCGAGATCCTCAACTGCCGCCGGCTGATCAAGGGCTACAGCGACACTCATGTCCGCGCGCAATCCAAGTTCGATCGCGTGCTGTCGGCGCTCGACCTGGTCAAGGGCCGCACCGACGCCGCCGACTGGATCAGGCGCCTGCGCGAAGCCGCACTCAAGGACGAGAAGGGCGACATGCTCGACGGCGCGCTGAAGACCGTGGCGTCGTTGGGCTCGCATCTGGAAAATTGAAACGCTCCGGGTCCGAACCACTCAGGAATCTCGGGCAAGCCAGTCATCTTGAGATGGCTGGCTTGCCCGAGATTCTAATCAAAGACGCTATATCCATTCGCGGAAGCGCGTGCCCGCCTTGCGGAATGCATCCATGACTTGGAATTCTGCGACGCGTTTCTTTCGTCTCTCAGGAGTCCGCATTTTGAGAGAGTGGAATTCCACATATGCGGCATAGAGATCGCGATGGCTCCCGGACCGGATCATGTCATCGAGGATATCGTACTCTGCCCCTTCGACATCGAGTTTGAGAACGACCACGTCGTACAGTTCACGCTTCGCTCGGATCATTTGCGACAGCGAAAACGTTTCGACGAGGTCCGGAGTAAATCGTAGCGATTGATACAAGCTTTCGTTGTGGTCAAAGACGATCGAGCAACCCTGGTGGGTGGGCCCCGACCGGTCTGGAGGGGGACCGAATAGTTCGACATAGCCATCTTTCACGCTTGCCGCCTTGACGACGATCTCCATCGTCGCATTTTCTGAACGCAAGGCATCAAGGTGCGGCAGGCAATTCTTGTTGGGTTCGACCAGAACGTAGTCGTAGCGGTCGGGAGTGTAGTACCGAGAAAAGTATTTATATCCCTGGCCGATATTTGAACCACAATCGATAAACAATCCACGCTCTGCCGCCTTGAGCTTGGACGATGCTTGCCTTGCATCGGTCCCAACGCGACGACGGAGCCATAGCGACCTAAGCGGTTCGCTCAGCGACCATGCTGACAATTGCAGGAACCGACCAAACCCCTCGGCTCTCAAGACATGTGCTGCTTGCTGGGTCTTTCTATTAAGCTTTGTTGCCAATTGGACAATCGGCGCCGTTGCTGTAATGAACATTCTCTGCCTCCGGATTGCCCCCCGCCCAAGGTTGACCATTCCGTTGCATATAAATGCTTGAACTTCGTACAGAGCTTCCGATCCGCAATGCTACTTGGGAAGCGAGCGTGGGAAAGTACGCTTAAATCCGGGCCTGTCTTCGTCCGTTCGAGGGATGCACTTCTGGACAATCACAGCGGTGCGAGTTGACCGTGCGCATCAGCGTTGTAGCGAGGTCCAGAAAGGAGATGGCCGCCAGCGCAGCCACACTGGTTTGGCGGCCAGCCTGCCACCTGCCGGAGACTCATTTCGGGTTTTCCTCAACAGTCGAGTCGACTCCTCGATCGCCCGACTCGTCATGTCTCGCGGCAGCCAAAGACGTCGGCATGTCCGATGACGAGCGTAGCGATGCGGTCGACATGGTTGCTCAGGATCCCCATATCGGGGATATGATGACGGGTACCGGCGGCTGCCGGAAGTTTCGCGTTGCCGGTCGAGGCAAGGGCAAAAGCGGCGGCTACAGGGTCGTTATGGTGTTCGGCGGCGAGAACATTCCGTTGTTCCTGCTCACAGTCTTCGGCAAGGGCGAGAAGGACAATTTGACGAAGGCCGAGCGTAACGAGCTGGCGAAATTGGTGAAGGTGCTGATCGACACCTTTGGCAAGAAAGGGAGATCGGAATGAAAACCGCGTTCGACAAGATCAGGGCCGGCCTGGACGATGCCATCGCGTTCGCCGAGGGCGAAACATTTCGCGGCGTGATCAATGTTCCCGCCAAAGTCGATGTTCGCGCCATCCGCCGGATGCTGCACTTGAAGCAGGAAGATTTCGCGGCCCGCTTCGGCTTCGGCTTAGCTCGCCTCCGCGATTGGGAGCAGGGCAGATCCTCGCCTGACAGCGCGGTGCGCGCTTACCTGACTGTCATCGAAAAGGATCCCAAAGCCGTAGAGCGGGCTCTTGGGGCTGCCGAGGATAACCTTGCCGAGGAGCGGCTTGCTGGCTGATCGACACAAGGGCGCAAGGCCGATCGATGGCGAAGCGTTATGCGTATCACTTGGATAAGCTGCTTCAGACGCAATGGTTTAGTGGTGCCGCTTGCGTGACTCGAACACGCGACCCCATCATTACGAATGATGTGCTCTACCAACTGAGCTAAAGCGGCCCAGGAAGCCCGAGGCCTCCAAGATGCGCTGGGTGATAGACGCAACCCGCCGCGAATTCAAGATGGGCCGCCACGAATTCAAGATGGGACTTGGCAATTCGTACCGATCCCATGTGCTGACCAAACGAAGCGCACGCCGCCGATCCATCATGGCTCACGCTGCACCACGCCAGCGGGTTATTTGCCGGCGAGGCGGAAAAATCGGCGAAAAATGTTGATTTCTTTACCGAAAGATCGCCGAAATCGGCCTTGAGCGCGTCGGCAAGGCAGAATGCGGCCGCTCGCCCGTTGATTGATTGGTCGCCTGCGGCTAACGATCATGACAATGTGAGCGAACGTGCAGAGGGATCCGGCTTGGACGCCATCGAAAAAGCGATCCGGAATGCTTTCGAAAAAGGCAATGCCGAGGATCGGGCGTTTCGCGAGCGGGTCTATCGGTCGGCCTTCGCGGCACTTGACCGTGCCCTCCAGTCCAATCCGAACGTGACAGTGGAGGTCGCCATCAAGCGCCGCAAGGCGGTGCAGGCCAAGATCGCCGAAATCGAATCCGAATTCCTGCCGGCGGTTCCCGATGTTGCCATGCCGGCGGGCGACGCTGCGGAAGCGCCGGCGGTGGAGCTGCCGGCAGAGGCTGAAGCTGCAGTCAAAGCTGCCGAGCCCGCGCCGTTGCCCGACGTCGCTGTCGACGGGTCGGTAGAACCTCCTGCATCCGACGAACCCAGGTCGCGCGTGCTGCCGGTCGTCCCCGATATCATGCCCGAAGCGGTTTTTCCCGGCGTGCCGGAGGTCGATATGTCGGCCTCTGCATCGACCGGAACTGACGAGGCGGAGGTGACGCCCGACCGCGACGAGCGGCGGATAAGAGGGCGCCGCTTGCCTCTGACGGCTATCTTCCTTGGCGTGACACTGCTCGCTGCAGCCGGCATCGGTCTGTATTTCGCCGCGCAGACCGGCGTCTTCAAGACACCGGCCGAGCTTGATACGGCACCGCCGCAGGAGCCGCCGACAGTGGGCGACGACGATTTCACGCCGCCGGCAGACACGGCCTTGCCGCTGAAGCCCGGCGAGCCGGATCGGGCGCGCGACTGGATCAATGTGTTTTCGCCAAGCGACCCCACGCTCGTCAACGCCCCCTCGGATGCCAAGGCCGAAGTCATGCAGGACGACAGCGGTTCCTTCCTGCGCATCCGTTCGGGCGCTTCCGGTTCGGCCATCAGCTTCGATGTCGGGCAAGGCGTGCTGGAGAAACTCGCCGGCAAGCATGCGACATTCGACATCCTCGCGCGCTCCGAGGAGGGCAAGGAGACGCAGATTTCCGTCGACTGCAATTTCGGCGAACTCGGCGACTGCGGCCGCAAGCGCTATGCGGTCGGCCGGGAGCGCAACGAATATCTGTTCGACGTGCGGTTTCCCGACAAGCGTCCGGGTGCCGCCGGCACCATCGCCATCAATTCCGACTTCGACAAACAGGGCAAGTCGGTCGACGTCTACGAGATCCGCGTCTCGATTGTGCCATAAAACATCTAGCTATCGAGCAGCGCCTGCAGCGTCTCGATGCGGTCGGCCTCGGCCGCCGGCTTGTCCCAGCGCAGCCGCGAAATGCGCGGAAAGCGCATGGCGACGCCCGACTTGTGCCGTGTCGAGCGGTTGAGCCCTTCGAACGCCACCTCCAGCACCAGGCCTTGTCTGCGATCGGCCCGCACCGAGCGGACCGGGCCGAAACGCTCGACCGTGTTGTCCCTGACATATTTGTCGATCTGCCTCAGCTCCTCGTCGGTGAAGCCGAAATAGGCCTTGCCGACCGGCACAAGTTCCTCGGATCCTTCCGGGCCGGACCAGACGCCGAACGTGTAATCGGAATAGAAGCTCGAACGCTTGCCATGGCCGCGCTGGGCATACATCAGCACGGCGTCGACCGTGTGCGGATCGCGCTTCCATTTGAACCACGGACCCTTCGGCCGCCCAGTGAGATAGGGTGAATCCCAGCGCTTCAGCATGACGCCTTCGATGATCGGGTGCGGCGGCGCCCTGCGCAATTCCTCGAGTGCCGTCCAGTCCGCGAAGTTGACCAGCGGCGACAGGTCGAAACGGCTCGGATCGAGCGTTCCCACAAAGGCTTCGAGGCGGCTGCGCCTTTCGCGAAACGACAGGGCGCGCAAATCCTCGTCGCCGATCTGCAAAACGTCGTAGCAACGCATGAAGGCCGGAAATTGCTGCTGGATCTTCGCTGTCACGCTTTTGCGGTTCAGCCGCTGCTGCAGGTCCGAAAAGGTGCCTGTCGCCTGGGGATCGCCGACCAGCAGCTCGCCGTCCAGCGCGGCTGAAAAATCCATGGCTTCGGCAAGATCCGGAAAAGCCCCGGAAACATCGTCGCCGGTGCGCGAATAGAGCCGGCGAACGCCGCCTTCGCAAACCGCCTGGACACGGATGCCGTCCCATTTCCACTCGGCCGCATAGTCGGCCGGATCGAGCTTTTCGAGGTCGCCGTCGCCGACCGCGTTGGACAGCATCACCGGCCTGAACAGCGCCAGCGCCGTCTTCTCGGGTTTTTCGGCCTTGCCTTCCAGCCAGGCAAAGAGGCCGGCATAGGGCGGCGCCAGCCCGTGCCAGAGTTCCTCGATCTCGGCGACGTCGACTTGGCCGAGATCGGCCAGCGCCTGCTTGGCCAGCCGCGCCGAGACGCCGATGCGCAGGCCGCCGGTCACCAGCTTGATAATGGCGAAGCGCGCCGAGATGCTGGCGCTGTCCAGCAGCTTCGCCAGCACCTTCGGTCCGTCGGAACGGCTGGCCGCCTGCAGTTTCGCCACGACTTCGGCGAGCGTCGGCGGATGGTCTGGTATGTCTGCAGGCGGTTGCGGCCAGACCAGCGAGACGGTTTCGGCGAGATCGCCGACATAGTCGTAGGAATAGCCGAACAGCACCGGATCCAGGCGCTCGATGACCAGCGTGCGCAGCATGGCCGGCTTGACCGCGGCGATGCTGAGGTCACCGGTGATCGCGGCCAGCGCCAGCCCGCGATCCGGATCCTCGACGCTGCGGAAATAGTCGGTCAACAGCGTCAGCTTGCCGTTGCGCGACGGCGTCAGCACCAGGCGGTCGAGAAGCTCAGCGAAGCGGTTCATGATGAGGCGCGCCGAGCCAATCGGGAGAGCTTGCGTTTCTTCCCACCCCCCTCCGTCCTGCCGAACATCTCCCCCGCAAGGGGGGAGATTGGCAGCTTCGCCGGCGGCATTCTCCTTACGAAGTTGGTGATTGGCGAAAATCGTCGCGACATCCGATCTCCCCCCTTGCGGGGGAGATGGCCGGCAGGCCAGAGGGGGGTGGCGTGGAGCGCCCCATGGGCGATTGTCTGACCTGTCTCCATCAGCTCAATCTCCCTCGTCCTCGTAGCCGACGAGATGCAGCGGCCGTGCGGCGATGCCTTCGAGCTCGCACCAGCGCACCAGGGCCTCCTCCCTGCCATGCGTCACCCAGATCTCCTCCGCACCTGTCTCCTTGATCGTGGCGGTCAGTTCGTCCCAGTCGGAATGGTCGGAAATGATCAGCGGCAGCTCGACGCCGCCTTGCTTGGCGCGCTGGCGGATGCGCATCCAGCCGGAGGCGAAGCACGAGATCGGATCGGGAAAGCGCCGCGCCCAGCGGTCGGCGAAGGCCGATGGCGGGCCGATGACGATGGCCCCGGTGAAATCGTCCTTGGTGCCGCTTTCGACGGTTGCCGGCTCCAGCGTGCCGAGGTCGATGCCTTGGCTCTGGTAATAGTCGCTGAGCTTGGCCAGCGCGCCATGGATATAGATCGGCCTGTCGTAGCCGGCATCGCGCAGCAGCCGCATCACCCGCTGCGCCTTTCCCAGCGCATAGGCGCCGACCAGATGCGCGCGTTCGGGAAATTGCGCCGCCGATTTCAGCAACCGGGCGATCTCTTCGCTGTCGGGCGGATGGCGGAACACCGGCAGGCCGAAGGTCGCCTCGGTGATGAACACGTCGCATTTGACCGGCTCGAACGGCGCGCAGGTGGCGTCCTTCTGGCGTTTGTAGTCGCCGGAGGCGACGATGCGCCTGCCCTGGTGCTCGACGGCGATCTGCGCCGAGCCGAGCACATGGCCGGCCGGATGAAAGGTGACCGTGACCCCGTTCAGCGCGATTGTATCGCCAAGTGCCGCCGCTTGCGTCGTCCCGGCAAAGCCCTCGCCATGGCGCAGCCCCATGATGTCGAGCGTCTGCCTTGTGGCGAGCACGCAACGGTGGCCGGAACGCGCATGGTCGGAATGGCCATGCGTGATCAGCGCCCGGTTGACCGGCCGCACCGGGTCGATGAAGAAATCACCGGGCGGGCAATAGAGGCCCTCGGGCCGGGGGTGAAGCAGGTCGCTGGCGCGCATTATCGCAAGATAGTTGCTAATTCCGCCGCGGGAAGCCTGTTGCAAGAGACTGCTGACTCCAGCATACACCCACTGCCGGCTTCATTTGCTGGCGGAACAACCGTCCATGAAACCGCTCCAGACCTCTTCCGGCGACCTCAACACCGATCGTCGTGCCGACTATGCCGAAATGCTTCACGCATCCGGCGATCATCCGGCAGCCGCCGAGCTGCTGCTCGGCGCGCTGGAATTGGCACCGCAATGGGCGATGGGCTGGTTCCGCCTTGGCGAGATGCAGGAAGCCGCGGGCGCCTTCGATCAGGCGGCGCAGGCCTGGACGATGGCGCTCAAGCTGGAGCCGGTGGATCGGCTTGGTGCGGGGCTGAAACTGCAACTGATCGGCAAGGCGCCAGCCACCGCGGCGCCGCCCAGCGCCTTTGTCGAAACGCTGTTCGACCACTACGCCGGGACCTTCGACGAGGCGCTGGTCGACAAGCTCGGTTACCTCTTGCCCGAGTTTCTCGATCGGGCCATTCGGGCGGCAAGGCCGGGCCGCTTCCGGCTGGCGATCGATCTCGGCTGCGGCACCGGTCTGATGGGGCAGAGGCTGCGGCCGATCGCCGATCGCCTCGAGGGTTACGACATCTCGGCCAGGATGCTGGGCAAGGCGAGGGCCAAAAGCATCTACGATCATCTCGCCAAGGCTAACCTGCAGACCTTTTCCCATACGGGCGAAAAGGCCGATCTGGTGGTGGCGGCCGACGTGTTCATCTATGTCGGTGCGCTCGAAGGCGTGATGAAAACGGTCGCTCGAATGCTTGCCGGCGACGGGCTGTTCGCGTTCTCGGTCGAGACGCTCGCCGGCACCACCGACTTCACATTGCAATCGTCGCGGCGCTACGCGCATTCGGAAATCTATGTGCGCAGGGTGCTCGCCACCAACGGCTTTTCGACCCTGTCAGCGGAAACAACCGTCATCCGGCAGGATCGCCGCCAGCCGGTCGAGGGGCTGGCCGTGGTAGCCGGGAAGTTGCTTGAAGCAGATACCGTCCCGCCGACCTCGGTGTAATGTCTGATGCGAAAAAGCCCGATTCGCATGTCCGGGTTATCTGGGGAATCGACACGGAGCACGTCCATGCGCTGGAACTTGGTGGTCTTGGCATCTTGCCTGGCAATGGTCGGCTGCGCCGGCTCTTCACTGGCCGAACGGCAGGATGAGAACGTCGAGTCTTCCCTGCAATTCGATAGCGTGCCTTGCGACCAATTGCTGGCGCAACGAAACGCCTTGGCGCAGCAATACCACCTGCCGCAGGACGCCAAGCCCTCGTTCTCCAATTCGGGGGTAGGCTTCGGCCCGTTCACGCCCGATGTCCGTTCCAAGGCCCGGCGCGATGCCGAACAGGCCAGCGGCCGCATCGACGCCATGAACCGGTCGATCACCCGCCGCGACTGCGGCAAGCCGGACAAGCAGAACAAGTTCGCGCTGCCGAGCTAATACCCCGCCTTGCGATCCACCAGATTGTCGAGCTTCTCGCCGCGCTCGAACGCCGCCATCTGTCGCAGCATGATCGGCACCAGGTGCACGGGATCGGAGGTCGCCGCCGCATGCGGCGTGACGAACACCTTCGGATGGCTCCACAACGGGCTGGTCTTGGGCAGCGGCTCGACCTCGAACACGTCGAGGCTCGCTTCCTTCAGCGTGCCGTCCTCCAGCGCGCGCAGGATGTCGGCGTCCTTCTGCAGCCGGCCTCGCCCGGCATTGATCAGAACCGAGCCGCCGAGGCCGTTGCGCTTGCGCAGCTCCTTCAGCACGCCATGGTTGATCATGCCTTGCGTCTGCGCGGTGAGCGGCAACAGCACCACCAGAATATCGGTGGCATTGAGGAAAGGGATCAATCCGGCCTCGCCCGAATAGGTCGAAACGCCTTGCATCGGCCGGTCGCTGCGCGACCAGCCATTGACCGCAAAGCCGAGCGACAGCAGCGCCGACGCCGCCGCCCGGCCAAGCGTGCCTAGCCCCATGATGCCGACGGAGATGTCGCCGGCCGGCCGCTGCGGCGGCTCGTGCCAGATCTTCTTCGGCTGCTGCGAGCGGTAGAGCATGCCCTGGCGATGGTGGTCGAGCACCCGCCAGACGACATATTCGGTCATGTGCTGGGTAAGGTTGTCGGCGACGACCTTCACGATTGGCACGTCGGGCAAGGTGGGATCGGCAAAGATGTGATCGACGCCGGCGCCGATGGAGAATATGGCGCGCAGATTGGGCAGCGACGACAGAAGGTTCGGCCGCTGCTTCCACACCACCGCATAGGTGATCGAGGGGTCGCTTGCGCCCTCCGGCTCAAGCGCCACCTCGCGTTCCGCCGACAAGAGCTCGCGCCAGCGCCTTGGATGAATGCCAGTGAGGGCAAGCAGGATACGGCCTTTTTCCATTTGCGGTTTCTTTTTCCCTATTTTGCAGCCTACTCGCTGACGATGCCGACCGGCGCCGTCTCGATCTTGAAGGCGGCAGAAATCAGCGCCCGAGTATAGTCGGTTTGCGGGTTTCCAAAAATCTGCTCGGAAGGGCCGGCCTCGACGATCCTGCCATTGCGCATGACGATGACGTCATTGGCAAGCGCTCGGATCACCTTCAGATCGTGGCTGATGAACAGATAGGCGAGATCATGCTTCGCCTGCAGGCCGCGCAGCAGGTCGACAACCTGCGCCTGCACGCTCATGTCGAGCGCCGAGGTCGGTTCGTCCAGCATGACGAAGCGCGGGTTGAGCACCATGGCGCGCGCAATGGCGACGCGCTGCCGCTGGCCGCCGGAGAATTCGTGCGGATAGCGGTTGCGCGTGGCGGGATCGAGCCCGACCTCCTTGAGGACATCGATGATGCGCTTGTCGCGCTGATCGGGCGACAGTTTCGGCTCGTGTATCTTCAGCCCTTCCTCGATGATCTCGGAGACCGACATGCGCGGGCTGAGCGAGCCGAACGGATCCTGGAAGACGATCTGCAGCTCGCGCCTGAGCGGCCGCATGTCGTTGAAGGTCAGCCTGTTGATGTCGCGTCCGTTGAACTGGATGCTCCCGGTCGACGAGATCATCCTGGCCAGCGCCAGGCCGAGCGTCGTCTTGCCTGAGCCGGATTCGCCGACGACGCCGAGCGTCTGGCCGGCGCGCACGGTGACGTCGATGCCGTCGACCGCCTTCACATTGTCGACGGTGCGCCGAAAAAAACCCTTCTTGATCGGAAACCAGACCTTTATGTCCTTGCCCGTCATCACAGGCTTGGCGGCATCGTTGGCGGCCGGCGGCTTGCCCTTCGGTTCGGCGGCAAGCAAATGCCTGGTGTAGGCGTGCTGCGGATTGGCGAAAATGTCCTTGGTCGGACCGGTCTCGACGATCTTGCCCTTGGTCATCACGCAGACCCGGTCGGCGATCTTCCTGACGATGCCGAGATCGTGGGTGATGAACAGCATCGACATGTTCTTGCGGCTCTTCAGACCCGCAAGCAGTTCGAGGATCTGCGCCTGCACGGTCACGTCGAGCGCCGTCGTCGGCTCGTCGGCGATCAGAAGCTCAGGTTCGTTGGCCAGCGCCATGGCGATCATGACGCGCTGGCGCTGGCCGCCGGAAAGCTGGTGCGGATAGGCGTCGAGCCGTTTCTGCGGCTCGCGGATGCCGACCTCGTTCAACAGTTCCAGCGTGCGCGCCTTGGCCTGGCGGTCGCCCAGCCCCTGATGCAGCTTCAGCACCTCGACGATCTGCTGCTCGATCGTGTGCAGCGGATTGAGCGAGGTCATCGGCTCCTGGAAGATCATGGTGATGTTGTTGCCGCGCACGCGGCGCAGTTCCTTCTCGTTGGTGGCGAGCAGGTCGGCGCCCTGGAACAGGATCTGCCCCGACGGATGGCTGGCTGTCGGATAGGGCAGCAGCTTCAGCACCGACAGCGCCGAGACCGACTTGCCGGAACCGGATTCGCCGACCAGCGCCACCGTCTCGCCCTTGGCGATGTCGAAGGAGATGTGGTCGACCGCCATCGACTGACGCCCTTCTTGCACGAAGGCGACGCTCAGATCCCGGACCGAGAGCAGAAGAGCGGTCATGGCTCAAGTTCCGCGACGACTCTATCCAAGGCAGAAATTTCCGGTCGTATGATCGAAATTTTGGCTGCCATTTGAGGGGGAACGAGACGATTTGGTACGATAGAATAGGTCTCCTTCAATCTCGTATCCGCAGTCAGAAATTGTGTGCAGCCGAAGTGCATCGCTGTGGAAAGATGGATCGCGTCTGGCAATCTTAATGAAAGAAATTCCGAACGCAGTTGCGCTGCGTGCCAGAGAATCTCGCGAGTTACCGTCCCAATTGAGATAAAGGCATTGCCGATCGAAATATTGTCGTAGAGTTCGATCAGCCGTTCATTGTTCTTTTTCAAGGGGTCAACCATCAACTCTGCGAGAACGATCTCGCTTGTCGCCAGGAAAGGTTGCTTTCTGCCCTCGTTCAGTGAAATGACCTGAAGTAGTTTTTTTGCAAGCGCGTCATTGTTTTCAAAGGCATAGATGAAAATGTTGGTGTCGACGTAAAGCCGGACTGCAGCCATCAATCCTCCCACTCATCGCGGAGGGCACGAACACGCGCGACAGCCTCATCGAGGCTTGTCCCCGGCGCGTTGGCCTGAGCATTCCGCATGAGTTCAAGCAATTGTTTGCGGCCGAGAGGCCGGTTGGCCTCCTCTTCCACGGTCACCTTGACCGAAGCCCCCGGAGCTATGCCTTCCCGCAATTCGTCTGGGAGCTTCGATGCCGGGTAATGTTCAAGGATGACCTTGTTCATGACTCTGTCCTCATAGCGCGGGGGTAGACGAACTATACGGTTACTGACTCATAGTCTTGGCTGCGAGTTCGCTCGATTTCGGCCAACCTGCCCTCCAGCGATCGGCTGATGACTACCACCTAATGTTTCCCCGGTCATAGCCGCCAGTTCTTTCGCCAATTGATCGATACGTTCACTTTTATCCCAATGCCATACTGAGAATATAACACGCCGAATGCCGGCCTGCATCGCCCTCATCGGAACGTCTTGCGCGGATCGAAGGCGTCGCGGGTCGCCTCGCCGACGAAGACCAGCAGCGACAGCATCAGCGAGATGACGACGAAGCCGGAAATGCCGAGCCATGGCGCGTTGAGGTTGCGCTGGGCCTGCTTCAGGAGTTCGCCGAGCGAGGCGGAACCGGGCGGCAGGCCGAAGCCAAGGTAATCGAGCGAGGTCAGCATCGAGATCGAGCCACTGAGCAGGAAGGGCAGGAAGGTCAGCGTCGCCACCATGGCATTGGGCAAGAGATGCCGGAACATGATGGTGCGGTTGGGCACGCCGAGCGCGCGCGCCGCGTTGACATATTCGAAATTGCGGGCGCGCAGGAATTCGGCCCGCACCACGCCAACCAGCGCCACCCAGGAGAACAGCAGCATCAGCCCGAGCAGGATGAAGAAGCCGGGCGGCAGGATGGCGGCGACGATCAGCAGGAGATAGAGCACCGGGATCGCCGACCAGATCTCGATGAAGCGCTGGAACAGAAGATCGGTCCAGCCGCCGAAATACCCTTGCAATGCGCCGGCCGTCACGCCGATCAGCGCCGAGCCGGCGGTGAGGATCAGGCCGAACAGCACCGAGACCCTGAAGCCGTAGATGACGCGCGCCAGCACGTCGCGCGCCTGGTCGTCGGTGCCCAGCCAGTTCCAGTTGCCGACGATGCAATTGGGATCGGCCGCACCTTGCGGATACTGGTTGCAAAGGGTCTTCTTGTCATAGAGCCAGGACGGCTTGGTGGGCGCTGCCTCGGGAATGGCGTTGTTGACGGTCTGGTAGGAGTAGCGGATCGGCGGCCAGATCATCCAGCCTTGGGCATTGATCTCGTCCTGGATGACGGGGTCGCGATAATCGGTGATCGCGTAGAAGCCGCCGAACTTTTCCTCGGGGTAGGCCACCAGCACCGGAAACAGGATCTCGCCCTTGTAGGAGACGATGATTGGCCTGTCGTTGGCGATCAATTCGGAAACCAGCGACAACACGAAAAGCACGAGGAATATCCACAGCGACCAGTAGCCGCGCCGGTTGGCTTTGAAATTCTGCCAGCGGCGCTGGTTGAGCGGCGACATCCGGGGCCGGGCGATCCGATCCGGCGCCGTTTCGGCGGCGGCTTCCGCCATCAGATGTCTCTCCGCTCGAAGTCGATGCGCGGGTCGACCCAGGTGTACATCAGGTCGGAGAGCAGGCCGACGAACAGGCCGAGCAGCGAAAAGATGTAGAGATTGGCGAAGACCACCGGATAATCGCGCTGCAGCACCGAGTTGAAGCCGAGCAGGCCAAGACCGTCCAGCGAAAAGATGTTCTCGATCAGCAGCGAACCGGTGAAGAAGGCCGAGATGAAGGCGCCGGGAAAGCCGGCGATGACGATCAGCATGGCGTTGCGGAAGACATGGCCATAGAGCACCTGCCGTTCCGACAGGCCCTTGGCGCGGGCGGTCACCACATATTGCTTGCGGATCTCCTCGAGGAACGAATTCTTGGTGAGCAGCGTCGTCGTGGCGAAGGCCGACAGCACCAGCGCCGTCAGCGGCAGGGCCATGTGCCAGAAATAATCGACGATCCGCGCCGGCCACGACAGTTGGTCCCAATTGTCGGACGTTATGCCGCGCAGCGGAAACCAGTCGTAGAACGATCCGCCGGCAAACAGCACCATCAACAGGATGGCGAACAGGAAGCCGGGAATGGCATAGCCGACGATGACGACGCCGCTGGTCCACACATCGAACGCCGAGCCGTCCTTGATCGCCTTGCGGATGCCGAGCGGGATCGAGATCAGGTAGGACAGAAGCGTGATCCACAACCCGATCGAGATCGACACCGGCATCTTTTCGAGGATCAGGTCGAGCACCGAAATGTCACGGAAATAGCTGTCGCCGAAATCGAACCTGATATAGTTCCACAGCATCATGCCGAAGCGCTCAAGCGGCGGCTTGTCGAAGCCGAACTGCTTTTCCAGCTTGGCGATGAATTCCGGATCAAGCCCTTGCGCGCCGCGATATTTCGAGCCGATGTCGCCGGCGACATCGAAATTGCTGCCGCCTGTGTCCCCGCCACCGCCGCCGCCCAGGCGATCGTTGCCGCCCTGGTTGGTCAGCCTGGCAATGACCTGCTCCACCGGTCCGCCCGGCGCAAACTGGATGACGGCGAAGGATATCGCCATGATGCCGAACAGAGTCGGGATCATCAGCAGGATGCGGCGCAGTATATAGGCGCCCATCAGGCTCTCTGTCCTGTTCGAGCCACAATCTCAGGCTTTGCCAATTTTTGCCGCCTTGCCCTTGTCGAACCACCACAGCGTTTCGACCGGAAAGCCGAAATCGGGTTTCTGCTCGGGAAAGTCGAACATGTCCCAATAGGCGACGCGGTGATTCGCGAGATAGTATGTTGGAATCCAGTCTAGCCGCGCGCGCAAGACCCGGTCGAGCGCCCTGAGCGCCGTGACGAGTTCGATCCGGCTGTTCGCCTTGCCGGCTGCCTCGATCAGCGCATCGATGGCTCGGCTCTCCGTGCCGGGATAGTTGCGCTGGCCCGGCGTATTCGCCATCCGGGAGTCATAGAGTATCTCCAGGCCGTCGGCGGTGGGCGTCGCCCCGATCGACCATGCGAGCATGTTGAAGTCGAAGTCGAAATCGCTCTGTCGTCGTTCATATTGTGTCGAATCGACCTGCCGGATCGAAGCGTCGATCCCAATCACCTTCATATTTTCGGCCCATGGGGTGAAAATGCGAACGAGCCCATCGTCCTCGGCCAGCATTTCCACCTGCAGCCGTTCGCCCTTTTCATTGACGACGAAATTGCCCGCCCGCTTCCAGCCGGCCTCGGCGAGCAGTTTCGAAGCCGCGCCCAGCAGCTTACGGTCGTGGCCAGACCCGTCGGAGACAGGTTGCATCACCGGTTCGCCGAAAGTTTCTGGAGGCAGTTCGGCTCGAAACGGCTCGAGCAGGGCCAACTCCCCGGGTGAGGGCAGGCCTTCGGCCTTGTAGTCCGATCGTTCGAAGTTCGATTGCGAGCGCTCGTAGGAGCCGAAAAACAGAACCCGCTTGATCCATTCGAAATCGAAGCAACTGGCGATCGCCCGCCGCACCCGCACATCGCGGAATTGCGCACGGCGCTGGTTCAGCGCGACAGCCTGCATGGATGGCGATTTCTCGCCGGGAAATTCCCGTTTGACGACCTTGCCGTCCCTCAGCGCCGGAAAGTCATAGCCGGTCGCCCATACCCGCGAGGTAAATTCCTCGCGAAAATGCGTGTCGCCTTTCTTGAAGGCTTCAAACGCTGCCTGGCGATCAAGATAGAAGTCGATACGGATGCGGTCGAAGTTGTAAAGGCCGCGGTTTACGGCGAGATCGCTGCCCCAATAGTCGGCGACGCGTTCATATTCGACCGTCTGTCCAGCTGTCACCCGCCCGATTTTGTATGGTCCGGAACCGAGCGGCGGTTTCATCGTCGAGGCATCGAACTCGTTGGCCGCATAAAAGGCCTTGGACACGATCGGCATTGCGACGACCGAGAGGATATTCTGCGCGGACTGTTCGCCGTTAAAGGTGAGGTTGACTGTGGCGGGATCGACCGCGACCGCTTCCGTCATATGCCGCAACGCCTTGGAAAGGTTAGGATGGCCCTTGTCCTTGTAGAGCTTCAACGCAAAAACAATGTCTTCGGCGGTCAGTGGCGAGCCGTCGTTGAAGCGCGCTTGCGGCCTCAGGCTGAAGCGAAAGCCGTTGCGGTCCTGCGACAGCGTAACGGACTCGGCAAGCAGGCCGTAGACCGCATCAGGCTCGTCAAGTGCGCTTGTCATCAGCGAATCGAAGCAGAGTTCGGTGCGCGGCGGTGAATCTCCCTTCAACACCAGGGAATTCAATGTGTTGAAGGTCAGGAAGCTCTGATTCAAGGTAGCATTGGGCGGTGCGAAATTCATCTGGCCGCCCTTGGGGGCGTCCGGATTGACATAGTCGAAATGCTTGAAATCCGCAGCATATCTGAGATCGCCGAAGGCCGACAGGCCGTGCAGTTTCACGTCGGTCGGGATGGTGGCGAAGGCCCGGCCGGGCAGCAGGGCTGCTGCGGCGGCCGCTGTGCCGAGTGCGAGGAAGTCGCGACGGGGCAGCGTCGCCATCAATTGCCGCCCTTGTATTTGGCGGTCAGCGCCTTTTCCTTGTCGGGATCGATCCACCAGGAGTTCTGGTCAACACCGCTGTAGGTGGGTTGCTTTTCTGGAATGCCGAACTTGTTCCAATAGGCGAGCCACACCACGGCCCGGTAGTATTGCGGCACGACATAGTAGTTCCACAGCAGCACCCGATCGAGAGCGTGGGTGCCGGCGACGAGATCTTCACGGTCTGTGGCGAAGATGATGCGGTCGACGAGCGCATCGACCACCGGATTCTTGATGCCGGAATAGTTGCGTGAACCAGGCTTGTCCGCTGCCTTCGAGCTCCAGAAGTCGCGCTGCTCGTTGCCCGGCGAATCCGACTGGCCAAGCTGCCCTATAATGACGTCATAGTCGAAATTGTTGACGCGGTTGATGTACTGGGTCTGGTCGATGATCCGCAAAGTGGCGTCGACGCCGATCTTGCGCAGATTGGCGATATAGGGGCTGGAGATGACCTGGTCTGTATCGTTCCATCCGAGGATCTCGAATTTGAATGGCTGGCCGGTCTCTGCGTTGACCATCTTGCCGCCCTTGATAACCCAGCCCGCCTGGGCAAAGAGGTCGACCGCCTGCTTTAGATACTTCCGTTCCGCCTGCGGGGAATCATAGACCGGAAGCTTGAATTCCTGGGTGAAGAGTTCGGGAGGCAGTTTGTCGCGAAACTTTTCGAGGATTTCCAACTCCTTGCCTTGTGGCAGTCCGCTCGAGGCCAGTTCCGTGCCCTGGAAATAGCTGCTGGTTCGGGTGTTGAAACCGTAAAACAGTGTGCGGTTCATCGTCTCGAAGTCGAAGGGGTACGTTAACGCAGCCCGAATGAGGCGATCCTGGAAAAGCGGTCGCCTTTGGTTGAGCATGAAAGCCTGCATCGGCTCAGGCGAGGTTGTCTTGAATTCCTTTTTGATCACATTGCCGGCTTTGATCGCTGGGAAATCATAGAATGTCTTCCAGCGCTTTGAACTGTTTTCCGGCTTGATGTCGTCAAGTCCACCCTTGGTGAAAGCCTGCCAGGCGGCGTTGTCGTCAAGGATATAGGTGAAGCGCTGGGTGTCGAAATTCTCGCGGCCGATCTTCACCGGCAGCTTGGCGGCCCAATAATCGGGCACGCGCTGCCAGATGATTTCCGACCCTGGCTTGAAACTGGCGATCTTATAGGCGGCGGAGCCGAGCGGCGGCTCCAGTGTCGGCCGGGTGATGTCGCGCTTCTTGCCGTTGGCGTCGGTGCCTTCCCACCAGTGTTTCGGCAGCACGGCGAGATCGCCGAGAATTTGCGGCAGTTCACGGTTGCCCTTCTGGTTGAAACGGAATTCGACCTCGCGGTCGGAGACAGCCACAGCATCGGTTACGTTCTCGAAATAGCGGCTGTATTGCGGGCTGTTGGCTTTCAGCACCTGGAACGACCAGATCACATCGTCAACCGTGATTGGCTGGCCATCGTGCCATTTCGCACGTGGGTCGAGACGGTAGGTCGCGGAGGAATAGTCAGCCGGATATTTGTAGGCGTCGGCGATCAGCGGATGGCTGGTGCTGCCCTCGTCCGTCGCCTGCTCCATCAGCGTGTCGTAGAGCAGGCCGCCTCCGAACGGGAGGAGACCGGCGGCCGGCGAACCCTGGACGATATAGGGATTGAGGCTGTCGAAAGTGCCAAGCACCACCGAATTCAGCGTGCCGCCCTTCGGTGCGTCCGGGTTGACATAGTCGTAGTGCTGGAAATTGTCGCCATATTTGGACTTGCCGATCAGCGACGAGGTGGTGCGCCATACGTCCGCACGGGCCGCCTGCAATCCGGCGGTCAGAAGGACCGCTGCCAGCAACGACCTCAGAAGCGTTCGGCCAACCGTCATGCGTTCTCCTCTTCGCGCTGCGCATCCTCGGGCAATCTAGATCATTTGACGCCCGTGAAAACCGCCGCGGGCCGGCTTTGTCGCCGCATATGCGGTTTTCCCAACAGAAAAGCCGGGCAGAACCCGGCTTTTCTATGGATATGCTCATTACAATTCCGTCATTGGGCCGGGGCGGGCGCCGCAGGGGCGGCAGGCGCCGGCGCGGCAGG
>NZ_CAAF010000084.1 GCF_000359125.1 Mesorhizobium sp. STM 4661 | reverse complement strand
CGACCGACCGCGTCATCCTCGAACTGCAGATGTACGGACATCGTCCGCATCAGGACGAGCTGGATCCGCGGCCACTTCCGGACGAGACGGTGGTCCGCGCGGGCCTCACCGGGATCTTCGAGACGTTCGCCGGCATGCTGGGCGACACAAGGCTTGAGCCCGACCTCGACGACTTGCTCTGGTCCGTCGTGAACGTCTTCCACCGCGCCGGCGAGCGGATCGCCCGAGATCTCGACCGCAACGAGGACGCGCAGCGCCTCAGCCAGAACGAGCAGGACGGCTCCGAGGTAAAATCGGTCGAGCTGGAGCGGCTCACGGCCGAAGGCATCACCTATCTCGAGCGCCGCAACGCCTTCGAGGTCATGCGCGACGAGGCGGCAGACCTGTTCGAGATGCACACCGGTTCCGCGTGGCGGCCACGCACCGGCTCGAAGGTGAACCATCAGGCGATGACCGCGGCGGTTATCGACTCCCGGGACTTTCTCGCCGCGCGCCGCCGTGCCGACACCGAGGTATTGCTCCCGGCCGGCACGAAGATCGCGTTCGCCGGCGGCGTCGACTATAACGATCACGAGCGGGTCTGGGCCGCGCTCGACAAGGCCAGCGAGAAGCACCCGGACATGGTGCTGCTCCACGGCGGCAGCCCGCGCGGCGCGGAACGCATCGCCGCCTGCTGGGCCGAGAGCCGGAAGGTCACCCAGATCGCCTTCAAGCCGGACTGGAACCGTCACGCCAAGGCGGCCCCGTTCCGGCGCAACGACCAGATGCTTTCGGTAATGCCGGCAGGCGTGATCGCCTTCCCGGGCTCGGGCATCACCGAGAACCTTTGCGACAAGGCGCGCCGGTTCGGCATTCCGGTCTGGCGGTTCACGGAGGACGGCGCGTGAGCGCCGTTTCTCGCCATCCCCGCGGTGCGCCGGTCACGGCGCATCGCGTCCCATGCCAGCGAATGGCACAGGCATCTCGGTATCGCCAGAGGGAGGAGGGCAGTTGGGAGGGGTGGGGGCTGTTGGAGAGAAAGGAGCGTCACCATGGCGATGATATTCATCGGCGGATCACGCGACATAATCGAGTTACCCGAGCCTGCCGTTGCGCGCATCGGCGCGATCATCGCGGCCGAGCACGGTGTGCTGATCGGCGACGCGCCCGGGGCCGACGCCGAGGCGCAGGGCCTGCTCGCGGGCTACGGTTATGAGCACGTCGGAGTATTCCATGCCGGCAAGGAACCCCGCAACAATCTCGGCGATTGGGCGACCTATCACATCCCGCCGCCGGCCGGCGCGCAGGGTTTCGCCGCTCATGCCGAGAAGGACCGAGAGATGGCCCGGCGTGCCGACTTCGGGCTGATGATATGGGACGGCGCATCACCGGGGACGGTCCTCAACGTGCTGCGCCTCGTCTTGAACGGATCGCCGTGCGTTGTTTACGACACAATGCGCGGCATGGTTGCAACCGCTCACGACACGTCGGATTGGCGTGCGATGCTTCATCATGCCGGGCCGGATGTCCGCAGGCAGGTCGAGGCCCGCATGACGCCAGACGAGCGGCTGACGTTGCCGACATGAAAGGGCTTACGAGCACGAAGACGCCTTTGCGCCATCGCCGGTCAATCCTTGATATTCTGGATATTCTGGATCGCAGAGGAGTATCCGCCCATGCGCGAGTTCACGACCGTCGACCTCAACAAGGCCGTTGGCGACGTCACCGACGCCGCCCGGCAGGAGCCCGTCATCATCACCCGGCATCGAAAACCACGGTACGTCCTGATGAGCTACGACCATTATGAACGCATGACGAAGGGGGGCAATCCTCGCCGCGCCCATCGCACCAGCCAGATGCCCGCCGAGCACGCCGAACTGTTTGCGGACGCGATCGACAAGCTCGTGCGAGGAGAGGGATACGACGATGAGCCGTGACTATCTCCCCGGCCAGGTACCTCCTATCCCTACCTCTGGGAATGGCAGACCCAGCAAGGCGAAACCGACGGTCGCAAGATGCGCCCCGTCTGCGTCGTCGCCGCCGTGCGCGGCGCAAGCGACGGGCTCACCCATCTGGCGCTTCTCGCCATCACCAGCGCGATGGCGGGCGAGGGCAGGACCGCGATCGAGATTCCCGAGATCGAGCGCCGGCGCGCCGGGCTTTCCGCGCAAGGCCGCGCCTGGGTCGTCGTCGACGAGTACAACTACGACATTGCCGAGCGCTCGTGGTTTCTCGAACCGGGAGGCGATATTCTCGGTCGCTTGTCGAAGCCCTTCATGATGAAGGTCGCGGCGGCATTCTCGGCCGCGCGGCGCGCAACCAGCGGCAGGGTCGACCGCACCCGCTAATTTAGCTCGGGGCGCTCGTGCTCGGCTTCGCCTTGCATATCCGGTCGGCACCGGCCCTTGAGACCGGCTGGTGGTGGCTCACTGCGGGTCGTCCCAGAAGATGGCTTGCCGTGTCAACTTGCCGCCGAAGCCGGATCGAGCGCACTGGAGAAGCCGTTCGCTTCGGCGGCTCTGGCTCGGCCGAGAGGCAGGTATCGGCGAAGCGTCGCGATCCGGTCCCAGCCCGCACCGATCTTGACGCTCACGCATCCGTTGGCCATGCGGTTGTCGCAGGCATCCTCACGCGCCTTGCCGAAGCTGGGGATGGGGCGATGCAGGGCATGACCCGGGAGGTCGGTACGGCTTGAACCTCCCATCGAGCCGTCAGCCATTGCGGTGCAGGTTGGCGATGGCGGCGCAGGATGTTTTCCGTTGGCCGCATCCGGGGCCATTCCCGTTTCATGTCGCCTTTGTAGACGACCGCCTGCTTTGTGCGGTCAACCCCCGTTGGGGGTACACTCGACGAATATTCAGGAAAATTCGATTTCTGTTTTTGTTTGCGGGCAGGCGAAGGGCCTGCCCGCGGTTTTTTCGGCAAATAGAATTTTCCAGAATTTTCGCCGAGATGACCGCAGCAGGACGGTCCTCTCCCTTTGGCGCCATCGGGAATGGTCCCGATGCAACCGAAGGAGAACTACCATGGCCACCACGATCGCAAACCTCACCACCAAATCCGACGGCTCGATGGAAGGCGTCTTCGCCACGCTGAGGGTCAACGCCCCGATCACCCTTATCCCGAACACCAACAAGTCGCGCGAGGACGCGCCGGACTACCGGATAGTCAACAAGCGCACGGGCTTCGAGATCGGAGCCGGCTGGCACCGCATCTCCCAGCGTTCGGGCGAGGAGTACCTCTCGGTCAAGCTCGAAGCCCCCGAGATCGGCGTCATCTTCGGCAATCTCGCTCCCGCCCCCGGCGGCGAGGAAAACAAGAAGGTCATCCTCTGGAACAACCCGCAGTGAGCCATCGGTGGCCGGTCCCACAAGGGGCCGGCTTCCCCACCGGAAAAAAGGAGGCCACGATGAGCCGTTACACCATCACCGTCACCGGACAGAGCCGTTCAGACCCCGAAGCGATCATCGGCTACGACCCGCCGCTCAGAACCTATTTCCTGCAGGCGTTTCCCCACGTAGAGACCGACGAGCCCGCGCTCTGGCTTGGCACCCACGATCGCGCATTCGAAACGCTTGGATATCTTCGCCACGCCGCGATTGCGCACGGCTACGACTTCATGCCGCTGCCGACCGATATCGCAGCCAAGCTGGTCGATGACAAAGCCATCGCCGGCGATCGTCCGCAGCGAGAAGGCACCATTGGCGAACTTCTGAAACGCCTCAACGATCCCCAGTGACAAACGCATCCTAAGGGCCGGCGGCGGAGCGATCCGTCGCCGGCCCTTTTTTTGTTTGCCTTAAAGAACCATGCGCATCGCGCACCAGACCAAGCCGGCAGAGACATCAAAACTGCCGGTTATTCCTTTGGCAGTTTGTGCTTATGAGCGCGGATGTAGTCCTGCACAGCCTTGCGCAGCAATTCGGTCATGCTATGGCCGTTGCTGATTGCCAGCAGCTTGAACTGGCGCTGCTCCACAACCGTCAGGTAGTAGCCGCAGCGGATCATCTCCTCCTCGCGAATCTTCTTTCCGGCGATGGGGTCCTTTTTCTGACCCTGCCGCAGCAGCTTGCGGAAATCGGGCCCGACTGCCGGTGACGGCTTTGTCGATTCCTGCATCAGTGGCGCAGCTTGCTCCTTGTTCCCTGACGGCTCGGCCTTCGGTGGGATGAACATGCTGGGCAGCGCCGGCGGCTGCGTGGAGATCGCCTTCATCATGCGGGCTTTCTTGTCGTCACCGGGTTTCGGTGCGGTTTCTTCACTCATGCCGCATTCCTTGTGGCTTCGATGAAGGTTTGCAGAAGGTCGTCGAAGACCCCTTCGCTCTCGGCAACCGCCTTCGCATCGGGCACTGCAGGGCTGTAAAGGGTCTGCCCGGTCTGTAGGTCGCGGTAGGCAACACGATTGTGCAGGACGTGTTCTGCAATCGGCGTGCCATTGGCCTGGATGATGGAGCGCAGTTCGGTCAGGGCTCGCGCCCTGCCATCGATGATGGTCTGCTTGGTCAGCACGAATATCGCAGGCAGCGGTCTACCCCGGCTCTCGACCGCAAGCGGAATGTAGTGGTCGGTGATCTGGATGGCGGCGGTCACGTCGTCGAGGGCAAAGTAGACCGGCACGACGACAATGTCGGCCGCGAAGAGCCCGGCCATGAGGTTGTCATTTGTGGTGCCTTCCGTATCGATCAGAACGACGGAGCGCTCGCCATTGTGAGTGGCTGCGGCGTCAAGGATTTCCTGCGGGGTCATCGCGCTCACCAGCTGGAGCCTGTCAGGACGATTGCCAGCGTCACCCAGCATCTGGAACCAGCGGTTCATATTCTGCCGCCGGTCGCCATCGACAAGAGTGACCGAATAGCCCCTATGCAGCGCGACGGACGCGAGGGTGCGCAGCATCGTCGATTTGCCAGTGCCGCCCTTTGGGATCGCAGCGGAGATGATCATGGGGGGCCTCCTTCCGGCGTTGGCTCCTTGTTTCCATGTTTACATGAAAACAAGTCATCATGGACACATGGAAACAATGTCACGGTCGAAACTCTTGGTGACATAGTCAACGGGGCAGGCCGGTTTGGCAACCCAGGCGCGCACCAAAAAGGCCCGCTCCGGATGCAATCATGACGCAGCGGCTATCTTCAGTGGGGAAGGGGTCCAATCGGACGATCCGACTGCGAACCGCTCGGTTGTCTCGATGTTAACATGGAAACAAGTCCCCAACGCATCATCGACATATCACAACAAATCACCATGGAAACATAGGAACGCCGCTGTTTTTCGGCAACCTTGCTTTGTTTTCTATTGGCAGGATAGCCTATTTTGTGATACACACAAAATAGGCGGCGCGGCCCTAGCGGGCCTTAGCGCCCGCAAGCGGGCTTGAGAGATGGATGCAGACGCTAAGAAAGCTGCGGTGAAGAGCGCGTCACGACGCTATGGCGAGGTGACGCACATCCGGTTTTCGGCTGACGAGCTGGCCAGTCTCAAAGCCATTGCGGAACGGGAGGGCGCAACCGTCAGTGAGGTCGTCCGACGTCTGGTGCGGGCTGAGGCCGGACATCTGCCTGTCGCGTCAGAGGCGTTGCGGCCGGCGATCGTGGACATGACCGATCAGCTGCGGCGCGTCGGCGTCAATTTCAATCAGGCCGTGCGCGCCATGAACGACGGCCGTGTTGCCCATGATGAGGATCTTGAGCAGGCTTTGATGGCGGTAGGCAACTTGGTGCGGCAGTTCCGCGAGGAACTGAAGGCGATGGCTGGCGGCTCCCGCAAGGCGCGGGAGGCCAGGCCATGAGCGGCCGGCTTGCTGGCTACGCAGCCGAAATCGAACGCTATCTTCGCGGCGCTGCCGGCGTGAAGCGTGAGGAGCCGGACGACGACAAGTCACTGACGGGCGCCCGACGCGAGGCCAGTGAATTCCAGGCGATGAAGAGTTATGAACGGACCGGTGGCGGCGGACGGGTCGGGCAAGGACAAGCCGGCTCGTTGGTAAGTGGCGGCAGGAACGCCCCTCGTTCGTCGCCGGGAGGGACAGGAGGAGGCTCCGTCCCCAGCGGTGCTGCGAAATCCGCGACGGCTGCTGCGACCTCTAGCGCGCCGATCATGGTCTATGGCGCCACGCTCGCCGGTTTCCGGCCGGAAGAGGAGGAGGAAGACTGGAAGCGGCGCGGCGGCAGCGGCGGCCGTGGTGCTGGTCGCCCAACCGGTACAGGACGAGCGGCGCGGGTCGCCTATCAGGCGCGGGCCGTCGCGGCACGGGCAGGCTATGCGGCGGGCGCGCAGCCTGCTGTGTTCAAGGTCATGCCCAATCCGCCATCGACCAAGGAAGCCGCCGCTAGGCTGCTCAATTACATCGGGAGGCGCGAGGACGAAAAAGGCGAGAAACACGACATCGAGATTTTCGACCAGGACGGACAGGTCCTTGCGACAGGCGGCGCACGAAAGGCGTTCCTGGAAACGTTTTGCGAGACGTTCGAACCGCCCCTGGAAAACACCAATTTTCTGGAGGTTCGTTTCGAGCTCGCCGGCGAGGTCACTAATGCCGCCTTGAGCGAAGCGCTGAACAAGGCATTCGCTTCGAAACCGTTCATCTATGCTCAGGACGGACTGACGGTGCAGGTTTACGCACACACGGATGAGCGGGCCGGGCCGCTTGCGAGGGTCCTGGCAGGCGGTCGTGAAAATTCGCGCAGCAAGGCGCTCGACAAGATCGAGGCACGCTTGTCCGAAGCGATGGGCGCGGTGGGCGTGTTCGCCAAGGCAGAGGTAACGGCGGCCGTGAGCCGCGAACCCAAAGCGAAATATTTCCTGCAGAAGTTCATCCGCACCCACAGCCAGGTCCGCCACGCAAATGGCGAGCCTGTGCCTGGGGCGAAGAATGCCACCACGGCGGCGGCTTCGGTCTATGAACAATGGCGCCCACAGTTTTCGGGGCGTGAACGCCGCAATGCCTATCACCTGCTTTTCTCGGCAAAGGCCGGCACCGATGCCAACGCCGTCATGGCCGCGGCGCGAGCCGTGATGGAGGAGCGCGCGCCAGGATACAAGTTCGTCCTGGCGCATCACAAGGACACCAAGCACGTCCATATCCACGCGATGGTACAGGCACGGTCAGCCGACGGCGAACGCCTGAAATTCTACAAGCCAGATCTGGTCGCCTGGCGCGAGACCTTTGCGGAAAAAGCACGCGAGACCGGCATTGCAATGGTGGCGACGCGGCGCATGGATCATGCGATGACGCGGCCCTTCACGAAGGAGCATGCCGGAGCCTACAGCCGCGCCCAGAGCGATCCGCGCTATCAGGTCAGCGCCAGGACGGTCGAGCGGGTGGAGGCCAAGCGGCAACGCCGTTTGGATGGACAATCCCTTGTCGTGAACGGCGATGCAATCGCTGCCGCATGGCAAAAGACTGTTACGACGATGCGGACCGCAGGCGTAGTCGGTCAGGCTCTCGCGGCAGCGGAGTCGATCGGCAGCAATTTTCTGCAGTTCCGTCGCGATCGGACAGGGGAGGGGCAACCAAGTCCTGGCGCGGGTCGCGGAGCGGATCAATCGGGGCAGAAGTCTTTCCTGTCCCATCCCGGTATGAGAGAATTAAATGCACTGATAGGAGATTTGAACATGGCGCAAACCCCCTTGGAAATGCGGCGTCAGATGGCCCGCGTCAATCAGGCCCTGGACAACATGCGCGAGACGCTGCCGCCGGCCCATCAAGGACAGTTCGAACAGTATCGTGAAGAGGTCAACGACAAGATGCACGACCGTCTCGCGCGGCTGCAATTCGAGCGCCAGCAACAGCGTCGTGGTGGTGGCAATGGCGAGCCGATCCCCGAGCGCGAGGCTCGAGGGCGTGACCTCCCAACTCGGGACGATCCCCGCGAGCCAGAGCAGCCGCGCACCGGCACCGAGCAGGAAAAGGTGAAAGCCAAGCAGAAGGACGCGAACAAGCAGAAGACTCAGCAGGCTGAAGAGCAGGACCGCAAGACCCACCGCTCGAATGATAACGATTACGAGCGCTGAGCAAAGATTGCTTGCCGGCCCTTAAGGCGCGGGAGAGTCCAGGAACAATGTCGCCGGGGCTCGTTCGTGCCTCCGAGGGCCAGGATCGATAGCCACGCATCTCATTGCGGGGCAGTCAGATGCGGTCCCGTT
>NZ_CAAF010000085.1 GCF_000359125.1 Mesorhizobium sp. STM 4661 | reverse complement strand
ATCCAGACTACGGGCGACAATGACGCGTCAACGCACTGGGGTTTACCGCGGGATTGCATGGCGTTTCATGCCGAAATCCTCGGAGTGACCACCTCAACGGGTAGATAGCTCGCCAAGGTAAAGTTCTCGGCATTCCAAGGTCGCTGAACGGGGCTCTGCACATCATGGCAAATGCTGTGAAGTCATGCCCCGGAGACCAGCGCAGGAATTGCCAAAGCCTCATTCGCCTCGTCAAGGATCGAGAAACTGTATTTGCCGCTCGCGTCGAGATCGACGGAGTAGCTCAGGCGATCGAGTATGTGGTTGTCCTGGTCGAACGTGACGACCCGCGGCTTCAGCGAGGTGATATGCACCTCGTCCAGGTAAATGGAGTTGCAGATAATGATCTGGTCGTCGGGCTGGCAGGTGCGGGCGGCTGCACCATTGAGGATGCAGCAGCGTGAGCCGCGCTCGCCTAGAATGACATAGGTCGAGATCCGCGCACCGGAATTCTTGTTCCATATCTCCACGAATTCCATGGGCAGGATCCCGGCTGCTTCGCAGTGGTCCGGGTCGAGCGTTATCGAACCGTGGTAGTTGAGGTTCGCCTCGGTGACGTGGATGCCGTGCAGCTTACCGGCTACTATCTTTCGCATTGATCTGTTGTCCTATTCATCATGAGTGACTGGTCCTGCCGCCCCGTGGAGCAGCCAGTTATCCGGCTAAATTCCGACCACCAGCGCACCGCCGCTAAGACCCGCACCGGCCGCCGCCAGCAGTATTTTCTCACCCGGCCGAAACGGCTTCATCTGATGAGCCAACGACAGAGAAAGTGGGATCGTCGCGGCGGAGGAATTGCCGTAATCGGCGATCGTCTTGACGATTGCTTGATCCGCAATGCCGAGGTTTCGTCCGACCGCATCAAAGATGCGGGCGTTGGCCTGATGCGGCACAAACCGATCGATGTCCTGCGGCTGCATTTGCGCTACAGCGAGTGCGTCCCGCGAGCAGGCGGTCATCATCTCGACGGCTTTGCCGAACACCTCACGGCCGTCGGTGATGGTCATCCGGGTTTCCCCGAGGTCGAGGCCGCCATGGAACGGGGTGTTGCTTCCGCCGGCGGGAATCTGGATCAGCCCGTAGCGCGAGCCGTCGGAATCCACCGAAGCGCCGAGAATGCCCCGATCCGGGTCGTCGCACGGGCCAATCACCATGGCGCCGGCGGCGTCGGCAAACAGCACGGCGCTGGCGCGCTCGGCCGGGTTGATGCGGCGGCTGAGGATGTTGGCGGCAATGACAAGGCTCGCTTTGCCATGCAGACGAGTGAACCCGTCGGCGAACATCAGCGCATAGATGAAGCCGGCGCAGGCGCCGGTCAGGTCGATCGCACCGGCACGGCCCAGTCCCAGCCGATGTGCGACCAACGGCGCGCTTGGCGGCAGTAGGTGATCGGGCGTCGAGGTGGCGAGCAACAGCAGGCCGATGTCGCTGCGCTCGATGCCGGCATTGGCTAGCGCCATGTTGCCGGCCGAGGCTGCAAGGTCCGACAGCGTGTCTTCGTCGCTTGCCCAGAAGCGAGACCGTATCCCGGTGCGCCGCTCGATCCAGCCGGGTTCGAGCCCGAGACGGTCTTCGATTTCCGGGTTCTCGACCTTACGCGACGGCGCATGATGACCGAAGCCGAGAATGCGCGAGGATCGGTTCATGGACGCGAACCGAAGCGTTCACCGGCCTCCTCGATGGCGTCATAGAGCCCGTCCAGCTCGTTGCCGGTGATGCAATAGGGCGGCAGAAGATAGAGGACATTGCCGAGCGGACGCACGAGCAGTCCGCGATCGAGGAAAAAAGCGCGCAGCTTCGGCCCGATGTCGGCCAGATAGCCGGCAGAGCCGGTGCGCAGATCGAGGGCTGCGATCGTTCCCGTGGCGCGGCAGTCGGCAAAATATGGATTGTCCCGAAAGCGTGTCAGCCCGGTGGTCTGCATTCCGCTCAGGGCCGCGACGCGCTCGGCCACCGGTTCGTCCTGCCAAATCTCGACATTGGCGAGTGCCGCCGCGCAGGCCATCGGGTTGGCCGTGTAGGAGCTCGAGTGGAAAAACGTCTTTTTGCGGTCCGTCGAATAGTGGGCCTGGAAGATGGCATCGGTCGCAAGCGTGGCGGCCAGCGGGATCACGCCGCCCGTCAGCCCTTTCGAGGTGCACAGGATGTCGGGAGAGATAGACGCCTGCTCGCAGGCGAACATGGTTCCGGTGCGTCCCCAGCCCGTCATCACTTCATCGGCGATCAGCAGCGTGCCGGAGGCCTCGGCGATCTTCTTCAGTTCAGCCAGAACCCAGGCCGGATACATCAGCATGCCACCGGCGCCGAGCACCAGCGGCTCGACGATCAGCGCGGCGGCGCGCCGGTCGCGGCTGACGGCCTCGAAACGATCCAGCGTTTCCTGCTCGTGCCCGGCGGCCGGGAAGGGGATGGTGTCGACCTCGAACAGCAAAGGCTTGTAGGCGGCGTTGAACACGCCGCGGGCGCCAACGCTCATCGTGCCGATGGTGTCGCCATGATAGCTGTGCTCCATGACGACGATGCGCGAGCGCGGCGCGCCGATGTTGCGGAAATAGCCGAGCGCCATCTTCAGCGCGACTTCAACGGAGGTCGAGCCGCTGTCGGAGTAGAACACCCAGTCGAGACCAGCGGGAGCGAGCCCGACAAGCGCCCTGGCCAGGCGTTCGGCCGGCTCGTGCGTGAAGCCGGCGAAGATGATCTGGTCGAGGCTCGCCGCGGCCGTCTCGATGGCCTTGATGATGCGGGGATGGCGGTGGCCGTGGGTGACGACCCACCAGGAGGAAATGGCATCCAGGATGCGAGTGCCGTCGGCCTTGTGGAGGTAGGCGCCTTCCGTCCGGACGATTTCAGGGATGGCCGGCTCGAGCGCGTGCTGCGTGAACGGATGCCAGACTTGAGACTGCGACATCATTCGCCTCCCGCGATCGCTGTGAGGTCGAAGCCGGCAACCATCGCGTCCCTCAGCGTCCCGCTCGTCAGCGGATCGATGTGCGGCAGCCTGCCAAGCTGGCGCACGCCGCTGAATTCCACGATTGTTCTCTGCGTATCGGCCACCTCGTCGCCGATGAAGGCAATGCCGATGAGCGGGATGGAACGGGCCCTGAGCGCCTCGATCGACAGCAGGGTGTGGTTGATCGTGCCGAGCGTGGTACGGGCGCACAGGATAACCGGCACCCGCCACTGTGCAAATATGTCGATGAACTTGGTGCGCCGGTTGAGCGGCACCATCAGTCCCCCGGCACCTTCGATGACGATCGGACCCGGCAAGTCCGGAAGCGAGAGCTTTGCCACGTCTATCGCGACGCCGTCGAGTTCGGCTGAACGATGCGGCGAGAGAGGCTCCTTCAGGCGATACACTTCGGGCAGTGCGCGCCCCATCGGCAGGCCGGCGAGCCGTTCCACGACCTCACTGTCAGTCTCCTCGTCGAGGCCCGATTGCACCGGCTTCCAGTAGAAGCCATCGAGCAAGCCGGCGAGCCCGGCCGAAAATACTGTCTTGCCAATTCCGGTATCTGTTCCGGTGACGACGATGCGCTTGGTCATATCGTGGCCAACACCTCGACCAGGGCCTCGACCATCGCAGCAATGTCGGCTTCATCGACGTTGAGCGTCAGTGAGATGCGCAGGCGCGAGGTGCCCTCGGGCACCGTCGGCGGGCGAATGCCGCGAATGTCGAAGCCGCGGGCCTGCAATGCCGCCGCCACCGCCATGGTGCGCCTGTTCTCGCCTATGACGAAGGGCTGGATCTGCGATCCGCTGGGTGTCACACCGCAGCGTTCAGCCAGTTGGCGGCCCGCAAAGGCGACGCGTTCCTGCAGCTGGATGCGGCGCATGGGCTCGTCGGACAGCATGGCGAGCGCTTCGCGCACCGCGACTGCCATCAATGGCGATGGCGCGGTGGCGTAGATGAATGGCCGGCAACGGTTGACGAGATAGTCGCACAGCGTTCGCGGAGCGGCGACAAGCGCGCCGGACGCGCCGAGCGCCTTGCCGCATGTGTGGAGCGCGATGATGTTGTCGCGGCCCTCGAACGCGGCTGCGAGGCCGCGACCATCTGGCCCCCAGACACCGGTGGCGTGCGCCTCGTCGACGATGATGAATGCTTCGTGCCGATCGGCAAGCGCGACGAGGCTCTCCATCGGCGCGCAATCGCCATCCATGCTGTAGAGGCTCTCGACCACGATCGCGACGCGCCCCATGCCGCCTTCGGCGCGCCAGCGCGTGATCGCGTCCTCGACAGCATCGACGTCGTTGTGCGCGGCCAGCACGAATTGGGCACGCCCGGCCTGGGCCCCCTCATGCATGCTGGCATGAGCAAGCTCGTCGAGAACCAGCAGGTCGCCCTTTTGCGGCAGTGCGGTCAGCAGAGCGAAGTTGGCGATGTAGCCGCTGCCGAAGAACAGCGCGCGCTCGCTGCCGAAGAACGCCGCTGCGTCCGCCTCCAATGCCTCGTGCTCCGGCGCATTGCCGCGCAACAGCCGCGACCCGGTGGCGCCAACCGGCGTGCCCCGCGCAATCGCCGCGGCAACGGCATCACCAAGTCTCTTGGAAGCGGCAAGCCCGAGATAGTCGTTCGACGAGAAGTCGAGCCCGGCGCGCGGCGACAGCGTCCGCAGCCGGTCCTTGCGCGCCAGCCCCTGCAAGGTCGCGTCATAGCGGGCAAGCGGCGCCCCGTTCATTGCGCCTTGAGTTCCATAGGCTCGATACCGAGGCGCCGGAACAGCAGGATATCCTTGTCCTCGCCGGGATTGTCCGCCGTCAGCAGCGTGTCGCCGACGAAGATCGAGTTGGCGCCGGCAAAGAAGCACAGCGCCTGCATCTCGTCGGTCATGGCTGTGCGGCCGGCCGAAAGACGGACGTGCGATTTCGGCATCATGATGCGCGCCAGCGCGATCACGCGCACGAATTCGATTGGCTCGATGGGCTTAGCCTTGGCAAGCGGGGTGCCCTCGATCGGGATCAGCATGTTGATCGGAACGCTTTCGGGATGTTCGGGCAGGTTGGCCAGCGTCACCAGCATGTCGATCCGGTCCACCGGCTCTTCGCCCATGCCGACAATGCCGCCGCAGCAGACCTTGATGCCGCTGTCGCGGACATT
The DNA here is from genome assembly GCF_000359125.1 of Mesorhizobium sp. STM 4661. Classification (GTDB taxonomy): domain Bacteria; phylum Pseudomonadota; class Alphaproteobacteria; order Rhizobiales; family Rhizobiaceae; genus Mesorhizobium. The sequence goes on along the minus strand of NZ_CAAF010000085.1, from coordinate 96,881 downwards.
GGCCAGCGTATCCAGCCGGTCGGCAAACGTCCGGGTCGAGATGATCTCTGAGTAGTAGCGCTCGGAGGTGTCGATGTTGTGGTTGTAGTAGTCGAGGCCAGCCTCTTTCAGCCGCTGCGCCTGGCCGAGGTCGAGCATGCCGAGCGTCATGCAGGTCTCCATGCCCAGCGCCTTGACGCCTTCGACCATCGCCACGACCGCATCCATGTCGCGCGCCTTGGGATTTCGCCAGGCAGCACCCATGCAATAGCGGGTGGCGCCGGCGTCGCGCGCCTTGGTCGCCTCGGCGATGACCCGTCTGACTTCCATCAGCTTCGACGCCTTCAACCCGCTTTCGTGATGCGCCGACTGGCTGCAATAGCCGCAATCCTCCGGGCAGCCGCCCGTCTTGATGCTGAGAAGCCGGCTGAGCTGAACCTTGTTGGGGTCGAAGTTCTGGCGGTGAACGGTCTGTGCCTGGAACAAGAGGTCGTTGAAGGGAGCGTCGTGAACGCTACGAGCCTCATCCAGCGTCCACATCCGGCGGCTCTCGTTGAATTGGGCTTTGGACGTTGTCAAATCCGAAATAGCTGGCTGCATTTTCCACCCTGTTCCTGCGCGCCTATGCGTTTCGACGCTTGCCTTCCATGAGATCCAACACGGCGCGTGCGGCGTCCAACACATTGGTGCCAGGACCGAACACCGCCGCCACGCCGTGGTCGATCAGGAACTGGTAGTCCTGGCGTGGCACGACGCCTCCGCAAATGACGATGATGTTTTCCTCGCCTTTAACCTTCAGCGCGTCGATCAATTGCGGCAGCAGCGTCTTGTGGCCAGCCGCGAGCGAGGACACGCCCACGACATTGACCTTTGTGGCGATAGCCAGATCGGCCGCCTCGCCCGGCGTCTGAAACAACGGTCCGGCGACGACTTCGAAGCCGATATCGCCAAAGGCGGAAGCGATGATCTTGGCGCCGCGATCGTGGCCATCCTGGCCAAGTTTGGCGACCATGATCTTCGGGTTGGCGCCGCGCGAAGCCGTGAAGTCTTTGAGGCGCGAGACCAGCGTCTTGAACTCCGGCTCCTGGTCATAGGCCTTGCCATAGACGTTGCTGACCACCTCGGGAACCGCCGTATGATCACCAAACGCCTTGCGCATGGCATCTGAAATCTCCCCCACCGTCGCACGGGCCCGTGCCGCCTCAACCGCCGCTTCGAGCATGTTGCCTTCGCCGCTAGCTGCGATCTGGCTGAGTGCGGCCAGCGTATCGCCGACGCGCCGGGGATCGCGCTGGCCCCTGGTCTTTTCGATGCGGGCAATCTGCGACTGGCGCACGGCTGCGTTGTCAATGTCCAGTATATCGATCTGGTCCTCAGTCTCGAGCCGGAACTTGTTGACGCCGACTATGACCTCTTCGCCCTTGTCGACGGCGGCCTGACGGCGTGTGGCCGCCTCCTCGATCAGCCGCTTGGGCAGTCCGGAGGCCACGGCTTTCGTCATGCCGCCCATTGCCTCGATCTCTTCGATCAGCGCCCAGGCCTTTTCGGCAAGCTCATTGGTCAAGCTTTCAACGTAATAGGAGCCCGCAAGAGGGTCGATGACCTTGGTGACGCCGGTTTCGTGCTGGAGAATGAGTTGTGTGTTGCGGGCGATGCGCGCCGAAAACTCGGTCGGCAACGCGATCGCCTCGTCAAAGGAGTTGGTGTGGAGCGATTGCGTGCCGCCAAGCGCCGCCGCCAGCGCTTCGTAGGCGGTTCGCACGATGTTGTTGTATGGATCCTGTTCTTGCAGCGACACGCCAGAGGTCTGGCAATGTGTGCGCAGCATCAATGACGATTGCTTGCTCGGTTCGAACTCTTCCATGATGCGCGACCAAAGCAGCCGGGCCGCGCGCAGCTTGGACGCCTCCATGAAAAAATTCATGCCGATGGCGAAGAAGAACGAAAGTCGGCCGGCGAACTCATCGACGTTCAGGCCCTTGGCGATGGCCGCCCGGACGTATTCGCGCCCGTCTGCCAGCGTGAAGGCCAGTTCCTGGACCAGCGTCGAGCCGGCCTCCTGCATATGATAGCCCGAGATGGATATCGAATTGAATTTCGGCATCTCCCTTGCCGTGTATTCGATGATGTCGGCGATAATCCGCATCGAGGGTCCGGGCGGATAGATGTAGGTGTTGCGGACCATGAACTCCTTGAGAATGTCGTTTTGAATTGTTCCGGAGAGTTTTTCGCGCGCAACGCCCTGTTCTTCTCCCGCGACGATGAAGTTCGCCAGGATCGGGATCACCGCGCCGTTCATGGTCATCGAAACCGACATCTCATCGAGCGGAATGCCGTCGAACAGGATCTTCATGTCCTCGACCGAGTCTATCGCCACGCCAGCCTTTCCTACATCGCCCTCAACGCGGGGATGGTCGGAATCGTAGCCCCGATGGGTGGCAAGATCGAAGGCTACTGAAAGGCCCTTCTGGCCAGCAGCGAGCGCCTTGCGATAGAAGGCATTGGATGCTTCGGCTGTCGAGAAGCCGGCATACTGGCGGATCGTCCACGGCCGCCCGGCATACATCGTAGCGCGCGGTCCGCGCAGGAACGGCTTCAGACCCGGTAACGAATTGAGTTGGGCGATGCCCTCGAGATCCGTTGCGGTATAGAGTGGCTTGACGGTTATGCCCTCCGGCGTGTGCCAGACCAGATCGTCCGGCGACCGCTTCAGTTCACGCTCGGCGAGCTTTAGCCAGTCCTCGTAAGTCACACGTTCGGTCATAGCCCCGCCCTCACTCGAATTCCATGATCAGTTCGTCGACGGCAAGGCTGGCGCCGGCTTCGGTGGCGATGCGCCTGACCGTTGCCCGGCGCTCGGCGCGCAAGACGTTTTCCATTTTCATGGCTTCGACCGTGGCAAGCACCTGGCCCGCCTCGACCTGATCCCCCGCTTTCACCGAGATGGCGGTGATCACGCCGGGCATAGGACAAAGCAGCATCTTGGAGGTATCCGGCGGCAGCTTTTCGGGCATAAGCCGCGCCAGTTCGGCAATTCGGGGCGTGCGCACGCAGGCGATCACATCCACTCCGCGCTGACGCAGGCGAATCCCAGATGCAGCGAATGCCGTCTTCACGCCGAGCGTCTTATTGTCGACGGTGAATTGGGCATGGGAGCAACCGGGGAGCCAGGCGCTGGCGACCGAAATCCGAATACCTTCGCTAAAGCTGACGACAGTATTCCCGTCTTCTTCCCCGGCTGCGGTATCAAAGCTTTGGCCTGCCAGCGTCACCACCCAGTGCTGGCCCACGGCGCGACGGTGATTGTCCATGGCGCCGGAAATCAGCGCGGCGCGCTTCTGCACTCGCAAATTGATGAAGACGGCGATCGCAGCAAGCTTCCTGGCCTCATCCGCCGACGGCGTGACCCCCGAAAAGCCGTCGGAATACTCTTCGGCGATGAAAGCAGTCGTCAGCCGGCCCTCGCGAAACCGCGGATGGTCCATGACCGCTGAGAGAAACGGCAGATTATGGCCGATGCCCTCGACCTCGAAATCGTCGAGCGCCTTGGCCATGGCATCGATGGCTGCCAGCCGCGCGGGCGTCCCCTCTCCATCCGGAGCCCAGGTGCACAGTTTGGCGATCATCGGATCGTAGTACATCGAGATCTCGCCGCCCTCGAACACCCCGGTGTCGTTGCGTACAACGATGCCGTCTTCGCGCTTGCCCTCGACCGGAGGACGATAGCGGGTCAAGCGTCCGATTGATGGCAGGAAATTGCGGTACGGATCTTCGGCGTAGAGCCGGCTTTCAATGGCCCAGCCCCGCAGCTTGACGTCATCCTGGGTGATGCGAAGCTTTTCCCCCGCGGCAACACGGATCATTTCCTCGACCAGATCGATGCCGGTGATCAGTTCGGTCACCGGATGCTCGACCTGAAGCCTCGTGTTCATTTCGAGGAAATAGAATTTCCTGTCGCCATCGACGATAAATTCCACCGTCCCGGCGGAGAAATAGCCGACGGCTTTGGCCAATGCCACGGCCTGTTCGCCCATGGCCTTGCGCGTCGCGGCATCGAGGAACGGTGACGGCGCTTCCTCGATGACCTTCTGATTGCGGCGTTGGATCGAGCACTCGCGTTCGCCCAGATAGATCAAATTGCCGTGCTGATCGCCGAGCAATTGGATCTCGATGTGGCGCGGCTGGGTGATGAATTTCTCGATGAAGATGCGGTCGTCGCCAAAGGAGGATTTCGCCTCATTCTTCGAAGAATGAAAGCCTTCGCGCGCCTCGGCGTCGTCCCAGGCAATTCGCATGCCCTTGCCGCCGCCGCCAGCCGAGGCCTTGATCATCACCGGATAGCCGATCTCGCCGGCGATCCTCACCGCCTCGTCGGCATCCGCGATCAGGCCCATATGGCCGGGCACGGTTGAGACACCCGTGGATGCGGCGATCTTCTTGGAGGTAATCTTGTCGCCCATCGCCTCGATCGCCACTGGCGGTGGTCCGATAAAGGCGACGCCCATAGCTTTCAATGCCTCGGCGAAATTGGCGTTTTCCGACAGGAAACCGTAGCCCGGATGCACCGCATCGGCACCGGTCTGCTTAACCGCATCGAGTATCTTACCGATGACGATGTAGGACTGGTTCGATGGCGACGGACCGATATGCACGGCTTCGTCAGCCATTTTCACATGCATCGCTTCGCGGTCGGCGTCCGAATATATGGCGACGGTGGCGATGCCAAGCGTCCGCGCGGTCTTGATGACGCGACAGGCGATCTCGCCGCGATTGGCTATGAGGATTTTCTTGAACATGGGTAGCCTATCGTTCAACAATCAAAATCTTTGTGCCGCGAGCCTGCATCCACCTCAGCCCTGCGCGTTCCAGAGTTTTCGGAAGGTCGATCGCGCAAAGGCACCAGTCCATTTCACCAGCGTGCTCCAACCAGACCAAACCCTGTGGTCCGCCGATCAGATCGCAAAGCTGTCTTGGGGTCGCATAAGTGCGTTCACCGCACCCCACGTGGTTGCACATCGTTTGACCTCTACAGCGGAATCGTATCGTGCTTTTTCCAGCGTGTATCGACCATCTTGCCGCGGAGTGCGGCGAAGGCGCGGGCGATCCGCTTGCGCGAAGAATGCGGCATGATCACTTCGTCGATGAAGCCCCGTTCGGCAGCCACGAATGGATTGGCGAAGCGTTGTTCGTAGTCATTGGTGCGGGCGGCGATCTTGTCCTTGTCGCCAAGCTCTGAGCGATAAAGGATCTCGGTCGCGCCCTTGGCGCCCATTACCGCGATCTCGGCTGTCGGCCAGGCGTAGTTGACGTCGGCGCCGATGTGCTTGGAGGCCATGACATCGTAGGCGCCGCCATAGGCCTTGCGCGTGATCAGCGTGACCATTGGCACCGTCGCCTGGCTATAGGCGAACAAAAGCTTCGCCCCGTGCTTGATGACGCCGCCAAATTCCTGTGACGTTCCCGGCAGGAAACCCGGCACGTCGACCAGCGTGAGGATCGGGATGGAGAATGCGTCACAGAAGCGGACGAAGCGCGCCGCCTTGCGCGAGGAATCGATGTCCAGGCAGCCGGCGAGCACCATCGGTTGATTGGCGACCACACCAACCGTCTGGCCCTCGATGCGCATGAACCCGGTGATGATGTTTTTCGCAAAAGCCGCCTGGATTTCGAAGAAGCCGCCCTCGTCGGCGATTGCAAGGATGAGTTCCCGCATGTCGTAGGGTTTTGCCGCGCTGTCGGGGATCAGCGTGTCGAGCCGCATCTCGAGGCGCGACGGGTCGTCATGGAACGGACGCACCGGCGGCTTTTCGCGATTATTGAGCGGCAGGAAGTCGAACAGCGCCCTGACCTGCTCCAGCGTCTCGACATCGTTGTCGTAAGCACCATCCGCAACGGACGATTTCGTCGTGTGCGTGCGTGCGCCACCGAGTTCCTCGGCGGTGACGATCTCGTTGGTGACGGTCTTCACCACATCGGGTCCCGTCACAAACATGTAGGAACTGTCTCGCACCATGAAGATAAAATCGGTCATGGCCGGCGAATAGACCGCGCCGCCTGCGCATGGGCCCATGATGACGGAAATCTGCGGCACGACACCGGACGCATCGACGTTGCGCTTGAACACGTCGGCATAGCCGGCAAGCGATGCCACACCTTCCTGGATGCGCGCGCCACCTGAATCGTTCAAGCCGATAACTGGTGCCCCGTTGCGTACCGCCATGTCCATGATCTTGCAGATCTTCTGCGCATGCGTTTCGGACAGCGAACCGCCGAGCACGGTGAAATCCTGGCTGAAGACATAGACGAGCCGGCCGTTGATGGTGCCCCAGCCGGTGACGACGCCATCGCCGGCGACCTTCTGTCCCGCCATGCCGAAATCGATGGCACGGTGAGTGACGTACATGTCGTATTCCTCGAACGACCCTTCGTCGAGCAGCACGTCAAGCCGCTCGCGAGCCGTCAGCTTGCCCTTGGCGTGCTGAGCGTCGATGCGTTTTTGCCCCCCACCAAGACGTGCCTCGGCGCGGCGCGATTCTAACTGCTCGAGAACAGCGCGCATTAGCGGCGGCCCCGCACAGCGGCGGCGTCGCGGACGAAGCCGTTTACTCCACGATCTTCGACAAACGCGATGAGGAGCATCATTCGTTTCTCCTGTCCGGGCAAACAACCACCCAACCTCAGCGTTTAGGCGACCTGATCGAGAGAGAAAACGGTTGAACAGGTAGGCAAGCGTAATGTATAAATTTGCAAACTCTAAAATGCGAATTTGCAAATATGGCCGCAGGCAAGCTCTTCATCGGCAGAAAAGTCCGTGAACTGCGTGAAGGCAGCAAGGCGACCCAGGCCGCCTTTGCCGAGCGCATCGGTATCTCTGCAAGCTATCTCAACCAGATCGAAAACAATCAGCGGCCGGTGTCGGCTTCCGTGCTTTTAACCCTGGCGGAGAATTTCAAGATCGATATTGGATCGATTTCGGGAAGTGACAGCGATCGCCTGCTGTCAGCGCTCAGCGAAGCTCTGGCAGACCCGGTTTTCGACGCGTATTCGCCAAGCCTGCAGGAACTGAAACTCGTCACCCAGAACGCGCCCGGATTTGCCCACGCGCTGATTGCCAGCCACCAGGCGTATCGACGCAACAGCGAGCAACTCGCGAGTTTCGACGATCATATGGTCCGGACCAATGCGTTCAGCGATCCGACGCCTTACGACGAAGTCCGCGATTTCTTCCATTTCGTTGACAACTACATTCCCGAGCTCGATCTGGCGGCCGAGCTGTTGGCCAATGAGCTCGGTATTCCGGACCGCGACGCAGGATTTGCGCTGTCAAACCACCTGGAAAATCGGCACGGGATTCGCATATTGCGTGCCGAACCCCACGAGGATGTCTTGCGCCGCTATGACGGCGCCTCCCGGGCGCTCTTTCTCAATCCTTACTCGGCGGTCTCCACGCGAACCTTCCAGATGGCGTTCCAGATCGCCGCTTTGGAACTGGAAAGCGAGATCGAAGCGGTCGTCCGCCGGGCGAACTTCCGAACGCAGGGATCCGTCGACATTTGCAAGATTGGTTTGCGCAATTACTTCGCAGGGGCGCTGATGCTGCCCTACCAAGACTTTCTGGCAACGGCAGAGGAGCTTCGTCACGATCTGGAATTGATGGCGACTCGATTTGGAGCCAGCCTCGAGCAGGTTTCGCACCGCCTCTCCACTCTGCAGCGGCCAGGCCGCAAGGGCGTTCCGGTATTCTTTGCGCGCATCGATCGCGCAGGCAACATCACCAAGCGCCACAGCGCAGCCAAGTTGCAATTCGCCCGCTTCGGAGCGGCATGCCCGCTATGGAACGCTCACCAGGCTTTCGAAACGCCAGGTCGCATCATCCGCCAACTCGCCGAAACCCCCGATGGCGCACGCTATTTGAGCGTTGCTACAGAAATCGCAAAAGGCAGTGGGGGTTTCAACGCTCCGCAACGACGTTACGCCATCACTTTGGGTTGCGAAGTCGGCTACGCAAAGAACTTCGTCTATGCCGATAGTCTCGACCTTTCCAATCGCGCGGCATTCGATCCGATTGGTATTTCTTGCCGTATTTGCGAACGTACAAGCTGCCCGCAGCGCGCAGTACCCCCGCTGAAGAGCCGATTGACCGTCGATCACCAGCGCCGAGGGATTCTACCTTATCAGATCTCGTGATTTGATTGTGATGGTGCTCCGGCAACAAAGAGGCGCGGGTCCGATCCGCTTTGAGACCAGTTTGAGGTATCTTCGCGGAGGCCAGAGCGGGCAAATGCCCTCAAAGGACGGTGCCGCCGTTCAAGTCGACATCTTGCCTGCCCGGCGAGACAAAAATAATTCCTGGCATCGTCGGAGCCTTCTAGATCGTTACCACGACCTTCCCCGTGCTTTTTCGTGACGCTAGGAACCTGAGGGCCTCATGCGCCTGCTTCAAGGGATACGTTGCATGGATGCGCGGCTTAATCTTGCCGCTCCCGTAGAGGTCAAACAGTTCGGCGGTCGCGGCGTTGTTGCGCGCCGGATCACGCTCTACGGCTGCGCCCCAGAACACACCGCGGACGTCGCAGCCTTTCAGCAGCGGCAGGTTGAGCGGTAGCTTACCTATGCCAGCGGGGAAACCTATCACAAGATAACGTCCCTTCCAGGCGATCGAACGGATCGCCGCCTCGCTGTAATCGCCGCCAACTGGATCGTAGGTGACATTGGCTCCGTCAGGCCCGCACACGGCCTTGAACTGCTCGGACAAGGCTTTTTGCTGCGCTCTGTCGAGGCTGCCGGTCGGATAGACCACGCCGTCGGATGCGCCCGCCCGTTTCGCGACGTCCAGCTTTTCCTGCGAGGACACGGCTGCGACGACCCGTGCGCCCATCGCTTTGCCCAGTTCAACCGCCGCGAGCCCGACGCCGCCTTGCGCAGTGCACGTCGCGGGATTCCGGATCATCTGCTTAAGCACGTCTCGCCGTTGAGTTGGGAGCACATCAACCTGACCGGCATCTACACCTGGGACGCAGAGCATCAAATGCCAGAAGGCTTCCGATCGCTCAGACTGCCTACCCCAATCCGTCGAGCAGCGTAGAGTTCCCGATCCGTTCGCCCTTAACGCAAGATTTTGAACAGCTCTTGTCCTGACCCCTGGTTGGAATCTCGATGAGGGAGCCCGACGTAGTCGCCTTCTCAATGAAGCCTGCGTCTTTCGACTCAAACGCGCCCAAATAGGCTAGGAGCGCTTCAGTTGGACTGTCAAAAGACCCGGAACCTGGCAAGTATTTGTTCTGTGCCGCAATATAGGCGGCGTGGGCGTCAGAGCTTCGGATCAGTGCCTTTGAGGCCATTCTCATGCTCCGCGTTACCTCTGGTGGACAAGTTGCTGTAATGCGAGCTAGAGTGATATGATTGAATTGCTTGGATCAAGCGATAGTTTTGCCTAGCTTAGGATGACTTTGGATTATGCCAACCCTCCGCCAGCAACTTCCCCCTCTGGACGCTCTCGTGATGTTCGACGCCGCTGCGCGCCACATGAGTTTCACGCTTGCAGCCAATGAACTGAACGTCACGCAGGCTGCTGTCAGCAGACAGATTCGAAACCTCGAACAAAATCTTGGAATACGGCTGTTCATCCGCGGGCATCGTAACGTCGAACTTTCCCCGGAAGGTCGGATGTATCAGCACAGCGTACACTTGGCCTTGACGCACATTGGCGATGCCACAAACGAGATACGCAACGTGCCACAGGCAACCTTTGTCGTAGCGACAGATCAGGCAGTCGCCGGCCTCTGGCTTCAGCGAAGGCTGCCAATGTTCTTCAGATCGAATCCGGAGATATCTATTAGACTTATTGTATCAGACAAAGAGGATTGTTTGCGCGAGCGTGTCGACGTTGCGATCATACATGGCAACGGGGAATGGCTAGGTTTCAAATCGCGATTGCTGTTCCCAGAAGAGATCATACCGGTCTGCAGCCCTTCATGTATCGAGAAGTATGGACCAGTCAGCGGGCCGCAATCATTGGTAAACTTCCCACTCATTGAACACGAAGACGAGCGCTGGGATTGGATGAACTGGCGCGTCTGGCTCAGCATGAATAATATCGAGGTTCCGCAAGTTCATCACAAACTCCTTATAAATAACTATGCTCTGGTAATTCAGGCTGCGGAGGCTGGCGACGGTGTCGCTCTCGGTTGGAGGTATGTCATTGACGACTCCTTGAAAAGCGGGCGGCTGGTCAGTCCGGTCAACCAATCCGTCAAGACGAAGCTCGGATATCATGTCGTCATGCATGAGGCGGAACATCCCAACCCATCCGTAGAAAAGTTCTGCGACTGGGTGTTCTCGATCGTCAGCGTGTAGGTGCGGCCATCAGGCTTCGGTTGCCCACGGCATGAGTTCTTCGATCCTGCTGTTTGGCCCTCCGTTGGCAATGGGCTCAAGGGTTCTTGTGAGCCATGCGTGCGGATCGATGTTGTTGAGGCGGGCCGTGGTCAGCAGGGTGGCGATAGTCGCCCATGTCTTTCCGCCTCCGTCGCTACAGGCAAACACGCTGTTCTTTCGCGTGATCGTGCGGCCGGAGGGCGCGTTCGACGGTGTTGCGAGTTCGATACGGCCATCATGAAGGAAGTGCTCGAGGATCTCGCGTCGGCTAAGGGCAGAGCGGATAGCCTCAGTCAGTTTCGATTTCCCTGGAAGTCTGGGCAGTTCCGCCGCCCATAGATTGAAGAGCGCGGCGACGATCGGCGCGGATTTCTCCTGCCGCCGCCCGGATTTCGGCGTGGTGGCCACGAACCTCTTTTTGACGAGACCAATGGCATTATCGTTCGGGAAGATTCCGACGACTTCGGTGCGCCGCTAGATCTCGCCGTTGAAACGTTCGTTCGGTTTGTCGAGTTGGGCGCGACGTTCCTTCGGCGAGGTCATGTCGGCCAGCACGTCGGGCTCGGCATTGTCCATGATTTTCGCCACCTTTGTTCGGCGGATCTGTCGGCGATGGTGCGCCTTGTAGCGACGCGGCCTAGGGCGTAAGTGCAGCGGCCCGCTAATGATCGTTGGAAGCGTCGGCCAACGGAGCATGATCCCTCATCAGCCTGCTAGCCGTGGCGCGCTGATCAGCTCACCAATCTACGACGATCAATGCCTCAACTACGCCAAGCCGCGGGATACGATTTAGCACCTCTCACATAACCGACGGTAATGCTTCGGCCCAAGAAATCCTCGCTTGTAGCCTTCTCGCATCACGTTAACTTGTCTGCGGCAGGGAAAGAAGGTCCACTCGAATGAAGGGTCGAAGAATGTTTAGTGCACTGAGACTGTCCGCCGCGACAATCGCGCTGTCCCTTTTGGGGACCTTAGCCATACCGCTAGCTTATGGGGCGTCTATTCCTGAAACGAAGGAGCCGATTAAGCTTACGCTTAATGAATGGACGGGGCAGCACGTCACTACCAAAATCGCTGGAATTATTCTTGAGCGCATGGGTTACAAGGTTGAGTACGTGACGGCAGGCTATCTGCCTCAGTTTACGGCGCTCAGCGACGGCACAGCAGACGCTGCTCTTGAGATATGGCTAAGCAACATCGGCGAAACGTGGCCAAAGGCAAAGGAATCCGGCAAGGTCGTTGAGGTCGGCGACCTCGGTCTCAAGGCTCGCGAAGGTTGGCTATATCCTTCTTACATGAAGGATATCTGTCCAGGATTGCCGAATTGGGAGGCGCTTAAGAGCAGTGCCTGCGCGCAGGCGCTGGCCACCGCGGATACGCTGCCGAAAGGTCGCATCTTGGACTATCCTCCAGACTGGGGCTCGCATAGCGAGGCGATGATCAAAGGTCTCGATCTTCAACTGCAGGCGGTGTCCGCTGGCAGCGAGGGAGCGCTCGTATCGGAATTGAAGGCAGCGGCGCTTAAGAAGACGCCCATTATTGCGATGTTCTGGTCGCCGCACTGGCTCTTCAACGAGCTCGATCTCGAGTGGGTTGAGATGCCTAAGTATGAGCCCGCGTGCATGGATGATCCGAAGTGGGGTCCAAATCCGAATGAGGTAGGTGACTGTGCATTGCCCAATTCAGAAATTATCAAAGTCGCTTGGTCTGGAATGGAGAAGAAATGGCCCGCGGCTTATCGGTTTCTGCAGAATTACCAGATGACCGACGAAGCACAGATCCCAATGATTTCGGCGATTGATGTTCACAACCACACTCTCGATGAGGTAGCTCAAGCCTGGGTGGAGAAGAACAAGGATACTTGGCAGAAGTGGGTCGATGCCGCGGTTAAGTAATCCGTTGCGGTTATACGTGTCGGCGCGTCGCTCCAACAGCTAACGCCTCAACAGCTGACGTCGGCGCTTCGCTCTTCGAATGGAAGGACACGGAATGACTTACTTCCTGGACGATCAAATTGGGTCGGCCAAAGATCGCAAGGTCAAGCTTTCCTGCCGTAACGTTTGGAAATGCTATGGCCCTACGGATAGCGGGATCTATCAAATGCGCGACACTCCGGAGCGCGCGAGTGCCGTCGCGGCATTGCGTTCGTCGGGTTGCGTGCCGGCAGGCATCGACGTCTCATTCGACGTGCATGCCGGTGAGATTTTCGTCATTATGGGGCTCTCCGGCTCAGGCAAATCAACCGTTATTCGTTGTCTGTCGCGGCTCGTGGAGCCGAGTTATGGCGAGATCCTTTTCGATGGCGAGGATCTCCTTGAGGCGAGTCCCAAACGGCTCATCGAAATCCGACGTCGCAGAATGGGAATGGTGTTTCAGAGTTTTGGCCTGCTCCCCCATCTGACGGTCCTTGAGAACGTGGCATTTCCTTTGAGGGTGCAAGGCGTCGACCGTCAGAGGCGTGAACGTCGCGCGTCGGAAATGGTCGAGTTGGTAGGCCTAAAGGGCCGCGAGTGCGCTTTCCCTGCGCAATTGTCGGGGGGACAGCAGCAACGTGTCGGCATCGCTCGGTCACTAGCTGTTGAGCCAGAGCTTTGGTTCCTGGATGAACCATTCTCGGCTCTGGACCCTCTAATACGTAGGCAGATGCAGAACGAGTTCTTGCGCCTGCAGACCTTGCTGAAGAAAACGATCGTTTTCATCACTCACGATTTCTTGGAGGCTATCCGGCTCGCGGATCGCATCGCGATCATGAAAGACGGGCAGATCATCCAGATCGGAAGTGCGGCGGAGATCGTTCTGAAGCCGGCGAACGATTATGTCCGAGAGTTCACGCGCGATGTTCCGCTCGCTCATGTCCTGACGGTGGCGGATGTGATGGAGCCTTATCGAGGGCATTTGCAGACGACTCAGGCATGCAGTGCAGATCTATCCCTTTTGGATGCAATGCCTTCCTTCGCCGGCAACCCGGAGGGATTCGCCGTCACAAACAGCTCCGGCGCGATCGTCGGAGAAATAACCGCTTCAAAGGTCCTGACGATCTTTGCCGAAAGCCAAGAGCGAACCCGCTGAGAGATCGATTCAAAGTGACCCTTACCAATAGCCACGCTCTTCCTATTCAGTCAAAGCCGCGTAGCGCCACGTTGATCGCTTGGACATTTGTAGGCCTGACCAGCATCCCATTCTTCTATTTCCAACAGGATATGACATGGCTCACCAATACAGCAGTCTGGCTAAAGGGTCCGATAGAACGAGGACTGAACCTCGTGATGGACATGTTCGTCGCCAATTTTTCCTGGGCCTTTGGTGCGATCTCATGGTTGCTGTCGTGGCCATTGACGGCATTGCAAGGCGTGCTGCAATGGCTCCCTTGGTCTGTGACTTTGGTGGCCTTCACGTTTGTCGGCTTCGCCGCGGCCGGTAGCAGACTCGCGATATTCACTGCCGCTTCGCTATTCTACATGGTAGCGACGGGATATTGGCAAGAAAGTATGAATACCCTGGCTCTTGTTGGGGTAGCAGCCCCGCTTGCCGCCGGGGTCGGCTTTGGAATGGGTGTTCTGGGTTACCGGTCAGGGGTAGCTCGTCGGCTTCTGATTATCTGCCTCGATTTAATGCAGACCGTGCCGGCATTTTCTTATCTGGTGCCGCTTCTCCTGCTTTTTGGGTTTGGCCCTGTCGTAGGGCTGATCGCAAGTGCGATCTACGCCTGTCCCCCGATGGTCCGGAACGTGATGCATGGACTCGCGTCTGTTCCAAGTGCGTTGGTTGAATCCGGAGAGATGTCTGGCGCTACGCGGTGGCAGTCTTTCTGGTGGGTAAGGGTTCCCGCGGCGCTGCCGCAGATTATGGTCGGACTGAATCAGACGATTATGGCCACTCTTTCAATGGTGATCATCGCCTCTGTAATCGGCGGATTCAACGATATCGGCTGGGAAGTGCTGTCAACAATGCGAAAAGCGCAGTTTGGGCAGAGCCTCATATCGGGCATGGTCATCGCACTAATGGCAATGATTTTGGACCGCATCTCCGCTGGCTTCGCGAGCCGTGTTCGCAGCACCGTTAACACTCCAACCGTCAGCCGAAGTAAGGCACTAGCAGCCTCCGCACTTCTGCTGCTCGCCCTGTTCGCTGCGTCTATGCTCTTTCCCGCTATGCGACAATGGCCAAGCGAGTGGCGTGTCTATCCGGTCACCCAGATTAACGACTTTTTGAGCTACACGGTTTCGCACTACGGCTGGATCTTCGCGGAGGTGAAACAGATTGTGAACTTCTGTATACTTCTGCCGCTCAAGATCGGTTGGCTGCAGCTCTTTAATGCAATGGGGTACACTATTTCTCCCGTTAACCAGGTCGCGTACTGGGTTGCTGTGCTGTGCGCGATCCTGCTGGCGAGTTTCGCTTGGCAAGGACGCGGCGCCGTTCTGGTCGCACTGGTTGCAGTTGCCTGCTTCTTTGGGCTGACCAACATTCCCTGGCCGGTGCTGTTCATGGTGGTCGGCGTCGCAGCCTGGCAAGCCGGAGGGATTGGTACCGCCTGCTTTTCTCTTGCAGGGATGTCATTTATCCTTCTGACCGGTCTTTGGGGACCCGCGATGCTGTCCCTTTACCTCTGCGCCGCCGCTGTCGTGTTGTCATTTGTCGCCGGCGGCGCGCTCGGAGCTTTGGCCGCCTCCAACGATCGATTTTCCGCTTTTTTACGTCCTGTAAACGACACTCTACAGACCATTCCGCAATTTGTTTACCTCATCCCCGTCATCTTTCTGTTCGAAGTCGGCGACTTTTCGGCTCTTATTGCAATCGTCGCTTTTTCGATCGTGCCAATGATCAGATACACTGAGCACGGCATTAGGAGCATCGATCACGAAGTCTCGGAGGCTGCCATCGGAATGGGTTGTAGCGCCCTCCAGAAACGATTTCAAATTGATCTGCCGATCGCATCGCCCGCGATCATGCTTGGTCTCAACCAGACAATTATGTCCACGTTATCGATGCTGGTGATTGCGGCGCTCGTGGGTACCCGTGATCTCGGCCAGTCGGTATACATAGCCTTGACGAAGGCCGACACAGGCGCCGCGCTTACCACTGGAATTAGTATAGCAATCATCGGCATGGTTGCGGACCGCGTCATTCAGGCCTGGGTCAAGAAGAAACAACGACAGCTCGGTGTTCAAGAGAACTGATCAGCGAGAAATCGACCGCCTAAACGTTCTTGAGAATGCCGCTCCTTGCGCTAAATTCGACGCGGCACGCTCCAACTTCCTAGTGAAAATCTACAGACTTGACTTTTTGTCGCGCAGCCGCGGGCCGTCCTTGCTGTTAATCTCGAACAAGTGACTGGAAGCACCAGTCAACAAACCCGCGTATATCTGGATGGTTATGAGCACGAGCTGGCCAAAGCACGTAGTAGCCAAGTTCCGATTCAACCGCCGCGTTTGGAAGTGGGTTGAGTAACGTCCCCTTCTCTAATTCCCGACCTACGAGATGATCCCAACCCAACGCAATACCGTGCCCCTGAGTTGCGGCTTCGATCACCAGCGGATAACTGTTGACTGCAAGCCCCTTTGTAACAATGGCAGTGTTGACCCTATTCCGGTCGAGCCACTGCCGCCAGGTCATCCAATTCCAGTGCTCATCCACAAGCTCGATGAGCTTGTGTTGTGAAAGATCGTCGGCTTTGCGGAGTTCGGGGCTTTTCCCAAAGTATTCGGGACTGCAAACCGGAAAGATCCGCTCAGGAAAGAGCTTCTCCGCATGGAATCCGTGCCACGTGCCGTCGCCGAAAATGATCGCGACATCAACGTCGGTCGACAAACAAATCTTTTCGACGTCCGAAATCATCAGGCGCGGCGTGACTTGTGGGAAGGCAGCCGTTAAGTCGGGGAGCCTCGGCATGAGAAGCATATTGCCGATTGCTTGGTCGCACCCTATCGTTAGGGTGCTTTCATCTCCCTTGATCCGTAGGTCGGTGGTCGCGTTGGCGAGGTTCGCGAGCGTCATCGCGACCACGTGCTGGAAGTTGCGCCCTTGTGGAGTAAGGCTTACCGAACGATTGGCTCTGATGAAGAGCTGCACCCCCAAGTAGCTCTCGAGGGATCGAATCTGCTGACTTATTGCGGCTTGAGTGAGATGCAGCTCACGTCCAGCCTTGGTGAAACTCAGGTTCCGGGCCGACGCCTCGAACGCGATCAAGGGATCCAGCGGCGGAAGCTTTTGTCGGTAGCTTTTCATAACATTTCGTTATCCAAATGCCCAAAGAATGGCTGCTGTTCGGGCTTGAAGCATTACGTTATATTGTGCGAAAGATGTGTGCAACTCCACTAAAACCCTCGCGCCGGAATAGTACGAGCGAGAGAAAATGCGCACAGCAGCGCCGGATCGCATGCCGTTGGATGAAGGTATCATCGCAACAGTCGAGGGCGCATCCGAAGCGACTGAGGAGCCCATCGTCATGTATTTGAAGATCTCGAATGTATCTGACGAAACGGCGTCGATTCGAAGCTATACGTTGGTGAATGCATCGGCAGGAGTGCCGCTGCCGGCGTTCTCGGCGGGGTCACATATAACCGTGCGGGTGACCGGTTCCATACGGAGGCAATACTCGCTAGTAAATACCCCGGGTTCATCGGATCATTACTTGATCTCTGTACTCAGGGACCGGGAAGGGCGAGGTGGGTCTCAATGGATACATGAAAACTGGAAGGTGGGGGGCATTATAGAGGCCGATGGACCCGCCAACAACTTCAAACTAGACGAATCGGCTGGTCGGGTGATACTTATTGCCGGCGGCATCGGTATCACGCCTATTCTGTCGATGGCGAGAAGGCTGCAACAGATCGGAAGCGATTATCATTTGTACTACTGCGCGCGTTCGGTCGAGGAGACCGCGCACTATGCAGCGATCGTAAATTCCACTCTGTGCAGGAATGTAACCTTTATTCATAACAAGGGAACAAAAGCTGGGCGTTTGGATGTGAGCAGACTGTTGTGCGATGGCAAGGAAGATTGTCACGTGTACGTGTGCGGTCCGCACGGGCTGGTGGACGCCGTCAAGAGCGCGACGCGAGGCTGGCCTCCGGAAACGGTGCATTACGAGCTGTTCGGGGCGGATCCAAGTGCAATACGGTGTCGCGAGGGTGACTCGGAATTTACGGTTACAATCGGTAGCACCGGACAGTCGTTTGCCGTGCCCGTGGGCCAATCGATATTGCGGGTACTGACCGACAATGGCGTGAAGGTGTCAAAGCTATGTGAGGAGGGATATTGCGGGTCTTGTCTGACTCCGGTGGTAAGCGGCAAGCCGGACCACCGGGACAGTGTGCTGACGCAGGCGGAACGAAACTCAGGAGAGCTAATTGCCTTGTGCTGCTCGCGTGCAGAGTCCGAACATCTGACTCTGGACCTGTGATCATGCGGCGATCCCGGTTGTCACGCGCCGACGGGCCGGAGAACACAAGGTTCGCGTAGTCCCCGGCATCAGCCTGTCGATGGTGTGGCTGCCGGCATTCAGCTATGTCCGTCTGTTGCTGATGTGCTACGCGCCACCGACTGACCCGTTCGCCGGGTGTTCCTTCAGGAGGCGGACGGCGTCCTGCGTGCCTGCGAGCCCCCAACGGGCTCGTGCTCGACACAAGGCGCGAGCAGCTGCTTCCAGCGGTGACTAGGGACAACGCCATCTGGCGCTCGCTAAGGCCGGCCCATCGGATGGCCCACGTTATACGCTTCATCCAGCTTTCGGGCGGCATCAGACGAGATGGTCTCGCTCCGCCTGCGGAACCTTGCGATCTGCCACCCCAGGCTTGGATGCGTATGGGTGTTCAGCCCAGGCAGGTGAACCGCTGCTTCGGACCGACTCGCCACGTGATCATGGCATAAATGATCACCTGAACGTCGCGCTTAGAGCCTCTTCAACCATCCGCTGTTCTTCACCAATGAATTTCGGGAAGCCTGTGCAGCGGCTTCTAACCTCTAATCGAGCTCTTGTCTTGTTACCGGCGGCGTGCGCTGGTGGCTGACGATCGCGTACAAGCTGGTGGTCCTCGCCATGAGTCTGGTCCTGCTGTGGCAGGTCTGCATCGAAGTCTCTGCCAATTAGGGACGCAGAACACTCGCTCCGGTGCTGCATCAGACGCCCACGTGGCTGCCGCAACTGGTCGCGCGCCGAGAGGGTCAAAGCGATCTGGGAGCATGAGTCCATGCGCCTGCAGGGCCGCGCATCACAATGACCTTGGCCAGCGCGAATAATTGCTCTGGGAGTGGTAATGTTTCTTGGAGAGCCTGCGTGACCGGCTTCACGGAGTTATTCACCAAAGGGGCAAGCCCATCGAGGATGTCGTGCAATGGTCTATTCAATTCCAGCAATCATTGCGGCACGCGGGGTCGACGGCGAAGCGGCCGCCATCAGACCGGCAACAACGACGAGGACGGTGCCCACCAGCATCAGGACACCATACGGTTCGCCCGCAAACAATGCTGCCGAAACGGCGCCAGCTGCCACCTCCGTCATCATGAAAATCCCGAGCCGTGTTGGCTCCAGGAGGCGCGCAGCCCACAGGAACCCGGTGAGCGCGACCGCCCACCACCCGACCCCAATAATGATGATAGCCGGAATACCGGTGCCGTAGTCGATTGAATGCCCGGTCTCCAAGATCGGGGGCCCCATAACGCAAGCCAGAAGTACGGCGGACAAAAATGCACCGACGCTGAATATGAAGTTGCTGCTGTAAGCGTCGAGACGTGAGTGTATGTAAATACCCGTGCTTGCGATCGACCACAGAATGCCACCACCGAGGCCGAGCCAATCGCCGACCTCGTGCGGCAACGGGATACCGGTGGAGTTACCCTTGAGAACCAGGAATATTCCGACTATCCCGATTACGATCGCAGCGTAACGTATCAGCGAAGTCTCCTGTTTTAGCCATAGACGTGCGATCAAAACGCTCCAGACCGGCGTAAGGTAGTACAGGACCACGACCACCGAGACACTTCCATACAACAGGCCGGCTGCGTACAGCGTGAAGGACGCCCCGCCGAGACCGGTAGATATGAGCGCGTAACGGTTGGATGAGTAAAGCGACGTCCGGTAGCGCCAAGCGGCGGGCGCCAGAACCACGCAGGCTACAATTACCACGTAGACGGTTCCCCAAACGCCAGCGCCCGTGGATGCTTCAACATAGCGGGCCGGTATCCAGTACAAGCCCCACATGACGGGGACGAGGAGCGCAACTGAGTGCGCTGTATTTCGCGTGGCTAATTCGCTCATTCGCAACGCTCCATAGGCGTTATTGCAGCCAAAGGTGCATACTGGCCCCGCACTCGTTCGTCGGTGCGCGCCTGCCCCGGCAACGTCCTTCCGGGTCGGAGATCACGGCTGCGCCGATGATCGAATTCATTCCTGACGGTTATCGGGTGAAAAATAAATGCCGTCACTGGGCATACACAGGCAGGTTCTCAACCGAAAAAATTCTATTCCTACGGGGCAGCGCCAACGGCAGAGCTTCAAGACACCCGATCAGCGCTCTCATGACTGAGGTAGGGTGAAGGGTTCGTGATCCTGCACCGGCCGCTATGGCCGGTGCAGGATCGCGCTCGCCGAGATCATATGGCAATAACCCGTTGCTTGACCAAGTTCAGAATCAGCCCAGTTATTCGACTCCGATTTTCAGTCCGAGAGCATTGACCACCAGCTTCTGGAAGTGGTGGACCGGCGCCTCGGTAACCTGGACCCGATCGCCTCCAACGACGAAACGCCCTTGGTTGTAGCCCATAGACTTCAGTCCCTTCTGCACGCTCTCGCAAATGGGGATATCTTCCGCAAATTGGAGTGTATCGCGCTGGAACTTGATGGTGCCACTCAATTCCTCGCTGACGGTTCCGTCCTTCGTAAACCAGTCATGACGCTCGTACGAAGTCGTGGGAGTAAGTGGATCGACGCGCATCACGGAGAGTTGCTCGTCGCCTGGATAAACCCAGATCGTGAGATTCGGCCACAGGAACCACCCACCGTATCCGTCAATGTCGTTACCGCTAACCTTATAGGCAGCGCTGTCCCGAGTGGTTCGAGTGGAGCAGTGGCTGGTGAAGATGCCATTGGAATACGGGTTATACGCCCCGTCGCCGAAGTCGACCAACACGGAAAAGTCTTTGTGCGCCACTGCACAGTGGTAGCACTCCTGAAAGTTCTCGACCAATATCTTCCAGTTAGCTTGTGGCTCGTATTCTTGGCTGGTGGCATATACGAGATCATCTGCATGGGGTACGTAGCTACGAATCTCCTTTTCCAGTTCGGGAGCCTGTTCACGCAACGGTACAGCTTTACCGTCTAGGTTTACAAAGAGCATACCGCAGAATTCTTCAATCGCCACCTCCTTCAAAGTGAACTGGCTCTTGTCGAAATCCTTAATTGAGCCGGTCTCGCGTGCGGCTCGCAAGGTTCCATCGAGGTTATACGTCCATGCGTGGTAAGGGCATACGATCATCTGCGTCTTGCCGCAACCGCGTAGCAACTCGTGTCCGCGATGTTGACACACATTGTGGAATGCCCGAACGCGCTCATCTTGCCCTTTAATGATGATCACATTTTGATCGTGGACCAATTCGGTTACATACTCGCCAGGATTCCGTACCCTGCTTTTGTGGCAGACATAGACCCAACTTTGGTAGAAAATCGCAGCCTTTTCCTGTTCGAAAACGGCTGAATCATAAAAGTACCTTGCTGGAAGCGTGTATGACACGCTGGCATCCTCACGAAACGGCTTG
The DNA here is from genome assembly GCF_000359125.1 of Mesorhizobium sp. STM 4661. GTDB lineage: Bacteria > Pseudomonadota > Alphaproteobacteria > Rhizobiales > Rhizobiaceae > Mesorhizobium. The sequence goes on along the minus strand of NZ_CAAF010000085.1, from coordinate 75,770 downwards.
TCTTGCTCTCTTTTCTCGATCAGGTGTACATTCATGACCTAACCTCTCCCTGTTTCTCATCTGTTACGGTGTGCGTGGGCTTTACGGACGTTAGTACAGTTGGGTAATTCGTGACGTTGCACTCAGCAAGTTCGTCTAGTTACTGCCCGCATCGTACAAAAACCATGTTGCCCCTGCGACACACCGGCGACAAGCAATGTTATCCAGGTCTTATGGATAAGCGATCGTTATGCCACGGATCCTGGTCCGTGACTCCGCCGGGTGAGGTGAACGCCCCCAAGCGTCGTGCAACGCATGCGCGCATCGTCCTACGGGCTCAAATGTGTGAGAACATTTGCCCTGGCCCCGGAAGTTCTGCCATGAGAATGGAGCCGGTCGCGGCTTCGGTGATCTAGAAGGCGCCACGTAGTTGGTTGAGGTCCGTTCCGCCCACCACCGAATGGCAGGCTGAGGAGCGAACCGTCACCTGACCTGGAGGTGAAGCGCAAGGCATCAAGTGGCTCCGCACTCTTTGTCGCTTACAGCTGAAGAGGGATCTGAACGCCTTTCGCGATCAACGAAGCGCGGGGTTGTGCCGCCAACTCTGTTTAGGATGTTTCACTTCTCCGTCTGATCCGGGACATGACCGAATGAGCATCGATGCGGTTCTCGCCGAAACAAAGGCACCACTTGGCACCTTGCACTCTTGCGTTTGCACTGATCGCATTCAGGAAACAGGGGATATCGTCACTCTGGAGTTCCAGAGGACCGATGGTCGGATGTTCGATTTCCTTGCCGGACAGTTCGTTACGATCCGCTTCTCTTGGGATGGCGATCGTTACTCGCGGGTGTTTACCATCGCATCGCCACCGACCCGGCCTCAACGGATCGCCTTGACGATCAAGGCTGCGGCGAATGGCAGGGCCACGCGTATCCTACACGATCATTTCATCACAGGTTGCTCGGTCGAGATCAGCGAACCCGGGGGCGACTTCACACTGGACGGCCGCGCCGTCGAGAAAGCGCTGTTCGTGTGCGCTGGAAGCGGTATCACGCCACTGATGTCGATGGTGCGGGCCCAGTATGATAGAGGTAGTGACCTCGACCTGGCGTTCATACAATGCGCGCGCACGCCGGACGATGTCCTTTTCGGCCAGGAACTGCGGATCCTATGCGAAAGCATGCCGAAGCTGAGGGTCGAAACAGTGTGCAGCCAAACGCCTGGATCCGGCCAACCCCAAGGTGGCGGCCGGCTTGACGCGACCCGGTTGGCGCGTCTTGTCCCGGATGCGGCTACACGAACGGCTTTCCTGTGTGGCCCGACTGGATTCATGCAGGCAATGCGCCGTCATTTGCTCGAACTTGCGGTTCCAGCCGAGCGGATTTTCATGGAAAGCTTCGGCCTCGAACCATCGCCAGCAAACAAGGCATTTGGCAGCACGGAAGCCGTTGTCACCTTCGAGCGCTCCGGCGTGCGCTGCGAGAGCAACGAAGGTGAGACAATCCTGCACCTGGCCGAAGCCAAGGGCGTTTACATCGAAACGTCGTGCCGAATGGGCGTGTGCGGCACGTGCAAGGTCAAGCTGCTTCAGGGCGAAGTCGAGATGAACGATATAGGCGGCCTGACAGAAATTGAGCGCCTGGACGGCTTCATCCTGACCTGCTGCAGCATGCCGAGAGGCGACGTCGTCATCGACCTGTAGATGCTACGCCGTCATCAGTTTGAGTGCCTTGAGCAGGCGAACATGGGTATGGGAATGGTGGTGCCTGACATGCACGGCCGAATAGATGGGATGTGAGATCTTCGGTGCATCTGCAACGGGGTGCGCCACACCCTCCTGCCGCAATCTTGTCGCCATCGTTTCCGTAACGAAGGCGGCACCGCCCCGGCTTCGCAGGAGATAAACAACGGCACCGCCATTTCCCGTCGAAACCGGGCTGTTTTCCAATTCCGGCAACATCTGTTTGTGGGCGCGGTTGAAAAAAGCCGAATAATTGGCGCGGATATAGTCCGCCGGCTTGACCTCGCTCCAGGCAATGCTGCGCGTCGAAACCATGACGAAATTTTCCTCCGCGATCTGCTCGTAATGCATGTCCGGAAAGTACTGCGGAGAATAGAGCACCGCCAGATCGAGGCTGCCCGTGGTGAGATCAAGGATCATCTGGTTCGAGTAGTCGATCTCGACATAGATCGCGAGCTTGGGCATCGTCGCCCTCACCCATTCCAGCCACCCTTCCAACACGCGTTCATAGAGCTCGAACTGGATGCCGATGCGGATGAGGCGATCGAACTTTCCAACCGCCTGGATTTCGCTGCGAGCGTCCAGCCAACGCAGCCTAACCGCGCGCGCGTGCTCTTCGAACCTCAGACCGGCCACGGTCGGCTCAGTCCCGCTTTTGCCGCGGATGAAGAGCTGCTTTTCCAGGAGAGCCTCGAGCGTGCGGATGCGGCTGGAAACGGTCGATTGGGTGATGCCCAGTCGCTCCGCTGTCCTGTTGAAATTGCGGGTTTCGATCAGATCTAGGAACGTATCCAGCAGTTCGATCTGCATGCAGCCATCCAGCGCAAGAATTCCCGCAACTGCTAGCGCTTTTCAGGCTGTTCCGACAACAGGTAATCGGATTCGCCGATTAACATCTTGCCGTTGGCTGCGTTGCCGGAGCTGCCGCTGAGGCGCACGCTTACCCCGTCTTCCACCCACCCTCCATGGCAGGTGCCTACCCATGTTCATCGTCGACACCGACGTCCACAATTACTGGTCCAGCGCCGAGGTGCTGCTCCCCTATCTCGAGCCTTACTGGCGCGATTTCCTGGTTCGCGGCGAGAAGCCTGGGCCGAGGGGAAGCTTTCCGCATGGCCACCGACCATGGCTGCATCCGGAGGGGTTTTCGCGGCACGACATCCGGCCGGAGACCGAGGAAGACAACTATTTGATCATGAAGGAGAAGCACCTCGATCTCTACAACATCGACGTGGCTATCCTCACCGCCGACGAGCCTTTGGAAGCTTCGACGCTAGCCAACTACCACTATGCCAACGCGCTGGTGAAGGCCTACAATGACTACATGATCGACTGGTGGCTGCCCAAGGACAGCCGCTTGAAGGGATCGATCATCATTTCGCCAACCGACCCGCACGGAGCCGCGGCCGAAATCCGGCGCCTCGGCGGCCACAAGGACATCGTGCAGGTACTGGCCAGCCACGGCTCGCAGCGCCCCTATGGCGATCCCTTCTACCATCCGATCTATGAGGCCTGTGCCGAGGTCGGCCTGCCCTTCGCCATCCATTTCGGCGGCCAGGGCGGCGTCAACCACAATGCGGTCGCCAGCGGTCCGACTGCCTATTACTGGGAAACGCACGCCCTGCTCAGCCAGCCGGCCATGACCCATGTGGTCAGCATGATCTCCAACGGCGTGTTTGAGAAGTATCCCGACCTCTACTTCGTCGTCATCGAATGCGGCGTATCGTGGGTGCCTTCGCTGATGTGGCGGCTTGACGCCAACTTCAAGGCGCTGCGCAAAGAGACGCCGTGGCTGAAGATGCTGCCCTCGGAATATTGCCGCCGCAACATCCGCTTCAGCACCCAGCCGCTCGAGCAACCTCAGAACGTGAGGCATCTGTGGGAAACGCTGGAGCACATGGACGGCCAGAACACACTGCTTTTCGCCTCCGATTATCCGCATTGGGATTTCGACGCGCCGACCAATCTGCACATCCCGCCCGCATGGCGCGACAAGGTCATGGGCCTGAATGCGCTGGAGGTCTACAAGCGCATCGAGGCTCCGGCCGCTACCGCGAGGGTCGCCTGATGACAGCCGCAGCAACCGCCCCCGCGCTGACCTTCGCCTGCAAGACCGCCGACGTCGCTGTCGGCAAGCCGAGGATCGTCACGATCGGCCGCATCGGCGTCGGCATATTCCAGCTCGAGGATGGCTACGCCGCGCTGCTCAACATCTGCCCGCACCGCGCAGGTCAGCTCTGCGAGGGGCCGATCTCCGGTACCACCAGGCAAACAGACAAGACGGAATTCGTTTACGAACGCGCCGGAGAGCTCATTCGCTGCGCCTGGCATGGATGGGAGTTCGATATCCGGTCCGGCAAATGCCTTGTCGATGACAAGCTAAAGGCTCGCACCTTTCCCGTACATGTCGACGGCGACGACATTTATCTTGAAATGGCCCGCTGACAGAACCAGAATTTGGAGTTTCGCCAATGGAAACCGTGAAGTTTACCCAGATGAAGGATGGCGACCATGAAGACTATGCCTTCCTGACCGCGCATGAAATCGAATATGCCGCCGGCACGGCCGACCGACTTTTGGCAGCGATGGTGGAACTCGACAAATCGCTGTCAGGTTACAAGGTGACCCGGCTTGGCCATTCGCTGCAGGCCGCCACGCGTGCCTGGAATGCCGGCGCAGACATCGACTGGGTGGTGTCGGCGCTGTTGCACGACATCGGCGACATCTACGCTCCCTACAATCACGACGAATATGCCGCTGCCATCATACGACCGTTCGTGCGCGAACAATGCGCCTGGGTGGTGGAGAAGCACGGCGATTTTCAGCTGGTCTATTACGGCGAGCATGTCGGTGCGAATCCACACAAGCGGGACGCGTTCAGGGACAATGCGTATTTCGACGACTGTGTGGAATTCTGCGAAAGATGGGACCAGGCGAGCTTCGATCCGGAGTACGCCACGCGGCCGCTGGAGTTCTTCGCGCCCATGGTGCGGGAAGTCTTCGCCCGTAGGACCTATGATCCGGCAATAATTCGGACCGCTCAGCGAGAGCCTCTGTCGAGCGTCGCGCTGCAGGCGTCGCGTGCGGAGTTCAGCCATCCCAGTTAGGCTGAGCGCGACCGGCGAAGTATCACGCTGTTACCATGCGGAAGCTGGCTCCGGCACGCGGCCGGCAAGCCGGCGAAAGTGACGGGTACGCTGTGATGGCTGGTCGCGGCGCAGCCTCCCTTGCCCGGCGCAGCGCGCAAGCGGCAAGGATCGCCCCCCATCAGCGGCGTTCACCTTCGCGTCAGGGATGAAAGCCCGAAGGGCGAAGACCCGCATAGCGGGGCTTCGGCTCGCCGACAGCCCGGCTCCTGGGAGGACGCCCACCCCCAAAACGCTTTGTGCGTGCACTATCATTCTACTTCATGTGCGTCCGCTGGGTCGAATACAGCCAGATGATGCAGGATCTCGAACTCGGGATCCCGACGCAGCAGTCCGAACTCGACCTGCCGCACAATGTACGCGACAGATCCGTCCTCTTTCCTCCCCTGACCGACCGGTCCAAAGTAGCATCGCCAAGGTTCTGACGACCATGCTTCAATCATCGGCGACCAGCCGACAATCTCACCCCTTATGCTGTTGTGAGTCTCCTCTCGCGCATCGAAGGCCAAGAGGCGATCTACTTGAAGTCCCGTGTCTTCACTTTGATCGGCTCGACCGTCAATGTCGGGTCGACGAGATCACGCGGTCTGAACCCTTTCGGCAGGCTACGCGGATCGATTCCGGCGCCACCATGATGGGCCTCGTCGCCCCTTCCATGCGGAAGCGGAAAGGGCGCCTCTCGGTTGCCGACGCTGGCGAGTTCACCGGAGAGGTCGGTGAGCTGATGAGCGACGAGGTGAACCACGTCACCCTCACGCTGAATCTTGCCCCGGGCGGCGAGCATCGAGGAGGAGAGCAGCACACGGCGGAACTTCTCGAAGACCTTCACCCAGACCACGATATTGGCCGCGCCGGTCTCATCCTCCATGGTCAGGAACATCACGCCCTTGGCCGACCCGGGCCGCTGGCGGACGAGAACCAGGCCCGCCGCCTCCAGCCAGCGACCGTCGCGAGCCTGCATCGCCTCGGTGCAGGTGACGATGCGACGCCGGGCAAGGTCAGCCCGCAGGAATGAGAGTGGATGGTTGCGCAGGGTGAGACCAACGTGACCATAGTCCTCGACAACTTCCCTGCCGGTCGTCATCGGCCGTAGCGCCACGGCAGGCTCGTGAATTTCCGAGACGGTCTGCCGTTCACGCGCCGAAGCGGCGGCAAACAGCGGCAGGGGCTCATCGCGCAGACCCTTGAGCGCCCACAAGGCTTCGCGCCGCGCCAAGCCGAGGCCGGGACGGAAGGCATCGGCCTCGGCCAGTTGCACGAGCGAGGCCGCCGGCACGCCGGCGCGCTGCCAAAGATCGTCGATCGAGGCGAAGGGATCGTCGGTCCTGGCCGATACGATGGCGGCCGCGTCGGCATTGGCCAGTCCCTTGACCAAGCGCAAACCAAGGCGGACGGCGAAGCGCCCCGTTTCGTCGACCGCCTCCAGAGTGCAGTCCCAGCGGCTAGCATTGATGCAGACGGGGCGGATCTCGACGCCATGGGCTTGGGCGTCGCGCACGATCTGAGCCGGCAGGTAAAAGCCCATTGGCTGCGAATTGAGTAGCGCGCAGCAGAAGACGTCGGGATGGTGGCATTTCATCCAGCTCGACGCGTAAGAGATAAGCGCAAAGCTGGCGGCGTGGGACTCGGGGAAGCCGTAGCTGCCGAAACCTTCGAGCTGCTTGAAAGTGGTGGCGGCAAATTCGGGCGTATAGCCATTCGCGATCATGCCGCCGATCAGCTTGTCGCGGAACTTGCTGACCCCGCCGGTGTGCTTGAACGTCGCCATGGCCCGGCGCAACTGGTCGGCCTCGCCGGCACTGAAGCCGGCGCAGACCATGGCGACCTGCATGGCCTGCTCCTGGAACAGAGGGACGCCCAAGGTCTTGCCGAGCACGCGCTCGAGCTCGGGGGTCGGAAACTCGACCCGCTCCTTGCCCTCCCGGCGGCGCAAATAGGGGTGGACCATGTCGCCCTGGATCGGACCGGGGCGTACGATGGCGACCTCCACGACGAGGTCATAGAAAGTGCGCGGCTTGATGCGGGGCAGCATCGACATCTGGGCACGGCTCTCGATCTGGAAGACCCCGATCGTGTCGGCCTTGCGGATCATGGCGTAGGTCGCCGGGTCTTCGGCCGGGATGGTAGCCAGGTCGAGGCTCATGCCCTTGTGCTCGGCCAAGAGATCAAAGCTGCGCTTCATGCAAGTGAGCATGCCGAGCGCCAGGACGTCGACCTTCATGAATTTGAGAATGTCGATGTCGTCTTTGTCCCACTCGATCACCTGGCGATCGACCATGCGCGCCGGCTCGATCGGCGCCAGATCGTCGAGCCGGTCATTGGTCAGGACGAAGCCACCCGGATGCTGCGACAGGTGCCGGGGCGTGCCTTCGAGCTGCTGCGCGAGTTCGAGCGTCAGCCGCAGCCGGCGATCGGCCGTGTTGAGGTTGAGCTCTCGGGCGCGGGTCTCGTCGATGCCTTCGCCGTGTCCCCAGACCTGCGAGGAAAGCAGCTTGGTGAGGTCCTCGGGCAGGCCGAGAGCCTTGCCGATATCGCGGACAGCGCCCTTGGTGTGATAGCGCACCACCGTCGAGCAGAGCGCGCTGTGGTCGCGGCCATAGGTTTCGTAGATCCATTGCATGACGATCTCGCGCCGTTCATGCTCGAAGTCGACATCGATGTCCGGGGGTTCGTTGCGCTCCTGCGAGACGAAGCGCTCGAACAGCAGATTGTTGCGCTCGGGATCGATGCTGGTGATGCCCAGCACGTAGCAGACGGCGGAATTGGCGGCGGAACCTCTGCCCTGGCAGAGGATGTCCTTGCTGCGCGCGAACTGAACGATCGCGTTCACCGTCAAGAAATAGGGCGCGTAGTGCAGGATCTCGATCAGGCGCAGTTCGTGCTTAATGAGCGCCACGACCTTGTCCGGCACACCCTCGGGATACCGCCGCTCGACACCTTCCCAGGTGAGTTGTTCGAGCGCCTGCTGTGCCGACAGCCCGGGCAACATCTTCTCCTCGGGATACTGATAGGCGAGTTCGTCGAGGGAGAAGCGGCAATGCCGCATGATCTCGACGGTGCGCGCGAGGGCTTCCGGATAGCGCGAAAACAGTCGCGCCATTTCCTCGGGGGGCTTCAGATAGCGATCGGCATGCCGCTCGCGCCGGAAGCCCAGCTCATCGATGGTGATGTTGTGACGAATCGCCGTCACCACGTCCTGCAGGATGCGCCGACCGGGTTCATGGAACAGGACGTCGTTCGTCACCACCGTCGGCATCCGCATTTGGGTCGCGAGGTTGGAAAGCTCATGCAGCCGCACCTGGTCATTGGGTCGGCGGCGCAAGGTCAGCGCTAGATAGGCGCGATCGCTGAAGGTTTCCCGCAGGCGACGCACCTGCAGGATACAAGTGTCGTCGGCGCGATCGGGAACAAGGACAGCGATCAGGCCCTCGGCATAATCAGCCAGATCGCTCCATTCGAGGTGGCATTTCGCCTTGCCGCCACGCTTCTTGCCCAGGGTCAGCAGTCGGCAGAGCCGGGAATAGGCGGCCCGATCGGTCGGATAGACGAGGAGGGACATGCCGTCGACGAGATCGAGGCGGCAGGCGACGATAAGCCTGACCCCGGTGTCCTTGGCGGCCTGATGGGCGCGGACAATGCCGGCCAGCGAATTGCGATCGACAACCGCCAACGCCTCGATGCCGAGCGCGGCCGCCTGGGCGAAGAGGTCATCGCAAGAGCTAGCGCCCCGAAGGAACGAGAAGTGGCTGGTCACCTGCAATTCGGCATAGCGCGGGGTGGTCATGCGAAGACCCCATGCAGGAACCATTTGTGCGAGCCGGTCTCGGGATCCTTGCCATCGCCGGCGCGGTAAATCCAGAAGCGGTCACCGGCCTCGTCCTCGACCTGGAAATAGTCGCGTACCGCGATCACTTCGGCATCGCGCCGCCACCATTCGCCGAACACGCGCTCGGGACCGTCAGCGCGCGTGACGCGGCGCCGGATGCCGCGCCAACTGAACCAGACCGGCGGGTGATCCGGCAGCAGCGCCATGGTTTCAATGGGCTCGGGGTGGGTGAGCAGCCGCGGCGGGCGCGGCCATTCTCCCGGCCAACTCGTCCCGTCATCGGGCGCGGTCGGCGCGATGCGTCGGATAGAACGTTCGGGAACGTCGCTTTCGAGCGGGGCGAAGCGATAGAGACTTTGCTCGCCGATGCGGTTGGTGAGTGTGTCGATGAGATCGGTGATGTCGGGCTCCTGCTCCTCCACCAGCGACGAGATGATCTGCTTGGCTCCAAAGGGTTCGGCGAGGGTCGCGGTCAGCGTCATCAGTTCGATGCCGAAGCCAGGATCGACGGTCTCGATGCGATCGGTGAGGAGCCGGGTCAATCGCTTGACGTCGCGCACCGGGACCGCGGTGCCGACACGAATAGCCTCGATACGATTGTCGACGCGGTGGAACAGCAGGTCGAGCCGGCGGGCGCCGAGCCCCCTGGTCTCGAGCGCCTCGCAGAGCGCCGCGACCAGCTTGCCAGCATAGCGGGCAATGGTCTCGGCAGCGCCGATCGGCTCGCCGAATGCCCGGCGAACCTCGATGAGGTCGGGGGAGCGGACGGGCTCGAACGGTTCGCTGCGCCGCCCCATGGCCTGGTCCAGGCGACGGCCGAGCTCGTTCCCGAAGCGAAGACTGAGAGAGGCGCGCGGCGCCGCATCGACTTCGCCAACACGTTCGAAGCCAAGCGTTTGGAGACCGTGAACAATATCATGGGGCAGACGCAGCGCGACGATCGGCAGACCGAGCATGATGGCCGAGGATCCCTCCACCGGCGCGACAAAGGTGGGCCGGGCGAGGAAGCGGGCGCAGGCATGAGCGGCGCCCCACGTGTCCGCGACGGCGGCGCGTGCCTCGATGCCGGAGGCGGCCATGCGCGACACCAGCCCCTCGAGCATCATCTCCTCCCCGCCATGCAGATGGTCGGCGCCTGTTGTGTCGATGATGAGCCCGTCGGGCGGATCGGCGGCAACGATCGGAGCATAGCGCAGCGACCAGAGCGCCATTCTATCGAGCGCCGCGGCATCGCCCGCTGCATCCAAGTCGAAGCTCTGCAGGTTGGGCACCAGCACCTCGGCTTTGCTCCCCGGTATGCCGACACGCAATCCCGCCGCCCGCGCCGCTGCATCGACCGCGAGCACGAGCCGCCGGTTTCCCTGCCGGCCGAGCATAACGATCGGGCTTTCAGCCGATGGCGCCGACTGGCCCATGGCGCGCCGCAGGCGATCGGTCGGCCAGGCCGGAAAAAAGAGCGAGACGACCCTTGGCATCGCAGGCTTCCACTTCAAAATCGGCGCTTTCTCCAGCCCGGACCCGGATCAGCTCAAGCTGCCAGCGAGCACGGCCGACGCCCGGTACCGGCAAAGGGCGGGAGGGAAGCGCGGTGACCCGCCAGCGGGTGACCGCGGCGGTTGGTTGTCCAAAATCGGTTGCCTCGGTCTGCCGCCGCCAGCGGCGGATGGCGATGCCCACGGCGCCGGAAGTCTCGGCGGCGAGTTGGAGACGGCGGGAGGCTGTCATCGAGAGGCGGGCCAGTTCGGCAATGACAGCGCCTAGACCGCCATGGCGAAGCCCTTCCTCGAAACAGGCGAGCACGGAAGCTTCGTCGCCGGCCTCGACATAGACGACGCGGCCTGGGAGCAGACCGGCCTGGGCGATGGCAGGAGCAAAGAGATCCTGCCGGGTGACACACCAGAGCACCCTACCCTTGGCCCGCGCTGCAATGCCGGCGGCAAAGAGCGCCGCCGCCGCCCCGTCAATCGCCCCATTCCGGCCACCCGCAACCTCATGCAGCGCCCCGAGCGCCAGCCCTCCCCCCGGTAGCACCTTGTCGATTGCCGGCACGCCGAAAGGAAGCGTTCCGCGGTTGCGCGTCGGCCCGCCTTCGAGGCGCGCGACTTGTTCGCGAAGCGCAGCGATAGCAGGGCTTGCGGCCGGCTGACCCATGGACAAATCACTCTCAAACAGTCTTCCCAATGGATTTCGGGGCTGGTATGTTCCTTATTTGTTCTCTTGGCACTCATGAGTCAATCCGACTCGTTGCGCCACTTCGAGAGTTGATCGCAGACTGCGCTCGATCGAGTTGGAAAGTGTTCGGAGTGAGCGCAGTGAATGCGATAGGGGACAATGATCGGGATTTGGAGGCGCCGACTGGCCCGGCCGTTTTGCGCAAGATCATCCATGTGGATATGGATGCGTTTTACGCTTCGGTCGAGCAGCGCGACAATCCGGAGCTCAGAGGCAAGCCGGTGGCGGTCGGTGGTTCAGCCGCTCGCGGCGTCGTGGCGGCGGCAAGCTACGAAGCGCGCGCCTTTGGCGTGCGGTCGGCACTCCCGTCTGTCACTGCCAAACGCCGCTGTCCCGAGTTGATCTTTGTCACACCCCGGTTCGACGTCTATCGGGCGGTCTCGGCACAGATCCACCAGATCTTCGCCGAACACACGGATCTGATTGAGCCACTGTCGTTGGACGAGGCTTATCTCGACGTAACGCAAAACAAGCAGCACATCCCCTTTGCAACCGAAATAGCAACGCAGATCCGCGCGCGGATCAAGGAGGTGACCGGACTCAATGCCTCGGCAGGGATCTCCTATTGCAAATTCCTGGCGAAGATTGCGAGCGATCTCAATAAGCCCAACGGCCAGGCACTCATCACGCCGACGATGGGACCTGACTTCGTGGCTAGACTGCCGGTAAAGAAATTCCACGGCGTGGGGCCGGCGACGGCCACGAAGATGGAGAGGTTGGGCATAGAGACGGGCGCCGATCTGCGCGAGAAGCCACTAGCTTTCTTGCAGCAACATTTCGGCAAGTCGGGAAACTGGTATTATCAGATCGCCCGGGGGATCGATGAGCGGTCGGTTCAGCCCGACCGTCCACGGAAATCCGTCGGTGCCGAGGATACCTTTGCGGTCGATATCTTTGCCCTTGATGCGGCGCGCGCCGAGCTGGCGCCGCTGGCCGAAAAGGTTTGGCGCCATTGCGAAGCCAAGCATCTTTCCGGCAGGACGGTGACGCTGAAGGTGAAGTTCACCGATTTCCAGCAGGTCACACGCAGCCGTACCCTTCCAAGGCTCGTGCTGGGCGCCGATGAAATGCTTGAGGTGGCACAGACCATGCTCGCCGACCTGTTCCCGGTGGTGAGGGGCATCCGCTTGCTGGGTGTGACGCTGTCATCGTTGGAAGGCATGGACAGCGTCCCGATCGCGGATCAGCTAGGCCTGTTTTGATGCGATCCAGACTGAACTAGTCGGCTACTGAACCGCTTTGCGCATACGGTCCGTAAGCGTCTGCTCGACCTCGAAATACCCATCCCAGGCGTCGGGCTCCTGAGCCCAGGCGGCGGCAGCGAAAACGTCGAATGCGCTGGCACTCTTGAATGTCGGCAATTCATCCCAAGGGACGGGTACGGCGCAGGACGCACCGGACCGCGCCCGTGTAGACCAGGGGCATATCGCCGTGGCGCCTTGGCCGTTGCGGAGATAGTCGATGAACATGCGGCCTTTGCGTCGCGCCTTGCTCATGTTCGCGACGAAGCGGGACGGATCCGTGCGGGCCAGCAGTTCGGCGAAGTCCTGGCAGAAGTTCTTGACTGCTTCCCAGTCGGCCTCGGGAACGAGTGGCACGACCACATGCACGCCCTTGCCGCCGGACAGAAGCGGCCAGGATTGAAGGCCGAGTGCCTCCAGAACGCCGCGGATGTCGATCGCGGCCTGCTTGACGTCACCAAAGCCCAGGCCCTCGTCGGGGTCGATGTCGAAGATTATCCGGTGCGGCAGGTCAGGCAGCTGGCGCAGGCTTCCCCAGACGTGGAATTCAAGCACGTTCATCTGGACGCCGCCGATCAGCCCAGCCAGGTCGTCGACCCAGAGGATGCGGCTTTCCTTGCCGGACATCTTTTCCAACTGGCCGTCATGGATGGCCTTGGGCATGCCAGGCAGCTTGTGCTTCTGAAAAAAGGTCTGCCGCAGGTCGCCGTCGGTGTCGCGCACCAGCGATAGCGGCCGATCCTGGATATGCGGCAACATCTTCTCGGCGACCGCCGCGTAGTATGCGGCGAGCGTCGCCTTCGTCACCTCTGTGCCCGGATACATGAGCTTATTGGGATGCGTCAGGGTCACGCCAACCGCGCGAGCGATCTCCTTGCCCATAGCGGGATCCAGATTGGCCGTCGCGGTGGTCACGACTGTCTTCGGCATTTCCATCACCACCTGGTCCGCGCGCTTGTCTTCGCGCATGCCTTCGAAGCTCGGGTGACGTAGGCTGCCGTCGGGCGTTACCTCCGAATAGGTGACCTCGGCGACGAGCTCTGGCTTCACCCACCTGGCACGACGCGCGATGTCGCGCGGCACGGATACGAACGCGGACTTGTCCAGGGGCCGCTTCTCCAACTGCGCGAGAATGGATTTGCGCATCGCCTCTGTGAACCCGGTGCCGACGCGGCCGCGGTAGATCAGCTTTCCGTTCTCGTAGGTACCAAGGATCAGCGAGGCCACACCGCGGCCGGCATCGCTGGGGCGGTAGCCGCCGATGACAAATTCCTGACGTTTCGTGCACTTGATCTTGAGCCAGCTGGCGGTGCGGTCGCCGACATAGCGACTGTCCGCGCGCTTGGCGATGATGCCCTCGTGGCCGCCGGCGCACATCGTGTCGAAGACCTTCTTGCCGTTGTCGGCGATATGGCTGGAAAACTGCAGGCTGTCATCCGGGTCCCTCTCGCCCAAAAGTTCCGCAAGCCGTTCCTTGCGCTCGAGCAGGGGCAGAGTGGAGAGGTCTTCGCCATTCAATTCCAGCAGGTCGGAGGCGTAGAATTTGAGGGGCATGCCTGCGGCAATGCCGGTTTTTAACATTGAGAAGTTCGTGCGGCCCTGGCTATCGATGGCCACAATCTCGCCGTCGATTAGCGCCGAGCCCCTGGTCAGTGCCTGAAGCGGCGGCAGGATAACCTTGAACTGGCGGGTCCAGTCGTGGCCGTTGCGGGTGTAGACGACGACGTCCGCTCCCGACATGGCGACTTGGGCGCGATAGCCATCGAACTTCATCTCGAAGAGCCAATCGGCGCCAACCGGTATGTCGTCGGTCAGCGTGCAGAGTTGGAACGGACGAAACTGAGGCAGGGGGTATTTCGGGGTAGATTCTGACTCCCTGCGCCGCGTGCGCTTTTTGCTGGGAGCGGCCTTTAAGGCCGACATGCGGAACTCGAATACATAGTCCGATTCAATACTCTTCCCTGTGATTCAGTTCCACACTGCGACGCCCATGAATTGAACCGGAAGAGTCCGGGCGCGTTAATGCAGACTGGAACGGAACTATGGAGGAAGAAATGGCCACCACTCAAACAACTCGCGGGCGCAACCAGGACCGCGCAAAAGTCGCTGGCGGGCAGGACCATGAGGTTAAGTACGAGGCCGGGAAGACCGGAGCCAGCAAGGCCGACGTCAAGTCGGCAGTGAAATCGGTCGGCAACAGTCGCAAGAAGGTCGAGGACAAGCTCGGTAAGAAGTGAGCCACGGCCGCCAAGGCACATGGTTCGCATCGCCACTTTCAATGTGAACGGCGTCAATGGTCGGCTGCCCGTGCTGCTCAAGTGGCTTACGGCGACCTCCTACGACATCGTCTGCCTGCAGGAACTGAAGACGTCCGACGAGAAGTTTCCGGTCGAAGCCATCCGCGAGGCCGGATACGGCGCGGTCTGGCACGGCCAGAAATCATACAACGGCGTCGCTATCCTGTGTCGCGGGGCAGACCCCATCGAGCGCCGACGCGGGCTTCCCGGCGACCCTGACGACAGCCATAGCCGCTATATCGAGGCGGAGGTCGGCGGGCTCGTCGTTGGCTGTCTTTACCTGCCAAACGGAAATCCCGCCCCTGGTCCCAAGTTTGACTACAAGCTGCGCTGGTTCGACCGCCTGATCAGCTACGGCCAAGCTCTTCTCCAAGAGGGCGCGCCGACGGTGCTGTGCGGCGACTACAATGTCGTTCCAACTCCGATTGATGCCGTGGTGCCGCGACGATGGATTGGCGACGCGGTTTACTTTCCCGAGAGCCGCCAAGCCTATGCCGAGTTGCTCGAGGACGGCTGGATCGATGCGGTCAGGCGCATCCACCCCGAAAAGGGGGTCTACACCTATTGGAATCACTCCTATGGCGGGGGCTATGACAAGAGTTCTGGCCTGCGAATGGATCATCTGCTGATCAGTCCCTCGTTGTTACCCAAGCTTCGCGGTGCCGGGGTGGATGTTGAGACGCGAGGGTGGGAGAAGCCGAGCGATCATGCGCCGGCATGGATCGAGCTTGAGTAGCCCAGTTTGAGCGGCTGCGGTACGACTTCGCGCCTTGTCCGAAATTTGTAGCATTCTTCGGACCTACTACCTTGCCATTGCCCGAAACTTGTAACATATTTCGGACATGACCACAGTCGAACACGACACGGATATTCGCTCGCGCGTGCTCGCGCGTATCGAGTCCAAGCCCGAGGAGGTCTGGACCCCCGGCGACTTTGCCGATTTCGGCACCCGCGCCGCGGTGGACAAGACGCTCCAGCGACTAGCTGCGGCTCAAGAGCTTCGCCGTATCGACCGCGGTCTCTATGACCGCCCGCGGACCAATCCTTTGACCGGCCGCGCCACCGTGCCGGACTATCGCGCCGTGATCCGGGCCGTGACACGCCGCGACAACGCGCGCACCGTCATCGATGGCATGACGGCCGCCAACGACCTTGGGCTTACGACGGCCGTACCTGCGCGAATCGAGGTCCTGGTCGATGCGAGATTGAAGCCGATCACACTCGGCAGCCAGGAAATTCATTTCAAGTACGCGGCCCCGAGCCGCCTCTATTGGGCGGATCGGCCGGGGATGCGGGTCGTGCAGGCGCTATATTGGATGCAGGATATGCTGACCCAGGACAGCGAGCGCAAGCGGATCGCGACCATATTGCGCCGCCTGCTTTCTGACCCCAAGCACGGCGAGGCGATCCGCGAGGATCTACGCGCCGGTCTTTCCGCCGTGCCGATCTGGATGCAGGAGTTCCTGCGCCAACTCCTCAGCCCAACCGCTGGGCCGGAAGGCAAGCCATGACGACCGCGGCCTACCGTCAGATTATTGCCGCATCGCCACGGGACCGGCTCGATCTGTTCCTTGCCACGGCCAACCGTATTGGCGCCCCGGTCGGCAATGTCGAAAAGGATTTCTGGGTCTGCTGGACGCTCAACGCACTTTATCACGAACGGCCGGCAGGAGAGCCGCGGCTGCTTTTCAAGGGCGGCACATCGCTGTCGAAGGGCTATGACCTCATCAAGCGCTTCTCCGAGGACATCGACATCACGGTCTTCCGCGACGACCTCGAGGAGCCTGCGTCGGTCGAAGAGCTGGAGGCACTGTCAAACAAGAAGCGGCGCGCCAAACTGGACGCGATCCGAGATGCCTGTCGCGCCTATATCACCGGCCCGCTCAATGCGTTCCTCGCCACCCAGTTGGCAGACGTCACCGACGGGGCGGGTCGCGTAGAAATTGATGACGCCGATCCTGATGGGCAGACCCTGCTGCTTTGGTATCCCGAGGTGGAACCGCGCGATGGCGCCTATGTCCGACCGGCGATACGTCTCGAATCCGGCGCAAAATCGGCGCTCGATCCCCACGGGCCGCTGACGATAACGCCCTATGTGGCCGGGGACGCAGCCGGCGTTGATCTCGCCGTACAGGACGTCACCACGATCGACGCGACGCGAACCTTCTGGGACAAGGTGACGATCGCTCATGGACTGCGCCGCTGGTATGAGCGGCGCGGTGAATTGCGGCAGGCAGGGCAGCGGGTTTCACGCCACTACTACGACCTGCACTGTCTCATGCAGTCAGAAACCGGCAAGGCTGCGCTCGCCGACCTCGATCTCGGCGCCGACTGCGTGCGTCATGCCCGCATGTTTTTCGATCGTCCCGACTATGATCTTGCCTCGGCAGTGCCGGGGAGCTTCGCCATTGAGCCCGTGCCCGGGATGGTCGATGCGCTTGCGCGAGACTACGCCAACACGACCGCGATGATCTTCGGCGCCGCGCCCAGCTTTGATGACATCATGGGGTCGGCGGGGCAGATCGAGAAGAGCCTGAACGGTGGCAAATAGGTTCACACTCGACCGCGGCGTCTTTCCAATCCCCGCGCCGTCTTTCGAGCGACCCTGAGGTCGTCGAGTGTTGGCTGCCACCAAAGCGCGTCACCGATCTCGGTCTCGGATCCCGTCCGCGAGGGCCAGGCCCTTATGAGCTCATCGAGGGCGGCTGGGCGCCACCGGCCCCAGACATAGTCATCGCGGTTTGGAAAGTCGGCGTACTGGGAAAGAAGAATATCGTCATCGACGGGCTCGCCATCGCATCCGATGAAGACGACGACACCGAAGCTTCGTGTCATCACAGGCCGGCCCAGAGGCGGAAGATCGTTGGGGTCCAGCGGATAGCGGCGGCGGCGGCGTTCGGTGGCCCGCGCACGTGCGGCCCGTTCGTTTTCCGACCCGCGATTGGCTTCTCGCCGCTTTTTGCGCTCGTCAGGCTCGTTTCGCCTGGCAGCCTCCTCGATTCGTCTCCAGTGCCGGTGCAGGGCTTCATATGACCGGTAGGGGACCGTCCACACACGGCGATCGGCATCCCAGGAGGCGAACGGCACCTCGCGCATCTCGTCAACGACAGTGCGGGAATAGGGCGTCACCACTTCCAAATGAGCATCAAGGCGCCGAAGATACTTCGAGACGATGGGATCAAAGACAAAGGCCGGCATGGGTTTGCGTCTGCGAAAACTCTCGTTCGAGCCATCGATCGAAACGCTGCGCTGCGGTTTTGCCCGGGACGAACCACGCCTTCAGATCATCGTTCCAGCGGGCGCGCGGAAACGTCTTTCTAAAACGCTCGACTGTCATGCGGTCATACGGAAATGCCGCCATCGCGCCGGGACGGTCGCTTCCGTTCGAAGTTGGCTTGCTGTCGCTCATCCTGGATCAACGCGCTGTAGTCGGCCTCATCTTGTTGGACAACGCTGAACCAAATGCTCGGTTCTACCGCATCGCGAACGCTGATGCTCACTGCAGCTCTGTCGGCGCCATTTTTGGAAAGCGGCATCTCAGCTCGATCACGGCGCGAGACGTCGATACCTACAAAAAGAAAGCGGTCGGTCATGCAATGGCGTGATTGGGTGGGTTGCCGAAACAGTTCGCAGGATGCAACGTCGTGTCATGGTCAGCATCTTCGTGGGCGTCACTGATAACGATTGGTTCAACTACCTCTCGGCTCGTCAGGTCGATGAGGTAAACTTCTGGGCGCCGAGTGGCCGCATCAATTTCCGCGCGTTGCAACCTGGTGAGTTGTTTCTGTTTAAGCTGCATTCCCCCCAGAACTTCATTGTCGGCGGCGGAATCTTTTCCCACGCCTCGCTGCTTCCACTCTCGATCGCTTGGGAGGCATTCGGCGAAAAGAACGGCGTCGAGTCAGCCAAAGAGATGCGGCGACGCATCGGTCGGTATCGCACCGGCGATGATCCCCGCATGGATCCGACTATTGGCTGCCGCATCCTGACCAGCCCGTTCTTCTGGGCCCGTGACCGCTGGATACCGGTGCCCGAAAGCTGGTCCCGCAATATTGTGGTCGGGCGTGGATACGACACGGATGAAACAGATGGCGCCAAGCTCTGGAACGCGGTCATAGACCGGGCCAATTTCGCATTACCTGCCTCGTCTGAATTGGACCGATACGGGGCACCGATTTTGGTTCGACCACGGCTGGGCCAAGGCGCATTCAGGGTATTGGTCACAGACGCCTATGATCGACGCTGCGCCGTCACCGGCGAGAAAACCCTCCCCATCCTCGATGCCGCGCACATTCGATCCTATGCGGACGGTGGAGAGCACGAAGGCCCGAATGGACTCCTGCTGCGAACTGACATCCACAAGCTCTTCGATCTGGGGTACGTGACCGTGGACAAGGACCTGCGCTTTGTAGTCAGCGGCCGGCTCAAGGCCGACTTTGACAACGGCAGGCACTACTATGACCTGCATGGTACGACGGTGCAGTCACCGATCCGTGCCTCCGTGTTGCCTTCGCCCAGCTCACTGGAGTGGCATCGCCATAACAAGTTCCTAGGGTAGCTGTGCGACTCTGGCTCGTATGAATCATCGCCCGACCCATGCTTTGTAGCACTGCAGTCATTCGGCTGGGCCCTCAACTGTTAGGAGATGACCTTAGCACTCCGGTGCGGCCAGGATGTTGAGCCTTCGGGTTCTGGCGCCACCAAAACTCAACCGTGACAGGGATGCGCCACTTTTTGGCGAGGCGGTCGACCTCTTTCCATGCGTCCGAAGCGGACTGGCCCTGCACCGAAATACCAAGGTCAGGGTGGTACTTGAACCCCTCGTCCTCGAACTTGGCGGCCTTGGCCGGGATGCCCAGTTCGCGGACAAGCTTGTCGCCGTCGAGGCCCTTTGCCTTCAGTTGGGTGATCATCGTGAGCAGGATCGATGACCATCTCGGGCTCGGGATCGCCGTTCCGTTGATCGTCGCCGACAACGGTTTCGTGAAAGCGAGCCCGGGCGCGACCTCGAACTGCATGGCGCCGCCGTTCGATACGACAGCTTCATTGGGCTCCTCGTCGCGCTCCAACCCGAGCTGGTCCATCGCCTCCTTCACGACACGATCCAGCGTATCGGCGGGCGTTTTCGTGCCGAACCAACTTGCGATGAGCTTTAGGTCCGCAAAGGTGGCGTCATTAATTCTCACTACCGGCATCATTGGGTTCTCCTGTGGCTTGGCCTTCGGTAGGATATATGTTACATATCTCAAAACCAGGGTCAAGAGGATATGTTACATATTCCCTGTCGTTCACTATAATGAGGTCTTCAGCATTTGCTGAACGAGTCGACGTGCCGACGCCGCTTTGGACGCTCGTAGCGATCCACTCGTTGCTCGCCCATGCGCGTCTCATGGGTCAGGAACTACCCGGAATCGCGCAAGTCATCGTCAGGATGGATTGGCGCGGGCTCGCCGACCGCGTTCTCATGTGGGACAGCTTCCGGATGGTCGCCTCCAGCAAGCTCGCCGACGATCGTTTTGCCAGGACAACGACACTGCAATGGACTGACCTGCGGGACGATTACTTTGGGGCGCTCCGTCGCGTGGCTCTCCCCTTCTTGAGCGTATTCGCGACGCATAGCTGGTTCCAGCCAGAGAGCTGGCTGACGACTGAGTGCAAAACGAGTTCAAGAGGCTCGAGGTCAGCACGATGAGATTGTTCGAAGAATGATCGCAGCTGCGACGCGATTTGATTATCGGGCACCGGTCCAAAGAATTCTCAACACTGTCCAGCCGAGAGGGTACGATAGACGAACTTCCGATCTAGACGTTCGCTGGCGGGCATAGTCTTATTCGGCGCGAATACCGGCACATGTTTGTTGGGTGGGTGACGGCGGCATGCCGTCAGAAGAGGGGGACGCGTGGAGGCGGAGGGGAGCAAGACGACGCTGCTCGCCCGTGCTCGCCTTGCTGCGCGGGATTTGGCGCGTGAGGCCACCTCACCGCAGGCCCGTGCCGATGCATGCCTCGATCTGCTTACGGATCTCGGCGTGAACGAACGGCTCGAGCCGTTCCGAAAGGCTCTCCATGCTATGCCAGTCGACGAGCGTCACTACTGGATCGGGACGCTCTACACGCTCATGTTGCCAGCTAAGGTTCGGCGGTCGCAAGCCACCTATTTTACCCCCCCAGCGGTTGCAGATGCGGTCGTCGATTTTGCTATTGAAGCCGGATTTGATTTGTCTAGCGATGACGTCCTGGATCCGGCGGCGGGTGGCGCGGCTTTCCTCTCAACAATCGCTGGGCGAATGACCTCGGCGGGCCTTGCTGCACGCGAGGTTGCGTACCGGCTGAACGGCATCGAAATTGATGTGGGTCTTGCAACCCTGTCACGCAGACTAATAGCCGAACGGCTGAAGGCACCCCTACCGCGGGATGTGATCCTCATAGGGGACGCGCTGCGTGTGCCGATCCCGGCCTCCTATGGGTTGGTCATCGCGAACCCGCCGTACGGCCGAATGTCGATGGAGGAGGTCCGCGGAAATGCGTGGCGGCGGGTCGCCCATAGCGGGCACATAAACAAGTATGCCCTATTTGCCGAACTCTGCTTCCGCAACGCGAAGCCCGGCGGCATCGTTGCGCTCGTCATCCCGTCGAGCTTCCGGTCTGGCCCGCTCTATGATCGCATGCGCCAGTTCATTCGGTCCCAAGGCGAGGTCCTTACCATCGGCTCGATCGCGGGTCGCGAAGGAGTCTTTCTTGACGTGGCCCAGGACATCAGCGTGCTAATAGCACGCAAGGGAAAGGCACATCGCCCGGATGTGAAGGTGCGGTTCCCAATCATCGGCACGACGTCGCCGGTGGCGACCGTCGTCGCGCAGGTTCTTCCCGCCAAGTCCGAGGACGCTTGGCCGCTGCCGCCGGTCGACCCTGAGACGATCGGCGGTGCGACGCTGGCCGACTATGGCGTAACCGCGAAGGCAGGATATTTCGTCTGGAACCGTGAAGGGGCCCGGCTTGTGACGAAGCTCGGACGCCTGGACGGCTTTCCGTTGGTATGGGCAAAGAACGTTCGAGCGGGGCAGGTGTGCCGACCCGCAGGCAAGCAGGGTACGAAGATGGACTTCGTTACCTTCGCTGAAGCAAGCGCAGCCGTGGTCCGGACGCCTGCAGCTGTCATGCAGCGCACGACAAACGACAAACAGCCACGACGGCTTATCGCGGCAATGGTCGATCCTGCAATTGTGGTGCGATGGGGCGGCTTCGTCACTGAAAATCATACTATCGTTCTCACCGCCGAGAGCCCCAAACGGCTGGCCCTTGCCGTGAAGCTGCTCAACACGAGTGCCGTCGATCAGCGATACCGCCGTGTCTCTGGAACGGCCGCTGTTTCTGTCACGCTGCTCCGGCAACTCGATCTTCCGACGCCGACGGCCTTCTCAGTAGCGCTACGCGAGGCCCACGGAGATGCAGAGGCCGCGGCATTGGCCGCGTACCACAGCCAGCCAGAATCGGTTGATGCGTGATGGCGCGGTATCGACCCTTTGACCGCGCGCCGGGCGCTGAACTTAAGGACCGGACCTCGCAACGCCAAACGCAGCTCGAGAAGCGGGCAGGTCTCACCTCCAAGATGGCGTCGATGGCCTCGCGCCGAGTGGCGGAAACGGTCTTGGTCCCGGAACCTGTCAAGCGACCGCCCCGGAACGTCGAGGGGTATATGGAGGCTCTTGCCGGGCAGCCGCTACATCGACTTGGATCCCCCGCGCCGGTCGTTCTCACGCCGGCCTATGAGCGGCTTGTCCGCTCAGCTGCCGAAGTGGCGAGCGATGGGTCGGCGCAGGTGATCATGCCGTGGCCCGCGACACGTATGTCGCCATCGGCGATCGTCTCCCTGCTGTCGATCGGCGCCATCTGCAGCGCCGAGCCCGTCGAGATCACAATCAAAAACGAACGCTCGCTCAGTCGGAACAGAGCCGACGAAGTGCGTGCTGTCGTATTCCCCTATGCCCGGAGCACACACGCGCAGGCACGCGCTGTGCAGGTTGATCGGCACGGTATGGGCGAGGTGCACTTCGACCACTTGAAGCGCTATCTTGATGGGGTGAGCGACGCTGCCAAGGACTACCACCAAGTTCTGGCGCGTGTCCGCAAGCTGACCGGGAGAGCTACGGACGGTCGTGACTATGCCGAGTTCGAGCATCCGATCCTCGACGAGATAGTGCCACACGGTCCACCGAGAGGAGAGCGACCTTCTAACAGCTCGGTGCTCTGGCGAACGCAGAGCAAAACGGACATCGCGACGCACAAGCGGTCCGGCGACGCGGACAACCCCTTAAAGGCGGCATACTATCTCTACACCATCCGAGCCGGGGATCGGCTCGGCGCTGAGCTGAGGGCGATCACGAGGGCGCCCGACTTTCTGATTCTTGACCTTTCGCGGAATGCACGCGACCGGCTGGGATGGAACTGGCTGAAGCACGCTGCGGACATGGTCGGCTGCATGCGGGAGGTCTATCCAACCGCCGGCATTCTCGTGCTCGCGGATGATCCGTGGACATACCAAACTGCTCGATTTCAGCTGCTCGGGACGAAACAACCTGGACGCAAAGCCCAGGTGACGCCCGCCGTGGGACACGTCGTCTACTCGCCCACCACCGGGATCGTTCAGGACACCAACCAGCCGAAACCACAATTCGAGGGCGGCGCACGAATAGAAGTCGACGGCTTCTTCGGCGACGTCGACCGGAATATCGAGCGGCTCCGTGGGCTCGCGCACAGGCTATCGGAGATGGGGGATCCGGGCGGGGCCGAGACGGCGCGAAACATGATCGCCACAGTTCGCCGCTCCGCCTGCCTGCCGGGTTCGATCGCCGATCTCAGCCGATTTCTCGAGCGGGAATCATCGACGGCGACGGCGAATGATCGACTGGCGACCTATCGCGTTGCGGCAGATGTCGCGTCCCTCTCCGACCCTCGCAGCCTTGCCAGCCAGGCGGACGCGGAGACGAAGGTCACTGCTGAGACAACAGGCATCATGCGTTCCCTTGAGCGGGCGACGCCGATGTCGACGCTACTGGCAGAGGCGATACAGCCGGCGCTTCGCTCCAGCTCCCGGTCAGCCTTTGTTTTCTGCTCCGACATGGTAGCCGAGTTCGCGGCCGACCGCTTGGCGGCGGCGCATCCAAGACTGACCGAACGGCTCGACAACGGGATCATCCGCTTTGGTGGCGCGCGCGTGCTAAGCACCATCACGGCGATGTCCAGCTCACTGCGCAATCAGTTCAAGCGAGCCATCGTTGTCGCACCGACGCGATCTGCGATCCTGGCGACACTGGCCGAACCTTGGCTGCCAGAGCAGGTCGTGATCCTCGCTGACGCGGATACACTTGCTTTTGCGGCCAGGGACGCCGATCGGCTGGCGCAGGAAATCGACGTGGCCCCTCTTGCGGTCCGGCTCCGAGCGTTCGCGGCTCGAGCGACCGCGCGCGTCGGCGAGATTGGGCGACACGCGGTGCAGCTCGATTCCGAGATGCCGACCGACGACATCGAATTCCCGCCGGGGTCGGTGGTCGACCTCAGCGGAGGTTCTCGAGGCGAGCGCCGTCTGGTTGAAATAATCATGAATAATGGACAGCGCATCATCGCACGTGCGTCGACAGGCATCGTCTTGCGCAACGACAGCGCCGCGACCACCTCCTTCATCGAGCGACCGGCCTCGCAGGTTCGCAAGGGCGAAGAGGTTTGCGTGATAGGGCCGGGCTTTGTCGAGCGGGCGCGCACGCTCGTAAATGTCCGCGCTACCGCCGCGGCCGAAATTCGTGAATACCATCTGCAGGTCGCCAGCCGCTTCGACGCCATCGACGGAGATTCAGTCAACGAGCGCCTGCGGGTCGTCGTGTCGCTGATGGGTGAACCGCGGGTTTCAATCGAAACCGCACGCTATTGGGTGGATCTCGACGACGAGCTCGACAAGCCACTGCACGACGTGGTGCCGCACGCGCCCCATGATCGCGAGACGTTCATGCGTTTCATCGGTGCGCTCGGGATAGGCCCAAAGCTGGCGGAGAGCTTCTGGCTATGGGCAGTGGTTGCGCAGCGCTCGCATCGGCTGCGCTCGGGCAACGTCTTCCACGACGCCTTCCGTGGTATCCTGACAGACCCTCATGCCGCGCTCGCCAGCAATCGCGACCGGAGTGATGACATTCGTGCGCTCCGCGCGATGGCCGAAGAACACGTGGCGACCGTGGCGCACACACGGAGCTTGGAGGTGACGTGAAGGGATATTCGGACAAGCAGCTGGGTGATATCGACGTCGAGCTCAAGGAGGCCGTGTGCGACGCGCTGGTCAACGCGCTCGTCGCTAGAGTCAGCGGCGGCGACGAGCGCGGGCGCATCATCCTCGGCAGCTCGCCCCGTCGCGGCGTGTTCGCGGGGCAGCTGCTTCCACGGTTCGATGTTGGCGGCGTTGTCGACGAGACATCGGACATCCGGATCGCTGCTGTCGGGGTAGATTTTGTCGTAGGCGCCAGGACTCGTGCGACTATCCGAGTCACGCCACGGTTCTCGGTTTATGTGCGCGTCATCCCCCTGTGGAAGGACCTCGTAGCCGGCGGTGGCGAGCTCGATTTCGACTTCAGACTGCGAAAGAGCATCCAACAGCAGATTGACGACGCGATCCGCACGGAGCGCGTTCCGGCGCTGCAGGCGGCAGGGGTCGATCGTCCCGACTGGAAGGGAATGGACGAGGCGAAGCGTTCGAAGGTGCGCGCGCAGCGTGCGCAGATTCTCGCCGGGATCCGGACAAAGGCCTATGCGGCACATGGCATCAAACTGCTGTCCGGGGAACCCGAGCCGCTGAACGCCGAGCAATCGCCCGACGATGCGGTCGGTGATCCCAATACCCCTGACGACAACGTGGCTCAGTCGGCGCCGATTGCGCGCCTCGTGCGCGAAAGCCGCGCAATACCGTTGCATCATGTCGACCCCGCGCCCATACCCGGAAAATGGCGACGGATCGATCTTGCGCTTCCAGCCCTGGAGTTTGCGACCGTCGCAGACGACACGGCGCTGACCGCGACGGTCGATGCCTACAATGTGATCCTCGCAAACGCGGTCGGGGCGCAGCTCGAGGCCTGGGTGACGGGGAACGGGGGCACCGAAGCATGGCGTGACGCGACCGTGCAACCTGGCGAGACGCTGGACGAGGCAAGATGGACGGTGGCCATGGCTGCACTAGCCGCCCAACCGGTCGACCGTGCACGCGTTGTGCCGGATCTCTCGCGAGTGGTGTTAAAGGTTGAGCGACAGGTAGACTTCCTCGACCCGAGCCGCCTGTCGCTGCGTGTGATGCTAGATAACCAGTCGCCCGAGCCGACGCCGCGGGATGCGCAAGGTCGGTGCAATACGGTTTTCGGCGCGGGGCTTTCGTTGACTCTGCCCCATGCCGCACACCGACCCCTTCAGCTTGACCGAGTGGAACCGTCCTACCGCTTCCGCGACCATCTTGATTATCCTGCGATCGGCCTAAACTGCGGCGTGCACGCCGACACTGCTGCAGGCGAACTACGCCTCGCCACGACGGCCGCGCCACGCTTCGCTCAGCCGCGTATCGTTGCTCGCCAGATCGACCTACCGTTCCAGTTCGCGATCCTCAAGGACCCAGGGTTCGACGCGACCAAGCTGTTCGAGCTGCCTCGAGCCTATGTCAAGTGGATCGACGAGCAGGAGGTTCGTCTCAAGGACACAGTAACGATGGGCTTGGATCGCGCCGATGCGGAAATCGAGTCCGCACGACTGCGAAAGGACATTGCCGCACAGCGCGCCGAGGCCCGCTACATCGAACGCGGTGTCGAGATGCTGATTGCGTCCAAGAAAGCTTATGAAATGCTGTCGGGGCTGGCCGGGGCGGATCGCGCGGCCCTTGAGCCCCGCGCCGCTCCCTGGCGCGCCTGGACAATGACCAACGAGGCCTTCGCTATGCGCGACGCCCACGACCCTAAGCGGGGCTGGCGTCTGTTTCAGATGGCATTCGTCCTCGCGCATGTCCCGGTGTTCAGCTCTCGGATTGAGGAGTGGCGCGAGTACCATGATCCGATGCTGGACGAGGACGGCGTCAGCCTGCTGTACTTTCCGACCGGAGGTGGCAAGTCCGAGGCGTTCTACGGCACGCTGCTGTTCGCCATGTTTCTCGACCGATTGCGCGGAAAAGACCGTGGCATAACGGCCATGATCCGTTACCCGCTCCGCCTGCTGACGCTTCAGCAGGCGCAGCGTCTCCTAAAGCTGGTGGTGCGGGCCGAAATCGTGCGCCGCCGGCATGCCGTGGGGAACTGGCCATTCGAGATGGGGTTCTGGGTCGGAAACCAGAACACACCCAACAACTACCGTGCGTTCCGCGCCGATATCCCGTTGGCGAGCGATCGGGAGTTCGCCGACGATAGCGAACTCGACGGTGCGACGGGAGATGACGAGCAGCGCGCTCAGGGTCGCCGATACGTCGAGGCGCGCGAAGCCTATGACAAGATCCCCGAGTGCCCCGTATGCGGCGAAGCAACCGGGCTGAGGCGCGATGAGGGCGAAGGGCCACTCGGCAAGCGAGCGGTGATCGTCTGCTTCAACGACGGCTGCGAGTGGAACCGGGAGCATGGCGAGCGGCATCCGCTGCCGTTCCTGCTGACCGATGATGCAATATACGCTCGTGCACCCGCTATCGTGCTCGGAACCGTCGATAAGCTGGCCATGCTGGGCCAGCACACGGCTACTATCAGCAAGGTGCTCGGCATGTTCGGCCTGGCCCGTCGAATCGACCGGTGGGGCAACCTCGACACCCCGCGACGCGAGGACGACCTCCGCCGCGATCCCGCCGAAGACGACATCTCCAACGTCTTCCCCGCGTACGCCAAGGGCACGCGTGTCTTCCACGACCCTTTCCCCTCGCTCGTTATCCAGGATGAGGCGCACCTGCTTGAGGAAAGTCTTGGCACTTTCAGCGGGCTGTTCGACACCCTGCTTGAGACGATCCTCGAGGATGTGGCCGACATGGCCGGTGACGGGCTCCAAGTCGCGCGCCGCTGGAATGGTGACGGGTGGGGGGCGCCGCGAATGCCCAAGGTCATCGCCGCAACCGCCACCATCTCGGCGCCTGAGCGCCAGCTTGAGACACTCTATCAGCGCGTGCCTCTGCGCTTTCCCTATCCAGGGCCGGACCTCTACCACTCGTTCTTCGCGGAGCCCGCCGCGCCGCCTGCCGGAAACGCAGGGCGCGTCGCGCTCGCTACATCCCTGTCGTTCGCACGGGCACCGGAGCAAACTGCGCCGTGGATGAGGCTCTATGTGTCCCTCATGACCAACGACGCCACACATACGGTCACGACGGTCGGGGTGCTGGCGGCCTTTCACAGCATCATAACCGCGCTTTGGGATGGAATGTTGGGCGAGGGCAGCCGCCCAGCGGCCATTGCGGCTATCCGGGACGCGGTTTCTCCGGGCGTCGCTGGAGATTGGCATCGGGTGGCGATTGATCGCGCCGTTGCCCAAGGCCGTGCCGGCGAAATCATGGCGCTTGTCGACCTACATCGCATCGCACTCGCCTATGTCACTAACAAGAAGGGTGGCGATCAAATCATCGATGCGTTGGGTGCGGCAGTTGAAAACCAACACAGGCGTATCGGTCGCAGCCACGCAGCGTTTGAAAGCCGCTTGATATCGGGTGGGATCGACATGAAGGACATCCAGGCAGTCATGGAGGATGCCGAAAAGTCGTTCGTCGGTGGGGACTATCCCGATATTGCAGCAACCCTTCGCAACATCGTCGCCACGTCGGCAATCAGCCATGGCGTGGACGTGGACCGGTTCAACAGCATGTTCTTCGCCGGCCTGCCCTCCGACATCGCCGAGTATATCCAGGCGTCGAGCCGTGTCGGCCGCACGCATGTAGGGTTCGTGATGCTGCTACCGACGCCCCAGAACCGTCGCGATCGCTACGTTATCGAGACCCATGACATCTTCCACCGATTCCTTGAGCGCATGATCGCACCGCCCGCTGTCGAACGGTGGGCAGAGAACGCGATCAAGCGGACCATGGCGTCGTATGTCCAGGCTTGGGCCATGCTGCGCGAGGCGCGCGAATTCCTGGCCCAAGACGATGGACGGAAAGCGGAAGTAAGTCACATGGACCAGATCAGCCGGTTCGCCACCCTGGCGCAGCGCAACCATGTCGCGCTTTGCGAGGCGTTGGGCGGGTTCATGCTGCGCGCCAGTGGCTTCGCCGGCAAGGGTGCGTCACAGCTGGGCGCTCCACACTACGAGGACTTCTACCGAGCCTTGGTGGAGAAGCAGGTCGATACGTTCGTACGCGACATATCGAGCCGGGGCACGATCGCCAGCCTGCGGGACTATTGGGACGACTTGCCGGCGTTCCGACCCCCAATGACATCGCTGCGCGACGTCGACGAGGCGGGGTACATAGTGGCCGCGGGCCGAGATCCCCTCGCGCGGGGGCGATCCACCGATGTCGATCGGCAGGATCTGGCGAAGGTGATGCGGGCGATCAGGACCCAACGCGGCACAGCCTCGGAATTGGATGCAGACGGAGGCGACGATGGGCGAGGGTAAAGGCACCGGCGGAGACTGGCGCACGTCAAACCGCCGGCCGTCGTCCTTCGGTGGTGCAAGGCGCGAGCCGCAAGCGTTAGAGCCGCCGACTATGTCGCGATCGCGCGTGCAGCTCGCGAGCTCCTACGCACCCGGAGTGCTTATGACGTGGGAGGGAGGCAAGGGAATCTGCCGCTCCGTTCCACTGGCGAACGATATCTCCAAGCAGCTCAACCGGACGACGATCGATCTCGTCTTCGAGAATCTGAGTGACTTCGCCACCAATTGGCGCGATCGGGCGATGAAAGCCGTTCCTGACGCCCTGCCCGAACTCGTCCTCGACGCCCCCTTCCGCGATTCCCGGACCGGGGAGGTCCGGATCGAGCGGGGCGATTTTCAGATGACAGGACCGGACCGTGTTGGCTACGTCCCCTATCCTCTCGTTTACCGCTGCGGCATCTGCGGCTCGACCCGTGAATACGAGAGCATCGCGGATCAGGCGAGGCAGCCGCTGCCAAGAAAGTGCAATGGACACGATGCCCGCTGGACCCAGATCGACGTCGTTTACGTGCATTGGTCGGGCGAGATTCAGCCCCTCAGCCCGTTCAACTACAACTTTGATCCGCAGACCGGCAGCACGCGCCAGATCAGGATGTGCACCTGCGGTTCAACCAGCTTCAAGCTGCGGAACGACGCCCCTGTTTTCTCGGAATGGCGGTACGTCTGCGAGGGCTGTGGTGATACGCGCCCGCTCAAGAAGGCCGAGCCCGAGGTTTTAGCCCGATTGCAAACCGAGCAGAATACCAGTGGTCGCGTCTTCCAGTGGATCGAAATCAATATGCTGCCGGTGTCGTACCGGGCCAACTCAACCTTCTACCCACAGCGCACCAGCTTCATCGAATTCCAGGATAGCGCCGTAGTTGAGCTGATGACGCCCCCGCGCGTCGGCGAGCTAGTGGCGAAGCTGGCTCAAATTCATAATATCCCGTTCGCCGAGCCAGCGGAGGACGAGGTGCGGGCGGCGGTGCAGGCCGACCCGAAGCACCGCAGCGACTGGGATGACTACCTTAGCTTCCTCGAGATGGCTCGTCGCGCGGAAGAAAGCGGTCGACCTGAGCGCGCCCGATCATACCGCGATAGCGCACACGAGTTGCGCGAAGGATGGTTCGCTGTTGGCATTGTTGAACGCGGCAGGCTGGGCAGCACAGGCGTCCTGAGAGCCATTGCGCAGCGCGAGGACTGGACGCGCCGCTATGATCCGATCCGGCTCACCATCCAGCACGACGCTTTCCTGCGCGAGCATGTCGAAGAGGCTATGGCCCGACACGCGGCCGTCGACGTGATGGAGCCCGACATCACACTGACCGACGTCGTCAACGATCCCCAGCGCAAGGCGCGCTATCAGTCCAATATTGGGAATCTGCTGGCGCATTTGGGCATGGAGCGCTTGGTGATCGTCCGCAATCTGCCAATCTGCGAGTTCAGTTTCGGTTTCACGCGGGTTTCCGCGACGCCCGTATACAAGCGTGAGCACCAGGGCACGAGCGTCGACATGCCGGTTCGCCTGAAGGCGTTCGACCAGCTGCCGATCCAAGGCACGAAACGACCGATATACGTGACCCAGCAGCAGAACGAGGCACTCTACTTTAAGCTGGACGAGGCCAGAGTGGTCCGCTGGCTGAAGGCTAATATGGTGACTGACGTGCCCGACGATGGTCTCGGCCGAGGCTATCTGGAGCGCTACGAGGATTTCGGTCCATTCCTCGAAATGTTCAAGGACCGCGAGGGTAGTGGCGGCTATCCGCGCACAGTACCCGCGTATGTCTACCTGCTTCTCCACACCCTTTCGCACCAGATGATGCATTCGCTAGCGGATTCGTCAGGCGTCGACCGCGATGGCATCGGCGAGCACATCTTCCCGGCGGACCTCGCCTTCGTGATCTACCGCAAGGGCATGACCCCTGACCTTGGCAACATCTCCGCAATGTGGCGCAACCATGCCGATGAGTTTCTGCGCCGCGCGCTCGATCCACGCATGTTGCGATGCGGCTCGGGCAGCCTGTGCGACGCCAGGGGCGGCGCTTGCCCGGCTTGCGTCATGGTATCCGAGGTAAGCTGCATCGCCTCCAACCTCTTGCTGTCGCGTGCTGTCCTCAAGGGCGGCAAGGGCCCGGAATGGGAACCCAGATCGGCACCCGACCTGGTCGGTTTCTTCGACGCGGCCATGGCGAAATGACGAACGAAGTATTCATTTCGCCAAGAGCCACCGCCAGGCTCGTCGTGACGATGCCACCAGCGCCCAGTCGATTGGCGGACGCTCTCGCTGCCGACATTGCGAGTGACTACGTCACGCTCACGCCGACAACCGACGCCTTCCGGCATCTCGCATCGTTGGCGCGTCAGCGATTCACGGTGATGATCCCTTACGTCGACAAGGTAGGGGCCGCCTGGGCCGCCGAGCTGTTCGAGACAACGGAGGCAATCGAGCGCATCCTGGTCATAAGGGATGCGTCGCAGCTAAGCAGCTGCGCAGAGGCGGGGCGCCGTCTTGAAAGGGCGACGACGCGCATCATCGACTATGGTGGCGGCGACCTTACTCAGGAGACGTTTCACGCAAAGATCGTGCTGGCTGATGGGGTCGCCGCATACGTCGGATCGGCAAACCTGCTGAGGCGATCGAAGGCAGCCAACCTGGAGTGCGGTATGCTCGTCGAGGGACCCGCCGTGCATGCTGTCAAGGTTCTGGTCGACGCGGTGGCCAACATGGCAGAGGTAGTTTCCACCGGACGCTAGTAAGACGGTCCGCAGGCCATCTTGCCTCGAGTTCAAGGCAGGCACGAGGTTGTCGAAGGACTCACGTCGCGTCTAGGTTCGAATGTCCGTTCAATGAGCGCCGCGCGGCAACCACATTTGCCCGCAAGCGTCTAATTTTCAAGCGATTCCCGGTTTGCCGAGATGTTCCAAAACGGCTTTGCGGACCGCGCGGGAGAAGAGTACACGGCGCTCGGCATTTGCGATGAGCGCGTCCCGCACATTCTTCGCCCACGAAGACGGCGAAGGCGGCACGCTCCTCCTCGAGGCCCTGCCCCTGGACGGCCCCGTCGTCCTGCGCGCCCCCAAAGGCGAAGACGGCGAGTAGGAGGCGGACAAGCAGCTCTTGACACAAGAACTGCGGGACAAGCTGCTGGCGAATGGTCGCCAGCAGCAGCCTCTCCACGGCACCCGCGACGAGATCGACTTCGTACCCGTCGTGAAGCTGTTCACACCCGGCGCCGGGGCACAGAGATCTATCCGGATGACCCCGACATCGCCTTCAGCCTGTGCAACCTCGGCGTCGGCTGTCCCGAACTTGGCAGCGTCAGTCTCAGTGAGCTTGGCACGGTGCGGGGAAAGCTCGGATTGCCGGTCGGACGCGACCTACATTTCCGACCTTTGTCAGAGCTGTCGGCCTATGCCGACCACGCCCAGCGCCACGGCGCTATCCGCACATGAAGTACCTGACCCCGGCTCCGGCCGGGGTTGGGCTTATTCCGTGAGAGGCCTCAGCTGCCCCCAGCTTTCGGCGCCGAAAATTGCCACAAACAGCCCGTCCGGTGGGGGTTCGGTCCCAACAATGATCATCAGGAAGCCCGCAAGATCATGACGCGATTTCGCAAACATGTCATGCATGCTCGCCCGATCGACCGGCGACGGTGTAGGGACCGGCTCGGGGTGGGTATGCCAGTCTCCCAGATAATGCAGGCCTTGCTTGTGCAGTCGCCGGATTTCGGCCCGATCGGCCCATTTGTTGGGAATGAAGAGAAACCGAGACCGCCTGTCGATGGCGCGCGGGCCTGTCGCGGCTTCGACGATGATGCGTCGTCCCTCGAAACGCGCAAAAAGCTGCCCACCGGCTTCGCGGTCACGCCACCCGACCTGGCGATGGGCGGCAAAATGATCGAGGACGGCGGTGGCAAGGATCAACTCCTGCTCGCCAGACGCAGCCAGGTATTTCATCATGCGGCCTTGGCAAGCTTGCGGCAGACCGGGCAATCCGCAGCCGCGGGCCAGTCGCGGTCACGGATCATCCCGCCGGCTCCGGGATCACCCATTACATCCAGCCAGCGCGGATCGACCTCGCCGCCTTGAGCAGCCCAGTTGGCAGTCTGGCCGACCCAGATCTTGTGATGTGGCTTGCCCGGCGGATCCAACAAACAGCGGATTGTCTCGCCGCTGAGAAGCGCATGAGCCCAGGCAAGCTCGGCAGGGCCATAGGGCGTGAACGCACCGCCGCAGGCCGGTACAGCGACAAGACCGTCGTCCGGCCAGCGGGTGACCGCGAGGTGGGGAGTGCCTGTGTCTGTCATGCCACAGCGCAAACAACCGCCCTGCCCCGGAATGTATACGGCATGCGCGGCCGCCGCATTGGGCTCAAGCCAACCGTAAAGAACAGGCGGGAGCCCTTGGCTCTGCTGGAGATGGTTGAGCAGACTGTCCACTTGCCAGACACCCGACGTCGCGACAATCAAGTCGGCGTCACGCAGGCGTTCGACGTCAATCGCCTCAGCCACCTCCGGACTTGCCTCGACCGCCTGAAGATGTGGCAGGTTCGCCCTCAGGTAACCTGCCAGCTGAACACTCTTGAATGTGCCGACGGATTGGGCTCCCAAAACATGGCGGCCAATGTTCTCCCATTCAACCACTTCACCATCGATGAGATGGAGATTCCCGATACCGGCCTTTCCGGCAAGCTCTGCCAGCGTGCTGCCCAGCGAGCCGTTGCCGACGATCACGATGCGCTTGCCCTTCAAGACCGTCTGGCGGGCATCATGATCGCGCCCATGTATCCACTCGTGGTCAACGCGCTGGACCAGGTAGCGCCAAACTTTGCTGGCAGGCGCCAGTCCGCGTTGAAGGGCAAACTTCAGCGGCAACCGCCCCGGTCGGAACCCCCGGTTGATCGGATCGTGTTTGCGTCCGACGCCGTCCTGCTTTGGGGGCATCATCAGTTTGACGCTGCCGAATCCGGTGCCGGTTGCCGTCTTCACACCAAGCAACACCTCATCAATCGACTCATCCACAATGGCTTTGCCCAGGAGCTCCAGTGCTGCCGCGTCTCCAGCGACGAGACGCCTGATGTCAGCCCCGTTCTTCGGGAAATCCGCTGGCAGCGGTACAGCCGGCAACCACAACAAAAGGGCCATGGTTATGTCATATTTGGCCGCCTTGGCGGATGAGCCAAACCGGTGATCAAGCCATCGCCGCAGCGCGGCCTCGCTGTCCGCGACGACATGGTCTTTCTGGCCCTTCCAAATGTAGACCGCGCGAGAATCCCCCCTGGCCTCGACCAGGCTCAAGACACGCGGGGCGGTTTCCACACTGCGGTTCCAGTAGGATACGAATTCGGCACGAAAATCGGCAGCGATATTGCCGGCAAGGTTCTGCTCGATCATAGCCACGCCTTCTTGGAGCAAGGCGTGGACTACAGCTACCGGCCGCTCGGTGCTGAACGAGGTTTGCGAAGGATAGACGCAAAGCAGCCCGTTCTCCTCCAGGTGCGGCCATTGCAGAAGGCCTGGCCCATCAAGGACAAACAAACGCGGTGGCGCGAACGGAAAAGCCGCCGGAACCACCACCGCCAGCGTCAACACCCGGCTATCGTTGAAGGAAACTGCGAACTTCCAGCCGGCCGCGGCCACAAGCGACTGGATCGCCGCGAGCTCATCGGCATCCATCCGCGTGGCACTGAAAGCCTGAAAATACGCATCGAGGGCCACGAGGGCCTGATCATGCAACTCCGCCAGCAGCGGACGGGCTTCAGCCATACCGTCCGCCACCGCGCTTATCGACCGCTTCCCTGCCCGCCTCGGCGTAATCTCCGCGCAAGATCGCCGCGGACGTCACCACGGCCTCGGCCTTCTTGGTGGCGCCGTGGTCAGTGAAGAATTCTGTCTTGAAGACCTTGTCCCAAGCCTTGCGCGCATCTGCTTGACTGCAATCGGCATCGTCGAGAACCGCCAATTCGTCGATCGCCCATTTGAGCTTGTCGCGCAGCAGCTTTGCCCGGCTGTCGTCTGGACCGCGTGTGAGCTTGACCCCATAAACGACGGGGTGGTCGACCTCAAGGCTGCCTTCAAGCCGGGAGTGGACGCTTTCCATCGTCCGTCGCAAAGACACATCGTCGTGGTCGGCGTTCTTGGAGAGCCGTTCGGTGACAAGCTTTGTAATCATGAACCCGGGGGCAATCTGGCTTCGCCACGATTCCCGGCTGCGGGCAAAGGCCTTCATGAGCTTGACGATGCGGCGCATCTGCCCACCGTTGAGCTGGTCGGGGCTCTGCGCCTTGTTTTCGTCCTTGAACCAGGCCGTCACGGCCATCGGATCGGACTTTTTCCAATCCGTGCTGGCGAGCTCGTAAACATATTCCTGATTCTCCTCGACGCGTCGGTAAACCGGAACGTCAACGTGGTAGCCGAGGTCGTAATAGATGCGGACGCAGTTCTTCAGCACCTCCGGCGCCTTCTTGAACTTGTCGTCATGGACGGCCTTCCGCACCATTTCCTTGGCGTCGGCCGCGGTCTTGCCGCCACCGCGCGGTCCAACCAGCTTGTCCTTGTCGAAATAGACCCCGTCATCGATGTCATAGTCGAGTTCGGCATGCTGGATCATCGTGCGCATCGCATAAGACCCTTGAGTCCGGCATCCTACCGGCGCAGGTTCCTCATCTCGCTTAAGCCCGTCTTTCAGCCGTTTGCGGTTCGTGTCGCGCCGGTCGCGCATCGTGTCGCGTTCGTCCTTTGGCAACTGCACTTCGCTGTTGTGAAACGCCGTCATATCGTCGTGGCAATCAAACATCTTTCCCTCGCTTGGCTTTGCTCTCCGGCGCTTGGCGCAGGAGCCTGTCGATTGCTCGACCGATTTCAGATTTTTCGTCTCCGCAGGCGCTTAGCGCCTCATAGGCATCGGTCTGGCCCTGTTGAACCAGCGCATCCATCGATGCCTTGGAGGTCTCATCCAGGTCAAGATGGCTCAGCATCGCCCCTGCAATATCGCCATGCGGGAAGCGGACGATCGAGAGCTCACGGCCGGTGTGTTTGCCCATCATACGGGCGATATGGTCGAAGGCGTATTGTTGCGCGCTGATGCTGACCGCAGCCGCATCCGCGCCAAAGCGCCACTCCTTGAAGCCCCGATCAACCAGAGCCGGCGTGATCTGATCGCCGGACGGCGGTGGACAGGTTCCAAGGCAAAAGATTTCGATGGCATCACCGGGTTTTGTGAGCTCAAGCGCGTCGGTTAGTCCGACCAGGATCGGATTGTTCGCCCAAAGGCCACCATCCACGAAGGCATGCCCGCCCTGCATTTTGGGATTGGGCAGCCAGGCCACTGATCGGAACACCGGCGCCGCCGTGGTTGCCATGCAGACTTCGACAAGCGTGTAGTCGTCGTCGCGGTGCTTGCTGTTTTCAAGGTGCGGGGTTTTGAAGACCCACGACCGGTGGCGTGACATCTCGACCGCAGGGATGGCAAGCCCTATCCCGCGGTCGTTCCAGATGTCGATCAGCTTCATCGCTTTGAGTTGTGCGGTTAGCGCCGCCTTGAGGGCTGCCGCCCCTGCCCTGTTCAACGCCGCACGCCTGCCGAATTGCCAAAGGATCTTGGCGAGCGCCGAAGGCACCTTCTCCGGGAAGATTTTAGGCCCCTCGTTCCGGTAGAGATCTATCACCTTGCTCATGCGCACATCAGCCGCCAAGGCGCAGGCCAAGATCGCCCCTGTGCTGGTGCCGCAGATCAGCTGGAATGCTTTGCCAAGGTCAATATGCGTGACCTTGCGCGTATCGGAATACCTGGTCATCAACGCGTCCAGATAGGACGCGCTGTAAATGCCGCGCATGCCGCCGCCCTCAATACAGAGGACCCGGAAGGGAGGCATATAGGCCTTCGTGGCCGAGGGCGTCGTTTTGCGCGCCAAAGAATCAATCTCCATTGGGAACCGGCTATATTAATGCGGTTTTGCTTGACCAACCAAGCATGTTCTTTGTTTGTTCAGAGAATTTATAGTTTTGACGATTATGTTTTCGGGCTGCGTCGCCCCGCTCGGCGGAGCCCGTCCTGCTTCTTCCCGCTCAATGTCGTGAATGAGCCGGTCTTGCAGTTGGCTTCGATCTGAGCAGGGAAACTCTGGCCCATCTCCCTGTCGATGCACGCGCGCGACGACGTGTGTTCGTAGTCACGACAATACGCTTCTGCGTCGGATCGCAAATGCGCGACGTGGATCACCGCGTGCTCGGGATCGACATTCTCCCGACGCTTGACGGTCACCTGCATTCCGGCTCGCGAACCGTATGGCGGCAGTACGTCACTGTCCGAGGTATCAGCCGGGACGCGGTTTGCGGGCGCCGGCGATATGCCGCAATCGCCGGTTCTGGTGCAAATTTTCGTACTGAAGCAGGCGGCTTGATTGTTGACGGATTTCAGACGGCGGATTGCTTCGCCTGTGAATCATTTCGATGCCGCCAAGCGTGGCAGTCGCAGCAGGGAACGCCTTGAAGCCGAGCATCGGGCGTACTCGCCGCGTGATGCGGCGATGATCCTGCTCGATCCGATTGTTGATATTGGCTCTGGCGAATGCGGATCGGCTTCAATGGTCGACGTGATTGATCCCGCAGACGGCTCTCCGCATCGCAGGAGATGACTGCCTGCGGTGGATCGTCGAATGGTCGATGCCGATGTCGCGCTCGGCCATCATCTTTTTCAGGTACGCAGGCTCAATCCATAGGCCAGATGCCAGCGAATGCAAAACAGGATCACCGATTGGTCGAAATGACGGCCTTTGAACATGATGCAAGCTCGACAAAGATCGGCCGAAAAAAACCGTTGCCGGAACGTTTGCAACAGAACCGCCCAGATTCCATCAAGCATCCCCTCTCTCAGGTACCAAACTCGATACCCTCGCTATTAACGCTTGCATCTTCCTCTTCGCCGTCGCCCTCCCCGCTGCTCAGCCCGGTCGGGATATCTCCAGCCAGCAGCTTCTCTTTTGACAACAGTCCGGCATCCTCGAGCGCCTCCAAATCCGGCAAGTCGCGCAACGTGTCGAGCCCGAACTCCAGCAGGAATTCTTTTGTCGTCACGTAGGTGTAGGGCGCGCCCGGCGTCGGGCTACGCGGACCGGAAGCGATCAGGCCGGCACCGCGCAGATGACCGATAAAATCGCGGCTGATCTCCTTGCCGAAGAAAGACGACAACTCGGCTCGGGTGATCGGCTGGAAGTAGCCGATGCACATCAGCACGAGCACCTCTGACTGCGTGAGGTCGGACGCCTTCTCACTGCTGCCTACCGCGGCTCGGATGGCGTCGGCATAGGCCGGCCGGGTCAGGTGCTTCCAGCCGCCGGCGACGGCGACAAGGTCATAGGGCCGGCCGCGCAATTCCTCGCGAATGTCGTCGATCAAAAGATCGATGCTACAGCTTTTGCCGACGATGCGAGCAAGCACCTCTCGGCCGACCGGCTCGCTGGCGGCGAAGATGGTCGCCTCGACGCGGTGCATCCATTCGCGCCAGCGCGCCTCCGGCGGCAGGTGATCCAGTTCCCGGTCAAACAGCTGGTCAGCTGATCGCCGTTCGCCTGATCGACGGTCATCTGACTGGCTCCCCCCTCGCCTGCGCGCTGCCGCCGCCATGATCGTCACAGCCCGTAGATGCGGAACGCGGGGCGGCCGGACAGTTCGCGCACGGCGCCGAGTTCGACTAGGCGGTCGAACAGGCGGCGTAACCCACGGTCGCTCATACCCGCAATCTGTTCCGAAGCGACGATCGCGTCGTTGGACAGCAGCTTGCCGACGACGAGGTCCGCCGCCTTGGCCCTGAGTTTTGGCGCAACGGCAAGCAGCCGGTCCGCGCGGCGCTCGAGCTCGGCGGAAAGATCAATCGCGCGTAGCGCAGCGCGCGCCTGTGCGGCCAGCAGGCCTTTCGCCCGCTCAGGATCTGTCTCAATGCCTGTCGCCACAGAGCTGGCTGCCGATCGACGCGGGCGGGCGCTTGTGCCGAAGGCTGCTTCGGCGCCGAGCAGCGGCACCGCGTGTGTCCAACCCAGCCGCTGCGCCAGCAGCGCGTCGGCGAGCCAAGCTCCGACGGCGCGCGCAAAGCCGTGGCGTTCGGCGGCCATGAATGTGCCGGTCAGCGTTGCGACTATTCCGGCGCCGGCGCCGATTTGCCGGAGATCATCCGCCAATTCGCCGAGCACCTCATCGTTCGGGGCGTAGCCGAACTCTTCTAGCCCAGCAGCGAGGCATTTTTCCTTCAGAAGATCTTCCGCCGGACGCGCGGCCAGCCGGCGCCAGGCGAGCAACAAACGACCGGCGGGACCGACGGACAAAAAATCGCCCGGTCGCGTGAGCAGCACAGCATCGCGCAGCGCGCTTTCATCCTCGACGCGACCAGCCTGCTTCACCGTTGCCGCGGCGGCCGAAAGCGCCAGGCGCTGCCGCCAGGCGCCGGCCCACCGCTCCTGCCGGCGGACCACCGCATCGAGCGCGCCGATAGCGGCGCCGGCGGCAATCGCGACATCCTCAAGGGCATTTGGCCCTGCGCCTTTTCCCGCAAGGCTTTGCGCGTCCGGGATGGCCCGGCGCAACCACCCCGGCACCGTTGCCGACGGCATGGCTGAAGGAGCACTACCGAGCGTGGCATAGTGGCGCGGAGATAGTGTGGGACGCTGAATCATCGTTGTGCAGCATGGATCAGCGCGGCGCTTTTAGCAACAGAAGCGAGCAAAAAGCGCTGTGCCTGTCGTCCGATTAAAACGATCGATAATCTTGCATTATCGTTCGTAGTTGCGTTAGGGTGAGAAATGGCCATTTTCGTCGAGCCTTACGCAAATCGCGCACGCGGGCCGTCCCACAGCCACGACGACCATCTTGGCGACGACGGTGACGGTTCAGCTGCATATCGCCCCCCGACGCCTTCAGTCCTGCGGGCGCAAGCCTGGCACCGGCCGGTAGAAGATGACACGCACCGACGGAACAAGCTGGCTGAGGTAATCGAAATCTCCAACATTGCCCGTCAGGACCGTCGCTCCCAAAAGGCCGGCCTGCTGAAAGATCAGCGCATCGTTGAGGAAGCGGCGTTCGTGCCCCTCCCCTTTCGGCAGATGGCTCAGCCGGAACAACAAGCCGGCAAGCATGCCGGCGCGTCCCCAGGCGGTGGCGTCGGGTGCATGCAGCCGGTGCGCCGGAATATCCTCGATCGTGTCCGCAACCGCTTTCAGGACCGACTTCGTAGTGGGGTGCGCCGGGTCGAGCCGGCCGAACACGTGGCTGAGCTCGGCAAGGCACACGGCCGAGTGGTGACAGAGCCGATAGGTCAGAAGGTTATCGACCGCTTCAGGCGTGCGGCCCTGCAGGACATCCAGATAGACGCTGGTGTCGAGGAGCAATACGCCGCCGACCGGCGGCTGGTCACCTGCCCAGGACAGGGCGGAATCTGGTCGCCATTCCAGCCCCGCGCTGCGCCGCTGTGGCTTTAGGGAACGCAGTGCGCTCCCGAGATCAAACGCCAAGATCGATGTCCGCGGAGATGCTGCCCTTGCGGCCGACGAGCCTGGCGCCAAAATCGTCCTCGAGGGCCAGCCGCGACAAGGCGAGCTCAAGCAGTTCGGTGTCGGAGGTCACATGGGCGCGCTTCTTTGCCGCTTCGATCAATTCCGACGGCACCCTGCCGGAAAGGCGTGTGTTCTTGGCCGCGCCAAGCAGGCCGACCGCCCTCGCCTGCTCAAGCACCAGACGGTTGCGGGTGTGGGCGATCTGCTCCTCGCTTGCGGCTGCCGCTGAGGCATGTGTGGTCATTCTGGATTCTCCATTTGTTGAACGGACTATAAGGAATGTTGAACTTGAAAGCAAGGAGGGACTACCTCCCGGGAGGCCATCGCGGGATAGGACAGGCTCGGTGATACGATTCCCTAGCCCGACGGAACGCAAATCTCGCAGCTGTTCCGTCACGCAGCTCGCGGGTGGACAATTCCGCGCTTTGGCAGCACCTTGCGCTCAAGAATCGCAGTGCTGCGACAAGAATGGACGAGACTTGATGGGCAATGCCCGTGATTTGATGGTGTCCACCGAAGCAGTCGACGTTGATGACCTGCCGGACATCGTCGACGTCGTCATGGAGATGGGGCGGCCGGATGAAGGCCCCTCCCCTTCCCCGCCGGTCCTCGACCCGCGACAGGCGTCGTTGCCTGCGCATCTCGAAAAACTCGCCGACCGCGCACGTGATTATGTCGAGGCAGCCAGTTCAGCTAACACCCGTCGCGCCTACGCCGCCGACTGGAAGCATTTTTGCGCCTGGTGCCGACGCCAGTCGTTCGATCCCCTGCCGCCAGATCCACAAGTTGTCGGTCTCTACATCACCGCCCAGGCCTCGGGATCGGAGCGCGACAAAAAGTCGGTGTCGACGATCGAGCGCCGCCTGTCGTCGCTAACCTGGAACTACGCGCAACGCGGCCAACCGCTCGACCGGAAGGACCGCCATATCGCCACCGTGCTCGCCGGCATCCGAAACAAACACGCCTCCCCTCCCCGACAAAAGGAAGCCGTCCTGCGCGACGATCTCATTGCCATGCTGGAGACGCTCGACCGCGGCACACTGCGTGGCCTGCGCGACCGCGCCATGCTGCTGTTGGGCTTCGCAGGCGGCTTGCGCCGCTCCGAAATCGTCGGCCTGGACCTTGGCCGCGATCAAACGGAGGATGGCCGCGGCTGGATCGAGTTTTTCCCGGACAAAGGGGTTCTGGTGACACTGCGCGGCAAGACCGGCTGGCGCGAGGTCGAGATCGGCCGCGGCTCGTCGGATGCCACCTGCCCGGTTGTCGCGGTGCAGACCTGGATCAAGCTCGCCCGTATCGCACACGGACCGCTGTTCCGGCGCGTCACCGACCAGGGCAAGGCGGTCGGCGCCGATCGGCTCAACGACCAGGAGGTCGCCCGCCTGGTCAAGCGCACCGCGCTGGCGGCCGGCGTGCGCGGCGACTTGCCGGAAGGCGAACGCGGAAAGTTGTTTTCCGGCCATTCCTTGCGCGCTGGCCTCGCCTCCTCGGCCGAAGTCGACGAACGCTATGTGCAGAAGCAACTCGGCCATACCAGCGCCGAGATGACCCGCAGGTATCAGAGGCGGCGTGACCGCTTCCGGGTCAATCTCACCAAAGCATCAGGCCTGTAAGGCGAAAGACTCCTTCCCCTGCCCTTCGGATGCCGAGAGTGCGTTAGCGCCAGGATAGCTGGTCCTTCGGCAGCCGGCCGCTCGGGTCGAATACAGTTACCTTGTGCGGCAGGCCCGGACCCCAGTCCCAAAGTACCAGGTTACGATCCTCCATCTCGGCGCTCGGCGCGAAACTTGGGACCACAATGCCGGCAATATTTCGAGGTCGCAAGCGGTCGTAGATGGACCAGGACGCTGGGCGCTCTCCGTCGCTGAGCGCCGTCCCCCAGGCGCAGGCCATCTCCTCGAGCGCGATAGAAAATTCTCCCCTGCCCTCGTCTGTTGTCAGATCCACGATGTCATCGCAGTCGATCTCATAGGAACACAGCACGCACGGATCGATCCGGTGCGCGAACCCCTGGTTGGCTTCCTTGACCGCTGTCATGATGGTCAGCGCCAAATAGAGCGCCGGCACGCCTTTGGGATTAAATCGCGCACCTCTGATCGCCGCCCCTTCGCCGGAAGTCGGCTTGAATGCCCAACGTGGATCGTGTGCGCGGTAACAGGTTCCAACGAACCTCAAGCGAAACCACCAACGGCCATGTGATCGAGATAATCACGGACCGCAGCTGCCTTGCCGTCCTTCACCAGCGCTTCAGCAGTGCGTCCGCCAAATGCTGGAAGCGGCTGAGCTCGATACCAAGCCATCGCCTGCTCCTTGCCGCCCGCCCAATCCGTCACGCGACTGATGATCTCAAGCATTTCCCGCAGACGTCCTTGTGTCTTAACCGTCGCGCT
Organism: Mesorhizobium sp. STM 4661; assembly: GCF_000359125.1. Lineage (GTDB taxonomy): Bacteria > Pseudomonadota > Alphaproteobacteria > Rhizobiales > Rhizobiaceae > Mesorhizobium. The sequence goes on along the minus strand of NZ_CAAF010000085.1, from coordinate 32,766 downwards.
GCGCTCCGACCGATAAAGGGTCTCGCGAGCAAGACCAGCGGTCTGGGCCAACTGGCCCTTGGACATGCCAAACCCGTCCGCGACCTGCTCGATCGCAATCTTCCCGTTCCGGTCCATATAGGACAAGATGAGAGGTCCATTCTGCTCGGGGATCTTCAGTGCATGAGCCACAGAATTCATCCTACCATATTGAGGGTCATATTTCTTGTGCAAAATATATGGCAGCTCTGGGCAACTTTCAAGCTCGGCACCGAACCAATTCAAGGTGCTGCCTAGCACACGCGGATTGAGCCGACCGTGCGCGCGACTATGTCGAGGCAGCGAGCGCTGCGTCCAGACTGTCGGCGGCCGACGCTTCGTAGTCAGGCGTGATCATCAGTTGCGCGATGCGCGGCCGACGAATTCCGGGTTGAGCTTTTTTCATCCGCTCGCGGGTGCGGGCGACTTGTTCCGGGAGCGCGCAGGGCGTTGACAACTCGCCCAATTGCGACCGGGCTGCGGCGGCGATGTCGAAGATGTCGTGCGGGTTGGCTTCCGATCCCCGGTAATAGACATTCTTGGCGATGATTTCGGGACTGGTTTCAAGACGCACAGTCCTGCCTTCCACCACACGGTTCTCGTATGGCGCCGTCGTTAGCGCTCCCGCTACAATGAAGTCGATTTCGCCGATGCCTTCGAAGGCGAACTCCTGAAACCTACGCCCGTCCCCCAGATGGCATCGTTTCAAAGTGCAGGGGGCTTCTAGATGGGTCGATCAAACCCGAGCAACTGAGGGTCGTCGAGGAAAATATCGATGTCGTGGCTTTCGCGATGGCCGATCTGGATCATCATCGCAGTTCCGCCGCCAAATGACCATTCAAAGCCGTAGCCCCCAGCATTCTCGCGAAGCTGGTCAATCAGGTCGATAGTGATGCGAAAAAGCCGCCGCCATTCAGACGGGCGTCGCCTATCATGTCCAGCTAAACGCAGCGAGCGGATAGCTCTCGCCGGTCCAGGCAGAGAACTTGGCGGCAAACGCCTTCAGGTCCTCAACCGCGATGTGGTGCGCGGTCGCGAACTCGACTTGCTGGGCGATAGGGACCTCGCCGAGAAAAGCGCTGACATGACCGGGATGCTGTTTGGCCAGATCGATATCGGCAAGGCAATGCGCCAGCGCCGCGTCGTCCAGTTGATCACTGTAGGGCGCGTTCACCGTCGTCAGGACTGAACCCAGATGCTTGATCATAATGCGTGCAAGATAGTCGTTTCAGGGCTTGTCGCACAAGTTGCCGCCCTCTTCCGCACCCATCGGCGGTCGGCGACGTCAGCGTTGTTTTCGGGACCCAGATCAGCCAGAGTCGCCCTCCAAGATCGCCGACGACGACGCACGGCGTTCCCTTGACGAAAAAAGCGCGGATTTCCCACCCGGCCGGAGCCCGAGAATGACCGAGCAAAAACCCGTCCGCCTGCCCGACCCCGCTTCCGTCGAAACCGTGCTCGCGGCTTTAGAGCCGCAGTCGGCCGACGTCGAACTCGCGCCTGCCCTCAACAAGGCCTTTCCGGGCTTCGTCTTCACCGTGGCCACCATCGACGATCCCTACTGGTGCAACCCTCACGACGTTGTCGCTGCCGACGGCACCCGCCTCGGCGACCATCGCGCCTGGGTCGAGCATGAACTGGCCGAGGTCGGCGGTGACCTCAACGCCTTCTGGAACCGGCATCGTCAGAGCGGGGAAAAATTCGCCGAATGGCGCGGCACCACGGCCTTCGCCTTTGCCTCGACCGGTCCCGGCGTCGCCGACTTCGTGCAGATATCGCTCGGCCGCGAGATCGAGTTTCTCGCCGGCGCGGTGGTCGATCCCGACTATCGCCCCCGCGCCATCGACGATCTGTTCGATCCGACCTGGGTTTTGCGCGGTTCCGCGGTCGAGACACAACAGCTCGCAGGGCCAGTCTACCGGCTGCGCGGCCGTTCCGGCGGCGGCATCGTCCACATGCGCAGTTTTTTGGCGCGCCGGACGCGCATCGAACGCGAACTGCGCGAGGCGCAGCGGCCCGAGCTGGAAAACCGTGTCATCCGCGAGGTCGGGCCAGATGGCACGCGCGACACCGCGTTTTTCGACGCCAATCCCGACTGGTTCGATTTCGTGCCGCGCGAAAGCCGCTTTTTTGTTGCCTGGGAGCGATCGAGTGCGGCCACGGACCGCATCTTTGCGCACTGGGCCTTCGACATCCACGACCTCGAGGACCGCGGCCGGCGCGAGATCGGTTTTATTCCGCGGCCCCTTAAAATGCCGACTGAGCAGCTGCTCGCCGACGACGGCGTCTCCGTGCACCGCCTGATGGAACGGATCGAGGCGATCGACACCGAAATCGGTCTGCCCTTCGCCTGGTTCTTTCTGATGACCCACGGCCACTGGGTCGATCCGAATGTCGGTCACGCGATCGCCCAAGGCCTCCGGACGGGCCGGGTGCGGCTACCCGATCAGGACGCCGCCATTCTGCTCGCCTGGGCGGACAAACCGTATCTGTTTTGAGCGAGACGCAAAGCTGTGGCGCCGAGGCGCTTGACACGCGGGATCCGGTGCCGCCCCTTCGATCGTAGCGCGGTTTTGGTCGGCATCTCGTCCGACGACGGCGTCAAGACACTGCGCCATCTATCTCGGTCAGCAATCTGATCGACCGCGCGCGCCGGCGACGCGGTGATCATCGGCCACCGAGAACTTCTGCGCACACCTGCGCTTTTTCCGTGAGATCGCGCAAATGGCCGCCGCAACTGCAGATTTGTTCGGCCCGTTCAGCATCGTGGGCCAAGATACTGACGCAGATACTGACGCATTTCTGCGTGCCCATATCTCGATAACCTCCTGTCAATGCCCTGGGCTGCCCCCGATGCTCGGCTCGTCCTGTCGGCAGCGGCTGCAAAGTCCGGCCAGCTCAATTGCTGCTGCGCGACTCGTTTTACTGCCGTAAATTCTGGTGCTTATGGCAGAGGAAACATAGGCTTAGGTCTGCACGGCTGGAAACCGTGTCGGCGATGATCGAGATGTTGGCCCCGAGAGCTGGTCCGCACCGTTAACCTTCTGTTAACCCAAAACTTCTTGCTGTGCTTGGCCGAATCGGAGCTTAATGGCGCTTGTTGGATAGTTTCATCGCAAAAAGCGCCAATTCGGATTTCGACGAGAATGAACATCGCCATGCGGCTACCAAGCTTCGAGTTCGATGACAAAATTCTCGAGCAGGGTGCCGAGATATCGCGACGCCTCAATCAACTCCGTATGGAGAAGTTTCCACCCGACGCGACAAAGACTCTGCGCACGTTCTCAATGGCTGAAGTCGCACACTATCTTGGCGTGTCGCAGAACAATTTGAAGCGCCTTCATCTCGAGGGCAAAGGACCCCTGCCCGCTCAAAATTCCTCCGGCCGGCGGTCTTACACGGCGGAGCAGATGCTCGAGCTGCGCCATTTCCTGGACCGCCATGGTCGGACCGAAGTGAAGAAGTACGTGCCGCACCGCAAGCCTGGAGACAAGCTCCAGATCGTGGCGGTCGTAAATTTCAAGGGAGGCAGCGGCAAAACCACCACGGCGGCCCACCTCGCCCAACACCTGGCCCTGACGGGGCATCGCGTTCTGGCAATTGACCTCGATCCGCAGGCGTCGCTTTCTGCGCTTCATGGGTTCCAGCCCGAACTGGACCGTAACCTCTCTCTCTACGAGGCAATCCGTTACGATGAGGATCAAAAGCCGATTTCGGACGTGATATCGCCGACCAACTTCCCAGGCTTGGACATCATCCCAGCCAATCTGGAACTCCAGGAGTACGAGTACGACACGCCGCTAGCGATGCAGGACAAGTCGTCCAGTACAGGCCGGCAGTTTTTCACCAGAATCGCAAAGGCGCTGTCAGAAGTGGACAGCCGCTACGATATCGTAGTCATCGATTGCCCGCCACAGCTTGGCTATCTAACCCTGACGGCGATGTCGGCAGCGACATCCGTTCTGATCACGGTTCATCCGCAGATGCTTGATCTGATGTCCATGAGCCAGTTTCTGCTGATGCTCGGGGGCATACTGAAGACCATTAAGGCGGCTGGCGCGGAAATCCAGTTGGACTGGTTTCGTTACCTCATCACCCGCTACGAGCCCACGGACATTCCGCAAGCGCAGATGGTCGGCTTCATGCAGTCCATGCTGGCCGGTCAGATCCTTGAGAACCCGATGCTCAAGTCAACTGCCATCTCGGACGCCGGTCTGACCAAGCAGACCCTGTATGAGGTGGAGAAATCGGCGTTTACGCGCTCGACCTACGATCGGGCGCTTGAGTCACTTGATGCAGTGAATTCGGAAATCGTCGACCTCATTCATCGCACATGGGGCAGGTCATGATTGAAGGGCACTTTACCGCAGTAAAAAAAGGCGGTTTTTTCTACGAAATCAGTCGCCTAGCGGAAAATCGGAGCGATTGAATGGCCCGCAAGGACGTATTCGGAAGCGTGATGGGGGCAGGGGCTGCTGCCGCGGAGGTGCGGGACGTCGCCAACTACGCCGTTCGAGGCGCCTCGCGATCGATCATGCAATCCTTTGAGGAGCTGTCCAAGAGTTCCGTGGTCGATCTGGATCCCGCCCTGATCGACAGTTCGTTCGTTTCAGATCGTATCGACGACGCGGATGACGAGTTCCTTGAGCTGCTGGCGGCAATTCGGGAGCGCGGGCAAGATTCCCCCGTCCTGGTCAGGCCGCATCCATCGGCGCCAGGGCGCTATCAGACTGTCTTTGGACACCGAAGGCTCAAGGTCGCCCGGCATTTGGGCCGGCCCGTTCGAGCGGTCGTCAAGAACATGGACGATAAGGACCATGTGATAGCCCAGGGGCAGGAGAACGCTGCCAGGGCAGATCTGTCCTTCATTGAACGGACCTTATTTGCCGAGCGTATCCTCAAGGCCGGCCATTCGCCTGAGACCGTCAAGCTGGCGCTAGCGCTGGACGATACGACATTTTCCAAGATGCGCTCGGTTACCAGCCACGTCCCCGAGGGAATTATTTTGGCGGTCGGAGCGGCCAAGGGCATAGGTCGAGATCGCTGGTGGCAACTCGCAAAGCTAATGGAGCGTCATGAAAATGGGCTCAGGGCAGCGGACTATGTGAAGAGCGCAGACTTTTCGTCGCTTCAGAGCGATATCCGCTTCACACGATTGTTTGACTTCCTGAGTTCCGTTCCGAATCGTGCCCGAGCGCCGGCGAAGTCGCAAGACAGAGCTTGGACGCCAGGGGACAAGTCCGTACGCGCCAAGATCACCGATACGGGAAAGATCTTTACGCTAGCCTTGAAATCGAAGGACGCGTCGACCTTCGGCGCGTTCATTGCTGATAGGCTAGACGAACTTTTCGTGGCCTTCCGGGAATCGGAACAGGCAAAGAAAACAGGAGACTGAACCGCAAAAGAAAAAGGCCCCCGAACGTCACCGTCGCGGAAGCCCTTCTCACGTCTGTAGCAAGCTGAGAATCGCATTTCCCCGAATCACTGTCAAGAGTCGTGGCGTCGTTTTGGCGAGCAGATTTCTTTTGCCTAATCGAGGGTGAAAGAAAATGGAGACGGGTATTGCAACGACGCCCTTTGGGCGGCGGCCGATGTCGCTTGCCATGCTGGCAGCACAAAACGAGTCACGTGAGATCCCCAAGGGCAGGGTCGTCGACAAGTGGCAGATCTATCGCAACCTCTGCGAAGGCAAGAGCGTCGTCGGCATCGGCGATCGTGCCTTGGCGGTGCTGAATGCGTTGCTATCATTCTATCCTGACAGTGAGTTGAGTGAGGAAAACGACCTCATCGTTTTTCCCTCGAACGCTCAGCTGTCGCTCAGGGCGCACGGAATGCCCGATGCCACAGTCAGGCGGCACCTGGCGGCTCTTGTTGATTGCGGGCTGATCATCCGGCGGGATAGCCCGAACGGCAAGCGCTACGCCCGCAAGGGCAGGGGAGGGGAGATCGAGGAAGCCTTTGGCTTCTCATTAGCCCCGCTGCTGGTCCGTGCTTACGAGTTCGAGGCGGCCGCCGAACGTGTTCGCGCCGACAACAGGGCGCTCAGGCTTATGCGCGAGCGGATCACCTTGCACCGCCGCGACATCCACAAGCTGATCGAGGCGGCCCTTGAGGAAGATGTTCCGGGCGACTGGGGAGGCCTGTGGAAGCGTTTCCGCGGCATTGTGGAGGCAATTCCGCGCCGAGCCTGCATTGCCGAGCTCGAGCCGATCGTAATCGATCTGGCCGCATTGCACGACGAAGTGGATAAGGTGCTGGAAATTCATATGAATTCCACGAATCCGAGCGGCAATGACTCTCAAAACGAGCGGCAGCAATCTGATTCAAACACCGACTCTACTTCTGAATTTGAACCTGCTTTAGAGAAAAGCGGGGCGACGGTCGAGCCAAGACGGGCAGTCGACGAGAAGCCGAAAGGCTATCCGATCGGACTTGTGCTGAAGGCCTGCCCCGAGATTACCGACTATGCAGCCGACGGGATCGCAAACTGGCGCGACTTGATGATCACCGCGGCCCAGGTGCGAGGCTACCTTGGCGTGTCGCCCTCGGCCTATGAGGAGGCTTGCCATGTGATGGGCCAGGAGGTCGCCGGGATCGTGATTGCCTGCATCCTGCAAAGGGCGCAGCATATCAACTCGGCCGGCGGTTATCTGCGGGTGCTGACCGAAAAGGCGAGGGCAGGGCAGTTCTCCGTCGGGCCGATGCTGATGGCGGCGCTTAAAGCCAATGGCGCTACCGTGAGGATGACCGGATGAAGTTGCGAGCACATCGCCGTCCCCTCCAAGAGCTTGCGCGGGAACCGTGACACAAAATCAGGAAGTGACGTGGAGCTGTGATATCCTTCTGGAGCCTTTCTCCTGGAAAGATCCGAAGACCGTGCGTGTTCAGCCCGATCTTTTCGAGCCGGAGATCAGGAACGCATTGCGCGACAGGGTGTTTGCGGCAATGGCGCTTTGTCCGGAGCACCGATTTTGGCTGAGGACCGCGTATCCGCAGCTCTACAGTCAGTACATTGAACAGATCGCCCATGATCGTCTCGAATGGCTTGCCTGGCGGGTGTCGGCAAGCAAGATCCTGGAGGAACTTGGTCGGAGAGAGGAGGCAGCCGGCGAGGGTCCTGCCTGGCCCTTGCCCAATGTCGATGTCGAATGAGCGGCGCAGTCCGCAACAGGTCGATGGCCCTGGTTTTCCTTGTATTCGAACTGCAGCAGTCGGGTCGATAGCCAAGAGTGCGGTGAGCGGCACTGCGTGGATCCGACCAGACCCCATTCCACTGCTAGTCCGTCTCGACGCTTTCGGCCGCGTCGGACGTTTCGCCTGGCTTATGGAAGTTCGATCTCGCCGTCCACTACGTGGTTGAGGCTGGTACCTTCCGCCGTCAGCGTCATGCGGACGTTCAACTTCTTCTTCTTCTTCTCGCCGCCGATTTGCCCTTCGCGCACCGTCTCCTCGATCTTGCGCTGGGAGGTGACGCCGACTTCCTTTAGGAACTTGCGGATCGACATGTTGAAGGCGTCTTCGCTCATGGCGGAACTCCTCTGTGTCCGGAAGAGATTGTAGGGGAAGGCAAGGGATCAAGGAAGCAGGACGGTGACGCTCGGTCCCATAGAAACAGATCCCGAGCCGGAAGGAGGCGTCGGGTCCTTGGACTTGATCGGCCTTTGGAAGGTGGAAGAGTGGGCGCTTACTGCCAAGGCGCTACCGTGAATCGGTGTCGTAATAGTGCACAAGGGCCGTCTTTGTGCGGGCAGTAGTGTTCCCTAGAGAACGGCTGGGGACGCGTCAGTCAATCAGCCTTGTCGGCGGCTGGCTTCCGCTTCTCTCCAGTGACGTTTCCGCTCTTCGTCCGGGCGCGGATGCCACATACTCTCGGCCTGTTACACGACGGCCTCAGCCTTCCGGGTGTTGGCAAACTGCCTATCACTGCCTCGTTTTCGCGGACCCGTCGATACTTGTGGAAAGCCCGGAAAGCCCGTATATTCCGGAAGAAAGGAGTCCTGCCGATGACCACTACCGTCACCGCCGCCGCCGTCTCGAAAAACTTCGGCGCCTATCAGGATGCCGCGGTTCGCGACCCGGTCATCATCACCAAGAACGGCCGGCCGCGCACCGTGCTGCTGGCTTACGAGGATTTCGTCCGGCTCTCCAAGCGGGACCGGCGGGTGGAGCTCACGGCAGAGCTCAGCGGAGACGAAATCGCCGCGGTCGAAGCCGCCGAAATGGAGCCGGGTCTTGACCATCTCAACGACGAACTCCTTCCGGCAAAAGGTCTGACGGCAAAAAATGCTGCCGGCTGAAATCAAGGTCGGCCACGTCTTTCGTTATTCATATCTCTGGCATTGGCAACATCGCGAAGGCCGCGAGGAAGGCGACAAGGACCGGCCCTGCCTAGTGCTAGCGCTGGTCGCCATGCAGGAGGACGGCTCGCCGATTGTCCGAGTCCTGCCGATCACGCACACCGCCCTCTGATCCCGCCAATGCCATCGAAATCCCGGCTGCGGTCAAGTTGCGCTTGCGGCTCGACGGCGAGCGGTCGTGGATCGTTTTGACGGAAAGCAACCGGTTCGCCTGGCCGGGCCCCGATATCCGGCCGCTGGACACGGAGAGCGGCTATTACGGGCCGTTGCCGCCAGCGCTGTTTGCAGCGGTCAAGCGACGGTTTATCGCCATTGCGACAAGCCAAGCGCACAGGAGCACGCCACGCTCCGCGTAAGGCTGATCGGTGCCCATCAGCGCACGATCGGTGAAGGAGCCTTGGACTTGCGCCGACAGTTGGGGCGCCGCGGTAGGCGGTAGAGAGCATACTCGTCATGTGCGACCCGCACCACCGGCCGATCGAGTGTGGGGTCTTGCAATTTTCGCTTCTGCTGCGTTTAACTCCCAGTCTCGAAATGAACCGGACTGGCTTAACGGCCAAGTCCACGTCGCAGTTGTCACAGAGGAATGCACAGATATGGCGACCGGAACCGTGAAGTGGTTCAACAGCACCAAGGGATTTGGATTTATCCAGCCCGACAATGGCGGTCAGGATGTTTTCGTCCACATTTCCGCTGTCGAACGCGCGGGCCTCTCGACGCTGAATGACGGCCAGAAGATCAACTACGAGATCGAACAGGACCGCCGTACTGGCAAGTCCTCTGCCGGCAGCCTCAGCAAAGCTGGCTGAATTTTCGCCTGCGTCCCGGCAACAGTGAATGGACGCGAGGTAAGGCGGGGATTGGTCCCCGCCTTTTCCTCTTTCTGCGCAGATCATGCCCGGTAGCAGCTGGGCGCTCCAGAACGACCCTCGAGAGATAAAGTTAGGCTGCCACCTTCTTGCGGGTTCGCTTCGCCGGCGCCGGCGTTGCCGATTCTTTCGGTTTGCGGCCGAGCCCCATGGTCTTGGCCAACGCCGAGCGTGCAGCGGCGTAATTCGGCGCGACCATCGGATAATCCATCGCCAAGCCCCATTTGGCGCGATATTCGTCCGGGGTCAGCCCATAGCGGGTGGAGAGATGGCGCTTTAACGATTTGAATTTCTTCCCGTCTTCAAGGCAGATGATGTAATCCGCCATCACCGACTTCTTGATCGGGACCGCAGGCTTGAGAGCCTCCGGCTCTGCTACGGAGACGCCTCCAGCGGTGCTTTTCAAAGCCGAGTGTACTTGGCCGATCAGGGCGGGGAGATCGCCCACCGGGATTGGATTATTCGAGACATAGGCTGAGACGACATCGGCGGTAAGCTCGATGAGGCTGTCGAGATTGTGATCGGCTTCTTCTGTCATGAAACTCTCCGGGTGGCTTGAAAGACAGCGGGCGAAGTCCTGCTACATATTGGTGGCGGTCGCTGAAAGCAATAAATGTCTCGGCAGCATAAGTATCGGCATAAGCTAATGCTGATACGCGTCGGCCGCGGTGCTCGTTCGGCTGCTATGCGCCGGAACCGATGTGCAGCCGTGCCGTCTTGAGCTTTTGTAGTTCGGAAAACAACATGACGAAATTCCGCGCACCATGAAAACACGGCCAGGTGAATGGAACCTGGCATTCGTTCGTCGGTGACGAGTCTATTCCTGGCGTCTTCTACGGATGACTGTTTGTCTTTTTTGCGAGCTGATCGGTCTTCCGCCGGAATTTGGTCCGAGAATGAAGTCAAACACGGGTTGGGGCTGACCGAGCGCTGTCGCCTGGAGGGCTGCCGGGGTCCTTGCCGCGGCTTCGGCGTGTTCAGCGAGCGCTGCGGGTGACATGCCGAGCGCACGCTCGAAGAAATGATCGGCCGTGTTCATCAGCCGACGAAGGAGCGCCGCGGCGCGTCCGGCATGACGCACTGCAGCCGCCTGCTTACCCTCGCGGATCTTCACGCCGGCCGCCGATAACAGTATCAATCCCTTGAAGAGCGTCCGAAGCGGAGCGCCTCGATCTGCAACTTGCCACAGACCTTCCCAAGCCTCATGGGCTTCCCAGTAATAGCCGTGGTTGAAGAGGTCGAGACCCCAGAGGAATGTGTCTGAACAAAGCGAGACCTCTGCCGCCGACAGCATGGCTTCGCTATTGTAGCTGTGTCCCGCAGGATCGCGCACCGGATGCGGTTGCCTGCCCGGCAGATACGCATAGGATGGAAAGCTCTTTTCCGGCAGCCAGCGCCGGCGCAACATCAAACCTATAGCCATCGAAGCCGTATAACACACGGATGATCACTCCGGAGCGCCTGTCGGCAAAAAATGAGTTTCCGGCAAGCGCTCGGGCTCGCAAGCTTCAGTGCACCAAGATGATCAGGCCCGTGGTCTACTGCCATGTCGTTGAGATGTCATCCTTGCTGACCTATATGCCAGCGTGCGTCGGGCGTTCTCCTCCCAGTGCGTCCGGCGCGTTCCCCTCTGGAGGTTTTTGACCTCTTGCTTGGCCGGGTGCCGCAAGCCCGGCCTTTTTCTTGCGCGCCAGAAGCGATGAAGCGGCTGATTGGCGGCTATGAACATGGCGAGTGGCGCGCCGTCATGGCCCGCAACAAAGGTCAGACGGCGGCGGCGGCGCTGGCGCGGAGCGAGGGGAGAGCCGGGCCGGGTAGCCGTGATGAGTTGGGAGGCCGGAGAGAGTTTCTGGCCGCTCGTCACGGAGCTTTCCGCATGTCCAGCGACCGAGCCGACATTTATGCACGTATAACCAACCAGATCATCGCGGCGATCGAGGCCGGCGCCGGTGAGTTTGTAATGCCCTGGCATCATGAAGGGACGGCTACCGTCCGCCCGATAAACGTTGCGTCCGGTAAAGCGTACCGTGGCGTGAACACGCTGGCCCTATGGGCGGCGGCACAGAGTTCTGGATATCCTAACGGCCTGTGGGGAACATACCGTCAGTGGCAGGCCCTTGGCGCCCAGGTGCGCAAAGGCGAGAAGGCTACGACCGTCGTCTTCTGGGGGCAGATCGGCGACAATACTGATGAAGAATGCGACAAAACTGGCGATGCTGGTGAACGTCGACGTTTATTTGCCCGCGGCTATTCGGTGTTCAACTGCGCGCAGGTCGATGGTTATGAGCCCGAACCTACAGTGGCTCGCTCAGAGGAAGAACGCATCGCGCATGCCGATGCATTCTATGCAAACCTTGGCATCAACACCGTCTACGGGGGCAATGAAGCCTATTATTTGCCTTCGGCTGATCGGGTGCATGTGCCAGTTTTCAGGTCGTTCCGAGACGTTGCATCTCATTACAGCGTGCGTTTCCACGAGGCCGCGCACGCCTCCGGCGCGAAGCATCGTCTGGACAGAAAATTCGACAAGCGACTGGCAAGGCATGAGGTCGCGCTCGAGGAGATCGTCGCCGAGCTGACGGCGGCGTTCGTCATGGCGGATCTCGGTCTCGCCTGCTGCCCGCGCGAAGATCATGCAGCCTATGTCTCGTCCTGGGTGAAAGCGCTGCAAGACGAGAAGCGCGCGATCGTCACCGCGGCCAGCAAGGCAGAGCAAGCGGCAGACTGGATGCACGCGCAGCAGGGAACAGCTGCGGCGAGCAAGGCAAAGGCCGCATGATGCCGATCGCCACCACTCCGCAAATCCGCGATCTCATCGCCGCGAACTCTCCGGTGGCGATTGGCGTTTTGGGCGGCAAGGAACAGCCAGGCGACCGCTCTTGCCACCTTCGATTTCCTCAATTCTGCAGAGTACGCCGGACCGTGTGCTGATCCACGCGGATCTCGGTTCCTTCGAATGGACCGCTTCGCTCGAAACTTGCCAGAGTCGGTCGACTCATCTTGATGCCGAACTGATCGTCGTCCGGCGCCAAAGTGGCGACCTGATGGATCGCTGGGAAAGCCAATGGCACTCCTCGGCACACGCTATCAGGAGCTCAGCGCCGTCACGCTCGTTCCCTGCTGGAGCACACCGGCGTTGCGGTTCTGCACATCGGAACTCAAGACCCAACCTATCAGCCGCGAATCAAAGTGCCGTTTTCGGGACCAGACCATCATCAGCGTCACCGGCGTTCGCCGCGCGGAGAGCCGGCGGCGCGCCAAGGCGCCGATCGCCGAAGCCGATCGGACGGACGCATTTGAACCTGGCGTCCGATGCTCGACTGGAGCGAAAGCGACGTTTTCGCCTGCATTGACGCCCACGGCATGCAACCTCACCCCGCCTATCGCTGCCATGGAATGTCCAGGTCTCGTGTCGCTTCTGCATCATGTCCAGCTTGAATGGCCTGGTTGCCGCGGCAAGGCAGCCGGAGAGCCATGAACTCTACCGGCGCATGGTCGCGCTGGAGATCGCCAGCAGTTTTGCGTGCGAGGATCGTGCCGAACGGGCTGCTCGCACGCTCCGCGGCTGATCCGGTTATCTCTCTATCCGATCAACGACCGTCGTCCTCGCCCGAGGGTGGCGGTTTGCGCCGTGACGGCGCAGTCGACAGGAGGGAAGGGTTCCCTCCGGCCGTTACGGAGACCACGCTCATGACTACGAGGACCCAGATCTGCTACGACCAATATATAGAGCAAGCCCTGTCGGTACCCGGCGGCTACTTGTTCCTAGGCCGCGGTGGCTACTGCTTGCACTACGCTCGCGGCGCGACCCTTTCGGGCTATGATTGCGACGAGATCTATTTCGCCTGTCTGCACGAAGGCCTGCCCGTCATCGACGCGCGTAAAATGGATTTCGGAGTATTGATCGAGCTCGCGTTCCACGGACCCATGGTCGCCGTCGGCCATGACCCGGGTCCCGAGCCATGGCACGCACTGTCCTATGCTCCGCTTGCCGTCGTGATGGTCGCATACAAGCATAAGGGCGCCGAGGTCAGGTTCACGCCCATTGACGAAGCGGATTGGGCGAAATGCCGGCAGCACCTGTCATGAGCCCGCGCCCGCTTCTAAAACTCTACACCACGATGGAGGAATTCGAGGACCTCCATGCCAGGCATGACCGCACACGCAGCACGAGCAAAACCGTCACGGTCGACAGGCAGGCGGTGATTCACATCCTGATGGACCACGCCAACATGCTGGCGGCAATGCGCCGCGTCGGCCATGTCGAAATCCGCGAGCCGGACCGTTGACCTTCGTGACGGCTGTCGGACGAGAGCCGCGGCCTGATTGATCTTCAGCTCGACGGCCGAGGCGGCGTGGCAGGCCAAGAGAGGAGGAGGGGGGCGGGAAGGTTTCCGGACGGGCCTGGAGGTTCGGGGAGTGGCCCCGGGCCGCCCGTCCAGGAGACACTGACCATGGCAAAAACCGCCATTCAGAAAATCACCCTCAATCAGGCGGAGAACATCCCCTTCGACAAGATCGAATTGTCGCAGAAAAATGTTCGTAGCATCAAGAACGGCGTCACGATCGAGCAGCTTGCCGAGGATATCGCTCATCGCGGACTGCTTCAAAGCCTGAATGTCCGCCCCATTCGAGATGCGGATGGGCAGGAGACCGGCCGCTTCGACGCACCGGCCGGCGGTCGCCGTTACAAGGCGATCGAGCTGCTAATCAAGCAAAAGCGCATGGCGAAGACGCAACCGACGCCCTGTGTCGTCAATCGCGCGGAGACGACGTCCGCGGAGGAGGATTCGCTCGCCGAAAACACCCAGCGCGAGGAACTCCACCCCATGGATCAGTTCCGGGCCTTCAAGACCCTGAGCGATCAGGGACTCGACACCTCGGAGATCGCCGCCCGCTTCTTCGTCTCGCCCACCTTCGTGAAGCAGCGCCTCAAGCTCGCCGCTGTCTCATCGAAGCTCCTCGATATCTATGAGAAGGGCGAAATCAGGCTCGACCAGCTCGAGGCGTTCTCCGTCTCCGAGGACCACGTGCGGCAGGAGCAGGTCTGGGAACGCGTCTCGAAGTCCCATATGGACGAGCCCTACTACATCAGGCGCCTGCTTACCGAAACCACGGTGCGGGCCGACGATCGCCGGGCGATCTATGTCGGCGCCGAAGCCTACGAGGTTGCGGGCGGCGTCATCATGCGTGACCTGTTCGATGAGGATGAGGGCGGCTGGTTCCAGGATGCGGCACTTCTCGAGCAACTGGTCTTCGAAAAGCTGAAGGTCGACGCCGAGGCGATCCGCGCCGATGGCTGGAAGTGGGTCGAGGCCGCGATCAGCCTGCCCTACGGACACGCATCGGGCATGCGCCGATTCTATGGTGAGCTGCGCGAGATGACGGCGGAGGAGATCGAGAAGCTCGACGCCCTGCAGGCCGAGTATGACAAGCTCGACGCCGAGTATGCCGAAGCCGAGGATTACGACGAGGCGGTCGAAAACAAGATCGAGCAGCTCGGCGGGGAAATCGACGCGCTGAACGATCGGCCGGAAGTCTACGATCCGGAGCAGGTCAGGATCGCCGGCGTATTCGTCACGCTCGGCGTCAGTGGCAGGCTTGCGATCGAGCGCGGCTTTGTTCGTCCCGAGGACGAGCCGAAGGCTGGAGCCGCTGCCGGCGATGAAGGCATCGGTGGCGAAACCGATGATGATGACGACGCCGACGGCCATTATCATGGCGTCAACGGTGTCATGGTCAACGGCAAGCCTGCGACAGGAGGCGACGACGACAGCGAGGATGACGGCATCAAGCCACTTTCGGATTCGCTGATCTATGAGCTGACCGCCCAGCGCACGCTGGCGTTGCGCAATACGCTTGCGTCCGAGCCCGGCATCGCCTTCGTTGCCGCGCTGCACGCCTTCGTGCTGCAGACGTTCCATCATTTCTCATCGGAGACCTGTCTTGAGGTCAGCCTGAAGACCAACGGTTTCCCAGGGGTGAAGGATCTCCGAGAGACGCCATGGGCGAAGGAGATCGCCGAGCGCCATCAGGCGTGGGGCAGGGACCTTCCCGAGGACCGCAAGGACTTCTGGGACTTCCTGCTCGGTCTCGATGAGGCGAGCCGCAAGGCGCTGTTCGCGCATTGCGTCAGCCTTTCGGTCAATGCGGTGAACGAGAAGTGGAACCGCCGGCCGCAAGCTCTCGCCCATGCCGATGTGCTCGCCAGCACATTGCAGTTCGACATGGTCTCCGCCGGCTGGACGCCGACGGTCGACAACTATCTCGGCAAGGTGACCAAGACCCGCATCCTTCAGGCGGTCCGGGAGGCTCGCGGCGAGGAATCCGCGCAGCTGATCGATCACCTGAAGAAGCAGGACATGGCCCGCGAGGCCGCCCGGCTTCTCGAAGGATCGAACTGGCTGCCCGAGCCACTCCGCAGCCCCGAGGACGTCACGGCGGAGGCTGACGGCGACATAGATGCAACATCCGGCGAGATCGACGATGAAGCCAACCTGCCGGCCTACCTGACCGGGGATGACGCCGGCTCGCCGGGATCCCTCGAAGCCGCCGAATAGGTCATCCAGCCCATCCGCATAACGAGGCCCGGCAGCAATGTCGGGCCTTTCCGCATCCCCAACCCGACAGATGGCTCGCCTGGCGCTGACTTTGAAGGAGAACACCATGTTCGACTGGAATAGAAGCTGCTCCTACGACAATGAGCGGAAGAGACGTTTCCACGCCGCGGTCCGATCTCGCCTGAAGAAGCTTGCGGCCGAACTGGGCTTGTCACCAAAGAGCTACGACATCCGGTCCAACAGGGCTGGAATGGCCCGCTCGGGTGAGATCACGCTGCACCACGATCGAGCCTATATTCAGGTCGGCCAGTTCGGCCTGCACTCCGGTCAGGGCATCCTGATCCGAACTTGCAACGGACGGAAAGACTTCACCGGCGGAGCCAACCACTTCGTCGCGCTCAATATGCTCGACGATATCCCGGCCCTTGCGGCGGCCGTTCGCGCCATCACGGGTGTCGGTCGAGACAGCCCGCTTTCCGCGGACCGCCGCGCTGCCTGAGCCGGTCACCCCCACTGCGCGGCGGCTGCGGCGCCGCCGGGTACAACCCGTGCGGTCCCGCGTACGTGCCTGCAATGGGGAGCCCCCACGTGACGACAGCTTGGCATTGCCGCCACTTCTTGAAGATGCCTTCGGCGATTCATGCTGCCGGGCTCCATTTCGATCAACTCTACGGAGCTTCTCGATGCCCACGCTCGAAACCCATCGTTTCGTCGTGATCTCCACCGCGCATGTGTCGGAGACCACGGCAAAGCGGCTCAATAATACGCCGGCGAAGAAATGGCCCGGTCTCGGCGGGCCATACGGCGAGTACGGCTGGTTCCTCTATGCGCATGACGAAAACGCCGGCGTCGGCCCGGATGTCATTCCCGCCGAACTCTTCGGCGTCATGACATGGGCCCGCAAACAGGGTTTTGATTACATCCTCTTCGATTGCGACGCCGACCAGATCGAGGGCTTGCCCGCCTTCGACTGGTGACCGTCACGTCGACGCGCGCTTGAAACATCGCCGATCCGCCGCCGCGGCGAAAGAGTGAGGGCGGGGCCGATTGCGGGTGCAGTCTTGGGAGAGCGAGAGGCATCCTGCCGGCCCGCGGCGCGGCACGCCGCTTCAACGATCCTCGCTATCCGACCACGATCACGCCGGACGCCGCCTTGCCACGGCGACGCTCGACCGCGACCAACCGTCCCTGATCTCCCGGTCGATTCCGACCGGCGACAACCACGACACATCCCATGCAGCTGCGCCGACGCGGTCACGCCGCGCGCCATCGACCTGCGTTCAGGAGAAACCGCCATGACCTCACATCCGCCTTTCCGCAAGGTGCTCGACGGCGTCGCCACGCGCGAGCAGATGTTCCAGCTGTTCGGCCGCCACAAGGACAATCCGGAATTCGACCCCCTGTCCGGCACGCCCTACGCCGGCGAGTGGTTCGAGATTGCCGCCGAGCAATATCACTTCATGCTCGATCTCCTGCCGCCGCTTTTTATGCGCACCGGCATGTTCGGCATGTCGGAATTCAAGGCCGGCAACGTGACCTCGGTGTTCTTCGAAATCACAATCCGGGGCCGCAGGCGCTGGTATCATGGCTTTTGCGATCTCACGGACCGTCAGTCACCGGAGAAGATGCGCGCGGCCATCATCGCGCATGAGACAGGCGCCGTCGACAGCATGACCCGCGAGGAGAAGCTCGAAGCGATCTGGAACGCCACTCATCCGGACTTCAAAGGGATCGCCGGCACGTTCAATCCTGAAGCCTGGCCCGTTGAACATCATGGCAAGCGCTACGTTCTCGTGAACGATGGCCGTCATGGCACGATTCCGAAATTGGTCGAATATCTGTCGGACGAGGAGATCGACATCCGCATGCCGGCAATCCGCGCACGACGCACGAGCAGGGGAGGAAGCAACGATGCGGAGCCATCGTAAGGAGTCTCGAACGGCCGTGCCGCGCACATATGAGGCGCACTCGACCTATACCGCCGATCTCGGTGTGCCGGATCGTCGCCGGTATCGGCGCACGCCGCCCGGCGCGCCAACCGTCGCACACCCAGCCCGGAGACACGGTTACGACCTCGTACAGCACCGGCGGTGCGGTTGTCGCCGTGAAAGAATATTTTTATGTCGCGCCGACCGGTCAGACGCTGCCGCATTTCACCCATCATCTATGTGCCGGCCGATCGAGCCGCAAAATACCGCGATTCCGATCTCCATTGGATCAACGAGTGCGTCGCGGTCGGCGACCTCATCCTGATGCTGTTCGAGGCCAATACGGACGAGGTCTTCGTCGACCGGGTCCGTCGCGCCGAAGCACAGCCGGGCCAGGACCATTCTTATCACGTGAGCGTTTCCGCCACCGATCAGGTGGTAGCGGCCCATGCCCATTCGACATATCGTTGAACGGGCTCCGTTCGAAGGAGAGACCCCATGGTCGCGCCAGATCGCATGAGGCAAGTCAAACAGAATGTCGAAGCCTTCGGCCAACACCTGTTCCAGGTTGTTCGGCAACGGACCTGATGCCGGCTTCACCTACACGGTCGGAAACGCCGACAGAGGTTTACCCGAGCTTCTCCTCATCGGCGATTTCCCGTCGAACATCGCTGCCTCGTTGCTCAACGAGCTTGGAGCGAAGATGCGGGAAGACGGCAAACCCCTTCCTGCAGGACTCGTCGATATCGGATGGTCGATACGCGTCAAGATCCGCCGCGCCGGTTCGCGCGCACGTTCCCACTACACTGTCCAGGTCGGGGAATATCTTGGCCATGACCTCTACACCGTTCTGCAGGTCATGGTCTGCGACCAGATCGGCCGGTATCCCGGCGATGCGAGTTGCGACCCGCGCTTCGATGTAGACCGGCCGTAGAAGGTCTCGCCTGCCGGCCTGTCCGGCGACCAAATCGCCTTACACCACATGCACGCTTCACCACACGCAGATGCGTTGGCGATCGCATGCGCGTGTGCACATC
The DNA here is from genome assembly GCF_000359125.1 of Mesorhizobium sp. STM 4661. Taxonomy (GTDB): domain Bacteria; phylum Pseudomonadota; class Alphaproteobacteria; order Rhizobiales; family Rhizobiaceae; genus Mesorhizobium. The sequence goes on along the minus strand of NZ_CAAF010000085.1, from coordinate 13,997 downwards.
AGTCTGGAAAGGAAGCTGCCATGACCAGAAAGGTCTTCTTCGCGGCCTTCGTCATCGACGAGGAGGCATATACACCCGAGCCCGGTCCGATCAATTGCCATTTCGTCGCCGCCGACCTTACGCAGTCGAGTTTCGGCGAACAGCCTGGCGTGTCGAACATCGCCATCTCGGACTCGCCCGAAGACCTGATCGCCGACCATCGGCGACAAGAGCCGACCACGGTCGGTTACCTGCTCGGCGATAAGGCCGACCATAATGCAGGTTTCGCGCATAGGCCGGCCGCCTGCCCGTCAAACCATTGGAAGTGCGGCGACGACATCTCCGCCGATTGCGAGACAGATCTCAACATACCGCAGAAGGACCCAGCGATACCGCCTCCTGCTCACCGGCCATCCTTCCGGGACCACCTTTCGCCGGCGATGCGCGACACACTTGCCTTCGAATATTATGAGGTGAGGCCCTGCATCGAGCGCGATCACCAGGTCACATCCTATCGGGATGAGGATGAGTTCGATGCCGAACTCGCCAGAGCGCAGAAATCGGGCAGGGAGCTCCGAGTTTTCTGGTCGCTCTATGGCATGGACCGAAGCTCCACCACCGCGATCGGCGACTTTGTCTCGAAAGACGCGGCCCATGAGGTGATGAATGCGGTCCTTGCCGTCGCCGGGGCGGCGCGCAGCGCGATCCATGTACAGTATTCCGCTCTACACCGAGACGACGCCGATACCGAAAATGCTCGGCTCGCCGCCGACTGGCTCGATGACATGATCAACCAGTCCTCGAACGATCAGCGGGTCTGACCTTCCGCGCCGATTTTCCTCGTATTCAACCTACTCTCGATGCCCGGCCTCGCCGGCTTTTGCATTTCCGGGCCTGCACACACGCCCCTCCAGCGAAGGAGAAACCTCCAATGTCACGCCTGAACGACCCAGAGAACTTCCGTGGCCGCGTCAACTATGCAGCGCAGGTCATCGCCTATGGGCGACGCCCCACCCGCGCCTTCGACAATTGTTTCGAGAACTATGACGGCGACGAGGTCGCCACCGCAATCCTGCGCCGCTCCCGCAAGAACGCCCGCCTCGGGTCCAATCTTCAGCGGTATCTCAGCCTCGCCTCCATCGAAGCCGCTGCCGAGCGGCTTGCCGATGTTCCGACGCGAAAGCTCCCCGAAGTTGCCCGGGAGACGCGTGCGCGCCGCAAGGCTGAGTTTGACGTCTGGTTCGAACAGCACCGCAACGCCGATGTTGCGGTTCCGGACACGGCTGAGGACGATACGAGGAGCACGTCATGACCCGCGCTTCCGCCGTCACATTCCACCGGACACACGAAGGCCACCTTGCAGCACAGCTCGACGGCCACGCCATGATCGCCTTGCCGGCCAGGGATGGCCGCATCTCTGTCTGGTCCGCCTTCGTGATCGACCGGCCGCCGCCGCAGTGGGTCCAGGACGATTTCTTCATCGTTGGAACCCGCGTCGCCGATGAGGATGAATTCCGCGCCTATGCAACCGAGTTCGCAGCCCATCTCGCGGAACAGAAGATGCTACCCCGCAGCGAAATCCGCTCTGGTCGCAGCACGCCATGGGGGATGGCGGATAGCTCAATCGGTACGGCGTCGGTGTGATCTTTCATTCGACGCCGTCGCATGGCGGATTTGAGCTCAGCGTCGAAGCCAATGCACGCGTTCATGAGGCGTGGCGCAACGCCAATCGCTTCTACGAGGAAGATCTGGACTGGGCAAAAGTCGCCCACGCCTTCCCGCACCTCTTCACCGCCTATGAACGCAAGCAGGCCGACCTCACCCTCAGGAACTGGGAGCCGGATGCCTATGAGCAGGTCTTCGGTCTTGCGCTTGAGCCGGGCCAGAGGGAGAGGGGCGGTCGCGAAGGGGGCGCGTCGGCCCGCTGACAGAGAGAGCTGTCCGGCGTCTCCCTTTCCGCTCCTCTCTCTGGAGGAAATCACCATGACCACATCTGGACGCGTGAACCACAAGGCCGCACTGGTTCCGGAAGAACGCCGGTTGGAGTTTCTGCCCTCCCTGTTCGGCCTACCTTTGCTGATCGTTGCTGAAAACACGGTCTACAATTTCATGGAGTGGCTCAGTCCGCTCGATTATGGAGGAGGCTTCTGGAACTTCTACGAGTATCGCGGCGAACCGCTCTTTCTGGCGCCGACGTCGAAGCCGCGCTATCGAATCGCCTGCCGGACAAATGGCTACGAGGGAGAAGTTTCGGCAGAAGCAGCAGGGATCATCGCCACGCTGTTCACGTGCTCCCATCTTTCGTTCCGGCACGACTCCGGCTTGCTCGTGAACGGGTACCATCGTCTGTACGACTATTGCTGCGACCATCCCGAAGCCTCCGAAATAATACAAGCCATCGATTGAGAAGCCGGAGCCCGCTGTTGCGCTGATCTCAAGTCTCAAATGACAAAGTAGTTCTACCCACTGAAGGCACCCACCACCGATTCAAGGCGGCCGAGTTCAAGTGAAATCACGGTCCCATCCTGGCCTCAAGGCCATCGACGCCCTGTCCAAACAGATCATCAACGTCTGACCGCTGCTACTCATTGGTTGCAGGACGGCGCATTGGGTGGCCAGAGGAAGAGGCTGGCCGCAGGAGGGGTGGCCTGTGGTGGCTCGGAAGAGACGTCGCTGCAGGCCGCTTCTCACTGCGGAGATGGAGGCCATGTGCAAGATACTCAACAAGCATATCGTGGGCATTCCACCGGGCGCCGTCTACATCGGTCGCGGGTCGAAATGGGGAAACCCGTTCATCATCGGCCGCGACGGCGACCGTGCGGGAGTCATCGCCAAGTATGAGCGATGGCTCGCCAATCAGCACGATCTCCTTCGGTCGCTGAACGAGCTTTCCGGTCGCGATCTCGTTTGCTTCTGCGTTCCGCGTGCCTGCCATGGGCACATTCTGATCCGGCTCGCTAACGCCCCGCGCGAAGAACGCATAGCCTGGTGGCGTCAAAGCAGAACAGCCGCCCACCGGGATCAGGCTTCGCGCACGCGCTCATAGCCTGCGGCCGTAGCTGCCCTCACGATCTGCGATCGAAGCTGGAGAAACCATCGGCCGGCGACCAAGCCGCCAGGCATTCGTTCCAAGAGCAGGAGGTATGTCATGCCCACATTCACGATCGAAACGACCTACCGGCTGCCGGTGTTCCGGCAGCGCAGCTATGAAGCTGAAACGCTCGAAGCCGCATGCCGTCTCGCCATCGATGACGACGACTGGTCCGATCAGAAGGAAGACTATGAGACTTCCGGTGAGACATATGTCACCGGCGCCTGGACCGGTGACGTTGCGCCCTACAGCACGCCAGACCTGAACGTTCCCGTCCAGTTCGACGAGACGGTTCAGCGTAAGGCGGATATGTTCGGCACATTGCTCGACCTTTTGCAGGAGTCGGCTCGGCCCATGGGGCTTTCGCACCATGACTTCCAGCGCTGGCTGCCTCGCGCCAAAGCTGCGATCGCGACAGCAAAAGCTATCGCCGACGGCCGTGTCGATCCCATTGACGCGACGACCGACGCAGTCGGGGGGCGCGGACAATGACGACTTATGTCCTCGCCTTCTACGAAATAGATCGCGCCTATGGTGGCCATGAAGAAGGCGGTTGGTGGTATGACACCGGCCAGCTCGTGCGGATCTCCCGCATTTTCAGAACGGAAGAAAGGGCGCTTACGGCCGCGGCACGCGCCAACCGCTTGCTCCAGCATCTTGAGCGCCACAAACGCCCTGTCGGTTCCATCATCTATCATGGCGGGCGCCATGCAGTTGAAGTCTACGAGGACTTCGCGCCAAAATTCTATCCCGACACACGCCCGCGCTACGATTGACGGACCGAGCGTTGCGATCCTCAAACGTTACGTTTCCGTCTTAGCAGCACATCCGGCAGGCGACGCTTCCAGCGTTCTCCACGGGGCAGGGCTGCAACAGCCTGCTTTCGCCTTCGCCCGCAGCAACTTCCGGATGAATCAGTCTCGCTGCCGTTCGCCATGTCGGCTGCGACTCCTGCCGTGCGCGCCGCCTCGATCTCCTCGTCACCATCTGGGAAACCGTCCATCGGCTCCACCTCCGACGGCCCAACAGATTCTACGGTGATTGGTGGGGAATTCTCGATGGCGATCTCCTGCCCGCCTGTGGGGCCCTTGGCGTCGATCACCACCGATGAAGGCTCAGCCTCTTGCGCAAAGCGCGCAACATCGATTCCAGCCCAGATGGACGCCTTCTGCGCCACATGTCCGCGCTTCTTCCTGACCTCCACGACGAATGGCCGGGCCTGCCGCTTCATGTGCTTTCCTTATTGAGAATCGGATGGATGACGGATCGGATTCGGCTGTAGCTTCTGCGAGGTCCTATCGTCCAGCCTGAAGTAAACCCGCCCCTGATTTGCCGAAACGGCGCCCAAGCCACGATTCTAACGGTTCGCCAGCATTATCAGCGTCGCTGTCGCCGATACTGCCCATCGCGCCAAGCATGATTGGAAAGACAAGCAGGACGTATGCTTCATCATCCGTCGGCCTCTGCTGAAGTCGCAGCACACTCAGCCTGAACTCGCGATCGCACCCGTCCCTCTCCATTGCCGCAACATCGAACCGTTTCCTTGCACGGTCCAACTCAAAGTATGAATCCCTTGTCCGTGATCGATTCATAAACGTGATGGAAATTGATCTGTGCAAGATCGCCACCAGCCGTGACGATCTTCGAATTCTCGCATCCCACCGCTTGCAGGGATCCCTCGATTAGCCGCAAAACCTTGCACTTGTTGACTCCGATGCTGTGCTCGTTGATGTTGATCACAAATCCTGACGACAAGCGGAGCATGCTATGGCCGACCCCCAGGAAGCTGAATCGACGCAAGTCACGGCGGACGCGCCTGCCAAGCCGATTGCTGAGCGAACGAAGAGAACGCCACAGCCGAAGAAGGCCAAGGCGAAGACCAAGCAGCCGCCAGGAAAGAACGGCTCAAAACCGACCGCGAAGGCGACAGTTGAGCCCGCTCCCGCTGCCCATGCCGGTCGAAAGACTTATTCCGAAAAGGAACGCGTCCAGAAGCTCGCACAGATCCAGAAAATTATAGCCGGCGGCACCAGCAAAAAGGATGCGGTCGCGCAAGCCGGCATCTCCGAACAAACCTACTATCATTGGAAGAAGGCTGCAGCGCCCACGTCAGAAAGCGACGAGTTGAAAGACCTTCTCGCACTCGAGGAAGAAAACAAACGCCTGAAGAAGATGCTCGCCGAACGCCTGCGCAAGGAGAACGCGGAACTGAAGAACAGGCTCGGCCTGGCGTAGATTACGTCAGGCGTTTTCACGCCCACCTTGACGCGGCGGCTAAAGCTGAAGCGGCGGCATCTCGCCATCGCTGACCCGCCAGACCCAGGACCCGATCTCCGGGCGTGCCGCGATCATGTCCCTCAAGTTGAGCTCGAATTTTTCGTCGGCTCCGGCCGGCACGATGTAGAGCGCAATTGACTGGCCCCGGTGCTGCGCAAGCGCGTTGGCGATTGGCTGGTCCGCCGGCAGATTGTAACGCAGGCCCTTGACGCTTTTGTCCCGCATCCTTGCAAGAGCATCGACAAGCTTCTTCTCATGGACGGAGTCGTACGGAATCCAGTTTTCGTTCACGACCATCACGGCGATCTCCTCGATCACCGCTAACCCCGCCGGATTGAGCCCGAACGTCGCAATGGTCATGAGGTGGGACCGATCGTCCACCTCCCATAACGAAAACTCCCTCTCGAACCGCGACCGCAAACGACGATGCAGATCATCGTCGACCATCAAGGCAAAGCCCGGCATGTGCCGGACGACGAGCTTCCGGCCCACCCGGGTCGGCTCGAAATCCTTCACCTCGCCGACGAGGATCATCAGCTTGCGCGGCCCCGATCCGGGTGTCGCCGCAGGCGCCAGTGCCTCCGCACGGCGCTTTTCGATCGCATCCTTCTTCTGCGCTCGAAATGCCTCCGGCACATAAAGCGTCTCGGCGAGCGGCCGGCCCTTCACGATCATCTGCTTTGCAGCTTCGCGCAGGTGCCATTGCACATTCCACCAGTGACGTTTTCCCGCCCACAGCGATGTCCACACCGTCAGCTCGGCCTCGTGCCACAGATAATGCAGCAACCCGCGCAGCGACAGTTTTCTCGCCTCGCCCGAAACGCTGTCCGCACCCGGGCCGGCCTGAGGCGAAGCCGCGCGGCTGCCGATCTTCGAAAGGCTAAAATCCAACTTGAGCGCTGCCATCCCGCTCTGCGGATCGAGCTGGATGGCGCTGCCCATCAGAGCTCCAAGCCCAGAAAGCTCGTAGGGGGACTCGTAGGACGCACATGACGGATCGTGCTCGCCGCCGCTGAGCGGCATGCGCTTGATCACGTAGAGGCTGCCCATCCGCGCGACGTACATGGGCAGGCCATCACCTCGACACATGCACAAGGGCCGCTCACGACGTTCGTGAGCATGCGCCAGAGCTTCCTGAAGCTCTGGCGCATCCTCCCCATGGACCTCACTACCAATCCTGAACCGCCGCATCACCTCCAAAGCTCCAGGTCGCCGCCGCATCCCTGTGCGCGCATTGAGTCACGGCTTTGCGCGCAGCGCAACCCGGTTGGTGGTGTTCCGGCAAGAGGCAGAGCGAGGCCGGGAGGGGAGCGGCGGTTGGCGCTCGGAGAGCGGGCGGCGGCCGTAATGCTGGCTGCGCTCTCGTGGAGAACACAATGACCGACCATTCCGCTCGCCCGATATCCGAGTGTCTCGCCTTCACGAATGGGATCCTTCCCGCCGCGAACCGGGCCGCGCTCCTGCTCAACAAGACGGCGCTGCTCGACACACTGGAAGCAGGAGGCATCGCAACGCTTGTCGCCAGTTTCGAGGGTTTTCCGTTCGGGTGCCACGTCGAAACGATCGAGGCGAGAGGCTCCGGCGGGTGCTGCGCGCTTCCGGCAACCAACATCCGCTATGCTTCGCCAAAACAGCGCTGCCGATTCAGGCGCCGCAAGACGGGGATTTCGGTGGCGATATCCCTGATGCTGGACGAAATTCTCGGGGACGCATGGGACACGGCGATCGGCGCCGAGGGGACGTTCAGCATCGACGTTGCCAGCCGCACGCTCGTTCTTGCGGGCAAGGTCAAGGCCGACGACGCCCGGCAGTTCCGCCGCGTCTACTGACCCTCGCCTCGTCTGCCTAACAACCCATCCACGAGGCGCTCCTATGCCCGCATACAAGCTCGGATCGAGTTTGCTCGTCCACGCTCCCAGGTCTGATCGCCTGGGCGATCAACGCCTTTGCCTACCCGCGCGACCGAAGGGTCATCCTGCAGGTCGTCACGGATACCTGGCCAGAGTTTCCACCTGACCATGCGCGCCTCCTTCTCGCGAAGGAGTTGCCCTATACGATCGACGGCGAAACCGTCTCCTTCACTGTCCCCGAAGATATCGCTGCGACCGCGGTGGCAAGTCAAACAGAAGCCAGGACGACGTGCGAATACATCGTCAATCTCCGGTTCTGGCTATGCTGCAGGGACAGCGTCGACATCGAAGCGGAAAACGACACCGAAGCAATCGCGACTGCCCGCCGTGTCGCCGCGAAGATGATGCAATCCGCGAGCTTCCCGGCATCGATCGACGTCGAGGATCGCCGGGAAGGTCTCATCTCCTACATCGACCGCGTCGATGGCGATGACCGCGCGGAAATAGCGGACGGTCTCGATTTCGAAGGGGACCGACGTCTTCGTCCCAACGCGTTCGTGGAGAAAGTCGCCGCGTTCTACATCGATGATACCGCAGAACCCGACGAGCTCCGCAGAATTCTGAAAGATCTGATCAAGCAGGCAAGGATGGTGCGTACGCCCTTTTCGCGGCGCTTGCTCTGACGTCCTGATCCATTCCGCGCGCTTTCCTTCGCGCCGGGTCCATTGCTGGACGCGACCCATCCACGGAGCAGCAAATCCATGCCCTTCTAGCGCGGCAATCTCGCCGGCGGTCTCTTCGTCGTGACCGTCATGAACGACACCGGTCAGGTTCGCGGCCTCGATCCGCGCCTTGATCTACGCAACCATTCGCCCGACGGGCTTGCCTGGGGCTATCCCGGCTCAGGCCTCGCGCAGCTTGCGCTGGCGATCCTGTGCGACGCGCTGGGTGACGACGAGCGTGCCGAACGTCTCTACCAGCGCTTCAGGGACGTCATCATCGCGCGGCTCGATCGCGACCGGCCCTGGGTGCTCGCGCGCCGGAGCGTGCTCGATATCGTATCGCGGCTCGAAGACGAACAACCGGGTTGATCCACCGTCGCCATTTTAGTCACCGGGTTCGCCCCCCGGCGAGAGGCGGAGCCGGGCCGGGAAAAGCGCGGTCCAGCCGGCGCAGAGAGAGCGTGCCGGCGGGGCCGGGTTTCCCGCGCTCTCGAAGGATCTTCCATGAACATCGTCACGACCCCATCGACGGCCGCCAAGGTCGCCGCACCCCATAGTGCACCCTCCGCTTCTGCGGCAGATCGCGCGCGTGCGATTCTTGGCGCCGCCACCCTCCTTTTCCCCTTCCTCGAAACCGGCAAAGCCGTCACAACCGGTGCGCTCGCCGCCGCCATGGCGGAGAGCTTCGGCGGCACGCACGCCGAAGGCTTCTGGATCTGGAAGGACGCCTACGAAGCGCTTGAGGTCGCCCAGGTCCTGTTCGTGCAGAAATTCGGACAAGCGATCCTGTCGCGCTCGACCTCTCCCAAGGCTGCGCTCGCGATGATGACGCGGATCGCGCAGCTCGTTCCGACGCATACGCGACGCTCGGACGAGAGCCAGGCGATGCAACAGCTGTCCACGCCGCTGCCGCTCGCCTTCGCCGCCGCTCGCGCGGCGGCGATCTCCTCGTCTGACCTGGTCCTTGAACCGTCGGCCGGCAACGGCCTTCTCGCAGTGCACGCCGAGATCCAGCAAGCCTCACTCGCGCTCAACGAGCTTGCCGCGACCCGCGCTGAGCTTCTCAGCCTGATGTTCCCTCGTGCTGCGACCTTGCGGCACGACGCGGCCCATATCCACGATCACCTCGATGTCGGCATCCAGCCCAGTGTCGTCCTAATGAACCCGCCATTCACCGTCGGTGCTTATGTCGATGGGCATGTCGCTGACGCCGCCTGGCGGCACCTGTCGTCAGCCTTTACCCGCCTTCGGCCTGGCGGCCGCCTCGTGGCGATCACCGGAACAGGGCTGTCACCCGAGAATCCCAAATGGCGCGATGCCTTCAGCCGGCTTCAGGAACAAGGCACCGTTGCCTTCACCGCTGCGATCGATGGTCGCGTCTACGCGCGCCACGGCACTACGGCCGAGACACGCCTCACCGTCATCGACAAGGTTTCTTCACCTGATCCGTCAGGCTTCGTCGTATCGCGCGGGAAAGCCTCCGATGTCGAAACCCTGCTCTCTTGGATTGGAGAGGCGCCGCCAAGGGCGCCCGGCGGCTATCCCGATTCCATCGGTGCTTTGACGAACGGGATCCTGCGCAACGCCGCCATGCGCATTGCCGGCCATTCAGACGCCCACGAAAGTGCAGCAAGCGTCAACGGTTCCAAGCCCCAAGGCGTAGCCTGGCGGCTTCCCGCATCTCGGCCGAAACGACCCCTCCCGGCCGCGGCCATGCGAATGCAGGCCGAGACGCCGGTTCGCCAACTCGACTACACATTGCGGGATTGGCAGCCAGAGCAGGGCGGCCGGCTCGATGACGAGATCTACGAGCCGTATGCCCTGCAATCGATCCACATCCCGTCCGCCAAGCCGCACCCGGAGGACCTCGTTCAGTCCGCCGCAATGGCGGCGGTAGCGCCGCCCAAACCGACCTACCGACCGCTTCTGCCGGAAGCCGTCATCGATGAAGGGATGCTGTCGGATGCGCAGCTGGAAAGCGTCATTTATGCGGGCGAAGCACACGCCGGTTACCTCCGCGGCGCCTGGACGGTCGACAAGACATTCGACGTCGTCTCCGCAGCGCCCGACGATGCCGACAACGCGGTTCGCTTCCGGCGCGGATGGTTTTTGGGCGACGGCACCGGCTGTGGGAAGGGCCGCCAGGTTGCCGGCATCATCCTCGATAACTGGCTGCGAGGACGCCGGAAAGCGGTGTGGATCTCAAAAAGCGACAAATTGATCGAAGACGCCCAGCGCGATTGGGCTGCACTCGGACAGGAACGGCTCCTCGTCCAGCCGCTCGCCCGCTACAGGCAGGGCACGCCGATCCGCCTTGCCGAAGGCATCCTCTTCGTAACCTATGCCACCCTGCGTTCCCAGGAGCGGGAAGGCAGGAAATCGCGTGTAGAGCAGATCATCGACTGGGTCGGTAAGGATTTTGAAGGCGTCCTCATCTTCGACGAGGCGCACGCCATGGCAAACGCCGCTGGCGGAAAAGGAGAACGTGGCGACGTGGCGCCGTCCCAGCAGGGCAAGGCGGGGCTCCGTCTTCAACATGCACTCCCCGACGCCCGCGTCGTCTACGTCTCGGCCACCGGCGCGACGGCTGTGGAGAATCTCGCCTACGCGCAACGCCTCGGGCTGTGGGGCAGTTCGGATTTCCCGTTCGCCAACAGATCCGAGTTCGTCGCGGCAATCGAGGACGGCGGCGTCGCCGCCATGGAGATGCTCGCCCGCGACCTCAAGGCGCTTGGGCTCTATGCGGCGCGCGCGCTTTCCTTCAAAGGGGTCGAATACCAGCTGCTCGAGCACGAGCTGGCCGAAGAGCAGATCCGCATTTACGATGCCTATGCGGATGCCTTCCAGGTGATCCACAACAACCTCAATGCCGCGCTTCTGGCTGCAAACATCACCGGTGAGCACGGCGTGCTCAATCCGCGCGCCAAGTCGGCGGCGCGCAGTGTCTTCGAATCCTGCAAGCAGCGCTTCTTCAATCACCTCATTGTCGGCATGACCATGCCGACCCTGATCGGCTCGATCGAGCGCGACCTCGCTGACGGCCATTCGGCCGTGGTCCAGCTGGTCTCCACCGGAGAAGCGCTCATGGAGCGTCGGCTGGCCGACATTCCCCCGGACGAGTGGTCGGATTTGCATGTTGACGTGACGCCTCGCGAGTACGTCCTGGGGTACATTCAGCATTCGTTCCCCACGCAGTTGTTCGAGGAGTTCTCCGACGCCAACGGCAACGTCTCTTCGCGTCCCGTCTACGATGGGGACGGCAACCCGGTCCAGTGCAGGGAAGCCATCGAGCGCCGCGACCGCATGATGGAGCAGCTCGCCTCGCTGCCGCCGGTCGGCAGCGCGCTGGACCAGATCATCCACCGCTTCGGAACCGATATCGTCGCCGAGGTGACGGGGCGGTCGCGCCGGATCGTGCGCAAGACCGAAGGCGGCATGACGCGCTTCGCCGTCGAGAGCCGTCCAGGATCGGCAAACCTCGACGAAGCCCGAAGCTTCATGGACGACGAGAAGGGCGTGCTTATCTTTTCCGAAGCTGGCGGCACCGGGCGCTCCTACCACGCCGATCGCAGCGTCCGGAACCAGCGGCTTCGGCTGCACTATCTCGCCGAGGCCGGATGGCGGGCCGACACCGCCGTGCAGGGTCTCGGCCGCACGCATCGCACCAACCAGGCGCAGCCGCCGATATTCCGGCCGATGGCCGCCAACGTGAAGGCGGGCAAGCGGTTCCTGTCGACCATCGCGCGGCGGCTCGACACGCTGGGCGCAATCACCAAGGGCCAGCGCCAGACAGGAGGCGCCGGCCTGTTTCGCGCGGAGGATAATCTCGAAAGCCCCTATGCGCGTGCGGCCCTGCGGCAGTTTTACTTCCTGATCTGGCAGGGCCAGGTCGAAGGTTGCTCGCTGCAGAGGTTCGAAGACGTGACCGGCCTTCGACTGATCACCGAGGACGGCAGCCTGCTGGAGGACTTGCCGCCGATCACAACCTTCCTCAACCGACTGCTGGCGCTCCGGATCGACATGCAGAACCGGCTGTTCGAGGTGTTCGAGCAGCTTCTCGCCGGCAAGGTCGAGAAGGCGATCGCGGCCGGAACCTTTGACCGCGGTGTGGAAACGATCGTCGCGGACAGTCTTGTGGTCACCGACCGGCGCACGATCTACACCCATCCGGCCACCGGCGCCGAATCGAAGGTGTTCACGATTGCGCGCCGCGACCGCAGCCATCCCCGGTCGTTGGCCGAAGTGCTCGACCTTGCGGCCTCGACACCGCAGTCGGTGCTTGTCGTCAACAGCCGTTCAGGCCGGGCTGCCGTCCAGCTTCCGACGGCGAGCATCATGCTGGACGATGGAATACTCGAGCACCGGGTGCGGCTTGTGCGCCCGACGGACGAGGTCCGCATGGGGCTCGATGCCCTTGCCGAAACCTTCTGGCAGCCGGCGGCGCGGGAAGTGTTCCGCGAGGTCTGGGAGAAGGAAGCCGCCGCCGTGCCTGAATACACGGAAAGCACCTTCCACCTGGTGACCGGGCTCCTGCTGCCGATCTGGAAGAGGTTGCCCGACAATGACTGCCAGGTCTATCGGCTGCAGACGGACCACGGCGAGCGCATCATCGGCCGCCACATCCACCCGATGCTGCTGCCGGACCTCTACCGCAATCTCGGTCTCGACGAAATCCCCGACCTGTCGGCCGACGACGCGTGGCCGGGCCTCGTGGACGGCCGCATTTCGATCGATCTCGCCGACGGGCTCGCGCTGCGGCGCAGCCGCGTGATGAACAACCATCGCGTTGAACTCAGCGGATTCACCGACGCATCCGTTTCACGCCTGAAGGCGATGGGGCTGATCCCCGAGATCATCTCTTGGAAGCTGCGCCTGTTCATCCCCGTCGGCAATGAGGGGCCGGCAATCCTCGCCCGGCTGATGCAGCAGCATCCGATCGTGGCCGTCAGCGATCGGTCGAAGGCCGCTTGAGGGAGACGCGATCATGTCCAGTCGCGGCTCGGCCTCCGAGCTGGCGCGCCGCCTTGGCGAACACGCCGAGGCGGTGTGCCGCGAATATCTCTGCAACGGCCGGCGCGTCGGCAATTACTGGATTGTCGGCGATGTCCGCAATGCGCGCGGCCGCTCCATGCATGTCCGCCTCAACACCGTCGGCCGCAAGGTTGCGGGCAGGTGGGTCGATGAGGCCACGTCGGAGTATGGTGACCTGCTCGACGTCATCGAACATAGCTGCGGCCTCACCGATTTCCGCGCAATCGCGGACAAGGCACGCCGCTTCCTCGCCATGCCGCGACCCCAACGGGCGAGCGCCGTGCGCGAGCCGCCCGTGGTGCGCGGGTCTCCCGATGCCGCGCGGCGTCTCTTCGCGATGTCCAAGCCGGTCGCCGGCACTCTGGCCGAACGCTACCTTGCCAGTCGCGGCATCGTGCTTGGACGCCACGAACGCGCCCTGCGCTTCCATCCCGGCTGCTACTATCGCGACCTTGAGAGCGGAGAAACCCACAGTCTTCCAGCGCTGATTGCCGCCGTCACCGACCTCGACGGACGCGTCACCGGCCTGCAGAGGACCTGGCTCGATCCCGACGGCGACGGCAAGGCGCATGTCGCCGATCCGCGCCGCTCGATGGGTCACATCTTAAGCAACGGCATCTGGCTTGGCCTCGATCCCGGCATGCCCGTCCCCGTCATGGCCGCCGGCGAAGGCCTCGAGACGATGGCGTCGCTTCGAACAGTGATGCCAGCCCTGCCGGTGGTCGCCGCAACCTCGGCCAATCACCTTTCGGGCCTCATGCTCCCGCCAGGATGCGAGCGCCTTTACATTGCCGCCGACGCGGACGCCGCCGGCCGGCACGGTATCGACCGCCTCGGCCAGCGGGCGGGCGAGGCTGGGATTCTCACGCTGGTGCTGCGCCCGCAGCTGGGCGACTTCAACGACGACCTCCGCAGCCTTGGTCCGCACCGGCTCGCGGCGTGGCTCCGCGACCAACTCATCCTCGACGAGGTCAGCCGTCACCTGTGGGCGGCATGAACGCTCGGCCCGCCGCGACGCGGGCTGTCGCAGTCGCCGTCACGGGAAAG
>NZ_CAAF010000086.1 GCF_000359125.1 Mesorhizobium sp. STM 4661 | reverse complement strand
AAGATCATGCTGCTGGCACTTTTCAACCAGCGCCGTTGGACAACCCTTCATTTTACTTCCGGCCGTCGTGCCAAACTCTTGGGCGATTGTTGTCTGTCGCGCCTTGGTTCATCTCCTGCCGCAAACGGAGCTTACTTGCCGCGCCAGAAGAGCCTCTCTCGACAGGTCAGTTGAGGCGCCCTTCAAGGGCGCGATCGAATATTTCCAGAGCCAGTTCCCGTGTCAGTTCAACGGGGTTTTCAGGCGCGCACGAATCGATGATCGCCATCTCGGCAATTTCGTCGCGGCGCTCGCCGTTCACCTTCAACCCGACCAGCGTGTGCGGTACGCCGAGCCGCGTTCGCAGCGAAATAAGAGCTTCAAGGAACGCATCAAATGTTCTTGGAAGACCGATATACGACGCCAGGCGTGCGATCTTGTCTTCAATCGCTGAGCGATTTGCGATCATCACATAGGGCAGGAAAACGCCATTGGTCATACCGTGATGTGTGTCGTAGAGCGCACCGACCGGATGCGAGAGCGCGTGGACGGCACCCATCCCTTTCTGGAAGGCGACAGCACCCATCGCGGCAGCGCTCATCATGTGACCACGGGCCTCGATGTCATCTGGATTTGAATACGCCTTCGGAAGGTTTTCGAAGATCAAACGCACACCTTCGACGGCAATTGCGTCGCACATCGGATGATAGTAGGCGCTTGACAGCGACTCTATGCAGTGCGCGAGCGCGTCCATCCCGGTTCCAACGGTGATGAATTGAGGCATGCCTACGGTCAATTCGGGGTCCGCCACGACAACCTTGGCCCTCATCAGCGGATGGAACACCACCTTCTTGGTATGAGTGGCCTCATCGGTGATCATCGCCCCACGTCCCACATCGGAGCCGGTTCCGGCGGTTGTGGGGACAGTGACGAACGGCGCGATGGCGGCTGGATCGGCGCGATCCCAATACCCGTTGAGAAAGTCGTAATCCCACAATGTGCCTTTCTGATGCGCCATGAAAGCGATCGTCTTGCCGGTATCCAGCGCTGACCCGCCGCCGAACGCGATCACACCGTCATGCTTGCCTTCTCGGAACATGCGTACACCGTCCTCCACGCCCTTCAGGACCGGGTTGGCTCGCACGTCGGAAAACACCGCCGCCGCCATGCCGGCGTCACGGAGGATATCGAGCGTGGACGTCGTAATCGGGAGAGACGCAAGGCCCTGGTCGGTTACGAACAGCGGATTTCGGATGCCCGCGTCGCGAAGGGCCTGCGGCAGCTCGCGAATTCTGCCTGCACCAAACCGAACGTCGGTGGGGAAACTCCAATTGGATTGCATGGACATGAGAACTCTCTCCCAGCTAAACGCGTTCGTGTTTTTGGTCGGAAGTGCCGACACTTGTCAGGTCGGCCAGCCGAACGATGGACGCCAACAGGATGTTGGCGCCCTGGATCATATCCTGCGCGCTGGCATATTCCCGATCGCTGTGGCTGATGCCGTCCCGGCACGGAATGAATATCATGCCTGACGGGCAGAGCTCCGCCATATGCTTGGCGTCGTGGGTTGCTCCAGACGGCAGCGTCATCGTGTCGATGCCGGCTTTTGCGCACGACTCCGATATGACCGCCGTCACCGCCGCGTCGAACTTGATCGGTGGGGAATTGAGGATTTGCCGGCAATGTACTCGACAACGCAGACGCAGGCTCGAGGAGACTACCTGGACGACTTGGACCAGGCGTGCAAGCTCCTCGCTGTCGGGGTGTCGCAGGTCGACTGTGAAGACCACCTTTGCGGGGACGGTGTTGATCGCCCCCGGCGCGACCTCGAACTTTCCAACCGTAAAGCGCACATCATCGTCGTGCTCGATTGCCAAGGCCAAGTCTTCGACGAGATTGATCGCCCCGCGCAGCGCATCCTTGCGCTTGTCCCGGGGCGTTGTCCCTGCATGCGCCTCCTCGCCCTCAACTTCGAATACGAATTGCGCAATACCCTGGATACCGCTGACGACGCCGACCGAAAGGCCCAGGGCCTCAAGCCGCGGGCCCTGCTCAATATGCGCTTCGATGTAGCCGCTGCAGGGCGATCCAAGATCGACTGGCGTTAGCGATCCAAGAAGATGAAGGCTTCGCTCCAAAGCCCGGCCTACGGTGACGCCCTCGCTGTCGACGGCACAAAGCGCCTGTTCCAGCGGCAGGGAGCCCGCATGAACCGCCGACCCCATGGTCGTAGGGGAAAAGCGACACCCCTCCTCGTTGTTCCAGACAATCAATTCTAGCGGGGCATCGAAGGCGACTGCGTTGTCCTCCAGCGTCTCAAGAACCTCGAAGGCCGCGAGAACCCCGTACACCCCATCATAGTTGCCGCCAGGCATCTGGCTATCCAGATGAGAGCCCATTCGTATGGGAAGGGCATTCGCCGACCTCCCTTGGCGCCGCACAAAAAGGTTGCCGATCGGGTCCACGTAGATTGCAAAGCCGCGTGTCCTTGCCCAGTCGAGAAGTTCCCTTCTCGCCCCCGTCTCATCGGCACTCAGGGCCGGACGATTGACGCCTCCTTTGCCAGTCGCTCCCCATTTAGCCAGCGACTCGTGCCGCCGCATGAATCGCTGCGCGTCGATAGTAAGCATTCGCGACAATCCCTCAATCTCGGAGCTAGATCTTAATAACGATCTTTCCGACATGCTTCTTTGAAACGAATTCGGTGTGCGCCTCTCTGAGTTGGCTCAGGGCAAACGTCCTTGCGACGAGCGGCTTGATCTCACCGCGCTCGATATAGCCGACCAGCGCAGCGAAGGTGCTCGCCTGCGGATTTCCCACCCCCCACATCTGTAGATCCTTGTAGATGAGATCACGCAGGTCGATCTCGGGGCATGGACCCGCAATCGCGCCTGCCGACACATACCGGCCAGCGCGGCGAAGAACGCGCAACATCTGTGAGAAGGTTGGGCCGCCGGTCACGTCGGCAACGGCATCGATCTCGCGCAACCCCACAATCTCAGTGACCGCTTCAAACAGATCGCTTCTTTCTCGGGGGATGAAATGGTCAGCGCCGAGGGCTCGAATGGCCTGTTCCTTGGATTTTCCGCCGACGGCGATAACCCGCGCGCCACGACGTTTGGCCAGTTGCAGGAGTGCTGATCCAACGCCTCCCGACGCCCCGGTTATCAGCACCGTTTCTCCGGCCTGAAGGTTGACGCGCACCAGCATTTCCTCGCCCGTCGAGTAAGAGCAGGCAAAGCTCGCAAGATCCTCATCAGAAAGCGTGCTGGTGATTTTTACGGCATTGCCGCTGGGGATTTTGGTATACTGGGCATAGCCCCCGTCATATTCGCTTCCGAAATACAGGACGCCTTGGGACAAAGCCGGAAGGCGCGCGTCCCGAATGCAGGGATCGGTTATGACCCGCTCGCCGATCCGGGATCTCGGAACGTCGGGGCCAACCTCCACGATCGTTCCGGTCGCATCTGCCCCTTGTATACGGGGAAATTGCAGCGACGCGCGGTCCCAGCTGCCAAGATCTTGCGCCTCGGCGGAAACGCCTCGCAGGCCGATTTCTTCCGTCAAGGCAGTCTTAACACTGGGAGCATACCAGCCCGTGCGCGTATTGATGTCCGTGTTGTTTACGCCGCAGGCTGCGACTTTTATCAGGACGTCTCCATCGGCCAGAGCGGGCACGGGAACGTCCCTGTACTCAAGCTTGTCCAGCCCGCCATGTCCTGTCAGGACCATCGCTTTCATTTGCATGGGAAGGTGCATTTCGCTCTCCTGTTGGGAAGCGCTCATGGCGGCCCGACATGTTGAAACCAGTTTTCCCGGCTGCGTCGTTTGCGCCACCGGATATGTGGGGACCAATCAGATCTTCCGGGCTTGGTCCTTCCAGTGGCTAGACCGGAGTTCGCGCTTGAGGACTTTTCCAAAGGCGCTCTTGGGCAGCCCGTCCACGAAATCCACGGATTTGGGCTTCTTATATGAGGCGATCCGCGCGCGGCAGAATTCGATAAGTTCCGGGCCTGTTGCTGTCCGACCCTCCCGCAAGACAACCAGAGCCTTGACGGACTCCCCCCATTGGTCGTCGGGAACGCCGATGACCGCGACCTCTCCGACCGCGTCGTGCTGCAGCAAGATTTCTTCGATCTCGCGAGGATAGATGTTGGCTCCGCCCGAAATGATCATGTCCTTGATCCGGTCGGTCACGAACAGAAAACCGTCCTTGTCGAGATAACCGATATCCCCCGTATGGAGCCATCCGTTGCGAAGGGTTTCGGCGGTCGCATCGGGACGGTTCCAATAGCCTTTCATGACCAGATCCGACCGGACGGTGATCTCGCCGTGAACGTCCGCGCCTACCGGGCTGTCGTCGGCGTCGACAATACGGATCATGACGCCCGGCATTTCGCGCCCTGCCGATCCTAGCCGGGCAGCCGATTCGGTTGGCACATGCTCGGATTTGTGAAGTCCCGCGCAGGTCATCGGTGCCTCGCCCTGGCCATAGATCTGGCTGAACACGCAGCCGAATGTTTCGATAGCCTGCTTGAGCACTTCGACGTACATCGGTCCGCCGCCGTAGATCACATTCTTGAGGCTGCGAAGCTTGTAGTTTCCGGCGTTGGGAGACTTTAAAAGCAGCTGCACCATCGTGGGGGCGAGAAAGCTTGCGGTAACACCGTAGCGCTCGATGGCTTCGAAGACCTTGTCCGGTTCGAAGCTGCGCGAGAGCGGAAAGGCCTGCGCGGCGCCCACGGCAAGGTGAGCCAGCCCAACGCTTGCCGTGCCGTGCGCGATTGGCGCAAGGTGAAGCATGACGTCGTTTTCGTCAGCATCCGCGAGAAGGACCTGCCTGAACTGCTGAACCATCGTGACGAGGTTGCGATGGGTCTCCATCGCCCCCTTGGGCACGCCAGTGGTCCCTGAAGTATAAAACAGCCACGCCAGGTCATCGGGCTCGATTGTCACGGCAGGTGGTGAACAGTCGGCATATTCGCTGAGCGCGAGATAGGGGATGACGTCGGGCTCGGTTCCGTCGATCCCGATCCAATGTTCGACCTGTTGCACGCCCTGCCGAATGGACGCGGCCACGGTTGCAAACTCGGGGGAAAAGATCATGAAGCGGGCCTGTGAATCGGACACCGCAAACAGTTGTTCACTCGCGTGCTGTTTGGGGTTCAGCGGCACCGCCGCCATGCCTGCATTCATCGCCGCGAGATACACTTCGTAGGCTTCAAAACGATTGGAGGACAGGATGGCCACCCTGTCGCCCTGTTTTCCCCGCGCAAGCAGCGCGTTGGAAATGCGATTGAGCCGCGCAGAGCCTTCGGCATAGGTGATGGTGAAATCATCGCCCAACCACAATGGTCTTTGCGGGTAGCGAACCGCTGATCGATGGACGAAATGAGCGACATGCATCGAGTTTCACCGCGTCGAGGGAAAATTTGGTTGACGTTTCTGCAGGAAAGCCTCCAGCCCTTCCTTTGCGTCGGGCTCCATGAAATTGAGGCCCTCATAAGCAACCGAAAGGTCGAGTATCGGCGCTGCCTGGCGCAGCCAGTGGTTGAGGCAACGCTTTGTCCATTGCACGGCCCTCTGGGGCTTGCGCGCAATTCGGTCGGCAAGGTCCATGGCCGTGTCCATGAGTTCGCTAAGCGGCTTGCACATCGAGACCAGGCCAATGCGCTCAGCTTCGCGACCGTCCAGAAGGTCTGCTGTCAAAAGATACAGCTTCGCCTTCGGAAGACCGCAGTAGAGCGGCCAGTGCATGACGGCGTGGTCCCCGGAGGCGACGCCAATGTTCACATGAGCATCCGTGATCCGGGCATCTTCGGCGATGATGGAGATGTCGGCAGTTAGCGCCACCGCAAGCCCGGCTCCTGCAGCGGGACCGTTGATGGCCGAAATGATCGGCTTATCGAGATGAAGCATGTTGTAGACGATGCGCAGCGCCAGTTCTCCCATCTCGATGACAGGATCAATGTTGCCGAGCTTCGCCACTTCGTCGTTCAGATCGCCGCCGACACAGAAGGCTCGACCCGCGCCGGTGATGACGATGACCCGAACCGCAGGATCGGTCTTTACCGTCAGCCAAACCTCTGCAAGCTCGTGATGCAGCACGTTGTTGGCGGCGTTCAGCTTTTCGGGGCGATTTATGGTTACGAGAAGGACCCCGTTCGGCCGGCGATCGAATTTCAGAAACTGAAACTCTTCGTACCGCATCACAGCACACCAGCCCTTGTCATTTCGTCGGCAAAGACTCGAAGCGTGCGTTCCAGGCGGTCCGCCAGATCGTCTATCTGCTCTCCGGTAATGATCAGTGGCGGGCAGACGACAGACCACTCACCATAGCGGCCGCCATTTTGCCGGCGCGAATATAGCATCAGGCCGTGATCGACGCCGATCTGGCGAATGCGGTCGCTCGCATAGATTTCGTCGGAGAAGACCTCTTTGGTCTGTTTGTCGCGAACATATTCGATGGCCAGCATCAGGCCTTGGCCGCGAACGTCGCCCACGACCGGTGAGTTTTCCTTGATGCTCTCCAACCGGGCGCGCAACTTCGCACCCAGATGGGATGCGTTGGCGATCAGGTTGCGTTCCGTCATTTCATCCAGCACGGCCGCCGCGCCTGCACAGGTGATGGGGTTGGCATTATATGTGTGCGAGAGATTGAAGCCCGTGAGAGCGGCAAGCTCATCTACCATCTCTGCGGATGCCATCATCGCGCCGATTGGTGTGTAGGTAGCACCAAGGCCCTTTGCCGTAATGACCACGTCCGGCTTGCAGTCCGGATAATGATGCGCCGCCAGAAATTTTCCTGAGCGGCAAGCGCTGACGATCTCGTCGAAAACCAGGAACACGCCGTATTTCCGGCAGATCCGGTGGACCTCTGAGAAGAAGATCGGATGGGGGACATTGGCGCCGGTCGATTGACCGCCGATCGGCTCCATCATGAATGCGAGCACGTTTTCCGCGCCGAGTTCCACGATCTTGGCCTCAAGTGCCGCCGCAACGCCAAGCGCCCCTTCTTCGGATGTGGATCCGAACGGCGGGCGATAAGAAAGTGGCGCCGGTATTTTCTCGCCGAACACGGCCATCGGTCCCCAGACGGCTGCGGCATCCTCGTCTCCGGTCCAGCCGATCGTCGCCAGTGTCCCGCCATGGTAGGAGGGCATGAGGGTAATGACTTTAGTCTTCGCTTTGTTGCCCTTGGCGTAGCTGTACTGGCGAAGGAACTTTATCGCCATTTCAACCGATTCCGACCCTCCCGACGACAGGTGCACCCGCTCGAAACCCGGTCCGGCCAGCGCGGCCACTTTCTCGGTAAGGACGGCATTCGGCAAATGGCGGCTGACCCTGACGTAGGAGAAGGTGTGCTTCATCCCCTGGTCGTACATTGCCTTGAGAACGCGTTCGTTGCCTTGCCCCAAGGAAGCGGCCATGGCTCCCGAAATTACATCCAGGAACCGGTTTCCCTTGTCGTCGAAGATGTAGACGCCATCGCCACGGACGATCGTGGGAAGGCCCTTGGTGTTGGCTTGCGAGTAGAACAGGTCCTGCGCGCCGCCGCGTGCCGGGCGCTTCAAATCCGTCGAGAGCATATGAGATCCTCAGCGCTTGGCTAAACGTTTCGAGACGGCCGGCGCAACTATGCACAACAGCTCGAACAGGATGTTGGCTCCGTTGAGGGCCGTGACGCCTTGTGGGTCAAGTGGTGGCGATACCTCGCACATGTCGGCTCCTATGAGGTCCAGTCCTTCGAGGCCACGAACGACGACCTGGGCGTCGCGCATTGTCAGACCGCCCGGCTCGGGCGACCCGGTTCCCGGCACGTAGGCGGAATCGAGTACGTCGATATCGAATGTCAGATAGGTGGGGCCGCTCCCGACGATGCGCTTGATTTCGTCGATGACAGCCGCGCGGCCCATCGCTTCAAACTCATCGAAATCTATGACCCGCATGCCGTGCTTTTCGTTGAATGCGCGGTCCTCACGGCTAAAGCGCGAGCCTCGAAGCCCTATCGTCACGGCGCGCTTGGGGTCTATCAGTCCTTCCTCGACCCCTCGCGCCAGCAATGTGCCGTGGTTGTAGCGATCTCCGTAAAGCTCGTCGTTGGTGTCTGGATGGGCGTCGAACTGGATAAAGCCGACCGGGCTCGTCGTGACCGTCCCGCGCAGCACGAAATAGGTCACTCCGTGATCGCCACCGCAGACCACGGGGGTAATGCCTTTCTCGGCCAAGACGCTGAAGTACGCTGAAATGCCTTCAACGGCGCTCTGGGCATCCAGAGGATTGAACGGAGCATCGCCGAGATCTGCGATGGTACAAATGTCGTATGGCGACTCCCCGCCTCCCGCTGGAAAGCGTCTTATAAGGCGCGACATTTCCCGAACCTGGGACGGGCCGTGCCTCGTGCCACCGCGGTTCGTCGGAAAATCGAAGGGCACCCCGACGATGCCGATATCCACATCAGCGCCATCTGGCAGGTGCGGTAGCCGCATAAACGTAGATATGCCGGCAAAACGAGGAACTTGGAGTGAATCTACTGGCCCGACGAAGGGACGTTTCTGGAGCACGGCTGTATCCTCTTCTTTCGAAGGGGAATGATGCGCCCAGAAAAGCGCACTCACTATACGCAACGGGCGAACTTTGTTTCGCCCTTATGAGGACACGCCGACCCTATTTCTGCTGCTTGCCGTGAACCCTTTCAAGCACTCGGACCAACTGCTCGATCGGCTTCAAACCAGAGTTCTTGGACCTCACGGCAGCTACCACGTCATTCTCCGAGCTTACCTCGCCAATTTGCTTCAATTTTCCCGAAACAACGTATGGAGCGGCGATGTAATCCGGTACGTATCCCACGTTGCGCCCGGATAGGATCAGTGCCAGCTGAGCTTGCGCTCCCAATCCGATGTCTTCGGTGTCTCCTGCCTTCAGGGTGCCAGCGAAATTCTCCGGCTCAAGATGACCGCGACTGGAATAATGATATTCACGTATCTTCTCCTGCGCCAGAGGACTATTGTCTGAGTATAACTCGTGACCCTCGCTACAGTATAAACGCAGAGTCTCTTTGAAAAGGGGAATTGATTGGATTCCCCGAAGCCGCGTTCTGTCTACCGCCACGGTTATGCCGATCTGTGCGGTGCCGTCAGCAACTTTGCTCAAGACCTGGAAGCCGGCCATTATCTCGATTTTGAGCTTTATCCGGCGTCCGTATGAGTTTACGTATTCCTTCAAGGCCTCCGGAATTCGCGATGCCGGATTGACGATAACGTCATCCTCCAGTGCCAGCGCCAACTCGCCCGAAAGTCCGTCCCCCACACTCGCCAAATCGAACTTGAAATCGTCAACAGCCAAAAAGAGGCGTTTTGCTGCGGCATAGACGTCCTTGCCCTCAGGCAGGACTCGGAAGCCGCCCGGCCCGCGATCGCACAACCGGATGCCCAATCTGATCTCGAGTGATTTGAGGTTTTCGCTCAACACCGACTGGGAGATGTTGAGCTGTCCTTGAGCCGCGGCAAAGCTGCCCTGTTCGACAATCACGACAAAGACCCGAAGGAGCTTGAGATCAAGGTCGCTCAATTGCTTCAGCTTCGACATCCGGTATTCCTTCTCGTCCTTGTCGCCGAAAATAGTGGAAATCGTAGCAAATGGCTATTGAGGCCTACCCGACCGGGATGGGCGAAGCTCGAGCCGAAGCGGGCAGACTCGAGAGGATTTGCTTCCCCGGGAAACCCGCCCTGAATGGACTTTTTCCGAAATCGATATGCGACATTCCCAATATCGTTTCCAATAGCGGCGAAATAGGTTCCTGCGCAACAGGAAGGAACCGCCGACATGAAGCACGCGACCAACTTCTACATCGACGGAAAATGGGTGGCCCCGGTGAGGCCGCGGCCGTTTGACGTCATCAATCCGGCGACCGAGGAAAAGATTGCCGTCATCGCGCTGGGCTCCGAAGCCGACGTCGATGTGGCGGTCGCTGCCGCTCGAAGGGCATTTGCGACATTTTCTCGAACCAGCGTCGAAGAGCGTGTCCGGCTGCTGGAGCGCTTCATCGAAATCTACCGCAAACGTACGGAAGACCTTGCTGAAGCGATTAGCCTGGAAATGGGGGCGCCGATCAGTTGGGCTAGGATGGCTCAGGCGCCATCTGGACTTGACCATCTGGTTGAGGGCCTGGAAATCTTAAGGAGCTTTCGGTTCGACGAGCAGTTGGCGGCGGCCAGGGTGACCCGCGAACCGATTGGTGTTTGCGGCTTGATCACGCCGTGGAACTGGCCGGCAAATCAGGTGCTGGCCAAGTTGGCTCCCGCCCTGGCAGTTGGCTGTAGCGTGGTCCTCAAGCCGAGCGAGATCTCGCCGCTGTCGGCTTTGCTGATTGCGGAAATGATCGATGAGGCGGGCTATCCGGCAGGCGTATTCAATTTGGTGAATGGCGACGGACCTGGCGTGGGCGAGCCCATCGCACGTCACCCCGGGATCGATATGGTCTCGTTCACCGGCTCCACGCGTGCCGGAATTCTCGTGGCTCAGAACGCAGCTCCGACCGTCAAGCGCATTTCGCAGGAACTTGGAGGAAAGTCCCCCAACATCATCCTCGACGACGCCGATTTCGAGGATGCGGTCGCCAAGGGGGCCAGACGTTGCTTCAACAATTCCGGACAGACCTGCACAGCCCCCACTCGCCTGCTGGTTCCTGCCGAGCGCATGCAAGACGCAATGCGGATCGCTTCGAAAGTGGCCGAGGCGCTGGTCGTGGGCGATCCCACATCTGCCGCAACGCAGATTGGCCCTCTCGCCAACGCAATCCAGTTCCAGAAGGTTCAGACCCTCATCGCGTCCGGAATCGAGGAAGGTGCCGAGTTGGCGGCCGGCGGAATGGGCCGGCCGGCCGGCATCGGTCGCGGCTATTTTGTCCGACCCACCGTTTTCGGTCATGTGAAGCCCGACATGAAGATCTCGCGTGAGGAGATATTCGGACCGGTCCTGTCGATCATAGGATTCCGTGACGACGAAGAGGCCATTGCGATCGCCAACGACACGCCATATGGCCTTTCGGCCGCCGTTTCGTCCGGAGACTTGTTAAGAGCCGAGAAGGTTGCCCGGCGCATCAGGGCCGGAATGGTGCACATCAATGGCGCCCCCTTGACCGCATCGGCACCTTTCGGAGGCTACAAGCAATCCGGAAACGGCAGGGAGCAGGGGAAATTCGGATTTGAAGATTACTTGGAAATCAAGTCGATTTTCGGCCTTCCAGAAAGGGTGGCAAGCTAGGCAAGTTCCAGGACCAGCTCTCCAGGCTATGGCCAGACGTTATAAATTGGAACCTGGACTTGGCCTGAAACGGCAGATGGTCGCTTGCCGTCCTCGGCTAGCGATCCGCGGCTTAAAGGAAACCCGAACGGCGATCTATCTTTCGTCAAACAATCACGGACGGCTACGCGAGCCGATTACAAGCGACAAAGCCTTGAAGAAAATTCGCGACGTTTGTTCCGACGGCATCGAGATTGTAACCACCCTCCATCGTGATCACTGTGGGAAGATTGAGTTTGCCCAAGGATTTGCCGACGCTGAAATAGTCTTCGCTCTCGAGCCTGAAGTAGCATGGGGGGTTCTGCTCGTCCTTGTAGGTGTCGACCCCCAGGGCTATCACCAGCGCGTCTGCGTCGAAGTCCCTGACGCGCTGCAGACAGGCGGCTAGCGCGACCGACCACTGCGCGAAAGCAGCGCCACGCGGGAGCACAAGGTTCAAATTGAACCCTTTCCCCCCGCCCTTGCCCATCTCGTCAGCAAAGCCGGCATAGAAAGGGTAGTCGAGGGTTGGATCGGCATGGATGCTGCATGTCAGGACGTCGCTGGACTCATAAAAGATTTCCTGCGTGCCGTTTCCATGATGGTAGTCAATGTCAACTATCGCCACCTTGTGCGCTCCCTCGCGGCCCAGGCGGCGCGCGGCAATGGCCGCGTTGTTGAGGTAGCAAGAGCCGCGCATACGATCTTGTCCGGCGTGATGCCCAGGCGGGCGGCAAAGGGCAAACGCAACACTGCCCTCGCCTGCAACGATCTCGGCTGCCGTGGCGGCGCAATTCGCCGACGCCAGAATCGCGTTCCAGCTGCCCTCGACCAGGCAGGTGCCCGGATCGCCGGAATAGTAGTCGACCATCTGATAGATGTCCGCGCCAGGGTTGATCCCTGGGATTCTGGCTCGCCAGAAATTTGGAAGAAGAGGCTCGCTACGCCCCTGTGCCGCCCATAGTCGCCAAGCCGCCGCGAGGAACTCGACGTAGCGTGGCGGATGGACGGCATGGATGGGCGCCAGGCCAAAATCGCGCGGCCGGGCGATTTCACCCAGGCCACGCGCAGTCACCGCTTCAAGGATCGCTGTCGCCCTTTCGGGCACTTCCGACACAGGCACAATACGGCTGCCCAACGGCTCGACACGATCCGTGTGCCCTAAGTGAGCGTCTGAATAGAAAATCTGCATCTTACAATCTCGAACCCATCACGCTGAGGTAATCCGAAGGTCACCCGATGCCACGAGCTGATCTTGCGTAAGAACAATCGCTTCCCGCATCAGCCGCGCAAACTCGTCGATTTGGCTGTGGCTGAGCACGAGGGGGGGCGAGATGATGTTCATGCTTCCCAGGGGTCTGACGATGAGGCCAAGTTGTCCAGCATTCCTGGCGATGAGATCGCCTACTGCGACAGAAGGACTGAACGGCTCCTTTGTGGACCGGTCCTGCACGCTCTCGATGCAGATCATGAAATGGCTGCCTCTGACATCACCAACCAGGGGCAGGTCTGCGAGCTCGCGCATCTTCTTTTCAAAGTACACGCCCTCGCTGCGTACGTGAGTGCAGATGTCTTCCCTTTCCATCAAAGCGATATTCGCAAGGGCGGCCGCGCACGCGGCCGGATGACCCGTGTAGGTATAACCGTTCACGAAAAGTGCCTGAGGCTCCGCTTCGACCAGCACCTTGTGGATGCTGTCCGAAAAAACGAACCCACCAAGGGACTGGTATCCGGACGTGATGCCCTTGGCAAATGTGATAATATCGGGCTCGATCCCGAACATGTCTTTCGATGCGAAGAAATGCCCAAGCCGGCCAAAGGCGGTGATCACCTCGTCGGCAACGTAGAGGATGTCGTACTCCTTGCAAAGCTGCCAAGTTCTGAAATTATAGTCATCCGGAGGTACGATCACACCTCCCGAACCCAGGATCGGCTCGGCAAAGAAGGCGGCGACATTCTCAGGCCCCAGTTCCAAAATCGTCGCACGCAACTCATCGACAAGGAAATCGCAAAACTCGGACTCACTTATTCCGTCGGGACGGCGATAGGGATTGGGGCATGAGACCTGCCGGATGATGTCCGTTACGTAGCGCAGGTGCGGACTGCGCTCGCGAGGATTGCCCCCCATCGATGCCGTCATGATGGTGCTGCCGTGGTAGGCTCGCAGGCGCGTGACTATGAATCGCTTGTCGGGTTTTCCACGAACGCTCTGATAGAACTGGACCAGCCTGACGGCAGAGTCGTTTGCGGTCGACCCGCCGCAGGTGAAGAAGACGTGATTGAGCTCGCCCGGCGCCAGGGATGCTATTTTTTCCGCAAGGCGCACTGCCGGCACATTCGCCAACCCATCGGTGGGATTGTAGTAAGGTAGGCGTCGCATCTGCTCGGCCACCGCATCGCAAATCTCGTCACGCCCATACCCCATGTTCACGCACCAGAGCCCGCCCATGCCGTCCAGATAGCGCCGGCCAGCGGCATCGAACACGTACGCGCCCTCCCCGCCGGTTATGACCAGGGAATCGGTTTGCGAGGCAGAGCGGAAGGACGGCCAAGCATGCGTATAGTGATCCCGGTCTGCCCGCGAAACTTCGGCCGTTTCCTCGTCATTGAGCGCGAACCTGTTGTGCGAATGAACAACAGTATCAATCTGCATTTAACTATTCCTCGTACTGATTTCCTGCGGGCAGAGACTTGCCTGCTACTCTGCCGTCCCTGCGCACGATCGCCAATTGCTCCGGCGCGCCTCAGTGGGAGAGATGGGTTTGACCGCTTGCCGAAGCAGAGACTTAGAGGGCCCTACAGTCTTCGGGCTTCCACCCGAAACGCACATGATCGCCGACAGAAAGCTTGGCTGCCCGTCGGTGCGTCAGTTTGATCGAAAGATCGTCGATCCCGCCGAACCCAAGAATGACGCGCACGTGATCTCCCAGATAAACGATCTCGCGCACCTTGCTTTCGTAGCTGTTAGCCAGTTCGTGCGCATCGGGACCCACGACGATCATTTCGGGTCGCACCGACAGAACGCGGGCCTCTCCTGCTTCGGCTTTGCGAGGCGAGTTTGCCAACACGTTGGCACCGTCCTTCAGGACTAGCTGGCACTGGTTCCCGCTCACCTGCTTTATGGTAGCCTCAATCCGGTTGTTCTCGCCGATGAACTGGGCGACGAAATCCGTTTCCGGGTTTTGATAGATTTCCGCCGGCGGCGCGATCTGCTGAATACGGCCTTCGTTGAAGACGGCGATACGGTCAGACATGACCAAAGCTTCGGTCTGATCGTGGGTCACATAGACCACCGTTACCCCGATACGGTCATGCAGATGCTTGATTTCAAGCTGCATATGGTCTCGCAGCTGTTTGTCCAACGCGCCAAGTGGTTCATCCATCAGCACGAGTTCGGGCTCGAAGACAAGGGCTCGCGCCAAGGCAACGCGTTGCTGTTGGCCACCGGAAAGCTGGCCCGGGCGCCGGTCCGCGAAAGCGCCGAGCTTCACCATGTCAAGCGCGGTTCGGATCCGGGTCGTCTGCTCAGCCTTGTTCATGCCGCGCGCCTGCAGCGGGAAAGCAAGGTTCTCCCCTACGGTCATATGGGGGAACAGGGAGTAGTTCTGAAAGACCATACCCACGCCGCGTTTGTGCGGGGGAATGCCATTCATCGAACGCCCCTGAAGCCTTATTTCACCGCTCGTCGGCTCCTCGAACCCTGCCAGCATCATCAGCGTCGTGGTCTTGCCCGAACCGGAGGGGCCGAGAAGCGTTAGAAATTCGCCATTGGCAACGTTCAGGTTGAGCGATTTCACCACCATGGTGGTGCTGTCGTATGCCTTCTGCACATCGATAAATTGAAGGAAGGGATCGAATTGGCCGCTCATCTTTGTGTCCTCGCTATGCGCTGCCAAGAAGCCGTTCGTTTCGCCTGCGGAGATATTCCGTCGCGAAGAGAAGGCCCAGCGTGATGATGAAAAGGATCGTGGAGGCTGCGATGACGACAGGGCTAAGCTGTTCGTTTACACCCGCCCAGAGCCTGCGCGGAACCGTATGCTGTTCCGGATAGGCCAGGAAAAGCGTAACGATGATCTCGTCCCACGAGACGACAAATGCAAAGACTGCACCTGATGCGACGCCCGGCGCGATCAGCGGCAAGACGACTCTACGGAAGACCGAAAGCGGTGTCGCGCCAAGGCTGACGCCGGCCCTGTAAAGATTGTTGTCAAAGCCGCTCAGCGCGGCTGTGACCGTGATGACGACGTAGGGCACCCCGAGCAGCGCGTGGGCGATGATGAGGCCGGTGTACGTTCCGACCAGGGACAATCGCGCAAAAAAGTAGACCGAGCCGGTAGCGAACACGACCACTGGAACAACCAGGGGAGACAGCAGCAAGCCCTGAACCAGGCCGCGGAAAGGCACATCCTCGCGGTTGAGGCCGAAGCTCGCCATGGTGCCCAACACCGTGGCCACGGCACACGCGCACAAGCCGATAAACAGGCTGTTGGCGAACGCCGCATGCCATGCGACACCGTTGGCACTGCTGCCAAATATTTCGGCATACCACCTCAGTGAGTAGCCGGGCATCGGGTAGGTGAAATAAGGCTCAAGATTGAACGAGAGTGGGATCGCGACAAGCAGCGGAACAATCAGGAACAACAACACCAGCAGACTGACGACTGCCACCGCCAGATTGGATGCTCTTTCGAGGGAGGTGTTTACCATTTCGTTCCTCAACGCGTGAAGGCTGTTGACGAAAACCGTCTAAGAACAAAGAGCGTGACGATGACGATGACGACCAGAATGATGCTTAATGCCGCGGCCAGACCCCAGTTCAAGTCTCGGCTGATGGCGGCAGCAATGAAATAGCTGAGCATTTGGTCGCGCGGTCCACCAACAAGCGCCGGCGTCACATAGAAGCCGAGCCCCATTATGAAAACGAGGAGCGCGCCTGCCGCCACCCCAGGGAAAACCAGGGGCAGATAGACTTTGAAAAAGACACGCAGTGGTGCCGCGCCCAAGGACGCCGCGGCACGGGTATAGGACGATGGAACCGACTTCATCACGCTGTAGAGCGGCAAAACCATGAATGGCAGACAGATGTGGACCATCGCCACGTACACGCCGAACCTGTTGTGGATCAGGGGAAGACGCGTAGCCGAAAGGCCGAGTTTCACTATGATGTCATTGAGAAGCCCCTCGCCCTGGAGAAGGACAACCCACGCCGTGGTTCGAACCAGAATCGACGTCCACAGAGGCACCAGCACCAGGAACATGAATAGGTTGGCCCGGCTTGGAGGCTGAGTGCTGATAAACCGTGCGACGGGAAAGCCAAGGGCAATCGAAATCAGCGTGACGATGGCACTGACAAAGAACGTCCTTCCAATCAGAGTGAGGTAGATCTGGCGGTCGGGAGATGCCCATTCGATGGAGCCGTCGTCAGCCGTGCGCAAATCCAACGCCGCCAGAATATAGAGGGGAGTAACCGCCCACGTGCCCCGCTTCAGGGCAGCCCAATAGCGCGTCTCCTCCCAGCGGGGGTCAATGGATATGAGTTGCTGCTTCGGCGTTCCAAGGCCTGCGGCTGCTTGCGAACTGTCTTCCGCAGTGGCGTTGCCGAAGATGGAAAACCCGTCTGGTACGCTCTCCTCTTGTGCTGGCTTGGACGTCGCATCTGCCGCCTGACGCAATCCGGACGCCGTGGACACTATCAGCGAGCGGAAGCCGATGACATCGAAGTTCAGGCGTGCAGCAGCGATCGTAACTGCTTCCGGGTTCGAGCTTTCACGCAGGTCTTGGGCCAGCGCTTCAAACACCTGCTCAGACGGGGTGCCAATGCCGTTCCAACTTTGGATGGCTTGCGACGTCAATGGGAAGCCGGTCTTCACCTCGTCGTTGTGAAAAGCCAATGCCATGAAGGACAGGATCGGGAATATGAAAAAGACGAGAACGAAGGCCAGTAGCGGGCCGAACAGCGCAAGAGACACTAACCTGCGCTTTCGGCCTGACTTTTTCACCGCGCGATGAAGCTGTGCGGGTTGCAAAACCTGCTCGGCTTCCGCGGGAAACGAGGTCGCTGACATCGGACTGATCCTCGACTTTCACGGCTTGATCATTGCTGCGCGGAGCAGCATCGGGCGGCGCAATCGGCGCCTAACAAACTGCTTGAACCGTCGTCCATGACCGGCGACACGCCAGTGTTGCGACACTCCCGCATCAAACCAAAAAGGGCCACGCCCCTTAGAGGGACAGTGGCCCTGGAAGATGGCTATTTCTGGAGCCAGTTGGTCAGCCGAACCAGAAGGTCTTCCTGATTGTCGGCATAGAACTCGGAGTCGAACGCAAAGGCGTTCTTGCTGTTTTTCGGACTTGTCGGCAGGCTGTCCGCATACTCTTTGCCGACCAGCGGTATCGCGGCTTTCAGAACCGGCCCGAACGGCGCCACTTCGCTCAGTTTTGCGGCGTTCTTCGGTTCGCTGATAAACTTGATGAACTTCATGCCGTTCGCAGCGTCCGGAGAGGCCTTGGGCATGATGAACCAGTCGTAGTCGAGGCCGGGGTAGTCCCAGAGTATCTGCAGGTTCTTGCCGTCCTTCCGGGCTGCAACGATCCGGTTGCCCCACACAGTCGACATCGTCACCTCGCCATCGGCCAGAAGCTGTGGCGGCTGCGAACCCGATTCCCACCAGACGACCTGGTCCTTGATCGTATCCAGCTTTTTAAAGGCGCGGTCGATCCCTTCAGGGGTGCGCATGACCTTGTAAAGGTCTTTGGCGGCAACACCATCAGCCAGCAGAGCAAGCTCTATTGCATAGCGCGGGTCGCGACGAATCCCGCGCTTGCCGGGATATTTCTTGAGATCGAAGAAATCCTTGACGGATGTCGGGGGATTGTCCTTCAGCTTGTCTGCGTTGTAGGCGATATTCGTCGAAAAGGTCGCATAGGCAACACCGCAGGGCTCGAAAGCGCCCGGAAGATAGTCCTTGGCGGTGCCAACGATGGAGGCATCGAATTTTTCCAGAATGCCCTGTTCGCAGCCGCGCTTGACGAGCGCGGTCTCCCCTCTCACCAGCGACCATTTGTAGGACTTCGTCTGCACCTGGCTAAGGATCGTCGAAAGGTCCCCCTGCCAGACGTCGTCGACAACCTTGATACCGGTTTCCTTGGTGAACGGCTCGAAGAACGCAGCGCGGTCAGCGGCTTGAGAGGCACCGCCCCACTCCGCAATGGTGATGCTGTCGGCCGCGGCCGCCTGAAGCGCCTGAGCGGCCAGCGCGATCGCAGCGACGAAACCCAATTTCAACTTGTACGACATTTTTATGTTCCCATTGGTTGTTGTTGTTGGGAAAACAATGTGCCCAAGTTCGGGTACATTCAATCGGATTTGGGCGAACCTTGGTTCGGATGTCCTCGGGCGGGAAACCAGGGTTGTCATGGTGTTCTGGAGATAAGTTATGTTGCCCAAGCAGGTTGGCGCCCGATCGAGCCACAAACGTGCGACCGTCCGTGATACGTGCTTTAGGGAATTCGGGGAATAATTACAGCAGGACCAGATACCTCGCGCGCTTCGACGGCCCGATGCAGATCATGAACCTGGGTCAAGTCGAACCGGGAGTAGGAATTGGTATCGAACATTCCGTCCGACATGGCCTTAAACAGGTTTGCGGCGTTCTCCCGAAATTGCACCGCTGCCGCGTTGTGCGGAAAAATGGAAGGCCTCGTCAGGAAGAGACAGCCTTTGCGGTTCAAGAGTTCAGGTTCGATCGCCGGGGCCGGTCCGGATGCCATGCCAAAGACAATGACAGTTCCGAAAGGAGTGGTCAGATCCAGCGAAGACAGGAATGTGTCTTTGCCTACTGAATCGAAGACTGCGTCGACCTTGGTACCTCCGGTCCATGCGAGAATTTCGTCCTCCCAGCCTTTTCTCGAATAGTTGACAGCGAACGCACATCCGTTGGCTTTCGCCAACGAACATTTCTCGTCCGATCCGACCGTCCCGATGACGGTTGCCCCAAGCTTACTGGCCCAACTCGCCAGTATGGAGCCGACACCGCCGGCAGCGGCGTGCAGGAGCACCAGATGCCCCTTCCGCACCGGGAACGTTTTTTGTATCAGATACTGCGCCGTCAGACCTTTGAATAAGTGGGCGGCGATCACCTCGTCCGAAAGGCCATCAGGAACGGTAACCAGCTTTTCGGCGTTGACGGTCCTGAATGTCGCGTAGGCTCCTGGGCCCGCGCCCATATATGCGACCCGATCGCCGATCTTGAACTCCTCTACTGAGGAATCCAGATCCTCAACCACCCCCACTGCCTCATGTCCGAGGCCGCTAGGCAAGAGAAGCGGCGCCAGGCCCTTGCGTTGCGATATATCGATGAAATTGAAGCCTATGGCAGTCTGCCGAATGGTCACTTCTCCACGGCCCGGTGACGCCAACTCCAGGTCAGCAAAGTGCATGACCTCCGGGGGGCCATGGTGCTCTATCTGAACCACTTGAGCCTTGGGCATTTTGAAATCCTCCTGTCGTCGTCGACCGAGATGGACATCCGGTCACTGCCGGGTCATCGCGGACGTCTACGAATGTCGCGACCTCTTGCCGCCAGGCCATCATGATTGTGCGAACCAACATTTGGTTTCAGCACTGAATGGCTAGGCCACCTCGCTCCCTGAAAAATCCGAGCACCGCCTGGCTGACAGCTTGATCAAGTTCGGGCAAACGGCCCCGCCCCGTGTTGCGATCGCTCAGTCATCTGCGCCGCGGCAAACCTTGCATCGGGCAAAGCGAAACCTTGCTTCGCATTGTTCAAATTGCGTTTACTCGCAACGTCGGCTCTTTCTCAGCAGCAGGGGCGCAATCGTTTTTTGCGCGTCCCCGGGAATTTGAATCTGCCTGTCATTATTGGATCGTGGAGATGCCCTACAAACTGATCGTGCAGCAATTTGCGGACGAGATCGCCGTACAAGACGACGAAACAATTCTCGAAGCGGCGATACGCACCGGGCACGACTATCCTTCAGACTGCAGAAACGGAGTTTGCGGCGAGTGCAAATGCGCTCTCATCTCCGGTTCCGTGGACATGAAGCAGTATCTGGATGTCGCCCTGGACGAGGACGAGAAGCAACAGGGTTATATTCTCGGCTGCCGCTCGATGCTGCGAAGCGATTGCGAAATTGCCCTGCTTGACCGAGAAGAAGCGCCTCCTGCGGCCTTTCGTTCGGTCGAGGCAACGGTGCAGTCCATCGAGCGGGTCACCCATGATATCGCTTTGGTGCAAATGGTGGCGAAGGACGGCCGTCCCTTCGACTTTGCTCCGGGCCAGTATGCCAATGTGCAATTTTCCCAGCTTCCGCCGAGAAGCTATTCCTTCGCCAACACGCCGACCTCAAACCTCCTGGAATTTCACATAAGGGCGGTTCCCGGCGGCAGAGTCAGCCCACACCTCTATGCCGACCTTAAGCTGGGCGACGAAGCCATCATTTCCGGCCCAAAAGGCATGGCATATCTGCGCAAACAGCATATTGGGCCAATAGTATTCTGTGCCGGAGGTTCAGGGCTGGCACCTATCCTGTCGATGATCCGCTGGCTCAGCCGTGATCAGGTTTCAAGAACCGCTTATGTCTTTTTCGGAGTTCGGTCAGAAAGAGACGTCTATTGCGAAGCTGAGATCACCCATCTTTGCAAGCATCTGGGCTGGGGTCCGCCGCAGATCGTGCTGTCAAGCGCGAGCGGCGAAACGGCCAGCCGCAAAGGTTTTCTCGCCGACGCTATCAGGCAGGATCTGACCAGTTGCGAGGGAATGAAGGCCTACCTCTGCGGTCCACCCATCATGATCGAGACCTGCCGCAAGTCGTTACTGGACCTCGGTCTCGCCCGGCAGGACTGCCACGCGGACGTATTCTGGACGCCCGCGTCCTAGTCGCGTTCGGCAATGATGAAAGTGCTCGTCGTCGAGGATGATCCTTTCCGTAACTGCGTTCCCTGTCGAGATCGTACTTCGGATTTGTCCGCATTGGCCCTGGCATGGGTCATTGTGAGACGCCCCGGCGCGGGCTGACAATCGCGCGCTCATTCTCACATGATGACAACAGTCGGACCGAGCTGCTGCTTGGAAACGATTTCGCTGGCGTCTTGCATTATGCTGCAAAATTCCACCGCTTTGGCCGGCTTCGGCGCCAGCTTGCCCTGTTCGGCCATACGAGCCAGATGTTCCAGCGTTTCCATGGTGAAGATGTCGGGCCCGTCAAGGGCCGAGATGGCCGGCGCTGAGTTGCGGGCAATGTCGCCCTTGGACGAGACATAGATCCCATCTTGCCCAAGTAGGGCCGAGCAGTCCCGCCAACCGCCCGTGGTGCGGAAGTCAGCTATGACGTTGGCCTTGACCTGCCCCAGATCGGCCAATGACTTTTCTACATGTTTCGCACCGAGCGCCACCAAAGCGTTGTGAGCCCAATCCTCAGCCACGGCGTGCACGGTCGCATGCCTCGCGACTGCGAGTTCGACAGCAGCTGGACCTGCTCCCTCATTTGCGCCGAGTACGAGAATTGTCTCTCCGGAATAGAGACGCGCCCAGGTGAGCACGCGTTCGCCCTGGCTGTAATGCGACGATAGAAGCGGCAGGATGTTGATCGGCAGTTCGGCCGTCACGGCGCATGCATCGAGCGCAGAGGCAACCAAGTAGTCGGCGGCCCCACCATCGCGGTCGATACCCATGAGACCGCTGCTGCCTTCGCGGCGCCCGAGCCCAGGATCGACGATAACGATATCGCCAAGGCGCCAGGCGGGAACGTCTTCACCTACCGCTACAATCCTGCCGGCAACGCCGCTTCCGACAATGCGGCCTTCGTCACCCCCGGTATAATCGCCATCCAACTCCGGCCGACCCAGGCAGAATGCCATCACCTTCACAAGTACCTGTCCTGCCACCGGCCGTGGGATGGGATAGCCCTCGCGTACGCTCAGTGCATCCGCGGTTCTCACAAGTGCCTTCATCGTGATCTCCATGCCCTTGGAATTTCGTGACCTGGCGCAACAGACCGCCACGCCGCCCGACTGTAAAACAGGATAGCGCCTAGCCCTTGTAAGGCTTTTCCTCAGTTG
>NZ_CAAF010000087.1 GCF_000359125.1 Mesorhizobium sp. STM 4661 | reverse complement strand
CAACTGTAGGAGCTTAGTTAAAATGTCCGGGTTTGGCAAAGTAGGAATGTCGCCCTGCTCGTCGATGAGCGAGGGAGATGGCGGGTTGGGACTGATCTTAATGAGCGAGCGCGAGCTGCAACGCATCGAGGTGCTGTCGAAGGTTTTGGAGCGGCGCATGACGGTTGTCTCGGCGGCGCATGTGCTGGATATGACGACGCGTCAGGTCCAGCGTCTGCTGAAGGCGTTCAGAGCCGAAGGCGCCGCAGCACTTCGGCACAAGGCTCGAGGACGACCGTCGAACCATCGATATGTCGCCGGCATCGGTGAACTGGCGGTTCAGTTGGTTCGGGAACACTATCTCGACTTCGGGCCGACCTTGGCGGCCGAGAAGTTGGAGGCGAACCACGGCCTGGTCGTGTCGCGAGAGACGTTGCGCAAATGGATGGCGGAGGCTGGAATCTGGCTGTCGCGAAAGCACGCTATGGCTCCACTACACCACCAATGGTCGCGAGCCGCTGATGGGCCTGACTTAGGAGCGAGGCGCCACATCATATTTTGACGTACTTCCGCCAGTTGTGTTGCTCCTTGAAGCCAAGCACTTCACGGATCTTTCGGTTCGACAGCAGTCCTTCGTTCTCGTCCACCGGCCGCCGCAGTGGGACCGTCGGGAAAAAGCGAGCCAGAAGTTCGGAATTGGGTTGTGGTACCGAATTCGAATCGTTGCTTGCGTTAAAAATCTGAAAACCCAGTCCGTCTTTGCGCAAGCACAGATCAACTATCTGGCCTAAATCGCGAGCATCTATATACGAAAACGTCAATCTACGCCGAGCGCCGGGATCCTCAGCAAAGCCTGGGAACCTGGCGTAGTCGGAAGGTTCCATGACATTGCCAATCCGCAGCGCATAAACGTCCGCGCCCGTTCGTCTCTGAAACCCTTCGGCCGTTACCTCGTTCACTCGCTTGGAAAGGCCGTAAGCATCAACGGGATCGATCGGGTAGTCTTCTTCCAGCGGTAGCCACTTGGGATCAACGACGCCATCAGTGAGGCAGATTCCGTAGGTCGTCTCGGAGGAAGCCACGATGACTTTCCGTAGCTTCATCTTTGCAGCCGCTTCCAGCACGTTGTAGGTAGACATCACGTTGATCCGAAACGTTTCCGAATCCACGGGAATATGCCCTGCGGGTACCGATGCTGCGAAATGCACAACCGCGTCAAAACCGCGGTGTCCGATTCCGTCATCGAGCTCGCCGTCGTCGGCATAGGTCTGCATCAGGGAAAAGACTTGGCCCAGATCAGTCAAATCCGCCAGCATGTCGCGCACCTTCGGATGCCGAAGGGGGGTACGGTCGACATTGGCTACCTTGTGGCCTGTCTCCGCGAGATAGTTCACCACATGCCGACCCGCCTTGCCGCTACCGCCCGTGAACAAGATTCGCATCGTCACATTCCTCTACGCAAGACGCATTCATTTATCGCCACAGTCGACAGCCGCCGCCCTCCGCAACGTGTATGCACCGAAGCGGCCAGACTCGATGGCGGAGCTCCGTGCCCTGCTAAACGCCGTCTCTAGCCCATGCGTTTGTGACCGCCTCGTCTCGACGATCGTTCGTCCAGGAGTCCGGGCGAAGTAAATTCGCGGTAAGCATGCAAAGAAGGGGTTCCCAATGCTTTGCATGCTTTCCGCCTTGTGCCAGGGCACCCAGCATTCAATGAAGGTATGGCTCAATCGACTTACCAGCGCGGGCAGTCCCCCACGTTTTCCTTCGTAAGCGGAAACAGCTTGTAGTCGATGTACTGACCCTTCTTGGCCTCCGCCGGATTGCTCACCGCTTTGAAGAGCGCGTCGAATGACAATTCGCCGATCAGTTTCGGTTGCGTGCAGACTGAGGCGTCCATCTCGCCAGAGGTGAGTGAGTTGTCTCCGAGGTCTGATCCGCCGCCGGTCGCGATGAGGAGAGCCTTGGCACTGGCGGCTTCGATGGCTTTGGCGCAACCGATGGCCATATCGTCAGCATGGCTGAAGATCATGTCCAGGTCCGGATTTGCGATCAATGCGTTCTGGCAGATCCGCTCGCCGGATGCCGGCGTCCAGTCAGATGGCTGCGACGAGACGATCTTGAATTTGATCTTCGCCTCATTCAACGCCGCCTCGAATCCCTGTTGCCGCTGTTTCACGACGGAGAATCCCGGCGCACCTTCGACAACCGCGATCTTTGCTTCGCGATCTTTCGGGAGCACGCCCGCTGCATAGATACCTGCGACATGCCCCGCCTCGATGTCATTTGTCGTTACGAGAGCGGTGAGATTTGGATAAACGTAGTCAACGGGGTGCGTGTTCGGATCCCCTACGGGCACGGCTGAGGCAACGATGGGAATTCCCGCCTCGGCGACCTTGTCGACAAGGCTTTGGACCGTGACGGAGTCGTTTGGCATGAACGCGATACCGTCGACCTTCTGGAGAATGAGATCGTCGATCTGGTTCGCCTGCGTTTCCATGCTCATTTTGGGGTCGAGCAAAATAACCTTGACGCCGTTCGCCTCGGCTTTCTCCTTGAAACCGTTCACGAGGACGACATCATATGGATAGGCCATGGTATTCGGGATAAGACCGAACACCAAATCCTTCGCCGATGCGGCGTTCGCCATCAACGACGCGGCGGTAAGTCCACCCAACAGTATTCGACTGATCTTCTTGTTCATTTCTGTATCTCCTCCCGGTTGTGGTCACCAAACTGGGGAGGTTTGATGCGCCATGTCCGCGCACCCGACTAACCTCAAAAACCCCAGCCATTGAAATATCCGTGCTCTGGCCAGCTAGAACCAAAAATGGAATGAACACGCTGCCGTTCTACTTCGCTGCGTCAGATTTCCCTCTATTTCTATCTGGCTTCCTGGAAATTCCGCTTGCGCAAGGAACACCGTAGCACCGGACCAGCGTTGGGTAAGTGGCTCCGCCCGCGAACGTCTTTCACGCCGTACGCAAAGATGAATCACTGGCGACTCTTGCGTTCGCTGACTTAGAGCAGAATCCAATTACGCGTTCTGGCCCGGTAAGAAACGTGCGACAGTATTCCGTCTAGGTCTCCGCGCCACCGAAGGACGGTGGTTCTCCTCGCCATTTTCTCGGCTGACGGCAAGGGTGCCGCGCCCCGCAATGCCCCGGCTCAGATGTCATCTCTTCAAAACTGAAAAGGCCGCCGCACTGCGCACGGACTGCCGCGCGTGTGTATGTTCCGGTGGCCGAAAGGCCAGAGCCGCTCCGTCAGTGATCCATGGCCTTGACTATCTCTTCCGTCATCTTCTTGGCGTCGCCGAGCAGCATCATGGTACCGTCCTTGTAGAACAG
Source organism: Mesorhizobium sp. STM 4661 (assembly GCF_000359125.1). Taxonomy (GTDB): domain Bacteria; phylum Pseudomonadota; class Alphaproteobacteria; order Rhizobiales; family Rhizobiaceae; genus Mesorhizobium. The sequence continues at coordinate 101,576 of NZ_CAAF010000087.1, read as the reverse complement.
TGTGTTATCGATGCCGGCATAGCCAGAGCCGAGCGAGCGCTTGACGAACAGGCAGGTTCGCGCCTTGTCGACGTCGAGGATCGGCATGCCGTAGATGGGCGACGACTTGTCGTCACGCGCGGACGGGTTGGTGACGTCGTTGGCACCGATGACATAGGCGACGTCGGCCTGCGCGAATTCGGAGTTGATGTCCTCAAGCTCGAACACCTCGTCGTAAGGCACATTGGCTTCGGCGAGCAGCACGTTCATGTGGCCGGGCATGCGGCCGGCCACCGGATGAATGGCGTACTTCACGTCAACGCCGTTGGCCTTGAGCTTGTCGGCCATTTCGCGCAGCGCATGCTGTGCCTGGGCGACCGCCATGCCGTAGCCAGGCACGATGATGACCTTCTGCGCGTTCATCATCAGGTAGGCGGCGTCGTCGGCCGAGCCCTGCTTGACCGTACGTTCGATGCCGTCATCAGCCGCCGCTGCCGTTTCGCCGCCGAAGCCGCCGAGGATGACGGAGATGAACGAGCGGTTCATGCCCTTGCACATGATGTAGGACAGGATGGCGCCCGACGAGCCGACCAGCGCGCCGGTGATGATCAGCGCCAGATTGCCGAGCGTGAAGCCAAGCGCCGCCGCCGCCCAGCCGGAGTAAGAGTTGAGCATCGACACGACAACCGGCATGTCGGCGCCGCCGATCGGGATGATCAAGAGGATGCCGAGCACCAACGAAGCCGCCACGATCAGCCAGAAGATCAGTTTCGACTCCGTGGTGACCAGCAGCACGATCAGCACGATGAGCGCGATGCCAAGTGCGGCATTGATGAAGTGGCGGCCGCCGATCATGATCGGCTTGCCCGACATGCGGCCGTCGAGCTTCAAAAAAGCGATGACCGAGCCGGTGAAGGTGATGGCGCCGATGGCGACGCCGAGACTCATCTCGATCAGCGCCTGGGCATGGATGTCGCCCGCCGTGCCGATGCCGAAGCTTTCGGGCGCATAGATGGCGGCCGCGGCCACCATCAAGGCGGCAAGGCCGACCAGCGAGTGGAAGGCCGCAACCAGCTGCGGCATCGAAGTCATGGCGATGCGGCGCGCGGTGATGGCGCCAACGCCGCCGCCAATGGCGAGGCCGAGCACGATCAGGCCGAAGCGGCCGGCTGACGGGGTCGCCAGCGCCAGCGTGGTGGCGACGGCGATGCCCATGCCGATCATGCCATAGAGGTTGCCCTGACGGCTGGTCGTCGGGTGCGACAGGCCGCGCAGCGCCATGATGAACAGGACGCCGGAAACCAGATAGAGGAAGGACGCGAAGTTGGCGTTCATGGCGCTCTACTTGTCCTTCTTCTTGTACATGGCCAGCATGCGCTGGGTGACGAGGAAGCCGCCGAAGATATTGACCGAGACCAGCATCAGCGCGACGAAGCCGAAGCCGGCGGCGATGCCGGAAGCCGCGATGCCGACGGCGAGCAGCGCACCGACGACGATGACCGATGAGATGGCGTTGGTGACCGCCATCAGCGGCGTGTGCAAGGCGGGGGTCACCGACCAGACGACATAATAGCCGACGAAGATCGCCAGCACGAAAATGGCGAAGCGGAAGACAAAGGGATCGATGGCGCCGCCGGACAGCGCGTGCGCGGCGTCACCCGCCGCATCGGCACCGCCAGGCGCGGTCGCCATATTCTGCACCGCCAGCCGAACGGCGGCCGAGGCCTGGTCGAGCTGATCGAGGGCTTTCTGCAGGGTCTGGTCCATCACGCGATCCCTTTCGGCTTCGACGAGGGCGATTTGGGTGCGGCCGCCTTCTTGGGCGAGGCCTTCTTTGCAGCTGCGGGTTTACCTGAAGCGTCGGCGACCATGGTCGCGGCCGGGATCGCCGCCGGCTCGACATGAGGCTGCTGGTCGGCGTTGGCGAAGGCCGGATGCACGACCTTGCCGCTATCGGTCAGCATCGTTGCCTTGACCAGTTCGTCGTCGCGGTTGATGGCGAGTTGCTTCGTCGTCTTGTCGACCAGCGTCTCGAGGAAGGCAAACAGGTTCCTGGCATAAAGCAGCGAAGCGGAGGCCGCGACACGGCCGGGCACGTTGAGATGGCCGACGATCTTGACGTTGTTGGCCGTGGTCACCACCTTGCCGGCCTCGGCGCCCTCGACATTACCGCCGCGCTCGACCGCCAGATCGACGAGCACGGAGCCCGGCTTCATCGAGGCGACCATCGCCGCCGACACCAGCTTCGGCGCCGGGCGGCCGGGGATCAGCGCCGTGGTGATGACGATGTCCTGCTTGGCAATATGCTCAGCGGTGAGCGCAGCCTGCTTGGCCTGATATTCCCTGGACATTTCCTTGGCGTAGCCGCCGGCGGTCTCGGCCGCCTTGAACTCCTCGTCCTCGACGGCGAGGAACTTTGCGCCGAGCGAGGCGACCTGTTCCTTGGCGGCGGGACGAACGTCGGTTGCGGTGACGACGGCGCCGAGGCGGCGCGCCGTGGCGATCGCCTGCAGCCCAGCGACGCCGACACCCATGATGAAGATTTTCGCCGCCGGCACCGTGCCTGCCGCCGTCATCATCATCGGCAGCGCCCGGTCATATTCCGATGCGCCGTCGATCACCGCCTGGTAGCCGGCGAGATTGGCCTGCGAGGACAGAACGTCCATCGACTGGGCGCGGGTGATGCGCGGCATGAATTCCATGGAGAAGGCGGTGACGCCGGCCTTGGCAAGGGCCGCGACCGCGGCGTCATTGCCGTAGGGATCCATGATGGCGATGACCGCCGCGCCCGATTTATAGCCCTTAAGCTCCGCATCCGTCGGCCGGCGCACCTTCAGCACCGCATCGGCTTTGCCGGCATCCGCAGCCTTGCCGATCGCGGCACCTGCCTTGGCAAATTCCTCGTCGGGAATGCGCGACCTGGTGCCGGCGCCGGTCTCGACGATCACGTCCAACCCCAGCGCCGCCAGCCGCTTCACTGTATCTGGTGAGGCCGCAACGCGTGGTTCGTTGGCGTCGAGCTCACGAGGGATGAAAATGTTGGTCAATATTGTTTCCCTCTACCGATTTGTCGTTCGACCCGATGGTATCGGATAGATACCATCGGGTCGCATGCTGCCTTGGGAGGCGAAATTCGCCGGACGCATTGAAAACCGAGCCCATGAAATTGCGGATCAATTGGTTCCCCAATCGCCGTATGCCAGTTTCCTGCCTGGAAGACCGTTGGCACCGGGGCTCGCCGGCACGTCCCATCTTCGTGTTCGGATTAACCCGGATCGCGAGGGGCGGACCGGTGTCACTTCTCGCTGTTTTTCTTCGATTCGCTTTCCATGTTCACGCCGTTGAGCGCGCCTACATGGTCGCTCAGCATCGGCACATAGTCGTCCGCTCGACCGATCGCCTCGACGTGTGCGTAATAATGCCGGGCCGCCGAAGCCATGACGGTTACCACGCGGGCATCCGCCGCAATATTGCTGATGTAGCGAAGGTCCTTCGCGGCATTCGAGATAGCGAACTTGTGGGCGTCCCTGTCGCGATCGACGACGTAGCGCATGAAGGTCTCGAAGAACCCGTTGCCCATACGGCTTGGGCCGATCACATCCCTTATGGTTTGTGGCGATATGCCGATCTTAGCCCCCAGGACAACCACTTCGGAATAAAGCGCCCCGTACGACATGCCGATGAAATTCATCAGCAGCTTCATTTTGTGACCGCTTCCGACGGGACCAATTCGTTTGATCGTACCTGCCCAGCATTCGATGACTGGTTTGACGGTGTCGAAAAGAGCCTCGTCGCATCCGACCATCGCATCGAGCGTGCCAGCCTCGGCCTCTTTCGGAGTTCGCCCCAACGGCGCGTCGACCATGTGCGCTCCCCTCGACATGAGCTCATCGGCAAGCTTCACTGTCGAGCCTGGATCGGCGGTGGAAGTGTCGATCACGATCAAGCCGGGACGAACACCCGCGAGTATGCCGTCGCTCCCCCTCAGCACGTCTTCGACCTGCGCCGAAGTTGACAGGCAGAGGTGGATGATATCGCATTTGGCCGCCATGTCGGCGGGGCTGGCAGCTTCCTTCGCGCCCAATGCCAGCAGGCTTTCGATAGGCGCGCGGTTGGAGCGACCACGCACCCATAGATCATAGCCCTTTTGGCGGATGTTCTTAGCCATGCCGTGGCCCATCAGGCCCAACCCGATAAAACCGATAACCGGTTTTTCTACCATGGTTCTTTTTTCTCCTTCGACCTCCGACCGCCAGGTCAGATCTGCCGCGTATTCAGTTGTCGGTACTTGGCGAGCCACTTCATGTCTGGTTCGACATTGGCTTCCGGTATGTATTCCGCCCCGATCGGCTTGTCCCAGCCCAGGTCCGCCACGCGCCGCAGCACGTAGTCGTAGTCCAGTTCGCCGTGGTCGGGTTTCCCACGATGCGGCACCGCCGCGATCTGGACGTGCCCTACCAACGGCAGCATTGTTTCGAACCGCCTGGTCACGTCGCCTTCCATGATTTGCACATGGTAGAAGTCGAACATCATCCGGAGGTTGGGAGCACCGACTTCGCGGATGATGTCGGCGGCCACAGCCGTGCCGCTCAAGAAGTAACCGGGCGCGTTGTGGTGGTTCAGAGGCTCGATGAGGATCGTGACCCCCTCACCCGCCTTTTCGCAAGCGTAAGCAAGATTGTCGCAGAACGCCTTCCGCGCAAGCGGCCCACTCGAGTTGCCCGCCATGACGTGGACAGCGCCAGCGGACACTTCCGAAGCGTAGGCAAGAGCCTCGTCGATCGCCGCGCGTGCCGAAACCTCCCGGCCCGGCAGCGCAGAGAGCCCATTCTCCCCGACCGATGTGTCGCCGCGACGCGTGTTAAGGCCCAACATGCTGAGCTCCGTTTCATCCAGTGCCGCTTTCACGGATGCTGCTGACGCGTCATAAGGCCAGTGGCACTCTACCGCGTCGAATCCCATCGACTTGGCCTCTCTGATCGCGGTCGGCAGCGGACGGTCGGCCCAAAGGAAACCCAGATTGGCCGAAAACTTCATACGTCCCACTCCACGTTGAACGTCGTGACGACATCCTGGATCTGCCGCTCGGTCAGCAAGCGCGGCCGATGGCCGTGCATCAGCACCGCCAGCCGCGCGGTGGCCTCCAGTTCCTCGATGGCGGTGCAAGCAGCCTCGACGTCTTTGCCCGCCACGACCGGGCCGTGGCTGGCGAGCATGACCGCCGACCTCTTGCCAGCTAGCCCACGCACTGCGGTACCCATTGCTGGATCACCCGGCCGGAAGAACGGAAGCAACTTGACGCGGCCCAACTGCATGACGGCATAGGGCGTGAGTGGCGGAAGGAAGTCGTCTTCGTCGGCATCGGGCATCATCGACCACGCGACGGCGTGACAGCAATGCAAATGGACGACAGCGCCAGTCTGGCTTCGCGTGTCGTAGAACGCGGAGTGCAGGGGCATTTCCTTGGTGGGTTTGTCACCTTCGATATGCCGACCTTGCGCGTCAAAGCGGCTCAGCCGGGACGGATCGAGCCGACCGAAGCTAGTCCCGGTAGGAGAGACAAGCAGGCCTCCATCGGACGATCGCGCCGATATGTTTCCAGTTGATCCGTGGGTCAATCCCCGCTCGAACATGGACTTGGCCAGCGCGCATATCTGTTCGCGCAGTCGGGCATCTTCTGTCATGTGCCCAACCTTTCGAGCGCGTCCGTGAAAAAGCCTTCACCGCCGAAATTGCCGGACTTGAGCGTGATCGCGACTTCATGTCCGGCAGTGCGGGCGAAACACCACGGAACACCAGGTGCGATTTCGGAGCCGATGTCGAGTTTCCGAATGTCGAGAGCTTTCGTGACCGCGCCCGACGTTTCCCCGCCGGCTACCACGAAGCGCCTGAAACCCAGGTCGCGGGCCTTTACGGCGCAAGCGGCCAGGGTCTGCTCGACCACCGCGCCCGCGCGTTCCACGCCGAGCCTTTCCTGCGCCCGTCGCACTTCATCCGGCTCGGCCGTCGCATAGATGATCGGCGTCTGGTCCGGGGATCGGCTAGACAGCCATTCGGCCGCACTCCCCTCCCCCTTTTCCGCAAGATCCAGGGGATCGAGCCGGAGCCCGGGATGACCGCTTGCGAGATATGCGGAAACCTGGCGATTGGTCATCGCAGAGCAGCTGCCAGAAAGGACGATCGCGGGGCCAGCCTCCGCGCGCGCCCTGCCGACCGCGTGATCCCGGCAGATTAGCCCTTCCTCCAACCATAGTTTGGGCAGCGGCATGGCTACCGCACTCCCTCCCGTCATCAGGGTCATGTCGCGACACGCGTCCGCGATGACATGAAGGTCGTCATTGGAGACAGCATCCACGACAACGTGGGCGATGCCGTCAGCGCGAAGCCGTTGCAGCTCGCCGCGAAGCGCCGTCGCGCCCTTGGCAACGACGAGTCTGTTCACGAGTCCAACCGGGTGGGTTACCTGGGGCCGCAGGAGCCGCATCAGATTGGAGTCACGCATGGGAGTTAGAGGATGGTCCTTCATCGGACTTTCGGCGAGCGGCTGCTCTCCGACGAAAAGATTTCCCATGAAGATCGCACGGCCGTTCTCGGGAAACGCCGGGCAGTAGACCGTCTGGTCCGTCCCCAAGGCGTTCATCAAGGCTTCGGCCACGGGGCCGATATTGCCCCGTGCGGTCGAGTCGAAGGTCGAGCAGTACTTCCAGAAGTATCTCTGCGCGCCCGCCCGTCGGAGCCAATCGAGGGCTGCCTGGGTCTCGGACACCGCCTCTTCGACCGGAGCCGTCCGACACTTCAAAGCGATGATCTCGAAGGGCGAGGAGTCAGTAGGAGGCGTTTCGGGAACGCCCATCCGCAGAGAAACCGGGACACCTGATCTCGCGAGAAGACCCGCGAGGTCAGTCGCTCCGGTGAAGTCATCCGCGATCGCGCCGAAAAAAGTCTTGTGGACGTTGTTTCCCGCCTGACCGGTTCCTCCAAACTCCATCACGCGCCCTTCTCCGGCAGCGTGAGGCCAGCATTCCGTGCGTAGACCTTGGCCACTGCGGCGTCGTCCTCGCGTCCGAGCCCCATGCCAGAAGCTGCGACGAATTGCTGAAGCGCCGCCGCCGTGACAGGCGCGGAGAACTTGGACAAGCGCGCGACGTCCAGGACAATTCCGAGGTCCTTGAGCCAGATATCGACGGCGGAATGGGGCGTGTAGTCGCCGGCTGCGATATGCGGCGCTCGGTTCTCGAGCATCCAGCTCGTGCCGGCGCAATTCGGAATGACCTTCAGGAAAGTGGCTGGATCGATCCCCTGCGTCATCCCAAAGGTGATGGCCTCGGCCATCACCGCGATGTGGGTGCCTGCAAGCAGCTGGTTGACGGCCTTCATGGCAGAGCCAGCGCCCGCCTTGTCACCGACCTCGAACACGTTTTCCGCCATCGCATCCAGAGCCGGGCGCGCGGCGGCGAATGCTTCCGGCGTGCCTGAAGCCATAACCGACAGCTTGCCCTGCGCGGCCTTGACGGAGCCACCTGAGATCGGCGCATCGAGAAAGTGCACACCCCGGTCGCCGCATCGCCGGGCGACATTGCGCGCGTAGTCCGGGGCGACGGTGACGCACAGCACAACGACGGATGCCGGGGAAAGCCTGGCTACCAAACCACGATCGCCAAAGAGGACTTCTTCGGCCTGCGCGGCGTTCAGCACCACAACCATCAGCGCCTCGAGTTCGGAAGCGGCGGATGAAGCATCGCCCTCTGAGGCCCCTTCGGAGCGCAAGCGCTTAATCGCTTCCGGGTTGATGTCAGCGCCGAAAACGCTATGCCCCGCCCGGAGGAGCGACGCGGCGATCCCATACCCCATGGAGCCCAGTCCGACGACACCGACGTTCATTGCTTGCGCTCCATTCCATGACCGAACGTGTCGGACGCTTTGTGGTCTAAACCGATCGGCAAGCGCACCGGTAGCATTCCGTCGCCTGGCGGAAACCAGGAGAACGTCCGCGAGCACGTACCCGTGCCGCACTGGCATCCTTCCGTCTTCGGCTCGCAGGACGACGCTCCTGCCGCGGACCCCACCGCTGTCACCGGATGAATTCGGGCAGTTGGCCCGCCTCCTCTTCGAAGCCGTAGACCGACTTGATCTCGAGATATTCCTCGAGACCGACGGCGCCCATGGAACGGCCAATGCCAGACTCCTTGTATCCGCCCATGGGGCTGTAGGAGTTGGTAGCCGCTCCGTTGAAGCAGATGCGTCCCGCCTTGAGGCTGCTGGAAAATTCATAGGCTTTCTTCCGGTCTGCGCCGAAGACGTAGCCACCGAGACCGTAGGGAGAATCGTTGGCGATCCGGAGCGCCTCCTCTTCCGTCGTGTAGGGCATCACCGCCAGGACCGGCCCGAAGATTTCGTCCCTGGCGATCGTCATTTCTGGCATGACGTCCGCGAAGACTGTGGGCCTCACGAAGAAGCCTTGGTTGACGCCGTCAGGCTTGCCCGGACCGCCGCACACCAGACGCGCGCCTTCGTCCAGCCCGGACTGGATGTAGTTCTGGATGCTGTCGTACTGCGCCTTGTTGACCACAGGTCCCATTGTCGTGGCGGGGTCGCGCGGATCTCCAAGTTTGTATTTTGCGACTTCATCCGCCAGATAAGGCAATACCGTTTCAATTTGGCTTTCATGCACCAGCATGCGGCTCGGCGCGTGGCAGGACTGCCCGGTGTTGAAGAAGCAACGCTGGATGTTCCAGCGTGCCGCCCTCTCGAGGTCCGCATCCATAAGGACGATGTTGGCCGACTTGCCGCCAAGTTCCAGCGATGTCCGCTTGATGGTCTGCGCGGCGGCCTCACCCACCCGCGCGCCCGCCCGGGTGGAGCCGGTGAACGATATCATATCTATCTCGGGATGCCTGGACATGGCTTCGCCGACGACGCTACCGCGCCCGATAACGAGGTTGAAAACGCCCTTCGGAACGCCCGCCTTCTCGAAGATCTCCGCCAGGATGACGGCACTGACCGGGGAAGCGTCCGACGGCTTGAGCACCATGGTGCACCCGGCTGCAATGCCGTAAATGGCCTTGATGACCGGAGTCTGCGTGGGCCAGTTCCACGGTGAAATGAGGGCGCATACACCGATAGGCTCACGCCGTACGATTGTATCACCGATGTGGGTCTCGAACCTGTAGGTCTTGAGCAGATCGCGCGCCACTTTGATATGGCCGACCGGACCTGTCACTTGCGCCTTGGCGCTTACCGGAATGCCGACCTCTCGGGCCATCGCCTCCGCGATATCGTCGGCGCGCTCTTCGTAAGCCGCGATGATACTGTCGATGAGCGACATCCTCTCTTGGAGAGAAGTCTCAGAATATGCAGCGAATGCCCCGCGTGCCGCTCTGGCGGCTTTGTCGACATCTTCCGCGTTGCCGCCAGTGGCGACTGTAGCGAACGGCTCCTCGGTGAACGGATCGACGAGAGGTTTCTGGCCGGGGGTCGAAGGATCCACCCATGCCCCGTCGATGTACAGTTTGCCATAATGTTTCATAACACTCTCCGCCTCCGGCCGTTAGAAGCTGTGGGTGTACCCACCGTCGCAGGCGATTGTCTGCCCGGTAATGAAGGAGGCCGCAGGTGTTGAAAGGAACATCGCGAGGCCAGCGAGATCGGAGGGCACGATGGTTCTCGGGATGCACTGGAGGTCGATATTGCGCTGACGGACTTCCGGAGTGAGGCTGGCGGCGCGCTCGGCGACTTCCGTCGCCACAGTGCCGGGCCGGATGCAGTTCACCGTGATTCCTTCAGCCCCGAGTTCGCGGGCCAGGGAGTTCGTCATGCCGATCAGCGCCGACTTGGACGTGACGTAATGGAGGTAGTTCTTGGTTCCGCGATGCACCGAGTCCGACGAAATGTTGATAATGCGACCGAAACGGTTTTTGCGCATGCTGCCGACGACCGCGGAGGAGCAGAAGAACACCCCGTTGATGTTGACGTCCATCACCCTTTGCCATTCGGCCTGCGGAATCTGGTCGAAAGGACGTTTAGCCAGGTTGGAAAAAAGCGAGGCGTTGTTGATCAGGACATCCACGCGGCCGAATTTGGCCAACGTCGCCGCTACCATCTCGTCAACCGAGTCCTTCTTGGCCACGTCCACGACCAGCGGGAGGGCTTTGCCTCCCGAGGCCGTGATCTCCTTCGCCACTGACTGCGCGTTCTCGAGGCCAAGGTCAGCGATGACGGGGATTGCACCCGCCGCGGCGAACTGGCGTGCCAGTTCGCGGCCGATCCCCTGGCCCGCACCGGTCACGATGACGACACGGTCCTCTACGCTGAAGTTGCGCGCCTCTGCTGGAACCTCGATTTCTGGAGCAATTTGTTCGGCAGTTCCAACAGTCACGGGCTTTCCTCCAGTAAGAGCGCGGCCAACCAGGGGCCGGCGGATCGAAGAATGCTTGGACCGCAGAATGCCGCGGTCCAAAATGTCATCGGAACAACCGGGCGGTCGCGGTCGCGGCACTCATCAGGAAACCCGTATCGCTTCCCGCGGACACGTAGCGTCCCCCCAGACGGATCATTTCCTTGGCGAGTTCCGGGCGAGAATTCAGTCCTCCAACCCCGAGATGCTTGCCCCTTGCCCTACAAACCGCCGCCACATGCTCGTACGCCTCGCGTACCCGCGGGTGATCCAGTTCACCGGGAACCCCAAAGGAGTTGCAAAGGTCGTTGGTGCCGACCAACAGCATGTCCATTCCATCGACCGACGCGATATCGTCGGAGTTCTCGACCGCTATCGCGGATTCGATCATGCCGACGACCAGCGTCGCCTCTTCCATGTCCTCCATGACCTCGGCCGCAGGCCCGCCACGGAAGAGAGTATGGGCATTGGTCGCGAGCAGAGAGCGACTTCCGCGCGGGGGGAAACGGGAGGCATCCACGATTTCCTCCGCCTCGGCCCGGTTTTCCACATGGGGTACGATCACGCCCTGGGCGCCTGTTTCCAAAACCCGGCCGATTTCGGTCTTGTTGATACCGGGGACGCGAACCAATGGTGTCACGCCCAGCGCGGTTGCCGTTAGACTGATCTGACTGACTGTCTCAAGCGAAAAGCTGCAGTGCTCCAGGTCTATGTAGAGGCAATCGAAGCCCGCACTCTTGGCGATAGCGGCGATCTCGACACCGCGCATCAGTCGTACAACCATTCCGACGGCCACTCCGCCTGAATCCATCTTGGATTTCGTAAGGTTCTTCGAGGGCGTTTCCAAATTGAACATGGTCGATCCAGAAGACTCGCGAACAGATCGCGAGTTGCTTTAATTCGCCCGTTCAGGCGGTGCCTTAGGTTTTGCAGTCAACACTTACGCTTATCAAGTCCTTACGCCCTCCGAGACCCCACCCGGAATAACGTGATGTTATAGCTGCCGAAATTGGAGGATACCGAGACCCCCCGGTTTGGGTTTATCTGGGGACCGACAGTTCGGTCCTGGAGCCGACGGTTTGGTCCCGAAGACGAGAGGAGTGAGAAGATGCGTATCGGAGAATTTGCAACAGCCGAGGGTGGCGCGGTCGGTTCGATGAGAGACGGCAAGCTCGACCAGAAGTTTCTCCTGCAGGGCGATGACGATTCCCCCAACAACTATCTGCTGAATGTCGGCCTGACGGGATCAGGCGGCTGGGGCACGCCCCGTCACCGCCATAACTTTGATCAGATCCGCTACGTGCTGAAGGGCAGGTATCCGGCAGCTCCTCACAAGATCATGGACGAGGGTTCGGTGGCGTATTTTCCTGAGAGCGTGCATTACGGTCCGCAGGATCGGCCCGAGGGGCTGGAAATGATGGTCATACAGTTCGGTGGTGCCAGCGGCGCGGGCTTCCTGAGCACACCCCGGCGGGAAGCAGCCAATGAGGCTCTGAAGGCAAAAGGCGAATTCAAGAGCGGCGTTTTCACCTGGGTGGATGAAAAGGGCCAAAAGCACAATATGGATGGCGCGGCCGCTTGCTACGAAGAAGCGACCGGAAGGAAGATGGTCCTCGCCAAGCCGCGGTATGACGATGTCATCATGATGGATCCAGACTCGTACGATTGGATCGAAACGGGAAGGCCAGGTGTGTACTCGAAGCTTTTGGGCACGTTCACAGAACGCAACACCAAGATGAGCTTCATCAAGGTCGAAGCCGGGGCGACATACAATACGGGATCGCGGTCTCAGGTCGACGTGCTTTTCATGAGCAAGGGGAACATCACGGTCGAAGGCAAGACGTACGGCGACAAGACAGCGCTGGAATTAACCCCGTCGGACGCTCCGGTCGACATAAAGGCCAACGAAGAATCGCTGTTTTTCGTTGTAACGTTGCCGAAGTTCTGATCCATCCATGGTGCAACAACGTACCCGCCGCCCAAAGTCGGCGGGTTCACTCCCGATTGCCGGGGGCCAAGGTTAGCGCATTGCCGGGCGGAGATGGGCGGATGATATCCCGCACACTGAAAGACGTTGCCGTCCGCCAGGGACTGGGGTTCCCTGGAAGGCTTTAATTGGCCCCAAGATCTCAACGGCGATTAAACGTGACGAACGTCCTGATGCCCGTTGTGGTCGTGGCAGAGCTCCAAGCCAACTTCCGCGATGCAGGTAACCAGATCCTTTCGCGGCTGGTCCATTTGGTAGCCTTCCCGAAAAAAGACGGCGATGTCGCGGCTGAGCACGGGATCGTCGAACGCAAGCGGAAGCAGGCGTTGTTCGGCAATCTCCTCATGAACAGCATGGGCCGGGAGCAAGGCTATATGGTCGGTCTCGGCCACCAACGACTTTAGGAGCGAAACTGACCCGCACACGGTCACCTGGCTAGGAAGTGCTAGGTTCATGGTTTTCAAGATGTGGTCGAGGACGGTGTGCGTGCGGCGGGATGTGGGGCTTATCCACGGGTACTGAACGAGCTGCTCCCATGTCAGGTTTTCCGACTTTCGCAACGGGTGATCCACTCGAGCGATGACACGCAGGGTATCCCGAAACAAAACCCTCTGGCGCAACCCGTCCAGCATGTCGAAAACCTCGGTGAACCCGACCACGAAGTCAAAGTCCCGGCGCAGCAATCCGATCAGAAGGTCAACCTGAGCATTTTCGACGACCTGCAACTGTCCGTCTTGATGTGCGTCGCGCCATTTTCGCATGGCCATCGGCACGATCTTGCTCGCCAGGCTGGGCAGGCTTCCCAGCCTGATCGCCTCGTTGTGAACATCTAGCGAGTTCAAGAGATCTCGTTCGGCGAGCTCCACTTCCTCGCGGATTACCCTTGCGTGGCAGTAAAGAATATCCCCGCTTCTCGTTGTCACGATGCCCTTGGGACCGCGCTCGATCAGCTGCATTCCCAGTTCCGCCTCGAGCCTGTTCATGGAGGTGGACAAGGCGGGTTGGGAAACGCTGAGCAATTTCGCGGCGCGATTGAGGCTGCCCTGTTCGATGACAGTGGCAAAGTATAGCAATTTCTTAGGATCGATTTCCAATAGCACCGACACAATTCGCGCCCGCCAACGCGGGCGACGCCTTCTGGTTTCTAGACCCGCACACGCCTTTCAGCAATCGTTTTGGCGACTGTGTAGCTGTTCCACATCTCCGGTCCGCCTTCCCTGCCGATACCGCTCTCGCGATATCCGCCGAAGGGAGCATCCGCCCCGGGGCTGGTAAACACGTTGAGCGCGACAGAGCCGACCTGCAGTTCGCGGCAGAGGTGGTCCGCGCGCTCCATCGAATTTGTGAACACGAACGCGGCCAGACCCATGTCGAGACTGTTGCTGATCGAAAGCGCCTCATCCATGGAATCGACGGGAGCGCAGGGGGAGAGCGGGCCGAACGGCTCCTCTTTCATGATCCTTGCGTCCAGAGGCACGTCCGCAAGAACAGTGGGGGCATAGAACCAACCGCGGTTACCGACGCGCTGGCCGCCTGTGACCACCCGCGCGCCGTGTGCGACCGCGTCCTCGACCAGACCGGACATCGCGTCCAGACGACGGCGATTGGCGACCGGCCCCATTTGCGTGTCTTTAGCGAACCCGTCTCCGACTACAAGTTTGCTCGCCTTGGAAGCGAGGCTCTCGACGAAATCGCTGTAGACCGAGCGGTGAACCAAGAACCGGGAGGGCGCGGAGCAGAACTGGCCCGCCATCCGGTATTTCCAGTTCACGGCCAGCTGGGCGATCGAGTCGGGATCAACGTTCTCATCCACCAGCACCGGGGCATGTCCGCCCAATTCCATCAGGACCGGCTTCATCGTCTCGGCGGCGAGCCGCGTCAGATGTTTCCCGACGTTGATCGATCCAGTCAGGGTGACGAGGCGGGTTATCGGGGAAAGCACGAGAGTGCGGGAAACTTCGTCCGGATCGCCGAAGACCACATTCAAGACGCCCTTGGGCAAGCCGGCATCGAGGAAGCATTGGGCGAAAAGACATGCTGTCGCCGGTGTCTCTTCCGCAGGCTTGAGAATAACGGAACATCCTGCCGCCAACGATGCGCTGATCTTTCGCGACGGTGCGCTCATCGGCACGTTCCAAGGCGTGAAAGCTGCGACAGGGCCGATCGGCTCGCGCACCACAAACTGTTGTATAGGCGGGTCTGTGGGAACGATGCGGCCATACAGGCGCCGGATTTCTTCCGCGTCCCAGTCGAGAAACGTGGCCGATCTTTCGATCTCGGCGAGAGATTCTGAAAGCGTCTTGCCGAGTTCCATCGTAAAAATCGGCGCGATATCGGCCGCCCGCTCACGAACGAGACCCGCCGCGCGGCGCATGATCGCCGCGCGCTCGGTCGGAGGTGTTCTGCGCCAGACCTCGAAACCTCGCGCGGACGATTCCAGAGCGTTCTGAAGGTCTTCCGCTGTAGCCTTGGGCACTTGGCCCAGGATGGACTCATCGCTGGGATTTTCCACATCGCAAAGAGCCGGGCGGTCGTAGATCCATTCGCCATCTATGAGAAGGCCAATGGGTGGATACGGATGGTTGGGCTTGTCGCTCATTTCTGGTTTCGTCCCTTTTCAAGCCGATTTGCTGGCCAGAGGTTCACATGGTCCGACCTTCGCGCGTCGAGCTGGACGCCGGAAAGCCATTATTCTTCTTCGCCCTGGAGGAATCTCAGGACCTCGGTCTCTGCGATCCTGGCCCCCCGCGCCCGCTGGCCCCACGTCTGCCCCCCGATGTGCGGAGAGAGGACGACATTGGGCAACACGGCGAGACGTTCGGGAACATCGGGTTCGCTATCCAGTACATCCAGCGCCGCCCCGGCGATGATGCCCTTCTCCAGCGCTTCGATCAGCGCGTCCGTGTCGACGAGTTTCCCGCGGCCAACGTTTACGAGCCGGCCTTTGGGACCCAATGCGACAAGTTCTTCGGCGCCTATGACATGCTGGAGGTCAGGCGTCCCCGGCAGCGCCAGGACGAGTATGTCCGACGCCGCGCAAAGGGCCTTCCAGTCCGCGTGCAGAGACGCGCCAAGCCCCATGTTCGATGGGCGGTCCAGCCCGGCGATTTTCATTCTCGATACGGATGCCCGCGCGGCGATCGCCTGACCGATCCGACCGCTGAGGCCCGCGATACCCATGGTCATGTCGACCACACTGTCACCAACCTCGAATCGACCATTCTGCCATTGGCCGCTGCGCGCGAAGGCATCGGCGCGCACGAGCCCGCGGCAGGACATCAGCGTCAGAGCCATGGCAAGATCCGCGACATCGTCGGTCAAGGCTTCGCCAACAGGGCGCACCTTCACACCGCGTTTAGCCAATGCGTCACCGTCGATAAGTTCGGTTCCGACCCCTTGCGAGACGACAAAGCGCAAGTTTGGCAACGCTTGGGCAAGCTCCACGCTGCAGCCGCGCGACGCGCTGGTCATCAGGACCTGGACGGCGCGGCGGTCGGCTTCCGGCAACGCAAGGATATCTCTCGGCCCAGGCACGATCCGCAGAAGGTCGCGCTCTTCAAGCGAGGGATAGGTCATTCCCGCGAGCGCGGGGAAAGAAAGCACGGGATGCATTTGGGCGCCGTTCCAACGTATCGATGAGTGGCCACGCTATCGGCGCGCCCGTCCGCCGGCAACGCAAAGTCGGATTCGCGGCAGGGAGTTATAACGTTTACTTATATCAGTTTCTAACACCTGGGCTTGGGCTACGCGCCAGCCGGGACTTCGACGTCGATCGTGAAGATCGCACTGTTGCGCTTGCCCGCCGCCATGTCGCCCTCGGTTCCGATGAAAGCGGTCATGAACAGCGTGCTGCCCGAGTTGCCCCCGAGCGTGCAGGAGATGCCGGAGCCTTCGAACTGGACGAAATCGGTGATCTTGCCGCCATCGAGGACCCGCAAGAATTCACCGGTGTTGTAGGCACCGACCCAGATCGCCCCCTCGGCGTCAACGCAAATGCCGTCGGGCTGCCGTTTTCCAAGATCGGCGAATAGCCTTCTTTTGCTCAGCCTGCCAGCTTCGTCGATGTCGAAGGCAGTGAGGCGGCCTTCCCAGGTCTCCGCAACAACGAGGGTTCTGCCGTTATCGATGACGACGGACCCATTTGGGAAATCGACTTCGTCGGCGACTTCTTCGACGGTGCCGTCCGGATCGACCCTGTGGAGCGAAGTCGTCTTGCGTTCTTCACCAGCCGCGAAATCGTACCCGAAGTTTCCGACGTAGATCCGGTCATGTTCGTCGATCGCGAAATCGTTCAGCCAACCGGTCGCGTGTTTTGACAGGTCGGCGTAGTCAACCAACTGTGTGCCAGGGAAGTACCTGAGGAGCTTGCGATCCTTGGCGGAAGCCACAATCAAGCTTCCGTCGGAAAGGAACCCCAGCCCAGAGGGTCGGTTGGGCACATACAAGAACGTCTTGGGGTGCCCCTCGGCCGAGAGGGCGCAGACCTTATGATCGAAAACGTCAGATACCCACAAGCGGTCATCTCGCCATTTCGGCGCTTCGAGGAACATGAAATTGTCCGCGAACAACGTAGGTTTCTGGGTTGCCAATTTCGTCCTCCCCGGCGAACTTGACCGGCGTCACCAACCGCCGTCGCAATGGATGTCCTGTCCCGTGATCAGGTCGGCCTCGGGCGACGAAAGGAACACGACCAGATTTGCAATGTCTTCGGGCTCGATCCTCCGCTTCAGGCTCTGCCGCTCCAGAATCCACTTGTGATATTCCTCTCGCTTCTCGCCGAAATGGCGCCATTCGGCTTCAGACACCACCGCACCCGGCGAAACGCCGTTCACATTGATGCCGTAGTGACCGAGTTCGCGCGCCAACGCCTTGATAAGACCGTACATCGCTCCCTTCGAGGCGACATAAGGGACGAAGCCTTCCCAGTGGCCGGTCAGGGTCGCGGACGTCATATTGACGATCTTGCCGTATTTCTTCTGCTTCATCATGGCGCTGCACGCTCGCGCTACGACGAAGGCAGCAGACGAATTGATCCGGACCTCGTTCTCGTATTCCTCAATCGTGAATTGCTCGTGCGGCTTGTTCACGACGAATGCCGCGTTGTTCACGAGAATGTCGATGCCGCCCACTTCTTCGGCTAGCGCGGTCACGGCCTTCTCCGTGCCAGCGAGGTCGCTAAGATCGCAACCGAAATAGCGGACGTCGCGAGCGATCTTCCCAATTGTTTCGGAAGCATTTTCCACATGGGGGCGGTCCGAAGCGATGACCGTGGCCCCGGCTTCGTGATAGCGAGCCACCAAAGCCTTTCCGATCGTTCCCAACGCCCCGGTGATCAGAACTGTTTTTCCGGCTAGATTTGCCAACATATCCTCCCAATGTTTTGTCCAGGTAAAATTCCATCTCTCGATCGAAATGAGAACACGGAAACTCACCTTAGTATCGGCGCATATAGCTTCTTGTTATATCTCGATCAGATCAAAAGACCTTGCCGCGTGAAGTTATGGATGCGGCCCGACATGTGACGTGAGATTGCTGCAGATACGAGATGGCCGCCGGCGCGGGCGGGCGTGTATGGAGGAGATTGCGACTATGCCCACCGAACCCGATCTCGTGCATGTTTTTGCCCGGCACGCGGCGGAACTCTCGTACGACGCTCTCCCCACAGTCGCGCGCGAAGCTGCAAAAAAAAGCGTTCTAGACACATTGGGTGTCATTCTCGCCGCGAGCGGGATGGAACCTGCGGTCAGGGGCGTAGTGGAAATCGTGGAGGAAGGCGGCGGAAAGCCGGAGTGTTCCGTGATTGGCTTTGGCGGTCGTCGCCCCGCAATGATGGCAGCGCTCGCGAACGGTGCGATGGCACACTGCCTGGATTACGACGACCAGACCCCATGGGGACAGCACACAGCGAGTTCCATCGTGCCTGCGGTGTTCGCAGTCGCCGAGCGCCGGGGCGGCGTTTCCGGGAAGGATTTGATAGCGGCGGTCGCTGTGGGGCAGGATATCTTCGGCCGCTTGCGATGCAATGTGGATTGGAAAAAGGACTGGAACCTCTCGACGGTACTCGCTGTCTTCGCCGCAACAGCTTCCGCGGGCCGTACGATGGGACTGTCTTCCAGACAGGTCGCGCACGCTATGGGCATCGCTACCATGCAATGCAGCGGCATCATGGAGATGGTAGCAGGGCGCGGCAGCGATCTTCGTGGCATGTACGCCGGATTTTCAGCCAAAGGCGCTGTCCTGGCCGCCCTTATGGCTGAAAAAGGCATCACAGGCATCGATCGCATGTTTGAAGGCCAGTACGGTTTTATGAATACCTACTTTGGCGGCGGTTTCGATCGCGAATCCATGGTTCGCGATCTGGGCCGGGATTTTCTTGGAAGTGGGACGCTGTACAAGCGTTGGCCGTGTGTGGGTACCGCCCACAGCCATATGAAAGCCGCGATCGACATCGTCACGAAAAACGATGTGCACCCAGACCAGATCGCGGAGATCCGTCTCCATGTCGGCGACTACCACGAGTTGATGTGTCAGCCGCTTCAGGAGCGGCGGAGCCCGGCGACATTGGCTGATGCGAAATTCAGCTTGCCATTTCTCGTTTCTATCGCCATCGCCCGACGGGGCATGAGCGTCTCGGATTTTACCGAAGATGGTCTTCACGATCGTGCAGTGCTCGAGATCGCGACCAAGATAAGCCTTGTGAACGATCCAACTCTCAATTGGAAACTCGAACTCCCACCCGGCCGCGTGGAGATTCTCACCCATGACGGCCGCCGATGGTCGGAGGAAGGCCGAAGCGTTCCTGGCAACGCGGACAACCCAATGGGCTGGGACGACATCTGCTCGAAATTCAGGGAATGCGCGACGATCTCGGTCACCAGATTTGCGGACGAAGTCGTGACCCGGGTAGCGGGTCTCGCCGGTCGGCTCGAGGAACTCTCCGATGCAACGGATCTGGTGAAACTTCTGTCTCCGCCGGCACGCGAGGCTTAGAACATGCGTCGATCGCCATGACGCTCCAGACGGACGTCCGGTGGAGTCAAAAAAGCTTCTATCGAGACTGTTTCACTGCCGCTAAATGCCGGCGGTCTGCCCGCCATCAACAACCATGGCATGACCCGTCACGAAAGCCCCGGCGTCGGAGCAAAGCCAGAGGACCGTGCCAGCGATCTCTTCTGGGCGTCCCATGCGTCCAATAGGTTCTTGCGCAATCACGCGAGCCCGACCTTCATCCGTATCGCCTGTGTAGCGGGCGATCATCGGCGTATCGATGATGCCCGGGCAGATCGCGTTCACCCGAATGTTCTTGTTCGCGTACTCAAGGGCAGCGACCTTGCTTACCGCCACTACACCGAACTTGGAGGCACAATAGCTGGACTGCCCGCGGATCGCCAAGACCCCCGCGCCCGATGCGGTGTTGACGATCGAGCCGCCTCCTTGGCGCAGCATGATTTCGATCTCGTGCTTCATGCAGATAAAAACGCTTTTCAGGTTCACGGCGATGGTCTTGTCCCAAACGTCCTCGGACAATTCCGCGATCGGTTGCGCGGGCTGTTCGATGCCCGCGTTGTTGAACGCGATGTCCAAGCGGCCGAACTTATCCACGGTCTGGTCCAAAGCCGCCTTCACGTCAGAGCTTTTGGTCACGTCGCAGATGACGGCCAGCACCCTTCCGCCACGTCCTTCGATCTCGGCGACTGTTTCCCTCAAGCCCTTCTCGGAAATGTCGGCGGCCGTCACAGCCGCGCCCGCCATAGCAAATGCGATCGCTGCGGCGCGGCCGATACCGCTTCCTGCCCCGGTGACGAATGCGACTTTGCCGCCGAGATCCACTCTTGGTATGTCAGTCATGTCTATTGTCCGGTTGTCTGTTTTTTGAGGCAGAACTAATGGATTCGCGGGCCGCCGGTCGCGCTGAAGCGCCACCTGCTGCTCAGCCGCCCGTTTTGGATTTCGCCTTGGTGCCGCCCACGGTGTAGATTGCCGCTGCGACCACGACCACCACGCCCTCTATGAGGCCCTGCCAGTTCGCACCGAGGTTCAGGATGTTGAAACCGTTGGTCAGCGAATAGAGCAGCAGCGCTCCGGCCAGCGTCTTGATGACGCTGCCTGCGCCACCGAACAGCGAGGTCCCCCCGAGGATGGCGGCGGCGATAACCGTGAGTTCCGCGCCCGTAAGACCCGCCGGATTGATGGACCGCAAGCGGCTCGCGAAAAGGACACCAGCAAATCCTGCCGCGCCACTACAGAAGACGAAAGCCATCAACTTGTATCGCGTGACGTTGATACCGGACAATCGGGCCGCTTCTGAATTACCACCGACCGCATAGACGCGCCGGCCAACCATTGTGAAGCTTAGCGTGAACCAGACGATCGCGGTGAAGACGACCATCATAATGACAGGATTCCGCAGTATCAATTCACCGCCGGAGGCCCAGGAGACCAGCAGGAAGAAAAGCCCAGCCACGACCATTCCGAGTGTCGCGGGCCGCAGGCTCTTCCCCGCCATGCGGGTCTGGAAAATCCGGAATGCGGCCACGGCCAGGAGCGCCAGTCCCGCGACCAATACGAGCCAGAAACCATCATGACGCCCACCTTCGAAGGATTTCATGGTGGCGATCACATCTGGATTTGCAACTGAAAGCGATCGTCCGTCGGTGTAAATTAACACCAAGCCGCGGACCGCGGTCATCGTGCCGAGGGTAACGATGAACGCATTGATCCCAACGTATTGAACGATTGCTCCATTCAGAAGACCGATGCTCATTGCCACGATCACCGCGAGTGCCGCGGCAGGCCAAAAGCCGATCGCGTCGGCATTGCCGATCAACATCACTGCGGCAAGAGCCGCGACCGACGCCACCGATAGGTCGAAATTGCCGCTGATCAGAACCACAGTCATCGCTACCGCCATGATTGCGATCAGCGAAGACTGATAGATAACATTGGAAAGATTTTGCACACTGAGATAGTTGGATTGACCGATATAAGTCGTGATGATCGTCAAAGTGACGATCAACAGCAGCAGCGCGTAGTAAACGCCCATCTCTTGAAGTCCAAATAACCTCCGCCAATTGGTTTTGGCGCTGGTTTGCACGTCCTGACCAAGCACGTCAGACTGATCCAAGCGATTCTCTTTTATTATGGTCATGTTTAAATCTCGCTGTGAGATGCCCGCCGTTCAGTGGCGCGCGGCTTCGGTCGCTGCGCTCTTGCCGCCAGCCAGCAGAAGCAATTCATGCTCTGAAGTGTCGCGAGCGTTGCGTTCGGCAATGCACTGGCCATCACGCATCACAAGAATGCGATCGCAAACCGTCAGCAGTTCCTCGAATTCCGAAGATACGATTATGACCGACTTGCCTTCGCTTGCCAGTTGTCGAACCAGACGCAGAATGTCCGTTTTCGCCCCGATATCGATACCCGCCGTCGGCTCGTCGAGCAGGAACAGCTTGACATCACTGAACAGCCATTTGGCGATTGTGACCTTCTGCGCGTTGCCGCCACTCAGTTCCTTGACGAGGATTTCCGGCGAGATGGCTTTGATCCCAAGCATCCTGATGGCTTCCCATCCCCGGTCCCGTTCGCGCTCGCCCACCGGAATCGCGTTCCACATTGAGACGCCGCCCAACGCGGGCAATGTGGTGTTTTTCCAAATCTCAAAGTCGGGAACCAGGCCTTGAGCCATTCGGTCCTCGGGAACCATGCCGATGCCAGCCTTGACGGCCGCGCCGGTGTCCCGCGCGACGCGTTTTCCATCGAGCACCACCTCGCCCGTCGCGCTCTTGTCTGCGCCGAAGATCGCGTGGAGCAGTTCGCTTCGGCCGGATCCCAAAAGCCCCGCGACACCCACGACTTCCCCAGGCGCAACGCTCATCGAGATCTTCTGCAGCTTGCCCCTGGAGGCAAGATCACGGAGTTCCAAGCGCGGGATCTGATCGTTGCCAACGACAGCCAACGGCACGCGGCTTTCGGCCTGACGCTCGAGAGCGACAATCTGCTTTCCAACGATTGCCTCGGCGATACGATTTTCGTCGAGATCGCAGGTGTTGGCGCGCATCACAGCCAAGCCGTCGCGAAGCACAGTAACCTGATCCGTAAGCGCCATCACTTCGTCGAGGAAGTGAGACACGAACAGAATGGCTTTCTTCTCGCCTTTAGACAGACGCCTAACCGTGTTGTAGACCAGCTCACGCTCTTCTGAGGCGAGAGACGCGGTCGGTTCGTCCATGACGATCAGATCGGCGCCGGTTCCGAGCGCTTGGAATATGGATACCATTTGGCGCTCGCCGATCGACAGCGAGCTGACCAGGGTGTCCGGATCCAACCAGTACCCCACGCGTTCGCAGAGCTGGTTGAACTGGGTCCGAATGGCTGACGACCGTCGCCAGCGCCCACCGTTGCCCAGAAAAACGTTCTCTAAAATGGAAAGTGTCGGGACCAGCGGAATATGCTGGTGGACAGTTGCCACGCCCATGTCATTCGCGGCTTTAGGGCTATCCCATTGCACCGGTTGTCCACGCCAGATGATCTCGCCTAACGTGGCCCAGTAGGAACCGGACAGGATCCGGATCAGGGTCGATTTGCCGGCGCCATTGGCCCCCAGCAGACCGTGGACTTTGCCCCGCTCGATATCGAGATCGACACCGCGCAGGGCCAGCGTTCCATTGGGAAACCCCTTCACGATACCACGCAACTGCATGATTGGACCGTTGTCTTGCATCAGCTGGGTTTCCCAATCTGTTTGCTATCGACGAAGGAAGTTTATCACCACTTCTCTGGGCAGTCGTCCAGCTTGTCCTTGGTGATCGGCGGCATGTCGTAAGTCACGAAACGTCCCTTCGGCGTCTTGGGATCGGTCGCGGCCTCCTGCATTGCCTTGAACATCAATTCGCCGAGCAACAGTGGACGGGTGCAAACCGAGCCGTACATTTCCCCGGCTTTGATTGCATCATAACCCAGCTTTGAGCCCCCGCCGGTCGCGATGAGCTTGCCCTTCCAGCCTGCGGCTTCGATCGCACGTGCGCAACCGATCGCCATGTCATCCGCCTGGCTGAAAATCACATCCAGATCCGGGTGTGCGGTCAGAAAGTTTTGGCACACCGCCTCACCTTGATCCGGCGTCCAGTTTGTCGGCTGCTCGGCAACGATCTCATAGTTTGCATTGGCTTTTTTCAAAGCAGCAACGAAGCCGTCAGTATCCAGCTTAACCACTGCGTAGGCAGGATCGCCTTGGACGATAGCGATTTTGGCTTTGCGGTCTTTGGGGAGAACCCCTGCGGTCATTTCTCCCGAGACGTAGCCGGCCTTATAGTTATCTGTCGCAACCAACGCCGACAAAGCCGGGTATGGATCCTTGACGTCGCGCTTTTGAGGATCACCGACCTGTGCCGCGATAGCAACGACAGGCACCCCGGCAGCGGTGATCTTGTCGACGAAGGACTCAGCCACGACGGAATCCAGAGGCAAGAAACCAATGGCGTCGACTTTTTGAGAAAGAAGATCGTCCAACGCGTTGCCCTGCTTCTCCACACTGCCGCGCGGATCGAGCACAACGGTCTTGACGCCCGCCTTCTTGGCGGCCTCCTCGAAGCCCTTCGCGGTCATGACATTGTAGGGATACTCGAGGCTTGCGGGCACGTACCCGAAGGTGAGATCCTTCGCACCGGCCGTTCCGGCGGACAGAAGCGCCGCGATAGCTGCCACGCCGAATTTCAGTTTCATTCCGCTCATGAGTTCCTCCCTGGAGCAAGTTTTGCTATGTGCCGGTTGAGATGGCTTTGTCGGTTTCGGCACTATGAAACCGGGCCGTGCGTCGCTACGCAGAACTCGAGGCAAACGAGATTCAACGAGAGCAACCGCCGTGACCGACGACAATTAGGAGTTCATCACTCAGTTGAAATCGATAATTGTCTCGGCAAGTATGTACAGGGGGAAAGAAACGCCATCTTTATTTACTGGGTCCTGGCGCATTCTGATCCTCCCTAAAGTTCACTAAGCGATTAAATAGCAAGTCGATTTTGCTAGCAGTATCGGCTGGGTTCAGCCTTATACCGAAGTTCGACCTGCCTCCTCCTGCGTTAACTTCTCTAACATGCTGAAATTTTGCACGACAGAGGTCCGACGCGACGGTTATAACACCAGATTATGTCGTGGAACCGGACAAGGGTCGCGGCTGTCGACACTGGAAAGCCTCTTTACAGGCGATATCAGTTGTCCCCGGCCAACAAGCCCTAGCATTGCAAAGCTACATATAACATTAAGTTATATAATAGCTCCGCAAATGCGGCGAACGGGGCGAAAACGGTTGTCTCAAGAGTTCGGATTTGCGACCCAGCTTGGTAACAGCCCGATCACTTGAGGGTCGGCGTACCTGAGCGATGTTGGAGATCATGGCGATGAGAGGGGTTGTTTTCCTCGGCGAAGGCGCAATGGAACTTCGGAAATTCCCCGACCCTGTTCCAGGGCCGGACGAGGTCGTTATCCGGGTGAAGGCCTCGGGCATGTGCGGGAGTGACTTGAACCACCTCTATGAGCCCAAGCGAACCGAAGACCAGATCGTCATCGAAGGGCATGAGCCATGCGGCGTCGTCGAGATGGTGGGTTCGGCTGTGAGACCTCATGAAGCGAAAGTCGGCGACAGGGTGATGATCCATCATTATGACGGCTGCCGCACTTGCTCCAATTGCCGTTCGGGCTGGACCCAGAACTGCGACAAGGGACGGATTGCTTTCGGTGGAAATGGCCACGGTAGCCATGCGGATTTCATGAAAGCCCCCGTTCACACGGTAATCAAGCTACCCGACGTGCTGTCGTTTAAGGCAGGTGCGGCCATCGGCTGCGGAAGCGGGACTGCTTATGGTGCTCTGAAGCGGATCAACCTGCTTGCCGAAGAAACCATCGCCGTTTTCGGTCAAGGCCCAGTCGGGTTGAGCTGCACCATACTCGCCAAGGCCTTTGGCGCGCGGGTCATTGCGCTCGACGTAGGCGAGGAACGCCTCGCAATGGCCAAGAGATTCGGTGCTGATTTCCTCGTCAACCCGTTGAAAGACGATCCCGTCCAGGCCATCAAGGACCTCACCCGCGGTTTGGGCGCCGACAAGGCGGTCGAATGCAGTTCGAACCCGGTCGCGCGTGAGCAGGCGGTCAACTGCATCTGCCAATGGGGTATCACTTGCCTTGTCGGCGTTCACGGAACCATACAGTTCGATTGCAATGAGGTCATCACGAAGCAGAAGACGCTCGTGGGTTCGCTGACCTTCAGCAAGAACCAGCAGGAAGAATGCGCTCAGTTCGTCAGCGAACGAGGCATAGACGTCGATTCCCTGTTCACGCACGAATTTAAGCTCGAAGACGCCGCGGAGGCTTATGCCCTTTTCGAGCAGAGAAAAATTGGCAAGGGCGTTTTCGTCTTCGACTGAACCCCGTCTTTCCACTCGGACTTGCCGGATGGCGCGGTCGGTGCAGATTGGGCCATGAGCTTCGCTATTCATTCGGTTTGATGGTGACTTCGCCATGGGGTGCCAAGAAATAGACGTGGCCGTGCACTCCACCACCCGCCTGGCAGCCAAGCCGGTCGTTTAGGCCCAGGACATCGGCGCCAGGTGCTTCTCCATGATCGCGTGCAGGTTCATGACGACACCGGTGAGTCCAGCCGGAAGGCACCGATGAGCACTCGACGAAGCTTACTCGCGACAGCACTCCCCGGTGGCGCACCCGCGAGCGGCCTCGTCACTGTCGAGCTTCAAGGGGACAACTGACGCATCCCAGCGAAGCCGCTAGTGTCCTGGAAACCCCAATCCAATTACTGGATTTTAGACACTCTAACCGGTTGATTTTGCTCGGCGCTACACTTCACCCAAAGCCAGCCACCATTGCGGGGGCCTTGCGCGCAAGTCGCTCGCTTCAAAGCGGCCGGCGAGTTGAGAGCTCGTTCACATTTGCACCGGAGGCCAAGATGTTTGCCGTTCGGCACCATGTTTGATCGTACCGGTATCCGCTATTTCTTAGAAATCGCGCGGACGTGTTTCGCTCTAGCGGCGCGAACGCTTGGGCCGACCCGCGAATGATCTGGGATCCAGCCTGGTGGATTGGAGACGTTGCCATGAATATTGCCAGCAGTATGGCAGCCAACGAGGCTGATTTCGCCGCGCGATGGCTGACGTCATTCGAAGCCGCGCTCGGAGCCGGAGACGCCAATGCACTTGGCCGGCATCTCGCAGACGATTGCCATTGGCGCGATCTGTTGGCTTTCAGCTGGGACATCACGCCTCACCAATCGAGGCAGCCGATCATCGATGGCCTTCTTAAGGCGCAGCCGGATGTGCGTGCGAGAAATTTCAAGCTGGCGGAAGACCGCACCCCGCCCCGCCGCGTAACCCGTATCGGCGTGGAATCGATCGAAGCGATCTTCACGTTCGAGACGAACGTCGGTCGCGGCTACGGGTTTCTCCGGTTGGTCGCCGACGCGCCGGATACGGCATGGGCATTAATGACATCGCTTGAGGAATTCAAAGGTCATGAGGAACCGATAAACGATCAAAGGCCAAGCGGTTCTGCTTATTCGAGAAACTTTGGCGGCGACAACTGGAGCGACCTGCGTGCGAAGGAGCAAGCCTTCACAGACCGCGAGCCTGCCGTGCTGATCATCGGCGCGGGCCAGGGCGGGTTGAGCATAGCCGCCCGGTTGAGACTGCTGGGTGTGGATACCCTGATCGTGGACAAGATGCCGCGCGTCGGCGACGTCTGGCGCAGGCGCTATCATTCGCTGGCGCTCCACAACCAAGTGAAGCTCAACCACCTGCCCTATTTGCCTTGGCCGCCAAGCTGGCCCAAATACCTGCCCAAGGACATGATCGCCAATTGGCTGGAAAACTACGCCTGGGCCATGGAGTGCAACGTCTGGACGGAAACGACCTTCGTCGGAGGATCTTTCGACGACAAGGCTGGCCACTGGAACGCCAAGGTGCGGAGGGCGGACGGATCGGAACGGGTTCTGAGGCCGAAGCATATCGTCTTTGCCAACGGCGTGGCGGGCCGCCCGCTGAAGCCGAAGGTCGCGGGTCTGGACTCGTTCAAGGGCGAGGTCATGCATACGCATGATTTCACGAGCGGCGAGGATTGGGGCGGAAAACGTGTGCTTGTTCTCGGCGCGGGCACGAGCGGTCATGACGTGGCACAGGATCTCCATGGCCACGGCGCGCAAGTGACGCTGGTGCAACGAGGGGGTACGACTGTCACAAGCGTGGCCGCCGCCGGGCTGGTGCATTCCGTCTATTATAGCGAAGGCTTGCCAGTCGAAGACTGCGACCTGATTGCGGCGACCAGTACGTATCCGCTGCTCATCCGCAGCTACAAGGCAGCCGTCACGAAGATCAAGGAAATCGACCGCGAACTTCTCGCCGGGTTGAAGGCAAGGGGGTTCAAGCTGGATTTCGGCGACGACGAAACTGGGCACCAGATGAAGTTCCGTCGCCGTCACGGTGGCTATTATCTCGACTGCGGATGCTCGGAGCTGATCATCAATGGCGAAGTCGGCCTCATGCAGTGGGAAGAGATCGATGAGTTCGTCGAGGAGGGCGTGAAACTTGCCAACGGACAGGTCGCTAAAGCCGATCTGGTAGTGATGGCCACCGGTTACCAGAGTCAGCAGGACCTGATCCGCGAGCTTTTGGGTTCAGAAACGGCGGACAAGATCGGGCCGATCTGGGGTATCGCGCCCGATGGGGAACTCGCCAACATGTTCCGGCCGACGCCCCAGCGGGGCCTTTGGTTTACCGGAGGCGGTTTCGCGCACGCGCGCATCTACTCCAAATACATTGCCCTCCAGATCAAGGCACGCGAAATGGGGTTGTTGAGCTGATGCCACTCGATTTGTCCGGCAAGACAGCCTTTGTAACGGGTGCCGGATCGGTCGGCGAAGGCTGGGGCAACGGAAAGGCGGCGGCCGTGCTTATGGCGCGTCAGGGTGCCAGGGTGTTCGGCACCGACATAAACCGCGAAGCGCTGACCGAGACCGGATCAGCGATGGGTCGGGAAAACCTCGGCGGGCGATGGTCGTCCTGCCAATGCGACGCCACCAGCAGCAAGAGCGTCGAGGCCGCGGTGGCGCGGTGCATCAGCGAATTCGGCCGTATCGACATTCTGGTCAACAACGTGGGTGGCAGCGCCCCGGGCGACCCAATTTCGATGAGCGAAGAGGAATGGCAGACGCAAATCTCAATCAACCTCGACAGCGTTTTTCTGAATTGCAAGCATGTTCTTCCCGTGATGCTCCGCCAGTTCGAAGAAGGCGGGAGCGGCGGCGTAATCATCAATATCGGTAGCGTAGGGTCGATGACCTTCCAGATGGGCGGTCGCGTGAGCGTCGCCTACGCGGCATCCAAGGCAGCGGTCGAAGCCTTTTCGCGCTCTACAGCCATAGCGTTCGCCAAGAAGGGCATAAGGGTGAACACGGTGGTTCCCGGTTCCATGCACACACCGCTCGTCGAGAACAGGTTGGCTCGCCAGCTTGGCAAGGACGACGTCGTCAAGCTCATCGCGGAGAGGAACGCGAGCGTGCCCATGGGGCGCATGGGAGACGCGTGGGACGTGGCGAACGCGGTGCTGTTTCTCGCAAGCGACGAGGCTCGTTACATCACCGCCACACAACTGGTCGTGGACGGCGGACTGACCGCGGCACGCCCGGCATAATTTACGGCAAATACATGTTCGGAGGAAAAATGAGCCGACCAGTTATTATCACTTGCGCTGTTACCGGTTCGGGTGACACCACCGCGGCAAGCCCCTATGTGCCCATCACGCCCGAACAGATCGCCAACGATGCTCTCAGGGCGCATGAAGCGGGCGCTGCCATAGTGCACATACACGTTCGCGATCCCGAAACGGGCAAACCCAGTCGCGACATCCACCTCTACCGGGACGTCGTTGGACGCATCCGGCAATCCGGCGCCGATGTCGTGATCAACTTGACGACGGGTGTCGGGGCACGTTTCACACCCGCCGAAGACGATCCGAACCGGAACGCGGTTTCGGGTCTAGCCTCACCCGAGGAGCGTATGGAGCATGTGCTCGAGCTGCAACCGGAAATCTGCAGTCTGGACGTTGCAACAATGAACTTCGGCGCGCACGCGTTCGTCAACGTCCCCGCACACATCGAGCGTATCGCGCGAGCCGTCCGTGCAGCCAACGTCAAACCCGAACTCGAGGTCTTCGATCTGGGCCATTGCGCGCTCGCCGAGCACCTTTTCAATCAGGGAATATTCGCCGAACCTGCCATGTACCAGCTTTGCCTGGGCATTCCGTGGGGGGCTCCCGCGACCACGGAGGCAATGTTGTCGATGAAGCAGATGGTCCCGGCCGGAAGCAACTGGAGCGCGTTTGGCATCGGCGCGAAGGAGTTCCACATGGTCGCCCAGTCAGTCATCCTCGGAGGGCATGTACGCGTCGGGCTCGAAGACAACCTTTTTCTTTCCCGTGGCGAGCTGTCCCACGGAAATAGGCCCTTGGTCGAACGCGCGGCGAGGATCATTGAGGACCTGGGGGCGGAGGTGGCCACGGCTTCGCAGGCCCGGGACATATTGCGGCTCGGTTGAGCTAAATGACAGGAGTCCTCATGCCTCGCCTCGAAGCATTGTCGGATGACGAGATGACCGCCGCGCAGTCCGAAGTCAGCGCGGAAGCAATCGCCGGGAAACGGGGACGCGTGCCCGCCCCGATGATCGCCTGGCTCAGAAATCCGGAACTCGCGCGCAGGGCACAGCGGCTCGGCGAGCTTCTCAGGTACGACACCACACTTCATCCGCGTCTGTCGGAACTCGCGATCCTTGTTTGCGCCAGGCATTGGACGTCCCATCATGAATGGACGGCACACAAGCGCCTGGCGTTGGAAGCGGGGCTGAACCCGCACGTCATCGCCGACGTGGCAGCTCGGCGTCGGCCCGAGGGGACTGGCGACGAAGAGCGCCTCGTACACGATATCGCGTTGTGCCTCGTCTCGACCGGTCGGATCCTCCGCGCGCTTTACGATCAGGGCGTTCAGCGCCTGGAGGAACGGGGAATGGTCGAGCTGGTGGCGATCGTCGGCTATTACTGCCTTGTATCGGTGACGCTGAATGCATTCGAGCTAGGAATCCCGGGATCGATCGCGACGGAACTCGACGATCCTGAATTTCCCTCGCCAGGGCCTGCTCCGTGAGCCGCGCGCATCCAGACTGCCATCTGAAGGACGAGGAGCCGATCGATCCCGGACTGCCGATCGTCGATGCCCACCATCACCTCTATGACAGACCAAACCTTCGCTATCTGCTCGACGAGCTCAAAGCGGATCTCGCAAGTGGACACAACGTGGCGGCGACGGTGTTCGTCCAGGCCCACGCGATGTACCGCGACCGGGGTCCGGAAGCGATGCGTCCTGTCGGTGAAACCGAGTTCGCCAAAGGCGTTGCGGACGCGTGCGCGGCCGATCCCGAATGCCAAACGCAGGTTTGCGCGGGAATTGTCTGCCACGCCGATCTGATGTTGGGCGAAAGCGTCGAAGAGGTTCTCGGGGAGCATGTCCGCGCTGCCGGCGGCCCTCATCGGGGAAATCTGCGCGGTGTTCGACACATCGCCGCCTGGGATGCCGACCAGGAAATGCTCAACGGCGCCTATCCGTCGACTCCCGACATGCTTGAGGACGCCCGTTTCCGGGCCGGATTCGCCAAGCTCTCGAAGTACGGCCTCCGGTTCGACGCCTGGCTTTACTACCATCAAATTTACGGCCTGACGGCGTTGGCAAGGTCCTTTCCGCATATTCCGATCGTCGTCGATCACTGTGGAGGCATCTTGGGCACCAGAGGCTATTCGGGCCGTCATGCGCAGGTCTTTGCCGAGTGGTCCATGGCGTTGCGCGAACTGGCGGCTTGCGACAACGTCGCGATCAAGCTTGGTGGTCTCGGAATGCCAATTTCAGGTCTCACCCATTCGGAATGTGGAAGACGGCCTGACTCGGCTGAACTTTGCACGGCTTGGCGACCATGGATGGAGACGTGCATTGAGATTTTCGGAACCTCGCGATGCATGTTCGAGAGCAACTATCCCGCCGACCGGAAGAGCCACACCTATGGCACCGGTTGGAACGCGATGAAACGGCTGGCGGCAGGAGCGACAGAGACAGAACGGGACGATCTCTTCTGGCGGACCGCCGCGAGATTCTACGGGCTGGAAATGTCCGGTTCCGGCGACATCGCTCAGGCGGGACGCTCGTCGTGATGACGGAACAAGGCTACCAGGAAGTCCAAGAACGCGCGCGTCTTGGGAGAAACTTTCCGGCTGCTCGGGTAGACCGCGTAAAGGGCGGTGTCGAACTCGGTAGGACTTACTTCATGATCCGTCAGGAGAGGTATGAGATCGCCCTTTCTAACGGCTTGCCTGACGGTCGACTCCTGCATAATGACCAAGCCGAGACCGCTCATTGCGCTGGTGAACAGCGCAGCGCCACTATCCGTCTGGAGGTTCCCAGATACCGGTATTTCCACTGTGGTCGCGTCCTTGGTGAAGCGCCAGCGGTTGTCGTAATTCTTCGCCCGAAAGACAAGGCAATTGTGTTTGACGAGGTCTTGCGGAGCGGTGGGATGACCGCTCCTTTCCAGATATCCCGGACTGCCACAGAGAACCCGGCGGCTCGGGCTCAGGCGGCGCGCTATCAAACTTGAATCCTCAAGGTTGCCGAGCCACACCGCGACGTCTATCCCGAGCCCAACGAGGTCGGCGCGCTCGTCCGTCAGCGTGACCTCGATCATGACTTCGGGGTTCTCGGCAAGAAAGTCCTTCAGCGCCGGAACGATCACTGCGTTTCCAACGGAAATCCTGAGATGCACACGCAGCCGCCCTTTGACTGTATTTTGGTAGCCGCTGACTTCCCGTTTTACGTCGTCAATCTCGCGGATTAGTTCGGTTAGCCTCTGATAATATAGATGGCCGACCTCGGTGAGGGATTGCCGCCGAGTCGTGCGGTTGAGCAGCCGGACACCCAGCGTCGCTTCGAGGCGATTGATCTGCCGAGCGATGGAGGTCACAGATGTGCCTAGATGCCGGGCAGCGGCCGAAAAGCTGCCGTTCTCGACTACTAGAACGAACGCCCTATCCAATTTGAGTTCGTCCATTGCCTCCCCCACCCCGTTCTCCTCTCGCGTCGAAAAATGCCTGATCGCAAGCACTGCCGCTAGCTGGTCGCCAATCAGCGAGATGCCACAATGCACACGTGAATACGGCGTCCGTCAAAATTTCACACGCTGCGCGGTTGCCTCCAGTTAGGTCGCTCCTGGGTAGACATGCTGACCGTAGGCATTCCTGATGTCGGTCAAGAGTTTCCCGGTCGGGGGCGCGTACGTCATGCGCTTGCTGGTAAAGACACCCGTCAGCTGTTTGATTTGGACCGCCAGCTCGGCGGTCTTCACGAGTGCGAGCGGCCCGTTGAGCACGGGCGTGGAATTGACTTCGTGGATGCCCGCCTCGGTCAGAACCGTCATCAGACTGCCGCCAGCCGGGATCAAGACCTCGGCTCCCTTTTCGATGCTGCGGTTGGCCGCCTCGGTGAATTGACGGACAACCTCCGCCCTCGCGTCGTCATCTCGGAGGGCGAGATCGAACACGCCCGGTCTCTCGACCGTCATGGTTTCGACGGATGCCAATCGGGACATGACCCCTTGGTTGCGGACCCCTTCCATGATCCGCGGCACGAACTTGGGATTGACGTTGATGAGAGAAAACGACGCCCCCATGAGGCAAGCCACATGGATAGATGACTCACGCAGGCCGAGGACCGGAATATTCAGAAGCTCACGGAGTTCATGCACCCCGGGCTCGAAAATGTTTCCGACTAGAAAGGCGTCGTAGCCGTCCTTCTCCGCCTGCAGACCCTTCTCCGTCACTTCCACGGTGTCCAACAGCTCGAGATAGCGGTACTGGTCCGCGATAGCCCGATGAGGACTGAGTCCATCCACCGTGATCTCAGTGCCGGAAGCGGCAGCCTTTTGAATGATCCTTCTGAGCGCCTGCGCATATAGGCCGTCTCGGGACCCCCGAGAGACGCCGAAGCTTTGGTAAAAGAGTCTCATCGTCAACTCCTGCTATTCGTCCCGCTTCAAGCGCCGCTCAGGGAAGCGCGCTTTCAGACGATGTCGACCAGATCCGGATTGTATCTGCCCTTCCGCATCCTGTAGATGGCGATCTTTTCGAAGATACCTGCTTTGTAGAATGGCTCGTTGGAGATGAAATCTTCAGCACCCACCCGAGCCGGGACGTTCAGAATGAAAAGACTTCCCAAGGCCACAGACGCGTCGTCATTCTGGAGTGGGCCCGAAAAGAATATCCTCGATTTGAATTGATCGAGGTATTCCCGGTGCACCGTCAGGTGCTCTGCCCTCGCCTCGGCGGTGTCCGCCCTGTCAAGGCAATATACGGTCCACAACATCAAATTTCTCCTCTGGCACTTTGGTGCCGCGTATGTCGGTGTTGAACCCGTGACCTCAGTCACATGCGGTCGGAACGGCCCCCATCGACAAACAGCGTGTGCCCTGTGACATAGCTGGAGTCGTCGGAAGCGAAGAAAAGGACAGGTGCCGCGAGCTCTTGCAGAGTTCCCAAACGACCCAGCACCACCGTGCTCTTGCGGTGCTGCAGGTGTTCCTGAACCTCTTCGGGTGTTCGTGTCGACGCGGAGAACGGGGTGAGAAAGCTGCCGGGCGCGATGCAATTGACCGTCACTCCGCTCGGGCCGAGCTCGCGCGCCAACGTCTTCGTGAGCATGATGACCCCGGCCTTCGCCGATGCATAGGCGGCGCTTCCACCAGGAGATCCCGCGGTCTTGTGCGGGGCCGCTCCAGTGCCTAGCGCAGAGCTGATATTGACGACGCGTCCATAGTTCTGGCGCACCATATGTGGCGCAACCGCCTGCGTGCAGAAGAATACCCCTTTGAGATCGACATCCAGAACGATGTCCCAATCTTCACTCGTCGTGGTGGCGAACGGACGATACCGTGATACGCCGGCGTTGTTGATCAGGATGTCAATGCGACCGTACTGGGCCACCACTTTGTCCATGAATTCCGCGAGTTGATCGCGCTGGGTCACGTCGACTGCCGAACCGGAAGCTCTGCCCCCAGCCTGTTTGATCGATTCAACTGCCTCCGGGATGGCATCCTCGTTCTTGTCAGCGAGGACCACCGCTGCACCTTCCGCGGCGAAGAGGTCTGAGATAGCCTTGCCGATGCCGGAGGCACCTCCCGTAACGATCGCGATCTTGTCCTTCAGTCGCATTCTCTCACTCCTCCGTGCCACTTCGTTCACGACATTCCGACCCCTGATTGACCGGCGACCTAGACCGATCGATAGGTCTGCCCGAATGCTTGTCACGCCTCCGCGTGTTCCCGTCTCATGCGGTCCAGCGCCTCGAAGATCGCGTCGTCGACCTCAATGGTACCCGCGATTTGCGCCTCTCTGCGTTTCGCTGCGCTAGACCTGCCGGGTACTCGAACTTTGGATATCCCGGCGGCGGGGCGCGAAGCCTCAATCTGATCGATGAGCTTTGTCACCGACGCTCGAAACTGACCAAGCGGCATCAGAAGCTCCGGATTGAACACCAGGAAGAAGAACCCACAGTCTGACACTTCTTCGACAATGGTCGCGCTCCCGCACAGGATGCCGAGCACTTGCACCACGAGGGAGAGTCCGGATCCGCGGTGTCCACCCCACGGCATGAACGCACCGACGAGTGCTTCTGTCGGGTCGACTGTCGGACGGCCCTCCAGATCGACGGCCACGTCAGGTTCCAACCGCTTTCCAAGCTCTTGGCGTAAAAGGACATCGCCCCAAGTTGTCATGCCGGTTCCAAAATCCACGACCAGAGGATCCGGGTCCGCGGGGAAGGCGAAGGCGACCGGATTGGTGCCGAATATCCGGTCAATGCCGCCCGTGGGCGCGACCCTCGCCATCGTGTTTGCAGTGTGCATGGCGATGAAGCCTTTGCGCGCAGCGCGCTCCACATAATAGGCAAGGCGGCCGCTGAACCAGGTGTCGGTAACGCCGACAACACCCACGCCACTCTGCACGGCCAGTTCAAGGGCCTTATCGATGCCCACCAACGAAGTGACATAACCATTGGTCCCTCCCCCGCAGACAACTGCGGAATTCGGAGATTTGACGGTCACGGTTATCGGCTTTGCCGGTGGCCTCTGTTTGAGGTTTTCGACAATTGCCAGGACTCGGGGCAAGCCCGCGAACGCGTGACCGGCAGCGGCCGCGTCGACCAGATGATCCGACACAATCCTGGCATGCTGGGGATTCACTCCATGTTTGATCAAAACGTCGGTCGCCAACGCGTGGGCGTGTGAAAACGTGACCTGCATCTAACCTGCCTCCGAGATGGCTAGCTTACTTTAGCCCGGACGCCCCATTAATACCGACATTCGCCCACGATCTTAACGCCAGGCGCAAAGATGAACTCCTTCGTCTTTGTCTCACACCCGCACAATGAACCGAAGGAGTCGCCAATCGCATGCGAAAGCGGCGGGACAGCATATGCGGGGAAAATCGGATTTCGTCGGGGCGTGCGATATTCCACCGGCTCTGACTATTTTGGGCTACCGCTTTCGAGTCGAAGACCCTGCCCCTTGGCGCGTTCGAACCCGCTGACCATCACCCCGATGTCGGATTGGTGGCCGAACTCGTTGGACGCGCTCTCGAATGTAGCAAGCACCGCGTTGCTCACAATGGCCGGGACGCCGTACTTGGCACTCAAGCGTGCCACGTTCCGCAACGCCTCAAGCATCCCCTCAATGGTCTTACCCGCCCTGTAAGGCTTGCCATGGGAAATCGAGCCGAGAACCCGCTCGGATGCAAGGCTCCAAGCGGAACCAGAGTTCAGAACCTCATTCATCGGCTTCGTCATAAGGCCATACTTTATGCCCATCGCCGCGCATTCGAAGGTCGCAATGTGATTGCATGCGTCAACGGCGCTTTCGATAGAGGCAAGAACAGAACTTCGGTCTTTCTCCGGCATAGCGGCAACATCGGAGTCCGCATCAGCGCGGTCGAAATCGACACCGGCCAGGGATCCTATGATCCGGAAAACATCTTCCAGACGCGCTCCCCCGCCCAGGGTGTTCAAGCCGACCTGCATGATATTTCGGGCAGCGAAAGTAATGTGCATCGGAGATTTAGTTTGAAGTCCGAGTTCCAATGCCTCGTTAAGATCCTTCACCATGAGGGCGAGCGAGAAGTCCGTGGAGGCCTTACCCTCCAACTTGGCAACCAACATCTTCTTGGTGGTGAAGTTGGCGCCGTCGCCCGCGTTGAGGCGCTCAGTGATCTCGCCGAGCGAAAGTCCGGCCTTGAGCCCTAGGGCGGCAAGTTCGAGAACCACCATCCGATAGCACGCCCCCATGGCATTGTTGACAAGCTTCAGAGCTTGACCGTCGCCAATGCGATCACTGCAGCGGAAAACCTTCGAGCTCATGGCGTTGAGGACCGGAGCGGCCATCTCCCACGCCGCGTCTGGTCCCGAAGCGATGATCGACACCGTGCCTGACTGCGCGGCGGGAATCCCTCCGCTGACAGGAGCATCCAGCATCAAGACGCCGAGCTTCTCCAGGCGACTTGCGATCTCAGCCGTCTCTTGAGGTACGCCGCTGGTCTGATCGACGACGAGCTTCCCTGCGGTAATCCCGTCTTGCAGGCCGCCTGAACTGAAAATCGCCTCGCGGACGTTCGATGTGCGGGGAAGGCAGAGCATCACGATGTCGCAAGCGCGCGCCAATTCTCCTCCGGTCGAGGCCGCCGTCGCTCCCATTCCCACAAAATCTGCGACAGCCCTCTCGTTGAGATCGCAAACCATCAATTCGTGCGAGTTCAAGAGATGCCGCGCAAGGGAGCCTCCCATCGCTCCCAAACCGATGTATCCGATCTTCATGTCAATCGCTTTCAGTCAAAACTTCTTCCAAGCCCGGCACTTTGCCAAGTCGGGCTTCGAGCTCCGAGTTGTCCCTTTATGCCGGATGGTCACAGCGAAATGAACCTCGTCGTCCTCCCGGCGCTCGCAATGGAGTTTCGCGCTGCGCGTTACAATCGTAACTCAGCCAAGCGGCCCACCTATTGACGCGGCAGACTGATCCATCAACTTGCCGCGACGCCCAGGGCAATCCGAGGGTCCTGCTCAGCTATTCGCTAGTTCGTTCGTGTTGATCGACAGCCGTGAGCACCCGCCGGCCGACCTCTCGACAATAGGTTATTGTGCATGGGAACGACGCCGCGCGAGCATCATATGATTAGCCGCTCCGGGCTGGACTTCATTGTAGCTGTCGTGGACTGCGGTAACGCGTACGGCGCTCTCGATGGCGTCAAAATCGAGGCCGTCCTTGATACCATTCCCATGGCTGGCCTCGGCCATATATCTGCGCCGTTCATAAGTCCTTGCAGGATTGCGGGGGTAATCGCGCGATGCTGCATGTGCTAACTAACCTTCGCGTGTCCGAACGACCGGCCAAGTGCCCGTGCCTCGATCTTCCTCACCGAGCAAGTTTATAGGGGGGCAGCATTGGGCGGCGCGTTCTCCGCCAGATGCCTGATTCTGGCCGGCGGATTCCTGGTCGCGTTTCTAACGTGGCTGGATTCGCCGAGCGATAGAAAGTTACGAGAGTCGCATGAGCCCTCGCCTCGCCCATCTTGACGAACAGCCGGGGAATTCGTCGGTCGCGGTGAAACTGCTGCCCTTGATAGGGATCGTCTTTGTAGCCTTCTTGATCATAGGTTTGGCGCTACCGGTTCTCCCGATTTATGTCCACGACCAGCTAGGCCTCGGTACGATCGCAGTGGGATTAGTGGCGGCCAGCCAGTTTGCAGCGTCTCTGCTCTCGAGGTTCTGGGCAGGAAACTACGCTGACCGCCGCGGCTCGAAGCCGACCGTGCTATTAGGGCTCGCTGCCGCGGCTGTCGCTGGATGCCTCTACCTTGTCTCGCTGTTGCTGGTGAGCTCACCGGTATTGTCGGCGTCCATACTCGCGATAGGTCGCGGCCTTCTTGGTGGGGCGGAAAGCTTTATCATCACCGGCGCGCTGAGCTGGGGTTTCGGTACTGTCGGACAGCAGAACGCTGGCAAGGTAATCGCGTGGGCAGGAACGGCGGTGTTCGCCGCATACGCGGCCGGAGCCCCAGTTGGGACGGCATTGTTTTCCGAATACGGGTTCGTTTCCATAGCTGTTGTCACAACTGTCGCGCCCTTGCTCGCTATTGGGATCGTCGTCCCCATAAGACCGGTCGCAACGGTTCCGCGCCAGCAGGGGTCGCTGCGTGCGGTGCTGTCCGCGGTGTGGTTACCAGGCATTGGAGCCGCCCTCAGCAGTGTCGGTTTCGGAGCTGTTATCACCTTCGCGGTTCTATTGTTTGCCGAACGAGGGTGGGAGTCCGGCTGGTTGGCCGTCTCTTGCTTCGCGGGGTCTTTGATGTTGGCACGTATCCTGTTCGGCCATCTTGCAGACCGCATCGGCGGGGCAAACCTCGCACTCTACTCGCTGCCTGTCGAGGCGCTGGGTCAAATGCTGATGTGGCTGGCTCCGTACCCGGCGGTTGCGCTCGCGGGAGCGGCCGTGACCGGTTTCGGCTATTCGCTCGTATACCCCGGATTCGGCGTCGAAGTTGTCAGACGCGCTCCCGTCGAAAACCGTGCGCTTGCGATGGGAGCCTATACAGCCTGTCTCGACCTCGCGATGGGGGTCTCCAGTCCTTTGCTTGGTGCGATAGCGGCCCAAGGGGGAGTTGGAATGGTATTCGCGGTTAGCGGCGTCCTTGTGCTGCTGGCATCGGTCGCTGCCATGAAACTCAGATATCGACAACCAATCCGGGTCGGGGATCACGCATGAAAGACGCCCCTCCTGTTGAGTTTTGCCTTCCTCATTCGGCCGTCATGTCGTTGAGGCCGCTATCGTCCGCATCTCAGGTCGGCTGAGTGACTGCACAGGGGAGAACCAATAGCTCGACTGAATACGCGTGTACGCCAATGGGCGCCCGCATTTTTTGCGGACATCAGTCGCCCGACAACTCGCCGCACGCGTCGACGGCTGCCGATGCCGCGCGCTCGGTGACTAGCTGCTGTGAGTATAACCACCATCGCAGGCGATCGTCTGACCCGTGATGAACCCGGAGGCGGGCGTGGCGAGGAATATCATCAGACCCACCAAATCGGTATGAACCATTCCACGCTGCAGGCACTGCTGCGATAGCTGCATGCGGCGAAGATTCAGCGTCGGATTGACGGCTCGTTCAACTTCGGTGGCTACTGGGCCGGGCCGGATGCAATTGACGTTTATGCCATCGGGTCCGAGTTCACGTGCCATTGCGTTGGTCATGCCGATCATCGCTGATTTGGATGTCACATAGTGGAGGTAGTTGCTTACTCCCCGCGGCACCGCGTCTGACGACACATTGATGATCCGTCCCCATCTGGCGGCACGCATGACTGGGGCCACGGCGCGCGCGCAGAGGAAAGGGCCCGTGACGTTGACGCGGATCACCTGATCCCATTCTTCGAGCGGGATCGCCTCGAACTGACGCTTGTCGAGCGTCGCGAACACCGCGGCGTTATTGATCAGGACATCGATCCGGCCGTGCGCGGCCACGACTGCCCGCACCAGATCGTCAATCGACGCCGCGTCCGAGATATCGACGCAAAGCGCAGTGGCCTTACCGCCGTTCTCCACGATCTCATCACGCACCCGGTGGGCGTTGGCGAGATTGAGGTCCGCCACAATAGCGATCGCGCCGGCCGCCGAGAATTGGCGCGCGAGCTCCCGTCCGATTCCTTGCCCGCCACCGGTGATCAGAACCACGCGGTCGGCAACACTGAAATCCCGTGCCCACTCCGGAACCCCGGAATCCTGGGGTGTGTGCACGAAGGTATCTTCGTCCATAGTCAACGCTGAAGCTTCCATCTTTGTCATGACCTTCTCCGGTCGTCATTTGAATTTTCTCGCTTGCGCGATCGCGGCGTTGGTGAAGAACGTGACGTCGGCTCCCGCCGTGGCATAGCGGGCTCCCAATGCAGTCATTTCCTCGATCAGGTCCGGTCTTGGGCCGAGGCCTCCGACTCCGAAATGCACCTCGTTTGCCTTGCAGGCCGCAGCGACACGCTCGAACGCGGCACGCAGATTTGGATGATCGAACTCACCGGGCAGGCCAAGAGCGTTGCACATGTCATTGGCGCCTACCAGCAGCATGTCGACGCCTTCGACAGCGGCAATCTCCTCGACCGCTTCCAGCGCCGCGAGCGACTCGATCATCATGACAACCATTGTGGAGTTGTTGATGCTGAGCATGGCTTCGGCTGCGGGCGTAGGGCGGAAATTGAGATGCGGCAGGCAAGGCGCAATCGAGCGATGGCCGAGTGGCGGGAATTTCGCGACCTGTATGGCGACGGCAGCGTCTTTAGCGGATTCGATGTGCGGCAGGATGACGCCCAGAGCCCCGCATTCGAGAGCCCTGGTGATCGATGCATGACTGGCATCGACCACCCGGACCAGCGGGGTCACTCCCGCGAAATTGCTGGCGATGCAGATCTGGCTAATCGTTTCCAGCGAGAAGCTGTTGTGCTCCTGATCCAGTAGTAGGCAATCGAAACCCGCAGTCTTGGCGATGGCGACTATTTCCACGCCGCGCACAAGGCGCACGATCATGCCGACAGCCCGTTCGCCAGCGGCCATCTTGGCGAGCAGCGAGTTCGCCGGGCCGGAACTTAAGTCAGACATTGAAAATCTCCGTTCGCACGCCGAATGAGCCCATTTGCCGTTCATTGCTGGTCGTGGCAGCGGTGCAGTCACGAGATCGCTGGCGCAAGAATTCCGCTCAAATCTGTAGCGCGGAGAT
Source organism: Mesorhizobium sp. STM 4661 (assembly GCF_000359125.1). Lineage (GTDB taxonomy): Bacteria > Pseudomonadota > Alphaproteobacteria > Rhizobiales > Rhizobiaceae > Mesorhizobium. The sequence continues at coordinate 60,330 of NZ_CAAF010000087.1, read as the reverse complement.
TCCGGAATCAACATGCAAAACGATCGCTGCAAGAGTGCGATGCTATAAGTTATACCCTTGAAAATGCGCTTATTCCCGTCGGGAGCCCGGTCTTCTAAAATCTGACCAACGTGCTCGGCAGCCAAGACGGCACATACGAATATTTTCTATCCGCCGGCTGGCGACGACGACCTTCTATTGGACTGTCCGCGGGACGCCGCTCGGACGGTTCGGTCCGCAGATCGGAAAGGCGCCATAAGCTCGGTTCATTGCCAAGCCGCGGATCCCCGATGCACTGAAGCCGCGTGACAGCCGGGCAAAGAAACCCACCGCGGTCGACGTAATCGCCGAAATCTCCGAGAGCCTTCGTCTTCCGAAATCGGAATTCCGCAGGCTCCAAGATCTCAAGCAGAGTGACCTGCGAACAACACCGTATGAGAGGATGCAAAAAATGAAAGTAGCAAGATTCGTCGTCGATCAAAAAACTTTGCTCGGCGTCGTCGACGAAGCCACAAACGTTATTCACCCGCTCGACGATCATCTGTCCAACATGACGGATCTGATCCGTTTTTCCGTTTCCGGATTCACGTTCGACGCAAAAGGTCGACCTGGAATTTCGCTTTCCGAAGTCAAGCTCCTCGCGCCGATAGTTCCCGATCGCAATATCTTCTGCGTCGGCAAGAATTATTTCGAGCACGCGAAGGAATTCGCGGGGAGCGGCTTTGAGGCAGGAGCGGTCAAAGGAAAGGAAATCGACCCATATCCCGCGATTTTCTCTAAACCCCCAAGCACCGTTGTAGGGCCCGGGGCCGTCGTGGAGATGCATCCCGAGGCCACGCAGGCCGTCGACTACGAGGCCGAACTGGCGGTGATCATCGGGCAGTCGGGCCGGAATATCCCGGAATCGGAGGCCCTGCGGCACGTATGGGGCTACACGATCGTAAATGACGTGACGGCGCGGGATCGCCAGCGCAACCACAAGCAATGGCTGGCGGGCAAGGCACTCGACACGTTCTGCCCCATGGGACCATGGATCGTGACCGCCGACGAGGTCGATGGCAGCAATCTGGATATCGAATGCACGGTAAACGGCGAACTGCGGCAGAAGGCCAATACCAACGATCTCATATTCGAAATACCACAATTGATCGCCGCCATTTCTGCGGGCCTGACGTTGCGGCCGGGAGATGTGATCGCGACAGGCACGCCCGCAGGCGTGGGGATCGGCTTTACTCCGCCGCGCTTCCTGGTTTCTGGCGATCGGGTCGAGATCACCATTTCCGGCATCGGGTCGCTCAGCAATTCATTCGCCTAGTCGGTAGCGCTACCGTTCCCACACGATAAAACTTCGAAGGCTGCGGGACGCGGCCCTCGACATATCGATAGACGGTATCGGACGGTATCGGGCCGTAGACACCGCGTCTCTCACGAGCGATGTCGAAGGCTCGGGATCAGGTGCGTCCAATAGGTAAGAAAGTTTCGCGGGTGCCCCGCCCGGCTCGGCGCTTGTTCCATGCTGCCCCTGCTCCGCACAACCAAGATATGACCCGACCTTATACCCCAAAATGCCGAGAGCTTGTTTGGTCGGCTGCGACAGCTATCGTCACTCGGTCAAAGGACAGGGACACGGCCGCATGTGTCTTCGTTAGATAGTGGAGAATGCCGATCAAGGCTTCCCGCCATTCGAGGAGGAATCAAATGAAAATAGCCAAACCGACTAGACGACAAGTGCTCGCTGGCGGCATCGCCTTCAGCGCCCTCAGCGTGCTTGGCTCAAATGCCATGGCCGACGACGGACCGGTCAGGTGGATCGTCGGTTATCCACCCGGCGGCGCGACCGACACGATCGCCCGCCTTCTGTCCGCACCGGTTTCTTCCAAAATTGGACAGACGATCATTGTCGACAACCGTCCGGGCGCTGGCAGTTCAATCGCTGCCGCAGCTCTGGCGAAGTCTCGCCCGGACGGTTTGACGGTCATGGCCGTCGACAACGGGACCCTGATCATCAACCCGGTCGCCTACAGCAATCTGCAATACGACCCCGACAAGGATTTCCGTCCCATCGGGCTTTACGCCGAAGTCAATATCCTCCTCGCGGTTGGCAAGGACCAACCCTACAAGACGGTGGCGGAATTCCTCCAGCAGGCAAAAGCGTCGCCGAACCCCATCGCGTACGCGAGCCCCGGCATCGGAAGCCCTCTGCATCTCGCGATGGAGCGCCTGGCGCGCGACGCCGGCGTCAAGCTCGAGCACGTGCCATACAAAGGTATGGCGCCTGCCCTGACGGACGTGCTCGCGGGCGTCGTGCCGAGCATCGTGATCGACTACACGACCGCGAAGGAAGTCATCCGTTCCGGAGATCTACGACCGCTCGCGGTTTTCTCGGAGTCCCGGCTCGCGGCGCTTCCCGAAGTTCCGACTTTCGGCGAGCAAGTGCTGCCCGGCTTCTCCGCGGGAGCCTGGCAGGGTATGGTCGTTCCTCATGACACGCCGGACGACGTCGTGGACCGGCTGACTGAGGCGCTAGCATTCGCGTTGCAGGACAATGGAGTGAAGAAGCGTTACGACGAACTCGGCCTGGGCATTCCAGCCAGCAGCGCTCCCCAGGCTTTCAGTAAGCGTTGGCAGGACGACAAAGCTATCCTGCAGCCGTTGATCCGCGAACTGGGAATCAAACTCGGGCAATGAAACAGCGCCGGGGCCGCGGCTCGGCGCGGCTCCCGGCGTTAAACTCCGATGGCATCGTCGCTTGGCGGGGACCGGGATGCCAGTGCCGCACGGCCGCTTCGATCAGCTCTCGCCATATCCGCCAGCTCAGGATCGTAGCCTGCATCGGAAGGCGATACATCCTGAGACATGTTCTCGTAGAGACCCGGGTGCAATTCGGGCCGGATTTGGCAAATTCCCTGGCCCACGCTCTCGATGATCGCGATCAAATCGCGACTTGCCTGATCCAATTGATAACCCTCCCTGAAAAACAGGGCGATGTTCCGATGCAATGCGGCATCATCGATGGGGAGGCTGCACAGACGGCCCTCGGCGAGTTCCTCCTGCACCGCGTGCACTGGCAGGACAGCCAGACAATCGCTGTTCGCCACCATCGATTTCAAAAGGGTGACCGAGCCGCACACAGTCACGTTTTCAGGCGGCGGCACCTTCGCAGATCTGAGCGCTGCATCCAAGATCGCGTGTGAGCGCCGCGCCGTGGGGAAGACCCAAGGGTAGCTGACCAATGTCGGCCAATCGACCTCCCGCTCATCGCAGAGTGGATGTCCATTGCGCGCGATCACCAGAAGCTGGTCACGGAAGAGCACTCGCTGGCGCAGGCCGTCCTCCAGATCGTAACATTCGGTAAACCCGATTACGAAGTCGAATTCCCGGCGCAGCAGTCCGACAAGCAGATCGATCTGTGGACTTTCGACGATCTGCAATTCTCGATTCGGATTGACTTCCTCCCACCTCTTGAGCGCCAGCGGCATGATGGAACTCGCCAGGCTGGGCAAACTCCCCACTCTTATGGCAACGGGAGCATTGCCCCAGGTGTTGAGGAGTTCCCGCTCCGCCAAGCCGATCTCGTCGCGGATCAATCGGGCGTGGCAGTAGAGAATCTCGCCCAATACCGTCGGCACCACGCCTTTGGAGTTTCGCTCGAAGACCTTGACGCCCAATTCGGTCTCCAGCCGCTTGATGGAACGTGAAAGGGCGGGTTGAGTGACTTTGACCGCGCGAGCCGCGCCCTTGAGGCTGCCGTGATCGATGATCGCGGCCAGGTAGAGCAGCTTCCTAGGATCGATCTTAGGCAAAACGTCCTGCATCGAGGTTCCAATGCCGCTCACGGCGAGGAAGATTGCTGGTCCGGAAATACTTATCAACTCTTATCAGGCGTCGGGCGGTCTACCGAGGGCCGTTAATTTTCAACCGGACACGGTACAGCGCGTTCATTGCACAAATGTACATCATGTTGCGCCGCGGTCCGGCGAAAGTGAGGTTGCCCACGATCTTTCCGAGCTTGATCTTGCCGAGCAAGTTTCCACCGGTCTCATAGCAATAGACGCCCTCGCCCGTGCTGATCCATATGTTGCCGCTGTCGTCCAGGCGTAGGCCGTCGAAGATGCCTACTGGGCAGTCCGCCAAGACTTCGCCTCCGCTCACCCGCATGTCGTCCTCGACCTTGAAGGCGCGCACGTGGGCGGGTCCGCCCTCGAAATGGCTCTTGCCGCTGTCGACGACGTAGAGCGTGCTTTCGTCCTTCGAGAAGGCGAGACCGTTCGGCATCACCATGTCGGTGATCTTGGCTTCCACCTCGCCCGTAGCCGGGTCCACGCGGTAGACATGACAGCCGTCGACTTCGGGTTCGGCCTTGGCCCCGTCGAGATCGTGCAGAATTCCGTACGTCGGATCCGTGAACCAGACCGCGCCATCTCGGGTCACGACGGCGTCGTTGGGGGAATTGAGCCGCTTGCCGCGCCATTGATCCGCGACGGTTATGATGGTGCCATCGTGTTCGGTGCGGCTGACCCGGCGGTGGCGGTGTTCGCAGCTGAGCAGCCGTCCTTGCGGATCGACTGTCTGACCGTTGGGATGGCCGCAGTCCTGTCGGAAGACGCTGACGCAGTCATTCGTCTCGTCCAGACGCAAAATGCGATCGTTGGGAATGTCCGTGAACAGGAGGTAACGTCCGGCTGGGAAGTAGGCAGGCCCCTCCGCAAACAAAGCACCGCTGAAAAGTTCCTCAGGGGGAAAGATCGACGCGACCATATCCCTGAAGTCCCTTTCGATGATTTCGTAGTGTTCGGACATCATTCTCGTTCCTCAATCGTGTCCTTCCAGCGGCCTCGCCCTTATCCACGCGCTGCCTCGCGCTCGCGCGCTCGGCCCGGCCAGTTGGCCGGGCCGAGAACGTGCTCACTTCGCGCCGATGAGGTTCTTCAGGGTCCAGTCGTAGTCGTACTTGACCCAGAGGGTGTCGCTGTCGGCCATGCCCTTGTGGTCGGTCTTCAGCTGGAAAAGCGTGATCTGCGGGATCGGTGCCACCATTTTCATGGGGACGTCGATGCCGCTGAGCTTGGCCACGGCCACGTTCACCGCCAGACTGCCAACGCCGGGGTCTGAGTTGATGGCGACCGACTCGTAGCCAGACTTCGCGTTCAGCTCCAGGAGCAGATTGACGTCTGCGCCGTCAAATCCATATACCTGCAAGGGCACTTCCCGGCCAGCCGCCAAGAAAGCCTGGGCCGCCCCGAACGCCGCGACACCCTGCGACAAAACGATATCCACATTCGGGAGCGTCGGAAGGATCGAGGCGACCCGCTGCTGGGCGACGGACTGGTTCCAGTCGCCATAGACTTCGGACACGATCTTGATGTCGGGGTATTTGGCCAGCGAGCGGATGTAGGCGTCCTGAATCGCCTGCTCGGCGGCGTTTCCCGCCAGGCCGCGGATGTTCAGCGCGTTGCCTTTTCCCCCGGTGCGTTGCGCGATATAGCCGATATACTTCTCCCCGAGCTCGTTGTAATCGAGCTGGAGACTGATCGCTTTGGGGTTCGTGACCGAGCCGAGCGCCGTGGTCAGCACCGGGATGCCAGCGCTCACGGCATTGTCAATGGCACCGTTCAGGGCCGTGTCGGAAAGCGGTTCCAGGATAATGAAATCGACGCCCTGAAGGGTTAGGTTGTTGAGTTGCTGGATTTGAGTCTGCGGATCGCCTGCGGCGTCCACGACGATCAGCTCGACGTTCTTGCCCTTGGCGCTCAGTTCCGCCGCGGCCCATTGCGCCGCAGCGAGGAACCCCTTCTGCCAGCCGTTGCCTTGGAACGGCGTCGCCACGCCGATGACGAATTTCTCCTTGGCGAGCGCAGGCCCACCAGCGAGCGCCGTGGCGAGCAGAAGGGTGGCGGCCAAAAAGGATCGCCGTTTCACCATGTTTCTCAGCATTGTCTTTTCCTCCTCATTGTTATTGGACTGCATATGCCCCGCGGGACTACCTTCGATCTGGCGACCAGATGGCCGTCAGACAGACCGTTGCAAGAACGATCGAACCTTGGATGATGTATTGCGCCCCGATGCTGAACTGCAGAAGTATCAGGTCGGATTGGGCGAGTGTCAGGACCAACGCGCCTATCGCGGTTCCGATCACCGACGTGACGCCCCCGATTGTCCGTGTTCCGCCAATTACGACAGCGGCGACCGAACCAAGCAAATAGCTGCGTCCGAGGTCCGCCGAGACACCGCCTTGGTAGACGGCGAGAAGGATACCCAGCCACGCGGCGAGCACACCCGAGAGGACGAATGTCCCCAGCAGCAGCCATCCCCTCCGTACGCCCGCCAACCGCGCCGCCTCCGCGTTCTGACCCAAGGCGTGCAGCTGCACGCCGAAGACGGTACGTGAAAGAAGGAAACCTGCCGCCGCCAGAGTCAGCGCCGCGGCGGCAAGGACGCCGGAAAGTCCGAAGAAGCGAACACGCAGAGCGACTTCGAACAGGCCGCCGACACGGTCGAAACCACCGCTCTGGATGGCGACGATAAAGCTGTAAAGGATGTAGCCGGTGGAAAGTGTGGCCACGATGGCCGGGATGCGCAGCCGCACGATGAGAGCCGCGTTTACCGCGCCCGCCGCGACTCCGACCAGAAGGGTCAGCGCGACCGAACCCGAGATGTTTCCTTGGCCCAGAAGGCCCGCGGACATCACATACGCGCCAAACGTGACGACATAGGGAAGTGAGAGGTCGAAATTACCCGGCCCGCTCGCGATCACGGACATCTGCGCCGTCCCGGCGAGCGCCAGGAAGCCGGCGATGGTCGCGTTTGCGAGGAGGAACGAAATCGACAAGGTGCCCGTGACCATTCCGGCCAGCAGCCATAGCGAAATCGCCGCGACCAATGCACCGATCCATGATCGCCTCAGGAGACCGCGCCCGATGCTGGCAAGGGTCCAGGTCCTGGAGATCGAGGTTCCGTCCGAGGATGTGGCTGGCTGGGTCATGGCTCGATGGACCTCGCGAGCGAGCGAAAGCTCAAGGCAAGGACGAGGATCAGGCCACCGATGGCGGTGGAGTATTCCGAGCTGATCCCGAGGAAAGTGAGGTTGGTTGTGACCAACGAAATTGCGACGACGGCCATCACCGCGCCGACGGGAGAAACCAGTCCGCCCGCGAAACTGGCACCGCCCACGACTACCGCCGCGATAGTCGCGAGCGTGAAGCTTGACGCGACATGGACATTGCCCGCACCCGTCGCGGCCACCAGCACCAAGCCCGACAACACCGCGAAAACCCCCGCGAGCGCGTAAAGCGTCACCCGCCCCGCCAGTGCAGAGAACCCGAGCGAGACGTAGGTCCTCCGGTTATTTCCCAGAGCGCGGAGCCTGATGCTGTAACCCCATCCGCGGCAGATCCAGAAGCCGAGCAGTGCCACCGCCGCAAGGGCGACGCAGGGCAGCGGAAGCGGCCATAGCTTGACTTGAACCGCCGCCGACAACCATTCGGGAGACTTGCCGCCTGGCGTTTCGCGGATCGTCAGCCCTATCCCGAGCCAAATGAACGAAGCGCCCAATGTGGCGACCACCGACGAAACACCGAGAAGCTCGACGACAAACGCTAGCAGCACATATCCCGCGACTAGGCCGGCAAGCGCCAGTATCCCGAGCACTGGCGCGTCGACCAGATAGGTCGCCGCGAGTACGTTCGCGAGGCCTATCGCAAAACCGAGACCGAGATCTATGTCACCGCCAAGCAGGAAAAGCATCTGGGCCAGGACCGCGAAAGCCAACGGTAACGAGGCCTGGAGGAGGAGTTCGAGCCCGAACGAACTGAAGGCATTCGGCTGCTGCCAGAACGCCAGCGCGAACATGGAAACCATCAGCACAGCGGCAGGCAGCGATCGCCATGAAAGGAGCCGTGCCAAAGAGGCTTCTCGCGCCCCCCCGCCAGCCGGTGGCGCGATCTCGCCGGACGGCGGGGTTTCGTCCGTCGGCCGCAGGAACGAAGCCTGCACGATCCGCTCTTCAGTAACGTCCATGCGGTCGAATTCGGCCGCCACTCGCCCTCGGGCCATGACATAGACGCGATCGCATTTATGGAACTCCGCCACCTCGGTGGAGTAAAGGATCCCGCCGCGTCCCTTTTCCTTGAGCTTGTCTAGGATTGCGTAGATCGAAGCCTTGGCTTTTACGTCAACACCTCGGGTGGGATCATCGAGAAGTAGCAGCGGCGCCTCGCTGGCCAACGCGCGGCCAAGCAATGCGCGCTGTTGATTGCCGCCGCTCAAGCTGACTATAGGCGAGTCCGCGCGTTGGGAGAGGCCCAGTTCCGAAAGCCACTCATGCGCCCTCGCCTTGAGACCGGAGAAATCCACGACACCCGCGCGCGCGAAACGGGGTACGGCAGAAATCGCGACGTTGTCTTCGACATTCCAGAGCGGCAGAAGCCCCTCGCGCTTACGATCGCCGCTGATGTAGGCGATGTCGCTGACCGAACGCACGGCCCCGGTGTCACGTTCCCTCGCGGCGAAGATCGCTTGCAGCAGTTCCCGCTGGCCCGCTCCTTCCAGCCCCGCGATCCCGACGAGCTCCCCCGCCCCAACCCTGATTGAGACGTCGCGAAGGCAGCCGGTAGAGAGCCACTGGACGCTCAGCAGGTCGGAAGAGGCATCTGCGATGGACAGAGGCAGGATGGCGCTGGGCGCTTCGACCGTCGCGCCCAAAAGCGAAAGGAGTGCGTCATGGGTGAGATTTCGGCCGTCCCCGTCGAAGTGGAGCTTGCCGTCGCGCAGTACCACCACACGATGGGCCAGGCGCAACGCTTCCTCCAGTTTATGGGTCACATAGATTATCGCGACGCCCTCCGCTGCCTTCCGAGCGACCAGTTCGGCAAGTTGGTCGGCCTCGTGCGCTGAAAGCGCAGATGTCGGTTCGTCGAGAATGACCAGTCGGGTGTTCGGCTCCGTCATCGCTCGTGCGATCTCGACCATCTGGCGTTCAGCCACCGACAGCCGGGCGACCTCCGCGCACACGTCGATCCGGTTTCCGGGGAAGACCTGCATTCGTTCGGCCGCGCGTCGAACGATCTCACGCCGGGACCGCGCGCCGCTTCGTTCGGCCGTGAGATCGAGATTCTCGGCGACGGTGAGGTTCGGAAAGGTCGAAAGCTCCTGGAAGACCCGCTGGATGCTTCGGGCGCGTGAGCCTTTGGATATGTACTGATCGAACTCTACTGGTTCGCCATCGACCGCCATCCCTCCGGAGCTCGGCCGCAGTGTGCCGCCGAGGATATTTAGCATCGTGGATTTCCCCGCCCCGTTCGGCCCGAGCAGGACGAGGATTTCGCCCGCACGGATATCGAGGCTGACGTCGCGCAGAACCTCGTGAGTGTCAAAGCTCTTGGACAAGTTTCGCGCCGAGATGAAAACGGCCCCTCCGTGGGGGTGTTCAGCGCTGCGGTCGTTCTGTTGCATCGAGCCTCCTCCAAGGACATTCCACGCGCGATCAATCAGCCTCACGGCTCAATTCCAGCACGACGAAATTCTCCTCCTTGGCGCACACGCCAAGCAGTTGCACCCCGAGAGAAGGGTGATGTGGCTAGTAGATCAGCTGCCGTTCAGTCCCGACCCGCGTCGCGCGGATATTGTCCCGGCTCAGCCTTGGACATCTAGCCCGGATTCGCCAGGCACGACATCACAGGCACGCGGTCTGACCGCCGTCCACCGAGACTACGGCACCGGTCATAAAACTGGCGTCGTCGGTCAGCAGGAAGACGATGACGGCGGCGATCTCCTCGGGCTCCCCCATGCGGCCGATCGGATGGGCGGCCTTGATGCGCGCCACGGCCTCCGGGTCCTGCAGCATGTATTCGACCAGCGGGGTCCTGGTCATGCCGGGTGCGATCGCGTTGACGCGAATTCCAAAAGGACCCAGCTCCGGACACATGGACTTGGTGATGCCCGAGACAGCGAATTTCGACGCCACATACGGAAGTCGGTTTGGAACGCCCATCACCCCCGCTCCGGACGAGATGTTGACGATCGCACGGGACCCCGTGTCGTCCTGGACCGTGCGTGCGAAGGCTTGGCACATGTTGACGGTGCCGCCGAGATTGACCGCCATGACCCGTTCCAGTTTGTCAGGCTCGACATCCAGAATGGTGGCCACCCCGGTGATGCCAGCGCAGTTGACCAGACCGTTGAGGCGTCCCAGCCGCCCCCGGGTTTCCTCCGCCAGGGCAAGTGCCGCCGCCGCGTCGCGGACATCGATCACCGCACCCTTGACGCGCTCGCTGCCACCGAATTCCGCAACAATCTTTTCGACTGCCTCCGGGCTGACATCGGCTGCCACGACGTCGGCACCTTCGGCATGCAGCCGCCGCACGCACGCGGCACCTATGCCGCTCGCCGCCCCGGTCACGATCACTGTACGGCCTTCAAAACGATTCATGCGTATCCTCCGCTGCGAAAGTCGACCCGCCTTGCGGATCCGGACGTCATTCCCGGTTATCGTCCGGGAACGCGCTATGTTGTTCTGCCATCGCTACGCAGAAGGTATTTGGTCGGCTCCGTCCATTGTCAATTGATGCTACGGCTGGCAGCCAGTTCCCAATCCAATCCGAACGATACGCCACAGCCGAGATATTTCTGTTAAAACATCTACTTAACGCGGAATCACGACTGAAGAGATGATATGCCCTAGCGTTATACCCAAGCTGAAAACACCCCACTCCGCATCGCGGATGCATCCAGCCCTGTCGGCTATGGCGGCCTGGTTTTGCATCGAACCGTCGCGATCGGTGACTATAGGGGCCCGCGGACGTGCCGCGGTCGTTCGGCTAGGAGGAAGGCGCCGCAGGTAACCTGATGGTGGGGTGGATTGCCGAGCGAAATGGCCGACCGGTCGTCATGCCTCGCGGCCGCTCCCGATATTAAACGGCAAGCACCTTTTCGACGGCAACCGCACAACGCTGGGGCTTGCAAAATTCCTGTCCGACGGAACCGACTTGGAAGATGAGTTCGCGGCTGGGGTTATCGAAAACGTATCCTTCGCGGGAGAAGACAGCGATGTTCCTGTCCAGCGCGGGGTCCACTACATCCAGACATGTCATACGTCCGGCCTGGAGCTCTTCCCGCACTGCGTGAGCTGGCAAGACCGCCAGATGATCGCTGTTGACGACTAGCGATTTCAACAAGGTGACAGAACCGCGGACCGTCATATGCTCCGGTGGAGGGATCTTGGCGGCTTTGAGCGCCGCGTCGAGGATCACGTGGGACCGCTTTGCGGTTGGGCAGACCCAGGGATAGGTGACGAGTAGCTCCCATTTGAGGTCTCGCCCGGAAGCAAGAGGATGTCCCACCCGGGCGATGACGAAGAGCTTGTCCCGGAAAAGCACTCTTTGCCGCAAACCGTTTTCGAGATCGTAGCACTCGGTGAAGCCGAAGACGAAATCGAACTCGCGCCGAAGGAGGCCAGTCAGAAGATCGATCTGCGGTACTTCGACGATCTGCAGTTCCCGTTCGCGGAACATCTGGCGCCAGCGTGTCAGTGCGATCGGTAATATCGAGCTGGCCAGACTCGGCAGCGTGCCGATCCGGATGATGCCCGGGGTGCCGCCCTGCGCATTGATAAGAGCCCGCGCGGCAAGCCCGATCTCGTCGCGGATCAAGCGCGCATGGCAGTACAAGACCTCCCCGGTGGGCGTGGGCAGGACGCCAAATGGACCACGCTCCAGAACACGCATGCCCAGTTCGTTTTCCAGTCTGCTCATCGAGGTGGACAGGGCGGGCTGGGACAACCCCAGCGCTTTCGCCGCGCTCTTCAGGCTGCCATGTTCGATGATCGTTGCCAGATAGAGGATCTTGTTGGGATCGATCCTCAGGCGGCTCACGGGAAGCATTGTCTTTCTCCTGGTTCACGGCAAACACCGTGCTTCCTTGCTAGCCGAATCCACCCCGCATTCATTTCCCGTCGACCCGTCCAACCCAGGCTCATGGTCGCCCGAGGCGATCTTAGCGCTGCGCGCAAGGAGGCGAAGCTATATGAACACGCGGATCGCACGATGCCGATAACCAGTGCTTATACCCCTCTGCCGCCGGTTGGGGTCTCATGTGGCCAATGGGTGGAGCGTCAATTAAAGTCCGCCGGCAAGTGGTCATCGCCGATAGGAAGTGGCGTCCGCCTGAGATTTTGACGGTCGACCTCGGCCATGCGCACTCTACGAGAAGTTGCATCGCGAACCCGATAACCGCCCTGCGAATCCCGCCAGGACGCGCCAGACTAAATCGAATGCATGGGCCGGTGGTCGCAGAGCTCCAGAGGACGTCCGATGAAACAATACCAGATGTTTATAGCTGGCGACTTTGCCGATGCGGCGGCCGGAGAACGCCTTGATACCGTCGACCCTTATCGGAGCGAAGTCTGGGCGCAGATCCCGCGCGGCAGATCCGTCGACGTCGACCGTGCCGTCCGCGCCGCGCATGACGCGATGACGAAGGGCCCGTGGTCGCGCTACACTGCAACGCAGCGCGGAAAGGCGCTGAATGCGATCGCCGATCTGGTCGATCGGAACCGCGACCGGTTGGCGGAAATCGAGACACGCGACAACGGCAAGCTCCTGCGGGAAACAAGGGGCCAGCTCGGCGCGATCGCAGAGTGCTGGCGCTATTACGGAGGGTTGGCGGACAAGATCGAGGGCCACTCGATACCGATCGAAAAACCCGACGCGATCGCATTCACGTCGCGAGAACCCGTCGGGGTCGTCGCCGCCTTGACGGCTTGGAATTCTCCTCTCTGGTTCGCATCTATCAAATGCGCTCCGGCAATGGCCGCTGGATGCGCCGTGGTGGTGAAACCCTCGGAATTCGCATCGGCCAGTACGCTCGAATTCGCGGAACTCCTCAAGGAAGCGGACATTCCCCCCGGTGTTTTCAATGTCGTGACTGGACTTGGCCAGGAATGCGGGGCCTCGCTCGTCGAGCACCCCAGCGTCGCGAAGATCACCTTCACCGGATCTGACGTGACCGGTGCGCGGGTTTACGAAACCGCGGCGCGCAGCATGAAGCGGGTATCCCTCGAACTGGGCGGCAAGTCACCGAACATTGTGTTCGCCGACGCTGACCTCGACCTGGCCGCGTCGGGGGCCGTATCCGGTATTTTCGGCGCATCCGGCCAGATGTGCACCGCAGGCTCGCGCTTGCTGGTCCAGCGCTCGATCATGGAGGAGTTCACCGGCAGGCTCCTCGATCTCGCGAGGAACATCCGTCTCGGCGATCCCATGGACCCGGAGACGGACGTCGGGCCGATCGCGACGCGGCCCCAGTTCCAGAAGGTCATGGACTATCTCGACGTCGCTCAGGCGGACGGCGCGCGGTGCATCCTGGGCGGCAAAGCAGCGGAAGGCCCGGGCCTGACCGGTGGCCAGTTTGTGCAGCCCACCGTGTTCACCGAGGTGAAGAACAACATGCGCATCGCGCAGGAGGAAGTGTTCGGCCCAATCCTTTCCATCATCGGCTTTGACACCGAAGAGGAAGCGGTCGAGATCGCCAACGACATCGATTACGGGTTGGTCGCAGGCGTCTGGACGACCAACATGGGTCGAGCGCTCCGCATGTCAAAGGCGCTCCATGTCGGCACGGTGTGGATCAACACATACCGGGCCTACAGCTACATGGTGCCATTCGGAGGCATGAAACGCTCCGGACTGGGTCGTGAGAGCGGAACCGAAGCCGCCAACGAATACCTCGAAACGAAGAGCGTCATCATATCGATCGCCGATGCCGCGCCTGGCAATCCGTTCATCATGAGGTAGCGCCGGGAGAGGCGCGCGAACGTCTCGCCGATCCGATTGCGCAAGGGAGGACGCAATGAACATATCCGAAGGTTCCGCCACGGCGTGCAAACGCCTCGCTGGAAGGCGTATCGTTGTCACGGGAGCCGCCTCGGGTATCGGCCGGGCCACGGCCGAGCTTTTCGCAGCCGAGGGGGCGGCGGTCGCGCTGCTCGACCGAAACTCGGCGGCCGCCAGCGAAGTCGCCCACGCCATCGGCGGCTTCGTCGCCGAAGCCGACGTTACCGATGAAAGGGGCGTTGAAGCCGCGGTTCGAAGATGCGAAGAAGCTCTGGGCGGCATCGACGGTATCGTCAACGCCGCTGGCATCATGGCGACGGGCTCGCTTCTCGACATGCCCGTCGCCTTGTGGCGGAAAATCATAGACGTCAATCTGATCGGCACATACCTGGTCACGCGAAGCGCGCTTGCGTCTCTCCGCAAGGCGGAGAGCGGCACGGTCGTCAACATCGCCTCGGCGCAGGGTCTGCTGCCCAACGCCGCCGATCACACCGCTTATGCCGCCTCGAAAGGCGGCATCGTCAACCTCAGCCGCGCGCTCGCCGCGGAGCTGGCTCCCCACATCAGGGTCAATAGCGTGTGTCCGGGCATGGTCGATACGCCCATGGCGGACATTCACCGGGCAAACGTCTCGAACTATGCCTTGAAGCGGATCGCGCAGCCCGACGAAATCGCCCGCGCCATCCTTTTTCTGACAGACGGGGATTCGTCCTACGTAACCGGAGCCGCCCTGGCGGTCGACGGCGGCCGCTCCTTCCACTGAACCCGCATTCTACCGGCAGAGGTCATCCATGAGCAGCAGAGTCAATGCAAAGGATATCGCAAGCGGAGCGGTGCTTCTCGTCCTCGCAGCGGTCGGCCTTTTCATAAATCTGGAGTACCCGTTGGGGACCGCGAGCCGGATGGGTCCGGGATACATGCCTCTGATTGCCTTCGTGACGTTGGGCGTATTGGGCGTGGGTGTCCTGGTTTCCGGGTTCAGAGGCGCACCCGGTCAGTTAGAGAACTGGGCCTGGCGCGAGCTGGTCCTCATCATTTCCGCGTTCGCGATCTTCGGGGCACTGCTCGAGGACATCGGCATGGCCACCGCAATCATCGCGCTGGTCGTTATCAGCGGATTGGCTGACCGGACTCAAACACTGAAAGGCCTCGCCGGGCTCGCTATCGTCCTGCTTATCATCTGCTGGTTGGTCTTCGCCTGGGGACTGCAGATACGGGTGCCGTTCTTTCCCCCCCTCCTGAACAACCTTTGAGGCCTCGACGATGCTCGAAAATCTCGCGCTTGGCTTCTCCACGGCCGTCACCTTCCAGAATCTGGGTTTCGCCTTTATCGGTTGCGTCATTGGGACGGCGATCGGCGTGTTACCCGGTGTCGGACCCGTGGCGACGATATCGTTGCTGCTGCCTTTGACATTCGGCCTCGACCCCATCACCTCGATGATCATGCTCGCCGGAATCTATTACGGCGCGCAATATGGCGGATCGACTTCGGCAATCCTGTTAAACCTGCCGGGCGAAGTCACTGCCGTCGTGACGACGCTTGAAGGTCACAAAATGGCACTGGCTGGCCGCGCCGGAGCGGCGCTGGCCGTGGCCGCCCTTGGTTCGTTTTTCGCGGGCACCGTGGCGACACTGTTCGTAGCCGCTTCTGGGCCCGTTCTGACGGGTGTCGCGATGTCGTTCGGTCCAGCCGAATACTTCTCGCTGATCCTGCTAGGTCTGATAGCGGCGACGGTGTTGGCGCAGGGAAGCATATTCAAATCCCTTGCCATGATCGTATTGGGCGTCGTGCTGGGGCTGGTCGGCACCGACGTCCAGAGCGGCCAGTTGCGCTTCACATTGGGTTTTCCGCAACTCTTCGAGGGTGTGGGCTTCGTTCCGCTTGCGATGGGAATTTTCGGGGTCGCGGAGATCATCCGCAATCTCGAATGCCCCGAAAACCGCGCAGGGACCGCGTCGAGAGTCGGCAAGCTGTGGCTGACCAAGACGGAATTCAAACGGGCTGTTCCCTCGGTCCTGCGGGGGACCGCGCTTGGGTCCTTACTGGGAATACTGCCAGGCGGAGGCCTCGCCCTTTCCACCTTCGCGTCCTACATGTTGGAGCGCAAGGTATCCAAATACCGACATGAATTCGGCAGCGGAGCGATCGAAGGTGTGGCGGGTCCGGAAAGCGCCAACAACGCGGCTTCCCAGACATCGTTCATCCCGATGCTTACCCTTGGTCTTCCTGCCAACGCCGTGATGGCTTTGATGATAGGCGCGCTCATGATCCAGGGCATCCAGCCGGGTCCCCGCATGATTGCCGAGCAGCCAACGCTGTTCTGGGGGTTGATAGCCAGCATGTGGATCGGCAACCTGATGCTCGTGATCATCAACCTGCCGCTCGTCGGCGTGTGGGTCTGGCTTCTCAAAGTGCCTTATAAGTATCTCTACCCCGCCATTTTGGTCTTCTGCGGCATCGGAGCCTACTCCATCAATAACTCCGTTTTCGATGTCTATCAGACCGCGGTCTTCGGATTGGTGGGATATGCGCTGATCAAGCTGGAATTCGAGCCCGCGCCTCTTTTGATCGGTTTCGTCCTCGGCCCGATGATGGAAGAATATCTCAAGCGCGCAATGCTCCTCTCGCACGGCGACGTAGGCGTCTTTGTCGAACGTCCGCTTAGCGCCGTATTCCTGTTGCTCGGCGTACTGGCGCTCGGGGCAATGGTGATGCCAAGCATCCGGCGGAAGAAGGACCAGGCGCTGTCTGAATAGGGAAGCGCCAGGATCCGTAAGGGCGACGTCACAACCGTGAGTTTACTTCTGGGAGGCCCAAAGCTAGCGTGTTGCGCGAAGCAATGGTGCGGAAGCCTGGAGGAGCTCCTCGCATCTCTTTTGCTAAAGGCATTCCTGACACCTTCCCCCCGCTGAAACGGGTCTCACAAGAAGGAATACGGGCGCCGTAGCGTTGCCGGGTCAAGCTAAGCGAGACCTGTGAGAACCGTCCCACTGGGAAAGCAAAAGCAGGAAAGGACCATTGTTGGGGCCTCCGTCTACAACACAAAAGCGGTGGGCCAGACCCATCGCTTTGCGTGTAAATCGACTGCCGACTTCGGCTGTTATCTGCCGAAGAGGTTGCGGTCACTGCCAAACGTGGCAGGCTTTTGTGCCTCGTCCGACGGATTGAGGAGATTGCGGACCGTCGAAGCTCCGTCCGAAATAGAGCCGGTGCTCTGATTGTCGACGCTGAATTCGCCCAAGCCACCCTTCCCGCGATCGAACTGATGTTAATCAGCCACACCACGAGCCGCGTCCGCCGCGGCGCTCAACAGGTGAGGCAATTCCGCGCGTCGTGTAAAGCAGACCGTGCACGTTGATGGCGAGCATACGCTCCCATTTCCTCGACTCGGCCCCCACGACGGGGCCAAGCAACACTTAGCAAGGCGGGCCGAGGGGCAGTTGGAGTGTCAGGTTGTCCTCGGCATGGCCATTGTCAGGCGGCTTTTTCCCGCAATCGGCGCGTAGCCCTCACGTGGGGATGCGCTTGTGATCGAAAATGAACTTGCGCCATCTGGTGATCGTGTACTTGCTGAAAATGCCGTTCTGAAAGAAGGGGTCGTTCTCGATATAATCGACTGCTTCTTGACGAAGATCGGTGTCCAGAAGAATAAGACCGCCGTTCGGGAAATCGTCATCATCAGGGAAGAAGCCACCGCTTGCGATGATGCGATCGGCGTTCTTGGTCACGTACTCGACGTGGATGGGACGCATCGCCTTTTTCTTCTCCAGAACTCCGGGGTCATCCGTGAACATGATGGCGTAGGGCATGCATACCTCTATGTGACTTTGTTGAGGGAGTGACATCGCATGGACGGTGCAGTCGCGTATGCTCGTCTTGATGTTTAACTTTCGACCCGGCGAGCTGCAATCTTACGGCCGACAAGGGTATAACGTCGAGTTATGTCAAGGACTTGGTTCGACGTTGTGCTCAAAGCATCAAAGCCAAGCGATCTACTGCCGCATCGCGCTTCGCTATCTGGAAAACGGAACGGGGTCGCTTTTAATTGAGGCAGTGTAACCTAACGCAATTCATGTCCAGCATGCATAAGTGTAATCGATCTGCCGCGATAATGCCTGACGAACCCTCGTGGTAAAATACGGATGATTAACACGACCAGCGCGGCACCTCTCCCGGTTCGGCGCTCGCTTCTTAGCCTCCCGTCGCCATTCGGTGCGATCGCTCTCATTCTGATCCAGACCATTCAATGCAACACCGAGGAAACAACTCATGCTTGGAACAGTCCTGCACGGCCCCGGTAACATCCGTTGCGAAGAGGTCGACGACCCAAAGATCCAGAAGCCCACTGACGCCATTATCAAACTCTCGGCTTCGTGCGTTTGCGGTTCCGACCTATGGCCCTATCGCGGACTCCAACCGATGAATGGCCCTGCCCATATGGGCCACGAATACTGCGGCGTGGTGGTTGAAGTCGGGAGTGAAGTGAAGACCATCCGGCCAGGCCAATTCGTCGTCGGGTCCTTCTGCATTTCCGACAACACATGCCCGCATTGCCGTTTCGGCTTCCCTTCGTCCTGCGAGCACCGCGAATTCATGTCCGGAGCCCAGGCCCCTTACGCCCGCATCCCGCTGGCCGACGGAACACTCGTGGCAACCGCCGAGATGCCATCCGACGATTTGATCCCGAGCCTCCTCGCGACCTCGGACGTACTTGGCACGGGCTGGTACGCAGCGGATGCCGCCCGCGTGCAGTCCGGTGCAACCGCAGTCGTCGTCGGTGACGGCGCCGTCGGCCTGATGGGCGTGCTCGCCGCCAAACAGATGGGCGCGGGACGCATCATCGCGATGAGCCGCCACAAGGCCCGCCAAGAGCTGGCGCTTGAATTCGGAGCCACCGACATCGTCACCGAGCGCGGCGACGATGGCGCGGCGAAGGTGAAGGAACTCACGAACGGCATCGGCGCGGAGTCAGTTCTCGAGTGTGTCGGCACCCAGGAATCGATGTCCCAGGCGATCAATTGCGCGCGACCGGGCGGCTCGATCGGGTTCGTGGGTGTTCCGCACGGCGTGCAGCTTGATGGCGCGAACCTGTTTTTCGCTCAGAAAAACCTTTTGGGCGGGCCGGCACCGGTGCGGAAGTACCTTCCCCAACTCCTCGACCTCGTGATGACCCGCAAGATCAATCCGGGCAAAGTATTCGATCTCGAAATACCGCTCGAGGACGTGGCCGAGGGCTACAAGGCGATGGACGAACGCCGCGCGATCAAAGCCCTGCTGCGGATGTAAGGCCGAATGCAAATCGGCAGGACAGGGCGTGAACGCATCACCCCCTGTCCTGCCGGTCATCGTAGGTCTTTTCCATCGCGTAGTGCAGCAACACCATGCCACCCTCAAGGGTCTCGGTCGAAAGATGTGGCAAGGAAAGCCTCTCGGCGGATGCTCATCCGGTTTCCCGGCATACTCCAAAATCGCAAGCATTCGGGGGCTGAGCGGCCCAATGGCTCTGCAGATCACCCTACGGACTGGATCGGTCGCTGCGTCGGATTGCGTAGTCCAGCCAAGCGACCACCATGTGAAGCCGCAGAGACCCATCCAGTCATGACGTAGTGCGTCAGAATGGCTGGGAGGGCGAGGACACCCGCCCAATGCCCGAAGAACGGCGTCACGGACGCCGTGAAATCCCAGAATTCAAGGCTATAGGTGAAGGTCAGCTTGCCCCACACGCCGAGCACCCAAAAGCTCCACAAGCCGAATCCCGCATTTGCCGTCGCCGCCGCGCGAAGCGTCCATGCCCTGAGGGGGCTTCCGCGTGACAGACCCAGCATCGAGCGCAGCAGTGCCATGACGCGGATCCAGTGAATGCCGAGATGGATGCCGACGACGATCATCACCCAGTAGGCGCAGAACCAATGGACCTCGCGAAGGTACGCGATGTTTGGAAGCGGCAGGAAAGCCAGCACCGATCTCGAGATGACGATACTCGTCGCCAGAAGAACCGCCATATTGACGATCAAGAACAGATGCAGCAGCACCGTGAAGACGCGGCGGCCATCGTAGCGACCCCGAAAGACATTCCTGAACCACAACCGGTTCATGGCGATGTGCCAGGCGATCAAAACAAACATAGCCGTGCCGAAGATTTCGTGCGGAATGTTATCGAGCCACCAGTAGGCAAGCGACAAGAGCAGCAAAGCCGCCATGGCGACAGGGACCAAAAGCCGATGCGCGACTCTCGTCGTCAGCATGGAGCCTCCTGTCACCCTAAAGCGGATCGTCATCGGAAATCGCTCCGTCATGGGTGAACATGAACTGTTGACTTTGGCGCGACCGGTGGCAGGCGTAGCACTGCGCTACGTTCTCATCGGCCTTGATCGATTGATCCGGCCAGAACCATTGATATTGCCACTCGTCGTCGCCGGCACCGATTTTCTGGCTGATTAGGTACCGGGTCAGCACATCGCTTTGGTAATCGACAAGCACCATTTGGGTCCCCACGGGGACCGGTTGTCCGGCCCTCAGCGCTGCGAGTGCGGCCGAGCTTGTCAGCATATGTTCGCGCGTGATGCCGCGACGCACGGTTGTGTAGTGCTCAAGCTGTTCAAGAGGCGGGAAAGTCACGGCATTGGCTTCGGCATATGCCGGCGACGGGCCGGTCCCCTGCGGCAACGTCAGGTAGCTTGCGACAAGGGCCAGTGCTCCACAGACTGACGCCAAACCAACAGGCAGGATTCTATTTTTCATGGTGTCTACGTCTTCTCGCTCGGTGCGATGGAATGAGGTGATGGGCCGGACGATCGTTAAGGCCGCGCCCTACTTCGCTCGGTCGATCTCAATGGTGATCGGGCCAGGGCGATCGAAAATGGACGCATCGCCATCAACGCGGCCAAGAATGATGATCCCCGGTCGCGGAACGCTTCCCTTGCGATAATAGATCACGAAGTCAGTCGATCCCCATAATCCGAGCGTGCCATTGTCGAAGTCAAGCTGGCGTCCGGACTGCGGCAGCGAGGAAGGCAGATTGCCCGTCTTCTCCTGCCGAAGATGATCGCTCATGTCCAACGTGACCGGAAGCATTCCAAGCAAGGCTCTTGTCGCTTCATTGTCGACCAGCTCGGCAGTCAGTTTCCCCCAGGGTGATGAGATCACGATCTTTTCCTGTGCCATGGCGGCTCCCGTAAACAGCATTGAGGCGATTGCACTGAGAATGATGTTGCGCATTGCGATACCCGTCCGTGTCATTGTTGCAAGGCCGGCCCACGTCCCGGCCTTCGTGCCGGGACGTGGGCCGGTTGGCGTCAGGCGGTGAGGTGCTTGTCGAAGAAGGATTGCAGCTTGTCCCAAGGGATAAGCGCTACCTTGTCATACAGATCGACGTGACCGGCGCCGGCAACGATATGGAGTTCCCGCGGCTCGGCCGCCTTGGCCAAGGCCTGCTGGCTGAAGAAAAGCGAATGCGCATTCTCGCCGGCGACGAGCAGGACAGGACGCGGAGAGATCGCATCCAAACGTTCGAAAGGCCGGAAGTGGAAGTAGGAAGGATCGCTGGTGACCGATATCGCCGACGTCGAGCGGGGATGCGCGCCACGCGGCATCCGGTAGTATTCGAAGAATTCCCGCG
This sequence comes from Mesorhizobium sp. STM 4661, assembly GCF_000359125.1. Taxonomy (GTDB): domain Bacteria; phylum Pseudomonadota; class Alphaproteobacteria; order Rhizobiales; family Rhizobiaceae; genus Mesorhizobium. The sequence goes on along the minus strand of NZ_CAAF010000087.1, from coordinate 38,906 downwards.
TGATCGCGTCGGTCTTGTCTGTAAGAACCTGAGGCAGTTCGCCGTACCGCTTCTCGCCTCCGGCGAATTCCACCCAACGCTGTTCGGCCATATCGGCAAGCGCGGCCTGGCGTGCCTCGGGGCGCATCGGTTCGCCGGCCCAGGCCCATTTGGCGCCGCCCATGTCGTACATGCTGACGGTAGCGACGGCCTTCATGCGCGGATCGATCTGTGCGGCGGCAAGAGCGAAACCGCCGCTGGCGCAGACGCCGATTACGCCGATGCGGTCGCGATCCACAAGAGGATCGACGCCCAGGAAATCGACGCCCGCACTGAAGTCCTCAATGAACACGTCGGGTGAAGAGATGAAATGCGGCTGACCGCCGCTCTCGCCATTGTAGGAGGCGTCATGGGCCAGGGTGATAAAGCCACGCTCCGCCATCGTCTGGGCATAGAGGCCAGAGGTCTGTTCCTTGACCCCGCCAAACGGATGGCCGACCACGAGCGCGGGATGACGGCGCGAACGATCAATATCTTTTGGAGTGTACAGGTCGGCGACCAGTGTGATGCCCAGGCGGTTGGCGTACGACACCTTCCGGTGATCAACGCGGTTGCTCTGGGGGAAGGTTTTGTCCCAGGCAGTGGTAGATTGGGCAAGTACCGACGTTGCCGAGGCGGCGGTCACAGCGCCTATCACAGCAACCGCCGCGCTGGCCGCGCCTGCCGCTTTGATAACGGAGCGCCGATTGGGATTGAAGCTACCGAGCGCAGGTTGCTGGCTTGTGAAATGTTTCGACATAGGTCTGTTCCTTAAGTGAGATTGGGCTCATTGCGTCGACGCGCGACTGGTTACAGTTCCTGCGCAGTTGGCCGGAAGATGATCTCGTTGATGTCGACATCCTCGGGCTGGCTCACGGCGAAAGCGACCATGCGGGCATAGCTCTCCGCAGGGATGCCGACCTTGCCGACATAATCCTGGTTCGCCGACTGGACGTCCTGTTCGCTGATATGGTCGAGAAGTTCCGTCGTCACCGCACCCGGAGAAATCAGCGTGTTACGGATGTTATAGGGCTTCATTTCCTGCCGTAGGCCCTCGGACAAGCCGCGAAGAGCGAACTTTGTCGCGGAATATACCGCTGAACCCGGGAACACCTTGTAGGCGGCGACCGACGCCGTGATGATGATGTGGCCGGATTTCTGTTCTTTCATGTACGGCAACGCAGCGGCGATGCCGTGCAGCACGCCCCGCAGGTTAACGTCGATCATCTGGTTCCACTCATCGACCTTCAACCGCTCGAGCGGCGAGAGCGGCATTATGCCGGCATTGTTGATGAGCACGTCGATGCGGCCGAAGGTCTGTACGGCGGTGTCCACCAGCCGCTGCATGTCATCGAGCTGGGTTACGTCGGTGGCGACTGCCACGGCATTGCCGCCGGATTTGGTGATGTCGGCCACGAGGGTTTGGATCCTATCGACCCGCCGTGCCGCAACGACGATGCTGGCGCCCTCGGCGGCAAGATGACGGGCAGCTGCCGCGCCCATGCCGCTTGAGGCGCCGGTGATGACTATGACTTTGCCTGCGATGTTATCGGTCATTATATTTTCCTGACAATTTGGAACGTGGCGTGGGGGGCCGTCGGTGAAAGTTGGTCATGTATCGTCATGGCTGAATGCTGCGGTTGACACGCCAAGCCGCCACCGCAAGGAGCGATGAACCGCACAGCAGGCCGGCGCTCAGCGCGAAAGTGCTCCACCAGCCGACAGCGTCGAAAAGGAAGCCGCCGGTTGCCGCGCCAGCCGTGATTGCAAGCTGGATCACGGCCACCTGCAGGCCGCCTCCAGCCTCGGCATCGTCGGGCATGGCGCGGGTCAACCAGGTGCCCCAGCCTACGGGTGCAGCGGTGCCAAAGAAGCCCCAGGCAGAAAGCAGCAAGGATACGAGGATCGGGGCTGCACCGAATAAGACCAAGCCAGCTGCCAGGAGCGCCATGATGATCGGAATGACTATCAGGATACTGAAGAGCCGCTTGTTCAGCAGGTGACCGATGCACCAGGTTCCAGCGACGCCGGCCAGTCCCATCACCAGCAGTATTGCGGACAGATCCGCGATGTCGAGTTGGGTAACCTGTTCGAGGAACGGACGCAGATAGGTAAACAGCGCGAACTGGCCCATGAAGAAGAACAGGATGGAGGCCATGCCCAGCGCGACATGAAGGCGTCCAAGCAGCGTAAAGACATTCGCAGTACCCCGGTCGCGCCGCGGCGCCAATGCAGGCAGGCTGATCCACTGCCAGACCAGCGCCAGCAGGCCGAGTGGGACGACCATGAAGAAGGCTCCCCGCCAGCCGACATAGGCGCCAAGGAAGCTTCCGAGCGGGGCCGCAATCGTTGCTGCGATGGCATTGCCAGCGTTCAGCAGGGCAAGGCCCTTGGGCACCAGATCGGCCGGCAGTAGACGCATCACGGATCGCCGTGGACATCGACCAGAAGCCGCCGATCGCCATCCCGAGCAGCGCCCGGCCGACCATCAGGAAAGCGTAGTCCGGCGCGAATGTGACGGCGAGGCCGGAGACGACAAGCAGCCCCGTGAATGCCAGGACCACGATGCGTCGATCGATACGGCGGGTGAGACCTGCGATGAAGAGGCTGGTCACGACCGCGAAGGCGCCCGAGATCGAAATCGCCTGGCCCGTTTGGCCGGCGGTAATCCCTAGATCGGCGGCGATCGGCGACAACAGGCTGACCGGCATGAACTCGGACGCGATCAGCACCGCAACACAAAGCGCCATGGAAATCACGGCGCTCCAGGCGGAGCGGGAATTCGTCAATTCACTGTCATAGGTCACGTCCATTGCCGCTATCCTTGGTTCGGCGGGATGACGCCCCTCACCGATCGGCCGTCGTGACAGGAAGATATGTAGCGCTACTCGTTGGACAATCCGTGAAATCTGCATGAAGTTATCGATCTGTGATATGAATTGTCGAAGGAGGCGCCCTTGCAACGTGAGGAAATGAAGGACTTGCTCTGGTTCCTGGAGGTCGCCCGTGAGCAGAGCTTTACCAAGGCGGCGGCCAAGCTCGGTACTTCGCAATCAACGCTCAGCCTCACCATCAAGCAGTTGGAGGCACGGCTGGGGGTGAGGTTACTCGCGCGCACCACGCGCAGCGTGGCGCCTACCGAAGCAGGCGAGCGCTTGTTCCGCTCGCTTGCGCCACGCATTGAGGAGATTGATGCCGATCTTGCGAGCCTAACGGCATATCGAGACACACCTTCGGGAACAGTCCGCCTGACGCTTTCCGACCATGCGCTTCAGACTACCGTCTGGCCAAAATTATGTCCGGTTTTGAAGAACTATCCCGATATCCGGGTCGAACTTTATAGCGACAATGGCATGCGAAACATCGTGGAGGAGAGGTACGATGCCGGCGTGCGGCTTGGCGAAAGCATCGACAAGGACATGATTGCCGTGCGCATCGGCGCGGACTGGCGCATGGTTGCGGTTGCATCACCGCAGTATCTCGCGCAGCGATCGATTCCGGTGACCCCACAAGACCTCGTCGGGTATGATTGTATCAATCAGCGGCAAGCGACTGCCGGGGGCCTCGCCGTCTGGGAATTCGAGAAGGACGGTCGTGAGTTACGGGTGCGCGTCGAAGGGCAACTGACCTTCAACACGTCATTTGCCATAATCGACGCAGCCCTAAATGAGTACGGCATCGCGTTTCTTCCCGAAGATCTCGTCCGCGATCATGTCGTTGCGGGACGGCTAATATTGCTTCTCGACGACTGGAGTGAACCCTTTTCCGGCTACCATTTGTACTATCCAAGCAGGCGGCAGATGTCTCCGGCGATGACAGTGATACTGGAAACGCTACGGTACAAAAGCCCCAGTGCAACGGGTCCGAAGGCTGCGCGCTAGAGCAGTTCCCTCGAACCAGTCGAGCGTAACGACACCGTGGGGGCGCCGATCGTAAAGCTGGCTCGCTGGCTCCAGTGGGGGGGCCAAAAGCCGCCATTCATCGCTCGGGCATCACCCAACCCCACATCTTTTAGTCGCGGTACTTCAATCGATCGATCACTAGACGCAGCGCTGAACTGACTTGCCGTCGGCCAGAATAGAATAGATGGAAGCCGTCGAACGGAGGACACCAATCCGCAAGAACGCGGCGGAGGCTGCCCTGCTTGATTGCGTCACGCACTTCGGGTTCGGTGACGAAAGCGATGCCATGGCTTTCCTTCGCCGCCTCGATGCAGATGTCGCTTTCGCTGAATATGAACGGTCCGGAAACCTTTTTGACGATCTCCATACCGTCCTTTTCGAACTCCCAGTCATATGGTGGCGCACGGACGTTGAAGCGTAGCGCTAGACAATCGTGAGTATCGAGTTCCGAAGGATGTTCCGGGACACCGTGCTCTTCGAAATACTTCGGAGTCGCAACAGCCGCCATGCGCAGTTGCGGCCCTATCTTTACAGCAACCATGTCGGGGCCGACGAATTCTCCCAGTCGTATTCCTGCGTCGAATCGATCCTCGGTAAGATCGGCGAGACGGCTTTCCAGACTGAGCTCGATCTTTACATCCGGATAGTCGCGGACAAGTTGTGAAAGGATCGGCCACAAGGCAGTACGTGCTGCGGTCTTGCTTAAGGTCAGCCGCACCAGACCACGCGGGGCATCGCCAAGAAGGCGCAGCTCCTCCATACGAGCATCGATCTGACCGAAGCTGGGTCGCAGCGTCTCAAGGAGCTTCTCTCCAGCCTCAGTCGTTGTCACGCGCCGCGAGGTGCGGTTCAACAGCTTCTGTCCGACCGACGCCTCCAGGCGGCGGATTGTATGGCTGACTGCAGATTGAGAGATTCCCATTCGCGCAGCGGCGCGTGTGAAGTTGTTCTCTTCCGCGACAATCAGAAAAACTGCCAGATCGCCCAGTTCCTCGCGTTTCATTCATGAGCCTTCGACATTGTTGGGCACACCATAGCGGCTCAACCCCACCTACCCAATCAATAAATCATGAACTGAATTCATCCTTGGTATGAATAAGATGAGGGTGGTTCCGTTGCCTTACCCACTTACCTTTCTCTGGAATGACGTGAAATCCGCGCAAAATCAGACAGGAGAGAGCATCCGTGGCTCCACCCATCGAATTCGAGATTTGCCGAAGGACGCTTCTGGTCGGCACAGCTGTATCAGCCGCAGCAGCAGCAGCCGGTTTAACCGGACCGGCTAATGCGCAAACTGCCCGCAACGGTCTTCCCGTGGGACCCCAGCGGATGTCTGTGTCGCTGAAGATAAACGGCGCGCAACGGACCCTTGAGCTTGATAACCGGACGACCCTGCTCGACGCGCTGCGGGAGACCATGCAGCTCACCGGCACCAAAAAGGGCTGCGACCATGGCCAGTGCGGCGCCTGCACCCTCACAGTGAATGGCCGACGCGTCAACTCCTGCCTCAGCCTCGCGGTCATGCATGAGGGGGACGAGGTCACGACGATTGAAGGGATCGGTACGCCAGGGGATCTCGACCCGATGCAGGCCGCTTTCGTCGAGCACGATGGCTTCCAGTGCGGCTACTGCACGCCGGGCCAGATCTGCTCGGCCAAAGCGGTGATCGAGGAAATCCGTGCCGGCATCCCCAGCCATGTCACCGGCGACCTGACTGTGCCGATCAAGGTGACCGATGAGGAAATCCGGGAACGGATGTCGGGCAATATCTGTCGCTGCGGCGCCTACTCCAACATTCTCGCAGCAATCACCCAGGTGGCGGAGGAACGGTCATGAAAGCCTTTTCCTACGAGCGCGCCGCAAATCCGGCCGCCGCCGCGGCGCGGGCTGCCCAGGTTCCCGGCTCGAAATTTGTTGCTGGCGGCACCAATCTTCTCGACCTGATGAAGCTGGAGATCGAGACGCCGGTACATTTGATCGACGTCAATGGGCTTGGGCTCGATAAAATCGTTGAAACTCCCGAAGGCGGGCTGCGCATCGGTGCGCTCGTGCGCAACACCGATCTGGCTGCTCACGAACGTGTCCGCCGAGATTACGGTGTCCTTACGCGAGCGCTTGTCGCGGGCGCCTCGGGTCAGCTGCGCAACAAGGCGACAACCGCAGGCAACCTCCTGCAGCGCACCCGCTGCCCCTATTTCTACGACACTGCCCAACCCTGCAATAAGCGTACTCCCGGCGCTGGCTGCGCGGCGCTGGGCGTAGGTGCCTTCTCGCGTCAGCTCGGCATAATCGGCACCTCCGACGCTTGTATCGCGACACATCCGTCCGACATGGCCGTCGCGCTGCGGGCACTCGATGCCGTGGTCGAGACTGTGACCTCCGTGGGAGCGACACGCAGAATTCCTCTTGAGGAATTCTACCGCCTTCCCGGCGACACGCCAGAGCGCGAGACGGTGCTCATGGAGGGCGAGATCATCACCGCGGTCACATTGCCTCCGCCAGTCGGAGGCCGCCACGCCTACTACAAGGCGCGCGACAGGGCCTCCTACGCGTTTGCGTTGGTCTCGGTGGCGCTGGTCCGCCAGGCCGACGGGGCCGGCCGCGTCGCGCTCGGCGGCGTCGCGCCAATGCCGTGGCGTGCGGCGGAAGCCGATGCCGAGCTGCCGAACGGCGCACACGCCGTCATGGCGCGTCTGCTCCATGGTGCGCGGCCGACCGAGGAAAACGCCTTCAAGATCACGCTGGCCGAGCGGACGCTGGCCGGCATGCTAGCCGAGGACTAAGCCGATGGAATTCAATGAACCTGCTGGCCAGAACATCTTCGACCGCGCCACGATTGTCGGGAAGCCGCACCAGCGGATCGAGGGTCCGCTGAAGGTCACTGGAACCGCACCGTACGCCTACGAGCGCCACGACGTCGTCGCGGGCCAGCTTGTTGGCTACCCTGTCGGCTCTACCATCGCCAAGGGCCGCATCACTTCGATCGACGCCTCGGTTGCCCGTTCGGCGCCAGGCGTCGTCGCGGTGGTCACCACGCTTGAGATTGACCCACTGCCGCTGGGGTTTCTGAACGTCGCAAGGCTGTTCGGAGGGAACGAGGTGCAACACTACCACCAGGCTATTGCCGTCGTGGTCGCCGAAACCCTGGAACAAGCCCGCGCGGCCGCCGCGCTTGTGAAGGTGACCTACGAGCAAGAAAAGGCGGATTTTGATCTCGACGCGGCGTTTGAGCGTCTCCAGGGCACTGGCAAGCCGAGCACCGATGTCGGCGATTTCGACACCGCGTTTGCGAACGCCCCGGTGACCTTGGATGAGATGTATCGCACACCCTCTCATTCCCACGCGATGATGGAGCCGCATGCCTCGATTGTTGACTGGTCGGACGGCGACCGGCTGACGGTCTGGACATCGAACCAGATGATCAACTGGAACCGGGGATCTCTGGCCACGACCTTCGGCCTCGATAAGGAAAAAGTTCGGGTGGAGAGCCCGTATGTCGGGGGCGGCTTCGGCGGCAAGCTTTGGCTGCGGGCTGACGAGGTGTTGGCCGCGCTCGGCTCCCGTGCCGCCCGCCGCCCAGTCAAGCTTGCATTGCCGCGCCCCTTCATGATGAACAACACGACGCACCGCTCTGCAACGGTGCAGCGCATCCGGCTGGGCGCCACAAAGGACGGAAAACTGACGGCAATAGGTCATGAGGTAGCTTCGCATACCCTGCCGGGCGGAAGGGGCGAGGACGCCACGGCACAGACCCCCTATTTCTATGCCGGTGCCAACCGGCGGATCATTCACCATCTTGTTGATATGAACCTGCCGGAGTCTTCAGACATGCGCGCGCCAGGCGAAGCATCAGGACTGATGGCGCTAGAGATCGCAATGGACGAGATGGCCGAGAAGCTCGGCATCGACCCGGTCCGGTTCCGTATCCTGAATGACACCCAATTGAACCCGAGCGACCCCAAGGTTCCCTTCTCGGAGCGGCATTTCGTGGAGTGCCTCGAACGTGGCGCCGAGGCATTTGGTTGGACCAATCGCAACAAGACGCCCGGTAGGAAACGCGACGGAACTTGGCTGATCGGGCACGGCATGGCCGGTGCCTATCGCGGCGGCCCGACACTCGACTCCGGGGCGCGGGTGCGTCTGAACGCCGGCCGGCTGGTCGTCGAGACCGATATGACCGATATCGGCACCGGATCTTACACGATCATAGCGCAAACTGCGGCGGAGACCATGGGCCTGCCTATGGATGCGGTCGAGGTTCGGCTCGGCAACAGCGCCTATCCGGTCGCCTCGGGCTCCGGGGGACAGTTCGGTGCGGCCAGCTCCACCGCAGGCGTCTACGCCGCCTGCCTGGCCCTTCAGCGTCAGATCGCCAAACGGCTGGACGTGGAGAATCCACGCTTCGAGAATGGCCACGTCCGAGCCGGCAACACGGTGGTGTCCTTGGCTCAGGTCTCGGCCGACCAGGAACTGGTCGCCGAAGACACCATGACTTTCGGAGATTTCAAGAAATCCCTTTTACTCGCGACCTTCGGCGCGCATTTCGTCGAAGTTGGGGTCCATGCCGGCACCGGCGAGGTGCGCGTGCGACGGATGGTGGCGGTATGTGATGCAGGCCGCATCCTGAACCCGGTGACCGCCCGCAGTCAGGTCATAGGCGGCATGGCGATGGGCGTGGGTGCCGCCCTGTCGGAAGAGCTCGCCACCGATCTCGGACGCGGGTTCTTCGTCAATCACGATCTTGCCAGCTACGAGGTGGCGGTGCACGCCGACATCCCTCATCAGGAGGTGATTTTCCTCGATACGACCGACGCGTCCTCAACGCCGCTGAAAGCCAAGGGCGTCGGCGAACTTGGGCTCTGCGGCGTTGCAGCCGCTGTCGCCAACGCAGCCTACAATGCCACCGGCATTAGGGTCCGGGACTATCCGATAACGCTGGACAAAATGATCGAGCGCCTTCCGGCGGTCTGAACGACATCCGACAGAATTAGGTTAGCGGCAGGCCAATCAGGCAAGGGCTGCCGGGCACCTATAATTCGCCCTAGGCCCTCGCCATGGCGACAAGATCGTTGCCGATTTCGGGACGATTCGCATCGCCTTCGCCTGATCGCGGCTATCTGATCTCGTCCCTTCGCTCGCGAAGCAGCCAAGGACTGTCTGGTAACGATGAGTATTTGGATTGCGGAACGGCCGCCATTGCCGAAAGCGATCGTCCCTTGACTGATTGTCTGAAAAGCGCGGCCGTGCAAAGTTGTGGCAGCAACACCGAGATCGACCCACATGGGCCGGCAGCGGCATGTCTGCTCCGGGCGAGGCGTGATGTCGGAAAGATGTGCTGCCGGCGGACGTCCAGGACCTCAGAGATCAAAGTTGGTCGGCATCATCACCACGTCGCGGATCGTCATGCCCCGAGGGCGCGTGAGCATGAAGGTGATCACATTTGCCACTTCGGCTGCTTCAAGCAGGCTTCCTGATTCCCTGGCTTCCTTCAACTTCTCCGGTGGCCAGTCCGCGAGCAGCGCGCTGATCACAGGGCCTGGCGAAATCGACCCAACCCGGATGCCGTACTTGAATACCTGACGCCGAACCGTCTGCACAAAGCAGTTGATCGCCCATTTTGACGATGCATAGACCGGCTCCCATGGCGTCGGAAAATGGGCGGCCAAGGAGCTGGTGACGATGATGTCCCCCGTCCGACGCCCGATCATATGAGGCAGCACATCGTGCACATTCTTCATCACGACGTTAATGTTCAGGTTCAGCATCCGGTCGATGGCACCCGCGTCGGAGTCGACCAGGTCACCGCCCACATAGGTGCCCGCATTGGCATGAAAGATATCGAGCTGACCTGCCGTTTCCAGAACGCGCGGCATCAGTGTCGCACAGTCCTTGGGGTCGAGAAGATCGATGACAATCGGGATGACCGAGTCTCCATGCTTGGCCTGGAACGACTGGAGGGCCGCCTGGTCGCGATCGATCGTCACCACGCGCGCGCCTGCTTCTAACATCGCCTCCGTACTCGCCAGCCCTATACCCGACGCAGCCCCTGTGACGGCGGCAATCTTGCCTTCCAATTCTCTCGCCATGAAATCTCGCCCTATCTAGCTGGATCTTGCGGGACGATAGCAAAAAAAGAGACCGCCCGAACTGGGATTCGGGCGGCCCCTTTGCCGGCTACAATGGGCAACCGGCATTCGGCACCGGGAGGAGCCTTACTTGATATAACCACCCTCGGTCATCGCCGCGGTGGCGGCGTCCTGGGCCTGCTTCAGGGCATCGTCGACGCTCGACTGGCCGGCAAGTGCCGCCGAGAAGAGCTGGCCGACGGTGGTGCCGAGACCCTGGAACTCAGGGATGGCGACGAACTGGACGCCGACATAAGGCACCGGCTTGACGGTCGGATGCGTCGGATCGGCGGCATTGATCGAGTCCAGCGTCATCTTGGCGAAAGGCGCCGCCTTCTGGTACTCGGCATTGGCATAGAGCGAGGACCGTGTGCCCGGAGGAACGTTGGCCCAGCCTTCCTTCGAAGCGACGAGTTCGGCATAGTGCTTGCTGGTTGCCCAGGAGACGAACTTCTGAGCCGCGTCTCCTTTCTGCGTGCCGGCGGGAATGGCCAGCGACCAGGCCCACAGCCAGTTGCCGCGCTTGCCGAGACCGTTGTCGGGAGCGAGCGCATAACCGACCTTGTCGGCGACGGTGGAGTTCTTTGGGTCGGAGACGAAGGACGCAGCGACCGTGGCATCGATCCACATGCCGCACTTGCCCTGCTGGAACAGCGCCAGATTTTCGTTGAAGCCGTTGGACGAGGCGCCCTCGGGACCGTCGGCCTTCATCAGGTCGACATAGAACTGCAGCGTGCTCTTCCACTCGGGCTGATCGAACTGCGGCTTCCAGTTCTCATCGAACCAGCGGGCACCGAAGGAGTTCGACATGGCGGTGAGGAAAGCCATGTTCTCGCCCCAGCCGGCCTTGCCGCGCAGGCAGACGCCGTTCACGCCATTGGCGCGGTCGGTCATCTTGTCGGCGGCTTGCTTGATGAAGTCCCAGGTCGGCGCGTCAGGCATCTTCAGGCCAGCCTTCTCGATCAGGTCCTTGCGGTACATGACGAAGGAGCTTTCGCCGTAGAACGGTGCCGCATAGAGCTTGCCGTCGACCGACAGGCCGCCGGCGATGGCCGGGATGATGTCCTTGACGTCGTAGTCGTCGCCGAGCTTGTCGAGCGGCAGCAGCCAGCTTTGCTTGGCCCAGATCGGAACCTCGTAGGTACCAATGGTCAGCACGTCGTACTGGCCACCCTTGGTGGCGATGTCTGTGGTGACGCGCTCGCGCAGCACGTTCTCTTCGAGCGTGACCCAGTTGAGCGTGATGTCGGGATTAGCCTTGGTGAAGTCGTCGGTCAGCTTCTGCATGCGGACCATATCGCCGTTGTTGACAGTCGCAATCGTCAACGTTTCGGCCGACGAGAAATTGGCCATCGCCAGTACTGAGCAAAAGCCCAGCATAATTGTCTCGAATTTCATGTGTCTCTCTCCCACGGTTCCAGCAGCCTAGTTCTCCTCAAACCTTTGGTGGCTGCCGACAAGGACCATATCGCCGCCAACCCTGGCTCTCTACAGCCCTACGTGCCAACCAGTGATACTTTCTTGTCCTATTATTATTCAGAATAGCACGTGAGCGATGGCCAACCTTGCGCCGACACCCCCCTTTTGCAATCCGATTATCGGCGACGCGAGCGTTCACGGATACTTGGCCATGTTTCGGTCTTGGAGATACACCCTCCTATATTCGCTGGGCGTGCATCCACGAAGGAGCAGGAACCGCCGGTTAAAGTTCGAGATGTTTTCGTAGCCGCATTCAAACGCGATGGTCGACACCGTTTCGTTCGTTGTCGCCAGGAGGGCGCAGGCTTTGCTTATCCTGAGAAGGGTGATGAACTGTGCATAGTTTTGGCCGACCCGTTTTTTGAAGAACCGGCTTAGGGACGTCTCGGTCATTTCGCTGATCTCGGCGGTCCGCGCCAGCGAAACATCACCCATCAGATTGCTCTGGATAAATGAGAAGATGGCCTGCATTTTCTGCAACTCTTTGCTCCTTATGCTGGACATACGCGTGCCGGAAAGAATCTGGTACTCCGGCGTCGCGGCCATCTCGGCGAGTAGAGAGAGGAAGGCCCCAAACCGTTTTGCGCCGGACAGATTTCCCAAGTCTTCCATTGCGGACGCGAATGCTACGGCCACGGTCGGAGTAAACCGGACGCCACTCGCCGCGCGCTCCAGAAGGTCGTTTATGGCGGAGATTTCGGGGAAGATCGTTGCCGCTCCATCCATCGCCTTGGCGTCGAACTGGATCACGAGGTCGCGACCGACGATGTGTTGGCCGGGGCTGCAGTGCGAAATCCAGTCATGTGGTAGCCAGCTGCCGACGATCGTCAGGTCCCCTGGCATGAACTCACCGACGAAGTCACCGATCAAGGCAGTTCCCGAGGATTGCCGGATGAGATGGATTTCCACTTCCGGATGGCAGTTCCACACCGACCTGCGCCACGGATAATCGTCGATACGCCACACAAAGCTCTCACCTGCTACGGGAACGATGCGCTCGAACTGCGGCGACTGCAGCCGCGCCAAGTTGTGACTGGTTTCCCTCATCAAACATCCTCCGCCATCTGGCTCAGATCAGGCCGGGGCGCGCAGCCCTGCAGAAAGGTCGCGTCGACTTGGACAATAGAGTAGGCCATGTCCGGGACGAACCAGTCATCAAGGCACCGGGTGAACGCGGCACTCGCCAGATGCTGCATCACCCTATTATCCCAGACATAGGCCAGCCTGCAGCCCTACAGAGCAGCCGCGACCATCAGCTGTTGGTCGTTGAGGGTGATCGGCCCGCGAACCTCGACGTCGATCTCCTCGCTACCTTTTCGAACTGCCAACTATATATTGCACCGCTTCAAAAGCGATATCTAATGCGAATGACCAAGGCGTTGAAGGTCGGCCTAGTGTGGAGCAACACCTATCGGAGCTACAGCTATATGATGCCCGTAGGAGGCACAAAGCGGTCAGGAGTCGGACGAGACGCGTTAGAGAGTCGCACGCGTTGATAGATGGCATTCAATTCGCCTTCCGCTGGCGGTGCTCACGAGAGCATCCCGGGAAGGGAGAAGATGCGTTCCGGTATCCCAGTCGAAACTATTCTGCATTGTCGCTCGGCGGCTTTGCGCAGGGCCTTGGGTCTTGCTAGATTTGCGAGGCCGTACGCCTCCGCTTCTAGATAGGGCCTTGCGTACGGAATGTGCATGATCGCTATCTCGGCATCCAGGCTCGCAAATGTCTGAACAAGGCGGTAGGCGACGGAAAGTCTGAAAGGTCGTCTCAGCGAACTGGTCCGCGGTCTAGTCGTTTTTGGTCACTCAAAAAATGGAGGTCATGGCGTTGTCGAGTGCATCGAGAACGCGGTCGATGTCGTCGTTGGACAGCGCAAGCGAGAAATAGAATGTTCCGTGGGTCAGGACGCCGCGGCTGACAAGTCCCGTCGTAAGTTTCCGCTGCATTCTCAGATCACCCGACACGCTGCTGCGGTAGTCTGTGACGGGAATGTCCGTGAGCACGATCTGTGACAATGGCCCCGAGCCGATCGCTTGGCCGGCTACTCCATGTCTCTGGAAAATTTCAGACGCTCCCGTACGGAATCGGTCACCTATCTCGTTCAGTCGTTCATAGGTCCCGGGGCGAGAAAGGACCTTGAGCGTGGCGATGCCGGCCGCCGCGGCGATAGGGTTGCCGCATGCCGTGCTCCCAGTGAAACACTTCCGCGGATCGGCGGGACTGCGGGGATTGGCCAGACGGAGAATTTCTTCGCGTCCGGCGACAGCCGACAACGGCATGCCGCCACCGATCACCTTGCCGTAGGCCGCGAGATCCGGTGTGACGCCATACCGTTCTTGTGCTCCGCCCCAGGCCAGGCGAAATCCCGTAACGACCTCATCGAAGATCAGCAGAATTCCGTTAGCATCGCAGATCGAGCGAAGTCCTTCGAGGAAGTCGGGCTTTGGATCGATGCAGCGCTGTTGCGCCTCTACGATTATGGCTGCAACCTCGTTGCAGGCACCCGCCAAAATCTGATCGACAGCCTCAAGGTCATTGTAGGGAGCAATCAATACTTCGTCTTCAAGCACCTTGGGGATACCGGCGCTGTCAGGCCGTGCGGCTGGAAAATTGGGGAACGGGCTCGCCGGCGACATGCTCATCAGGGCGTAGTCATTTCCGCCGAGAAACCCGCCTTCAAACTTGAGGATTTTTGATCGACCCGTAAAAGCGCGCGCCAGTCGCATAGCGTACAAAAAAGTCGCATCTGATCCTGTCACACCGTATTTGATCTGCTCCGCACAAGGGATCGATTCGACAAGGGTTTCCGCAAGTTCGATACCCTTCTCGTTCAGCAGGTAGAAGTTCGAGGGGCATTCGACCGCGCTTTTCAAAGCCTCGACGACTTCAGGATGGGCGTGGCCGATCAACATCGGGCTCGATCCGTTCACGCAGTCGATGTATTCGGTGCCATCGGTCGAATAGACCTTGGAGCCTTTTCCGGTTTTGACAACAAAGTCGACCTCTTCATCCAGGACATAAGTAGTGAAGGCTCCGCCGGGTATTGCCCGGCGCGCACGGGCTAGGATCTCGTTCATGGGGCACGATCTTTGGGTTTGAGTTGGCGTCGTGCGCGGTCTCAACATTTCAAACCAAGCGGGGCAACACGGAAGACCTGAGGCTTGTTGCGGTTTTTCCGAAGCAAGCGATCGGTGTCGTAAGAACTGTGGCATTCCTTTGGAATGCGATAGACCCGCAGAGTTGAATACCGCGGCAGCAGTGACCAGGCGACCCTTTGAATGCAGTGCGCCGGTCGCGCAACATTTCGACGCTTGGCCCTATTGGTTCGAGAGATTGGCTTCAGTGCCTATCGACAGAACCGGAAGCAGGCAGGACCCTCCGCCGAGCAAGCCAAATTGAATGCTCGATACTGAGCGCGACGCCTTGCCGAACGCGCCCTCTGATTTGCATGGCTGTCGCCATCGTACAGGTTATGAGAAGACCGGCCCATCGGCTGACCAGCCATACCAACGGTCGGGATCGACCATGATTGCGCGTTCTGGCTTGTCCGGCTGGGGGATAGCAGAACCAATGCCACCAAAGTTTGGCAAATTGGGCATTGCAGCGTTCGACGGCTTCCAGGATAGGAACGCCGTCCATGACAATCAGATGGCTGATTGCCGGCGGGTGATCCGTACGCCCCCGGCGAGGGCCGCCTTGCGCAAGCATGGCACGGTAGCCAGGCTGCGCTCTTAAAATCGTTCTCACGAGCTTAGTTAGCAGCACAGCATGAGCCATGTGACGTTGTTGACCGGGCCTGAGCGGCGTCGTCGTTGGAGTGAAGAGGATCAATGCCGGATAGTGGCCGCGGCATTCGCGCCCGGGGCCGCAGTGGTGACGGTAGTCCGTCAGTACGATGTCGCGACCAGCCTTATCTATAAGTGGCGGCGCACGGTGAGAGCCCGCGAGACGGGCTTTGCCGAAGTTGTCGTGGTTCCCGCTGAGCCTGTCGCCGCTTCGGTGCCTGTGGCGCCGCCCGCGGTGATCGAGCTGGAGATCGCCGGCAAGGTGCGGCTGCGGATTCCACCGACCACGCCGCCGACTCTGGCGGCGGCGATGGTGAAGGCGCTGGGCGTTTCATGATCCCGGTTCCGAGCCAGGTGCGGATCTGGTTGGCCGTCGGCCGGACCGATATGCGTCGCGGGATGCAAGCCGGCGCCATACACCTTGCTCTTGCCAACGGCCTTCGCTACCTTCCCCTCCGCTCTCGGCGCACTCACTTGTGCGGCATGCAATAGACCCCCTCGGATTCCATCAGTACCGCGCCACCCTTCAACTCGCTCAGTGCGCCGACCCACGCTTCCGAAAAGGTGCGGCTGGCATCGACGGCCGTCAGCCAAAGAACCCGATTGTCGGCCAGTTCGACCTTAACCTCTTGCTGCAAAGGGCTTGCCTGCACGGTCTGTTGATAGTGGCGTTTGATCCTGACACTGCTAGCCGGGAACTCAGCTTCGTTGCTGCCGTAGTTAAGCACAAATCCGATGTGGTCCTCAGCCACCGAGCAACTGCCATCACGCTCGCACACGATTTTGGCAGCGGTCTTGCAGTCCCATTTCAGTGAAGCGGGCCACATAGGATTGTCCACGTTTGATCGCGGCTTGTCGCTCTGACCAGCCGCCGTCAACATAGCGCCTGTGTTCAAAATCACAGTGGACAGGAGAAGCGCCTTGAACACTACAAACCTCCTTGAATTGTCACCCCCATAGTGCCTCGTCCTGCGTGATCGCCTGGCTCATGGCATGTTGAGATTGAACCAGCTTTTCTGGCGCACGCCCTTCGCGTCATCATACTCGATGAACCAGGGCTTTCCGCGCATCGGTCGAGGGATGGTGTAGTAGGTGGGGCCATTACCCAGGGAATGCCCTCGATCGTTTCCCGCGGTCTGGATTGTTGTCGCAACCACCTTACCGTCGATTTCGATTTGGACCGGACGTGACCCGTCTCCATGATGCCCGCCGAGGGCGTTGTTTTTGAAAACAACGGGCGAGGAGAGCCTATCGGCCGCGATGCGGCAGATGTTCCGTTCTTGACCTAAGCCCGGCCGATCGGATTCGGAGCTGCCAACTGCTTGCCAGCCAGACGGACAATCCTCATACTTCTCAAATCTCGCCGCGCTGGAGTTGGCTTGCGGACAGGTCGGCCAATTAAAACCCGGGGCTTCCATCGCCGCAATCAACTTGTAGATTGGCGGGTGGCACGAGGGGGTGCCTTGCCAGTCGCCGGAAAGACATAGGAGGACCTGACAGCCCCATTCCGAGGCTTTTGATTGGGATGGAAGAGCTGCGGCGCCCGCGATGGCGACGGCACCCCCTAGTAGGAATTTGAGTATGGTCATAGCCTTTTCCTCGCTGCAGATTTGACAGTTTACTATGGATGATCCGCGCGAAAAAGGACAGGTCGAAAAGGCAGGTTTGTGCGACTACATCGATTTATGAAACGAGACGACGGAGGCGTGGTCAACAACCCGTTGCGCGCCAACATTGCACTGACGCTTGAGCGGGAGAGAGCCAGACGCGGCATATCCCATATGCACATGGCCGAATTGTTTCGGACCGCCGAGGGCGAAAAACTGGCCTATCGAACCTACATTCAGACTGTGCGTCAGAAAAATAATGTCACATTGACGACGCTGCAGATCATGGCAAACGGCTTGCAAGTGTCTTTTGCAGGACTGCTCGCCGGCGGTAAGAAAGTTCCGGAGTGGGCGCATCGGTTGGACGACAATGCGATCCGCAAGCGGCTGGCCCACATCATCGATATTGAGCGACAACGACGTACTTTGCACCGCTATGAGATGGCTGAGCTCATCGGCGTGGCGGAGGCAACGTATATGAAACTCGAACGCGCGAGCGGCAACATCAGCGTGGACACGATTGCCGCGATCGCCAAGGCGTTGAAACTTGATCCAGCGACCTTCCTCTTTTCCGAAAAGATCCCGTCTGGCAGAGCCGACACCTAGCCGGCCCACGAGTGTTCCTAAAGGGCCCACTATTCGCCCCAGCCGGCGCCGCTCATATGCCCTGCCGGTCAGGCCCGGCGGCCGACTAGCGCTCCTAGCCTGGTGTGATTGCCGGCGCGCGTAGAGAAGAAGGGTGTAGTGGCCTTTTCGACAATTGCCGGTGTCATGCCTGCGCCGTTGTCGGCCGCTTCCAGGGGTCGGTTCCGGTAGGGGGCGACCCCAGATTCATCACTTTCGTGTCGTGATGCCTACCAGAGAATTTGCTTCTGAACTGACCGGCCAACGCCAAACTCATGCTCGCCGAGCCGACTTGTCAGCACACGACAGAAACCGCTTCAAGCTCAAACCGGCCAACAAAATGTATGGCGGCAGGGCGAGCGAATAATGACCACAGTTTAATTCCAAGATATTTGGCCTAGCTCCGGCGTCCTTCAGCCTCTGCATGAACCTCTCCGATAGCTCTGGCAACACCACTTTGTCTCTCTTAGCCAACACAACGTGAAGATCGAGATCAGGCCGTGCCAAACTATGTGCATAATTCTCCAAGTTAAGTGGACCCCAGGCCCTTCCGAGATCGGTCAGCTCAATCTCAGGCTCGAGGCTAGCACGTATCAATCGTGTCGCGCGACCCGTCCAAACCATATCCGCTAGACTCCCCGCCGTCAGAAACAACGAGGCTTTTGACACAGCCGAGTCGTGCGCCGCGAGCACCCCCGCAACCCAGGAGCCTAAGCTCATACCGAGAACCGAAATCTCTCGATAGCCTTCGATCTTCAACCAACGTATGAGTTTTCGCCCATCCAACACTGCCTGCCTTACAGATTGGATCGTTCGACCGAGATTAGGGCTAAGCATATAGTCGGCGTGCACGGAGCCGGGACGGCTGCGCTCGAAGTGATAAGGCATAGCAATCTCGACAACCGTGATGCCACGTTGCGAGAAAAAGTTGGCAATCTGACGATTCCGGGAGCTTGCATTCCAATGGTGAAAAATCACCATCGCCTGATCGAACGACCCGCTTTCTGTGATTTTCGCCGAGACGACATTGTTCTGTTCGACATCAGTAGAAACGTCCGATGGAAATTTGAGCCACCCATCTAGCCTTTCAAATCCCTGATCACTCACATTCGGGTCATCGAAAAAGGCTGGATCAGCCACGGCTTGGTCCGCAAGGGCACAGAATTCCTCGATACTTGTTATCTTATTCGCACCTGGAAAGGCGCGTTCCGCGTCAAGGGCGAAATCCGTTGGTTTCTTCCCTTCCTCACCGCGTCGCGCCCGCCGCTCATCCCAATGATCAAGCCAACTATGATACACTCTGATTGTTTCCCAACTTACTCGCTTGCCATCGCCCTAACCCTGGATCAAACAGGCCGTATATTGCGAACAGCACTCCAACGCCCAGAAGGATCGAAAAGCCAGCAAATGCATCGATCAGCAAGTAGCCAGCCACGAGTAACGCCACGATCGCCGACATCCTCCACAAAGACATACAAAACCGAAGTTCGACACCTAAACGGATGGAGCCGTACAGAAATACAGCACAGGTCGAAATAGCGATAAGAAGGCTACTGTAATGGGTCGGCCTGCGGTAGCTGATCCCGGCGCTCACATCATTGCGCCCATAGAAGGCGGAAGACATATCGCCGACCAACCAAGCCACAATATTCTCTCCACGCGATGTCAGGTAAGCACTCTGGAGCTTCATGACTATGGCGATCAGAAGCCCCAACACAGTGCACCGAAAAATCGCACGCATAACCCTGAGGCTGGCTTCATGGAGTTCGTGTTGATAATCAACCTCCAGCCGATTACTCGCTGCTTCTCCAATAATCCAAAGATCATGGATCACAGTATAAAGCAAAATGAGGCCTACGAAGAACAGATAAAAACAGAGGCACATATACAGGTAAGCGAGCCCCGTGAATACGATCGCTTCCGGCACCGATATAACTTCAGGGCGCACAATCGCTAACGAGCCCCAATCCGTCGCATAGTTGCCACCACCTTTGAGCAACGGCATTAAAGACACGCCGATCCACTGAAAAAGACCTGCGAATACCACACAAATCAAAAAAACCGCCCAATATGAATACGAAGAAGCTTGTACGCTGCGCGCCCAGGCATCGTCGCTTTCCATCTTGTCGCCCTGCGCTACAAGCTTTGGGCGGCCTTCATCTTTCCAAAAGGTCACCAGCTCGGTCACGAAGGCAAAAAACAGTGGCAAAAATACCATGAAGACGAATGTCCAATTCGCTGTCCAAAGAAACCCAACCTGCTTGACGACGCCATCCGCCCGGCCATATGTCACGCTGTGAATCCCCGTAAGATACGACAAAAACCCAAGAGCGGTGACACCCGCAAACACCGACGCCGGTAAATTCAGGGGAGATCCGCGACTAAAAAACGCCTCCGATTTCCTCGCTAAACTAAAACGCCGGCTCGGCCCCTTGGCGTCAGAATCCCGTGTCAGCTCTGCCAGGGAGTCTGTCTCGTCATCGAAGGTCGCAGTCAGTGCCGTATCTGGAATCTCCTGTGCAACGCTGCTTCCGGCTCTCTTCCATTCTCGTCTCTTGGCCGATAACCGCGATTGCGCCGCACCAAGCTCCATCTGCCATTCGCTAGTTGCGACCAGATCATCGCATCCAAAAATCCTCGCCAGCCAACGAATGTTGGCAGTGCTAATTCCCTTCTCGTTCTCTTGAAACCAAAGCTGCACCGTTCGCAGATCGACCCCAACCCGGTTGGAATCAATCTGTGAAATCGCCTCTGCAAGGAGCTCGGGCGTCCATGGGCCAGCAGGAAACCCGTCTTTGCCTAACAGTCGACCCGCGCCCGCCGCCGCCAGTCGTTTGAATAATTCTTTGAAATCACTCCCGTCTCTCGGCGGAGGGAGAAATAACTTTCCGTTCTTAAACAACAACTTATAGGCTCTAGTTTCGTTCCGCTTCGCTAGGCTTCGTATCCTATCGTGCCTTCGTCCTCAATCAACGTTTTTGTCAACTCGATTTTGGCCGGCACGGGAGATGATCGAATGACGGGCGAACTGCTGGAGAGGCCGAACACGGTTGCGTGGGAGATGTTTCGCAAACGCCCGGCCAAGGCACTGAACTGCCCGGATCGGTCGCAGGGCGGGCGCCACCTTTACGATGCGGTGATGATGTTAAAAAAATCCTGGTGTTACAGACTTTACGGACTGTCAGATGAGCAGGCCGAGTTCAGATCATGGACCGGCGCACCTTCGGGCGGTTCCTTGGTCGTCTGGATGCCGGCGACAGGGTCGACGCGGGTTGCTGGCCAGCACCAATACCGGCGCCGAAGGCAGCCGATGCCGAAGAATATCGAGCAGGGCAACCGGACATGCTTCCGAACCCGTGCCCGTGTCGAGCATCCTTCGCCGAACAGAAGGACCGCATGGGACTGTTCGTCCGCACCATCGGCTGGTCGCGGCCGCGGCAAGGTCAAAATCGGCGTGGGCAATTTCGCCTACAATCTGAAACGTTTGTCTGGTGGCAGGGTAGTGTGACCGCATGAGCGAAAAGTAGGGGAAGCCAGGGCTTCGGGAGCCTGAGAAGCAGAGGGATGAACCCATCCCTGTTTTTCTCGCCTCCCCAGGTATCGTTTACGAATTGTCATGAGCGTGGAGCCGGTCGATGCCCATTCAAGTCGTCTGTAACAACGGAGTGATGGAAGAGGCCGATGGGGTCGCGAATCTGCTCGCGGCGCATCGTCAAGCAGTCGCCATGGTTGAACGTCTCGGCAAGCGATGGATGAGGGCCGAAGGGCCGGACGAGACCCTGATCGGCCGGCGATTGGATTCGGTCATGGCGGAAGAGGCTATCGCGCGTCGGCGCGCGGCCGCTGCGCCGGTGGCCGATGTCGTTGAGATGAAAATGAAGGCAGCTTATTTCCGTCGGCTGTTGGGGAACGACTGGTGCGAGGTTGATGCCGACGATTTTCGCGCGTTGCTCGGTTCTTTCGCGAAACTGCGGTCCTAGAAGAAGAACGCTGAAATCCATGAGGCCACGGTATTCCAGGCCACGTAGATTCCCGCCGGCACCAAGATGATCGCGATGAATGCGATAGCATCGCCGATTGCGCCGTCAGTGCGTCCTTCCACGGGATAGTAATATTCGTGCGCCTCATCGTCGTGCTTCATTGTTGTATCTCCGACCGCTTGTTTAGCAGTAGCTGAACAGGATGCTGAAACGTCGTGCCCCACAGACCTGTGCGTTTCATCTTAGCGCTGATTTCCGCGACGAGGTAGCTCTCATTGACGGCTTTGCCCTTTGCTGTCGTTGCCGCAAACGCGTATCCAGTCGCTATGAGCGCTGTGCCAACGTCGATTGTTTCGCCATTCATCTGCGCGCCGCACACGACAAAGACCGCTTTATCGAGGGCGTAGCCGATTGGCTGGCATGTCACCGCCGCGCTATCGAACAGCGCAGCAAGGTGCGCCAGCGAGATGTTCCCGCAATCGAGTTTGTTCCCATTTGGCTGTTCAGCCGATGTGCCGCGAAGACATGACTGCACGCCATAGAGGCGGAAAAGGTGGTCTCCGTCACGCCAGGTATCTCCGGTCAGCAGTTGAGCCGATTTCGATACCGCGAAGGGCCTTGGCGCGGCAGATTCGGATGCACCCTGAGCCTGTGCCGATGCGCACAAACCAAAAGCGGCCAGCACTGCAAAGCTCGCCTGTTTCATTCCTGGAACTGTCCACCGAGGTCGGCGGAGTGCTCCAGATCGGGGCGCAGCGACTTGCCGTCCTTGTTGCGTCCGATTGCGGCCATGTCGAAGAAAACCATTTCGTCATCGTCGTAGGCGACGTTGTACGGGTCGTTTGTATTGCCCGCACCGACGAGAGAAAAACACGACACGGCGTCTGGTTCCCCCTCCCTGCTCTGCAGCACAAGCGTTTTGCAAAGCACGACAGAAGCACGATCGTTGTAGATTCCTTCTTCATAGTCCTGCGCGGCCTTCGTGCAGTCCCACTCCTGCGCCTTGTAGGTAATCTTCGGTTTTGGGCAGGCTGCGAGGCCACGCAGTCGATAGGCCACGCCGTTGATGACGCGCTCGGTCGCCGACAGCACCCTCACCGGCGAGCTGAGGGCGGCCGCATCGCGCTTAAAGAGCGCGCCTTTCGCATCGTAGCGCTCATAGACGAATACCTTCTCGCCCGGCTTGGCAAACTGGAGCAGGTAGTGTTCCGACGGCTGCGCGAAGGCGCTTGGGGCGTCGGCGCCGGCAGCATAAGCCGCGGTACCCTGGAGCAGCAAAGCCGTGCAAAGGGCAATCTGTTTCATCGAAATCCGTCCCTGCGGTGCATATGGTGTTGACACTTTACTAGGGCTGCGTGTAGCCATAGTAAAGTGTTAAATTTTGGCGACAGTATGAACACTCAAACAGCTCTTCTGTTGACCCTCTGTGCTGCTGCAATGCCGTTGCAAGCGCACGCCCGGGATCTGGCATCAGACCGCGTCGCAGTAGCCTTTGCAACGCCGGCGCACGCCCTTGCCGCGGTCGGCGCACAAAGGCCGGAGGCGTGTAAAACCGGAAATCGTGCAGAGGTCTCTCAACTTGTGCGTTCAATCGCGCAGGACGAAGGCTTCGACGCCGATCTAGCCGAGGCGATTGCATGGGCTGAAAGCGATCTCGGCGCCAGTCAGGGTCCGTCCAAGGCCGGAGCCCTTGGGATCATGCAGTTGATGCCGGGCACCGCGGCCGATCTCGGCGTGAGCGACCGTTGCGATACGCAGGCGAATGTTCGGGCTGGCTTGCGCTATCTGAAGTCACTCTATGACGAGTTCCAGGATCCGCTGCTGATGCTGGCGGCGTATAACGCCGGGCCGAACAGCGTCTACAAGGCGCAAGGGATTCCGGTGAATCCGGAGACCGCGGAATACATCGTGAAGATACTGAACCGCTGGAAGTTCGGCGGTGTCGTGAAGAAGTCGGTCGTGACCAAATCCGAAATGCTCGCGGCCGCTCCGCCAGCAAGTGAGGACGCTTGGCAGGATGGTCATGTCGTGGATTTCGGCAACTGAAAGGAGCCAAAGGGTGGAATACAGGAAAGCGGGCAAATTTGCCCTGAAACTGGCCTTGGCCTCGGCGGTCGGAATAGCGCTCGCGCCGGCGACCGCATACGCCCAATCGGCGGCACCAGTCGAAAACGTGCTGGAGTGGTTCGTCGGCGTTCTGCAGGGCAACATAGCGCGCTCATTCGCCATCATCGCGGTCTGTTTTCTCGGCTTCCTCGCCATGACGGGCCGGCTGGCGTGGATGATGGCTTTTTCCATCATCATTGGCATCGCTCTGATCTTCGGCGCTGCCCAGCTGGTGGATGCGGTTCGCGCCACCGCGGGAGGCAGCTGAGCCATGGACGACGAGGAAGTCTATGTCGAGCCGGTCAGCCTGCCCCTGACACGCCCCCCGATGAAATGGGGGGTGCGCTATGAAGTTTTTGCACTGAACGGCATCCTTGCGGTGATCGGCTTTATCGCCACGAGCAGCTTCATGCTGGGTCTTGGCGTGTTCGGCGTGGTGCATCTGGTCAGTGCCTATCTGTGCCAGCGCGATCCCTACATCTTTCATATTTTCGAGCGGCGCGTCTCCAAACGCGGAGCCGTGGCGAACCTCACTTTCTGGGGGGCGAGGAGCTATTCGCCATGAGCCTCGACGCGGACCTGAAATTTGGCCGTGAGCGCCGCCGCGAAAAGCCGGCTGCGATGCACATCCCCTACCTTCGCCATGTCGATGACAATCTGATCGTGACGAAGAGCGGCTTTCTGGTCGGCGCCATCCAGCTCAGCGGCCTGCCATTCCAGACAATGGACCAGGCTGAGTTGAACAGCCGCATGTTCAACCGCAACACTACGTTCCGCAACCTGTCGACCTCTCGATTTGCGGTCTACACAACGATCATCCGCCGGCACGTGACCCCGGAGATCGAAGGCGACTTTGACAATCCTTTCGTGGCCGAGCTCGACGCCCGCTACATGGATGAGCTTGGATCAAAGAACCTTTTCGTCAACGAGGCGTATCTGACGGTCATACGGCGCCCGATGGTCGGCCGGGTCGGCTGGGTGGACAAGGCGCTTAATGCATTCCGCATCAGCACCGCAGGCGAAGAAACCCGCGAAGAGGCGATTGCCGAACTGCATGACGTCCTTGACGGTATGGTCAAGGATTTCGCCGCTTATGGGGGTCGTCTTCTCGGTGTCGTGAAACGTCGCGACAGCTTCTTTTCCGAGCCCGCTGAATTTCTGGCGAAGATCGTCGCAGGCGGCGGGGACGTGGAAATGCCTTTGCCGCGCATGTCCCTTGGCGATGTTCTGGCGACGCGGCAGCTGTTTTTCGGCAAGTCGGCGCTGGAACTTCGCGGTCCGGACCAAGCCAAGCTCGGCGCCATGGTGTCAATCAAGGAATATCCGCCGTTCACCGCGCCGGGCTCTTTGGACGGTCTGTTGCGCCTGCCGCATGAGTTTGTCCTGACGCAAAGTTTCGCGATCGAAGACCGTGTCACGGCGATGCGCAGGATCAACACCATTGCCAACCAGGTCGAGGGATCCGACGAGGCGGGCACGACGGTCGAGGTATCCGTCCATGACGGTGCCGACAAGCTGGCCGGCGGCGAAGTCGTCTTCGGACAACATCACATGAGCGTCATGGCATTGGCCTCGGACATGAATGGCCTCAACCGCGCGCTATCCGACATCACGGCCGAGCTTTCGCGCATGTCAATCGTGCCGGTACGCGAGACACTAAACACGGAATTGGCCTTCTGGGCGCAGTTGCCGGGAAATTTCAGCTACATCGCGCGACGTGCGTTGATCTCGTCGCTGAATTTCGCCGGCCTTTTTTCAGGACACAATTTCCCGTCCGGCCAACGTGAGCGGCTGCACTGGAAACGGCCAATCGCCTTGCTCGAGACGACCAGCCAGACAGCCTACTATTTCAATTTCCACGTACACGATGTCGGGCACTTCACGGTGTTCGGACCGACCGGCTCGGGCAAGACCGTGGTGCTGTCCTTCCTGATGGCGCAGGCCATGCGCATCATGCCGCGGCCACGATGTGTTTATTTCGACTACATGCGCGGCGCCGAAATCTTCGTTCGGGCGCTCGGCGGTCGTTACGAGGTGATGGAACCCTCTCAGCCGACCGGGTTCGCGCCGTTGCAGCTTGATGACACGGCGGAAAACCGTTCTTTCGTTGAAGACATGCTCATCTACATTCTGACGCCGGAAGGCGGTGTGCTTGATGTGGCGGAGATGCGCGTCATCAACGCGGCCGTCGACATGATCTACAAGATACCGCGCCAACAGCGGACCTTCGACCTGCTGCCGGAAGTGCTGCGGGGCTCGCTCATGCCTGGCATGAATGATCTGGCGGCGAGGATACAACCCTGGCTCGACCCAAAGGACAAGGGCTGGCTTTTCAACAATCCCGTCGATCTGGTCGATTTCTCGAAACCCGTTGTCGGGTTCGACATGACGAAGATCCTGGGCGACCGAAAGCTGCGCTCGGCGGCGTTGCTCTACATCTTCCATCGTCTGGAGGACGTCATCGACGGCTCGCCGATCATGCTTTTCCTCGATGAAGGCTGGAAGCTGCTGGACGACGAGGTTTTCGCTGCCTTCATCAATGAGACGCTGAAGACCATTCGTCGCCGCAACGGCGTGGTCGGCTTCGGCACGCAGACAGCGGAAGACGTCGTCAGCTCTTCCATCTCGTCGTCCCTGATCGAGCAAACGAAGACCAACATTTTCTTCCCCAACCCGAAGGCGAGCAAGGAATCCTACATGGAGCGCTTCTCGCTGACAGCGAAGGAATTCGAGTTCGTACGCCGAACCGCGAAGGAAACACGCACCTTCCTCGTCAAGCATGACAGCGACTCGGTTGTAGCGAAGCTCGATTTGTCGGCGATGCCCGATCTCATCAAGGTCTTGTCCTCGAACGAAGCCAACAGCAAGGAATGCGCACGGCTCCGGGAAACCTTCGGCGACGAGCCGGAGATGTGGCTGCCGTACTTCTGCGGATGGGAGGACGAGCATGACGAAGCGGCTTAGCAGCTTTTGTCTGGCCGTGGCTCTCGCGACAGCGGCAAGCATGACCGTGGCTGTCGCCCAGATCGCGGTCATCGACGGGCCGAACCTCGACAAGCGGCAAGAGGACGAGCAGCACAGCACGAAGTCGGATGAGGCCAAGAAGGAAGAAACCGACAAGAAGAAAAGCGTCGTCTGCACCTATTCGGACAAATACCGTTCACAGATGTTTCGCCGGTCACCTGCCGAAGCGTTGCAGCGCGACGCAGGCAACGTGAAGATGATCCGCTATTATGCGCAAAAAAACGGCGTGCCCGAAGGCTTGGCGTTGTCCGTTGCCTATCAGGAATCGCGCTTTGACACGTGCGCCGGGAGCCACACCGGCGTCAAAGGCGTCATGCAACTGACCAAGGGCACCGGCAAGTCCATGGGACTTGACCGCGACGTGAACGAGCAGAACGTCGAAGGCGGTGTCAAATATCTCGGAATGGGCGTGAAGCAATGCGGGGCGACGAATTACAGCTGTCTCGCCTCCTTCTACAACGGATCGAATGCTGCCGAGCAGGGAGGGTGGGCCGGCGGTGTCGGCCGCTGGAACAGCTACTTCAACGACTATGTATCGAGCGGCAAGGCTCCGGCCGCCGCACCGCCACCATTCTCGATCGTTACCGCCGACGGCGCGGGCGGCTCGGCCCAGGACGACGCCATGGGCGCGGTGAGGAAGGCGGCTGGCGGTCTCGACGCAAGTTCATCGCAGATGGGCGCCAACGACGCGGCAATCGACGCACTGGCGGGCAATGTTGGCCAGGTGACCGAATACAAGGACGCTTGGGAGCTGAATTCGTCGGCTCGGGGGATCAACGCGGGTGTCACCAACCAGTACCTCGCCCAGGCGGGGGATTTTACGGCGTTGCTGGCCCAACTTCTATCGTTGCAGAATGTGCAGGCATCGCAGTCGTCCAAGCTGATGCAACCGCCAAAGAGCGGCTCTCCAAACCCGCTCTCTTGCGATCCCGCTAAACTGGAGCGCTTGAAGATCGATCGCGGCCAGTGGCTTCCATGCGCGGTTGAGAACGCGGCGACAAGCTCGGCCGACAGCCGCTCGATCATCATCACCAGTGATCCTGCCGGCGCTGCCAGCGTGATCAATTCTCTACAGCAATAGGAGGCTGACATGAAGAAATTCGCGATTGCTGCCTGCATGGCGCTTTGGACGAGCGCGAGCTTTGCACAGATTGCCGTCATCGATGGCGCCAATCTCGATGTCGCCCGCAAGAACGCGGAGAACACCAACTCCATCATGGACTCGAACAAGGATATCCTGAAAAAGAGCGAGGAGATCCTGCAGGCTCTCAGCGGCAGTCGTGATGGTTCGCTCGGCATCGGACAAATGGGCCTTGGCGGCAACATGTCGATTGCCCAGGCTCCGTCGTTCGGATCGATTCTGAACGGCGGCGCGCTTTCTTTTGGTGGCCTGTCGCCCGAAATCCAGAAAATCGCCGGCGCCGTCATCAATGGGCTGCAGCTGGTGAAGCAACTCCAGCAGATTGCTGGCAAGGAGACAAGCGCCGTCAACACAGCCTATGGCGGCAGCGTCAACGTGGCCTCGCTGCTAAGCGCGCTGACTTCGCAGGCCTCGCAGGGCGTCGCCCAGCGCCAACAGTCCCTCCAGTCCGCGAGTGGGCAGATCGGGCAGTCGCAGGACGTGAAGGGATCGGTGGACCAGAACACCCGAATGCAGCTGGAAAACGCGCGCGCGGTCAACGAATTGATCGGTGTCCAGAACGGCGCGGTCGCTGCCCTGAATGAGAAGCTGAAGGGGGACCTTCTTCGTCAGAGCCAGGTGCAGAAGATGATGACGCCGCGCAACGTCAATCCGTTCGCGGAATTTGGCAAGAGCGGAGGCTAGCGCTTGTCGAGGCGAGTGCTGCGCATATGCGCTGTGATTGGGCTTAGCGCAGTGCTTTTCGGATGCGCAAATCGCGAACGGAAAGCGCCGTGCGGGCCTTTGGCGTATGCCCGCACCGACGAATGCGGCGCGCTAAAACCGGTCAATTCAACGCCGTTCGCCAGCATCATTGACGAGGATCCATGAACGGTCTCGCCGCAAGCATTCTGGGTGGCATTGACAACATCGGTGAGGACTTCGTCCGCACCGTTTATATGCAGTTGGGCAATGCGATGGGCAACGTCTTCACCCTCATGCTGACCCTCTATATCGTGTGGTGGGGCTATTCGATCCTGAGCGGGCGGGAGTCGATCTCGCCGCTCGAGGCAGCCTATCGCCTCGGCCGCGCCGTCATCATCTATCTGCTGCTGACTGGATGGGGCACATTCTCCGCGACGATCTACCAGCTTGTTCAAAGCATTCCAGATGAGGTCGGCAAGGTCATCGTCGGCGCCGTGTCGAGAGCCACTGGGAATCAGCTCAACGACCAGGCGGCAATTCCAGCACTTATCGACAACCTCTACCAAGGGGCGCAGGACGTCGCCAATCAGGTCTATAGCGGATCCTTCTACGACATTTTTGGCGCGCTCTTGTCGCTGCTCGTCCTGCTGTCGGCCATCATCTTCGCAGCGCTTGCCATTGCCGCAATCATCGCCGCCAAGGTGATGCTGTTCATCACGCTCGCCTTGGCGCCGATATGGATCATTCTCTGGCTTTACCGCTGGTCCTCGCGCATGAGCGAAGGCTTCCTTTCGCTCACCACCTTTCTGATGATTCAGCAAATCCTGATCTACGGCTTTCTCGGTTTCTACTTCTCGCTCGTCAACGCGGCGCTGAACACCGCCACGTCGGGCGGAGCGACCATGGACAGCAAGATGTCGCTGGTGCTGCCCCTGGTGCTGGTGACGATCATCGGGATCTACGTTCTCATGCAGATACCCTCGATTGCTTCGATCCTGAATGGCGGCGGGTATCTCAGCACCGTGGGGGCTCGCTACTCATATGGGAGGTTCGGCAGAAACGCCGTGCGCTACTCTGGTGCCCAATGGGCCGCCGGCCGCGCCGCTCGGGGCGCCCGACAGTTAGCGGCAAACAGCTTCCGATCTCCGCGAGCAGCAAGGGCGGACGACGCGGCTCGGTCAGCCATCCAGCAAGGTGCGCGCGATAACGCCAGGCCTCTGGCCTAGAACACACGAACGATCATCGATCGCGGCCCTGGATCAGGATGCGTCACGCAAACGAGGCAATAGTAAGTGTCAACTCCATCGGAAACAGCTGCTAACGGCGGCAGCGAGCTCGTCGACAGACGCTACTACAGGGCGGGCGCGACCTGGGAAGACGACACGCACAGGTCAATGCGGCGATCGCGTACATTGGCCTGGATCGTCAGCGGCGTTTCCGGACTGGTGGCGGTGCTTTCGCTGCTGGCGCTCGTGCTGATCCTGCCGCTCCGGCAGTTCGAACCGTACGTTGTCGAGGTCGACAAATCGACGGGCTACCTCGAGATCATGCGCGCGCTGAAACCTGGAGACTTGTCGCAGAACGAGGCCGTCACGGCGGCAAATCTAGTGCGCTACATTCGGGCGCGCGAAACCTACGATTCCCGTGAACTAAAACAGAATTACGACCTGGCGCAGCTCTACTCCACCGACGCGGCGTCCAAGGATTTGACATGGCTGTATACGCCAGCAAATCCGCAATCGCTCGACAAGATCTATGGCCGCAATGTCACCGTCGCGGTCGAGATTAAGTCGGTTTCCCTGCTCAATCGCAACACGGCCTCGGTGCGCTTTGCCACGACGACGCGGCGGGACAATTCATCCACCGCCGACAATTGGGTGGCGGTGATAAAGTTCCGCTACACCTCAACACCGCTCAAGAACGAATGGCGTTTCGACAACCCGTTGGGATTTCAGGTCACGGATTACCGCCGCGACCAGGAATCGGCGCCGGCTGCGGGGAGCCTGCAATGAGATGGCGCGTGAGACTCGCCCTGGCGACCGCCCTTCTGCTCGGGACGATCCACGGCGCGGCCGCACGCGATGGCCGCATCCGATATGTCACCTTCAACAACGACGACGTGACCACGGTGCGCGCCGCTCTCGGTATTTCAACCATGGTCGAACTCAGTCCGACCGAAGTCATCGAAACCGTCTCCGCCGGCGACACGAAAGGCTGGTCGATCATCCCCAAACGCGGATCGCGATTCCTCTTCGTCAAGCCGCTGGAGCGCGATGCGTGGACCAATGTCAACGTTGTCACCAACCGTCGTGTCTACTCGCTGCTACTGGAGGGGACTGACGATAGCCGCGATCGGGCATCCTTCCAGGTCCGGTTCAAATACCCGGACGAGGATATTAACGCGCGCCTGCTCTCACAGGCCAAGGAGAGCGCCGCCGATCCGGATTTGAAGGACCTGAACTATGCCGATCTCAATTACGACTATGCGTACAAAGGCGATGACAGCCTGAAGCCACGCACCGTATTCGACGACGGCACCAAGGTGTTTCTGGAATTCAAGGGTGACATTCCGGCGATTTTCGTGGTCGACGACAAGCGCCATGAGTCTCTGGTCAACGTTCGCACTCAGGGCAAATACACCGTCATCGACAAGGTGGCACGGCAATTCACCTTGCGAGCCGATGGCAAGACGCTCTGCCTGTACAACCGGGCGCGACCCAACGCCATCGATCCAGTCGAGCAGGTCTACGGTCCAACGAAACTAACAGGCGGTTCCACCCTGTTCGGGTCCAGCGGAGGGCGGTGATGACCCAGATCGATTATAACCAACTGGACGGCAGCCCGACGGTGGCGCGCCGCGGTGCGGGTGTGGGTACCAAAATCGCCCTGGTCGGCCTCGGCGTGGTGCTTGTAGGCGCGTTGATATGGCTGAACTGGCCTCGAGAGCCGGTATCGCGCGATCTTCGCAGCGATGGCGAGGAAAACTTCAACCCGCCAGAGTTTCGCCCGCCGGCGTTGAACGAGCCGCCTCAACCTGCCGACGGCACGATCGACCAGATCGTGGTGCCCCCGCCGGCCGCCGACCAGAGTGGCACGCAGCAGGCTGACAATGTCGATCAGACCGTGCAGGAGGGCGCAGACCTTGATGCGCAGCGGCGCGCGCTGGAGGCACAAATGGCGGCCGAGGAAGCTCGCCGCAAGGCCGAGGCGGAAGAGGCCCGCCGCAAGGCCGCGGCTGAGGACGAGGCTCGCCGCAAGGCTGAGGCCGCCGAGCATGAAAAGGCGGTGTGGGAACGCTTGCGGTCGAACCAGATGGTGACAAATGGTGAAACCGGCTCGACGGATGCTGCCGGCGCCCAGGCGGCACAGGTCGAAATCGCGCCCGACGGTCAGATCGTCCCGGTCCCCGGAGCCGACAGTGATCCCAACAAGGCATTCCTGGCACAGTCCGAGGCAAGCTCTTCCGGCATCGTCAAAGCAAAAATCTTCCGACGCACCGATGCGTTGATCCCAGAAGGAACGATCCTTCGCGGCTATTTGGAAACCGCTGTTAACACCGACCTTCCCGGCGCGGTGCGCGCTGTCGTGCGTGAGGACGTGTTTTCGCTCGACGGCAGGCGGATCCTCATTCCGAAGGGCTCGCGCCTCACCGGAGAATACCGCTCGGGGCTTGCGCGCGGACAAAAGCGTGTTTTCATCGTCTGGAACAGGGTCATCCGCTCGGACGGCATTTCCGTCGATATCAAGTCGCCCGGTGCGGATGCACTCGGCCGCGGCGGCATGGGCGGACGTGTCGATACGCACTGGGTTGAACGGTACGGCAACGCTATCATGCTTTCCGTCGTTGGCGGGGTCTCTGAATATCTGTCCTCGCTTGGCGATAAGACCCAGGATGGACAACAGCGCCAGGTGTCGACGACCGATCCCGTGACCGGTGAGACCACGACCGTAACTTATGGTGGCAATGGTTCGCAGCGCGACGCCCGCGGCATCGCGTTCGATAAGTCATCAACCGCCCTGCAGCAACTCGCGCAAGAGGCGTTTCGCGACACGCAGAACATTGGCCCGACAGTCTATGTGGACCAGGGCACATCGGTGGTCGTGCTGGTGCGGCGAGATCTCGATTTCTCGGATTTGTACGCCGATCCCGTTCAGGAAGAAGTTGCACGAATGAAGGCAGGTGGGCGGCCGAAGGCCGCGATCGATCCGACGCCTCTTTACGCGACGCCAAAGGATCATTTTTATCCCGGCTATGGGAGCCCGGTGAAATGAACGCCGTGCATCCCCTCCCCGACCCTTGGGCAAGAGCCCCGGTCCTGCGCGCTCATCTGGAGCCAATATGGTCGTATTTGAACGAAGACTCGGTTTCCGAGATTGCGATCAACAGGCCAGGTGAATTGTTTGTTGAACGCCTTGGCGCCAAGGAAATGGAGCACGTCGTCAAGCGCGAGGTCACGCCCGGCTGGATTAGGCATATCTCGACGGGTGTCGCCTCGGCGACAAATCAGGTCATCAACGAAGAAAAGCCGGTCCTGTCGGCTGCCCTACCCTCAGGTGAGCGCATCCAATGCATCTTGCCGCCCGCGGCTCCCGAAGGCGGGGCGATCTCTATCCGCAAGCAGGTCATCATGGATATGAGCCTTGATGCCTACAAGGATCTCGGCGCCTTCGAGAACACGGCGATGGGCGCCGGCTTGGCGCTTTCAACCGAAGAAAAGCGACTTGTCGAGATGTTGCAGGACACGTCGCCGATGGAGTTCCTGCAGTATGCAGTGCGCAACCGCGTCTCGATCGTCGTTTCAGGCGGCACGTCGACCGGCAAGACGACGTTCTTGAATGCACTCCTGAAGGAGATCCCGCCTCATGAACGGATCATCACGATCGAAGACACCCGCGAACTGAGGCTGCCGGCTCCCAACAACGTCACGCTGATAGCCTCGAAGGGCGACCAGGGCCTTGCCAAAGTCTCCGCGCAACAGCTTCTCGAAGCCTCGCTTCGCATGCGACCCGACCGTTTGTTGTTGGGCGAGTTACGCGGCGCCGAAACCTTCGCGTTCCTCCAGGCGATCAACACCGGCCATCCTGGTTCGCTCACCACCGTTCATGCCAATTCCGCCCGCTCAGCCTACGAGCGGCTGGCGCTCATGGTCATGCAGGGCAGCTCGGGCCTCTCACGGAGCGAAATCCTCGACTACCTGCGCGAGGTCATTCCGGTGGTCGTCCAGATGGTCCGTACCGAAGGCGGCCGGCGCGGCATCAGCGAGATCAAGTTCACCAAGGCGGAGACAATCTAACGGGGACACCTATGCAGAAAGTCGCAACAGCAATTTTCATGGTGCTCATGGCGATGGCCATGGGCGCCCTGCTCTTCACGGTCGCCTATGTCGCGACAGATTGGTACCGGACTGGCTCCCACGTCCTGTTTGACCAGCTGAACGCCAATCCCTTGCCGGTTGTTCGTCTGGCCTGGGCTGACGTGACTGCAAGAAATTTTGACCGGGTGCAATACGCCATTGCGGCGGGATTTGTTGGGTTTCTCTTGCCACTTGTCAGCTTGTTTTTCATGCGTCCGAGAAAGCGCAATGACTCTCGCTTCATGACTATGAGCGACATATCGAAAACCGGCCTTACGAAAGTGGGCGGCGTCTTCGTCGGTCGAGCTGGCGGCAAGCTCGCCGAAATTCTGTCGCCCAGGCGCGATCAGCGCTCCGGCAAAATCCACTTGACGCAGCGCAAGCTGATTGGTGGCAAGAAATTGTGGATTGATGGCGATGATATCGGCGGCTTCGTCATAGGGCCGCCGCGCTCCGGTAAGGGTACGTCTCTCATCATCCCGAACGCCTTGACCTGGCCGCATTCGCTGGTGGTTCTCGACCTGCGGGGCGAGACCTATGCGGCGACTGCTGGTTACCGTTCGACCATGAGCCGCGTGGTGCGTTTCGCGCCGGCTGATCCGGACGGAAATACCGCATGCTACAATCCGATGGACTTCATCTCGCTGGACTCGGCACAGCGCGACATCGACCTTCGCAACATCGCTGCGGCATTGTTTCCGCGCCCCCCTTCGAACGCGGATCCCTACTGGGTTAACGATGCCCGCCTCCTTTTTACCGGCATCGCGTCCTTCGTCATGGAATCGCATGCGATCCCGAACGAGAAGAAGACCTTTGCCACAATCCTCGAGATCATGAACGGCGCCGAGCAGCCGCTCCTCGAATTCATCGGCTCGCTGCGCGAGGAACGCCGCCGCGAATGTTCGCATTTGACGCTGCAAACCCTGTTGCCCTATTTTGAAATGTCTGAGCGGCAGTTTTCCGGAATCTACGCCGGCGTGCGGACCGGCATGGCCCCCTTTCTCAACGAGCGCCTGATGCGAGCTACCTCGCGCAGCACGTTCGATATTCGCAATCTGAAGCGCGACCGGATCTCTCTTTATCTCGACGTACGGCGCGAGCAGATCACGTCGCTTGGACCGTTGTTCAACGTCCTGATCACGCAGATGATGAACTTCATGTCGGAAACTATCCCGCGTGCGGACGAGCATCCGGTGCTTGTGCTGCTCGACGAGTTCCAGAACCTCGGCAAGCTCGAAAACGTGACCGAAATGGCGAGCGTGCTCGGCGGCAACGGCGTTTCTATGTGGTTTTTCGTGCAGTCGCTGAAGGCCGTAGACGAGATCTATCGCCAGGAAGGACGCAAGACGCTCATCAACGCCGCTCGCGTGCAGATCTTTTTCGGTGCGCAGGACGCGGACGATCTGCGCTATGTTTCCGAGCAGCTCGGCGAAACGTCGGACGTGCAAAAGGACGTGACGCGCACCAAGGCAACATTGTTCGACACCTATTACACGCGCTCGGAACACCGCAAGGAAGTACGGCGGCCGCTGATGCGGCCAGATGAAATCCGTACGCTCGACAAGAACAAGGTCATCATATTGCCGCGCGGTGAACTGCCGATCCTCGGTACCCGCAATTTCTATTTCGCCGACGGCCAGCTCGCCAAACGCGCGTTCCTGCCCCTGCCCGCCTCTAACGACGCTTCGCGCACGAAAAGCCCTGCATTGGACGCTTCCGCGGCGGTTCCATCTCCTGTTGTCCCGACGATTGTGCCGACAGCACCGGCGTACCGCTCCGGTCTCCTGCAAGCCCGCCTGCGACGCGGCGCGACATTTGCCGCAAAAGCAGGCCGCATAGCACCGACTCCAGGCCGGCGCGCAATAGCAAAAGAACGACTGAAAGCGACAGACGCTGCAGCTGTGCCAGCCTATGCCGCCGTTGATTTTTCCGCTTTGGCGGCCAAAGCGGTCACAACACGCATAGCGCCCGACAAAGAAGCGGCGGTTGCGGCCATCCTGAACAAGGTGCGGTCTCTGCGCGCCAACGCAGCCGACACCGAGACTTTCGATCGAAATCTCAGCATCGTCGAAGATGCTTTGCCTGATCTAGTCGATTAGCCGAGAATCTACGGCGATCGCCGACCACGAGCCTCGCCAGCGGCATGTAAACAAGCCGGCCACCGGCCGGTTGGCCATAGTGGTGGCACTGTCGGGCTTGTCGGGTGTCAAAGCTCCCCTCGCCGCCTTGAACGCAAGAAAGAGCAGATAACAGCCCCCTAGAATTTTCAGAACGACGAGAGCCTGGGCATAGCTGGCTAGAAGGGCGGAACCGCCGGTGGCGGCCATGACGCCCCAGAAAACCGAGCCGGTGACAACGCCGGCGGCCAGAGCGAGGGCAGCCTGGCGGCCTTGATGCATCGCCGTTCCCATGATCCGCATGGTGCTCGGGCCCGGGCTGCCGGCTGCGATAACGTAGGCGGCAGAGACGAGTAAGAGATGGCTTAGGTTATGGCCCATCACAGATCCTTGCCCGACGAGGGCCATCTGGTCTTGCTTTACACATTGAGGCTTGCGCCTAGAGCCTGCATCAGGTCGTCGATAATGTCCTGAGGGTGCTCGAGCCCCACGGACATTCGCAGCAATCCGCCCGGCGCTTTGGACTTTGCACCCTCAACGGATGCGCGATGCTCGATCAGGGAGTGCGTCCCGCCAAGGCTTGTCGCCCGCACGACAAGCTTGAGGCGGGCGGCCACCGCCATAGCAGCATCGGCTCCACCTTCGACGATAAAGGAAAGCATCGCGCCGTAACCGCTCATTTGCCGCGTAGCCAGATCGTATCCCCGATCATCTTGCAAGCCAGGAAAGAGCACTTTCTCGACGCGTGGATGGGACGCCAAGGCCTCCGCAACCTTCTGGGCGCCTTCGCAATGAGCGCGCATGCGTATCGGCAATGTCTGCAGCCCCCGCAACGCCAACCAACAGTCGAAGGGTGCTGCGACGCTGCCCTTGTGTTTCTGGACCATCCGTAGCGGCCGTCCGAGTGGCGACGCGTGCGGGACAACAACGACGCCCGCCATCAGATCCGAGTGGCCGCCAATGTACTTTGTCGCCGAGTGCATGACCGCATCCGCCCCAAGTTCAAGCGGCCGCTGCAGCACAGGCGTGGCCCAGGTATTGTCGACCACCGCCAAGGCACCCGCGTCATGCGCGATTTTGCAGATGGCCGAAATGTCGACGACGCGGATCATCGGGTTCGACGGCGTCTCGACCCAGACGAGGCCGGTCGGCTTTGAGGTGACCGCGGCGCGCACCGCATCCAGATCGCGCATATCGACCGCGACAAAATCGAAGCTAGTGCCGATATCAGTTTCGTCCATCAGCGAGCGGATGCCAAAATACATATCGTCGGGAAGGACGATCCTTCCCGTCGACGGATGGCTCTCAAAGACTGCAGCTATTGCAGCCATGCCCGAGGCAAAGGCTATTCCTTCGTGTCCTCCCTCGAGCGCGGCCATCGCCGACTCGAATGCATTGCGCGTCGGATTTGCATCACGAGTGTACTCGAACCCAAACGGAAACGAGCCGTCGGCACCGCGCTCGAACGTCGTGCTGGTATGAAGCGGGAATGAAACCGCGCCCGTGGATGGATCGACAGCTCGACCGCTATGGATTGCCTTCGTTTCAAAGCGCACTGGCCAATTCCTGTTTAAGGCGCGGTTGCAATTTTGCGCCGGTCATTATATTGACCGTAAGCGAAGCGAGAGCTGAAGTCAATATAATGACCGACACCCCGACACCTTTAGAGACCGAGCAGGAACTAAGCCAGGCGATTGCGATCCGGATCCAGGATCTGAGACGCGACCAGAACCTGACATTGGATAGACTGGCCAAACTGACCGGCCTGTCCAAGGGGACGGTTGTCGCTCTTGAACAGGGCAAGGCAAACCCGAGTATCGCCATCCTTTGCCGTCTGGCGGCGGCGTTCTCGCTATCGGTTGCCGATCTGCTGAATGAGGCACCTTCCACGGCCCCCGACCACCCGATCGAACGGAGTATTTCCAGAACGCTTTGGACCAGCGCCAAAGGCAGCCAGGCAAAACTTCACACCTCAACCTCGGGACGCACGATGTTCGAACTTTGGAGCTGGGTCCTCATGCCGGGCGATGTGTTTGCCGCCGACGCGCACAGTCCCGATACGCGCGAACTGATCTCGGTTGCCCAAGGCTCGCTCAAGGTCACGGTGGGCAGTGACGAGATCATTCTAAATGCAGGCGAGAGTGCGCGCCTCGTTACAGATCAACCCCACTCGTATGCCGCGGCATCCGACGTGCCCGCCCACTTCTCGATGGCGGTTCTTGAGCGCGGCGGACAGCGGGTTCCGGCCCCCTCTTCGCCGGCACCGACGTCGCCTCTGGCTGTTTCGCAAGACCTCGCAGACCACTAACAACCCCTTCACGACAGGAGATCCCCTTTTGTACGTTCCTCCGCATTTCGCCGTACCCGATCAGAACGCCCTCTTCGATCTTATCGAAAAATACCCGTTTGGTATCCTGATCACCCACAGCAAAGGCTCCCTCGACGCGAACCATATCCCCTTCGAGCTGGATCGCTCAAAGGGCGATAAGGGCGTCCTCAATTGCCATGTCGCCCGCAAAAATCCTGTCTGGGAGGAAGTCGCCAATGGTGACGAAGTCCTCGTCGTCTTCCGAGCGGCCGACGCCTACATCTCGCCGAACTGGTATCCCAGCAAACACGAATTCCATAAGCAGGTGCCGACCTGGAACTATCTCGTTGCCCACGCCCATGGTCTCATCACTGTCCGGGACGACGAGCGCTATGTGCGCCGCAACGTAGCTAAGCTCACTCACATGCACGAGGCCAACCAGCCGGACCCGTGGAAGATGGGCGACGCGCCGAAGGATTTCATAGACACGATGACCAAAGCGATCGTGGCCTTGGAGATCGAGATCACCAGCCTGGTTGGAAAATTCAAACTCAGCCAGAACAAAGAGGTGCGCGACATCCAGAACGCCGGGGAGACGCTGACTGCGCAAGGCGCTTATGAGCTGGGACAGGCGATGTTCGCGGCTGCAGCG
>NZ_CAAF010000088.1 GCF_000359125.1 Mesorhizobium sp. STM 4661 | reverse complement strand
TAAGCCCAGGCAAAAAGCGGGCCAAAGAGATCAGCGATATGGACAATGCACTGAAGCCCCGAAGCGTCATGCCGATGTTGGGGACGGCGAGTTCCGATACGTTCATGGGCGTCGCCGCGTGCAAAAATCTCGACGAGCTTAATGCCGAGGTTGTTATACTCGGAATCCCATGCGCTACGCCGTATCCAGGCGCCGTCGAATACACCCAAGCAAATCTGGATGCACCGCGCGCGATACGGGACGGGCTGGCTATCTGGTCGGCAACGAAAGATCGATACGACTGGGATCTGGATGCACTGCCGTTTTGCGGTGCTGAGGATCGCGTCCGCGACTATGGCGATCTGCCAACCCGCGTTGACACGCCTGAGGAGAATCGGAAGCTCATCCACGACACTATAGCCAAGATCGTCGAAAAAGGCGCCATCCCGATTGTGCTGGGCGGCGATGATTCGGTTCCGGTTCCCATCATCAAGGCGCTATCGGCTAAAGCCGACGTGACCATTCTACAGATGGATGCCCATATTGACTGGCGCGATGAGGTCGCAGGGGAACGCCATGGCCTCTCCAGTGTTATGCGGCGCGCGTCTGAAGAACCGCATGTCACCAATATGGTGCAGGTTGGCGCGCGCGGCCTAAGTTCGGCTGGGCCCCAGGAAATCGCCGATGCAAAAGCCTGGGGCGTAAAGTTCTTTCCGGCACAGGTCGTCCGTCAAAAAGGCATTCAACCGATCGTCGATGCCATTCCTTCCGGGTCTAATGTCCACATAAACCTCGACTTTGACGGGCTCGATCCGACAATCATGCCCGCCGTCTTTGTTCCGGCGCCGGGTGGGCTGTTGTACTGGGAGGTCGTCGAGCTGATTAAAGCTGTCGCGGCGAAAGCAACGATCTGCAGCATTGCAGCAGTGGAATTTGTCCCGTCGAAAGATCCGGACGGCAATTCCGCATTGACCGCGGGGCGGATCATATCATTGGCCATCGGCTCCATCTTGAAGAAGCCGTCGGTTTAGACGTCGGACGAAAC
The DNA here is from genome assembly GCF_000359125.1 of Mesorhizobium sp. STM 4661. GTDB lineage: Bacteria > Pseudomonadota > Alphaproteobacteria > Rhizobiales > Rhizobiaceae > Mesorhizobium. Next base: position 11,515 of record NZ_CAAF010000088.1, on the reverse strand, counting down.
CACCGCGTCGATCGCCATAAAAGGCCGCCGAACCATTCTCCCGCCCCCGCTCTGTAAGGTGGAGGGCCGTCCGGCCACCGGCTTCGTTAGCGCGCAAATGTCTTTCTCGATTTGTCGCTACGCCTCTCCAAAACTCCAACCACAATTTTCGGAACGAGGACTGAGTCAATGAGTTCATGGAGCGATTTCCGCCGCGAACAGATCCTGGTGGGAGGTCAGTGGACGTCGGCGGACGATGGCGGGACGCTCGACGTCATCGATCCAGCAAGTGGCGAAATCATCGGCACTGTCCCTAATGCCGGTGCGGCCGAGACCAGACGAGCGATCGATGCCGCTGCGGCAGCGTTCGCCAGTTTCAGCCAGACGACCGCAGCGGTCAGAGCGAGAATGCTGCGCGATCTTTCGACGGCACTTCTCGACCACCAGGATGCACTGGCCGAACTTCTCACCCGTGAGCAGGGCAAGCCGCTTGCCGAGGCCAAGGGCGAGATCGCGACAGGTGCTGCCTACATCCAATGGTTTGCTGAGGAGGCTCGTCGCGTCTATGGAGACACGGTTCCTTCGCCCTGGGCTGACCGTCGTATCCTGGTGACGAAGAGCCCAGTGGGCGTCGTCGGCGCCATCACACCCTGGAATTTTCCGTCTTCGATGCTGGCACGAAAGATTGGCCCTGCCCTTGCCGCGGGATGCACAGTCGTTGCCAAACCCGCCAGCGTGACGCCCTATTCGGCGCTCGCCTGGGGCGTGCTGGCGGAACAGGTTGGCATCCCCGTGGGCGTCATCAATATTCTGACGGGCAGCGCGCGCGAGATCGGCGGCGAACTGACCTCAAATCCCCTGGTGCGCAAGATTACCTTCACCGGCTCAACTGATGTTGGGAAACTCCTGCTCAAGCAGGCTGCCGAAACCGTCAAGAAGGTTTCGATGGAACTCGGCGGCAACGCCCCGTTCCTGATTTTTGACGATGCCGATCTTGACCGTGCGGTAGCGGGCGCCATCGCCGCCAAGTTCCGCAATGCGGGTCAGACCTGCGTCTGCACCAACAGGCTTTATGTGCAGGCTGGTATCCACGATCGATTTCTCGAAGCTTTCGCGGCCGCAACGCGGACGCTTGTCGTTGGCTCTGGACTGGTAAGGGGTACGACTTTGGGTCCGTTGATCGACGATGCCGCTGTGGTCAAGGTCGAGGCGTTCATGAGCGATGCACTTGCCAAAGGTGCCAGCGTTATCACTGGTGGCAGGCGGCATTCGACAGGCGGACGCTTCTATGAGGCGACGGTTCTCGCCAATGCGAATTCGACCATGGACTTTGCGCGCGACGAAATCTTCGGCCCCATAGCGCCTGTCTTCAAGTTCGAGACCGAGGACGAGGCCGTTCGCCTGGCGAACGACACCCAGTACGGGCTGGCCGCCTATTTCTACACGCAGGATCTCGGCAGGGCTTTTCGTGTTTCCGAGCGCCTCCAATACGGCCTTGTCGGCGTCAACGAGGGCTTGATCACGACGGAAGTCGCGCCGTTCGGAGGACTGAAGGAATCTGGCGTTGGCAAAGAGGGATCGAAATACGGGCTCGATGACTATCTAGACGTCAAATACGTCTGCGTCGGCGGTCTCGGTTTGTAGTCGGAGACAAGACCATGAAAGACTATAAAATCGCGCTCATCCCCGGAGACGGCGTCGGCATCGATGTGACCGATGCCGCATGGGTCGTCCTTGACGGTGCGGCCAGAAAATTCGGCTTCGGCCTCTCGCCGCAGCGCTTCGACTGGTCGTGCGATTATTATCTGAAGCATGGCCGCATGATGCCGGAAGACGGCATAGCGACTTTGAGGGCTTTCGACTCCATTCTGCTGGGCGCGGTCGGCTGGCCAGCCCGGGTGCCAGATGCGGTTTCCCTGCATGGGTTGCTGCTGCCAATTCGCAAGGCATTCGATCTCTATGTGAACGCGCGACCGCACAAACTTCTCGCCGGCACGACTGGGCCATTGAGATCGGAAAACTTCGACATTCTGTGCATCCGGGAAAACACCGAGGGTGAATACAGTGGCGCCGGCGGGCGCATCCACGTCGGAACGCCGGATGAAGTAGCCGTCGAGACATCCATTTTCACACGTCGGGGTGTCGAGCGGATTTTGCGATACGGGTTCGAGCAAGCACGCAAACGCAGCGGTCGGCTGGCCTCGGTTACAAAATCAAACGCCCAGAAGCATTCGATGGTGTTCTGGGACGAAGTGACTGACGAACTGGCCGCAGACTATCCTGATGTCCAGGTAACCCGCTATCATGTCGACGCAATCGCTGCCCGTTTTGTGATGAACCCGGAGACCCTTGATGTCGTCGTCGCCTCAAATCTTTTTGGTGACATCTTGACCGATCTGGGCGCAGCCATCCAGGGTGGCCTGGGCTTTGCCGCGTCAGCCAACATCAATCCAAAGGGCGGCGTACCATCGATGTTCGAACCGGTTCATGGCTCTGCCCCCGATATCGCCGGCAAGGGAATCGCAAATCCTATCGCCACGATATGGAGTGGCGCCTTGATGCTCGAACACTTGGGTGAGCGGTCAGCTGCGTCTGCAATTCTTGCGGCCATAGAGAGCGTCACGTCACAAAAGAAAATCCGGACTCCTGATCAGGACGGCAAGTCTTCGACCACCGAGGTTTCACTCGCTGTCTTGGCAGCGCTCGACCGACCCGCCTAAATCGAACAGCCTGCCGGGAGCAGGTCCAAAAACAACTTACAAATCGCCTAGCCAGGCAACTGCCACGCGGCCCACAAAGGAATCGCGGACATTGGGCGCTGGTGCTCTGCGCCGCAACGATCCGTAACGCACTCCGGCTCGGTTCCTGCATTATCCTAAATTCGGCCGCCGATCCGCTCAGGGTTCGCTACGCGTGCGTGCGACCGCTGCGGCTTCGCCTTCGCGGTGATCGCGCCCAAGACCTGAACACGACTTGCGCCTGTCGAGCGGGGATGGACCTCGCCCAAGGTCGTTGTCCTGCCAGAAAGCGCCGCCGGCCTCTGGACGCCGACCATCGAACGGCTCTGGGCACGGCAGCTAACTGGTAGTGGCGTGACGGTCATCGCAGGGGCCGCGGTGGTGGACCAGGATGGCTACGACAACGTCATGATGCGGATCTCGGCCGAGGGAAGCGAAGTTCTGTATCGCCAGCGCATGCCAGTGCCCGTTTCCATGTGGCAGCCTTGGCTCGCCTGGGTGGGGCAGGGCAGCGGGGCGCGGGCGCATGTCTTTGCCAATCCGGTCGTCGACGTCGCGGGCGTGAAGGTTGCGCCGCTGATTTGCTACGAGCAGCTGATCGTCTGGCCGGTACTCCAATCCATGCTCCGTCGACCGGATGTCATCGTCGCAACCGGAAATGGTTGGTGGACGGGCGACACCAACATCCTAGCGATCGAAAAGGCGAGCGCTCAAGCCTGGGCGTCCCTGTTCGGCCTGCCGCTCGTCTTGGCGCTCAACAGCTGAAGGAAGAAAATGAAGAATGGATATCGGACTTGTCGGTCGAATGCGCCGATGACAGCCTGAACGTTCGCTTCGGTGACGCAGATGCATTGCAGCTTGCCTGCGATCTTTAAGTTGGGTCTGATTTCCTGTGCGCCATTGCCAGCCGTCTGGGCGGCTGGTCGCCCCGCTAAAGAAGCCGGGTAGGTAGGGTCAGCCTCGACGATCAAAGCTCACGGTAATCGAGGCCGATATCGAGGATCGGGGCGCTGTGAGTCAACCAGCCGACCGAAATCAGATCGACACCGGTCGCGGCGATGGCGGGCGCCGTCGCGGCGGTGATCCTGCCGGACGCCTCGGTGATCGCTCGGCCGGCAACCATCACCACCGCCTGGCGCAAGTCGTCAACCGGCATGTTGTCGAGCAGCACAGCGTCAGGGGCGAGCACTAGGGCCTCTTGCAGCTGGGTGAGCGTATCGACTTCTACTTCGATCTTGACGAGATGACCGACGCTCATTCGCGCCCGCTCGATTGCCGTGCGAATTCCACCGGCTACGGCGATGTGGTTGTCCTTGATCAGGATGGCGTCGTCGAGCCCGAAACGGTGATTGCAGCCGCCACCGGCACGCACGGCGTATTTTTCGACCGCCCGCAATCCAGGCGTCGTCTTGCGCGTGCAGACGATCTTTGCGCCGTGGGCGCGGACCGCCGCGACGACCGATGCCGTCGCCGTGGCGATGCCGCTCAGATGACAGAGAAAATTGAGCGCCGTCCGTTCCGCGGTGAGAATGGCGCGGGCCGGTCCGCTCACCGACGCAATGGTCTCTCCCGGGGTGACTTCGCTGCCGTCCGCTCGCTCGACCGTCATCTCGACATTCGGATCGATCAACTTGAAGGCAAGCATCGCCAGATCGAGACCGGCGACAATGCCTCGCTGGCGTGCCGCAAGCACGGTCGTCGCGTGGCGCTCCTTCGCCACGATGGTATCCGTGGTCAAGTCACCGGCTCTACCAAGGTCTTCCAGAAGAGCTGCCCGTACCAGAGGCTCGAGCATGATTACCGGAAGCGGCGAGAGGTTCATCATGTGGCATCTTCCAGCAGGGGCACGAGTTCCCGCGCTGCCACAAGGGCGGCTTCGAGCGTGATTTCGGAACGCTGGGCGACGGCAGCACGATGCGGAAAGTCGGTCCGGAAATGCGCCCCACGGCTTTCCCGGCGCCGCAAGGCGGCAATCGTGATCATCAGCCCGACGGCGGCGGGATCGGATGCTGCGTCGTGCTGCTTAGCCAGCGGCAACAAGGCCCGCGCAGCCTCTTTCAACCCTTCGCCATCCCGCGTGACGCCGAGGGCAAGCGACAGGATAGGACGCACGGGCCTTTGGTCTGGCGCAGGCAGGTGAGGTGCCATAGCTGGCTTTCCGCCGCTGTCGGGCGAACCGGTAACACTCTCGGCAACCCAGCGCGCGCAGACGACGGCTTCGGTCAGCGAGTTGCTGGCAAGCCGGTTGGCGCCGTGCAGCCCCGTCGAGGCGACCTCGCCGCAAACCCAAAGTCCCGGAACCGACGTACGCCCGGCCAGATCCACGGCGACGCCACCCATATGGTAGTGCTGGGCAGGGCGAATGGGAAGGAGATCGCGCACCGGATCGATGCCGGCCCTGGCGCAGGCCGATGCGATCGTCGGGAACTGTCGCGCGAATGCCGGGCCGGGCTTTTCTCGCACATCGAGAAAGACGCGGTGGCCGTTGGCCAGATGTTTCCAGACGGCGCGCGCGACGATGTCGCGTGGCGCGAGTTCCTCACCTCGCAAACCGTCGAGGAAGCGCTGCCCTGTCTCGTCGACGATCACGGCGCCTTCGCCGCGAACCGCCTCGCTGATCAGCGTCATGGGGCGGTTCGATCCATCGAGCGCGGTCGGGTGGAACTGGATGAATTCCATATCGGCAAGGACAGCGCCCGCGCGGGACGCAAGCGCCAGGCCCTGTCCGCAACTGCCAAGAGGATTGGTGCTGTCGAGAAACAACCCGCCGATCCCGCCGGTGGCGAGGACGGCCCGTCCCGTGGTGAAAAACACCGGGCCCGTAGGACCGCTGGCCATAACACCGGCGATCTTGCCGTCCTCCACGGCCAGCCGGCGCGCATCGAACCCCTCAACGACCTCTATTGTCGGCGTCGAGCGGACGGCCGCGACCAGGGCACGCATGATTTCGCGCCCGCTGCCATCGCCGCCGGCATGAACGATGCGGCGCCGGCTGTGCGCGGCCTCCAGTCCGAGGCGCGCCGTCCCTTCCGGCGTGCGGTCGAAGCGGACCCCGAAGCCCGCCAATGTCTCGATCGCGCCCGGCGCCGCATTGAGGATGCGGCTCGCCATCTCCCTGTCGCAAAGCCCATCGCCTGCCGCGAGCGTGTCGGCAAGGTGGAGTGCTGGATCGTCGTCGTCGCCGAGGCTTGCGGCGAGGCCTCCCTGTGCCCACGTGCTGGAAGCGTCCGAGCCAAGCGGCGTTCTCGACAGGAGAAGCACCGGCTCGGGCGCCAGGTGCAGCGCGGTCACCAGCCCGGCTATGCCGCCGCCGATGATCACCGGGCGGCAGGCGAGATGGTGGACGTCGATGCTCATACAGCCAGCATCCGCTCGACGGCCAGCCGCGCGCGACCGGCGATTTCGGGTGCGATGGTCACCACATGGCAGTTCTGTTCAAGCGCCGCACGGATGTTGGCGAGCGTTATCCGCTTCATATGGGGGCACAAATTGCAGGGCCGGATGAACTCGACCTCCGGATGCTCGACCGCGACATTATCGCTCATCGAGCACTCAGTCATCAGCACGACGCGGGGCGGCTTTTGCCTTCCGACATAGTCGGACATGGCCGCGGTCGAGCCGGAGAAATCCGCTTTGGCCACCACTTCGGGCGGACATTCGGGATGCGCCAGCACCGTCACGCCGGGATGGTCCTCGCGCAACTGGCGAATGTCGGCAGGCGTGAAGCGCTCATGCACCTCGCAATGCCCTTTCCAGGCGATGATCTGCACGTCGGTCTGCGCGGCGATGTTCTGGGCCAGATACTCGTCCGGCAGCATGATGACCCGAGAAACACCCAGCGACTCCACGACGGCTTTCGCATTGCCTGAGGTACAGCATATATCGGACTCGGCCTTCACCTCGGCCGATGTGTTGACATATGTGACGACCGGCACGCCCGGATAGCGCTGCCGAAGCAGACGGACATCCTCGGCGGTAATCGAGTCCGCCAGCGAACAGCCTGCTCGCAGGTCGGGAATAAGCACCGTCTTTTGCGGATTGAGCAGCTTCGCCGTCTCGGCCATGAAATGCACACCGGCAAGCACGATGACATCCGCGTCGACCGTCATCGCCTTGCGGGCCAGCGCCAGGCTGTCGCCGACGATGTCGGCGACGCAATGGAAGATCTCCGGCGTCTGGTAGTTATGCGCCAGGATGACGGCGTTTCGCTGCCGCTTCAGATCGAGGATGGCCTCGATATCATCGGTGAAGGCTGGCCATTCGATGGGCGGGATGACTCGCCGCACTCGGTCGTAGAGCGCGGTCGTGCGCGTTGAGGCGTTGAACATGCCTTATCCTCATTATGCTCGTATTGAGTATAATCGAGATATTGCTTAACTTGAGCATATTGAATGTCAAGCGCGTGAAAGTGGCAATTTCGTCCCTGCGACAGTTCGTTCCGCCTGAACCGTTTGGCGGAAGCGGAAGCGTTTAGCCGGAGGCCCTCGTGTTTCCGACACCGTCTCGCCTGTTTCCTCGACCAGATCCTGCTGTTCGATGAGACGCCGGAAATTCTGTTTGTGCACGAGCCGGCCGGCAAGCGCTTCAACGGTGCGTTGCAATTGCAGCAGCGTGAATGCCGGCGGCATCAGTTCGAAGACGACGGGGCGGTATTTGATCTTGGTCCGCAGCCTGGCGATTCCTGTCGCCAGAATACGACGGTGGTCGGCAATCATCGATCGACCGGGGACAGATAGCGGGCTGCCATTGTCCGAGCCGCGTGTGGCTTCTGCCACCAGCGCGGCTTCATAGAGCAGTTCGTATCGCTGCAGGACGAGTTCCTCGTTCCAGTCGCGGTCATCGAGGCCGAAGGCATGTGCCACGCGCTGCCGGCGATCGCGGCGCAGGCTTGAACCTTCAGCTTCGTCCGCCCAAGCGGAAAGTCGGGGCACAAGGATTTCACGCAAGACAAACGGCACGCCCGCGCGATGATCTTCCCACGGAAAATAGTCGTACCAGCCTCGCCAGCCATGCGCTGGAGACCTTTCGGACTGCTCTTCTCGCGTCAGGCCGAGATAGCTGATCGAGATCACGCGCTCGACGCGCTCGTCGCCGATCCGGTCACGGTCGGCAAAGGTGTAGAGCTGCTCGATGTAGCCCAGCGGATGACTGGTCTGCCGCTCTACCCAGGCCCTTAGACCGGACTGGAGGGAGCGGTGGCCGAGTTCAAAAGGGCCGGAAGGCAAAGCCCCCGCCTCTCCGATGGTCAGAACGCGTGGCTCACCATTCGTCACGGCAATCACGACGGCGATCAGGTCCGCGCTGATAGCCTGGCTCCGGCTGTTTCTTGCCGGCTGCTTCGTCGCCTGGGTTGTCTTGTCTTGCATAGGGGTTTGATTGAATTCCGAGGATCGAGCCACCCGAAAGAGGGCAAGCTGAGCAAAGGTGAACTGCTGCCTCCTGCCCGTCAACGTTCTGCACGAAACGGCACCGGCTGGAGCCGCGAGTCTTTGCCCTTCGCACAGGCGCAAATCTATGCCAAATGCGCCGCCGGGTGGCTAACGCGAGGGAAGGTATGCCATGAGCGTTACGCAGGATGTGAGGGCTGTGACACCGCCGGAGGTCGCAGCGCGCAAGGGAGGGCTCCCACTGGTATGCCTCACCGCTTACACGACACCGATTGCCAGACTTGTCGATCCGCACTGCGACATGGGTTCTGGTCGGCGATAGGGTCGGCATGGTGTTGCATGGATTGCCCTCCACCCTTGCCGTCACGCTCGACATGATGATCATGCATGGACAGGCGGTCCGCCGCGGCCTTGAACACGCGCTGATGATCGTTGACATGCCGTTCGGGTCTTACGAGGAAAGCCTGGACCAAGCTTTCCGGAACGCGGCTCGCTTGATGACCGAGACCGGCTGCGCCGCCGTCAAGCTCGAGGGAGGCGAGAACATGCCGGCATGAGGGTTCCTATTGTGCGGCCTGCCGCAGCGCTTCGGGAAAGGGCCAGGAATGGTTTCCGGTCTCGACAGTCTCGCAATGATGGGTGAGCCAGTCGAGGAGCACGGTGGTCATCTTTGCATGGTGGAAGACGCTCGGCCATTCGCCGAAGGCGATGTTGGAGGACAGCTCAAGTCATTGTTTTATAATATAATTTCGTAGTTCCATAACAGATATTATCCGACTAACAACTGTAGCAGCCATTTAGTAATGCGACAGTTGCCCCAGTTAGAGATGCGACACTTCCCGCTTCCGAGGCTGGTCAACACGAAGCTGGAAAGGAAGGCTGGCGACTTCACACAGAGCCTGGCGTGAGACCAGGCCCATTGCGGAGCCGTCATGCCTTTGGTCACCCTGTCGCAAAAAGAGCTGCATCGTCTCGAAGCCATCCAGAAGATCCGCGACCGGCGGCTGAGCGTCGTCCAGGCGGCTGAGCTCCTTCATCTCAGCCGCAGTCAGGTTCACCGGCTGTTGCGGGCCTATGACCAGGACGGCGCCGGCGGGCTTGCGTCGAAGAAGCGCGGCCGGCCGAGCAATCGACGCCATGATGAGGAGTTCCGCAACACCGCATTGGATCTGGTGCGCGATCGCTACCGGGACTTCGGCCCGACGCTTGCCCGCGAGAAGCTGCTTGAGGGGCACCAGATCGCCGTCAGCACCGAGACGCTACGCAAATGGATGACGGAGGCCGGCCTCTGGACATCGCGCCGGGAGCGCAAGAAGCAGATTCACCAGCCACGGGGCCGGCGCGACTGCCTCGGCGAGTTGGTGCAGATCGATGGCTCGCACCATTGGTGGTTCGAGAACCGCGGTCCCAAATGCGCCCTGCTCGTCTACATCGATGACGCGACCGGCAAGCTGCTGCATCTCCGTTTCGCCGGTTCCGAGAACACGTTCGATTACCTGATCGCCACAAAGGCCTATTTGCGGGAATGGGGCAAGCCGATCTCATTCTACAGCGACAAGCATGGCGTCTTCCGCGCGACGCATGGCTCCGAGAAGGATCGAACGACCGGCCTGACGCAATTCGGCCGTGCGCTGTACGAGCTGAACATCGACATCATTTGTGCCAACAGCCCGCAAGCAAAAGGTCGCGTCGAGCGCGCCAACCAGACGCTGCAGGACCGGCTTGTGAAGGAATTGCGCCTACGCGGCATCAGCACGATCGAGGCGGCCAATGCCTATGCGGCCGAGTTCGCCGCCGACTTCAATGTCCGCTTCGGCAAGCAGCCGCGCAATCCGAAGGATATGCACCGTTCCCTTGCCGAGCATGAGAATCTGGACAGCGCCATGTGCCGCAAGGAGTTCCGCACGCTGTCGCAAGCCTTGACGCTGCGCTACGACAAGGTGCTGTTCATCCTCGATCCGAGCGCCTTTGCAAAGAGCCTGGCCGGTAAGAAGGTCGTCGTTTGCGACTATCCCGACGGCCGGCTTGAGATCATGGCGGGCAGCACGTCCCTGCCCTACAGGACATTTGACAAGCTGCGCTCGGTTCACAGATCGGAGATCGTCGAGAACAAGCGCCTGGACGAAGCGCTTGCCATGGTGGCCGAGATGCAGGTCGGCCGGGATTTGCAGCGTAGCCAGCACGGACCACGGCGCACCGGGCAGACGAACCACATGTTCGGAGTTCCCGACGGGAGCCAGAGCAACGGCTATGTGAAGCGTGGGCGCAAGCCTGGCCGAAGGACGGATTTCATGAACGATCCGGCCGTCATTGCCCGGCGGGAGCAGGCGATGGCTCGGATGGAGGCGGCCGAGCGACTGGAGGCAGCCGAGTGACTACTTGTGCTGCCAGACTTTTACGGCCGATATCACAAGGATCAGCGCCAGTGCCGGAAGCAGCACGTAGCTCGGCACCAAGCCGAGCAACTGGCCACCGATGAATGTCCCTATGATCGATCCGGCGGCCATGATCAGAAGGAACTTCTTGTTGCGGCCGATGACCGAGAAGCTCTGATCCCGGCTGTAGCGAGTGAACCCGACGAGCATCGTCGGCAGACTCACAGCAAGCGAGAGAGAGCCCGCCAGCTTGATATGGGCGCCGAACAGCAGAACCAGCGTCGGGATAAGCAGCTCTCCGCCGGCAACGCCGAGGAGCGAGGCGACAATGCCGATGATGAACCCAGCAATGACCCCTGCGACAAGCTGTGCTGTGCCGGTGACCAGCGCTGCACCTGTCGTGGCGTGGTCGTGACCGAACAACAGCACGACCGCGATGACGACCAGGAGCAAGGCTATCACCTTGTAGAGAGTTTCCGATTTGAGGCGTGTTGCCCATCCTGCTCCAAACCAGGCACCCAAGAGGCTACCAGCAAGCAGATTGAGGATGACCGGCCAATGGGCGGCCACGTCGGCAAAGGGCACTGTCTGCGCCCTGAATGGCAAAGCTGTGGCCACCACGACCAGGCTCATCGTCTTGTTCAGAATCACTGCTTCCAGCGCAGCGAAGTTGAACACGCCAATCAAAAGCGGCAGTCGGAACTCCGCGCCTCCAAGGCCGATGAGGCCGCCGAGGGCGCCAATGATGGCACCACCTCCGAAGGCCATCGGCAGTTTCTTATAGGATGTGGAGGCGGCAGTCTCATGCGTCATGGCGTTATATCTACGCGGAAATGACGACCTTTGCACCCCTAGCACGATGTGTTGTGCGGGCTCTCAAAGCTAAAGCCGGGAGATCGACTGGGCCGCCCCCGATCGGGCTGCGCAACCCCGACCAGCTGACGCCCGATCGGGCGCTCCCGTCGGCGCCAAGAAGCGCACCACTGTCGCATTTCTAACTTGCTGGCGGTGTCGCGTCTCTAAATCGCTTTGACAA
>NZ_CAAF010000089.1 GCF_000359125.1 Mesorhizobium sp. STM 4661 | reverse complement strand
CCGCTCTGGTTTGGAACCGAAGTTTGGTTTGTGAATCTACAATGGTCAGGCTGTTGGGTGGGGCGCAGTATCGGCAGGCGGAGATGATGGCGGGCCGGACTGTGGATTGCGGGCAAGCTCGGTTAGCAAGAATGGAGGCTGCGGCGATGAATGCTCATGACAGGTCGACTTTGGAAGTTGATCCGCTCTCGGCCCACGATATCGAGAGGCTCGACCGCAGCACCAACCTTGCCGAGGGCCTGCCGGGGCGGGCCTACTATGATCCGTCCTTCTACGAGGCCGAGCGCAAGCATATCTTCGCCGCCGGCTGGGTGGGCGTCGGGTTCGCCAGCGACATCCCCAACCCCGGTGACGTCGTTCCCGTCAGCGTGGCCGGATACGAGCTCATCCTGGTGCGGCTGAAGGATGGCAGCATCAAATGCTATCACAACATCTGCCGTCACCGCGGCATGAAGCTGGTCAAGGACAAGGGTAACGTCAGGACGATCCGCTGTTCCTATCATTGCTGGACCTACGGCCTGGAAGGCAATCTTCTGGCCACGCCCGCCATCGCCGGCGTCAACCAGAACAACGCGGAGGATTTCGACCTCGCCGAGCTGTCCCTGATCGAGGTGCGCAGCGGCCAGTATTTCGACATCATCTTCGCCAACATCGACGGCAAGGCTGTCGAACTCGAGACGTTCCTGAAGCCGGTTCGTGAGCGCGTCGAAGGAACATTCGACTTCTCCCTCCTCAAGCCAGCGGATCCGGCGACGGGCCGTGGCAGCCGGGACTTCGCGGTCAACTGGAAGATCGTTCTGGAGGGAGGGATCGAAGACTACCACTTGCCCTTCGTCCACAAGGCCTTCGACCACAGCAAGGACTACACATCCGAAATCGGCGGCGAAGTCTATTCGGGCTTCTCGTCGCGGCGCTCGCTTGCCGAAGCCCAGAAGCGCTACGCCACCAAGGCCTCTGACGGCAATGCGCTGCCCTTCTTCCCTGTCATGGAGGAGACCGGCGTCGCCCACGCGGTCATCCTGTTCATCTTCCCGGCCACGATCCTGACCTGCACGCCAAGCTACGTCTCGGTGTCTCTGCAGTTGCCGCGCGGGCCTACTTTGACCCACTACACCTCCCGCACCTACTTCATCGGCGATGCGGCCACCGCACCGGAATTCAAGAAGCTGCGTGATGAAAACACCATCTACTGGAAGCAGGTTCTCGACGAGGACGACGGACCCTGGACCCAGGTCCAGGCCATGGCGCCCATCCGCGAGGAACTCAACCTGCCAAGCCGCTTCTCTCCGCACTGGGAAGTCGCCCTCCACAACTTCCAGAAAACCGTCGCCGCAAAACTCAACAGCGCGCAGTAG